>JAYRYZ010000020.1:0-103869 GCA_041916775.1 Rhodocyclaceae bacterium | reverse complement strand
CGGTTTCGCTTCACGCTTCCTCCCCACACTCGGTCACCCTCATGCAGTTGCGCTTCGCTTCATTCGCCGTGGTCAGCTTGTGGGAGGACTTTCACCTCCAAGATCGCGCCCATGCTGGGCGCACAGCCAAAAAGGGAAGCCGCGTTGTGCGACTTCCCTTCTTGATCGAATCTGGAGCGGGAAACGAGTCTCGAACTCGCGACCTCAACCTTGGCAAGGTTGCGCTCTACCAACTGAGCTATTCCCGCGTTGTGTTGCCTGAACACCGCTGCGTTACCGGCCGTGTTCGACGAGGGCCGCACTATACCGGCCGGCTTCGCGTGGTGCAATACCTTTCGCTCGCAATTCTTGCTCGATCCGATAGATTTCCGCCATTGTCCATCCATTTGCAACAGTGCATCAATTGAAAGCTCATTTGTCCATTTCCACTCTCATCCTAAACTGCTGCTCATCCGACACACACGGCGCACCTGCGCCCTTTTCAGAGGAACACGATCATGTCGCGGCAACCCAGCCTGTTCATCTCCCACGGCGCTCCGCTGTTCGCGCTCGATCCCGGTGTGGCGGGCGCGGCACTGTCGAGCATGGGCCGCGAACATCCGCGGCCGAAGGCGGTGCTGGTGGTCTCGCCGCACTGGGCGAGCGCCCGATTGCGCGTCGGCGCGCATGCGACGCCGGCGACGATCCACGACTTCGGCGGTTTTCCGGCGCCCCTGTACGCGCTGCAGTACCCAGCACCCGGGAATCCGGCGCTGGCGGCGCGGGTGCAGGCCCTGCTCGCGCAGGCTGGTCTTGAGGCGGCGCTCGACCCGGCGCGTGGCCTGGACCACGGTGCCTGGGTGCCGCTGATGCATCTCTTTCCGGAAGCGGACGTGCCCGTCGTGCCGCTGTCCATGGATCCTCGCGAGGGCCCGGCCTACTACCTGGCGCTGGGCCGGGCGCTGCGGCCCTTGCGCGACGAGGGCGTGATGATCATCGGCTCGGGCAGCATCACCCACAACCTGTACGAGTTCTCGCCCCAGGCGGCGGTGCCGCAGGGCTATGTGCGTGCCTTCACCGACTGGTTCGCCGAGCGACTGGAGACGCACGACACCGCGGCGTTGCTCGATTACCGCGCGCGCGCGCCGGCGGCCGAGCGCGCCCACCCGACCGACGAGCATCTGCTGCCACTGATGCTCGCGGCGGGCGCGGCGTCGGAGCACGGCACGGTCACGCGCATCGCGGCCGACGACGTGCGCTACGGCATGCTCGCGATGGACATCTACGCCTTCTCCTGAATCCGCCGGCCGCCTGCCACCAAGCCCGCCCCAGAAGCCTCCTCGCGACCGGGCGGACTTGGCACAAGGTCCCGCCCGGCGCGCGGCTGTGCGATGATCCGCAGTCCAAGAACTCAACGCGCAGTTTCGCAGACCATCGCATGCCCGGTTTCCTGACCAACCCCTACCTGCTCCTCAGCCTGACCGCCCTCTTCTGGAGCGGCAACATGGTGGTCGCGCGCGGCGTCACCGAACTGGTGCCGCCCTTCGCGCTCGCGTTCTGGCGCTGGACCCTCGCGCTCGCGCTGGTGCTGCCCTTCGCGCTGCCCCACCTGCGCGCGCAATGGCCGGCACTGCGTGCCGCGTGGCGGCCGGTGCTGGTGCTGGGGGTGCTGAGCGTCGGCTGCTACAACACCTTTGCCTACGTCGGTTTGCAATACACCACCGCGACCAACGCCAACATGCTGAACTCGTTCATTCCGGTGGCGACGATCGCGCTGGGCGTGGCCTTCTTTGGCAAACGCCTCGGCGGGCTGGAGGCGCTCGGGGTGGCGCTGTCGCTGCTGGGTGTGCTCGCAATCGTCGCCAAGGGCAGCCCGGCGACATTGCTGAGCCTCGAGCTCAACGCGGGCGACCTGTGGATGCTGGCCGCGGTGCTCACCTGGGGGGTGTACACCGTGGGACTGCGCTGGCGGCCGCAGGGTGTGCATCCGATGCTGCTGCTCGCAGCCTTCATCGTCGTCGGCGTGCTCGCGCTGCTGCCCTTTTACCTGCTGGAGCGCGCCGCAGGGCGGCTGATGGTGTTGAGCAGTGATTCGGCGCTCGCGTTCGGCTATATCGCGCTCTTCCCGAGCTTTCTCGGCTACATCTTCTACAACGCCGGCGTGCTCGCGGTGGGGCCCAGCGTCGGCGCGCTCTTCATCCACCTGATGCCGGTGTTCGGCACCGTCCTCGCCGCGATCTTCCTCGACGAGCGACCGATGGGCTACCACTTCGCCGGCATCGCTCTGGTGTTCGCCGGGATCTGGCTCACCACACGCTACCAGCGTCGCTGATTCATCACGCTCGACCCCGACCACACTCAACCACGACAACGCTCGACCGCACCCGAGGCGCCCATCCATGCTCGACTTCCTGCGCAGACTCATCGGCTCCCCAGGACAGGCGCGCGCCGAGGTGCCGGCGGAAACCTGGGCGCGGGTGGAGGCCGGGCTGCCCTTCCTCGCCTACCTGCCAGACGACGACCGGCCCCGGCTGCGCGCACTCGCGCTCGACTTCCTGGCGCTCAAGACCTTCCATGGGGCGAACGGTCTCGAACTCGACGACGACATGATGCTGACGATTGCACTGCAGGCAGCGCTGCCGGTGCTCAACATCGGGCTCGATGCCTACCGCGGCTGGGTGGGCATCGTCGTCTATCCGGGCGAGATCCTGATCCCGCGGGTGGAGATGGACGAGGACGGCGTGGTGCACGAGTTCGACGACAGCGTGCTCGGCGAGGCCTGGGAAGACGGGCCGGTGCTGCTGTCCTGGCACGGCAACGACGAGCAAGCAGACGGCGTGAACATCGTCATCCACGAGTTTGCGCACAAGCTCGACATGGCCAACGGCGGCGCCGACGGCCTGCCGGATCTGCCAGCGACGATGTCGGTGAGCGCCTGGGCGAAGGTGTTCAATGAGGCCTACGAGCACTTCTGCGCGGCGGTGGATGCAGACGAAGCCACCCTGCTCGACCCCTACGCCGCTGATCACCCGGCGGAGTTCTTCGCCGTTGCGTCGGAGGTGTTCTTCGAGGATCCGTGCGCCCTGGTGACGGCGTATCCGGACGTCTACACACAGCTCAGCCGCTACTATCGCCAGGACCCCGCCGGCCACGCCGCCGCCTGTGCCGTGCGTGCGCGGGAACGGCCCGGCGCACCGCAGGTCGACGCATGACCGACCCAACCGTGCCGACCGCCCGCATGGACATGCGCAAACGCCTGCTCGTGGTGTACCACACGCAGTCCGGCAACACCGGCCAGCTGGCGGCGGCTGCACTCGCCGGGGCGCAGCGCGAACGCGGCACCGACACGCGACTGCTGCGTGCCTTCGACGCAGGCGTTGAAGACCTCCTGTGGTGCGATGGGCTGCTGCTCGGCACGCCCGAGAACTTCGGCACGATGTCCGGCGCGCTCAAGGACTTCTTCGACCGCACCTATTACCCCTGCGAGGGCAAGCTCCATGGACTGCCCTACGCAGTATTCGTCAGCGCCGGCAACGACGGCACCGGCGCCGTACGCGAGATCGGTCGCATCGCCAACGGATACGGCTGGCGCACCGTGGCCGAGCCGTTGATCGTGCGCAAGATCGTCACCGAGGAGGATCTCGAGGCGTGCGCGGATTTCGGCGAGGCGATGGCCACCGGCCTGGCGCTGGGGGTGTTCTGACCGGTGTGCCTGAGGTTTCATCTCACCGACGGTTTCGCCTACCGCTCTTGTTTCCTGCCATGCGAAACGGATTGGCTTTGCGCACCGTCGCGGTGCCGTCTAAGCTGGTGAATGCCGTCCAACGGCATGTCATCCATTTTGCTCGGAGGTACCAAATGGCGATAACCTGGATCCTGGTTGCCAATGCCAGTCTGGCAAAACTGTACGAAAACCTTGGCCCCAACAAGGGGCTCAGGCTGGTAAAGGAACTGCTCCATCCGGAAAGTCGACTGAAGAATTCCGAACTCGTCACCGATCGCCCTGGAAGCATGGCCTCCGCCGGCAATGGTCAGGGCGCGAAGCAACCGCACACCCAGCCCAAGGAGCACGAAGCCAAGGTGTTCGCACAGGAGATTGCGCAGGAGCTCTACAGGGGCCGCACCAGCAATGCCTTCGGGCGCGCGATCATGATCGCGCCGCCATCCTTCATGGGCATGCTCAATGCGGTGATGGACATGCCGACCGCACAGATGGTCAGCGACCGCTTCGAGAAGGACTACACCAAGTCGCCTGAACCGCAGCTGCGCGAGCGCCTCGCGTCCTGCATCTACCTCTGAACCGCTTCGGGCGCGCCGTCCGGCGCGCCCATGGGCTTGTAACCGGCGACACCCAGGCAGCGCACCGTTCGCAATCCCAGCTGAGGATCCCTTCGCTCGTTAACCGCCGTCCCGCCTCGAGGGTCACGGCCGTTCCCCCTCTAACCCTCCAGACGCCAGCGCGCGAGCGCACGGTATCGGGCGCCCTCATGGTCGCGCAGCGATTCGACGAGCACGAAGTCCTGCACATCCCAAACCAGTGCGGGCAACGATGATGCCTCGGGGTGACGCTGGGCCTTGCGCAGCAAGGTCACATGCGGATGGAAGCGGCGTTTCTCGAGGGTGAAGCCTTGCAGCGCGAGCGCATCACCGAGCCGGCCGGCAAGCGCCTGCAACGCCGGCGGACACTGCTGCGTTCCCAGCCAGACGATGCGGTTGTGAGGCCAGTAGCCCGACAGGTCGAGTTGCAGCCCGAACGCCCCGGAACGGATCTCCGCGCCCACCTCCAGGAGCGCCGTGAGGCGTGTTCGTGGTACTTCGCCGACGAAGGCGAGCGTGAGGTGGAGGGTCTCTGCGCGCATCACCCGCCCCTCGCAGGCAGGCTTCAGCGCCACGGCGCGGTCGTGCAGCGCGCGCTGCACGGTTGGAGACGGCCACAGGGCAAAGAACACCCGCGCCCGAGACGCCTCCGTCAGCGGTTCATCTGCCATCGCCGGTCAGCGCGAGCAATGCCACGACCTGTGCCGCGATGCCCTCGCCACGGCCGGTGAAGCCGAGCTTTTCGGTGGTCTTGCCCTTGATGTTGATCTGTTCGGGCGCAATGCCGAGATCGGCAGCAATGTTCGCCACCATGGCGGGTGCGTGGGGCAGGATGCGGGGCGCCTTGCAGATCAGCGTGGCGTCGATGTTCACCACCTCGAAGCCGCGCGCCTTCACCGCCGCCCAGGCCTCGCGCAGCAGCACGCGGCTGTCGGCGCCGGCATGCGCGGGGTCGGTGTCGGGAAAGAGGCGGCCGATGTCGCCCATGCCCGCCGCGCCGAGCAGGGCATCGGTGAGCGCATGCAGCAGCACGTCGGCATCCGAATGACCGAGCAGGCCGCGCTCGAAGGGAATCCTCACGCCGCCGATGATCAGCGGACGGCCGGCCACCAGCGCGTGGACATCGAAACCCTGGCCGATGCGGAAAGGGAATGGCATGTCAGTTCTCCCGGTTCTTGAGGATCCACTCCGCCAGATGGAGGTCGAGCGGATAGGTCACCTTGAGGTTGGTCGCGTCGCTCTCGATGAGGCGCGGGTGCAGACCCGCAGCCTCGATCGCGGAGGCCTCGTCGGTGACCTGCTGGGCGCTCTCGAGCGCGCGGCGCAGCATCACGTAGCGGAACATCTGTGGCGTCTGCGCCTGCCACAGGCCGGAACGCGACACGGTGCCGGCCACGTGCAGACGCTCGTCGGCGCGCTTCAGGGTATCGGCCACCGGCACCGCCAGTAGCCCACCCACCTCGTCATCGGTGAGCGCGTCGATCAACCTGTCGACATGCCAGGGCGCGAGGCACGGCCGCGCGGCATCATGCACCAGCACCCAGTCGGATTGCTCGGCGATGTCCGAGATCGCACGCAGCCCGCCCAGCACGCTGTCCGCACGCGTGGCGCCGCCGCAGAGGAGCGGCGTGAGCTTGTCGCCGAACACCGACCAGTCGTGCCGCCGCCATTCGCTGTCATCGAGCGACAGCACGACGAACACGCGGTCGATCGCCGGCGACGCACACAACACGGCGAGCGAATGATGGATCAGCGGCCGGCCCAGCAGGGGCAGGTATTGCTTGGGACGCTCTGCGCCCATGCGCGCGCCGCTGCCCGCGGCGGGCACGATCGCGAAATGTCGGGGGTGGAAATGGCTCATTGCGCGATTCTACCTGCAGCAGGGTAAGCCACGGGTGAAGGACTATAATGGAGTCACCGACAGGTCGGTTGTGCGCGCAGCCTGTCTCACTGTCAGACTTTCCCGGAGCGTAGCAAGATGGCCTCCGCCTCGATTCGCCCGCCGGCCGTGGCCGGCCTGTTCTATCCGGATGATCCGCGTGTGCTGCGCGTGCAGCTCTCCGGACTGATGGCAGCGGCACCGCCACCCGACCTCATGCTGCCGCCCAAGGCACTCATCGTGCCGCACGCAGGCTTCATCTACTCGGGTCCGATCGCTGCAGCCGCATACCGGCTCCTCACCCCGCTGCGTGCGCAGATCACGCGCGTGATCCTCATCGGCCCGACCCATCGCATGGCGGTGCGCGGTATTGCGCTACCTGCGGCGCAGGCCTTCGCGACCCCGCTCGGCACCGTGCCGGTGAGCCGCATCGACTGGCATACGCTGCAATCCAACCCGCATGTGCTGGTCGATGATGCACCGCACGCACGCGAGCACAGCCTGGAGGTGCAACTCCCCTTTCTTCAGACCGTGCTCGACGGCTTCGAGCTCGTGCCGCTGCTCGCAGGGGATGTGGCACCGGACGTCGTCGCCGATCTCCTCGAGACCCTCTGGGGCGGACCCGAGACGCTGCTGCTGGTGAGCTCCGATCTGTCGCACTATCACCCCTATGAAACCGCCCGCCTCGCCGACCGGCGCTCGGTAGAGCAAGTGCTGAACCTCGGCGGTCCGCTCAACCATGAACAGGCCTGCGGCGCGACGCCGATCAACGCACTCCTCGAAGTGGCACGCCGTCAGGGGCTGCAACCCCATCTGCTGGACCTGCGCAATTCGGGCGACACCGCGGGCGACCGCGGCAGTGTCGTCGGCTACGCTGCAATCGCCTTCACCGGGAACGAGCCCCATGCCAACCGCCTTACCCACTGAATTCGGACGCGCGCTGCCGGCGCTCGCGCGCGCAGCGATCACCGCGCATCTCGCCGGCAAACCCGCACCAGCGATTCCCGACGTACCCGCGCTGAAGGCCAATGGTGCGAGCTTCGTCACCCTCACCCAGGACGGCGAGTTGCGTGGCTGCATTGGCAGCCTGCGTCCGCAGCGCCCGCTGGGTGAGGACATCCTGCGCAATGCGGTCGCGGCTGCGAGCGAGGATCCGCGCTTTCCGCCACTCTCGGCAGACGCGCTCGCCCGCATCCGTGTCGAGGTGTCGGTGCTCTCCGAGGCGGAGTTTCTCGACTTCAGCGATGAGGCCGACCTGCTGCGCCAGCTCGTGCCGGGCGAACACGGCCTGATCCTGTTCTCGGGCTGTCGTGGCACGACCTTCCTGCCACAGGTGTGGGAGCAGCTTCCGGAGCCTGCGGACTTCCTCGCAGCGCTGAAGCGCAAGGCGGGCCTCCCGCCCGACCGGCCGGCGCCGAACGCGATGGCTGCGCGCTACACTGTGGCGAAGTGGTCGGAGGACGCATGAGGACACCCCACGGCACCGCGCCGTCATCGCGGACGTAGCAATCGCGCCCGAGGGCGCTGAAACGGAGCGCAGCATCATGGACTATCCGGCGCGCTACTGGCACCTGATGGAGGATGGCCGCATCCAGTGCGACCTGTGCCCGCGTTACTGCCACCTGCATTCCGGGCAGCGTGGCGCGTGCTTCGTGCGCCAGCGGGTTGGGGATGCGATGGTGCTCACCACCTACGGGCGCAGCTCGGGCTTCTGCATCGATCCGATCGAGAAGAAGCCGCTCAATCATTTCTACCCGGGCAGCAGCGTGCTCTCGTTCGGCACGGCGGGCTGCAATCTCGCCTGCAAGTTCTGCCAGAACTGGGACATCTCCAAGTCACGCGACATGGACCGCCTGATGGATGCCGCCACGCCGGGCGAGATCGTCGCCACCGCGCAACGCTGGGGCTGCCGCAGCATCGCTTTCACCTACAACGACCCGGTGATCTTCGCCGAGTATGCGATGGATGTCGCCGACGCAGCTCACGCCGCCGGCATCGCCACCGTTGCGGTCACCGCCGGATATATCACCGAGCTTGCGCGGCACGACTTCTTCTCGCGCATGGACGCGGCCAACGTCGACCTGAAGGCCTTCACCGAAGACTTCTACCAGTCCCTGTGCAGCGCACACCTGCAGCCGGTGCTCGACACCCTGCGCTGGTTGGTACACGAGACACCGGTGTGGGTCGAACTCACCACCCTGCTGATCCCCGGCCACAACGACGGCGACGCCGAGATCCGCGCGCTGTCGGAGTGGGTGCGCGACACCTTGCGGCCCGATGTGCCACTGCATTTCACCGCCTTTCACCCGGACTTCAAGCTCGACGCGCTGACACCCACCCCGCCCGCGACCTTGCAACGTGCACGCAGCATCGCGCAGGCCTGCGGCCTGCTCCACGTATACACCGGCAACGTGCACGACCCCGGCGGAGGTACGACACGCTGCGGTGAATGCGGCGCCGCGCTGATCGTGCGCGACTGGTACGAGATCCTGAGCTACCGGCTCGACCCGGCCGGACGCTGTCCGGATTGCGGCAGCGCGCTCGCCGGGTGCTTCGGTGCCGGCGCCGGCGGGTTCGGCGCACGGCGCATACCAGTGCGTATCGAGAGCGCCCGGACAACCCCGGGAGCCGCGGCACCGTAGTCGGGTCACCCGATATCCGAAAGGACGGGTTCGAACGGGCGCGCGACCCCGCGCAGGGTCCGAACCAGCTTTTCGACCGTCAGCGGTTTGCTCAGCACGGGGACGTCCACCAACCCTTCCAGCATGCACAGGTCCATGACCTCGCCTGAAAACACGACGAGCGGCACCGCAACGTCGTGTTCGCGCAAAGCTCGCCCCACATCCAGCGCGGAGCGCCCGTCGGGAAGACGGAAGTCGCTCAGCACCACGTCCGGAAGCCTCTCCATCGAATCCAGCGATTGTTCGAACTCGTCGAACGATGCATGGGCGTCGCAGAGCACGCCGATGACGCCGAGCAGGTGCGCGGTCGCCCGGCGCACCAGCTCGTCGTCCTCCACGAGAACCACATAGGCGCCCGCGAGCGACCCGAGGTCCAGCGCCTGCGCGGCCTCGCATGTGATCACAGGCAGATCGGCCTCGTCGAAGCAGGGTATCTCGAGCACGAAAAGGCTGCCCTTCCCCGGGCTCGAGCGCACGGACAGCTTGTGATCGGGCAGCAACGAGACCAACGCACGCACCACGGCCAACCCCAGCCCAACCCCCTTGCACCCCTGCGCCTGGGTGTTGTTGATCTGGAAGAATGGCTGAAAGATCTGTCCCGTATCGACGAGCGTCTGCTCCATACCCAATCCGTTATCCCGGACCTCCACGGCCAGCCGCTCTCCACACACCCGCAACGACAGCGTTACCCGCTGGCCTTCCGGCCGAGCGGGTGCGGCAAACTTGATGCCATTGCTGATCAGGTTGGAGACGACGCGTCGGAGAAAGCCCGGATCGGTGCGCGCCACCGCGCGCTGGGAGGCTGACGGCAGATTCAGCTCGAGGCTGACCTTGTCGCGCGCTCCCGCACCTTTCCAGCTGTCGAAGACTTCTGTGAGTTCGCGGCGGAGATCGACGATCGCGAGCTCGGGACGGAACGTGCCGGATTCGAGCCTCGACAGGTCCAGGATTGCCTGCAGCTGATCGTTGAGGCTGGTCACAGCCTGGCTGGATATCGCGAGCAGCTCGTCCACCGTTCGTCGGTCGCCCTGGTCCAGCGCCTTTTGCACTGGATACAACGCGGTCATCACCGCCTGCACGGGCTGGCGCAGGTCGTGAACGGCGCTGGCAATGAACTGCGATTTGTCCCGATTGCGCTGCAGCCCCTCATCGCGCAACCGTTCCTTCAGCTCGGTCAGCACCCGCGTGCGGCTCGCCGCCTCCTCACTGGAGCGCTCGAGCTCGAGCTCGAGCCGCGCCATTTCCCGGGCATGCCAAGCGAGCGCCTCGCGCTGGATCGCGAGCACCTTGCGTCCGATGAAGTTGCGCCTGGAGTGCGCCTCCATCAACAGACTGCCAGCATGGCAGACCAGGATGGAGGTGCCGAACAACAGGATCGTGTCGAGCGGAAACAGCGGAGTCTCCTGCAAGGCATCCGTCGGTACGGCCTTCCCGTATTGGCACCAGAGAACCGTCAGGAGGGCACCGACGGCATGCATACCTGCAAGCATGCCGGCCTCTCGGCCTCTCAGGCAGAGGAGCACGAAAGATGCCGCGATGGCGACCAGCATGCCGTTATAGAAGTGGAGCCGATCGAAGGGCGCCGGGACGAGCGCGGTGATCATGCACAGCGACGTGAAGTAGAGCGCAGCCGCGGCAAGCATGAGCTTGTCGGCATGGCCGGGCGCCTCACGCAAGCGCCTGTCGGTAAGGAAGCGAATGACAATCGCGACGATTGCCAGCAAGGTCAGCAGGCGGATGGCGGTCAGCCACATGCTCACCGCACGATACGCCGGGCTGTGGTCGGCGATGAAGAGATCGGCAATGGCCAACGCGCCCCAGACCAGCAGCGCCAGTGCGGTCGCCGCACGCCGGATCGGCTGCATGCGAGCAAGGTGGTCGCGCGCATAGTCGGCTTCGAGTGCCGGTGCGAAGGGCTCCGGCGCTCGAAGCAGTTGCCAACGGGAATACATGGCCGAATCGGAAAGTTCGTCTCCTTCCAGCCGGAGCCCCGGCATCTCCAGCTGCTCGACCCCTGCATGATGTTTCATGCTGACTCCATTGATTGCGTCATCACCCCGACTCCGGCGCCCTGCGCCACCGACAAGGGCACGCAGGGGAGGACGCGCTGGGCAGCTTATGGAACGCGCAATACCCGGGCAAGAGCACGTGACAAGCTGACACAGCCAATCCGACAAATGTCATGGTTACGGCCCGGAAAAGCGACGGCGCCGCCGTCTGCCGGCACCTCGGAAGCGGCTCGCGAAACGATATCTGCCGGCCCTCTCACTGATACCCTCGCGCTGATTGCGGGCGAGGTTGGGCTGTGACATGCTTTCGACCATGTACGCAGGAGAGCCCGCCGCTTGAAGCTTCGCAACACCACCCTCAGCATCGCCACCGGAGCTGCCTGGCTGGACGCCCGACTGGCCCATGCGCCGAACGTCGCCGGCCTGATCGTGATCCTCAAGCCCGGCTCCGTTGCCGACGAGGAGGGGCGCGAGGCCTACATCGCCCGGGCAATGCAAGCCTCGGGCTACGCAACGCTGACGGTCGACCTGCTCACTCATCACGAGGAGACGCGCGATCCCGATGCGCGCTACAACGTCCCGCAGTTGGCGAGCCGCATCGAGGGCGTGCGCGACTGGATTGCCCACCAGCCCCCGCTAGAGGGGCTTGCAGTGGGGTTGATCAGCTGCGACACGGCGACTGGCGCAGCCATCCGTACCGCGGCACGTCACCCCGGGGATTACGCTGCGATCGCCGCCCGCGGGGGTCGCGCAGACCTTGCCGGCGGTGGGCCGCTGCGCGCGCTCGCGACCCCCTTGTGTCTGGTGGTGGGAGACCAGGACCCGGGACGCGCAATGATCCGGCACGCCTTCGAGCTCGTCAGCGCGCCCAACGAGTGGGTAGAAGTCCCTGGCGTAAGCGAACTCTTCATCGAGCCTGGAGCGCTGGACGGCTTTTGCCGCCATGCAGCCGCCTGGTTCGCTCGGCACCTGCCGCCGCCGCAACCACGCGCATCATCGCCCGAGCCCGGCGCAACCCGGGAAGGCGGCGGCTCGGCCACGGCGGACTGAGGCCGTCCGACTGGAGCTCGGCGGGCCGACACCCAACCGGTCGCACCGAATTGCGGTATCCTCGCCGCTTCCCGATGCCCACAGGTTCCAGCCGCCGGCTGCATTGCGCACCGGACGCGGCGCTTCCAGCCATGTCAAGCTCGTCACGTTCCGTCTCGTCCCCTGCATCCATGCAAGCAGATCTGATGCCGTCCCTCGGAGCCGTTCAGGCGCCGCGTGCCGGTGCCCGCGTCGCGCTCCCTGCACTCGCCGGCTCCGCCGACTCGCTCGCCATCGCGGCGCTCGCCGCGCGCGGCCGCTGCCTGCTGGTGGTGACGGCGAATCCGCTCGATGCGCAGCGCCTGCACGCAGAGCTTGCGTGGTTCGCCCCATCGCTGCGCGCGCATCTGCTGCCCGACTGGGAGACGCTGCCCTACGACAGCTTCTCGCCGCACCAGGACCTGATCTCCGAGCGCCTGTCCACGCTCTACGCCCTGTCGCGCGGCGAAGCCGACGTGGTGCTGGTGCCGGCCTCCACCGCGCTCTACCGCATGGCACCGCCGGCCTTCCTCGCCGCCTACACCTTCTTCGTCAAGCAGGGCGAGCGGCTCAACGTCGAGCAGTTGCGCACGCAGATGGCAGTGGCGGGCTACGCACACGTCACGCAGGTGGTGAGCCCGGGCGAGTTCTCGGTGCGCGGCGGGCTGATCGACCTCTTCCCGATGGGCGCAGCGCTGCCCTTCCGTATCGACCTCTTCGACGACGAGGTCGAGACGATCAAGACCTTCGACCCGGACACCCAGCGCACCGTCTATCCGGTGCCCGAGATCCGCATGCTGCCGGCGCGCGAGTTTCCGCTCGACGACGCGGGCCGCACGCGCTTTCGCAGCCGCTTCCGCGAGGAGTTCGAGGGCGACCCCTCGCGCGTGACGCTCTACAAGGACGTCTCCAACGGCATCGCGCCGGCCGGCATCGAGTACTTTCTGCCACTCTTCTTCGATAGCACCGCGACCCTGCTCGATTACCTGCCGGGCGACGCCGAGGTACTGCTGCACCACGACGTCCCCGCGGCCATCGACGAATTCTGGCGCGACACCCGCTCGCGCCACGACCTCCTCAAGGGCGACCGCAGCCGACCGGTGCTGCCGCCCGAGGCGCTGTTTCTCGATCAGGAGTCCTTCTTCGTCGCGCTCAAGGCGCGCGGCCGCTACCAGCTCGACCCCGCTGCCGGCGACGCGACAGACGCCGCTGCGGTCGCGCTGCCCGACATCTCGGTGGAGCGCAAGGCGAGCGACCCGCTGCATCGCCTGAAGGCCTTCATCGACAGCCACGGCGGCGACGGCCTGCGCGTGCTGGTGCTGGCGGAATCCGCCGGGCGGCGCGAGACGATCGCCGAGTTCCTCGCCGAGTACGGCCTCAAGCCTGCGGCAAGCGCAGACTTCGCCGGCTTCGTCGCTGGCGGCGAGCGCTTCGCGCTGGGTGTCGGGCCGCTCGCCAACGGCTTCGTGCTGCCTGCAGCCGGACTCGCGCTGATCACCGAGACCGAACTCTACGCTGCCACCGCCCGTACCCGCAGCCGCCGCGACAATCGCAAGGCCGCGACGATGGAGGGCTGGCTGCGCGACCTCTCGGAGCTCAAGCCGGGCGATCCGGTGGTGCATGTCTCGCACGGTATCGGCCGCTACATGGGTCTGGTGCACATGGATCTCGGCGAGGGCGACACCGAGTTCCTGCACCTCGAGTACGCCAACGGCGACAAGCTCTACGTGCCGGTGTCGCAGTTGCACGTGATCACCCGCTACGCCGGCGCCGACCCGGAGGCCGTCGAGTTGCACCGGCTCGGCAGCGGCCAGTGGGAGAAGGCCAAGAAGAAGGCGGCGATGCAGGTGCGCGACACCGCCGCCGAGCTCCTCGCCCTGTATGCCCAGCGCGCCGCCCGACCCGGCCACCGCTTCGACTTCAGGCAGCACGACCTGGAAGCCTTCGCCGAGGGCTTCGGCTTCGAGACCACGCCCGACCAGCAGGCAGCGATCGATGCGGTGGTCGCGGACATGAAGTCCGGCCGTCCAATGGACCGCCTGGTGTGCGGCGACGTCGGCTTTGGCAAGACCGAGGTGGCACTGCGTGCCGCCTTCGTCGCGGTCGCCGACGGCAAGCAGGTGGTGGTGCTCACCCCCACCACACTGCTCGCCGAGCAGCACTACCAGACCTTCTCCGACCGCTTCGCCGACTGGCCGATCAAGGTCGCCGAGTTGTCGCGCTTCAAGTCTGCGAAGGAGCAGGCCGAGGCCCTGAAGCTGCTCGGCGAGGGCAAGGTGGACATCATCATCGGCACCCACCGGCTGCTGCAGAAGGATGTGCAGTTCAAGCGCCTGGGCCTCGTCATCATCGACGAGGAGCATCGCTTCGGCGTGCGCCAGAAGGAGGCGCTGAAGACGCTGCGCAGCGAGGTGGACATCCTCACCCTCACCGCGACGCCGATCCCGCGCACCCTGGGCCTCGCGCTGGAAGGCCTGCGCGAGTTCTCGGTGATCGCCACGCCGCCGCAGAAACGCCTTGCGATCAAGACCTTCGTGCACGGCTTCAGCAAGGGGATCGTGCGCGAAGCGGTGCTGCGCGAGTTCAAGCGCGGCGGCCAGGTGTACTTCCTGCACAACGAGGTCGACACCATCGAGAACATGCGCAACAGCCTCGCCGAGCTGCTGCCCGAGGCGCGCATCGCGATCGGCCACGGCCAGCTGCCCGAGCGCGAACTCGAGCGGGTGATGCGCGACTTCACCCAGCAGCGCGCCAACCTGCTGCTGTGCACCACCATCATCGAAACCGGTATCGACATCCCGAGCGCCAACACCATCATCATCAACCGCGCCGACCGCTTCGGCCTCGCCCAGCTCCACCAGTTGCGCGGCCGCGTCGGGCGCAGCCACCACCAGGCCTACGCGTACCTCCTCACCGACGCGCACGCCAAGCCCACCGCGCTGGCAGCGAAACGGCTGGAGGCGATCACGATGATGGAAGACCTCGGTTCGGGCTTCTACCTCGCGATGCACGACCTCGAGATCCGCGGCGCCGGCGAGGTGCTGGGCGAGAACCAGTCGGGCGAGATCCAGCAGGTGGGCTTCTCGCTCTACACCGAGATGTTGAAGCGCGCAGTGCGCGACCTGCAGGCCGGCAAGGAGCCGGATCTCACGCAGCCGCTGGAGGTGGTCTCGGAGATCAACCTTCACACCCCGGCGCTGCTGCCCAGCGCCTACTGCCCGGACGTGCAGGAGCGCCTCACCCTCTACAAGCGCCTCGCCAACTGCG
This sequence comes from Rhodocyclaceae bacterium, assembly GCA_041916775.1. GTDB lineage: Bacteria > Pseudomonadota > Gammaproteobacteria > Burkholderiales > Rhodocyclaceae > UBA2357. The sequence continues at coordinate 88,669 of JAYRYZ010000020.1, read as the reverse complement.
AAGACGACGAGGACCTGAAGAGCCTGCAGGAAGAGCTCATCGACCGCTTCGGCGAGCTGCCGCCGCAGACCCAGGCGCTGGTCGAGACACACCGCCTGCGCGTGCTGACCCGGCCGTTCGGGGTCGCCAAGCTGGATGCCTCGGAGGCGCAGATCACGGTGCAGTTCTCGTCGGATGCGGCGATCGACCCGGTGAAGGTCATCATGCTGATCCAGAAGGACCGCAACACCCGCATGGCCGGGCCGGACAAGCTGGTGCGCAAGATCGCCCTGCCCGACCTGCGCCAGCGCGCGCAGGCTGTCCGCGAGTTGCTGACGGCGGTCAGGGCGGACTGAGCGCCCGGAGACATCGAACATCACAGGGCAGCGAGCGACGGTAGAGCCGGGAGAACCGCCACCGCACGCTTTCCGGCGCAGGGCGGCCATTGACCGCGCGTGCGGCTTTCGGCAAGGTTGCAGCCGAGGTCAGAACCGGGAGTCACGCATGGAGAACACCCGCAAACCCATCGCCGAGCGCATCGCCTGGCTGTTCGAGCATGCGCAGCGTCACTCCGAGACCTTCCGCAGCCCCGAGGCCTGGTTGTCGCGTCGCCGCTATCTCGCCGAACACCCCACCGACATCTCGGTGCTCAAGTGCATGGACGGGCGCATCAACCTGTCGGTGGCAACCAACACTCCGGTGGGCATCATCCAGCCCTTCCGCAACCTCGGCGGGCGCTTCGACCTCGGCTGGCCGCATCTGGGCGAGGTGCTGTCGCACCACATTCAGCGCGTCGTCTCATCCGGCCGGCGTGCGCTGGCGCTGATCACCTATCACTACTCGAAGGGCGACCCGCGCCGCGGTTGTGCCGGCTTCGACTACGACACCGCCGCCGCCCAGGCCCACACCGAGTCGGTACGGGCACAGTTCGCCTTCACCTTCGGCGACGGCCACGAGACGGTGTATCCGCTGGTGTGCGGCTTCGAAACCGACGGCGACTCGCTGGTGCTGCACGGCAAGCACGGCGAGCGGGTGGATCTCGCCGACTGCGACGAGGCCGACGCCCATGCGCTACCCAACCTGCTCGAGCGCCTCTACCCCGACATGCCCGCCCAGGTGCACGCGGATTTCCTGCCACTGCTGCATGGCAACCTCGCCCACATCGCCGAGGTGCAGCGCCAGAGCCGCGAGATCGACATCGAACACCGCGAATGGATGATCTGCATCGGCCGCGGCTTCGACTGGCTCCACCTCCCGAACCGCGCGCTCATCATCGGCCCCTACAGCCCCAACCTCGCCGATCCGATCCGCAAGGCGGCGATGATCATCCAGGCCAACATGCGCCACGGCCGCATCCCGGACGACGGCTTCCTGCTACTCGCCACCGTGCCCTACCACGAGATCGGCATGGAGCGTGCCCGCGCCATCCTCAAGAGCCGCTTCATGTGCGGCTTCGCCGCCGACGTCATCCGCAGCGAGTTCCCCGACCTCGCCCCACGCATGCATGTGCGCACCGCGGTCCTCGACTGGCGCTCACGGATGCTGGAGACGCTGGAGGGGTGAGTGCCGGACAACACGGGAACACCTATTCCAAACCCTGGCCGCCAGACTCCCACGGGTTGAGGATGGGAACACCGGTCGCTGCAAAATCAGTCACGTTACGTGTGGCAAGCGTCATCCCGTGCATGAGCGCCGTTGCCGCGATCAATGCATCGCGCTCGCTCTGTCGGTCGGGCACATGCAGGCGGGCGCAGCGCCGCGCGACAGGCGTATCCACTGGAAGTATGCGCCCCGAGAACTCCGGCAGGACATGCTGCTCGAGCCACTGACGAAGCAGAGCACCCTGCGCGTCGTCCCTGCGCTCAATCGACAACACGCCGAGTTCCAGCTCCATGATCGTGATGGCAGAAACGAAGAGGTCGGCGGCATCGACACTCGCGACCCAGGTCGCAACCTTGGGGTCCGCGCGCTTGCTGCGTACCTTGCGCAGTTCGGAAACCACGTTGGTGTCGAGAATGAACATCATGAAAGATCGGCCGGCTGCAACGCGATGTTCGCCCGCGGGGGATCGAAGTCGATGTCGGCTGATTCCGGCATGGACAAGGCATCGGCGATGTTTCTCCGTTGCCGCGTGAGTCTTTGGTACTCCTCGATGCTCAGCAGTACATGGGCGGGCTTGCCGCGATCGGTGATGATCACCGGCCCGTTCATCGCCGCCTTCTTCGCGCGGGAGACGTCCTGATTCAACTCCCGGCTGGACAGGGTCGTGATTGTCATGGCGAAGTCTCCTATCCCGTTTAATGATGTAGACACATTACTACAGCAAAGACAGCCCCATCAAGTCCCCAGCTGCGCGCCGCCGCCCCCCTCTCCGGGTTACAATCTCGGCCCCGTCAGTTTCAGCGAAGCGAGCGCATCATGACCACCGCCCAGACCGAAAACCTCAACATCCTCGCGGCCGACCACATGCCGTCGCCGGAGGAGATCAAGGCCGAGATTCCGCTGACGGATGCCGCAGCGGATACCGTGCTGAAGGGGCGGATTGCGCTGAACAACATTCTGGATCGCAAGGATCCGCGTCTCTTCATCGTCGTCGGGCCGTGCTCCATCCATGATCCGGTCGCCGGACTGGATTATGCGCGGCGGCTGAAGGCGCTCGCCGAGGAAGTGTCCGAGACGATGCTGCTGGTGATGCGGGTGTATTTCGAGAAGCCGCGCACTTCGGTGGGCTGGAAGGGTTTCATCAACGACCCCCACATGGACGATTCGTTCAAGATCGACGAGGGCATGCGGCGCGCGCGCCAGTTCCTGCGCGACATCTGCGAGCTCGGCCTGCCGACCGCGACCGAGGCGCTCGACCCGATCGCACCGCAATACTACGGCGACCTGATCTCCTGGACCGCGATCGGCGCGCGCACCTCGGAATCGCAGACCCACCGCGAGATGTCCTCCGGGCTATCGACGCCGGTGGGCTTCAAGAACGCCACCGACGGCGATCTGGACGTCGCGATCAATGCCATCCTGTCGGCGGCCAGCCCGCACAGCTTCCTCGGCATCAACGGCCGTGGTCAGTCGGCGATCCTGCGCACCCGCGGCAACCGCTATGGCCATGTGGTGCTGCGCGGCGGCGGCGGCCGGCCGAACTACGACTCGGTGTCGATCTCGCTCGCCGAGCAGGCGCTCGACAAGGCGAAGCTCGCGAAGAACATCGTCGTCGACTGCTCGCACGCAAACAGCTGGAAGAAGCCCGAGCTGCAGCCACTGGTGATGAAGGACGTGATCCACCAGATCCGCGAGGGCAACAGGTCGGTCGTCGGCATGATGGTGGAGAGCTTCATCGAAGCCGGCAACCAATCCATCCCCAAGGATCTGTCCCAGCTCAAGTACGGTTGCTCGGTGACCGACGGCTGCGTGAGCTGGCCCACCACCGAAGAGATGATCCGCGACGCGCATGCGGTGCTGCGCGAGATCCTGCCGGGCAGGAGCCAGGCCTGATGGATCTTGTCGTCCAGGGCGAGGATGTCGATAACCTGGCGCTGAAGACCATCGCGAAGGCGGTCGGCTGCAGCCGTATCGAGCAGGTCACGCCGCAGGCCTTTCGTCTGCGTGACGCCAGCCCGGCCGACACGCTCGCGAGCCTGTGCGCACAAGCCGCCCTCGACTGGGCGTGGACCGTGCCGGGGCGGCGCCTCGCGGACTTCGGCCTCTTCGTCACCGACATGGACTCGACGATGATCACCATCGAGTGCATCGACGAGATCGCCGACATGCAGGGGCTGAAAGCGGAGGTCGCGGCGATCACCGAGGCCTCGATGCGCGGCGAAATCGAGTTCGCCGAGTCGCTCACCCGCCGGGTCGCACTCCTGAAGGGCCTGCGTGTGGAAGCGCTGGCCGAGGTGTACGACCAGCGCGTGCTGCTCAACCCGGGGGTCGAGCGCCTGCTCGCGAAGCTCAAAGCGGCGGGCATTCACACCGTGCTCGTCTCGGGGGGCTTCACCTACTTCACCGATCGGCTGAAGGCGCGGCTGGGTTTCGACGAGGCCTTCGGCAACGCGCTCGAAGCGGCCGACGGCCGACTCACCGGACGGATCGCGGGTCGCATGATCGACGCACGCGCCAAGGCCCAGATCCTCGTCGCGACACGCGACCGGCTCGGGCTTGCCCCGCATCAGGTCATCGCCGCGGGCGATGGCGCCAACGACATTCCCATGCTCGAGGCGGCCGGCCTGGGCGTGGCCTTCCGCGGCAAACCGGTGCTGAAGGCGGTGGCGGGATGCTGCCTCGACCACGTGGGCCTCGACGGCATCCTCAACCTTTTCGAGGCACCCGCCGACACCTGAATGCCTCGCGCAGCAGCGCGAGGCGGTCTCATCCGACTCAGAGCCTGTGAATCAATCTGCTGCGCGAGCCGATTGCGGCGTTGCTCACTCGCTCACTCCTCGCCTATCCATACGATATGTCTCGTCGTTCGCTCGCTCGCGCCTTGCACTCGGCTCTGCTCGCGACGATTTCTTCACAAGCTCTCAGGTCCGCGCCGCCGCTTCCAGATGCGCGAGGATGGGGTTCAACATCGCCGCACCGAGGCGCTTGCTGCGCTGCCCGTTCCAACCGGTCTGGCCGTCGGGCAAGTTGGCGTTGTCCTTGAACGGCATCTCCAGCGTCAGCGACAGGCATCGGAATCGATGCGCGACCCACTTGCTGCCCAGCGTCAGCAGTTCCTCGCCGAACTTGCCCAACGGGTAGCCGTGCTCGGTCTGAAAGTCCGGGCTCACCGCCTGGAAGTGTTCGATGAAAGCCTGCTGTTGCGCGCCCACCGCCTCGGTGTAGCCGGGCACGTCGTCAGCCGTCGAGAAGAACACGTAGGGGATGTTCTCGTCGCCGTGGATATCGAGGAAGAGCTCGCAGCCGGTGGCCTCCATCGCCGCACGCGTGAGGAAGACCTCGGGACTCATGTCCGGATCGGGGTTGCGCCACTCGCGGTTGAGGTTGCGCCCCGCCGCGTTGGTGCGCAGGTTGCCGAGTGCCGCGCCGTCCGGGTTCATGTTGGGCACGATGTAGAGCACCGCGTGCTCGCGGATGCGCCGTGCCACCGGATCGGCCGCATCGAGCAGACGCTCCAGCAGGCCCTCGACGAACCACTCGGTCATCGTCTCGCCCGGGTGCTGGCGGGCAATGATCCACACCGGCTTGCGCCCGGGCGCGGGCCTGCCGACGATGACCCTGTCGAGGTCCCTGCCCTGCACCGTGACGCCCAGGCAGTCGCAACGTGCGAACGGACTCTGCTCGACCGAACCGATGAGGTCCAGGTGGCGCTCGTGGGAATACGGCTCGAAGTAGGCGTAGTAGATGCTGTCGCGCTCGGGCGTGTGCTCGACGATGAGCTCGCCGCCCTCGAAGCGTGTCGCGGGGATGCGGAACCAGTTGCGCCGGTCGTAGGACGCGACGCAGCGGTAGCCCGCCCAATCCGGGTAGGCCGCATCGGCGGCATTCTCGAACACCATCCGCAAACGCTTGCCAGCCGCGCCCTGCAGGCGGAAGTGGAACCACTGGCGGAAGTCCGACGCATTGTCGGCACGCAGGCGCAGGCGGATGTTGTCGGGCTGATCCAGGCTCACCACCTCGATGGCGCCGGAATCGAAGGTCTGGCTGATTCTCATGAAAACCTCACTCTTGCCGGCGGCGGAACACCAGCGTGTCGTCATCGGAAACCTCGCCGGCAAACGCATAGCCGTCGTAGTCGAAGCCCTTCAACCCCTCCACCGTCTCCACGCGGTTGAGGATGGCGTAGCGGCACATCGCGCCGCGCGCGCGCTTGGCGAAGAAGCTGATGATCTTGTAGCGCCCCGCCTTCCAGTCCTCGAACACCGCGCTCACCACCCGTCCTGAGAGCTTCGCGGGCTTCACCGACTTGAAGTACTCCTCGGAGGCGAGGTTCACCAGCACCGCCTCGCGGCCAGCCTCGCGCTCGGCGGCGAGCAGGCGGTCGAGCGCCTGCGTGAGCTTGTCGCCCCAGAAGGCATACAGGTTGCGGCCGCGCGGCGTGTGCAGGCGGCTGCCCATCTCCAGCCGGTAGGCCTGCATCAGGTCGAGCGGCCGCAACAGGCCGTAGAGGCCGGAGAGGATGCGCAGGCGGGCCTGCGCCCACTCGAGATCCGCATCGGCGAGCGTCCTCGCGTCCAGCCCGTCATAGACGTCGCCGTTGAAGGCCAGCACCGCCTGCTTCGCGTTGTCGGGCGAGAACGGTGGCGCCCAGGTCTCGTAGCGGGCGACGTTGAGCGTTGCGAGCGCGTCGGACAGGTCCATCAACTTCGCCACCTCGGCCGGGGTGAGCGTACGCAGCACCTCGATCAAGGCGGAGGCATCGTCGAGATGATCGGGCTGGCTGAACAGGCTGGTCGTCGGCGGCGTCTCGTAATCGAGCGCCTTGGCGGGGGAAATCACGAAGATCATCGGAGATCGGCTTCCTGCATGAATTGGGAGGCAATGCTATCAAACTGCGGCACGTTCGCGCGCGACGCGCTACGGATCGGTACGCAACACCGTGGCGCGGAGCATCGGTGCGCGACACCGCATGGCAGCCCCTCAGCCGCGCAAGCGCTGGCGCACCTGCTCGAAGAGACAGACCGCCACCGCCGCGCCGACATTGAGCGACTCGACCGCACCCGGCATCGGGATCATCACGCGCATGTCGGCGCGTGTCAGCAGCGCAGGCGACAGCCCCTGCCCCTCCGCACCGAAGAGCCAGGCAACCGGGCCGCGCAGGTCGAGGTCGTAGAGCGCACGCGCGGTATCGTCCAGCGCGGTGGCGAGCGCCGGGCCCGGGAAGGCGTCCAGCACCGCGATCGGGTCCATGCCCTCGCGGATGGCGAGTTCGAACTGCCCGCCCATGCCGGCACGCAACGCGCGCGGCGACCACGCCTGGGTGCAGCCTGCACCGAGGAACACGTCGCGCACGCCGGCCGATGCCGCGGTGCGCAGGATGGTGCCGAGATTGCCCGGATCCTGCACGCCGTCGAGCAGCAGGATGGAGGCCCCGGCCGCCACGGCCGTCACGGACGCCACCGCCGGTGCCGGCATGTCGATCAGCGCGAGGATGCCGGACGGCGTCTCCACCGGACTCACATGGGCGAACAGGTTGCCCTGCAGATGCACCACCCGCGCGGCCGCCTCGCATCGCGCGAGCAGCGCCACGATTTCTGCGCGCGCAAGCCCGTCGTCGCTGACATACACCTCGGCGAGCGGCACACCGCGGGCGAGCGCCACCTCCACCAGGTGCACACCGTCGAGCAGCGTCAAGCCGAGCTTGCGCCGCTCGCGCGCGGAGTGCGCCAGCGCATGCAGCCGCTTCACCTGAGCGTTATCGCGCGAGGACAGCGTCTTCATCGCCGCACCTACCAGGCGAGGCCGAGCGTGGCGATCGCGATCGTCACGATGCCCAGCGCAAGGTTGAAGTTCACGCGCTGACGGACCCGATTCAGGGCCACCGCGGCACGCGCCCAGTCCTCGACGCGGGTGGCGGCTTGCAACACACGCCAGGGACCGAACCAGATCGAGGCGAACACCGCGATCATGATGGAGCCGGTCACCAGCATCAGGTGCCAGGCGACCGGTGCGCCGGCAAAGCCCACCTCGAGCAGCATCGCGATGCCGGAACCGAACACCAGCAGCACCGACACCCACACCAGCGGAAAGAAGCGCGCGAGCACCGCCGTCATCAGCGCGAGCCGGGTCGCCGTCGGAAGAGCGGCGAGCGCGGGGCGGAGACAGAAGTGGGCGAAACTCATGCCGCCCACCCACACCACGATGCCCAGCACATGCAGGCACAGCATCAGATGATGAAACGTCATGCTGAAGTCACCTCCTCATCGCGTCACGTTGGCGCCCGCCCATGCGGCACCTCACCACAACGGCGGGTTCTGCAGCACGTCTCGCACCGGTGCGAAGCTGCGGCGATGACAGTCGAGCACGCCCAGGCTGCGCAGCGCGGCGAGGTGCTCGGCGGTGGGATAGCCCTTGTGGCGGGCAAAGCCGTAGCCGGGATGCAGGGCGTCGAGGGCCACCATCTGCGCGTCACGCGCCGTCTTCGCGAGGATGGAGGCGGCGGAGATCGCCGGATCCAGCGCATCACCCCCCACCACGGCCTCGCACGCGCAGGGCAGATCCGGGCAGCGGTTGCCGTCCACCCGTACCAACTCCGGTCGCTGCGACAGCCCGAGCACCGCGCGCCGCATTGCGAGCATGGTGGCATGCAGGATGTTGAGGTTGTCGATCTCGGCCACGCTCGCCTCAGCCACGCACCAGGCGAGCGCGTTGTCGCGGATCGCGAGCGCCAGCCGCTCGCGTTGGCGTGCGGTGAGCTTCTTCGAATCGTCGAGGCCGGCGATCGGCCGCGCCGGATCGAGAATCACCGCTGCGGCCACCACTGCGCCACACAGCGGGCCGCGCCCGGCTTCATCGACACCGCACACGAGGCGGGACGCGCGCATCGTCATGTGGCCGCACGCTGCAGATAGGGCAGGATCGCAGCGGCGGCGCGCGCCGCGGTATCCTGACGCAGGCTCAGGTGTAGCGCGCCGAAACGCGCGGAGAGTGCAGCGCAGGCCTCGGGGTCGGCCAGCCAGGCGTCGAGCGCGTCCGCCAGCGCAAGCGGAGTCGCCGCGTCCTGCAGTAGCTCCGGCACCACCGTCTCGCCGCTCAGGATGTTCGGCAAACCCACCCACGGCAGGTAGGCCATGCGCTTCATGAGCCGGTACTGCCATTTGCCGATACGGTAGCTGATCACCATCGGCCGCTTCAGCAGCGCTGCCTCGAGGCTCGCAGTACCGCTCGCGACCAGCACCACGTCGGCGGCGGTCATTGCATCCACCGCATGTCCGAACAGCACGCGCAGAGGCAGCTCGGTGGTCTGGGTCTCGTGCTGCGCTGCTTCGAACAACTGGCGCGTTTCGCGGGTCGCGAGCGGTACCAGGAAACCGATGCCGGGGTGACGGCTGGCGAGGAGTTGCGCGGTCTCGAGGTAGGTGCGCGCGAGATTGCGCACCTCGGACTCTCGGCTGCCGGGTAGCAGCGCCACCAGGGTCGCATCCGGATCCACCTGCAGGCGCTCGCGCGCGGCGCGCCGGTCGGGTTCGAGCGGAAAGACGTCGGCGAGCGGATGTCCGACGTAGGTCGCCGGAACACCGGCACGTTCGTAGATCGCGGTTTCGAACGGGAAGAGGCACAGCATGTGCGACACCGAGCGTGCGATCGTCTTGATCCGCCCGCCACGCCAGGCCCAGATCGACGGACTGACGAAGTGAATGGACGGCACGCCGCTGTCGCGCATCTTCTGCTCGAGCCACAGGTTGAAGTCGGGCGCATCGACGCCGATGAAGGCCGCCGGCGGATTGCGCCGCATCAGCGCGAGCAGTCGCTTGCGAATGCCAGAGAGCTCGCGGTAGCGCTTCAACGCATCGACATAGCCATGCACCGCGAGCCGCTCACAGGGCCACAGCGCCTTGAAGCCTTCCGCTTCCATTCGCGGGCCACCGATGCCGAAGAACTCGGCACTCGGCAGATGGCGCCTGAGTGCGCGGATCAGGTGGCTGGCGAGGAGGTCGCCGGAGGTCTCCCCGGCCACCATTGCAATGCGGATCGTCATGCGCCTGCCGGATCAGCGGACGATGCCGCGCCCCGACTCGGCAATGAACGCGGAGAAGGCCTGCACCTCGGGGAACTCGGCGGCGATCTCGGCGATGCGCGCGCGCGCCTCGTCGAGCGATAGCCCCGAGCGGTAAAGGGCACGGTATGCGCGCTTGATCGCGGCGATGCCTTCCGGACTGAAGCCGCGCCGCTTGAGGCCTTCGCTGTTGATGCCGTGCGGGCTCGCAGGGTTGCCGGAGACGGTGACGAAGGGCGGCAGGTCCTGCAGCAGCACCGTGCCCACGCCGCAGAAGCTGTGCGCGCCGACGCGACCGAACTGGTGTACTCCGGTGAAACCGCCGAGGATCGCCCAATCGCCCACCTCGACATGTCCGGCGAGGGTGGCGTTGTTGGCGAAGATGGTGTGGTCGCCCACCCGGCAGTCGTGGGCGATGTGCACGTAGGCCATGATCCAGTTGTCGTTGCCGACACGGGTGACGCCGGTATCCTGGGCGGTTCCGACGTTGAACGAGCAGTACTCGCGGATCGTGTTGCGATCGCCGATTTCAAGCCGGGTCGGCTCGGCATCGTACTTCTTGTCCTGCGGCACCGCGCCGATCGAACAGAACTGGAAGATCTCGTTGTCGCAGCCGATGCGGGTATGGCCCTCGATCACGACGTGCGAGGCGATGCGGGTGTTGTCGCCGATCTCGACATGCTCGCCGATCAGCGTGTAGGCGCCGACTGCGACATTCGCGCCCAGCTTCGCGCCCGGATGAACGATCGCGGTCGGGTGGATCATGACACGGATTTGATCGCGCACATCAGCTCGGCCTCGGCGGCGAGTTCGTCGCCGACCCGCGCCACGGCCTGGTACTTGTAGATGTTGCGCATGCTGCGGGTGATCGTCGCCTCGAGCAGGAGCTGATCGCCAGGCACCACCGGGCGCTTGAAGCGCGCCTTGTCGATGCCGGCGAAATAGACGATGGAGTTGTCGTCGAGCTTTTGCCCCGCACTCTTGAAGGACAGCAGTGCAGCTGCCTGCGCCAGCGCCTCGAGGATGAGCACGCCGGGCATCACCGGCCGGCTCGGGAAGTGCCCGGGGAAGAACGGCTCGTTCATCGTCACGTTCTTGAGTGCGAGCACGCGCTTGCCCTCCTCGAGTTCGAGCACCCGGTCCACGAGCAGGAACGGGTAGCGGTGCGGGAGGTAGGCGAGGATTTCGTTGATGTCCATGGGATCAGTTCGGTGTGCGCTCTTCAAGCCGCTTCTCGAGCGCCTTGATACGCTTGGCCAGTGCATCCAGGTGACGCAGATGCGAGAAATTGGTGACCCAGTCCTCGTGGGTCTGCAGGGGCAGGTTCGCGGTATACACGCCCGGCTTGCGAATCGACTTGGCGACCAGAGTGCAGCCCGAGATCATCACGTCGTCGCAGATCTCGAGATGGCCCGAAATCCCGGCCTGTCCGCCGATCATGCAGCGTGCGCCGATCTTCGCGCTACCTGCGATGCCGGCCTTGCCCGCGATCGCGGTGTATTCGCCGATGCGCACGTTGTGCGCGACCATGATCAGGTTGTCGAGCTTGACGCCCGAGGCCACCACGGTGTCATCCAGAGCACCACGGTCGATGGTGGTGTTGGCGCCGATCTCGACATCGTCGCCGATGACAACGCGGCCGAGCTGGGGGATCTTCACCCAGGCGCCATTCTTCTCGCGCGCGAAACCGAAACCGTCCGCACCGATCACCGCACCCGCGTGGATCAGGCAGTCCGCGCCGATGACGCAGCCCGCATACACCGTGACGTTGGGGTGCAACCGCGTGCGCGCACCGATCGTGACCCCCTTGCCGATGCTGCAACCTGCGCCGATGACGACGTCCTCACCGAGGACGACATCCTCCTCGATGACCACGTGCGCGGCGACATGCACCGATTGCGGGACCTGCGAGGCCAACACCGCAGACGCATGCACGCTTGGGGCGGGACGCGCCTCCGGGTTGAGGAGTTGCGCGACGCGCGCGTAGTACAGATAAGGGTCCGCGACGACGATACGCGGCAAGCGCGTCGCCTCCGCCAACGCAGGTGACACGATCACCGCCGACGCCGCACAGGCGGACAACAGGGATGCGTATTTCGGGCTTGCGATGAAGGCGATATCTCCCACCGCCGCTCGCTCCAGCGGTGCCACACGCTCGACGCCCACCGAACCGTCGCCGGAAACCTCTCCGCCGAGCCGTGCGGCGATCTCGTCGAGCCTCATCATGCGGGAATCCTTACTTGGCGTCGGCCAGCGCCTTGATGACCTTCTCGGTCATGTCGATGCTGGGGCTTGCGTACACGGCCTCCTGCAGCACGATGTCGTACTTCTCGGCCTCGGCGATGCGCTTGATCGCGGCGTTTGCGCGGTCGAGTACGCTGGCGAGTTCCTCGTTACGACGCTGATTCAGGTCTTCGCGAAACTCGCGCTGCTTGCGCTGGAAGTCGCGCGAGAGCTCATTGAAGGTACGCTCCTTGGTGCGGCGATCGTTGTCCGACATCGTGAGGCTGTTGCGCTCGAGCTCGTCCTGCATGGTCTGCAACTCGGCCGCTACGCGCTGCAGTTCCTGATCGCGTTTCTCGAACTCCTTTTCGAGCCGCTGTTGGGCGCGCACCGCCGGTGCGGCTTCGCGCATCAGACGGTCCGAATTCACAAAGCCGATCTTGGTTTCGGCGAATACGGGCTGTGCTGCAAAGCCGGCCACGGCCGCGACAAGAACGGTAAGGGTACTGACTTTCACTTATGCCTCCGGGTGTTCGGACGTCTCAGGGTGGATCAAAAAACGGTGCCGATCTGGAACTGGAAGTTCTGGGCTTCGTCGTCGGCCTTCTTCTTCAGCGGGTAACCGAAGCTGAATTTCAGTGGACCGATCGGCGAACTCCATGAGAACCCCAAACCGGTACTGTACCTCATGTCGGAGAACTTCACCTTCTCGCCATCGGCCCACACCGCGCCTGCATCCAGGAACAGCGAAATCCGGAAGGAGCGATCCAAGCCCGAACCCGGCATCGGGAAGAAGTACTCCGCATTGCCGAAAATCCTGCGCGTGCCGCCCAAGGCGTCACCATCCGCCGTCTTCGGGCCGATAGAACTCTGATCGAAGCCACGCACCGAGCCAATGCCACCAAGATAGAAGTTCTTGTAGAACGGCATCGGCTTTCCACCATACCCCCCTGCCCACCCGATGTCGCCATTGAGCATCAAGGCTTCACTTTGGCCGATGGGAAACCAATGCTGGTACTGGTAGTTCGCGCGCCAATAGCGCAATTCTCCAGGCGGCACGGCCCCTTCCAGCGAAAGGCGCTGCAAGGTGCCCGAGCGCGGATAAATCACGCTGTCGCGCTGGTCACGCGACCAACCCGCCGTGGCCATCAGACTGGAGACGCTGACCTCGCCAATACCGTCTGGACTGCTGCAGCCGAACTCGATGCAGAAGTCCTTGTACTGTATCGGGCTCTCATCGTAGGTTGTGATCGTCGTGCGGTCGGCAGACAGTCCGAAGTTGATTGCGTCGTCCTCGCCGATGGGATATCCCAGACGAATGCCCGCACCGGTCGACACCGTCTTGTAGCGCGCGACCACCAGCGACTTCGTGGGATCGTAGGTCTTGTGGTAGATGTCGTACCCGAGGCTGATGCCATCCACCGTATAGTAGGGATCCGTGAACGACAGCGACAGGGTACGGCTGGATTTGCTGGTGTTCATGCCCAAGGACATCGCCTTGCCGCTGCCGAAGAGGTTCTGCTGGGAGATCGAGCCAGAAAGGATCAGCTTTTCGGAACTGGAGAAACCCGCACCCAACATCAGATTACCGGTGGGCCGCTCCTTCACGTTGAAGTTCACATCCACCTGGTCGGTCGTGCCCGGTACAGCGGGTGTCTGAACGGTGACCTCGTCGAAATAGCCGAGGCGGTCGATACGCGTGCGCGAGCGGTTGATCTTCTCGGCGTCGTACCATTCGCCTTCCATCTGGCGCAGTTCGCGTCGCACGACTTCGTCGCGCGTGCGCGTGTTGCCGCCGACGTTGATCCGGTTCACATACACCCTGCGGCCGGGATCGACGAAGATCGTGAACGCGACCTCCTTCTTTTCCTTGTCCACTTCCGGCGCCGCGTTGACGTTGGCGAACGCGTAGCCCTCGTTTCCGAGGCGGTCGGTCACGGCCTTGGTGGTCGCAGTGAGCTTGGCACGCGAGAACTCCTCACCCGGTTTGATCTGGGCGAGGCCCAGGTACTCCGACTCGGGCAGTACCAGATCACCCGCGAAACGCACTGCAGTGACGGTGTATTTCTCGCCCTCGGTGACGTTCAGTGTGATGTAGATGTCCTGCTTGTCCGGCGTGATCGACACCTGGGTGGAGTCGATGTTGAAATCGAGGTAACCACGGTCAAGATAGAAGGAGCGCAGGGTCTCGAGGTCGGCCGAGAGTTTCTGGCGCGAGTACTGGTCGTTCTTGGTGTACCAGGTGAGCCAGCCGGGCGTGGTGAGCTGGAAGAGATCCAGGAGGTCGTCGTCCTTGAACACCTGGTTACCGACGATGTTGATTTCGCGGATCTTCGCGATCTCGCCTTCGGCGACGGTGAAGTTGATCCCTACTCGGTTACGCTCCAGCGGCGTGACGGTGGTCGTGACCTCTGCACCGTATTTGCCGCGCGACAGGTACTGACGCTTCAGCTCCTGCTCCGCGCGCTCGAGCAGCGCACGATCGAAAATCTGCGCCTCCGAAAGCCCGACCTCGCGCAGCCCCGCCCTGAGCGCATCCTGCTCGAACTCCTTCACACCGTCCAGGGAGATACTGGCGATGGCCGGACGCTCGTCGACCAGCACCACGATGACATTGTTCTCGACCTCGATACGCACATCGCTGAAGAACCCCGTCGCGAAGAGCCCCTTGATCGCCTCAGCCGCCTTGGCGTCGGTGAAGGTTTCGCCGACTCGCACGGGGAGGTAGCTGAAAATGGTGCCGGCTTCGGTGCGCTGGATGCCTTCGACGCGGATGTCGCTGACCACGAAGGGTTCGAATGCGAAAGACGGTGATGCCACTACGAGGGCTGCAAGCAGCCCGCTGAGGAGTTTCAGTTTCATCCAGTTCAACCAGCGAAAAGTCGCATCAAATCGTTGTAGAAGGCAAACGCCATGAGCATTGCGAGGGCCGCCAGACCGATCTGCTGGCCGATCTCCATGACCCGCTCGGACACCGGGCCGCCCTTGATGATTTCGATGGTATAGTACAGCAAATGACCCCCATCCAGAACCGGGATGGGTAGCAGGTTCAGCACCCCCAGACTGATGCTGATCAGGGCCATGAAGGCGAGGTAATGGGTCCATCCGAGCTTCGCCGATTGACCCGCATAGTCCGCGATCGTCACCGGTCCGGAGAGGTTCTTCCACGAGACTTCGCCGATCAGCATCCGGCCCATCATCTTCAGGCTCAGCATGCTGGTATCCCAGGTCCTGCCGACCGCTTTCAACAAGCTCTCGCCGAAGCCGTAGCTGACCACGGTGAACATTTCGGTACGGGCAACCGCCGACTCCTCGACCGAGACCCCGATGCGGCCGATGCGCACACCGCCTTCCTCCAAACCCTCCGGCGTCACGACGAAAGGCACCGCCACGCCATCGCGCAGGACCTCACCGCGCAGCGGTACATCAGCCTTGTCGCGCACACGCTCGACCAGCTCCGACCACGAGTCGAGGCTGCCGCCATCCAGCATGGTGAATCGATCGCCCTTCTGCAGCCCGGCGCGCTCCGCCGCGCTTCCCGGCATGATCTGGCCAATCACCGGATCGATCCTGGGGCGCCATGGCTTGAGGCCGATGCGCGCGATCAGATCGGTCTCTCCATCATCGATCGCGAGCCCACTGAAATCGAGCGTGCGGAAGGTCTCGACCTCGGTAGCCGTTTGCACCTTCAGCACCACCCTGCGCTGGTCCAGCGCATGCTGCAGCAGCGCCCAGCGCAACTCTCCCCAACTGCGCACCGGTTCCTCATCGACGTGCGTCACCAGATCGCCATCGACGATGCCGGCCTGCTGTGCGATCGACGCTCCTGCGTCGAGCGCAATCCGCGGCCGCAACTCCTCTGCGCCAACGACGAAGAGCCCCCAGTAGAGCAGGATCGCAAGCAGCAGGTTTGCCAGCGGCCCCGCCGCAACGATCGCGAAGCGCCGACCCACCGGCTGGCGGTTGAAGGCCCGCCCGAGCTCGGAGGTGGGCACTTCGCCCTCGCGCTCGTCGAGCATCTTCACATAGCCGCCGAGCGGAAACGCCGCCAGCACCCACTCGGTACGGTCGGGACCACGCACCCACTTCACCAGCGGTGTGCCGAAGCCGATCGAGAAGCGCAGCACTTTCACGCCGCAGGCGCGCGCCACCGCGTAGTGGCCGTACTCGTGGATGAAGATCAGGACGCCAAGCGCCAGCAGGAACGGGATGATGTATTCGAGTATGTTCATGGACGTGAGCGTGCCTCGATATCGGTGCGTGCGATTGCGCGTGCGCGTTGGTCGGTGTCGATGACCGATTCGAGCGTTTCGACCGACAGCCCTGCCGCGCGTTCAAGCGTCGCCGCGATCACCGCCGCGATCGCACGAAAACCGAGCCGTCCATCCAGGAATGCCGCCACCGCCTCCTCGTTGGCGGCATTCAGCACCGCCGGTGCGGCGCCACCGGCACGCAAGGCGGAATAGGCGAGCGCGAGACAGGGGAAGCGGGCCACGTCGGGACGTTCGAAGGTCAGGCGGCCGATTGCGAACAGGTCGAGCGAGCCCACCCCGGCGTCGATACGCTGCGGATGGGCGAGCGCGTGCGCGATTGGCGTGCGCATGTCGGGGTTACCGAGTTGGGCGATCACCGAGCCGTCGACATACTCGACCATCGAATGGATCACGCTCTGCGGGTGGATCACCACGTCGATGCGCTCTGCCGGCGCGGAGAACAGCCAGTGCGCCTCGATGACCTCGAGCCCCTTGTTCATCATCGTCGCTGAATCGACGGAGATCTTGCGCCCCATTACCCAGTTGGGATGGGCGCAGGCCTGATCCGGCGTGACCGCGTCCAGGGATTCGGGCGACGCCTCCCGAAACGGGCCGCCCGACGCGGTAAGCATGATCCGCCGCACGCCGGCGGCATCGAGCCGGCCGTCGAAGCCCGCCGGCAGCGACTGAAACACCGCGTTATGTTCGCTGTCGATCGGCAGCAGCGTCGCCCCACCCTGCTGAACCGCCGCCATGAAGAGCGCGCCCGACATCACCAGCGCCTCCTTGTTGGCGAGCAGAACCTTCTTGCCAGCGCGCGCCGCGGCCAAGGTCGGCAGAAGGCCAGCCGCGCCCACGATCGCCGCCATCACCGCGTCCACATCGGGATGCGCCGCGACACGCTCGAGCGCCGTCGTGCCGTACTCGACCTCGGTGTCCACGCCCGCCTCGCGCAGCCCGGCCTGCAGCCGTGCCGCCGCCGGCGCATCCGCCACCACCGCTACGCGCGGCCGGAAGCTTACGCACAGCGCGAGCAACGCATCGACTCGCGTGTTCGCCGTCAACGCAAACACGCGGTAGCGGTCGGGGTGACGCGCGATCACGTCCAGCGTGCTCATGCCGATCGAGCCGGTGGCGCCAAGCACGGTGATGTCTTGTACGGATTTCATGCACAATCCAGGAATAACGGAGAAGGATCAGGCGACCTGCCCGAGAAAGAGCGCGAAAAGACCGACCACCGGCAGCGTGGAAGTCAGGCTGTCGATGCGGTCGAGCATGCCACCATGCCCAGGCAGAATGGTGCCGCTGTCCTTGACACCGGCCTGGCGCTTCATCAACGACTCGAAGAGATCGCCTACGATGCTGATCGCGGTAAGCAGCAACAGACCCGCGACAAAACCCGTCCACGCGCCGCCCACAACCTGAAGCGCGCCGGCCGCAGCCAGCACCACGCCATACAACGTCACCCCGGCCACCGCGCCTACCGCCCCCTCCCAGGTCTTACCCGGGCTGATCGACGGCGCGAGCTTGTGGCGGCCAAAAGCACGGCCGGTGAAATAGGCAGCGATGTCGGCAATCCACACCAGCGCCATCGCGCCGAGCAAAACCCAGGCGCCCAGCCCACGCAGGTGAATCATCGCCAGGGCAGTCGGAACGAGCAGCACCAGACCCACGCACCAGCCTGCAATCAGACCGGTGCTGCGCCAGTGAGCGCGCAACCACAGGGGCACGACCAGCATCCAGAACAGGGCGCTGACCACATAGGCAGGAAGCAGCGCAGTGGCCGGGAGCAGCAAGCCCAGCGCGACGCACAGCGCGCTGACCACGACGACGAACACACGTCGCTGCCTCGCATCGAACCCGGCCAGCGCGCCCCACTCCCACGCGCCAATGCCCGCGACGACTGCCACCAGCACGGTCCAGCCGCTTGCGGGAAGCAGGAACAGCGCGGCAAGAAAGGCCACCAGCAGGATGACTGCGGTGACGACGCGCTGCTTAAGCATTTCCGCCCGACGATGCGGAACCCTCGGTCGCCTTCAGCTGCTCACTGGTGCGCCCGAAGCGCCGCTCACGTGCGCGATAAGAGGCGAAAGCGCGGTCGAGTTCGGCCTCGTCGAAATCCGGCCACAGGGTTTCGGTGAAATAGAGCTCGGTGTAGGCGAGTTGCCACAGCAGGAAATTGCTGATGCGCGTCTCGCCACCGGTGCGAATGAAGAGGTCCGGCTCCGGGCCGTAGTTGAGCGATAGCTCCGCCGCGAGATCCTCTTCGGTGAAGCCGTCGCGCCGCTCTGGATGCTTGGCGAGCATGCGATGCATTGCGTTGAGGATATCCCAGCGCCCGCCGTAGTTTGCGGCAACGGTAAGCGTGAGGGTGCGGTTGCCCGCAGTGCGGGCCTCTGCTTCGCGGATCAGCTTGACCAGATTCGCGTCGAAGCGCGACAGATCGCCGATCACATGGAAGCGGATGTCATTGTCGTGAAGCCGCTCCACCTCGCGCTTCAGCGAGCGCATGAAGAGCCCCATGAGGAAGGAGACCTCTTCGGCAGGGCGACGCCAGTTCTCGGAGCTGAACGCGAACAGCGTGAGGTGGGAGACACCCCTTTCGATCGACGCGCGGATGATGGTGCGCACGGATTCGACGCCGCGCCGGTGCCCCGCCACACGCGGCAGGAAGCGTTTGCGCGCCCAGCGGCCATTGCCGTCCATGATGATCGCGACATGACGCGGGACTTCACCCACCTGCGGAATGTCACGCGTCGTACTGGCGAACGGTTGGTTGGCCATGGGTCCCCTTTCTTCGCCTTGCACGAACGGCGGCGCGCGCGCCGCTCAGACCTGCATCAGCTCGTGTTCTTTCTCGGCGAGCAGCTTGTCGATCTCAGCCACGTAGCGGTCGGTGAGTTTCTGCACCAGTTCCTGGCCACGACGCTCGTCGTCCTCGGAGATATCCTTGTCCTTGACGGCGTCCTTCAGGTGCTGGTTCGCATCGCGGCGCAGATTGCGCACCGCGACCTTGGCGGACTCGCCCTCGTGGCGCACAACCTTGGTCAGGTCGCGGCGGCGCTCCTCGGTGAGCGGCGGCATCGGCACGCGAATGATCTCGCCCATGTTGGCAGGGTTGAGGCCGAGGTCGCTGTCACGGATGGCCTTCTCGACCTTGGACAGCATCGGCTTCTCCCACGGCTGCACGCCAATGGTGCGTGCATCGATGAGGGTGACGTTGGCCACCTGGTTCACCGGAACCATGCTGCCGTAGTACTCGACCATCACATGGTCGAGGATGCCGGTGTGGGCGCGCCCGGTACGCACCTTGGCGAGGTCGACCTTCAAGGCTTCGACCGACTTCTGCATCTTCTGCTCGGCCGTCTTGGCGATTTCGGAAATCATGCGCGAATCCTCAGGAATGAACGAGCGTGCCCTCGTCCTCGCCCATCACGACGCGCTTCAACGCGCCCGGCTTGAAGATCGAGAACACATTGATCGGGAGTTTCTGGTCGCGGCACAGCGCAAACGCGGTCGAGTCCAGCACCGCAAGGTTGCGGCCGATCGCTTCGTCGAAGCTGATCCGGTGGTAGCGCTGGGCGGCAGGATCCTTCTTGGGGTCGGCGGTATACACACCGTCCACCTTGGTCGCCTTCAGCACGATCTGCACCCCCATCTCCGAGCCGCGCAGCGCCGCTGCGGTGTCGGTGGTGAAGAACGGGTTGCCCGTGCCGGCCGCGAAGATCACCACACGTCCTTCTTCCATGTGACGGATTGCCCGTCCACGGATGTAGGGCTCGACCACCTGGTCGATGCGCAGCGCCGACTGCACCCGGGCTTCCAGTCCGGCGCGACGCATCGCATCGGACAGCGCCATCGCGTTCATCACGGTGGCGAGCATGCCCATGTAATCGGCGGTCGCCCGGTCCATGCCGGTCGCAGCCCCTTTCATGCCACGGAAAATGTTGCCCCCGCCTATCACCACACCGATCTGCACGCCGAGCTTGGTGACATCGGCAATCTCGCCGACGATGCGCTCGACGACCTCCTCGTTGATGCCATAGGCGTCGTCGCCCATCAAGGCCTCACCGGAGAGCTTCAGCATGATGCGGGTATAGGCGGGTGCCGTCATGTTCCGCTCCTTACTTCTGTGCAGCCGCAGCCTGGGCAGCGACTTCAGCAGCGAAGTCGGTCACCTTCTTCTCGATGCCTTCGCCGACGATGTACAGCGTGAAGCCGGCGACCGAGGCGCCACGCGCCTTCAGCAGCTGCTCGATGGTCTGCTTGTCGTCCTTGACGAAGGGTTGGCCGAGCAGCGTGACTTCCTTCAGGAACTTCTGCACCGTACCCTCGGCGATTTTGTCGAGCATCGCTTCCGGCTTGCCGGCTTCGCGCGCCTTCTCGATCGCGATACGGCGCTCGGCGTCGATCAACTCGGCCGACACGCCCGATGCATCGAGGCTCTTCGGCTTGGAGGCGGCGATGTGCATCGCCAGATCCTTGCCCAGCGCTTCGTCGCCACCGACCACGTCGATCAGCACGCCGATCTTGGCGCCGGCGTGGATGTAGCTCGCCACGGCGCCCTTGGCGTCGATGCGCACGAAGCGACGGATGGTGATGTTCTCGCCAATCTTGCCGACCAGCGCGGTACGTACCGCCTCGACGGCTTGGCCGTCGATCTCGAGCGCCGACAGCGCGGCGACATCGGCCGGGTTCTGCTTTGCCACCAACTCGGCGGCCGACGCGGTGAAGGCAAGGAAGTCGTCGTTCTTGGCAACGAAGTCGGTCTCGCAGTTCACCTCGACCATCGCGGCGAGCTTGCCGTCGGCCGACAGATAGGTGCCGACCACGCCTTCGGCGGTGACGCGCGACGCGGCCTTGCTGGCCTTGCTGCCGAGCTTGACGCGCAGGATCTCTTCGGCCTTGGCCATGTCGCCTGAGGCTTCGGTCAGCGCCTTCTTGCACTCCATCATCGGCGCATCGGTCTTCTCGCGAAGTTCCTTGACCATGCTTGCGGTAATTTCCGCCATGCTAACTCCTGAAAATCTGATTCAAATCGGGCTCACCGAGCCCGCTTCATTCAATACGCTGTCGACGTGGGCTCAGGCCTGCTCGCCCGAGGCCTCTTCCTCGACCTCGACGAATTCGTCGGAGCCGGCGGCCACGATGTCCTGCAGCGCCATGCTGCGGCCTTCCAGCACCGCGTCGGCGAGGCCGCGGGCATACAGACGGATCGCACGCGAGGAGTCGTCGTTACCCGGAATCAGGTAATCCACGCCTTCAGGCGAGTGGTTGGTATCGACCACGGCGACGACCGGGATACCCAGCTTCTGCGCTTCGGTGATTGCAATCTTGTGGTAGCCGACGTCGATGACGAACAGCGCGTCCGGCAGGCCGCCCATGTCCTTGATGCCGCCGATGCTCTTCTGCAGCTTCTCGAGCTCGCGCGTGGCCATCAGCGCTTCCTTCTTGGAGAGGCGCTCGAGCGAGCCGTCCTCGACCATCGCTTCCATCTCCTTCAGGCGCTTGATCGACTGCTTCACCGTCTTGAAGTTGGTGAGCATGCCACCCAGCCAGCGCTCATCGACGTAGGGCATGCCGGCGCGGCGTGCTTCCTCGACGATGATCTCGCGCGACTGGCGCTTGGTGCCGACGAACAGCACGTTGCCACGATTGGCGGAGAGCTTGCGGATGTAGTCCATGGCTTCGAGGTACTTCGCCATGGTCTTCTCGAGGTTGATGATGTGGATCTTGTTGCGCTGGCCGAAGATGTACGGCGCCATGCGCGGGTTCCAGAAGCGGGTCTGGTGGCCGAAATGGACGCCCGCTTCGAGCATCTGACGCATCGTGACTGACATGTGTGACTCCAAATTCCTGAAGGGTTGAGCCTCCGCACGACCAAACCGGCTGCCCGGTCCGTACCGGCACGACGACATGTTGCCGCCATCCCGGACCCTGTTCGCCTCCGAGGGAGGCAGGTCGTGCGTGTGGATTTTGCCCGCACCATTGCGGACAAGCGCGAGACTATAGCAGGCCGGCATGGGTTCGCTCAAGTCGGAAGGCGCTCCGCCGAGGTGAAAAAGGCGGCCGTTCCCGAGCGGCCCGGCAGCGTCCGGGATCCGGCTTGACCGAGTCAGTCACCTGATTGCAGGGAGGAACGGCGCGCACCGACAACCCTTTTCTCGCTGCCGCCCAAGATCCGGACAAATCGATTCGGATGGCGCAACCGGCCCTGTGGTGAGCGCCGCCAGCGGCCAAGCTGGACGTCGACCGCCGGGTTCTCCCAGTAACGACGCGGCTTTCGGCATGTTCGCACGATGAATTCAACCTACTACATCTAGTATCTGAAAACCTGTTGAAACACTGTGGATAACTTTAATTCAATGTTTTTTATAGGTTTTTAATTTTTGCATTCTCTGCTCTTCCGCGTTATTCTTTCGCATCTCGAAGAAACAGCGAAGAACACGGCACCACACTCCGGAGGCGTACACAAAATCATGAGCGCGAAGACCCACACCCTTCCCAAATCCAAGTCCGATACCCTGGCCCCCCAGGAGATCTGCGCCGAGGTCCTGGTCGAGAAATACGCCAAGGGCGGCGAGACCACCATCGAGGAAGTACGCGGCCGGGTCGCGCGCGCCCTCGCCGCAGTCGAGGCCGAAGACAAGCGCGCGTACTGGGAGGCGCGCTTCCGCGAGGCGCAGGAGATGGGCTTCGTGCCCGCCGGGCGCATCAACAGCGCCGCCGGCACCAAGCTGCAGGCCACGCTGATCAACTGCTTCGTGCAGCCGGTGGGCGATTCGGTCACCGAATCCGTAGACGGCCGCCCCGGCATCTACACCGCGCTCGCCCAGGCGGCCGAGACCATGCGCCGCGGCGGCGGTGTGGGCTACGACTTCTCCAGCATCCGCCCGAAGGGCGCGCTGGTGCGTGGCACGCAGTCCAACGCATCCGGCCCGGTCTCGTACATGCGCGTGTTCGACCGCTCCTGCGAGACGGTGGAATCCGCCGGCGCGCGCCGTGGCGCGCAGATGGGCGTGCTGCGCTGCGACCACCCGGACATCGAGGAATTCATCCACGCCAAGGATCACGGCGACCTCACCAACTTCAACATCTCGGTGGGCGTGAGCGACGCGTTCATGAAGGCGGTCGAGGCCGACGGCGATGTCGAACTCACCCACAAGGCCGAACCCGCCGACGAGTTCAAGGCCGCCGGCGCCTATCAGCTCGACGACGGCAGCTGGGTGTATCGCAAAGTGCGCGCACGCACCCTGTGGGACCAGATCATGCGTTCCACCTACGACCACGCCGAGCCCGGCATCCTGTTCCTGGATCGCATGAACCAGGACAACAACCTCTACTACTGCGAGCGCATCGAGGCCACCAACCCCTGCGCCGAACAGCCGCTGCCGCCCTACGGCTGCTGCGACCTGGGCTCGATCAACCTCACGCCCTTCGTCACCAACCCGTTCAGCGACAAGGCCGGCTTCGACTTCGACGCCTTCGGCAAGGTGGTCGACGCCGCCATCCGCATGCTCGACAACGTGCTGGATGTCACCCACTGGCCGCTCAAGGAGCAGGAGAAGGAGGCGCAGTCCAAGCGCCGCGTCGGCCTCGGCTTCACCGGCCTGGGCGATGCGCTGATCATGCTGTGCCTGAAGTACGACACCGCCGAAGCGCAGGCGATGGCCACGCGCATCTCCGAGTACATGCGCAACCGCGCCTATCTCGCCTCGGTCGAACTCGCCACCGAGCGCGGCGCCTTCCCGCTCTTCAACGCCGACATGTACCTCTCGGGCGGCAACTTCGCGTCGCGCCTGCCCGCCGAGATCAAGGACAAGATCCGCAAGCACGGCATCCGCAACTCGCACCTGCTGTCGATCGCGCCCACCGGCACGATCTCGCTCGCCTTCGCCGACAACGCCTCCAACGGCATCGAGCCGCCCTTCTCCTACACCTACACCCGCCGCAAGCGCATGGCGGACGGCACCTTCAAGGAGTACGCGGTCGAGGACTACGCCTGGCGCCTGTACCGGCACCTCGGCGGCAACGTCGACAAGCTGCCGCCCTACTTCGTCACCGCGCTCGAGATCTCCGCGCAGGCACACAAGGACATGGTCGCCGCGGTCGCGCCCTATGTGGACACCTCCATCTCCAAGACGGTGAACGTCCCGGCCGACTACCCCTACACCGACTTCGAGGATCTCTACCTCACCGCCTGGAAGGCCGGCCTCAAGGGTCTCGCCACCTACCGGCCCAACAGCGTGCTCGGCTCGGTGCTGTCGGTCACGCCCAGCGCCGAACAGAAGCAGCCGCAGGACGTCGAGCTCTCCGACGCCAACCGCCGCCTGTCGATCAAGTCCCTGCCCGCCCCGGTGCTCTCCAGCCTGCGCTGGCCCGGACGCCCCGAGATGCCGGACGGCAACATGGCCTGGACCTACATGCTGAAGGCACCGCAGGCCGAGTTCGCGCTGTTCATCGGCCATGTCGACACCCAGCCGGTGAGCGTCAACGGCTTCCCCTTCGAAGTGTGGGTGAACGGCGCCAACCAGCCGCGCGGCCTCGGCGCCGTCGCCAAGACGCTGTCGATGGACATGCGCGCCAATGACCGCGGCTGGCTCGCGCTCAAGCTCGACACCCTCGCCCGCACCATCGGCGAGAAGTCCTTCGAGATGCCCTTCCCCCCGCACGGCGAGAAGAAGATGTTCCCCAGCGTCGTCTCCGCCTTCGCCCAGGTGGTGCGCTACCGCTGCGAGCATCTCGGCGCCCTCGCAGTGGATGGCACCGCCACCCCGGTGCTCGACAGCCTCTTCAGCCAGCAGGAGCCCAAGACCGGCACCGACGGCACGCTGTCCTGGACGGTGGACATCAACAACCCCGCCACCGGCGAGGATTTCGTCCTCGGCCTGAAGGAGATCACCCTGCCCGACGGCGTCACCCGTCCCTACTCGGTGTGGCTGTCCGGCAACTACCCGCGCGCCCTCGACGGCCTCACCCGCATCCTGTCGCTCGACATGCGCGTCATGGATCCGGCCTGGATCGGCATGAAGCTGCGCAAGCTCCTCAACTACCCGGAGCCCCTCGGCGACTTCATGGCCTTCGTCCCCGGCACCAAGCGCCAGCAGAACTACCCCAGCACCGTCGCCTACATCGCCCAGCTCATGATCCACCGCTACGCGATGCTCGGCGTGCTCGACGAAAACGGCTACCCCGTCCGCGAAATGGGCATCCTCGAAGCCCCCCACAAGGACAGCGACCCCGAGCTCATGCAAGGCGCCCTCTGCGGCGAATGCGGCAACCACTCGGTGATCCGCAAGGATGGCTGCGACTTCTGCACGGCATGCGGGGCAGTGGGAACCTGCGGCTGAGGGTTCTGGCCGCTGAATGAGAAACACCCCGGACGCGGAATGCGTTGCGGGGTGTTTTGTTGTGGGAGCCGCGGCAGTGAATTCGGCGAACGTTAATGGCGGATGGCAGTCGTCGAAGACTGGCGACGATCTGAACAGGTTCTTGAAGAAGCCGGCCGACTTCCCTGCAAGCACCCGTTTGCTCTCGGCCCTGAATCAGGCCTGCACACCCTCCTCACTTGCCGAACCCGCACAAATGCCATGACCTACCCGTATCGAGCCGTTTTCCACGCACTTGAAGACGCACTCGTCCAGTACGGTGCCAGGCATCTCCCGGCCGAGGGGATTCGGGCTGCGCTTGACCGCTACAAGACGTTCGCAGACCGGCAGCTCGGCGACGAACAGTACTTCTCCATCCTGCTCTATGTCGTGTTCTATTCCGGCTTCCGCGCCGCGACGGTGACGGCGCGGGCGCGCACGATTGATGCTTGGTTTCCCGATTGGCGGACGGTCGCGGCATATGACGAAGGCGATGTTGCCAGGATCATGTCGGATCCGGACATGATACGGAACCGGCGCAAGATCAACGCCTGCATCGAGAACGCGCGGGTCATGCGCGAGCTGATTGCGGAACACGGCTCGATGGCGCAGTACATCGCATCCTTCAAGGCGACGGAGTCCTTCGAGAATCTGTTGCTGCTGAAGGAAGCGCTGGAGGCGCGGTTTCAGTACCTTGGCGGCGTGACGGTGTACCACTTTCTGACCGACATCGGCATGCCGGTTCTCAAGCCGGACCGCGTGATCAGCCGGATCTTCGAGCGCCTGGGCCTCATCGAGAAGGAGGGGCAACTGCTCAAGGCCGTGATCCAGGGGCGGAAGTTCGCTGAATCCACAGGGCTGCCCATCCGCTATATCGACATCGTGTTTGTGGCCTACGGGCAGGCTCAATCGATCGAGTTTGGCCTCGACCGTGGAATCTGCCTGAAGGAACCAAGATGCGGTGAGTGCGGCATCAGGAAGTTCTGCCGCCTCGGGGCCACTGCCTGAGTCTGTTGGTGTCCGCAAGGTGCGATGGTCCCGCGCGTGTTCAGGCCGTGTGCGCCTTGCAATGCTGGGAGCACTGCCATATGCAGCGGAGCTTCCCGCATATGGCCCGTGATTGCGAGGACCAACCCGAGGGCGGCGCTTGCAACCACGGGTACGTGAACTCGGGCGTGATGCCCGACGATGAAAACGGGATCGTGATGCCACGAGGCTTGGCCATCATCCGTGCGGCTACGTCTGCAAGGTAGCAAGCGACTGCTCCAGGTTAGTCGAGACCTCGGCCAGCCCATGATCTCGCAAGGCAATCGGCTGCGGCGCTTACACTTCCCTGGACTCCCTGATGGTGCTTGAGCAGCTCGGGTGCAATCGCATCGATACCCCAGCGCGCCCCGCCGATGCCGCCGACCAGTACCGGGCAGAAGTTGTCCGGGCCGGCAAAGCACACCGACTTTGCCAGCGCGTCAGCAAACGAGTTGGAGGAGCCGACGAAATGTACCGCAGCCTGCAACACATTTGGCGCGTATCCATCCCGCCGTAACGCGGCTTGCGGCATCTGCAAGGCGGAGCGTGTCTCGTCGCAGCGTCCTTCTGCGGCGACGGCAAGTGCGTGATGCCAGGCATGACCTCTAATGAGGACGCGGCAGATCAATGCCACGGCCGCCGCAACATCGCCTGCGAGCGGATGCCGATGCGTGAGCTGCGCCTCGGCCTTCGCAGCCGCAGCAAGATCGGCGTCGTCGATGTCGGCACTCATGGCCAGAGGAACACAGCGATGCGCGGGATTGCAGCCGGCGGTCATTGCACGCAACGCGGCATGCACCTTTTCGGCGGCCACGGGGAACGTCATCCCCTGATCGACAAGCTGCAGCACTTGCCCGGTCGTCGGCCCGGTGTCGAACCCTCGCACTTGCCACCAGGCGAGATAGCGTTGGCCGACATCCGGAAGGTCCAGGGTGCGACGCGCGATCAGGCTCTGCGCCAGGAGCTGCGCCATCCTGATCGGGCCGCCGACCCTATCCCCGGCGGCGAGGCCTAGGAGAGTGCCAGCAACGCGCCTTTGCGTCGGATCCATTTTCTGACGATCCGCTAGGACCACAGAGTTGAATAGTAAATGGGGATCACGGTTTCCCGTCCATTCAGTTCAGAAAGGCGACTCCGCGAGCAGGCTCCACGCCACACGAGCGTGCCTGACACCGACGACCAGCCGATCTTGCTCGGCCTGCGACAGATCATAAGCAAATTGTGTCTTCAGCCAGCTTTCGGCGGTCGGCTCATCGAGCCAAGCCTCCAGGCACGGTGCCAGACAGATGCTGATTCCGACCCAACCATTCAGTACCCGCGATAGCGTGAACCGGTTGATGCCCGCGTCAGATCTCGGCTGAGCGCTGGATTTTCATACGCCTTAGGCGTACGCTTGAATCATGCTTACAGTCGTCGAAACGCCCCTCTTCCAGCGACAATGGCCACTCTACTGGACGGAAGAGGAAAGAGGTGCTTTCGCGGCGTACATCGCTGAGCATCCTGCAGCAGGGGATGTTGTGCCTGAGTCCGGTGGTATCCGCAAGGTGCGATGGTCCCGCGCTGGTTCTGGCAAATCCGGTGGCGTACGCGTGGTCTATTTCACCCGCACTTCTGAAGGTCAGGTTGTTTTGCTGACGCTGTATGCAAAGGCCAAGACGGACAACATCACAGGCACAAAGTTGAAGGAGATTCGCCGTGCCCTCGAAGAATAGCCCCTTGACGGACAAGGAACTCGCAGCGTACGAAGCCGAGCGCGACCTAGCGACCGAGCTGCTTCAGGCCGTGCAGGAGATGAAGGCCGGAAGGCTGCACGTCGTCACCTCGCCGGTCATCGAAGCGCGAAGGAAGACGGGGTTGTCGCAGTCTCAGTTTGCCGCGCTGATGGGCGTTTCCGTGCGCACCTTGCAAGGCTGGGAACAAGGACGCAAGCAGCCGAGCGGCGCCGCCCGCACGTTGCTCGCGATTGCGAGCACCAACCCGAAGGCGGTACTCGCGGTCGCCGGCAAATGACTGGATCGAGCTGCGACAAGGCTTGGCCGCCCTCATGGCGGTTGTCACTACAGGCAGGGCGTCAGCAAGCGTAGGGCGGAAAAGCGCAGCGCCTTCCGCCCTACTCGATCTCAGGCCACCATCAGACTGGAGAACGCCATGAATGCACGTCCCACCTCCCTCGCTGCCCTCGCTGCCCTCGCGCTGGGGGCCTGTACCACGACACCGCAGCCGGGCGAGGCTGCGACGGAAGTGCGGGAGGTGACATTCACATGCGCACATGGTGAGACGCTTTCGGTTCGATTCTTCCCGAAACAGGGGGTGGCGGTGCTGGTGCGCAATGGCGAGAACATCGAGCTCGACCAGAAGGTGAGCGGCTCGGGGTTCATCTACAGCAACGGGCCCAACACGATCCGCGGCAAGGGCGACGACCTGACGGTGGAGATCGGCCGCATGGTGCCCTTGCAATGCAAGGCGCAGCGGGGGTAGCCGAGATGCGGTGGGGGCGACCGCGGGTCGCCCCTACGGGGCCGTGTGGGACCGGTGGGGCGGCGGGGGGCCACCCCGGGCTGCGTCGATGTCGGAGCCATTGGCGAGGACAGGTTGTGCCCGCGGGGGATGCTATCCTGCCGGTCCGGGCGGGCGGCGGGGTGCCGCTGCGGCCCATCAACATCATGGAGAAGGGACCATGGCGTCGTTGCAGGATCAGTTCTTGAAGGCCGGGCTGGTCAACAAGAACAAGGTCAAACAGGTCAATCAGGACAAGGCGCGCAAGCAGAAGCTCGAGCGCAAGACGGGCATCGAGACGGTGGACGAGGCACGCGAGGCTGCGCTCGAGATCCAGCGCCAGCAGGCCGAGCGGGCCCGCGAGCTGAACGCCCAGCGCGATGCCGCGGCGCGCCAGAAGGCCGTAGAGGCCCAGATCGCGCAGATGATCCAGCAGCACAAGCAGGCCAAGCTCAGCAAGGGCGGTGGCGAGCTTGCGTACAACTACACCTACGACCGCAAGATCCGCCAGATGTATGTCTCGCCGCAGGTGCGCGACCACATCGCAGCGGGTCATCTGGTGATTGTCTGCCACGGCGCGGCTGCCGAGCTGCTGCCGAGAAAGGTCGCCGACAAGATCGCCGAGCGCGCCCCAGATCGGGTCGTGTACGTGAAGAAGGCGGAGACACCCGTCGAGGACGACCCCTACGCCGATTTCAAGGTGCCGGACGATTTCACCTGGTGATCCGGGCGAGCGCGGGTCGTCCGGGCGGGTAGGGGCGACCCGCGGTCGCCCGAGCGAAGCGTTGCAACGATGCAAGCTTCAGGCAACACCGGGCATCATGTCCATGCATGAGCGAAGACCGCTTCCACGGAGACCATCAATGCTCGCCCCTGCCGCCCTGATCATCATCGACATGCAGCATTGCATGGGTCTGCCTGAAGCTGGCGCGCGCAACAACCCGCAGGCGGAAACGAACATGCTCGCGCTCCTTGCTGCGTGGCGCGCGGCGGAGGCGCCGGTGATGCATGTGCGCCACATGTCCGCCGACCCCGCCTCGCTGTTCTGGCCCGGCCAGCCGGGTGCGGCGTTCCAAGCCGCGTTCATGCCCTTGCCCGGCGAGGCGGTGATGGAAAAGAACGTGCCGGATGCCTTCGCACGCTCCGGCCTCGAGCGTTGGCTGCTCGTGCGCAATCTGCAGCGCCTGGTGATCGTGGGAGTGAGCACCTCGAACTCGGTGGAGGCCACGGCACGTAGCGCGGGCTGCCTGGGCTTTGCGGCCCACGTGGTGGAGGATGCCTGCTTCACTTTCGCTAAGCGCGATCGCAACGGCACGCTGCGCTCCGCGGAGGAGGTGCACGCGATGTCGCTCGCGAACCTCGACGGCGAGTACGCACGGCTCGTCCGTACTGCGGATGCGATGTGCCTCTGCGTGCCCGACGCCTGAGCACGACCAAGGGGGCGACACTGCGCCCGCGTGTCGCGTGGTCGGACTGGCGGATGCGGGTGGGGGTGCGGTCGCGCCGCCGCTCGTCACACCCGACAGGCTGCGCACGAGAAGAATCGGCCCGATGCGCTCTGCAGCATCACCCGAAGAATCACGGGATCACCGTCGCGCGGGCAAGGTCACTCGGTCAAGTCCTCGTAGCTGCGTTCGACGACCGAGCCGTTTGCGTAGTCGATCCGCTCGATTCGCCCGATGCCGTAATCCCAGTACTGCCAGCGCCCTTCGGCGACACCCATGCGGTAGATCTCGCTTGCGAGTATCCGGCCCTGTTCGTCGTAGCGCTTGTGCGTGCCGTCCTCCTTGCCCTTGGTGTAGCTGCCCTCGAACGCAAGCTGTCCGTTCTCGTGGTAGCCGCGCCAGGGGCCGGTCTTGCCACGTATTTCCTCGCCGCGCAGGCCACCCAGTGTGTTGAGATCCTGGTCCGCTTCGGCGTAGCTGCCCTCCCATCTCACCTGCCCGCCCGGCCACCAGCGCTTCGCCGTGCCGCTGGTCGCAAGCGGCTGATCTGCGGTCGGTGTCGGGTTGTAGGTGATATGCACGAAGGATTGCCCGCGCGTGCCCGTCGCAATCATCTCCATGACGCGCCCGTTGACGTAGCGATACACCTGACGCCCCGAGCTGTCCGGGTCGTAGCGGATGTCGTCGCCGTGGGTGACGCCCTTCACATAGGGCACCTCATGGTATAGCTGACCCTTGCTGTTGAAGAACTCGAGCTTGCCGTCCAGCACGCCGTACTGGTACGGACGACGCTCGCCCAGGCTGCCGTCGCCGTTGAAGACCTCGTAATCCCCGTGGTAGACCTCGGTGCCATCGCTCTTCCACGCCTCGGGCATGCCCGGGAAGCGCTTGAAGTAGGTGTAGCGTTCCTTGATGCTGCCATCGCGGCGCTTCTCTTCGTGACGGTAGAGCGGCACCGACATCGTGCCCTGCTCGCCCGGGATGCGCACGCGCACCACGATCTCCTTGCGCGCGAGCTCGGGGCCGCTGCCCTCCGCGGCGAGCGCGCGGACGACGATCCGGTCCTCGACCACATCGCCGGGCTTGAGGCTGCCGTCGTCGACCGCGCCCGGCGTGCCGGAAGAGACCTTCTTCAGCGTCTGCGTCTGCACGTCGAAGCCGATCGGCCGCTCGGCGTCGCCGAAATCGCCCTGACCCTCCAGGAACACGCGCAGGCGCAAGGGCTCGGCGCCATCGAGGACGGCACCCTCTTCGGTGGCGAGCCCGCTCACCTTCGCATCGAGCGAGAAGCTGAGGCCGTCGTCGACGGCGACCTCGGCCACATCGGCCAGATCGGCCGCTTCGTCCGGCGCAACGTTCGTCTGGGCGTGAGCCTCACCGATGCCGACCAGCCGGGCGAACACCTGCCAGGGCATGCGCTCCAGCTGCGATGACGGCGCCGGGGCCCGAGCCGGCGCGGGGCGCAGGCGCTTGCCCTCGAAGCGCATCTCCAGCGGCGGCTTGCGCGT
The DNA here is from genome assembly GCA_041916775.1 of Rhodocyclaceae bacterium. Classification (GTDB taxonomy): domain Bacteria; phylum Pseudomonadota; class Gammaproteobacteria; order Burkholderiales; family Rhodocyclaceae; genus UBA2357. Next base: position 56,713 of record JAYRYZ010000020.1, on the reverse strand, counting down.
CGGCGAAGGTTCGAACTTCGCGTGCAGCTGGCGCGCGACGAGTTCCATGTCCTGGAACATCGCGGTGCGCTCGATATCGCGCGCGGCGAGGATCTGCGCAGTGATCAGCACCTGCCAGTGCTGGATCATGCCGCCCAGCACGTCGGCGGCGTAGCGGCGCACGAGCCCCTCGCGGATGACGTCGGTGCCCTCCTCCTCCATGATCGAACGATAGCCACGCACGCCGGCCTCGGACAGCACGCGCTCCACCTCCGGCGCGACGGCAGCGGTGATGTAGGGTTCGAGCTTCTTCAGCACCGCCTCGACCTCCTTCTCGTCGAGCCGGATCGGCACGAAGGGCTTGTCCGGCGCCTGCACCCAGGTGGGGCCGAACTGCTCGGCCTGGCGCATCAGGAGGCGCACGAAGGCATCATGCGCGTCGACGAAGCCGGCAACCTTGGCGGGCGGCGGCGATGCGCGCGGTACCTCGTCCGGGTCCACGCTGGTCCAGCGGCGGAAGGCATCCACATACACCGCATTGCGGTCCACCTCGATCGTCAGCGGCTCGCCCGGTGGCTGGATGCGCCGCACATGTTTCGCCTGCAGCACGCTCACGCCCGAGTCGCGCAGACGGCCGCGCACCGTGCCGGCGGCAGAGGCATCCATGCGACCGGCCTCGCCGGTGTACACCACGTCGATGGTGTCGAGGTTGGCCTGGTTCACCGCCCAACCCACCGTCACCACCACCGTGCCGCGCATCACGTCGAAACCGATCTTCACCGTCGCCGCCCACGGCACCACGCGCGAGAGCGTCATGAAAACCAGGTTCTTGCCGAGATCCTTCACCGCCTTCTCGTCCTTCACCGTGGCCGCCTGGATCAGCGGGCCGACGCCCCAGTGGATGCGCGACACCAGGTTGATGCCGATGAAGCTGCCGTAGTCCTGCCAGCTCGCCCCCCCCTGGTACATCTCGACCAGCGTCAGCGCGTCGGCCAGCGTATCCCACTGGAAGGCCTCGTCGAGCACTCGGCGGGCGACGTAACCCTTCATGCCGAGTTGCTCGACGTTGGCGCGAAAGCCGCGCCACTCCTCGGCATGACTCGGGAACACCGCATCCAGGTGGGCCATGAAGGCGTCGCGGATCTCCACCGCCTGCGGCGGCAACCAGGCGCGGCCACGGCCCGACTCGGCGCGTAACACCGTGGCCGGACCGTCGCTCACCGCCTTGCGCAGCAGTGCGACGCTGGGCATCTCGGCGGGTGCGAGCGGCAGCACACGCTTCAGCTCGCTGCGCACCCGCATCAGATCGCGCTCGGCCTCGGCGCGCACCTGCGGGTCGCTGCTCTGCTGACGCCGCACCCAGGCCTCGGCGTAGTCGCCGGCGAGGTTCAGGATCGGCCGCAGCTCCGGATCGGCCTGCGCCACCGCCAGCGCGAACATGCGCTTGCCCGGCTGGTCGCGCAGCCTCACCCCGCCCTGCACGTCCATGCCGCGCAGCAGCGACACCGCGACGAGCAGGTTCTCCATGCTCGCGCGCCCGGTCGCGGCACGGAAGGTCTCGTCGCGCTCACGCGCGAAGCGGAAGCGCTCCACCGCCGACATGCTGTCCCACGCGGCGCCTGCGGCCGCGCGCATCGCACGCGAGTCGTAGGCGGGCGGATTCAGCATGTCCTGCGCCATGCGCGAGAGCGTCAGCGCGGTGGCGTTCTGCAGAAAGCCGAGCGCGATCTTGTCGGCCTTTTCGAGCCGGTCCGCCGCCATGCCGGAAGGCAGCGTCTTGCGCGTCTTGACCTCCACCGCCGCATCCAGAGCCTCGCCGATCTGCGCGAAGATGCGCGCGCCCTGCCCGCCGTTCGGGTCCAGATGCGGCCAGATGCGCCGCAGCAGCGCGTTGCGGTCGGCCGGCTGCAGCTCCGGCCAGGGCTTCATGCCGTAGATCGCGCAGAGATGCTCGATGCCGCGCCCGGCGTACTTGAGCGCGCCCTTGGAGAGATCCTGGTGCGCCCCCTCCGAGTGCTGGCGCGCCTGCACGTAGTCGCTGAAGATGTGCGCCGCACGCTCGAAGCGCTGCCAGCGCTCCGGCGCGGTGCCGGAAAACATGCTCGCGCCCTCGCGGAAGTTGCGCGGCGTCTCGGCAACGTACACCGGTCTGCCGTTCTCCCAGCTGAACTGCTGCACATGCATCTTGCCCGGCACACGCCGGCCCTTCACCTCGATGTCCGCCCCGCCGCCCTTGTAGGCCTCGCGGTCGGCCGCCTGGTTGGCGATCGCCTTCTCGTAGCGCAGCGCGAACTCCTCGACATCGGTCGCGAAGCGTGCGTCCGGCAGATCGTTGCTGCCGCGGAAGAAGGTCACCTCGAGCTGCGGAAAGTCGATGCCGCCGGTGGGCTTCACGTCGGCGACGAGCCCCAGCTCACCGCGCGCGACGGTCTCGACTGCATCGAAGAACGCCTTCTCGCGCACCTCGTCGCCGGCGAACACGGTGATGTCCTGATCGCGGGTGTAGTCGCCGGTGCCACCGGCGTTCACCGCCTGCAAGCGCGCGAGCGGCGACAGGTTCTGCTCGGCAAGTCGCTGGTTGGCGATGATCATCGCGCGCTGGTAGATGTGCTTCAGAAGCTCGTGTCGACCCACATCCAGGTTGCGGATCAGCGGCCGCACCCGCTCGCCGCCGCTGGCGAGGTCATGCAGCGCCTGGGTGCGGTCGTAGCCGGCATCGGTGGCGAGCTTCAGCGTCGCCTGCGCCTCGGGCGACAGCGCCTCGCCCGGGTCGCGCACATAGGCCGCGTGCCAGTCGGACTCGGTCTTCATCAGCGCACCGGCGCGCGCCTCCAGCCGCTTCACCGCCTCGGGGTCGACCGGCGCCTTCTTCTCGGCCGGTTTGCTGGTCGGCACCTGGATCTGGCCGACGACGGGGTCCTGTGTTTCCTGCGCCCATGCCGGGGCGCTGCCCCAATGCTGGGCACCGAGCGCAAGGCATACGATCAGAAACAGCCGCACGAGACGGGACGGGGACGACGGGGCGTGAGGGCGGTGCTTGCCGAACATGACGATCTCCCTCTGCTGCGCCCGACGCGCGACCGGGCGGATGGCATGAAGGACGGACAGCACACATCAAGCGCTGACCATCGATATTCCCTGCGGGGAGACAGGTGCACGAATGCGCACGCCGGCATGGCGTAACGCATTTCCGCGCTATTGATGTTATTGGTGATGTGAATTGTAGCGCGGCTTGCAGCCGCTCAGGCGATCGCGCGCCGCGCCAGGCGACGCGCCTGTGGCGGATTTCACAGCCTGCGCAGCCTGCGTCGCTGCAGCAGCGTCGCCACGCCCACCAGCCCGCCCAAGAGCGTCAGGCCGCCAAGGGATACTGCCGGAATCGGCCGTGCCTCGCCGGCCGCGGGCACCGCCGGCCCGCCCGGATCAGTGATGCTGGCATTCGCAGCGAGATCTGCGTCGCCGATGCCGCCGTCCTGGAGCGTGAGCGTCACGCTGAGCCGATCCGGTGCAAACACGGCCCGCTCGGGCGGGAGGGCATACCAGTGGTCCTGCGCGCACGCAGCGCCGGAACATTGGAAACCTTCGGGCGAGGGACCGTACTTCATGTACACCGCCCCTTCCGGCACCGGCTGGGTGTATTGGATGACGACGGTGGCATTCGAGCCGGCCGTTCCCGAATCCAGCACGAAGCTCGCGACTCCGTTGGGGAGCACGAACCCGGCAGGCACAGGCGCCGGCGGGGTGGCGCCCACCGACGCGGAGACCAACGCCCAGCCGGCGCCCTGCACAGGTGCAGAGACCGCGGCACTGCCACCATCGCCGATGTCTGCCCAGCTCGCAACACACAAGTCCGAGTCGTTACCACCTGCCTGACCGGCACACGTCCAGCTGAATTCGCCCGCACCTGCGCTGACCGGACCAGCACTACCGGCGGCGCAAAGGCCGGTCGCGGGGACGGCGGCGAAGCTCTGCCCCGCTGCCGTGCCGCAGCTTCCGTCCTGCGGCGGCGCCGTCACCGGTCCGGCTGCCGCCGAGCAGACCTCGACCCCGCGGAGTGTTCCGGTCGAACTGCCCGGAGTGACGCAGAAGAAGAGGAAGCTGCCGACATCGCCCTCGACCGTGTCGTGGGTCGAGGCGCTTCCGACCGTGGTGCCGCCGGCCACGCCCGTGCTCACCTCGTTACGCACCCAGCGGAAGGTCGTACCGCTCTCGGGGTCGGATTCCGTATCCGAATAGGTATAGCTGCCTGTCAGGGTGCTGCCGGCCTCGGGATTGCCCGCGACGGAGACGCTGCCGGCAACGGGCCGAAAGTTGTTGATGACCAAAGGCATCGGGTCAGCGTCGTCGATAGGGTCGCCGTTGCCATCATTGACCCCGAAGATGAACATCTGGTTGCCCGATGAGGTATCGAAGACGGTGACCGCATCGCTCACTTCGATCTCGACCCTTGCTCCAGAAGAAATGCCGGATCCTGTTCCGTCCTCGAAGGACAACAGCAGGGCATGCCCGGCAGGGCTACCGCAAAACGTGATCCCAAGCTCGGCCGGGGTTCTGACGATGTCATCAACCTTGATGGTCACAGCGGATGGACAGGTGCCATTGATGTTGAACCCCAAGGTACTGGGAAACCAGTCATTGAAGCTCGGCATCCAGAAGCGGATCTGGCGCGCGTTGGCGCCGGTGTTTCCAGCCGAGATCGACGACACCATCGTGAAGCTGAAGGTTGCGGTGGTGTTCGTCGCCCCGACCCCATAGTCGCTTAACGTCACTGCGGCATCACTGATGGGGGCGGCCTGCACACCCGTGGCGAAGCTGAGGCAGGCAAATGCGAATGCAAAATGTCTAGTGCGCGGCATCATGAAACGCCTGCGCATCGCGGCGCGAGAGGTTGGTTTCGACGAAGTCAGCAAGATCATGGCGACGCTCAAGAAGATAAAGCCAAATTATCAATTGAATCATCCTTTCTGAATCTGCCTTTTCCTTGCATTTCATTGCATCGACCCGCATCCCCCAGGCACCAAAATGTCCTCCACTGCAACGCGCGCTAGCCCGAACGCGTGGCGGACACAATGCATGCAGCTGCGGCGAAGGCGTAGCCGACGTGATGCGCTGTGCGGACCGGAAGCTCCTCCTCCAGCGCCTCCGCCGCCTTACGGCGCAGCCGTGCGACCATCACGTTCAGACGCTCGCCGCCGTTGGCCACGCGCGCTCCGAAGAGTTGCTCGGCAAGCACCTGCTTGCGTACCGGCTCGCCGCGCGCCTCGACAAGGAATGCGAGCAGCGCATACTCGCGCGCCGTGAGCGCAAGACAACGCCCCGCCGGGCTGGTCAACACCCAGCCCGCACCGTCGAGCAGCCACAGCGGCGGACACCGGGGCGCCAGTCCTGCCTGAGTGAGGTGGGCCGGCTCGGAGAATGGCGCTCCGCCCGGCATGCGCCGCGTCACCGCTTCGATGTTCGCGCGCAGCTCGACCGGGTTCACCGGCTTCACCAGGTAGCGGTCGGCACCTGCATGCAAGCCGGCGAGCCGGTCGTCCATGGCATCGCGGGCGCTGACGATGATCACCGCGATGGCGGGGTTGTCCTGCAACACCCTCGCCACACTCAAGCCGTCCTCACCGGGCAGGCCGATGTCGATTACCACGATGTCCGCCGGTTCCGCTGCCAGCCTTCGGTAGAAGGCTTCGGCGCTCGCAACGCCCCACACCGCGTATCCGGCGGCGTCCAGCAGCGCCTCGGTGGTTTCGCGCAGATCGGCGTCGTCCTCGACGATGGCAATGCGGATACGCCGATTCATGCTTGCCGGCTCGGCTCTTGCCCCGCGGCCGCGCCAGCGCGGGCATCGCCAAGCGGGAGCGTGATGCTGAAGCAGGCTCCCGGACCCCCGGTTGCAGAGCCGTTGCACACCGCGAGCTCGCCACCATGCAGCTCCACGATACGGCGCGCAACCGCGAGGCCCAGCCCTGCACCGGCGGTACCGGCGGCGCTCCGTCCGCGCCGGAAGCGTTCGAAGATCTGTTGCATCTCGTCCTCCGGAATGCCGTTGCCCTCGTCGCACACCTCGATCGTCAGACGATCATCCGCACAGGCGGCAGCGATGCAGACCCGTGCCCCTGCAGGACTGTACTTGACGGCATTCGACAGCAGGTTCATCAACGCGATGCGCAACAGCACCGGATCGGCCTTCAGCATCGGCAGCGGCTCTGCGATCGACAGCTCGATGCGATGTCCGTCGGCGAGCAGCTGCGCCGACTCGCGTGCCCAATGCACGAGCTCGGCCGGCGCCAGCGTCTCGCGGTGCATGACGAAGCGGCCGCCGTCGATGCGGTCACGCGTTAGGCAGTTGTCGAAGAAGTTGCTCAGCCGCGCGGCAGCGCGTCGGATGCGCGCCACCAGCGGCAGGCGTTCGTCACCGCTGCCGAGGCGCTGCGCGAGCAGTTCGGCGGTCGCATCCACCACTGCAAGCGGAGAGCGGACCTCGTGCGAGAGCATCGAGTTGAACTGGCGCTGGTCGGCCTCGAGGCGCGCCAACTCCTGATTGAGCGTGCTCAGCGCGCGCGTGCGCTCATCCACCCGCCGCTCCAGCACCCGCTCGGCCTCGGTGGCCTGCGCCAGCGCGCGCGACTTCTCGGCCAGCAGGGCTGCGTAGGTCTGGCGGACCTCAAGCAGCAGCACCGTGGCGGCCAGCAGAGCGAGAAAGATGAAGACGGAGCTCCGCGTGAGCGGCAGGTTGATCGACGCAGCCGCGACGCCCGAGAGCGGCAGGAACACCGTCAGGTAGGCCAGCAGGGTTGCCAGTACCGCCAGCCCGAGCACCCACTCGAAGCGACCTGCACGCTGCCAGCGCGATGCCAGCAACAACAGCCCGCCCACCAGCCCGCACAGGAACAGCAGCAGCGCCGACTGCATCGTCGGCCCGTACAGGTCGAGGTAGGTCGAAAAGGGTACCAGACCGCAGCAGGCGATCGCCAGCAGATACAGCCGGTCCGCCCAGCGCGGCCCCGCGTCGCGGGTAAGGAACTCGCGCAGCGACCACAGCAGCGTCGCCATCGCGAGCCCCCCCGTTCAGCCGATGCTCGCGTCGCCCCAGGCCGGGCGCATCGCCCACAGCCACTGAGTCAGGAAGCCCTGCGAGTTCGCGACATGCAGACCGTTCATCACCAGCGCCGCCGACAGCGCCAGGTAGGGTCGGCTGCGCTTGATCGCCACCATCGCGAGCATGAACGCGAGCGCGATCGTGAGCGAGCCGAAGTAGAGCCCCCACTTCATCGCCACTGCAGTGCTGCGCTGGACGAACCCGGCAGCGGAATGCAGCGTTCCGATGAGGTACAGCGAGCTGACGCTCTCCACACGAAGATAGATGAGATCCCGCCTCTGCCCTTCCGCTGGCGCAAGCCGGAAGACGAAGTTGCGGTGGGGCACCTCGCGCGAGCCGTAGGGCAAGCGATCGCCCGCATGACGTACCCGCCATCCGCCTCCATGCCACTCATGGAGGCGGATGGAGTCGAGGATGGGCGGATGCAGTTCCAGCCACCACTCCGTCCCCGCGGCCCCCGTATCCGGGAGGCTGAAGCGCAGCCAGGCCGCGCCGCCAATGTAGCCGAGTGCCAGGCTACCGCTCTGTGGGATGAAGGCGGTGTCCGGCAGCGCTGCCACCGCATCCACATCCAGCGCGCCCGATGCATCATGGAAAAGCGCGTACGGGATATCCAGCCCCAGCACGCGCGGTGGAATCGCCTGGTCGGCAAGTCCGGGCGGCCCTGACAGCATCAAGCCGAACAACAGCGCAAGGCGCCAGATCATCGCCCCTGCCATGAAGATCTCAGTCGCAGCAGATGCGCGATACGCTCGGCCAAGCCGATCCTCAGGCCGCCGCCGCGACCGCGGCGCGCAGGCCCAGCAGGTAACTGTCCACCCCGAAGCCGCAGATCTGGCCGCGCACGATTTCGCTGAACACCGACACATGGCGGAACGGTTCGCGCGCATGGATGTTGGACATGTGCACCTCGACGATCGGGCAGGTGAGGATCGCGAGCGCGTCGCGGATGCCGTAGCTGTAATGCGTCCAGGCGCCGGCGTTGATCACCACTGCGTCCACCTTTTCGGCGAAGGCGCGGTGGATGCGCTGGCACAGTTCGCCTTCGATGTTGCTCTGGAAGCTCTCGACCGCCACCCCGAGCTCGGCGGCGAGCGCCTGCAGCCGCGCGTCGATCTCGGCAAGCGTGATGGTGCCGTATTGCGCGGGGTCGCGCTTGCCGAACATGTCGAGGTTGATGCCGTTGAGAACGAGGATCTTCAAGATGGACACTCCACTATCGGGTTGAACACGTTTGCCTCGGCCGCTCCAAACCGTCGCGGTGATGATGGCCTCGGCACGGGTGAAGTCGATGCCGGCGCGCACGCGCCAACACTCCCCACATCTTGCGATAGACCTCGGGCCCGGTGTGTGTGGCAGCGAGAATGCGCAGCCCCTTCCCGTGCACCTGCTCAAATGCATGGCCGGTGGTGCGCATCCAGTGCGGATTCACGCACTGGATGCGGGCATCCGCCCCGGTGATGACGATCGAGGTCGGGCTCTGCTCGACCGCAAGCGACAGCACCGCATGCAGCCGGGCACGGCAAAGCCGGGATGATAACCAAAGCCGGCGGGGGCTTACATCCGATTTCTCAAGTCCCCCGACGCACGCATCCTCCATCGCCGACCGAAGCCGGTTGCGCGCCGTGGCCTGTGTCAGCCGTCGAGGGCCTGCCGCGGGAGCCAGCCACCACCAAGCGCCCGATACAGTTGCACCACCGACTGATGCAGTGCGCGGGTGACCTGCGCGTGGCCGAGCGCGCTGTCGAACCACTGACGTTCAGCGTCCAGCACCTCGAAGTAGTTGGCGACACCAGCCATGTAGCGGGCGCCCACGATGCGCAGACGATCGCGATTCGCTGCCACCACACGCGCACCTGCCTCGTGCTGGGCGCGCAGGGTCGCAAAGGTCGTGAGTCCATCGGCCTCCTCGCGGAGCGCCTGTCGCACCACGCTCTGATACTGCACCAGCAGCAGCCGTTCTTCCGCGGCGGCCGCATCCACCCCCGCGGCACGTCGCCCACCGTCGAAGATCGGGAGCGTCGCGGCGAACTCCGCGCTCCAGGCGCGCCGGTCGGCGGACAGCAGTTCGCCGAGCGCCGGGCTCACGAAACCCAGCAAGGTGGTCAGACTCACGCGCGGCAGAACGGCCTTGCGTGCCGCCTCCAGGCTGGCACGCGCGCTGCGCAGCGCGGCCTCGGCGGCGCGGACGTCGGGCCGCCGCTCCAACAACTCGGCAGGCAAGCCGGCAAACGCTTCCGCGGGCAAGGGAATCTCCCCCAGGGAGCGACCGCGCGCGATCGGTCCCGGGTTCCGTCCAACCAGTGCCGAGAGTGCGTGCTCCGTCTGCGCGAGACGCCGTGCCTGCTCCGCGAGCGACTGATCGGCCACTGCAAGCAGGGACTCCGCCTGGCGCACGTCCAGCATCGACGATATACCTTCAGCAAAACGCGCGTTGACGAGGCGCAGCGATTGCGCCCGGCTGTCGCGTGTGGACAGCGTGATGGCGCGCTGCGCGTCGAGGTCGAGAAGATCGAAATACAGGCTCGCGACCTGCGCCGCGAGGCTGATCCTTACCGCGTCGAGATTGGCCTCGTTCTCCAGCAGCGTCTGGTGTGCCGCCTCGCTGCGGTCGGCGAGCCGGCCCCACAGGTCGAGCTCCCAGGCCGCAGGTGCGGCAATCGTCGCCGACTCGCCGATGCGATTACCGCTCGCAGAGAGCCCGGGCGCACGCTGGCGTGCTGCGCTCGCGGCAAGATCCAGTGTCGGCCATTGTGCTGCTGAATCGATGCCGAACTGAGCGCGTGCGAGCGCGAGCCGCTCGCGCGCAAGCTGCGGCTCGGCACCGGCCTGCCACGCTTCTTCGACCAGCGCCTGCAACTCGGGGATGGGAAACAGGGTGTTCCACGGCAGATCCGCGAGGTTGGCGACGCCCGTCTCCTGAAGGATGCGCCCGGCGCCCGCGTCCGGCCACGCATCTGGCACACTCACTGCAGGCATGGGGCCGGTGGCGGAACCGGCACAACCGAACAGCGTCGCGGCCCAGGCGACCGCGAACAGGCGCTTGCGCATCATGGCCGCGCCCCCATGGTTTGCTCGCGAATGCGGAACACAACCGCATACAGCAGCGGCACCACCACCAGCGTCAGCCCGGTGGCGAAGATCAGGCCGAACATGATGGTGATCGCCATGCTACGGAAGAACGGGTCGACGATCAGCGGCGCAACACCCAGCACGGTCGTGGCCGCGCCCAGGAATACCGGCCGTGCACGGCTCACCGAGGCATCCAGCACCGCGTTCCAGCCCGGTTTGCCGTCGCGGACTTCCACGTCGATCTGGTCGACCAGCACGATCGCGTTCTTGATCATCATGCCGATGAGACTGAGGAAACCGAGGATCGCCATGAACTCGAACGGCGCCTGGAAGATCAGCAGTCCAACCGCCACACCCACCACCGCGAGCGGCACGGTGAGCCAGATCACCAGCGTCTGGCGCAGGCCGTTGAACATCACGATCACCGCCACCACCATCGCCGCGAGACCATAAGGTGCCGCTGCAGCGAGGCCGGCATTCGCCTCGCTCGACGCCTTGTGCTCGCCATGCCACTCCAGCGCATAGCCCGGTGGCAGCGGTATCGCCTCGATCGCGGGACGCACGCGCGCGAGAAGCGGCGCAGACAGCGCGCCTGCGGGCGGATCGCACTGCGCCTTGATCATCGGGAAGCGGTTCTCGCGCCTGATGATCGCATCCTCCCAACGCGTCTCCAGCCGCTCGAGGAACTGCTCGACCGGCACCGGACGGCCCGCAGTCGGACTGTGGACCTGCACGTTGCGCAGGTCCTCGACGCCGCCTCGCTCCTCGGCGGGTGCGCGCGCGATTATGGGAATACGCGCCTCGCCTTCGCGCAACACGCCGATCTGCTCACCCGTGAAGTTGCGCTGCAGGGCTGCCGCGATGTCGGCCGGCAGCACACCAGCGCTCTGCGCGGCGGACTCCGAGAAGCGCGGCCGCACCACGGGCACCTGCTGGCGCCAATCGTCCTGCACCGCCACCGCCTCCGGGTCGGCCGCCATGATCGCCTTGGCTTGCTCGGCCAGAGCGCGCAGCACCGCAGGGTCGGGGCCGCGGAAGGCTGCCTCGATCTTCTTGCCGCCACCACGTCCGAGCATGAACTTCCACACCTTGACATCCGCATCCGGGAAGGCAGCCTCGAGCTCCGGCTGCAGCATGTCGATCAACCCTGCGATGTCCTCGAAGCGGGCGACATCGATCAGCAACTGACCGTAGGCCGGGTTCGGGTCTTCCGGGCTGTAGGTCAGCATGAAGCGCAGTGCGCCCTGCCCCACGAAGCTCGAGACGTGGGTGACCCCTTCCTTCGCTCGCACGATGGTTTCGGCACCAGCCACCATCCGCTCGGTGGCGGCGATGTCCGTGCCCTGCGGCAGGGTGAGATCCACAACGAACTGGGGCCGAGCCGAATCCGGCATGAAGCCGGGCGGTACCATGCCGAAGGCAAGGATGCCTGCGACCAGCATGCCCACCAGCAGCAAGCCGCTGAGCAGGCGGTGGCGCAGAGTCGCGGCCAGCAAACCTCGATAAGCGCTTAGCGTTCTGCCTTCAGAAGGCGGCTCCGCTGCGTCCGTCGCACGCACCTTGAGAAAAGCTTTGCAGAAGAGCGGCGTGAGCGTGACCGCGAACACCCACGACAGCAGCATGGAATACAGGATCACCCAGAACAGCGAGCCCGCATACTCGCCCATGTCGGTGGGCGACAAGCCGATGGCGCTGAACGCGAGAATGCCGACCACCGTGCCGCCGAGCAGCGGCCACAGGGTGGCGCGCACCACGGCCGCCGCGGCCTGGCTCACCGCCTCACCGCGCTGCATGCGCACGAGCACGCCGTCGGTGACCACGATGGCGTTATCCACGAGCATGCCGAGGGCGATGATCAACGCGCCGAGCGAGATCCGCTGCATTGCGATGCCGTCCGCGTACATCGCGATCAGGGTTCCGGCGACCGTGAGCACCAGCACCGCGCCGATGATGAGCCCGCTGCGCAAGCCCATGAACACCAGCAGCACCGCCACCACGATGACGACGGCAGCCACCAGGTTGACGACGAAGCCATTCACCGCGGCGCGTACCGCGTCCGACTGGAAGGACACGACGTTGAGCGTCATTCCGACCGGCCGTTGACCTTCGAGCTCGGCAAGCCTGTGTTTGACCGCATCGCCCATCTCGACGACGTTGCCGCCCTGCACATTGGACACACCGAGCCCGATCGCCGCCTGACCGTCGTAACGCATCAGCGCAGCGGGCGGATCGACATAATCCCGGAACACGCGCGCGATGTCGCCCAGCCTGACGAGGCCGGTGGTCGCATCCCCCGCGACGACGAGATCGGCCAGCGTCTCGGGGGAGGCCTGCGTGGTGGCGGGCTGGATCTGCAACCGCATCGTGCCAGCCTCGACGCTACCGGCCGGATGGATCAGGTTGTGCTCGCGCAGCGCAGCATGCACCCGATCCATCGGCACCCCCAGCTGTGCCGCGCGCCCGCGTGAGATCTCGACGAAGATCGCCTCCTTGCGCACACCGAGCAGTTCCACCTTGGCGACACCGGACACGAGGACCAGCTCACGGCGCAGGAGATCGGCATAGTCGTAGAGCTGGCGCGGGCTGTAGCCCTCTCCGGTGATCGCATAGAAAAGCGCGAACACATCACCGAAATCCCCCTTCACCACCGGCGGTCCTGCCCCTGGCGGCAGGCCGCGCGCAACTTCGTCGATCTTCGCGCGCAGCTTGTCCCACACCTGGTCGAGCTCGGCCTGGGTGTGCGAGAAAGCGAGCCGCGCCTCGACCTTCACCAGCGATTCGCCCGCGCGCGAAACGGACAAAACCTCTTCGACCTCTTGCAGTTGCTGCGCCGCGCCCTCGATGAGGTCGCTCACCTCCTCGGCGACCTCTGCGGGCGACGCACCCGGGTAGCTGGTGACCACCACCGCCTGGCGGATCACGAACTCCGGGTCCTCGAAGCGGCCCAGTTTGCCATAGGCGATCACACCACCTGCCAGCAGCAGCACGACCAGCAACCACGCGACCACCGACTTGCGGATGGTGTATTCGGCGATGTTCATCGTCCGATCCCTCAGCGCGCTGCGTCAGGGCCGGTCAATGCACGCACCTTCATGCCGGCGCGCAGCGCCTGCAGCCCGGCGGTGGCGATGCGCTAGCCTGCGGCGAGCCCATCCAGCACGACCACCCGATCTCCCTGGACCTCGCCAAGCGCAACGCGGCGGGCGGAAACGGTACCATCTCCCGCGACGACCCACACCGAGGTCTCCCTGCTGCCCGCGGACGACACCGCCGCGAGTGGGATGGCCAGGGCGCCCGTGCTATCCCCGCCCCCCGGGTCGAACGGCATCACGGTTGCGGACATGCCGGGCAGGATGGTCATGCCCCTGGGCGCATCCTTCAGACTGAGGACGATCTCGAAGGTCTGGGTTTGTGGATCCGCCTCCGAGGTGAAAGACTTGAGCGCAAGCGCGACCGGACGGTCGGCCTGCCCCTCGAACACAGCGACGGCCTCCTTGCGCGGGGTTGCAGAGCGGAACACGCGCTCTGGCACGTGAATCACAACTTCCAGCGCGCGCAGATCCTGAAAGTCCGCGATCGGCTGGCGCGCCTGCACGCTGGCGTAGGTTTCCATCCGCCGTCGCGTGACGACGCCGTCGAAGGGTGCGCGCAACACGGTGTCGGCGAGATCCTGCTCGGCAGCGGCGAGGTTCGTACGCGCGACTGCGAGCCTGCTGACCCGGTCATCGACCTCGGAACGGGCAACTGCAAGCTCGTTCTCCCACAGCCTCTGGTAACGTCCCAGATCCGCGTTCGCGCGCTCGAACCCGGCCCGCGCTGCGGCAACGCGCGCCTTGAAGACCGCATCGTCGAGCCGCGCCACCACCTGCCCAGCATTGACGTTCCGCCCTTCGTCGAGCGAGAACTGGACGAGAAAGCCGGGGACGTTGAACGCCAGTTCGGCGCGCCGCGCCGAGCGGATCCGCCCCGGGAATCGCAATTTGTCTTCCGCCGCAGCGGCAGAAACCACATGCACCGGCACCGGACGCACAAACTCACCCTGCGGCACAGACTCGCGCGGCGCTTCGCACGCTGACACGAGAAAGCCTGCCACAACGATGCCTGCGATCACACCGACCCGGCTCGAGCGCCGCCCGGGCGCGCCCTCGACGCGTTCAGTCATGCAGCATGACTCGGGCGTGAATGAAACGGTCGATGAAGTAGATGCCGTCGATGCGGCGCGCCACTTCTGTCGCGGCCGATGAGTCGAGATCCATCTCGACGAGCGCCCATGGCTTGTCCGGGTCCCCGTCGCGCACCACCTCGACGCCGAGCACCGGTCCGAAATGCGCCATGCGCTCGGCGAGCCGCTCGGGGCTGAAATCGGCCTGCAGGCCGCTGATCAGTATCTTCATGGAATGCCCTTCAATGCCTGTTGTCATCCAGGATGCGCCGGATGTGGTCCGCCGCCCCCAGCAAGCGCTTCACCGACTCCTCGGTGAAATCGACGAGGTCGCTGCGGACACGCTCGTGACACATCACCCAGTCAGTTGAACTCACGCCGCTCTCGCACCAGCAAAGGGCCGGAAACGATAAAAAGTGCAGCCGTGCAGAATACCGCAGGCGTGATGCGCTTTGCTCAGCAGCCGGCCCATTTCGGGCCGCCGCGACATCAAGAGCGTCCTCGCCCGAGGCGGCCATCGCTCCAAAAAAAACGCCCCTGGTAAAGCCAAGGGCGTGATTTTCTTCAGTCAATTACCGCAAGAAGCCAGACATTCACCGATGTGACTGGAAGCCCTCACACCGGCATGTTCATGATGTCCTGATAGGCAGAGACCAAGCGATTCCGGACCTGCACCATTTGCTGGAAGGAGAGGCTCGCCTTTTGCAGGTTCACCATCACATCCTGAAGCTTCACATCCGGATCGCCGGCCGAGAACTCCTGGGCCATGGAACGCGCTTCGCGCTGGGCCGCGCTGACGTCCTGGAGGGCTGTCTGCAAGACCTCGGCGAAGTCGACACCGTCCGCGGCGGGCGTGCCCTGCCCGGCCGGCTTGCCTGACGCAACCTGCGCGGTGGAGCGCAGTTCGCCAATCATTTGATCTATTCCGCGGCTGTCCATTTTCGACCCCTCAGTCCGGATCCCCTGAGCGCAGTTTAGCAGAGCGATTTCGCCGCGCCAAACCGGATTTCGCATGGGATCCGGCATTCATGAGCAACAAGAAGCAAGTTCCGCGCCCAGGAGAAATCATGATCTGCAGGACGCACCTCAACGGCCTGATGCACGGGCCGCCTCGATGCAGGGCCTCGCTCGGGCCCGCTCACACGTCGTGGCCTTCCTCCCGGTATTGCTGGAGTTTGTAGCGCAGGGTGCGCTCGGAGATGCCGAGTTTCTCGACTGCGCGTTTGCGCGACCCACCGACCTCTCGCAGGGTGTTGAGGATGTGTTCGCGCTCCAGGTCCTTCATGTTGGCGGGACGCGGGGACTCGGCTGCGGGCGCGGCATGGCCGACAGCGGCAAGGTTTGCCGGTTGCGACAACGGCTGCGCCTGCCAGGCGGCAAACATTGCCGCTTCGGAGGTGGCGGGAATGGCCTGGGTGCCGGCTGCAATGTTTGCGCCCGGAGCTGCCTGCGCGAGCGGTGCGGCAGGGTGCGGCAGGCACATTTCCACTGTCGTGGCGACGATCGTGTCGCCTGCGGCGAGGATGAGCGCGCGCTGCATGGTGTTCTCGAGTTCGCGCACATTGCCCGGCCAGGTGTGCGCAAGCAGGCGCGCCTCGGCGTTGGCATCCAGGCGCGCCTGGCGGCGCAGTCGTTCGCCATGGCGTACGAGGAAGTGGCGCGCAAGCGGCAGGATGTCGCCCGGGCGCTCGCGCAGTGACGGGATTTCGAGCGGGAACACATTGAGCCGGTAGTAGAGATCTTCGCGGAAGCGCCCGAGCGCGACTTCGCGCGCCATGTCGCGGTTGCTGGTGGCGAGCACGCGGATGTCGAGCGCAACCGACTTCTTGCCGCCGACACGCTCGACCTCGCGCTCCTGGAGCACGCGCAGCATCTTCGCCTGCAGGCCGAGCGGCATCTCGGAGATCTCGTCCAGCAGGATGGTGCCGCCCTGCGCCTGCTCGAACTTGCCCGCCTGGGCGGTCTGCGCGCCGGTGAAGGAGCCCTTCTCGTAGCCAAAGAGCGTCGCCTCGAGGAGGTTCTCGGGGATCGCGGCGCAGTTGATCGCGACGAAAGGACCATTGCGCCGGCCGGAATGTGCGTGGATGTAGCGCGCGAACACCTCCTTGCCGGTGCCGGATTCACCGGTGAGCAGCACCGTGGCGTCGGTCTCGGCGACGCGCGCCGCCATCTGCAGCAGGCTGCGGGTGCGCACATCCTCGGCGATGGTCTCGTCGGCCTCGATCGCCACCGCGTAGCGCTTCACATGCGCGAGCAGCACGTCCGGCTCGAAGGGCTTCATGAGGAAATCGCAGGCGCCGCCGCGCATCGCGCTCACCGCCTTCTCGACGTCGCCGTAGGCCGTCATCAGCAGCACCGGCAGTTGCGGCACGCGGCTACGAATCTCGCCGAGGAGCTCGAGCCCGTCCATGGGCTGCATGCGCAAATCGGTGATGACGAGGTTGAACACCTCGCGCGAAATCGCCTCCAGCGCCGCAGGCCCGCCATCCACGCCGACGACCGACAGCCGCGCGAGCTCCAGCGTCATGCACACCGCGTCGCGCAGCGCCGCGTCGTCCTCGACCACGAGGATTCTGGTCTGCTCGTTCATGCCTGTTCCTTGTGTTGACCGTTTGCGACGGTCGATGCGTTGTCCTGTGCCGGATCCACCTGCGTCAGCGCAATCGGCAGCGCCAGCGTGAAGCACGAGCCTTTGCCGGGCTGGGAGACGATCTCGATGTCGCCGCCGTGGCCGCGCGCCACCCCGCGCGCGATCGCAAGCCCCAATCCGGTGCCCTCGGCACGCGTCGTGAAGAAGGGCTCGAACACACGCGCCACCTTGGCCTCGTCCATACCCTTGCCGCTATCGGTGACGCGGAACACCACCTGCGCACCCTCGAAGCTGGCGCCGATGCTCACCACACCGCCCGCCTCGGTGGCCTGGATCGCGTTCTCCAGCAGATTGGTAATGGCCCCACCCAACGCCTTGCGGTCGCCATGCAGCGTGGTCGCCCCGCACGCACAATCGACCTCGAAGCGCAGCTGACGCGCGCGCGCGAGCGGCTCGAGCGTGTGGGCGAGTTCGCGCACCAGATCGCAGATCGGGAAGTGCTGCCGGCCGAGGCTGTCGCCGCGTGCGAACAGCAGCATGTCGCGGATCAGGCGCTCGAGGTAGCGCAGGCGTTCGATCGCACGGTCGGCGACCTTGTCGCGGTCGGCAACCGAGAGCTCCGCCTGGCGCAGGTTGGCGGTGTACAACAGCGCCGCAGAGAGCGGCGTGCGCAGCTGGTGAGCAAGGCCGGCGACCATCTCGCCCATGGCCGCGAGCCGCTCGGTGCGCTCGGCCTGCTGGCGCATGCGGTGCGTTTCGGTGACGTCGTGCATGAGCATGATGAGGCCGTCGCCGGATTCCAGTGCGGCGTGCGACAGTGCAACACGCCGCGCGGAGTCCGCTGCACCGATGGTGACTTCGCCTTCCGTCTCCGTACTGCCGAAGCCCATTTCCAGCTCATGCCACGAGCGTCCTTCCAGATCGGCACCGAGCAGTTCGCCTGCGGCACGGTTGAACTGCACCACCCGCCATGCGCGATCCACCACCACCACCCCGGCCGGCAGCGCGCCCATCAACACGTTGAGCCGCTCGGTGAGCTGCGAGACCTGCCCCTGCAGCGCGTTGTAGGCACTGGAGAGTTCCTCGGAGGCGCGCGAGAACATCTCGAACGCCTCTGCGAGTTGGGCCGCATCGAGCCGCTGCTCGGCGGGAGGTGGGCTGACTGGCGAGGTCGCGGGTGCGTTCATGATCGGCCGTGATGTTGGCGGTACATGGTTAGGAAGCGCAGTCGGGCGCAGGTTGCCGGATGTGGCAAAGATTAAGCGCCGGTGTCGCAATGGTAACCGGCAAAAAGGCGGCAAAAAATGCCGCTTATCGCGCGGCCAGGCTTGACCACCGGGGGAGACAATGCACGCATCCGTCAAAGTGACTCCACGGGGAATCGAACATGGCCACCGCCGACACTGCCACCGTAGCCAGCCCGGCCTCGCCAGCAGCCCAGGCCCTGCAGCGCTTCAACGAGCTGTCGCAGCGCCAGAAGCTGTCCGCCGCAGCGGCGATCGCGCTCGCGGTGGCGATGCTCGTCGGGGTGTGGCTGTGGAGCCGCGCACCGGAATACGCAGTGCTGTTCTCCAATCTGGAAGAACGCGACGGCGGCGCGATCGTGACCGCGCTGCAGCAGCAGAACGTGCCCTACAAGCTTTCGCCGACCGGAAACGCGATCATGGTGCCGGCCGAAACGGTGCACGACATCCGCCTGCGGCTGGCCGCACAGGGCCTACCCAAGGGCGGGCTGGTGGGCTTCGAGGTGATGGAAAACCAGCGCCTCGGCGTGTCCCAGTTCCTCGAACAGATCAACTTCCAGCGCGCGCTGGAGGGCGAACTCGCGCGCACCGTGCAGTCGATCTCCACCGTCTCCGCGGCGCGGGTGCATCTCGCGATTCCGAAGCAGACCGGCTTCCTGCGCGACGAACAGAAGCCGTCCGCGTCGGTGATGGTGACGCTGCTGCCCGGACGCGTGATGGACCCGACCCAGGTGGCGGGCATCGTGCACCTCATCTCGTCGTCGGTGCCGCAGATGACCAACGAGCGGGTCAGCGTCATCGACCAGAACGGCAACCTCCTCACCAAGGGCTCCGATCCGCTGCGCAACATGGGGCTGGATGCGTCGCAGATCAGCTACGTGCGCGAGGTCGAGGACGGATTCCGGCGTCGCATCGAGGATCTCCTCAAGCCGATGCTGGGGGAGAACAACTACAAGGCGCAGGTCACCGCCGAGCTGGACTTCAACCAGGTCGAGCAGACTGCAGAGACATACAAGCCCAACCCCTCGCCGGACCAGGCCATCCGCAGCCAGCAGACCACCGAGCAGCAGACCCGCGACCTGGCTCCGGGCGGGGTGCCGGGCGCACTCACCAACCAGCCACCCGTGCCGGCCACTGCGCCGATCACCAACCCCAATGTCAATGGCACGACCACAGGCACCAACCCGCCGCTCAACAGCAACCGCAGCGCGACGCTGAACTACGAGCTCGATCGCACCATCCAGCACACCCGCCAGGCGCTCGGCCAGATCAAGCGCATGTCGGTGGCGGTGGTCGTCAACCAGCGCACCGAGACGCAGCCGAACGGCACGACCCGCTCGGTGCCGCTCACCGAGGAGGAGATCGCCCGTATCACCAACCTCGTGCGCGAGGCGATGGGCTTCAACCAGGCACGTGGCGACAGCCTCAACGTCTCCAGCGCGCCATTCGCCGAAACCGGCGACGGCACGGAGGCAGTGCCGCTGTGGAAGGATCCGGAGATGCTCATGCTCGCCAAGGAGCTCGGCAAGTACCTGCTGCTGGCGCTGGCGATGGGTTTCGTCTACTTTGGGGTGATCCGCCCCCTGATCAAGGCGGTCGCACCGCCGCCTCCGGAAGTGACCGAGGAAGAGGCCGCGGAAGCCGCCGCTGCGGGCGAAGGCGAGGAAGGCGAGGATGCGGTCGTGAGTCTCTCGGGCACCCATGTCATGACCTTCGAGGAGAAACTCGCCCACGCACGCGAGCTCGCGAAGACCAATCCCAAGCTCGTCGCCAACCTGTTGAAGGAATGGATGGGCAGCGAGAAGGAGGCGAAGAAATGAGCACCCCGGAAGAAGGCGTCGAAAAAAGCGCTCTGCTGCTGCTCACGCTGGGTTCGGACGAGGCCTCGGAGGTGCTCAAGCACCTCGGCCCGCGCGAGGTGCAGAAGCTCGGCATGGCGATGGCGAGCCTGCCACCGCAGCCGCGCAGCCGCGTCGAGGAGGTCATCAACGAGCTCGAGGCGCACTGCGCCCAGGGCGCGCCGATCGAGCCGGACGAGGCACACATCCGCGACATGCTCACCAAGGCGCTCGGCGACGACCGTGCCGCGCACATCATCTCGCGCATCATGCAGGGCTCGGACACTGCCGGCATCGAAAGCCTCAAGTGGATGGACGCTGCCACCGCCTCCGATCTGATCCGCAACGAGCATCCGCAGATCATCGCCACCATCCTGGTGCACCTCGAGTTCGACCAGGCGGGCGAGATCCTCAAGCAATTCAGCGACCGCCTGCGCAACGACGTGATCCTGCGCATCGCGACGCTGGACGGCGTGCAACCGATCGCCCTCAAGGAGCTCAACGACGCCCTCACCCGCATGCTCGCGGGCGCCTCCACGAGCAAGAAAGCAGCGATGGGCGGCGTGCGTCACGCCGCAGAAATCCTCAACTTCGTCGGCGCTGCGGCAGAGACCGCAGTGCTCGACAACGTGCGCGAATACGATCCGGATCTCGCGCAGAAGATTCTCGACGAGATGTTCGTGTTCGAGAACCTCATGGACATCGACAACCGCGGCATCCAGACGCTCTTGCGCGAGGTGCAGTCCGATTCGCTGGTCATCGCGCTCAAGGGCGCCGCACCCGAACTGCGCGAGAAGATCTTCCAGAACATGTCGCAGCGCGCTGCCGAGATGCTGCGGGAGGATCTGGAGGCGAAAGGCCCCGTGCGGCTGTCGGAAGTCGAGGCCGAGCAGAAGGAGATCCTCAAGACGGTGCGCCGTCTCGCCGAGGAAGGCCAGATCATGCTGGGCGGCAAGGGCGGCGACGATGCCTTCCTTTGATTCGAGCCGTTCGTGCGCGGATCGTAGCCGAAGGAGCCAGCGGTGAGCGTGACCCGCCACCAGGCCGTCGGTGCCTACCGTCGCTGGGAGCCGCAGAGCTTCGACGAGGGCACGCCCTCGCCGGAAGTCGCGGACGCGCCGCCCCCGCCGGAGCCGGTCACGACACCTGCGCCCCAACCCGAACCAGAGCCTGCCACGCCGCCCTACCCGCTGCCCACCGCCGAGGATATCGAGGCGATGTTCGAGCAGGCGCGCAAGGAAGGCCGAGCAGAGGGCCATGCCGAGGGCCTCGAGGCCGGTCTCGCAGAGGGACGCGCGGCAGGCGAGAAGAAGGCCTACGAGGAAGTGCGGCAGGAAGCGCAGAAGCTCGCCAGCGTCATCACCAACATGGATGCTGCCCTGAATGAACTCGATGGTCAGATTGCAGAGGAATTGGTGATCCTCGCAATCGAACTCGCGCGCCAGATGGTGCACCACACCCTCGCCGATCACCCGACGGTTGTCGCCGAAACCGTGCGCGAGGCGCTGCAGCAGCTGCCGCAGAACGCGGTGCGCGTGCATCTGCACCCGGACGACGCGGCGCTCGTCGGCGACGCGCTGCGCGACACGCTGGAGCATGGCCATCACCGCATCGTCGAGGACGACACCATCACCCGCGGCGGCTGCAGGTTGGAGGCGGCCGGCAGCGACATCGACGCAACCATGGAAACACGCTGGCGGCGGGTGCTCGAGAGCCTGGGTCGCACCGACGCCAACTGGGGAGACTGATCCGCGATGAGCGCACATGTCGAGACTTGGCGCAACTACATCGAAGGCACCCGCCGGCTGATCGGATCGCGCCCTCCCCTGCTCGTCTCGGGTCGGCTGACACGCATCAACGGTCTCGTCATGGAGGCCGCCGGGCTGAAGCTGCCGCTCGGCGCGAGCTGCCAGATCGTCACGCTCGGCGGCGCCACGGTCGAAGCGGAAGTCGTCGGCTTCAACGGCGACAAACTCTTCATGATGCCCACCGACGACGTGTTCGGCCTGGCCCCGGGCGCACCCGTGTTTCCGCTGGAGCCGGAGGTCCGCCGCCCGGATGTCGGCGAAGCGATCGCGCCGCGTCGGCGCACCTCCGACCGCGCCAAGCACCTGCCGGTGGGCGACGCGATGCTCGGCCGTGTGGTGGACGGCGCCGGCCGCCCGCTGGACGGGCTCGGGCCGCTCGGAACACACGACACGCGCTCGCTGCAGAGCCGTCCCTTCAACCCGCTGATGCGCGCCCCGATCCGTCAACCGCTGGACGTGGGTATCCGCGCGATCAACGGTCTCCTCACCGTCGGCCGCGGACAACGGCTTGGCCTCTTCGCCGGATCAGGCGTCGGCAAATCGGTGCTCATCGGCATGATGGCGCGCTACACCTCGGCCGAGGTCATCGTCGTCGGGCTGATCGGAGAGCGGGGGCGCGAGGTCAAGGAGTTCATCGAAGAGAACCTCGGCGAAGCAGGCCGGGCCCGCTCTGTGGTGGTCGCGGCCCCCGCCGACACCAGCCCGCTGATGCGCCTGCAGGGCGCCGCCTACGCGACGACGATCGCCGAGCACTTCCGCGATCAGGGCAAGCAGGTGCTGCTGATCAT
Source organism: Rhodocyclaceae bacterium (assembly GCA_041916775.1). GTDB lineage: Bacteria > Pseudomonadota > Gammaproteobacteria > Burkholderiales > Rhodocyclaceae > UBA2357. Next base: position 34,136 of record JAYRYZ010000020.1, on the reverse strand, counting down.
GGATTCACTCACCCGCTACGCGATGGCGCAGCGCGAGATCGCGCTCGCGATCGGCGAGCCGCCGGTCACCCGCGGCTACCCGCCGAGCGTGTTCGCGCGCCTGCCCGCGCTGGTAGAGCGCGCCGGCAACGGACGCGAAGGCGGCGGCTCGATCACCGCGTTCTACACCGTGCTCGCCGAGGGCGACGACCAGCAGGACCCGATCGCCGACTCGGCGCGCGCCATCCTCGACGGCCACTTCGTGCTTTCCCGCACCTTGGCCGATCAGGGCCACTACCCGGCGATCGACATCGAACAGTCGATCTCGCGCGCGATGCACAACCTCGTCGCCCCCGAACAGTTCGACCGCATCCGCCGCTTCAAGCAGCTGTTCTCGCGCTACCAGCGCTCGCGCGACCTGATCGCGGTGGGCGCCTACCAGGCGGGCTCCGATCCGCTGCTCGACGAATCCGTGGCGATGTATCCGCGCCTCGAAGCCTTCCTGCAGCAAGGCATCGACGAGAAGCAGAGCTTCGAGCACTCCAACCAACAGCTTGCCCAGTTGTTCGGGCAAAGATGACCTCCCTGACGTGACAAATGTCATGAGCGAGGAAAATTCCGCGGATTCGACGGATTTAGGCGATAGAATGGATTTCGGGTGCTCCATGACACGCGCAATCACAGGCCATCAGGAATGAGCAAAGCCTTCCCGCTGAAACCGCTCGTCGAACTCAGCCAGACCCGCCTGGACGATGCGACCCGTCGCCTCGGCGAATTGATCTCGGCCGAAAACGAAGGCAGCCGCAAGCTCGAGATGCTGCAGAACTATCGCGCCGAATATCACGCCCGCTTTCAGGATGCGGCTCGCGAAGGCATGGGGCCCGAAGCCTGGCGCAACTACAGCGCCTTCATCGCGCGGATCGACGAGGCGATCGCCCTCCAGGCCGCGCAGCTCGATCTGTCGCGCAATCGCACCAGTCAGGGCAAGCAGGCCTGGATGCACGAGCGCAACCGCCTCAAGGCCTTCGATACCTTGCAGCATCGTCACGAGCAGAAGGTGGCGCGGGTCGAGGCCAAGCAGGAGCAACGCCAGCTCGACGAGCATTCCGCGAACCGTCACCACCAGCGCCAGGAGCAAACGGGAGCCGACTGAGCGGCGCATGGCACGCGTATTGCAGCGATGACATCGAAACTGTCGTCACAGGAATCCAGCCATGTACAGCCCGCTCAACGGCAAATTGCCCGCGTCCTCCGCTTCGACGAACATTCTTGCTGCCCTGCAGCGCACCAACGATGCCGGCGGAGACGCCCCGTCGTTCTCCAGCATGCTGCAGCAAACCCACCGCGCCCCCTCACGCGAACCTGCAAGCCCGCCTCAAGCCCAGGCCAACCGCGAACCCGCCCGCGACACACAGCGCACGGCCGAGCGCCAGCCCGCATCGACCCAGGCGCGGGATGAATCCACCGCGCGTCCGGAGCCAAGCCGTGACAAGAGCGACGTTAGCGCGGCGAACGGCTCCGGGGCGAACGCCCAGGCAGAGGCCGACGGCACCACGGAGACCACGGACACCACGGGCGAAACCGCCGAGCCTGCTGCCACGCCGACGGATGAAGTCAGCACGGCAAACGCCGCCGCCGATGCAAGCACCGACCCGGCAAGCCTTGCCGAACTATCCGCCATCCTTGCCGCCCTCGCCGCCACGCACGCTGCCTTGGTACCCAATGGAGCCGCCACGCCCCCGGACGCCGAAGCGACCGATGGTCAGGCGCTTGCGACGGGCGAGGGCCTCGACGCCACGCGGGCGGAAATCGAGGCCGCGATCGACAAGCTTCCCAAGGAGTTGCAGGCCGCGGCACGCGCACTCGTCAACCTGCCCGCAGCCGCACAGCAGGCTGGCATGGAGGGCGCGAACGCAAACGCTGCGACAGCGGACGCGGCTGCACTTGAGGCTGCAGACGCAGCAGCGAAGGAAGCGAAGCCCTCCGCGGCAAACAGCGCGGCCCAGGTGACCACCGTCGCCCAGGTGGGCGCCACCGCACAGAATCAGGCTCCCCAGGCGGCGACAGCAACTGCCGGAGGCGGTGAACTTGCCGCCGCCTCGGCGCTTGCGCAAGGTGCCCGGACCGGTCGCAGTGAAGCGCAGGCGGTCCAGCAACTGCCGGTGTTCACCCCGGCCGGACACAAGGCCTGGTCGGAAGACGTGGGAAACCGGCTGATCTGGATGGCCAACCGGGGCGAAAGTCGCGCTGAACTCGTGCTTACACCGCCAAGTCTGGGTAAACTCGGGGTATCGATACAGGTCAGTGGCGACCAGACCACGGCCCAGTTCGTCGCGGCGACGCCGGCTGCCCGGGAGGCGCTGGAACAGGCCATGCCCCGGCTGCGCGAATTGCTGCAGCAGGCCGGCATCAATCTCGGGCAGACCGACGTGAGCACCTCGCCCGAGCAGCAGGCGCGGGATGGTCAGGCCGATGGCCGTGGCAACCCGCGACGCGGCGGATCCGATGCGGTGGCCGCGGTCGAGGGGCTCGAGCGTCCCTTGTCCCAGGTTTTCAGCAGCGGCGCGATCGGTCTGGTCGATACCTTTGCCTGACGGGTGAATTAGGGGTACTCCGTGCGCCTTTTCCCCGCATGGCAAGGCGTGGACACCCCTCATAATTCATGTCAGGTAACAGGAGAATCAAATGGCCAAGGCCCCCGCAGCACCCGCAGCCGAAGGCGCGGAAGCGCCCAAGAAGAGCAAGAAGCTGCTGGTGATCATTCTGATCGTCGTGATCGTGCTGCTCTTGGTCGGCATCGGCGTCGTGACGCTGCTGCTGCTGAAGAAAGGCGGCAAGGAGGACGAGCACGCGGCCCCGGCCGCTGCACCGGCTGAGCCAGCCCCGGCCGCCACCGCCACAGTCGACCTCTCCAAGCCACCCACCTTCGTCGCGCTCGACCCCTTCGTCGTCAATCTCGCCGCCGGCGAGGGCGACCGCCTGCTGCAGGTGGTGATGGCGCTGCGGGTCTCCGACCCGAAGCTGGCCGACGGGCTGAAGGGCTTCATGCCCGAGATCCGTCACCGCATCAACCTCATCCTGCGCGGCAAGTTGCCCTCCGAGCTGGCCACGCCGGAAGGCCAGGAAGCGCTGGCACAGAAGATCATGGACGATATCAACGAGGTGCTGGGTTTCCCCCCGAACAAGGGTGGCGCGCGTCCGATCGTCGGCAACACCACTGGCCCGATCCAGGCGGTGCTGTTCAACTCGTTCATCATCCAGTAGGCACCTGGGGCGGCTGCCATGTCTTCCGACTTTCTCTCACAGGACGAAGTCGATGCCTTGCTGAAGGGCGTCACCGGCGAGGTGGACGAGCCTGAGGTCGAGGAAGAGGACACCGGCGGCGTACGCCCCTACAACCTCGCGACGCAGGAGCGCATCGTCCGTGGGCGCATGCCCACGATGGAGCTCATCAACGAGCGCTTCGCGCGCTACCTGCGCATCGGGCTCTTCAATTACATGCACCGCAGCATCGAGGTCTCGGTCGGGCCGATCAAGGTACAGAAGTACGGCGAATTCGTGCGCAACCTCGTGGTGCCGACCAACCTCAACCTGATCCAGGCCAAGCCGTTGCGTGGTACCGGCCTGATCGTGTTCGACCCGAATCTGGTATTCCTGGTCGTGGACAACATGTTCGGCGGCGACGGGCGCTTCCACACCCGGGTCGAGGGGCGCGACTTCACGCCGACCGAGCAGCGCATCATCCAAGGCATGCTGGGCGTGGTCTTCGCAGAGTACGGCCGCGCCTGGAGCCCGGTGTACAAGCTCGATTTCGAGTATGTGCGCTCGGAGATGAACTCGCAATTCGCCAACATCGCAACGCCGTCGGAGATCGTCGTGTCGACGACCTTCTCGCTCGAACTCGGCGGTGCGCAGGCGGAGATGCACATCTGCTTCCCCTACTCCATGATGGAACCGATCCGCGACATGATCTATTCCACCATGCAGAGCGACCACCTGACCCAGGATAACCGCTGGATCAAACTGCTCGGCCGCCAGTTGCAGACCGCGGATGTCGAGCTCGTCTGCAACCTCGGCAGCGCTCGGCTCACGCTGCGCGACATCGTCAACATGCAGGTGGGCGACGTGATCCCGATCAACGTCCCCGAGCTGCTCAGCGCAGAGATCGACGGCATCCCCGTGCTCGAGGTGCAATACGGCACCCGCAACGGCCACTACTCGATCAAGGTCGAGCGCACCGTCGCGGAACGCGATGCCGAGCCCACACCCCCCGGAGCCCAAAATGGCTGACACCGACGACCAAATCAGCGAAGACGACTGGGCCGCCGCGATGGCGGAACAGGCCGCCTCCGATTCCGGCCAGGACGACGAGGCCACCCGCATCGCCGCCGAGCTGGCTGCAGCTGCAAGCGAATCGCCCTACCAGGCGAAGCCCGCGAGCCAGCTCTTCCCCGACTTCGGCGGCCCCGAACCGAAGCCGAACTCGCTCGGCGACTTCGACATGATCCTCGACATCCCGGTGCAGATCACCGTGGAGCTCGGGCGTACCAAACTCTCGATCCGCAACCTGCTGCAACTTGCGCACGGCTCGGTGGTCGAGCTCGACGGCCTGGCGGGCGAGCCGATGGACGTGCTGGTGAACGGCACGCTCATCGCCCAGGGCGAGGTCGTGGTGGTCAACGACAAGTTCGGCATCCGCCTCACCGACATCATCACGCCGGCGGAACGGATGCGAAAAATCCGCGGCTGACGGCCGACCCACTGCCCAAGCCCACCGAGGCGGCCGGACTGTCGCATCTGCGGATTGCGGATTGCGGGTTGCGGCTCGAGTGTTGGCTCGACGGACCGGCCGCTGTGTTCAGGCCGACATTGCGACGACCCCGCCACCATCCGCAACGGATACGGTCCGGTCACGGCCGGCGTCCTTGCCGGCATAGAGTGCCGCATCGGCACGGCGGAACAGCGCGTCCAGCGATTCGCCCGGAGACCATTGGGCCAGCCCGACGGTAACGGTCAGGGTTACGCCCTCACGCACGGTCGACAGTTCGTCCTGCAGCCGCGCCCGCAGCCTGTCGCACGCGATATGCGCCCGCTCGAGGTCGCTGTCGCGAAGAACGATCGCAAACTCCTCCCCACCCCAGCGAAACACGCGGTCGCCCGCCTTCAAGTCGGTGCGCAAGACCGCGCCGCAGCGGATCAGCACCTCGTCGCCGACGCTGTGGCCGTGAACGTCGTTGATGCGCTTGAAGTGATCCACATCCAGCAGGCCGAGCACGAAGCGCGTACCGTCGCGGTTGCTCTCGCGCACCAGCGCCTCCATCGCGAGGCTGAAGCTGCGGCGGTTCGGCAACCCGGTCAGTACATCCGTGGCAGCCAGATCCGACAACTCCGCCTCCAGCCTTCGCACGCTCGCGAAGGTGAGCAAGGCCAGCACAGAAACGATCAGTACCACCAACGCGAGATTCATCGCGAACAAGCCATGCACGACCTGAGGTTCGAGCGCGATCCGGGCCGGCGCGTCGAACGCATGCGCGCTGCGCCACAGAATCCACGCCACCAGCGCCAGCGTGGCGCCGACACGAGCACGCATGCCAAGTCCGAGATGGAGGAACAGCACCTGTGGCAGCACCGCGAAATACAGCGCCTGCCCCGACGCCCAGCCGAGATCGCCGCTCGCAACAGGCTCACGGATAACGACCAGCCCCCAGACGATCAAGACAGTGAGCCGAAAAGCACCACGTCGCGCGCACCAGCCCGCCCCCGCCATACCCAGCGCGCACGCCAGCGTGACGCCGGCGGCCGTGTGGGCACCAAGCGCGGTCTCGACCCCGAACAGCATCAGGTGCACGAGCAAGCCAAGCGAGATTCCCCACTGCGCGAACCACAAGTGGCGTGCCGCGCGTTCGGGGGTCGAATCGTCGGGGCGAATCACCGATCACTCCTTGCCAGCAGGAAAGGTCTGCTATGCAAGATAGCGCAAGCCGATTGACATTGAAACCGGCAAGACATGACAGCAACACCTGACTCCGCTGCGCTTGCGTCATCAAGCGGTCTGTTGCTGGCTAACGCCGAGGCATCGGGCTTGCGCACGGGCCCGTCCTGCGTCGCAGCACAGAACGGCGCGTTTGATCGTCATGATCATCAAATTCGCCATGAATTACATTTCTTACATAGAATCTCGCAATCGTGCTCTTCAGATGGGAGCGGACGTCGTCCGGAGACCGCCTCACTATCGATTCAAAGAGCATTTGTGCGTGTGCTTGCGCACATTGAGGGGAGCCGCATGCGTCTTCCCTCTCACGTCACAAGGAATTCAACGCATGCGCCTGATACACCGCCTGTTGCTGCTTGTATCCATCCTCTTCGGGGCTTTGTCTGTCACCTCGCGGGCAGAGGCGGCCGACTTCGTGATCCTGATCGATGCCGACGGCGATCCGTCCACTGGCTGCGAGGCCACGCTTGCCCCCGGGCAGTCCGCTCCGGGTATCGAGTACAGGCTGGACACGCGTGTCGCCGAAGTCGCTGCACCGACCAGCGTCGATGCGGTGCATTTCTCGTCCTGCGCGGGTGCGGCGTTCTCCGCGCCACTGCTGATCGGTGGCGGTCAGCCCCTGGGGATCGACAATGGGCTCAACGCCGCGGACGTCATCGAACTCGCGGTGTCCCAGGCGCTCATCCCGGCGGTTGCCGGACGCCCCGCGACGATCCTGTTCGCAGCCGTCCGTGACGGTGAGGTCGATCTCACCATCAGCGCACCGGTCGAACTTCCGCCCGCCGCCAGCGCCATCCCGGGCCTGGGTGGCTGGGGGGTGATGCTGGTCGCGCTGGCGGTGGTCGCGCTTGCCTTGCGTCATCCTCAGCTTGCGGGCCGTGTAGCCCTCGTGATGTTCATGGTGATCACGAGCACAGGCATGCTGATCGCAGCCGGGTTCGTGGTGGATGGCCAGATGGGGGACTGGGTAGGCGAAACACCGCTGGTCACCGACCCGGAATCCGACACGAGCACCGACGGCATTGACATTCGTGCGGGCTTTGGCGCGAGGGAAGCCGGGCAGATGTTCTTTCGCATCGACGTCGCCCAACTCGGCGCTCCGGGCATCGCCGTGACCGACAGCACGTTCGGCGTCCCGGAGAACAGCGCAGCGGCGACGCCGGTCGGCACCGTCGCCTATTCCAACCCCGGTGGCGGTACCGATCACAGCTTCGAGATCAGCGCAGGCAATGAGTCCGGAATGTTCACGATCGACTCTTCCTCGGGCGAGATCCGCGTCGCGCCTTCCGCCGCACTGGACCATGAGTCGAGCGCCAGCTACACGCTGGCCGTGCGCGTCAGCGACAACCTGATCCCACCTCGCACCGGCACGGGCACCATCACGGTGAACGTGACGGATGTGAACGAGGCTCCTGCTCCGGTTGCCGCCAGTTTCAATGTTGCCGAGGGCGCAGCAGTGGACACTGCGGTCGGCACCATTCCCCCCGCCGACCCGGACGCCGGCCAGACGCACGGCTATGTGATCACCGCGGGCAATGCCGGCTCCGCGTTCAAGATCGACGCCGCCAGCGGCGCGATCAGCGTCGCAACGCCCTCTGCGCTCGACCTGGTCGCGAACCCGGTGTTCTCACTGACCGTGGAGATCACCGACAATGGCACACCGCCCTTGAGCGGCAACGCCACGGTGACGATCACCCTGACTGACGTCAATGTGGCGCCGACGATCGATGACGCCACCTTCGGTATCGACGAACACAGTATCGCCGGCACCGAGGTGGGCACCGTGGTCGCGAACGACGCGGACCTGCCACCACAAACCCTCAGCTTTGCGATCACGGCAGGGGATGATGGCGACGTGTTCTCGATCGACAACAACGGCAAGCTGGCCATCGCCGATGCGGCCGGACTCGATTTCGAGACCACTCCCAGCTTCTCGCTCACCGTCACGGTCACCGACTCCGGTACCCCAGCGCTATCGGATACCGCGACCGTCACGGTGAACCTCAACGACGTCAATGATGCCCCGGTGGTACAACCCGCGACCTACTCCATTTCAGAGAACAGCGGGAATGGCGCGGCGGTGGGCACCGTGAGCGCGAGTGATGCCGATTCGCCGGCGCAGAGTCTCAGCTACACGATCAGCGCAGGCAATACGGATGGCGTGTTCGCGATCGCGAGCAGCACGGGGGCGATCACCGTGGCGGACGCGAGCAAACTCGATCATGAGTCCACACCGACCTACGATCTCACCGTCGAGGCAACGGACAACGGCTCTCCTGCACGTTCGGGTAGTGCCACGATCACCATCGGAATCGACGACGTGAACGAAGCGCCTGCGCCCAGCGGCGGCCCCTTCGACGTGGATGAAGGCAGCGCGGTCGGCACCGTCGTGGGCACCGTCAATGGGAACGACCCGGACGCAGGACAGACGCTCACCTTCTCGATCACCGCCGGCAACGACTCGGGCGCGCTCTCCATCAACGCCGGTAGCGGTGTGATCACTGTCGCCAACACGACCGCGCTGAACGCCGCTGCTGGCGGCGCCATCGTGCTCACCGTACAAGCCAGTGACGATGCCAGCCCACCGCTGTCGGCCACGGGCAGTATCACGGTCAACGTGCTGGAAGTGAACGGCGCACCGTCCATCTCCGATGCGAGCTTCAGCGTCGCCGAGAACAGCGCGGTGAGCACCGTGGTCGGCACGGTGAGCGCATCGGACCCGGATGCCGGCCAGACTCTCAGCTTTGCCATCCTGTCCGGCAACACCGGAGGCACCTTCGCGATCGCGAGCGACGGCACCATCACCGTTGCCAACGCCGCAGCCCTCGATCACGAGACGGTCACCAGTTTCAGCCTGTCGGTGCAGGTCACCGACGACGGCGTACCGGCACTGTCCGACACCGCGGTCGTCGACATCGCCATTACCAACGTCAACGAAGCCCCGCTCGCTGCCGGTGCGAGCTATGCCGCGCACACCAATCTCGGCATTTCCGTGCTCCCCGCCTCCGGCCTGCTGGTGGGCAGCTCGGACCCGGAGAACGACACCGTCACGGTGGATTCGGTGGGCGCAAGCACCCCGGCCGGGGCGCTGATCAGCGCCAACCCCGACGGCAGCTTCAACTTCACCCCGCCACCCGGGGTCACCGGCGAGGTGAGCTTCGACTTCACCCTGTGCGACGATGCCAGCACGCCGGCGTGCGCCGACGGCACCGCAACCGTAACCGTCGCAGGACCTACCGTATGGTTCGTCGATGGCGGTGTCACGACCGATGGCAACGGAACCCTGACCGCCCCGTTCAAGACACTCGCTGGCGCGAACACCACCGCCGACGGTGATGGCGACCGCGTGTTCGTCTACTCCGGCACCTACTCCGACGGCATCACGCTGCCGAACAACGCGCGGCTGATCGGCCAGGGCATGGCCACGCCTGGGGGGGGCAGCTTCGACAGCGTGCTGGGCCTCGGTACGATCCCGACAGGCACGGCGAGCCGGCCTACGCTCGACGGCATCACGCCGGTCATCGGACCGGTCGCGATCACCGGCACCGGTACCACGGTGGTGCGTGGCGTGGCGATCCAGAGCAGCAGCGTGACCGGGCTCAGTGCCAGCACCACGGCCAGCCTGGATATCGCCGAGACCAGTGTTTCGGCGACGGGCGCCGGCGCGGTCAACCTCTCCGGAACGACCGGATCGGTGATCCTCTCGAGCACCTCCTCCTCCGGCGGCACCAACAACGTCCGCTTGAACAACGTGGCCGGTACGGTTTCTCTCGGCACGGGCACACTCAGCAACGCCAGCGGCACGTCGTTCGACGTCAGCGGCGGGACGGCAGGCGTGAGCTACGCTGGCGACATCACGAACAATGCCCAGCGAGTGGTCGCGGTGAGCAGCAAGACCTCCGGCACGGTGAGTCTCTCGGGCGCGATCTCCGGCACCGGGTCGAGCCAGGGCATTTTCCTGAACAGCAACACCGGTGCGACGGTCGCCTTCTCCGGCCCGATCACGCTTTCGACCGGCGCAAACGCAGCGTTCACCGCAACCGGCGGCGGCACGGTGAGCGCGACCGACACAAGCAGCACCCTGACGACCACGACGGGTACCGCGCTCAATGTCGCAAACACCAGCATCGGCACGGGCGGCCTGAACTTCCGCAGCATCACGAGCACATCGGCTAGCGCCAATGCGGGGATCGTGCTGCAGTCCACCGGCACCACCGCTGGACTTACCGTGCTCGGCAACAGCACGGCTGGCAGCGGCGGCACGATCTCCAACAAGACCGGAAGTTGTGTCACCGTCAGCGACAGCCGCGCCCTGAACCTCGCGCGCATGAACCTCCAGAGCTGCGGACAGCACGGATTGAACGCCTCCAACCTCACCGGCATGACGCTCACCGGTCTCGCCATCAGCAACAACGGCAACGCTGCGGACGAGAACGGCCTGCACCTGCAGGGCCTTTATGGCACAGTCAGCGTGAGCGGCACGAGCATCTCCGGGTCGGCCACCAACAACGTCTTCGTCAGCAACAACAGCGGCAACCTGAACATGACGGTGAGCGGCCCCAACTGCCGCATCGAGGACAACGACGCCACGCTCGGCAACGACGGCATCCTGTTCTCGGGCGATGGCACGGCGAGCATGCGCATCGAGGTGAACAATTGCGTGTTCGACAACAACCGCGGTGACCACTTCCAGCTGACCACCAGCGCGGTGAACAGCACGCAGATGATCGCCACATTTGCCAACAACATCCTGACGGGCATTTCCGGGAACGCCGGCGCCGGGGTCACCCTCAGCAGCGCCGGCGATGCCGACGTGATCGCACTGGTCAGCAATAACGACATCTCGGGCGCACACGCCTCCGCGATCAGCCTCTACCAGGCGGCAAACTCCACCGCTTCGGCTGCCATGGACGTGACGATCGCGAACAACCTCGTCGGTGACGCCGGTATCAGCGGTTCGGGCTCTGCCACCGGCGACGGCATCAACATCGTCCGCAATGGGCAGGGAACACTGACCGTGAGCCTCGAGAACAACACGATCAGACAGTACTCGAACGTTGCAGGGGTCTATCTGGCGAGTGGCGATGGTGTGGGCACGATGAATGCCACCTTGAGCGGCAACACGGTCACCGAGCCGAACGTCGCGGCGTTCGCGACCAATGGCGTACATCTGAACGCCGGCCTGATCGGGAGCGACACCGGCACCGTCTGCCTGAACCTCGTCAGCAACAGCGTGACAGGCTCGGGCAAGAACAGCTTCGCCAACGAAGAGGACATCCGCTTGCGCCAGCGCTTCCAAACCAAGGTCTTCCTGCCCGGGTATGCGGGCGGGGCAACGGACACCGCAGGTGTGCGTGACTTCGTCATCGCCAATAACGTCGGCACGCCGACTGCCAGCGTCGCGAACAGTGGAGACGCTGGCGCGGGTTACTTCAACACGGCAACGTGCCCGCAGCCTGTAACACCTTGATGGCACATCACTTCACGGAACGGACCTCCGCCCATGGCTGAACCTTTTCTCTCCGAGATCCGCATCATGTCGTTCAACTTCCCCCCGAAAGGCTGGGCGTTTTGCAACGGGCAGTTGTTGCCGATCAACCAGAACCAAGCCCTGTTCTCCCTGCTCGGCACGACCTACGGCGGCAATGGACAGACCAACTTTGCGCTGCCGAACCTGCGAGGGCGTACCCCCATCCACATGGGAGGCGGCCACACCCTCGGGGAGTCGGCCGGTGCCGCCAGCCACACCCTGAACATTTCCGAGATGCCGGAGCACAGCCACAGCCTGGTCGCAAGCGAGGATCCGGGGCAAACACCGCTGTCTCCGGGAAACACGCTCGCCGCAACCAACAATGTTTACGGCGAGGCCACTGACCTGGTCGCGCTCAACCCCGCAATGGTCGGCAACGTCGGCGGCAGCCAGGCTCACCAGAACATGCAGCCCTTTCTTACGCTGAACTTCTGCATCGCACTACAGGGTATCTTCCCTTCCCAAAACTGATCGGGCGCAACATGGCACAACCTTATGTCGGAGAGATCCGGATGTTCGCCGGCAACTTTGCACCGGCCGGCTGGCAGTTCTGCGAGGGGCAGTTGTTGCCGATCTCGGAGAACGAGACACTGTTCCAGTTGATAGGCACCACCTACGGCGGCGACGGCCAGAGCACCTTTGCGCTTCCGGACCTGCGCGGACGGGTGCCCATCCACAGCGGTGCCGGCCCTTCCGGCGCCAACTATGTGCTCGCAGAGACCGGTGGGGTCGAGGAAGTCACCCTGACCGTGCAGCAGATCCCGGCGCACAGCCATCCCGTGGTGGCGAGCGGCGCGCCGGGGGCCGCAGCATCGCCGGGCAATCATGTGCTGGCTGCGTCCGGTAGCGTGGGCCTCTATCTCGAGGATGCACCGAATGCCAATGCCAACGTACAGAGCATCGCGAGTGCAGGCGGCAGCCAACCGCACACGAACTTTCAGCCTTACCTGTGCGTGAGCTTCATCATCTCGCTGTTCGGCATTTTCCCCAGTCCAACCTAGAGCACGTCATGGCAGACCCATTCGTTGCCGAGATCCGAATCTTTCCATTCAACTTCCCGCCAAGCGGCTGGGCGTCCTGCAACGGCCAGATCCTGCCGATCTCGCAAAACACCGCGCTGTTCTCACTGCTGGGCACGACCTATGGCGGTGACGGCAAATCCACTTTCGCACTACCCGATCTGCAAGGGCGCGCGCCGATGCAGCACGGACAAGGACCGGGCCTGTCACTGCACGATCTTGGAGAAGCGGGCGGCAGCCAATCGGTCTCGCTGCTGGAGAGCGAGATGCCCGTGCATGCGCACTCGCTGAGCTTCTCCTCGGACCCCGCCGATCTGCGCCAGCCCACTGCGACACGTACGCTGGCGCGCTCGCAGTCCGGCTTCGCTTACGGCAATGCCACCAGCCTCACGAACATGAGCGCGTCCGCGCTTGCGTATGCCGGCGGTGGGCTGCCGCACAACAACATGCAGCCCTACCTTACCTTGAACTTCTGCATTGCCCTGCAAGGCGTGTTTCCGCCGCGCACATGAACAGGCACCGTCCCATCGCTGCCTTGGAGGCCAGCCATTTGAGTCTGCGGCCAGTCCGCGAAGAGGATACGGCATTCCTGCTTGCGCTCTACGCGAGCACGCGCGCGGCGGAGCTCGACCTTACGGACTGGTCGCCAGCGCAACGCACGGCCTTCGTCGCGCAGCAGTTCCGGGCGCAGGATACGCATTACCGCGCACACTACACCGACGCCCACTTCGACGTGGTGATGATGGGCGACGAGCCGGCCGGACGGCTTTACGTCGCCCGCTGGCGGGAAGAGATCCGCATTATGGACATCGCGTTCATGCCGGCTTGGCGCGGGCGCGGAATCGGCACGCGCTTGCTGCTGAACATACTCGATGAGGGACGAACATCCGGCAGACGGGTGACCATCCATGTGGAGATCTTCAATCCGGCGCAAACGTTGTATGCACGGCTCGGATTCCGCACCATCGGCGAGGCAGGCGTGTATCGTCTGCTCGAATGGCGGGATCCCCGCACATATCCACCCAATCCGCCCCATTCGGCCCGGGAGGCCAGAACATGCTGAATCGCCGCTCCTTCCTGTTCGCCTGCGCTGGTGCTGGCACGGCCGCCCCGCTCGCCGGGCTGATCGGGCACGCAGGCGCGCACGCGCAGGCCCCCTCCCTCCAGTTGTTCTCCACGCTCGTCGGCGCGCGCTTCGATGTGGCCGATCCGGCCAGCGGACGCACCTTGGGACAGCTCACGCTGGTCGCGGTCGAGCCACAGCGCAACAGCGCCCCGATGATCGAACAGTTCAGCCTGCATCTCGCATCCGACCATGGCCACGCACTGGCAGGTGACATCTACGCCCTACGCCACCCGGTGTCGGGCGTGATGAACCTGCGAGTGGAGAGGATCAGCCCGGATGTTGCGGCTGGGGGCACGGCCTACCGGGTGGATTTCGCGCTGCTGCGCTCCGCCCAGGCATGAAGCGCATCAACTGAATACGGCTTCGTAACGCATCGCACCTTCGCGCGATGGCCCGTTGGGAACGATGAACACATCGACGACGCCGAGCACATCATGACGCAGCCGGCAGAGTCCTTGCGACGCATACGGGGAACGCGGGCCGGAAAAACTCAGCGTATAGGGCTGGCGCCCGGTGTGCGCGGCGTCACCCCAGGTGAGCACGGACTCGAGCGTCCAGTTCTGCTCCACCGCATCGCCAAAGCGCACTGCGAACACACCACCTTCGAGTGCTTTCCAGTCCTCGTGGGATAAGTCCTCTTGCATGCGCACACCCCGTTCCCGATTGCAGGGAGCGGATGATAACCCGGCACGCGAAGGTACGCGTCCCCGCGCACCTTCGCCAGGCCCGGTGCTTACTGCTTGATCGCTTCCAGCGCGATATCCAGGGTGACCTCGTCGCCGACGTTCGGTGCGTACTTGCCGGCATTGAAGGCGGTGCGGCTGATGACGGCGGTGGCGTTGGCGCCGATCGCGTCCTTCTGCAGCATCGGATGCGGCTTGGCGACGAAGGAGGTCACCTTCAGCGTCACCGGCTGGGTCACGCCCTTGATCGTGAGATTGCCCTCGATCGCGGCCGGCGCGTCACCCTCGAACACCACCTTGGTGGATTTGAAGGTGGCGGTCGGGAACTGCTTGGTGTCGAGGAAATCGGCCCCCTGGATGTGCTCGTTGAAGGTGGCGTAGCCGGTATCCACCGAGGTGGTGTCGATGGTGACATCCACCGCGCCGGTCTTCGCTGCGCGGTCGAAGGTCACGGTGCCGGTCGTGGTGTTGAAGCGCGACAGCTGCTTCGAAAAACCGAGGTGGTCGTAAGAGAAGCGCGCGAAGGTGTGGGTGCCGTCGATGGCGTAGGTCTCGGGTGCGGCAAAGGCGGCGCCGGAGACGAGGGTGGCAAGGGCGATCGTGACGAGTTTGATTTTCATGGTGTATGTCCTTCTGTTTGGGTTGGGTACTGCATCGGAGTAGGTATCGAACGCCCCGGTCATGTGAATGCACCGTGGGCGGGTATCTGGCCTGCGGAATCTCCGCCGGGGTGCGTCACTTCGCAGGCAAGGCCATGAAGGTGTAGCGGACCTGCACCTCGTTGGCGACCATGCCGAAGTCGGCCCACTCGCCCTCGCCTACCGCAAAGTCCGAACGCTTGATTTCGAAGCCGCCTGCGAGGCGCGCGCCGGCGCCTTCGGTGACATGGGTGAAGCGGCTGACGATGGGTTTGGTGCGACCCTTGATGGTGAGATCGCCGGCGAGTTCGAAGGTGTTGTCATCCACCTTCTTCAGCGACTTCGACTCGAACACCGCGAGCGGCTGGCTGGCGGTGTCGAACCAGAGCTTGCCCTTGACCTCCTCGTTGCCTTCGCTGGAGCCGGTGTCTATCGTTTCGAGCTTGAGCTCGAGGCGCGCGCTGGCGGCCTCGGGTTTTGCCGGGTCGAACTTCAGCGCGACATCGAAGGCGCCGAACTTGCCGTCCAGGCTCACGCCCATCTGCTTGAAGCCGAACTCGATCTTGCTCGCGGCGGGGTCGATGCGGTCGTACCCTGCCGCCGCGGCGGGCAGCGCCAGGAGCGAGAGCAGCGAGGCTGCGAGCAGCCTACGGCCCGAGGTGATTGCGTTCATCATGTCTGTCCTCTGCTTGTGGTCGTTGTGCTTGTGGTTGTTTTGCTTGCGGTTGTTGCGCGCGGGTTTGCGGCTGTCACGACCGCCACGGCAGCATGCGCTGCAGCACCTCGTCGCGGTCGATGAAGCGGTGCTTGAGCGCGGCGGCGACGTGGCCAATGACCACGGCCAACATCGTGTAGTTCAGATACTTGTGCGTCGCCTGCAGCAGATTGCCCAGCGCCTCGTCCTTGGCGAGGAGATCCGGCAGCGGCAACACGCCGAACCACACGGTCTGGAAGCCCTTGGCGGAGCTCATCAGCCAGCCGGTGAGCGGAATCACGATCATCAGCACGTACAGCAGGTGATGGCCCGCGTGGGCGACCATGCGTTCCAGCGCGCCCATGTGCGAGGGCAACGGCGGAGGGGCATGGCCGATGCGCCATGCGAGGCGCACGATCACCAGCAGGAACACCGTCACACCCGCCCATTTGTGCCAGGAGTAGTACTTGAGCTTGCTCGGCGACAAGGGCAGGTCCGCCATGTAGATACCGAGTCCGAGGAGGCCGAAGAGGCCGAGCGCCACCAGCCAGTGCAACGCGATCGCGGTTCGGGTGTAGCGGAGAGTCATGCCGAGCTCCTGTCTGTCCGGGGAAGTTGCTGCCTGTCGCGCCGCGTTGTGTCGGGAGCGATCGTCTTGTCATTCAGTGATGCGTAGCTTATTGAACTTGAAGATCAAGATAAATCGCTTTGAGATTGACTTTATGTCAACGCTGAATTGACAATCCAACGTATGGATCGGTTCAGGGAAATGGAAAACTTCGTCGCGGTGGTCGAAGCGGGCAGCTTCGTCGGGGCCGCCGACACCCTGCGCTTGTCGAAAGCCGCAGTTTCGCGTTCGGTCATCGAGCTCGAGGCCCGCCTCGGCGCACGCCTGCTGCAACGCACCACGCGCCGGCTGTCGCTCACCGAGGCCGGCCAGGCCTACTTTGCGCGCTGCAAGCAGATCCTCGCCGATCTCGACGAGGCCGACAGTGCAGTGGGCGCCGTCACCGGCCACCCGGTCGGCAAGCTGCGGGTGAACGCGCCCTTCTCCTTCGGCATCCGGCACCTCGCACCGCTGTGGGGGCCCTTCATGGACCGCTACCCAGACGTCGATCTCGACGTCTCGCTCGCCGACCGCCTCGTGGACGTGGTGGAAGAAGGCTTCGACGCGGTGATCCGCATCAGCCGCCTGCAGGATTCCAGCCTGGTGTTCCGCCGCCTCGCGACGACCCGCATCGTGCTCTGCGCGAGCCCCGAGTACCTGCGCCGCCGCGGCCGGCCCGACTCGGTCGAGGCACTCGCCGCTCATTCGGTCATCGGCTACAGCTACGCCGCCCACGGCGACACCTGGCACTTCGATACCCCTGAAGGCCCGCGCGAGGTGCTCACTCGCCCGCGCATGCGCACCAACAACGGCGACATCTGCCGCGAGGTCGCCCTCGCCCACCAGGGGCTGGTGCTGCAACCCGATTTCCTCATCGCCGACGCGCTGCAGAACGGCCAGCTCGTCGAGGTCCTGCCCGACTGTCGCGGCCCCGAGCTCGGCATCTTCGTCGTCTATCCGTCGCGCAAGCACCTGTCGGTGAAGGTGCGCGCACTCGTCGATTACCTGATCGAAGCCTTCCGTGAGCCAGCGTGGCGGAACTGATCGCGCTGCCGACGAGCTGGAGTTCGCACGACAGGGAGGTGACGGGTGGCGATGGGCTGTTAAAGACAGGTTTGCCCCGCCATCCTTACGAGTGCTAGCATTCCTTTCGATTCGACAGTCGCGATGAGGTAAGGCACATGCTCGCCACAATGACATCTAAAGGCCAGATCACCATCCCGAAGCCGGCACGCGATGCCCTGCAGCTGCATCCGGGCGATCGGGTCGAGTTCGTTCTCGGCGACGACGGGCGGCTGTTCCTGCTCTCTGCGAGCAAACCGATAGTTAGCCTGAAGGGCATGCTGCCGAAGCCCGCAAGCCCGGTGTCGCTGGAGGACATGGACGCAGCGATCGCGTCAGCCAGCCTGCCATGATCGGCATCGACACCAACGTGTTGGTACGCTACCTCACGCAGGATGATCCCGTGCAGTCCGCACTCGCCAATACACTCATCGAGCGCGAGTTGTCATCGACGCAGCCGGGCATCATCGGTCATATCGTCCTGTGCGAGGTGGGCTGGGTATTGTCGCGCGCCTATGGCTACGCGCGCGACCAGGTCGCCGATGCCCTGAGTGCCTTGTTGACCTGCCGCGAACTGCAGGTCGAATCGCCCGATCTCGCAATTCTGGCCCTGCAGGATTACCGCGAGGGCGGCGCCGACTTCTCGGATTACCTCCTCGCACGCGCGCACCTGCGCCTTGGCGCGCGATACACCGCGACCTTCGATCGCAAGGCGGCTCAAGCGCCGCAGTTCGCGTTGCTAGCCTGAAAACGCCTCCTCCCCGCCCATGCCCCGTTACCAGCACATCCTCTTCGACCTCGACGGCACCTTGATCGACTCGGCGCCGGCCATCCTCGCGAGCTTTCGCGAGGCCTTCGCGCGCACCGGCATCGCGCCGGCGCGCAGCATCGACGATAGCGTGATCGGGCCGCCGCTCGACGAGACGCTGCGCCTGCTCTCGGGTAGCAACGACGCGGCGCTCATCGGACAATTGGCGGAAGCCTTCAAGGCAAGCTACGACAGCACCGGCTACCGGGCGACCGCCGCGTACGCGGGCGTCGGTGCGCTGCTGGCCGGGCTGGCGGAGGCCGGGCTGACGCTGTCGATCGCTACCAACAAGCGCATCCTACCGACACGACTGATCCTGGAGCACCTCGGCTGGCACGGGCACTTCGCGCATGTGTATGCGCTCGACCTCTTCTCGCCGCGGCTGCCGCACAAGGCTGCGATGATCGCCCGACTGCTCGCCGACGAGGCGATCCCCGCGACCGAGGCCATCTACATCGGCGACCGCAGCGAGGACGGCGAATCGGCCGATGCCAACCATCTGCCCTTCGTCGCCGTGACCTGGGGCTACGGCAGCCTCGAGGCGGAGGAGATGCGCGCGGGCTGGCGCGCGGCGGCAGAGCCGGGGGCACTCCTGAAGCTGCTGCTCGCGGATTGAAGCTGTGCAGGGCGACGAGGTCGCAATGACGGATGCAGCACCAGGCTGACCATGCCGTCGTCCGCGACATGGACCACGGCGTTCTGCCGCCAGCGCACACACCAGCGCACTGCGAGGTCTGCGACCACGCCCGGCACCAGCACGCTGGGTTCCGCTGGCCAGGTGCGGCCGGTACGCCCCTGCCCCTTGCCGACCCCCCGCTGCCAGTGGTAGCCGTGCAGCCGCAGCCATGTCATGAGGCGCGCCAGCGCGCGCCGGTTGGCTGCTGCGGGCAGCCGTCGGCCAAAGGGGTTGCAGGCGGTGATGAAGACGGCACGGATGACACCCGGCGGCGCTACCGTGCCGATCCTCAGGATGCGTCGCCGGGCGCCCACGCCGATGCTGTAGTCCGTCCTGCGATAGGCGCACAGGGTTTCGCGTGCGAGCGGCCGCGGAAGGCCAAGCCTGCTCATGCCGACAGACCCGGGTGGGCGAAGACACGGCGAGGCGGGCTTTCCCGCAGCATCGCGCTACAATCCCGCCCAAGGAGGCGAAAATGAACCCTGAATGGTGGCACTGGGCAGTCGGCGGGATTGCGCTCGTTCTGCTCGAACTCGCAATTCCTTCCTTCTACATCATCTGGTTCGGCATCGGTGCGCTCGTGGTGGCTGCGGCGATGCTGCTGATTCCGGGCATTTCCGTGACCGGCGAGCTCGCGATCTGGATCATCGCCTCGGTCGCGCTGACGATTGCGTGGTTCCGGATCTTCCGCAGCGACCGGCACAAGACCCTGATCGGCACCGCAGCGGGCGATGTGATCGGCGAAGTCGGGCTGCTGGTCGGCGCCGTAGAGCCCTTCCAGCGCGGACGCGTGCGCTTCCAGCGCCCCATCCTCGGCAACGAGGAGTGGGCCTGCGTCGCGGACCGTGCAATCCCGGCGGGAGAGCGGGTGCGCGTCGTCTCGGTCGAGGGCAGCTTCGTCAAGATCGATCGCGCCTGAGCGCCCGGCGCTGGCAACGCCCGACACGACCCACACGCGACTCTCGCTCAAACACCGCCCCAAGAAACCGACTACTGGAGTGTTCCACATGGATACCGGTCTCATCATCACCATCGCCGTTCTGGTGTTCGTCGTCGTCACCATCGCCAAGGGCGTGCGCATGGTATCGCAAGGCGAGGAGTGGATCGTCGAGCGGCTCGGCAAGTACCACCGCACCCTGCGGCCCGGCCTGAGCATCCTCATCCCCTATCTCGACCGGGTGTCCTACAAGCTCGTCACCAAGGACATCATCCTCGACGTGCAGGAACAGGAGGTCATCACCCGCGACAACGCGGTGATCCTGACCAACGCGATCGCCTTCGTCAAGGTGACCGACCCGGTGAAGGCGGTGTATGGCGTCACCGACTTCTCCGAGGCGATCCGCAACCTGATCATGACCACACTGCGCTCCATCGTCGGCGAGATGGAGCTCGACGAGGCGCTCTCCTCGCGCGACAAGATCAAGGCGCGGCTGCGAGAGAGCATCGCCGACGAGGCGGTGGACTGGGGCCTCACTGTGAAGTCGGTGGAGATCCAGGACATCAAGCCGTCGGAATCCATGCAGCGCGCGATGGAGCTGCAGGCCGCCGCCGAACGCGAGCGCAAGGCGGCGGTGACCAAGGCCGAGGGCGACAAGCAGGCGGCAATCCTCGAGGCCGAGGCGCGGCTGGAATCCGCCAAGCGCGACGCCAACGCCCAGGTCATGCTCGCCGAGGCGTCGGCCGAGGCGATCCGGCGGGTGAGCGTCGCAGTGGGGGACCAGACCACGCCGATGCTGTTCCTGCTGGGTGAAAAGTACATCGGCGCGATGGAGAAGCTTGCCGAGTCGAACAATTCCAAGTTCGTCATCCTGCCCGCCGACCTGCAGGAATCCCTGCGCGGCCTCATCGGGCGGGTCGGCATGCGCTGAAGCCGCCTGGCCAGGCGCCCGGGCGCGGCGCGGCGCCGTCCGCGCCCGATCAGCGCACCTGCAACCAGCGCCGGCCCTCCTCGATCAGCTCGTAGAGCCGACCGCTGTCGACAATACCGTCCGTCGGCCCCGCGCACAGGCCGAAGCGGAACGGCAAGGTGCCGCGTCCCGGCGTCTCGAAGCGCAGGTCACGGAAACCCGCGCACAGCGTGCCATCCTCGGCTTTCTCGACATGGTCGAGCACCGGGAACATCGCGAACCAGCGGAAGAACGCAAAGTCGTCCGCCGCCCAGACGCTGCGTGCCATGGCCTGCACGTCCTGCGGCCCGAAGCGCGGCACGGTCTTCCACTCGGCCATATGAACCGGCATGTAGGGCGCAGAGAAGCGTTGCACGAAGTTCGCGTCTTCGCCCACCACCAGCGGCGCGCTGCGCCGGGTGTTGATGTGGGCGTAGTGGTAGCGCTCGCCATCGAACACGATCGCCGTCCAGTTGAAGGGCGACGCCGGCCGCGGCGCGGCATCGATCTCAAGCACCGTGATGCCCTGAGCCGCTGCGTGCGCCCGCCCAGCCGCGATCGCCTCGCTACGCCCAGTCGCGCCGACGCCCACCCACACCACCGTTCCGGCCAGCGCCAACACCGCCGGGATACGCGAACGCCGCCAGATCAGGCTCGCAATCAGCCCCGCGAGCAGCATGCCCGAGAGCACGAGGTCGATGATGAAGGTCGTGCCCCAACCGAAGCGCTGATCGGAGAACGGCGCGAGAATCATGGTGCCGAACTGGGTGATTAGATCGCCGGCGATGTGGATGAGGATGCCCGCCGCGGCCACCGCGAACGCGCCGCCCCAGTGCAGCGGCACGGCGCGCCCGCGCGGTACGATGCGGGTGAAGAGGCTCGCCAGCAGCGCCGCCCACAGCGGCAGCAGGATGATGGAGTGGGTCACGCCGCGATGACCGCGCAGATAGGCGAGGTCCGACACGTAGCGGAGCAGGAAGTCGCTGTCGGGGAACACGCCCGCGAGTGCCCCGAGCGCCAGCGCACGCCCCGGAGTCAGTCCGGTGCGTTGCGCGATGGGTGTGGAGGCGAGCGCGCGGCCGAGGAGCGCGCCGGAAACGGCATGGGTCAGGGTATCCATGCGCGCTTTGAGACGGCGCGCCCGGCTTCGTTCCCTGGCGAGCGCGGGGCCTTCAGCAGTCGCTGTCGACCGTCGCCTGCGCGTCGCGCCCGGCCGGACTCAACGCACCCCACCGCATTGCGCGGCGAGCCAGCGCGCTTCGGTCTCCACCTGCAGGTCGCCCTGTGCGGAGCGGATGTCGACCCGGGTCGTGAACTGCTGCGGGGACGCGATGTTCGCAGTGAACCGGCCGGTGGCGGTCGGTTGGGTGCAGTCGAGGCGGCCGCTGACGCGGCCGGGGGCCTTGGTGACCTGGCTCAGCACGCAGTTGCCCTCCACCTTGCCGGAGTACACCGTGTCCTGGCGCGCCTGCTCCGCCGTGATGCAGCTTCGCACCGTGCCGTTGCTGCCCATGTGGGCACCGCGGGCGGCCATCTCGCGCTCCAGCATGCGCCGGGTCTCCGGCGGCAGGGCCTGCAACTGGAGCTGGATCTGCGCCGACATGTCCGGCAGCCCGCCCAGGCTGAGATGGGTGGAGCGAAACTCCCATAGTCCGGGTCGGATGTCGGCCGCCCCCGCCGGGGCGGCGAACACGAGCGCGGCGATCAGCCAGCCTGCGGTGATCTCTTTCATCTGCATCATCAGGTCCTCAATCGTTGTGCGAGGCGCAGCACCTGTCCGCGTTCCAGTTCGCGCGCGAGTTCCCGGTACGGCAGCCCCAGTCTCAGCTCCAGCGCCGGGGCGAGACCATGGACCCAACGCCAGCGGGGTTGGAAGCCGGCTTCGTTGAACGCGAACAGCACATAGTTGCCGTCTGCACGGATGGACACTGCGACGAGTTGGTCGTCGAAGGCTTCGGCAAGTCGCGCCACATGCGGCGCATAGACCGCCTTGGCACCGGCGATGTTCATGATCAGGATACCTTTGGCGCTGAGGCACTTCCTGGCGTTATTGTAAAAATCCCGCTCCAGGAGTTCGTCCGCCACCCCGGTGGGGCCGAAGGCGTCGATCATCAGGGTGTCGAAGCGGCGCGCGGTGTCGGCGACGAACGCGGCGCCGTCACCCGCGACGACCTCCAGCCGGTCATCGTCCGGCGGCACACCGAACAGCGTGCGCAAGGCCAGCACATGCGGATCGATCTCGACGACGGTGAGCGCGGTCGCGATCAGGTGATGATGGCAGAAGCTCACCAGCGAGCCGCCGCCGAGCCCGATCATCAGCAGCTTGCGCGGACGCGGGTTGAAGAGCAGGAAGGCCATCATGCGCTGCGCGTAGCCCATTTCCAGCGCCGCCGGCGCGTCCATGCGCATCACGCTCTGCACGTAGCCGAGGTCGAAGTGGAGCGCGCGCAGCCCGCCGTTCTCGAGCACGAAAGGCTTGTCATAGCTGCCGTCGAGGAGCGCCGCGGCGAGACGCGCGGCGTCGCTGTCCGCCGGTTCGAGCAGACGCACCAGGCCCGGTTCGTCGGGAAACGGGCTGGGAAGTTCGAACAACGACATCCTCCGGGGCGCTCGGGAGTGCGGACTCCCGCCTGTGTTCAGGCCAGTTCGGCTATTTCCTCAACCAGCCGGCCGTCCAGCGCGTGAGGCGCGGCATTATCACATAGGGCATCAGGAACGCGACCAGGGCGGTGATGATCGCGGTGCGCAGGAGAAAAGGCAGACCGGCAAGCAGCGGCGCGACGAAGGCGAGCAACAGCGCCACGGTGGGGAAGATGCCCAGCCAGCTCACCACCGCCATGCGCCAGCGCACCGGCGGCTTCGCGACCGGCACCGCGGCGGGCGGGAACCATGCGTCCAGGCCGTGGAGCAACACATACTCGGGCGGGCCGTCGGCCACGTGCGACAGACGCTCGTGCCACGCGGCCCGCTCCTGCGAATCGTTCCAGCGCGCGAGATCGGCCTCGGTCGCGAAGCGCTGCAGGATCTGGTATTCGCCGCCCGGCGCCTCGGGCGGGGTCAGCTCCGCCGCGAGAAAGCCGGGAAAGCGCCGCGCGTCCTCGAACATCGCGCGCACCAGCGCCTCGTAGGCCTCGCTGCAGCCGGGCTTCGCGCGCCGCCGCACGACGCGGAACACGTTCTTCTCATCCATGGTGCCAGACTCCTCTCGAGCGGCGCGAGGCCGGACGGATTGGGCGAAGGTTCAGCATATCGTCGCCACCACACCGCCCTCCGCCCGGAGCGCGGCACCATTGGTCGCGGAAGCACGCGCGCTGCACACGTAGGCGACCATCGCGGCGATCTCGGCGGGGTCGATCATGCGCTTGAGGATGGAACTCGGCCGGCCGGATTCGAAGAAGCGCCGCTCCATCTCGTCGAGCGGAATCCCCTCCTCCGCCGCGAGCTTGGCGAAGAACGCGCCCACGCCTTCCGAGCGGGTCGGCCCGGGCAGCACCGCATTGACGGTGACACCGGTGCCGGTGGTGGTCTGCGCGAGGCCGCGCGACACCGCGAGCTGGGCCGACTTGGTCATGCCGTAATGCACCATCTCGCCCGGCGTGTTGATGCCGGATTCGCTGGAAATGAACACGATCCGCCCCCAATCGGCGGCGAGCATCGCGGGCAGGTAGTGGCGCGACAGGCGCACGCCGCTCATCACGTTGATGTCGAAGAAGCGCTGCCAGGCGTCGTCGCCGATGTCGACGAAGGGCACGGGATCGAAGATACCGAGGTTGTTCACCAGGATGTCGACCGCCGGGCACTACGCCGTGAGCGCCGCCACACCCGCCGCGCTGCCCAGATCCGCCGCGACGCCGCGCACCCGTGCCGCCGGAACCTCGGCGAGGAGGCGTGCCATCGCCGCATCGACCCGCCCCTGGTCGCGACCGTTGAGGACCACCGCCGCGCCCTCGCGCGCGAGCTCGCGTGCGATCGCGAAACCGATGCCGGCGGTCGAGCCGCTCACCAATGCCCGCTTGCCCTTGATCTGAAGATCCATATCGTGACTCCTTCGAGAACGATCGCAGCGCAAGGGCGCTGCACAACATTTTCTCGAGATTATCTACTTTTCTCGATCAATGGAAAAGCCACATCACAGCGTCACGCCGGCTTGTTGCGCCGGAACACCAGCGGACGACCATCGTGGCTGCGCTTCACCATCCAGGCGGCGAGTGCCGAATCGAGGTAGTCAGCATGGCCGGGAAACCACTCCGCGAGCGCGCGCGCGAAGTCGCGCACCACCTCGACATGGCCTTCGGCGAGCAGTCCGTTCACTTCGTGAAAGGACGCCAGCACCTTGGCATGCTCGTCGAGATGGCAATCCCGCGGCGGGAAGTCGGTGGAGGTCATCCATTCGTCCTCCTGCGCGAAATGGGCCTCGGCGTGCCGGCCGAAAGCCTCCATCGCCGCGGGCAGCGCCTCGTCCGGCGCGGTGAGCAGCGCATTCACGCAGTCGACGAACTCGCGGTGGGTGTCGTCCATCGCGGGGTGGCCGAGCAGGAAAGCGTCGTCCCAGGTGAAATCGGCCGTTTCCGGGTGTTCCATCGTGTGTCTCCAATCTGTTTTTCAGCCGCCCGGCGCCACCTTTCGAGGCGTGCGACGTTGCGGCCGGGATGTACTCATTGTGCGCCGGCAGCGGCCCTTCAGTCCTCGCCCGCGTTCGGATCCAGCCCCGGCGGACGACGGTTGCTGCGCAGGTCGCGATACACCGCGGCACGCATGATCAGCATCGCCACCACCGGTGCGGTCATCAGCACGAACAGGCTGATGAGGAGCTCATGCACCACCGGCCGGGACTGCGTGACGGTGAACACCACCATCGACGCCACCAGAATGCAGCCCGCACCGAGCGTGATCGTGATCGCCGGGCCGTGGATGCGCTGGTAGAAGTCCTTGAGCCGCAACAGCCCCAGCGTGCCGACGAGGGTGATGAGCCCGCCCAGCACCAGCAGCAGCGCCACCGGCACGGCGGCCCACCACGGCAGGGTGTCGATCGCGTTCATTCGATCACCTCGCCGCGCATCAGGAATTTGGCGAGTGCGATCGTCGACACGAAGCCGAGCACCGCGATCAGCAGCGCCGCCTCGAAGTAGATCTGGCTGCCATGGCGGATGCCGAGCATCAGCGCGAGCAGCATCGTGCACATCCACAGCGTGTCGAGCGCCAGCACGCGGTCCTGCGCGGTCGGGCCGATGACGAGGCGCGCGGTGGAGAACAGCATCGCCAGCACCACGCACGCCAACGCGAACAGGATGGCGGCGGACAGCAGCGTCGCAGTGGTCATGGTGTTCCTCCTTCCACGGTTGAGGCCCGCGCGGCGCCGCCGCCGCCCGCGTCGCCGACATCGCCCTCGAACACCTCGATGATCGGGCGCTCGTAGCGCGTCTTGATCGTGTCCACCCACCACGCGGCGTCGTGCAGGTCGAACACGTGCAGCAGCAGGGTGTGGTTGTGCGGAAGAATCTCGACCCACACCGTCCCCGGGGTCGAGTTGATCAGGCACGACAGCAAGGCCAGGCCCTGCGGGCTTCTGAGATCGAGCGGAACATGGATGAACTGCGCGTTCACCCCCTCGGCGCGCCGGAACAGCACGATGCTGCTGACGTTGAAGCACGAGCGCACGATCTCGATGGCGGCGAAACCCAGGAGGCGCAGCAGCGCGAACGGCCGGCGGATGCGCGCGTGGCCGTGCGGCTGCAACGGCCGCGCGAGCAAGGGCGCGATCACGCCGAGCGCAGCTCCCAGCAGCCAGTGCCCGGGCGCAACGCTCTGGTTCAGCATCAGCCACAGCAGCAGCAGCGCGACCGACAGCAGTGGCGAGGGCAACCAGCGGCTCATCGTGCGCCCTCCCCAGCCGGATCACGCAGCACCGACGGCTCGCCCAGCACCCTGGCGCTGTTGTCGGCGATGCGTGCGAGGTCGGCCACCGTGCGGCCGAGATAGTCGAACACCGCCCCCGCCTGCAGCGTGAGCAGCACGCAGGCCAGCACCAAGGCGCTCACCGGCAGCACCTCGGAGACCTGCAGCCGTGGCGCCGTCACCGCACCCGAGGCCCAGAAGATGCGCACACCGAGGCGCATCAGCGCGATGATGGCGGCCAGGCCCGCCAGCACCACCAGCGCGATCAGCGCCCAGGTGAGGCCCGGCACACCCGCCTCCGGCGCGGTCTCGCCGAGCAGCGCATGGAAGAGGCTGAACTTGGCGACAAAGCCGGACAACGGCGGCATGCCGCTGATCACCAGCGCGCAG
Organism: Rhodocyclaceae bacterium; assembly: GCA_041916775.1. GTDB lineage: Bacteria > Pseudomonadota > Gammaproteobacteria > Burkholderiales > Rhodocyclaceae > UBA2357. Next base: position 7,151 of record JAYRYZ010000020.1, on the reverse strand, counting down.
GCGGCGAAGCTCAGGCCGAGAAAGGCGAGCGTACCGGGAATGCCGACCCCGACCGGATCCTCCGGCCTGTCCTCGATCGCGAAGGCCTCCATCGTGATCGCGAGCAGCGAGGCCCCCGGCGGGCGGATGCGCTCGGTGAGCTCGATGAGCAGCATGAAGGCCGCCATCGCCAGCGTGGAGCCGAGCAGGTAGAAGAGCCCGGCGCTGAGCACCGTGCCGCCCCCGGACTGACCGATGACCGCGAGCAGCGTGCCGGACGAGACGATCGCGCCGAAGCCCGCCATGCGCCCGCCGTCCTGGCTCGCGAGCATGCCGATGGCGCCGAACAGCAAGGTGGCCATGCCGCCGATCATCAGCGCGGTGAGGCCGAAGCCGGCGAGCGCGCCGGCTTCGGCACCGAACACCGCCAGCCACACGCGCAGCACCGCATAGACACCCACCTTGGTCATCAGCACCAGCATCGCCGCCACCGGCGCCGATGCCGATGCGTAGGTACCCGGCAGCCAGAAACCCAGCGGCCACATCGCGCCCTTGGTGAGGAAGGCGAGCGCCAGCACCGTCGCGCCGATGCTGAGCAGATAGGTATCCTGCGCGCCGAGCAACGGCACCCGCTGCGCGAGGTCGGCGATGTTGAGCGTGCCGCTCGCGGCGTAGATCAGCGCCACCCCGATCAGGAACAGGAAGGACGCCACCAGGTTGATCGCGATGTACTGCATGCCGGCGCGAATGCGGCGCAGGTTGTAGCCATGCAGCACCAGCCCGTAGGACGCGGCGAGCATGACCTCGAAGAACACGAACAGGTTGAAGAGGTCGTTGGTGAGGAAGGCGCCGTTCAAGCCCATCAGCAGAAACTGGAACAGGGAATGGAAATGCACCCCGACGCGGTCCCAGCGCTGCGCCGAGAACACCAGCACCGCCAGCGCGATCGTCGCGGTCAGCACCAGCAGCAGCGCCGAGAGCCGGTCGGCGACGAGCGCGATGCCGAAGGGTGCGGCCCAGTTCGAGGCGAGATACACACCCGCCGCACCCGGCCAGTGCCCGCCATCGACGAGCACCAGCAGCGCCACCGAAACCATCAACATCAGCACGCCGCTCGCCACACTGAGCACGAACTTCAGCCCATGGCGGCTCTGGTTGATCGGAATGATCAGCGCGCCGACCACCAGCGGCAGCAGCACCGGCACCACGATGAGGTGGTTCAGCCACGGCAGGGTGTTCATTCCTGCGGCTCCTCGCCGTCGACATGGTCGCTGCCGGTGAGGCCGCGCGCACCGATCATGATCACCAGATAGAGCGCGGTGGTCGCGAAGCCGATCACGATCGCGGTCAGCACCAATCCCTGCGGCAGCGGGTCGGCAAAGAGCGCGGGATCGACCGGCTGCGTCGGCGTGATCGGCGGTTTGTCCACCCACAGCCGCCCCATCGCGAAGATGAAGAGATTCACCGCATAGGACATGAGCAGCAGCCCGGTGATGAGCTGGAAGGTCCGCGGGCGCAGGATCAACCATACCCCCGAGCCGAACATCACCCCCACCGCGAGCGCGATCACGATCTCCATCAGTGCGCGCCTCCCGCAGGCTCCGATTCGGTCGGTGCGCGGTGCGCACGCAGCGACTGGTGGGCGATCGCCACCAGCATCAGCATCGTCGTGCCGACCACCACCGCGAACACGCCGAGGTCGAAGATGAAGGCGCTCGGCAGATGCAGTTCGCCGACCAGCGGCCAATCCACATGCGCGGTGTGGGTGGTGAGGAAGGGATGGCCGAACAGCCACGCCCCGAGGCCGGTTACGCACGCCAGCAGCAGACCGATACCGAGCCAGCGGTGCGGCCGCAGGCGCAGGTGGCTCTCCACCCAAACGGTGCCGGCCAGCATGTACTGGACGAGGATCGCGACCGCGAAGATCAGCCCGGCGACGAAGCCGCCGCCCGGCAGATTGTGACCGCGCATGAAGAAATACACCGCGATCACGCCAATGAAGGGCAGCAACAGGCGCATGTACACCCCCGCCACCATCAGGTAGCCGCTGTTGGCCTGTTCCGCGGGTGTCTGCCGCGTGGCCGGGTCCTGTGCCCAGGTCTGCTGCGCAGGCAGGCCGGTGCTCTCGGGCGCGGGGCGGAAGCGGCGCAACAAGGCATAGACGGTGAGCGCCACCACCGCGAGCACGGTGATCTCGCCCAACGTGTCGAAGCTGCGGAAATCCACCAGCAGGACATTCACCACGTTGCTGCCGCCACCGCCCGTGAGCGCATTGAGAAGAAAGAAGTCTGCGATCGTGCCGGAGGCCGGATGCACCAGCACCGCATAGGTCAGCGCCGCCATCAGCCCGCCGCCCGCCACCGCCACCGCCATATCGCGCGCGCGGTGCAGCCACACGCGTGCGGGGATCTCGATGTGCAGCACTTTCGGCTCGATGCGTGGCGGCAGCCAGCGCAGTCCGAGCAGGATCAGCACCGTGGTCACCGTCTCGACCATGATCTGTGTGAGCGCGAGATCCGGCGCCGACAGCCACAGGAAGGTCGCTGCGGTGACGATGCCGGTGCCGCCCACCAGACTGAGCGCCGCGAGGCGGTGGTACTTCGCCATCCACGCGCCGACGATCGCGCAGCCGCCGCCGATCAGCCAGATGCCGGCGAAGAGCGGGTCGAAGGAGCCGACCGGGATCATCGTCCACGCGGGCGGCTGCCCGGCGAGCCACAGCGGTACCACCAGCAGCGCAAGCAACATCACCAGCAACTGCGGCTGCAGCCGGGCGGTGCCGAGATGCTGCAGCAGCCATTCCGCCGCGCGCGTCAGCGTCGCCATCGCCGTCTCATAGGCCTGCGCGCCGTTGAAGCGGTGGATGAGCGGCACATGCTCGCGCGACTGGAGCGCGAAATGACGCTTCAGCACAGCGTAGAACACCACCCCGGCGACCATTGCGAACATGCTCAGCGCCAGCGGCAGGTTGAAGCCATGCCACACCGCCAGATCGTACTCCGGCGCCGCTGCGCCGAGCGCTGCGCCCACCGCGAGCTCCAGCACCGGGGCGATGCTGATGCCGGGCACGATACCAACCACGAGGCAGGTCAGCACCAGGAGCTCCACCGGAAAGCGCATCCAGCGCGGCGGCTCGTGCGCGTCGCGCGGCAGGTCGTCCGGCGCCAGGCCGAAGAAGATCGAGATGAAGCGCAGCGAGTAGGCCACGCCGAACATGCCCATCGCCACCGCCGCGACCGACATCCACCAGTTGCTGTCGCCGCCGACGAGCGCGGTCTCGGCGAAGAACATCTCCTTCGACAGGAATCCGTTCAGCAGCGGCACACCCGCCATCGCCGCGCTCGCCACGATCGCGAGCGTCGCCGTCACCGGCAGCTTGTGACGCAAGCCGCGCAGCACGCGCAGGTCGCGCGTGCCGGTCTCGTGGTCGATGATGCCGGCGGCCATGAACAGCGAGGCCTTGAAGGTGGCGTGGTTGAGAATGTGGAAGATCGCCGCGACCATCGCGAGCGGCGTGCCGATGCCGATCAGCACCGTGATCAAGCCGAGGTGGCTGATCGTCGAATACGCGAGCAGGCCCTTCAGGTCATGCTGGAAGATCGCGATGAAGGCACCGATGAGCAGGGTGCACACCCCCGCTCCGCCGATGATCCAGGTCCACTCCGGGGTGCCGGAGAGCGTCGGCCACAGCCGCACCAGCAGGAACACCCCCGCCTTCACCATGGTCGCCGAGTGCAGGTAGGACGACACCGGCGTGGGCGCCGCCATCGCATGCGGCAACCAGAAGTGGAAGGGGAACTGCGCACTCTTGGTGAGCGCGCCGAGCGCGATCAGCACCAAGGCGGCACCATAGAGGTCGTGGCCGCGCACCATGTCGCCCGCCGCGAGCACGGCGTCGAGATCGTAGCTGCCGACGATGTGGCCCAGCACCACCACCCCGGCCATCAGGCACAGACCGCCGGTCGCGGTCACGGTGAAGGCCATGCGCGCGCCGCGGCGCGCATCCGCGCGGTGATGCCAGTAGCCGATGAGGAGAAAGGAGGTCAGACTGGTGAGCTCCCAGAACACCACCAGCTGGATCAGGTTGCCGGACAGCACCACGCCCAGCATCGACCCCATGAACGCGAGCAGGAAGGCGAAGAAGCGCGGCACCGGATCCCTGGGCGACATGTAGTAGCGCGCATACAGCACCACCAGCAGGCCGATCGCCAGCACCAGCATCGCGAACACCCACGCCAGCCCGTCCACGCGCAGCACGAACTCCAGCCCCTTCGCCGGCAGCCACGCGTAACGCTCATGCACCGCCTCGCCGCGCGCCATCTCGGGATAATCCATCCCCACCACCAGCAGGCCATACACCGCCACCCCTACCGCGAGCCAGGACTCACGGTTGCGCGCGTTCTCCGGCATGATCGCCGCGATCACGCTGCCGACGAACGGCATGAGGACGAGGGAAGCCAGCAGCATCGATGAGGAAGCCCGAGGAAGATGATTAGGGGAGTACCGCAGTCGCGGGCGCCTTGCCCGGGTGGCACGGGGTGACGCCGCCGCGCCACCCGAAGATAACGCAAAATCGATGCCAACCCAACCGGAATGCGACACTCGCGATGACACTGACCGGCGGATACGACGCCAATCGCAGCTGGATCAATCCGGCAGTCCGCCGTACAATTTGGCCTTGTAACTGCAGGAAGAGGCTCAACACCATGCCGCCATCCGCTTCTACCGCCGCGACGGCCCGACTCGAAGCCCGTATCAGTACCGACCTTCACGCACTGCTGAAACGTGCCGCAGAACTCCAGGGACGCACGATGACCGACTTCGTAATCTCTGCCGTGCAGGACGCCGCGCAGCGCGCCATCGAGCAGGCCGAGGTCATCCGCCTGTCGCTGGCCGATCAGCAGCGCTTTGCCGATGCATTGCTGTCTCCGCCGCCACCCTCCAACGCCCTGAAGCGGGCGATGTCCAAGCACGACGCGCTGTTCGGCAGCGAATGAACGGCATGCCGCTACGGGTTGTCCCGTTCGATCCCGCGCATGACCGCTCAAGCTTCGACAGCGGCTCCGTGGCCCTGGATCGCTACCTGCGTGAGCAGGTCGGCCAGGACATCCGACGCAGGATCGCGGCCTGCTTCGTGGCACTGAACGACGAAAATCGCATCGCAGGCTACTACACCCTGGCGACGGCGAGCGTTCCGCTCAACGACCTGCCCGACACCATCAAGCGCAAGCTCCCCCGCTACGCAGCCGTACCGGCTATCCGCATGGGGCGTCTCGCGGTCGATCAATCCTTCAAGGGACAAGGCCTCGGCGGCGCGCTGCTGATCAATGCATTGCGTCGTGCTGCGCGCTCCGAGATTGCCGCTTTCGCACTGATCGTGGACGCGAAGGACGAGCAGGCGGCCGCCTTCTACCGGCATCACGCGTTCATCGACCTGGCCGACTTACCGCTGAGGCTTTTCCTGCCGCTTGCCAGCATCCGTCCCACCCCGGACTCCTTGGGTCAGCCATGAATGCCTGATCCGGAACACTGACCGGCGCTTGCCTCGTCCTTCTGAGCCCACACTCCACCCTCCCCGACTCAGCCTCCCAACCCCACCGGTGCCGGCGCGGTGTTGACGATGGTGGTGAAGAGCGCGGCGTATTCGCCGGCCGGGCCTTGCCAGGGGTTGTCGTTGGCGAGGAAGGCGGCGTCGATCGCGGCCCAGTCTTCGGGGGTGAGGTGCTTGCGCGCGAGGGGGAAGACCTGCTTCTCCTCGGTGTTCATGTGCTGCCACTCCTCCTCGATGTAGCCGGTGAGCGCCGTCTGGAAGTCGGCGAAGCCCGCCGCGCCCATGACCCGGTAGGTCTCCAGTGAATCGCCCCGGGAATCGAGGAGGCTCCATTACCTGAGAGAATGGAGCCATGATGAACAAGACGAACAAGTATTCCCCGGAAGTCAGGGAGCGAGCCGTGCGGCTGGTAGAGGAGGCACGCAAGGACTATCCCTCGCTATGGGCGGCGATTGAATCGATTGCCCCGAAGATTGGCTGTGCAGCGGTCACGCTGCATGAATGGGTCAAGAAGCACGAGATCGATACCGGCGTGCGCGATGGCGTGACGAGTGCCGAGCGGGAACGCATGAAAGTCCTGGAGCGAGAGAACAAGGAACTGCGCCAGGCCAACGAGATCCTCCGGCTGGCCAGTGCGTTTTTCGCGCAGGCGGAGCTCGACCGCCTCAAGAAGAAGTGAGGTCGTTCATCGACCAGCACCGGGAGCGGTTCGGGGTCGAGCCGATCTGCAAGCTGTTGCGGGTCGCCCCGTCCGCCTACTGGCGCCATGCCGCCCGGCGGCGCAATCCCGCCTTGCAAAGTGCCCGGGCTCGGCGCGATGAATTCCTGATTCCCCACATTCAGCGGGTCTGGCTCGCCAATTTCCAGGTCTATGGCGCCGACAAGGTCTGGCGCCAATTGCAGCGGGAAGGCATTGAGGTGGCGCGTTGTACCGTCGAACGTCTGATGCGGCGTCTCGGCCTGCGCGGCGTCATTCGCGGGAAGGTGGTTCGCACCACCTTCGGCGATACCAAGGCGCCGTGTCCGCTGGACCGGGTCAATCGGCAGTTCAAGGCCGAGCGCCCAAATCAGCTTTGGGTCTCGGATTTCACGTACGTCTCGACCTGGCAGGGATTCGTTTATGTCGCCTTCGTCATCGATGTCTTTGCACGCCGCATTGTCGGCTGGCGGGTCAGCCGGTCGATGCGAACCGACTTCGTCCTCGATGCCCTGGAGCAGGCGCTCTACGCCCGCCAGCCCGAGCGTGACGCCACCCTGATCCATCATTCCGACCGGGGGGCGCAGTATGTTTCCATCCGCTATACCGAGCGTCTGGCGGAAGCCGGCATTGAGCCTTCCGTCGGCAGCAAGGGCGACAGCTACGACAACGCCTTGGCGGAAACCATCAACGGCTTGTACAAGGCCGAACTGATCCATCGCCGGGCACCGTGGAAAACCGTGGAGTCCCTGGAACTGGCTACCCTCGAATGGGTAACTTGGTTCAACCATCAGCGGCTCTTGGAGCCCATCGGATACCTCCCGCCCGCCGAGGCTGAGCAACGGTATTATTTGCAACTCGCCCAACAGGCAGAACCCGTCTGTGCTTAAACCACGGAGCCTCTACGAAACCCGGGGCGATTCA
>JAYRYZ010000019.1:0-106215 GCA_041916775.1 Rhodocyclaceae bacterium | reverse complement strand
AGAGCCAGGGGGTGGTGCAGATCAACAACGCGATGGGTCAGCTCAACAAGGCGACGCAGCAGAACGCGTCGGCCTCGGAAGAGCTGGCGGCCACCGCAGAGGAGCTGGGCGGCCAGGCCGGGCAGCTGCAGCAGTTGATGGAGTTCTTCACTCTGGCGGACAATGCTGCCATGCAGCGAACAAGGTAAGGTCAACGTGGCAACCGACTGGTCGGCGATTCCCGCGCGCGAGATCGAGCGCATGTCCAGCAACATCCCGCCCGGCGGCTGGCTGGTGGACAGGGAGCAGCCGATGTGCACGCTGCTCGGGTCGTGCGTCGCGGTGTGCCTGTTCGATCCGGTCGCTCAACTCGGCGGCATGAACCACTTCATGCTGCCGAGCATGAAGCGCGGTTCGCACGACGATGTGGACAGCGTGCTCTCCGGTGACTTCGCGATGGAGGTGCTGATGAACGGCCTGCTCGGCCGCGGCGCGCAGCGCGCACGCATCCGCGCCAAGGCCTTCGGCGCCGGCACCATCATCAGCAGTCTCGCCGCCACCGGCATCGGTACGCGCAATGCCGAGTTCGCGCGCGAATGGCTGGAGCGCGAGAAGGTGCCGCTGGTGGCCTCGGACTTCCTCGGCCCGTGGTCGCGCAAGATCCTCTTCGTGCCCGCCAACGGCGACGCCTACTGCCGCCGCATGCCGACCTCGCTCGCCACCGCGCAGGAGATCGCGCGCGAGGAGGCGGTGTATGCCGAGTCCCTGCTGCGCAAGCCGCCGAAGAGCAACGTCGAGCTGTTCTGAGCCGGCCGACAACGTGGGGGCTGAATGGAAAATCTAGAGATCACCCAGCAGGAATTCGCGCTGTTCCAGAAGCTCATCTACAAGCTCGCCGGCATCAGCATGGCGGACTCCAAGAAGGTGCTGCTGGTCGGCCGGCTCGGCAAGCGCCTGCGCCATTACGGGCTCGCCCGCTTCGGCGACTATTACAAGATGCTCGCGAGCGGCGAGAATCCGCAGGAGCTGCAGTTGATGGTCGATCTCCTGACCACCAACGAGACCTACTTCTTCCGCGAATCCGCACACTTCGACTTCCTTCGAGACCTCGCCGCGTCCCGCCGCGGCCGCCTGTTCCGCGTGTGGAGCGGGGCCTGTTCCTCCGGCGAGGAGCCGTATACCATGGCCATGGTGCTCGCCGAGACACTCGGCCAGCATGCACAGTGGGAGATCGTCGCCACCGACATCAGCATGACGGTGTTGAAGCGCGCCGAGATCGGCCACTATCCGATGGAACGTGCGGGCGGCATTCCGCAGCCCTTGCTGAAGAAGTATTGCCTGAAAGGGGTGCGCGAGCAGGCGGGGACGCTGCTCATCGCCTCCTCGCTGCGTGAGCGGGTTTCGTTCCGCCAGTACAACCTGATCGCGCCGGGAAATGCCCGCGACCTCGGCATGTTCGACGTGATCTTCCTGCGCAACGTGATGATTTATTTCGACAACGAAACCAAGGCCAAGGTCGTCGCCAACATGCTGCCGCACCTGCGTGCCGATGGTTACTTCGTGATCGGGCACTCCGAGACCCTGAACCGGATCACCGACGACGTGGTGGCCCTGCGGCCGACGATCTACTGCCGCCCCGAGTTCAAGCAGTGAGCGGGCGATGAGCGAGCGCATCAAGGTCATGATCGTCGACGACTCGGCGGTGGTCCGCCAGGTCGTGCGCCAGACATTGGAGCGCGATCCCGGGATCGAGGTCATCGCCGCGGTATCGGACCCGGTGTTCGCGCTCGCGCGCATGCAGACGGCGTGGCCGGACGTGCTCGTCGTGGACATCGAGATGCCGCGCATGGACGGCCTCACCTTCCTGAAGAAGATCATGGCCGAGCGGCCCACGCCGGTGGTGATCTGCTCCTCGCTCGCCGAGCGGGGCGGGCAGGCGGCGATGAGCGCGCTCGAGGCGGGTGCGGTATCCATCATCACCAAGCCTACGATGGGGCTCAAGCAGTTTCTCGAGGACAGCGCCAACGACGTGGTGCAGGCGGTGAAGTCCGCCGCCCGCGCGAACACCCGGCGGCTCGCGCCGCGCATGCCGCCGGTGCCGCCACCGCGGCTCTCCGCCGATGCGGTGATCAGCAGCAGCGCCGGGCTCGGCAAGGGCGCGGGCATGGTGCGCACCACCGACCGCTTCGTCGCGATCGGCACCTCGACGGGCGGCACCCAGGCGCTGGAGGCGGTGCTCACCCAGCTGCCCGCGGTGTGCCCCGGCATCGTCATCGTGCAGCACATGCCCGAGAAGTTCACCGCGATGTTCGCCGAGCGCCTCAACGGTCTGAGCAAGATCACCGTGCGCGAGGCGCAGGACGGCGACCGGGTGATGCCCGGCGTGGCGCTCATCGCGCCGGGTGGCAAGCACATGATGGTGGCACGCAGCGGCGCACAGTATCGCGTCGAGGTCGTCGATGGCCCGCTGGTGAACCGCCACCGGCCGTCGGTGGATGTGCTGTTCCGTTCGTGCGCGAAGTTCGCCGGCAAGAACGCGCTCGGCATCATCATGACCGGCATGGGCGACGATGGCGCGCGCGGCCTGAAGGAGATGCACGAGGCCGGCGCCTACACCATCGCCGAGGACGAATCGACCTGTGTGGTGTTCGGCATGCCCAAGGAGGCGATCAAGCTCGGCGCGGTGGACGAGGTGTTGCCGCTGGAGCGCATCCCCGCCGCCATCCTGCGCGCCGACGCCGGCGGTTGAAGCTGCCGGGGCGTTCAGGCCATCCAGATCGTCCAGGTCATTCAGGCCGCCGTGCTGGCGGCCTCTTCAACCGGCGGCGGCAGGTCGCGGTAGAGCTCGGCGAGCGGTAGCGCGAGCGACAGTGCCGGCAGCGCGAGCGTGGCCTCGAGGCCGCTCGCCTCGGTGAATAGCCAGCTTCCACCCTCTGCGCGTATGTAGCAATCCGCATGCACGGCGTCCTGCTCCAGCAGCACCAGCGCCTGCAGCGAAGCGAATCGCCGGTAGGCGGCGAACTTCCTGCCGCGGTCGTAGGCCTCGGTGCTCGGCGAGAGGACCTCGACGATCAGCGTCGGCGCGGACTTGTCGAGCCGCCGGGTACGGTCGCTGTCCGCGCAGCTGACGAACACATCCGGGTAGAAGCTGCACTCGGCTTCGTCATCACGCAGCTTCACGTCGCTCATGAACACGCTGCAGGGCGTGCCACGCAGGCGCTCGCGCAGGCTGATGTAGGTGTTTCCGGAGATGGTGTTATGGACGTCGGACCCCCCGGCCATCATGAAGGGTTCGCCATCGACGAACTCCCAGCGTTCCGGCATTTCGGCCTCCCAGGCGTGGAAGTCGTCGTAGCGCATGCGGTGCTGCAGGGCGGGCAGGTTCATGTGGCGCTCCAGGGCGTGTTGGCGAGCCGGCGCTGTGCCGCAAAGTGCGGCGATCCGGCACACCAGCGGAAGTCTACGCCGATCCCTCGCCCGATCAAGCACCTGGACGCGCCCGGGTGTGCGTCGGGCATGGTGCTTGCTGATCGGCTTGGCCCATGTACGACACGAGCCCGATGAACGTCTCTCGCGAACCCACGCCTGCACCCGCCGTGCCGCCACAGAACCAGGCGCCCGACCCGGTGCAGCGGGTGGTGAAGGTGCGGCGCGACTACAACACCTGGGTCGCCAACGAGACGCTGGAGGACTATGCGCTGCGCTTCACGCCGCGCAGCTTTCGCAAGTGGTCGCCGTTCCGCGTCGGCAACACGGCCTTCGGTTCGGCCTCCTTCCTGGTGCTGGAGGCGGTGGGCGCGACCATGCTGGTGAGCTACGGCTTCGTGAACAGCTTCTGGGCGATCCTCGCGATCGGGCTCGTGATCTTCCTCACCGGCATGCCGATCAGCCTGTACGCGGCGCGCCACGGGGTGGACATGGACCTGCTCACGCGCGGCTCGGGCTTCGGCTACATCGGCTCGACGATCTCGTCGCTGGTGTATGCGTCCTTCACCTTCATCCTTTTCGCGCTCGAGGCGGCGATCATGGCGTATGCGCTGGAGCTCGCGTTCGCGATCCCGCCGGCGTGGGGCTACCTGATCTGCGCGTTGGTGGTGATTCCGCTGGTGACGCACGGCATCACCGTCATCAGCCGCATCCAGACGCTCACCCAGCCGCTGTGGCTGTTCCTGCTGGCGCTGCCCTTCGTGTTCCTGCTCGGCGAGAACCCGCAGGCCTTGCAGGGGCTGTGGCACTACCCCGGTGCGCAGGGGGCGAGCGGCGAGTTCAACTGGCACCTCTTTGGTGCGGCGATGACGGTGGGCATAGCGCTCATCACCCAGATGGGGGAGCAGGCCGACTACTTGCGCTTCATGCCGGAGCGCACCGAGGCGAATCGCCGCCAGTGGCTCGCCGGGGTCGTGCTCGGCGGGCCGGGTTGGGTGTTGATCGGGGTGGTGAAGATGCTGGGCGGCTGCTTTCTCGCCTGGCTGCTGCTGCGCGAGGGCATGGGCGCGGACAAGGCGGTGGACCCCAACCAGATGTATCTCCTCGGCTTCAGCATGGTGTTCGACAACGCCACCCTCGCGGTCGCGGTGACCGCGCTGTTCGTGATCGTGTCGCAGCTCAAGATCAACGTCACCAACGCCTATGCCGGCTCGCTCGCGTGGTCGAACTTCTTCTCGCGCTTGACCCACAGTCACCCCGGCCGGGTGGTGTGGGTGGTGTTCAACACCCTGATCGCGCTCTTGCTGATGGAGATGGAGGTCTTCCAGGCGCTCGGCCAGGTGCTGGGGCTGTATTCGAACGTGGCGATCTCGTGGATCGTGGCGGTGGTCGCCGACCTCGTCATCAACAAGCCGATGGGTTGGTCGCCGCGGGGCATCGAGTTCAAGCGCAGCCACCTCTACGACATCAACCCGGTGGGGGTCGGCGCGATGCTGGTCGCCTCGTGCCTGTCGGTTGCGACCTTCGTCGGCCTCTTCGGCGATGCGATCCAGCCTTTCGCGCCCTTCGTTGCGATGGCGACTGCGCTCATCGTGTCGCCACTGATCGCCTGGTGGACCGGCGGGCGCTACTACCTCGCGCGTCCCGCCGAGAAGCCGGGCGAAGCCGACGGACTGCGCCAGTGCTCGATCTGCGGCCAGCACTTCGAGCCGGTCGACACCAGCTACTGCCCCGCCTACCGCGGCACGATCTGCTCGCTGTGCTGCACCCTGGATGCGCGCTGCGACGACCTGTGCAAGCCGCATGCGCGGCTCGCCAGCCAGTGGGCGATGTTGCTGCGGCGGGTATTGCCCAGGGGGCTCGTCCCCTATGTGGAGGCCGGCCTCGGCCACTATCTGATGCTGATGACCGGCATCGTCGCCTTCCTCGGGCTGCTGCTCTTCCTCATCCACTACCATGAGGCGCAGGCGCTCGCGGCGGGTGACGGCAGCTCGCTCAACGGGCTCTTCGGCAAGATCTTCGCGGCCCTGTTCCTCGTGAGCGGCGTGGGGGCGTGGTGGATGGTGCTCACCCACAAGAGCCGCCAGGTGGCGCAGGAGGAGTCGAACCGCCAGACGCACCTGCTGATCCAGGAGATCGAATCCCACAAGCGCACCGACGAGGCGCTGCAGGGGGCGAAGCGCGCGGCGGAGAGCGCCAACCAGGCGAAGAGCCGCTACATCACCGCGATCAGCCACGAGCTGCGCACGCCGCTCAACAGCATCCTCGGTTACGCCCAGATCCTCGACGGCGACGAGGCGATCCCGCCGCATCGGCGCCCGGCGGTGAGCGTGATCAAGAAGAGCGGCGAACACCTGCTGTCGCTCATCGAGGGCACGCTGGACATCGCCCGCATCGAGGGCGGCAAGCTCACGCTGGAGCTGCGGTCGCTCGCCTTCCCCGCCTTCGTCGCGGAGATGGTGGCGATGTTCGAGCTGCAGGCGCGCAACAAGGGCCTGCGCTTCGTGTTCGAGCCCGCTGGCGAGCTGCCGCCGGTGGTGCGCGCGGACGAGAAGCGGCTGCGCCAGATCCTGATCAACATCATCGGCAATGCGATCAAGTTCACCCAGCGCGGCGTGGTGACACTGCGACTCCACTACCGGCGCGAGATGGCGGTGTTCGAGATCCAGGACACCGGCCCCGGCATCGCGCCGGACGAGCTCGAGCGCGTGTTCGAGCCCTTCGAGCGCGGCAGCGCGACCCGCGCCGGCACGGTGGGCACCGGCCTCGGGCTCACTATCGCGCGCATGCTCACCGACCTGATGGGCGGCGAGCTCACGGTCGACAGCCGGTCCGGCGAGGGCAGCCGCTTCCGTGCCCGCCTGTTCCTGCCGCAGCTCCACGGGCAGCAGGCGCGCGACGCCCTGCCGCGCGCCCAGCGCATCGGCTACAAGGGCATCCGCCGGCGCATCCTGGTCGTCGACAACGAGCGGGTGGATCGCGAGCTGCTCGCGAACCTGCTCGAGCCGCTCGGCTTCCAGGTCGAGCAGGCGGGCTCGGGGCATGAATGTCTTGCGGTGCTGGAGAACTTCAGCCCGCACCTGGTGCTCATGGATCTGGCGATGCCCGGCATCGACGGCTGGGAGACGCTGCGGCGCATGCGTCATGAGGGTTTCGGCGACATTCCCGCGGCGATCATCTCCGCCAATGCCTTCGACAAGGGGCTGGACAACGATGTCGGCATCACGCCGGACGACTTCATCACCAAGCCGATCCGGGTCGAGGAGCTGCTCGACTGGCTCGGTTGCAGGCTCGGTCTGGAGTGGGTGTGGATGGAGACCCCGGAAGATACGGCACGCGCGCCGTCGCCTGCCGTACCGGCCGACGCGCGAGGACCCGCTCGGGAGCCTGCCGCGCCGGCACCCATCCGCCACCCGCCTGCGGCACAATTGCGCGAGCTCGATCGTCTGATCGAGCTCGGCTATCCGCGCGGCATTCTGGCGCTGCTCGCGGAGATCGAGCGGGCACAGCCGGAGTGCGGCGAGTTCGTGCGCCTGCAGCGCGATCTGGCGCGCCAGTTCCAGTTCGACGCGATGCGCGCGCTGTCGAGTCAGGCAGAGGGTGCGTCATGAGGTGTCATGGCGTGTCGATCGTCGCGATGGAAAGGATGAGGGGGAACGATGAAGGCGGCGATGAGGGCTGCGATGGAGAGTCCTGAGGAGCAGGCGCGGTGAGCCCGCCCGACAACGGCCGCGGCATCGTCCTGATCGTCGACGATGTCCCCGAGAACCTCTCGGTGCTGCACGACGCGCTCGACGAGGCCGGCTACACCGTGCTCGTCGCCACCCATGGGGAGGCGGCGCTGGCGCGTGCGCGCCAGAGCCTGCCCGACGTGATCCTGCTCGACGCGGTGATGCCCGGCATGGACGGCTTCGAGGTCGCGCGCCGGTTGAAGGGCGATTTCGCCACCCGTCAGATCCCGATCATCTTCATGACCGGTCTAACCGATACCGAGCACGTCGTCGCCGCGTTCTCGGTGGGCGGCGCGGACTACGTCACCAAGCCGATCCGCGCCGCCGAGGTGATCGCACGCATCGCCGCGCATGTGCAGAACGCCCGCCAGATGAAACAGGCGCGCACCGCGCTGGACGCCTTCGGTCAGGCCACCGTGGCGCTGCGGATCAGCGACGGGCGGCTGGTGTGGCAGACGCCGCTCGCGCGCAAGCTCATCCGCGCCTACTTCCCGGGCAGCGAGGACGACACGCCGCAACGGCTTCTCGAATGGGTGCATGCCGCCGAGAAGGCGCGGCGTGACGGCCAGGAGGTGTCGCAGCTACTGCTGGCCGACGGCGCACGGCGCCTGCTCGCGACCTTTCACGATCGCACCGAGGAGGGCGGCGAGGCGGAGGGCGAATGGCTGGTGGTGCTGCGCGAGGAGAACGACGCCAGCACCATCGAGGCGCTGGTCGCAGCCTTCCGCCTCACCCTGCGCGAGGCGGAGGTGCTGTACTGGGTGATCCGCGGCAAGACCAACCGCGACATCGGCGACATCCTCGGCACCAGCCCGCGCACGGTGCACAAGCACCTCGAGCATGTGTTCGAGAAGCTCGGGGTCGAGACCCGCACCGCCGCCGCCGGTGTCGCGAGCGCGCGCCTGCGTCTTGCGGACAGCGGTGCCTCGCGCAGCGATTGAAGCGTCTCCGTGCATGGGCGCACGCCCGCCCACCGGCTGGTGTTGCAGCCCACCCGGCCTTTCGGCATGCTTGAATCGAACCCCCCGGCGGCGTAGTCCGCCCTCGCCGGAGCCGCATCATGACCATCGACGTCGAATTGCGCCATGTGATCTATGCCTTGTCGGATGCCCTCGATCTCGTCGGCGTCGACGATGTCGCCCACGGCAAGCGGGTCGGCATCATGGCGGCAGAGTGTGCGAAGACGATGGCGCTCGGCGAGGCGGAGACGAACTTCCTCTTCGACCTCGGCCTGCTCCACGATATCGGCGTGTCCTCCACCCGCACCCACGGCCACCTCGTCGGCGAGTTCGACTGGGAGGGCTCGCAGGCCCACGCGCAGCGGGGTGCGGCGCTGCTCGCCCAGTTTCCGCCACTCGCCGCGATGGCGCCGCCGGTGCTCTACCACCACACCCGCTGGTGCGACCTGGTCGAAGTCGACATCCCCGATGCGCTGCGCCTGCGGGCCAACCTGATCTTCCTTGTCGATCGTGTCGATGCGCTCTCGGCGCCCCATTACGCCAACAACACCCTGCTCATGCATGTGGCCGACATCCGCGCCCGCATGGAGTCGTACCGCGGCAGCTACTTCGCGCCGCAGCTGGTGGACGCCTTCATCGCCGCATCTCGGCGCGAGGCCTTCTGGCTGCTGCTCGAGCCACGCTCGGTGCAGGCCTATCTCAACGATGTGCAGCAGCGCGGCACGCACTACACGGCCAGCATGGAAGAGCTGCGCGGGCTCGCCGAGCTCTTTGCCCGGATCGTCGATGCAAAGAGCCCCTTCACCGGCGCCCATTCGCTCGGCGTGGCGCGGCTCGCGCGGCTGATCGCGACACGCATGGGCTGCGACCCGGTCGCCTGCGACAAGATCGAGATCGCCGGCCTGCTGCACGATCTAGGCAAGTTGCGCGTGCCGGACGAGATCCTCGACAAGCCCGGCAAGCTCGACCCCGGCGAGCGCCAGGTCATCAACGCCCACAGCTTCGAGACCTATCAGATCCTGCGCAACATCCGCGGCTTCGAGGAGATCGCGCCATGGGCCGCTTACCATCACGAGGAACCCGACGGTAACGGCTACCCCTTCCATATCGAGAGCGCCTCCCTGCCGCTCGAGCCGCGCATCCTGCGCGTCGCCGACATCTTCCAGGCCATGGTGCAGGATCGGCCCTACCGCAGCGGCCTCAGCGGCGAAGAGGCGATCGCCTTCCTGCGCGACATGGCCGCCAAGGGGCGAATCGAAACCCCCATCCTCGACGTCTTCGCCCGCCATCTCGACGAAGCCATGGTGGCCGCGTTGCCGGGGTAAGTTGCTGCGCGGCGCGAACAGTCACTGGTTCCCAGGGCTTTGCTCGGGCAGAATGCACGGTTCGTCGTCACAAGCGACGCTTGCGCAGCCGCCCTCTGGAGTACGCCCTGTGTTCGCCCTGTTCGAGAAGCGCGTCGACCCCTATCCGGACGCGCCACCCCGCACGCCACCGCGTGGTTTCTTTGCCTTTCTGTGGGCGGGGACGGAGGGTATGCGACCCTTCATCCTCGGCATGACCCTGCTCACCGCAACCATCGGCGCCTTCGAGGCGCTGCTATTCGCGATGCTGGGCAAGGTCGTCGATTGGCTCGCGGCGGTCGAGCCGGCGCGGCTGTGGGCGGAGGAGGGGGCAACGATCCTGCTGCTCGCCGTGATCATCATCGGCAGCACCGCGCTGGTGGCGGTGCAGACGATGCTGAAGCACCAGACCCTGGCGGGCAACTTCCCGATGCGGCTGCGCTGGAACTTTCACCGCCTGATGCTCGGCCAGAGCATGAGCTTCTACCAGGACGAGTTCGCCGGGCGGGTGGCCGCAAAGGTGATGCAGACCGCGCTGGCTGTGCGCGACACCTGCCTGATCATGACCGACATCCTGGTGTTCGTGACCATCTACTTCGTCACCATGGTGGTGGTGGTCGGCAACTTCGATGCGTGGATGCTGGTGCCCTTCCTCACCTGGGTGCTCGCCTATGCCCTGGCGCTGCGCTACTTCGTGCCGCGTCTGTCCAAGGTGTCGCGCGAGCAGGCGGACGCGCGCGCCTCGATGACCGGGCGCATCACCGACGCCTACACCAACATCGCCACCGTCAAGCTGTTCTCCCATGCCGGCCGCGAGGCGAGCTATGCGCGCTCGGCGATGCAGGAGTTCCTGCTCACCGTGCATGGCCAGATGCGGCTGGTGAGCGGCATCGAGATCACCGTGCATGGCCTCAGCATGCTGCTCATCCTCGGCACTGCCGGCACCGCGTTGTGGCTGTGGGCGCATGGCGAGGTGGGCGTCGGCGCGCTGGCCGCGGCGACCGCGATGGCGCTGCGCCTGAACGGCATGTCGCACTGGGTGATGTGGGAGATGGCGTCGCTGTTCGAGAACGTCGGCACGGTGCAGGACGGCATCAATACGCTGGCGCGGCCGCACCAGGTGGTCGATCGACCGGATGCGCAGGCGCTGGTGGTGAGCCGCGGCGAGGTGCGCTTCGAGGATGTCACCTTCGCCTACGGCGCCACCGGGCCGGAGGCGCGCAAGGTCATCGAGCACTTCGAACTCACCATCCGCCCGGGCGAGAAGATCGGCGTGGTGGGGCGTTCGGGCGCGGGCAAGTCGACGATCGTGAACCTGCTCCTGCGCTTCTACGATGTGGAATCCGGTCGCATCCTCATCGACGGCCGCAACATCGCCGAGGTCACCCAGGTGAGCCTGCGCGAACAGATCGGCATGGTGACGCAAGACACCTCGCTGCTGCACCGCTCGGTGCGCGACAACATCCTCTATGGTCGCCCGGGCGCCACCGACGCCGACATGATCGCCGCCGCGAAGCGCGCCGAGGCGCACGAGTTCATCCTGACCCTGACCGACCCCAAGGGCCGCAAGGGCTACGATGCACATGTCGGCGAGCGCGGTGTGAAGCTCTCCGGCGGGCAGCGCCAGCGCATCGCGATCGCACGCGTGATGCTCAAGGACGCGCCCATCCTGCTGCTCGACGAGGCCACCAGCGCGCTGGATTCGGAGGTCGAAGCGGCGATCCAGACCAGCCTCTACCGGCTCATGGAGGGCAAGACGGTGGTGGCGATCGCGCACCGGCTGTCCACGATCGCGGCGATGGACCGGCTCATCGTCATGGACAAGGGGCGCATCGTCGAGCAGGGCGACCATCGCAGCCTGCTCGAGCAAGGCGGGTTGTACGCGCGCCTGTGGGCGCATCAGAGCGGCGGGTTCCTGGGCGAGGAGGCGGATGTTGGCGAAACCGCCGAACCAACCGATACAGCCGGCGGGACGACCAAGGGCGTACACCAGTCCGGCACATTGCCGAACCCGGTCTGACGGTCGATCACGAGAGGATCTGCGGGATCACGCCGGGGAAGGCAGGCTTCCCCGGACCTCGTGCGCTTGCGCTGATGCGTGTGCGCCTCAGGCGCCGCCGCTGTCGCGCATCATCAGCCACAGCTGCAGCTTCAGCGTCAGCGCGCATCCCGCGATGATTGCCGTGGTGGTGATGAAGGCGCCGAAGGTCAGCGTGGAGAGGCCGGTGACGCCCTGGCCGATCGTGCAGCCCAGCGCGGTGACCCCACCGAAGCCCATCAACACCGCGCCGGCGATGTGGCGCAGCAGGTCGTCGGCATCGCGAAAGGCCTCGATGCGGAAGCTGCCGCTGAAGCGCGCGTGGAGTGCGGCGCCCAGCGCAACGCCGACGGCGCTGGCGATGCCGAAGGTGACGATGCGCGCGCGGTCGCTCCACAGCATCAGCAGTTCGAGGGTGTAGGCCACCGGCGCCACGAAGCTCAGCGATTCCGCGCGGCCCGAGTTGGTGCCGATGAACGCGGGCTCCAGCGTGTCCGGGTGCTCCGGGACGAAACCCAGCCAAGCGGTGGTCACCCAGCCGGCGACCACCAGCGCACCCACGCCGAGGCCACCCAGCAGCAGGTCGGCGCTGCGCGTCTCGCGCCCCGCAAGTGCGAACACGGCGAGCGCGCCGCCTACCAGCAGCGTGGTGGCGACGAGCGCGAAGTGCGCGTCGATGCCGGCCAGAGCGGCCAGCAAGCCGGGCAGATCCGGCATGTCGCCGAGCGGGATGGTGACCGGATCGAGCCAGCGCACCCGCCAGGTCGCGAAGAGCCCGCGCAGCGTCATCGACGCCGACACCGCCATCACCAGCAATACCACCAGCGCCTTGAGGTTGCCGCCGCCGAGGCGCAGCAGCGTCTTGTTGGCGCAGCCGGACGCGAGCGTCATGCCGATGCCGAAGCAGAGGCCGCCGACGAGATGCGACAGCCAGCGCAGCTGCGTGCCGCCCTGTATGGTGTCGGCCGGATCGAGCATGCCTGCGAGGCGCAGCGCCAGGGTGCCGAAGATGGCGGTCGCGGCGGCGAGCGCCCACATGCGCATGCGCTGCCAGCTGCCGAAGGTGACGATGTCGGCGACCGCGCCCATCGCGCAGAAGCCGCTACGCGCGCCGACCATGCCGAGCGCAAGGCCGATCGCGAGCCCCAACCAGGCGATCGTCGTGGCGGAAACGAGCGTGGCGTCCGGCATGGTCGTGCGGGCCCGGGAATCAGCCGATATAGCGGGTCGGGTCGGCGAGGCCGGCGGCCGCGAAGCCCGCGCTGCGCAGCCGGCAGGCATCGCATGCGCCACAGGCGCGGCCGTCGTCGTCGGCCTGGTAGCACGACACCGTCTGGCCGTAATCCACGCCCAACCGTGTGCCGAGCTGCACGATCTCGGCCTTGGACAAGCGCATCAGCGGGGTATGCACGGTGAGGCGCGCACCTTCGACGCCGACGCGGGTCGCGAGATTGGCAAGGGTCTCGAAGGCGCGGATGAACTCGGGGCGGCAATCGGGGTAGCCGGAATAATCCACGGCATTCACGCCGATGAAGATGTCGTCCGCACCCAGCACCTCGGCCCAGGCGAGCGCCATCGACAGCATCACCGTGTTGCGCGCCGGGACGTAGGTCACCGGAATGCCGCCGCTGGCGCCCTCGGTCGGGACGGCGATGTTCTCGTCGGTGAGCGCCGAGCCGCCGAAGTCACCCAGGCTGACGCTGGCGATGCGATGCTCGCAGGCGCCGAGCAATTGCGCGATGCGACGCGATGCGTTCAACTCGGCCGCATGGCGCTGGCCATAGGCGACCGACAGCGCGTAGCAGTCGAAGCCCATGTCACGGGCGATGGCGAGGCAGGTGGTGGAATCCAGCCCACCTGAGAGCAGGATGACGGCGCGCTTTCGATCGGCCATGAAAGGGTACTCCAGGCTGGGTTGGCGCGGCCTCAGCGGCCGCGTGCGTCGTGCCAGAGAATCTTGTGCAGCTGCAACTGGAAGCGCACCGGCAGGCGGTCGCGCATGATCCAGTCCGCAAGCGTCGCCGGCGAGAGCTGGCCCTGCACCGGCGACAGCAGCACGGTGCAGCGCGCCGCGAGCTGGTGCCGGTCGAGCTGTTCGCGCGCCCAGGCGTAATCGGCCTCGTCGGCGAGCACGATCTTGAGCTCGTCGCTCGCCCGCAGCAGGGGAATGTTCTCCCAACGGTTGCGCGAGACCTCGCCCGAGCCCGGTGCCTTGAGGTCCATGATGCGGCTCACACGGCTATCGACCGGGCCGATGTCGATCGCGCCGCTGGTTTCGAGCGACACGTCATGGCCCGCATCGCACAGGCTCTTCAGCAAGGGCAGGCAGGCCTTCTGCGACAGTGGTTCGCCGCCGGTGACGCATACATGGCGGATACCCAGGCGGCCGACCTCGTCGATGACGGACGCGATGTCCCGCGGTTCGCCGCCCTGAAAGGCGTACTCGGTGTCACACCATACGCAGCGCAAGGGGCAGCCGGTGAGGCGAACGAATACGGTGGGCAGGCCGACGCGTGTCGACTCGCCCTGCAGGGACGTGAAGATCTCGGTGATCCGGAGCGCGGGCGTCCGGGGTGTGCTCGCCGCTGCCAACGCTCAACGGCCGAGACGCTGGGTCGCGACCTGCGCGGCGGAGCTGTTCGGGTACTGGGACTTGATCCGGCGCAGGGTTTCCTGACTGCCTTTGGCATCGCCAAGCGCCTGCTGGGTGTTGGCGAGCCCGAGCATGGCGTCGGGCGCCACCCGGTCCTGCGGCCAGCGCTGCAGCACGGTATTGAAGTGATTGCGCGAAGCGGATATGTCGCGTGCTTGCAGTGCCGCGTTTCCCGCCCAGAAATGCGCGTTCGGGAGGGAGGTGCTCTGCGGGTACTTTGCAATGAAACGGTTGAACCCGGCCAGGGCTTCGGCGTGCTTGCCGCCCTTCAGCTGCGAGAGTGCGGCCTCGTACTCGGCGGCTTCGGCGGCGGGATCGGCCGACGCCGCCGGAGGTGCAGCAGGGACGCCTGGCTGACCAGCCGCGTCCGCGCCCGGTGCCGTGCCGACACCTTCGAAGCGCTGGATGCGCTTGTCGAGGTCGACATAGAAATCACGTTGTCGCTGCTTGAGTGACTCGAGCTCGTGCGTCAGGACCTCGACCTGTCCGCGCACATTCGCCAATTCGTCACGCAGCGACTGAACCTGATTCGACAGTTCGAGCTGCCCCCGGCTGGTCGCCTCGATGCGTGCCGTGAGCTGCTCGCGCAGCTCGGCAATCTGGCGCCTGGCCTGCTCATCCCCGCCGAACAGCTGGGCGTGTGCAGTATTGATGCCAAGGCCTGCAAGGAGGATCGCAACCGGGAGCAGTTTATTCATCAGAATTCACCAGAGTAGAGCATGTCCGAACGGCGGTTCTCGGCGTAGCAGGTCTCGCCGGCTTCTTCGCAGCGCGGCTTCTCTTCACCGAGGCTCACCGATTCTACCTGCGCTTCGCTTGCGCCGAGCGTCATCAGCGCCTGCTTGACGGCCTCGGCACGCTTCTGGCCGAGAGCCAGGTTGTACTCGCGGCTGCCGCGGTCATCGGTGTTGCCCTGAACCAGCATGCGCATGCTGGGATTCTGCACCAGGAAGCGCGCATGTGCTTCGATCAGAGGAGTGAATTCCGAGCGCACCGTGTAGCTGTCGAAATCGAAGTAGATGTTGCGACGCGACAGGATGTTGTTCGGGTCGGTCAGCGCGGCGATGCCCGAGCCAGCCATTCCCGGTGCGGTCACGGTCGCGACGCCGGCGCCGCTTGCGTCGGAGACGCCAGCGGCATTGTCGCCGGTGCCCGTGCTGCTGCATGCGGCAAGCAGGGCGGAGAGAAGGGCGGGGACGAGGTACTTCTTCATTTTGCGATCCTTTGGATGCAGGGTTTCAGGGGGGGTTGGAGACTAGAAGGCCGGCTGGGGGCCCCACGCCGGTTCGCGCACGTCGGAGGCTTGAATCGAGAGGCGCTGCTTCACTCGGCCGTCGATCGACACCGCCGACAGCACGCCTCGGCCGCCGCTCTCGGTGGAGTAGAGGATCATCCGACCGTTGGGCGCGAAACTGGGCGACTCGTCGCGCGACGAACTGGTGAGCACGTTGGTCTGGCGGCTGGCGAGATCCATCACTGCGACCTGGAAACGGCCGTCATTGCGGGTGATGTAGGCCATGCTCTTGCCGTCTGCGGACAGGCGCGGCGTGACGTTGTAGCTGCCCTCGAAGGTGACGCGCTGGGCCGAGCCGCCGGCGACCGGGACGCGATAGATCTGTGCGCCGCCTCCGCGGTCCGAGGAAAAGTAGATCCAGGCGCCATCGGCCGACCAAGCCGGTTCGGTGTCGATACCGCCGGAGCTCATGACGCGGCGGGCGTTGGAGCCATCGGCATTGACGATGTAGAGCTGCGAGTTGCCGTCCTTGGTGAGCACGACGGCGAGGCGCTGGCCGTCAGGCGACCAAGTCGGGGCCGAGTTCGAACCGCGGAAGTTGGCGACCACGTTGCGCTGTCCGGTCGGGAGGTTGTGCACATATACGACTGGCTTCTTCGCCTCGAACGACACGTAGGCAAGCCGCTGACCGTCCGGAGCCCAGGAGGGTGAAATGATCGGTTCGCGTGATACGAGTGCCGTCTGCGCGTTCTCACCGTCTGCGTCGGCGACCTGCAACTCGTAGCGACCGCCGCTCTTCACCACGTAGGCGATGCGGGTGGAGAAGTAACCGGGCTGACCGGTCAGCTTCTCGTAAACAAAATCCGCGATGCGGTGGCCCGTCAGCCGGTAATGGGACGGCGGCATGCGCAGCGCCAGCGCGCCGAGTTCTTGTTGGCGCTGGGTATCGAAGAGGCGGAAACGAACGTCGTAACGACCATCCGATTGCGGCACCACCGTACCTGTGAGCACGGCGTCGGCGCCACGCGAGCGGATGCCTGGCAGGTCGGGCACGACGGATTCAGGTAGCGCGACCAGACCGAGATCGACGAGGTTGAAGAGCCCGCTGCGCTCGAGGTCCGCCCTGACCACGTCGGTGATCGAGCGGGGCAATGCGCCCTCGTTCTCGAAAATCGGGATTGCAACCGGGAAGCGCGACGCCCCCGCGCCGGTGATTTCGATCGCGAGCTGTGCGTGCGCGCCCAAGCTGACGAGCGTCAGGAGGGCGACGAAAAAGGACTTGAGCGTTTTGATCATGGTCATGGGTGTTTGCGCTGCAGCAATTATAACGACTCCGACGGAAAGCGAGGCGCTTTTCAAGCGCTTAAGCTCTGTTTTTCAAAAACTTTCATGCAAATGTACATGGTGCGCCTCACTCTTCGTTGGGGCGAAACGTCAGCAGTAACTGGCGCTCGAAAGCGGCCGGATTGGTCGGCAGCGGCAACGGGCTGGAGGCGCGGATCGCGCGCACGATCGCATCATCCAGCGCTGGAATGCCGGACGAACGGCGCAGGCGCACATCGAGCACATCGCCGCCAGGTGTCTGTGTGACCTCGAACACCGCCTCCGGGTTTCCGCTGAGGCCGGGCGGCCTGATCAGGCGACTGCGCACGCGCTGACTGATCGCGTTCGCGTATGCGTCGCGATCGCCTGCGGATGCGCGCGAAGACGTCGTCGCGGCGGACTGGCTTGCGCCGCCAAACACCTTCTCGGCATTGATGCGCTCGGCTTCCTGCTCCAGCATTCTGGCCATGTAGTCGTCCTTCGGCGGCACCACCGGCTTCGGTGTCGGCTTGGGCTCAGGCCTGGGCGTAGGCTTGGGCTCGGGCTTCGGCGTAGGCTTGGGCTCCGGTTTCGGGGTCGGCTCGGGCTTGGGCGTTGGCTTGGGCTCCGGCCTGGGGGTGGGCTCCGGCGTCGGCCTCGGAGTCGCGCGCGGAGTCGGTGCCGGCGTCGGAGTCGGCTTCGGGTCTGGCGCCTTGTTGGCGATGTCCGGTTTCGGCTCCGGTTTCGGCTCCGGCTTCGGCTCCGGCTTCGGCTCCGGTTTCGGTTGAGGTTCCGGCTTGGGTTCCGGTTGGGGCTTCGGTTCCGGTTTGGGTTGGGGCTGGGGCGGTGTGACGCGCGCCGGCGCAGAGACCAGTTCGACCTCCATCGACGCGGGTGGGTGGCTCTGCCAGCTGACGCCTAGCACCAGGAATGCGACCAGACCGACATGCACCGCGATCGTCAGCGCGATCGAGATGCCGCGGCCGGGCGCTGGACGGCGTTCGAAATTGGGCTTGTCGGTCATCGTGCGCTGGAACTGGTCTGCGTCTGCAGGCCGACCTTCTGGAATCCGGCGACCCGGAGGCCATTGAGGGTATCCATGACCACTTCGTACTTCACGTTCTTGTCGGCAGCCACGACCACCGAACGGGTCGGATCCTTGTCCAGGGCGGTCCGCAAGGCGCGTTGCAGATCGGTGCTGCTCATCGGCTTGCCTGGCGTGGTGGCGGTTTCCTTGTATTCGAACGACTTTCCGTCAGCCTTCACCACGACATACACGGCCTCGGAGGGCGGTTTCGGTACATCGGCCACGCTGGGCAGTTCGACGTTGCCAGTCTGCATTGCCTGCGGGGTGACCATGAAGATCACGAGCAATACCAGCATTACGTCGATATAGGGTACGACGTTGATCTGGTTCATCATCTTGCGCGAGCGCATGCTGTTCTCCCCCGGGTTCAGCGCAGGTGGCGCTGCAGGATGTTGGAGAACTCCTCCATGAAGCTCTCGAAGCGGATGCCGATCCGGTCGATGTCGTGGGTGTAGCGGTTGTAGGCGACCACGGCCGGGATCGCGGCGAACAGGCCGATCGCAGTGGCCACGAGTGCCTCGGCGATGCCGGGCGCGACCTGTGCAAGGGTTGCCGAGCTCATGCTCGATAGGCCGCGGAAGGCGTTCATGATTCCCCACACCGTACCGAGCAGGCCGATGTAGGGTGACACCGAGCCGACCGTCGCAAGAAAGGCGAGGTGCGCCTCGAGGTCGTCCATCTCGCGCTGGTGGGTGGCGCGCATCGCACGGCGCGCGCCGTCGATGATGGCGCCATTGTCGTGGCTCTTGGTGCGCAGCTTGGTGAACTCGCGGTAGCCAGCCTCGAAGATGCGCTCCATGCCGCCGGTGTCGCGCCGCGCCGCGGCGGCGGACTGATAGAGGGTGTTGAGGTCGCCCCCGCTCCAGAAATCGCGTTCGAAGCCGTTGGTGTGGCTGCGTGCCGCGCGCAATTGGAACCACTTGCGGAAAATCCAGTACCAGGAGATCAACGAGAGCGCTGCGAGCAGCGCCATGATGAACTGGACGACGGCACTGGCCTGGCTGATGAGACTGACGATGGAGAGGTCGTTGGTGACGGTCATGATTCTAGGTTCGTGTTGCGTTGGGGTGTTGCAGCCGGTTCCGCAGGGCCTCGGGAAGCGCGCAGGGACGCTGCCGGCGGACGTCGAGACAGGCTACGGTGACGCGCGACTCGAAGATGAGTTCCTTGCTGCGCAGGATGTTTTGCGCAAATACCAGGCTTGCGCCGCGGAGCTCGACGACCTGGCTGACGACATCGAGTGCATCGTCGAGCCGCGCCGGCAGACGATAGTCGGCGACGACCGTGCGCACCACGAAGGCGATTCCGCGATCCTGCATCAGCACCTGCTGCTCGAAGCCGAGCGCGCGCAGCCACTCGGTGCGGGCCCGCTCACAGAAGCGCAGGTAGTTCGCGTAATACACCACGCCTGCCGCATCGGTGTCCTCGTAGTAGACGCGGATGGGCAGGATGAAACGATTCGGGTCTTCAGCCGGGGTGGGCACAGGGGTCATCGCAACATTCTATCCGAGCGCTCGGGCAGCGTTTGCCGATGCGCCGCGTGGATGATTGCAAAAAGTAAATGCTGCGCCGCGACATGACCGAAGCGCGCGGGCGAATCGTGAGGCATTGCATGGGCTCGCGCAAGATCCGCGCGCAAAATGCTATTCTCCTCAACCGTAGGTGGAGTGTCGAGTTGGGGAAACGGGACGGAAGAGTGTGGCGACGCCCAATGATGCAAAGAAGTCCGGCGCGGTGAGGTCCGATTCGCTCAAACAGGGGCGCAGCGGTGGCGGCGGTCAGCTTTCCGCACGTGCGCAGAAGAGCGCAGACCTGTCGATGATCGATTTCAGCGGTGACGCATCGGTCGCGCTCGCAGATTGCGCAGGGATGGTGCGTGTCCAGGAGGTGGGGCCGGGTATCGGCGCCGCCTACGAGGAAGCCGCCGTCCTCTACGCGAACGGCAACGTCGCAGAGGCCGAGGCGGTCATCGAGGCGGTGCTCAACGACCAGAACGGCTCGGCGGGCGAGGGGCTGTGGATGATGCTGCTCGACCTGTACCGGCTCGACGGGCAGAAGGAGCGCTTCGAGTCGCGCGTGCTCGACTACGCCACCCGCTTCGAGCGCTCACCGCCGCCCTGGGTGGATCTTTCCCAGAAGGTGCGCCGGCCGCGCGGCGAGACGATGCCGCTGTTCAACCTCGCTGGCGCGCTCAATGCGCAGGTCGCGGACCAACTTCGACAGATGCAGGTCGTCGGCCAGAAGAGCGGCACGCTGCGCATCGACCTCAAGCGCGTGCGCTCGTTCGACGAGGAGGGCTGTGTCCTGCTGCTTGCGATGCTGAAGGCGCTGCGCCAGGAAAGGGCACGCTATGCGCTGCTGAATGGCGAGAGCCTGCTCGAGATGATTGCCGGGCGTGTGCATGCGGGCCAACCGCAGGACCGCAACAGTTGGCTGATCTTGCTGGAGCTGTTGCAGCATGTCGGTGACAGCGAGCGGTTCGAGAATGTGGCGCTCGATTACGCAATCACTTTCGAGGAATCGCCTCCGTCCTGGGAGAACGTCGAGCGTCCTCCGGTTCCCGAAATGGGAAGCGAGGATATCGAGATCGTTTCGGAAACCGGAAGCGTGTTCCTGCTCGACGGCGATGTCACCAACTCGCAGGCTGACACATTGCGCAAGCTCGCGGCCTTCGCAAGCGATCGGCAGTCGGTGGAGGTCGAGTGCAGTGGCCTGCGCCGCATGGATTTCGTCAGCGCCGGCATGCTCTTCAACATCCTCTCGACGCTGCGTGCGCAGGGCAAGGCAGTGCGCCTGCAGAACGTCAATGCCATGGTCGCCGCGCTGCTGCGAGTGATGGGCGTGGATCAGGTTGCGCAGGTGACCCTGCGCGCCTGAGCACGCAAAAGCGGCTCAGCGGCTTAGCGGCTCATTCAGACTGGAAGATTCGATGGAACAATATCACGGCACCACCATCCTGTCGGTGCGTCGCGGCAAGCGCGTCGCGCTGGGCGGCGACGGGCAGGTCACTCTCGGCAACATCGTCATCAAGGCCACCGCGCGCAAGGTGCGTACGCTCTACCATGGACGCATTCTGGCGGGCTTTGCGGGCGGCACGGCGGACGCGTTCACGCTCTTCGAGCGTTTCGAGGCCAAGCTGGACAAGCATCAGGGCAATCTCCTGCGCAGCGCGGTGGAACTCGCCAAGGACTGGCGCACCGACCGCATGCTGCGCCGACTCGAGGCGATGCTGGCGGTGGCCGATGCCGAGCATTCGCTGGTGATCACCGGCAATGGCGACGTGCTCGAGCCGGAGCAGGGCATCGTCGCGATTGGCAGCGGCGGCGCATATGCTCAATCGGCTGCGCGCGCACTGCTGGAAAACACCGACCTCGTGCCGGAGGCCATCGTGGCCAAGTCGCTGGCGATCGCTGGCGACCTGTGCATCTACACCAATCAATCCCATGTCATCGAGGTGCTTGAAGGATGACGCAGATGACCCCGCCGGAGATCGTCTCCGAACTCGACAAGCACATCGTCGGCCAGAGCCGCGCCAAGAAGGCGGTCGCGATCGCCCTGCGCAACCGCTGGCGGCGCGCCCAGGTGGATGAGCCGTTGCGCAGCGAGATCACGCCGAAGAATATCCTCATGATCGGCCCGACCGGCGTCGGCAAGACCGAGATCGCACGCCGACTGGCGCGGCTTGCAAATGCGCCGTTCATCAAGATCGAGGCGACCAAGTTCACCGAGGTCGGCTATGTCGGCCGCGATGTGGACACCATCATCCGCGATCTGGTCGAGATCGCGATCAAGGACGGGCGCGAGCGCGCGATGCGCCTGGTGCGCGACCGTGCGATGGATGCGGCCGAGGACCGGGTGCTCGACGTGTTGCTGCCGCCGGCGCGCCCGGTCGGTTTCGACACCGAACCGGCGCCCGCAGATTCGACGACACGACAGAAGTTCCGTAAGAAGCTGCGCGAAGGAGAACTCGACGACAAGGAGATCGAAGTCGAACTCGCCGGCCCTTCCACAACCGCGGAGATCTTCGCGCCGCCCGGTATGGAGGAGCTGACCCAGCAGATCCAGGGTATGTTCCAGAACCTCGGCGGCGGCAAGAAGAGGCTGCGCAAGTTGCGCATCGCCGAGGCGCTGAAGCTCCTCGCCGACGAGGAGGCCGTGCGCCTCATCAACGACGAGGAGGTGAAGGCCGAGGCGGTGCGTGCGGTGGAGCAGAACGGCATCGTGTTCCTCGACGAGATCGACAAGATCGCCGCGCGTTCGGATGTGCACGGCGCTGACGTCTCCCGCCAGGGGGTGCAGCGCGACCTGCTGCCGCTCGTCGAGGGCACGACGATCTCGACCAAGTACGGCATGATCAAGACCGATCACGTACTTTTCATCGCCAGCGGTGCCTTTCACCTCTCCAAACCCAGCGACCTCATTCCGGAGTTGCAGGGCCGCTTCCCGATCCGTGTGGAACTGGAGAATCTCTCGGTCGAGGACTTCGCCCGCATCCTCACCGCCACCGATGCGTGCCTCACACGCCAGTATCAGGCGCTGCTCGCCACCGACGAGGTCGCGCTCGTATTCGAGGAAGATGGCATCCGCCGTCTCGCCGAGATCGCCTTCCATGTCAACGAGAAGACCGAGAACATCGGCGCGCGCAGACTCTATACTGTGATGGAGAAGCTCCTCGAGGAGGTCTCCTTCGAGGCTGGCAAGGCGGGGCTGGACAGGGTGGTGATCGATGCCGTCTATGTCGATGCCCGCCTCGAGACCCTGTCGCAGCGCGAGGATCTCGCCCGCTACGTGCTCTAGCGGTCGTTACGCCCGGGGGTTGCATCTCCCGGGCGCCCCCCTCCCGCACTCCGGTGCGAACCTCGAACCTGCACCTCCCTCCGTACGGCCAGGCGGCGCCCCTTCATGTTGATACGCATCATCTCCATCCTGTTCCCCTTGTTCGCGATCACCGCGGTGGGGTATTTCGTCGGCCGACGTACCAAGCCGGACCTTTCCCATGCCAACAAGCTGACGATGGACGTGTTTGTGCCCGCGCTGGTTTTCGCCGCGCTGGCCAACAAGGAATTCCACATCTCGGAGTACATGCCGCTCACGCTGGCAACGCTGGTGATCGTGATCGGGTCGGGGCTCGCAGGCTGGGCGCTGGCGAAGATGGCGGGCTTGCAGTCCAAGACCTTCGTGCCGCCGATGATGTTCAACAACTGCGGCAACCTCGGCCTGCCGCTGGCAGTGCTTGCCTTCGGCGACGCGGCGCTGGCGCCGGCGGTAGTGATGTTCATGGTGTCGAACCTGCTCCACTTTACCTACGGCGCGTGGCTGTTGGATCATCGCATCAAGGTGTGGACCGTCTGGAAGGTGCCTTCGGTGATCGCGACCTTCGCCGGCCTCGCGGTGGGCATTGCCGGCGTCGAGATCTGGCCGCCGCTGATGTTGGCGATCAAGATGCTGGGCGACATCTCGATTCCGCTGATGCTGTTCGCGCTGGGCGTGCGTCTTACCGAGTCGCGAATCACCTCCATCGGGATCGGGCTCTTTGCCTCCGCCGCGCGACCGCTCGTCGGTATGGCCCTGGCGTACGCGGTCATGCAGTTCATCGACCTGCCACCGCAGGAGCGCGCACTGCTGCTGGTGTTCGGCGCCTTGCCGCCGGCGGTTCTGAACTTCATCTTCGCCGAGCGCTACAACCAGGAGCCCGCTCTGGTGGCGTCGATGGTGCTGATCGGCAACATCTCGGCGCTGCTCTTTCTTTCGGTGGCGCTGGCGATCGCGTTGCCCTGACTGTCGTGGTGACGACCCTGCTGCTCATCCCGGCAGCATGACCAAGGTCGCTTGCCTTCCCCCTTTCAGTCATATCGCGGCATCGTGGGCAGTCGGTGTATAAATCCCACATGGATGCGAACCGCCGACGATCATGGGGATGAGCATGAACACGATGCAGTTGTTGTCGCTACTGTTGCCGATGTTGACGCTTGCCGCCGGCATCGCCTTGGGCGTTCCGGTGTGGCTGCGACCGGAGCGGGCGCGGTTGCCTTCGCAGGGGCAGGCGAGCATTTCGGCGCGCGATTCTGCGCACCCCTCCGGATGGGGCTGGCAACTCGATGTCGCGATCCTGGAGGCGCTCGATGGCCAGCACCCGGTCGCGCTGATTCTGATTCGTACGCAGGGTCAGGCGGCGCTGCCGCGATCCGCTCAGGCGCGGTTGCAGGAGATCGGGCAGCGTGCCTTCGGGCGAGCCGATCGCCCCTTCGTTCGGGTTGTCTGCCTCGGTGAGCGCGAAGCTGCGATGATCGTTCGTTGGCCGGGTTCCGACGAGAGGCTGATCGATACGGCGTGGCGAGCACTCGAAGCGCTGGATGAACCTTCGGGCCCGGAGTCTTCGTACAGGAAAGCGCATGCGCTTCCGGCGCACGTCGGTATCGCCGTCACCCCGCGCGATGGCGATACGGCCAATGCGCTCGTGAATAATGCACGCCTGCGGGTCGAGGCCGCGATCCGAACGGGCTATTGCATCATCGCTGCCGATCCGCGCGAACTCGCGTTGCCGTCCGCAGCCCCGCAGAACGCCGAGGCGTCCGATCCGGGTGACGTCACGCGGTCCATGGTGGTGACGAAGCCGCGGCGCGGCGCGCGCCCGGTGAGCGCTGCGATCGCCGGGTATGACACCCCGTGAGCGGGCAGGCGCCGCCCGTATCAGGGATCGCAGGCTTCAGGCCGCAGTGCTCGGCAGGGCGATACGACCTTCCTTGCTGAAGAGGTAATCGTTGAACACGTGCTCGGCGCTGAGGATCTGGTAGTTGCCGTCGGCATCGCGGGTCGAGGTGTCCTTCAGGCGGTAGGTATAGTGGCCGCAGGTCCAGCAGTCGAAGTTGCGCATGTGGGTGCATAGACAGGTCTTGTCCATCACCTTCAGGCGCTTCTCGTCCGGGTGCAGCGCCAGCTCGCGGTTCCAGGCGGTGACGTAGGCGCAGCTGCCGCTCGCATCCAGCAGGTAGCCATAGGCCTCGCAGTTGGGGCGGATGCCCGACCCGATTGCCGGGCTGGAGGTGAGCATGCGCATCGGGTAACCGGTGGGCGAGATCGTGTTGACCTCGATCTGATCCTCCGAGGCCTTGAAGTAGTGCTGCTGCACATCGGGCGGCAGGCCGCACTCGTGGGTCACGGTGAATCGGGTGGCGACCTGTACCGCCGCAGCACCCTTCTCCAGGAAGGCGACCGCGTCGCTGCCGGTGAAGATGCCGCCGGCCGGGATGAGCGGAATGTCGAGCTGCTCGGCCGCGAGCCAGGCGGCGATCTCGGCGACGATGGTGGCGAGGTCGTATTGCGCCCAGTCCATGCCGAAGCCGAGGTGGCCGCCGGCGAGCGGGCCTTCGACCACCACATAGTCGGGCAGCCGGCCGGTACGTGCGCTCTTCTTCAGGAAAAGCTGCAGCGCGCGCAGCGACGAGACGATGATGCCGAGCTTCACATCGCGAAAGCGCGGGTGGTCCTCGATCAGCGCGAAAGACCCCAGATGCAGCCCGGCTGCGAGGGTGATGCCGTCGATGCCGGCGTCCATCGCCGAGCGCAGGCGCACGCGCAGGGTGTCCTTGGGGCCGTTCATCGTCAACTTTTCCATGCAGTTGATGAAGATCAGCCCGTCGCCCTGCTTGCGCTCCATGGTGCGGCGCACATGGGTCTCGGTGGCCTCGGCAAGCAGCGCGAGGTCGAACTGCACGTCCGACTTGTCGGCGTTGGCGACGTTGTACTTGTACAGCTTGAGCTTGTTGCGCACGTACTTGGTGTCGTAGCGGCGATCGCTGACGGTCGGCACCATCGCGTCGGAGATGTGGCCGATGCCGCCCAGCCTTGCAGCGACCAGCGACAGGTCGGAGGTGGAGATGTCCACGCCCATGCCGCCGATCATGATGGGAACGAACTCGCGCTTGCCCAGCTTGAGACGAAAATCGTCTACACACTTCATGGTCTGATTTGCTCTTGTAGGTTCTTGGTCTCACGCTCCTCGGAGCGCGCAGCCCTGAATGGATTCCGGGCCACTCCTCGCGAAGCGAAGCATACCCCAGCGCGCACCCGCAGGGGCACGTGCGCGTTGCATCTGCCGCTGAATTTGCGAGTTGCGCAGGGGTTCGGCGGTGGTTTTAGCATGAAATGCAAGAGGGGGCCTTGCGCCCCCTCAACATCAGCCGCATTCGCGCTGCCGCGGGCGAGGATCAGCCGATCATCCCTGCGCCGACTGTGTTGTTGGTGCTCTCGTCGATGATGATGAAGGCGCCGGTGGCGCGGTTGTCGGCGTAGCGGTCGGCGACGATGGGCTGGGCAAGCTTCAAGGTCACGCGGGCGATGTCGTTCATCGCGAGGCCGCTCGCCGACTCCTGCTCGAGGGTGTTCACGTCGAGGCGGTAGGCGATGCTCGCGACCTTGGCCTTGACCTCGCGGGTGGTGTGGCGCACGAGGTAGGTGCGCGCGGTGGACAGCGGCGTCTCCGACAGCCAGCACACCATCGCCTCGACCTGCTTCACCGGCTCCGGGGCTTCGGCGGATTTCACGATCAGGTCGCCGCGGGAGATGTCGATCTCGTCTTCCAGCAGCAGCGTCACCGACTGCTCGTGGATCGCGCGTGGAAGCGGCGCGCCGCCGATCTCGATCGCCTTCACGCGGCTGGTGGCGCCCGAGGGCAACACCGTCACCGCGTCGCCGACCGCGATCTCGCCCGACTCGACCCGGCCCATGAAGCCGCGGTAGTCGTGCAACTCGGGGTTCGCCGAATCCTGCGGGCGGCACACGAACTGCACCGGAAAGCGGAAGTCCTCCGCCTGCTCGGTATGCGCTGCCGGCGCGGCTTCGAGAATCTCGAGCAGGGTGGGGCCGTCGTACCAGCCGAGGCGCTCGCCGCGGTCCACGACCATGTCGCCATTGAGCGCCGACAGCGGGATGAAGCGCACGTCCTCGATGCCGAGCTGGGCGGCAAAGGCGAGGTAATCGGCCTTGATCTTGTCGAACACCGCCTGGTCGTAATCGACCAGATCCATCTTGTTCACCGCCACCACAAGATGCGGAATGTTCACCAGGCTCGCCAGGTAGGAGTGACGGCGCGTCTGGGTGAGCACGCCCTTGCGCGCATCGATGAGGATGATCGCGAGGTTCGCGGTGGAGGCGGCGGTGACCATGTTGCGGGTGTACTGCTCGTGGCCCGGCGCATCGGCGATGATGTACTTGCGCGTGCCGGTCGAGAAGTAGCGATAGGCCACGTCGATGGTGATGCCTTGCTCGCGTTCGGCCTGCAGGCCGTCGGTGAGCAGCGACAGATCCACCGCGCTCATGCCGCGCTTGGCCGAGGTCTTCTCGATCGCGTTGAGCGTGTCGGCGAGGATGGTCTTGGTATCGAACAGCAGACGGCCGATGAGCGTGCTCTTGCCGTCATCGACGCTGCCGCAGGTGAGGAAGCGCAACAGGCCGTTGTCGACCTCGGGGAGTTTTTCGGGCGCGGACATCAGAAGTAGCCTTCCTTCTTGCGTTGTTCCATCGACGCCTCGCTGGTCTGGTCGTCCAGGCGGGTGGCGCCGCGTTCGGTGATGGTGGTGGTGGCGGTTTCGACGACGATCTTGTCCACCGTGTCGGCATCGGACTCCACCGGCGCGGTGCAGGAGATGTCGCCCACGGTGCGGAAGCGCACCCGCTTCTCGATGATCTCTTCGCCGGCCTTCGGCAGGTTGGTGAGCTCGCCGGACACCAGCGGCACGTTCACCGGCACGATCGCGCCCTGGCGGATGACGACCGGGCGGGTATGGGCGAAATAGATCGACGGCAGCTCGAGGCCTTCGCGCTCGATGTACTGCCACACGTCCATCTCGGTCCAGTTCGAGATCGGGAAGGCGCGGATGTTCTCGCCCTTGTGGCTGCGTGCGTTGTAGAGGTTCCACAACTCCGGGCGCTGGTTCTTCGGATCCCATTGGCCGAACTCGTCGCGGAAGCTCATGATGCGCTCCTTGGCCCGCGCCTTCTCCTCGTCACGGCGGGCGCCGCCGATGCACGCATCGAAGCCGAACTCCTCGATCGCTTCCAGCAGCGTCACCGACTGGTGCTTGTTGCGCGATTCGCCCTCATGCTTGAGGACGACGGTACCGCGCTTCATCGAGTCTTCGACCGAACGCACGATCAGGCGCTCGCCGAGTTCGGCGGCGCGCTTGTCACGGAACTCGACCACCTCGCGATAGTTGTGGCCGGTGTCGATGTGCATCAGCGGGAACGGGAAGCGTCCCGGGCGGAACGCCTTTTCGGCGAGGCGCAGCATGCAGATCGAATCCTTGCCGCCGGAGAACAGCAGCACCGGGTTCGCGCATTGGCCTGCGACCTCGCGCATGATGTGGATGGCTTCGGCCTCGAGCCAGTCGAGGTGGGAGAGGGTCTGTCTGGTCAGCGTGGACATGCTCTAGAGTCCGTTGGAGTAAGGGCGTCGAAACGCACGCACTGCGGCGCGTAGACCGGCGGCGATCGCACGCAGGTTGCGCAGTGGCGTGGAGAAAGTCGGGCGCGATTCTAGCGCGCGCGGGCCGGGGCGGCTCATGCCGGCGCCTTCTTCACATGGAGCCCGCATTCCTTGGAGGTGGGGTCCTCCCA
The DNA here is from genome assembly GCA_041916775.1 of Rhodocyclaceae bacterium. Classification (GTDB taxonomy): domain Bacteria; phylum Pseudomonadota; class Gammaproteobacteria; order Burkholderiales; family Rhodocyclaceae; genus UBA2357. Next base: position 77,849 of record JAYRYZ010000019.1, on the reverse strand, counting down.
CCACCAGCGGCCGGCGCGCACATCCTCGCCCAGCGCGATCGCGCGGGTGCAGGGTGCGCAGCCGATGCTCGGATAGAACTGGTCGTGCAGCGCGTTGTAGGGCACGTCGTGCAGGCGGATGAAGGCCCACACTTCCGTCTCGCTCCAGTCCGACAGCGGGTTGAGCTTCTCGACGCCGTTGCCGGCATCGAACTCGCGCAGCGGCAGCCCGGCGCGCGTCACCGACTGGGCGGCGCGCAGCCCGGTGATCCAGGCCTTCTTGCCGGAAAGCGCGCGCTTCAACGGTGCCATCTTGCGGATCTGGCAGCACGCCTTGCGTAGCTCCACCGAGTCGTAGAAGGCGTTGATGCCCTGGCCACGCACGTAGCTTTCCACTTCCGTGGCATCGGGGAAAAAGATCTTCAGGCGGGTGGCGTAGCGCTGTTCGACCTCGCCGATCAGTGTATAGGTCTCGGCCGGCAGGCGGCCGGTGTCGAGCGAGAAGATCTCGATGGGCAACTGGTTCGCAAGGATCAGGTGGGTGAGCACCATGTCCTCGGCGCCGAAGCTGTTGGCGAAGGTGAGCGCGTCTGCGCCGCCGAACTCGCGCGCGGCCTCGGCGAGGAAGGCCTGTGCTGCCGCGGCCTTGGCGTTCACACTCGCGATCAGCGCGTCGGTGAGCGTCGGCCGGGTGGCCGGGTTGCTCGCCGCGGGGCGCAGCATCGACACCGCGCCGCTCATGCCGCCACCCCGCGCACGCCGCGGCGGAACAGGGGCTCCGGGCGGTCGACCGCGCCCTGGTAGGGCTCGGAGAAATCCCTGAGGCTCGCGAGCGCAGCCTGCAATTGCTCGGGCGTGTACTTGCCCGCCGGCGGTTGCAGTGCGTCGAAGCCGCAGCGCGCGTAATAGAAGAACTGATCGCGCAGCACGTCGCCGATCGCGCGCAGCTCGCGGGTGTAGCGGTAACGGGTGCGCAGCAGCGTGGCGATGGAGTAGCCGCGCCCATCGGCGAACTTGGGGAAGTGCACCGCGACGAGTTGCAGGCGCGGCAGGTCGTCCGCGAGCACGCCGGGGTCGGCATCGCCCGCGAGCCACACGCCCACGTCGCCTGTTTCGGCGCGTGCGAGCAGCGCGTCGCGCTGCGCCTGCCACACCGCGAGCGGCACGATCACCGGGGTGTCGGGCAGCGCCACCGTCGCCGGGTCGTCGCCTTCGGCCAGGTGCAGCACGCTGTGGCCATCCGCGACGATGGCACCGTTCCTGATGAGATCAGCCATGGGTCAGCTCCTTCTGTTCCTTGCGTGCGTTGCGTTCCGCATAGACGCGCGTCTTGAACGGCTCCACGCCGATGCGTCGGACGGTGTCGATGAAGCGCTCGTCGGGGTGGCGGTTGTCGATGTAAGTGTCGATCAGCGAACTCACCACGTCCGGCATCTCGGCCGCGGCGAAGGACGGGCCGATGACCTTGCCGAGCGCGGCGTCGTTGCCCTGATCGCCGCCAATCGTCACCTGGTACCACTCCTCGCCGTTCTTGTCGACGCCGAGCACGCCGATGTGGCCGACGTGGTGGTGACCACAGGCGTTCATGCAGCCGGAGATGTTGAGCTCGATGTCGCCGATGTCGTGCAGGTAGTCGAGGTCGTCGAAGCGCGCCTGGATCGCGGTGGCGATCGGGATGGACTTGGCGTTCGCCAGCGCACAGAAGTCGCCGCCCGGGCAGGAGATGATGTCGGTGAGCAGCCCGATGTTCGGTGTCGCCAGCCCGGCGGCGCGGGCCGCTTGCCACAGGTCGTGAAGATCCGCCTTGCGCACGCTCGCGAGCACGAGGTTCTGCTCGTGGGTGCTGCGCGCCTCGCCGAAGCTGAAACGCTCGGCGAGATCGGCGACGATGTCGAACTGATCGGCGGTGATGTCGCCCGGTGCCTCGCCGTGGGTCTTCAGCGACAGCACCACATTGGCGTAGCCCGGCTGCTTGTGCTCGCGCACGTTGCGCTTCAGCCAGTTGGCAAAGGCCTTGTCCTCGGCGCGCTTTGCGTCGAAGCCGGCGTCCTCGGCCGGAATCGCCGGCAGCACCGGGTCGGTGAAGCGGCGTGCCACGCGCGCGATCTCCGCCTCGGTGAGGGTGGACGGGCCGTCCTTGAGGTAGGCGAACTCGGCATCCACCTGACGCGCGAATTCCTCGACGCCCAGCGCCTTGACGAGGATCTTGATGCGCGCCTTGTAGGCGTTGTCGCGCCGACCGTGCAGGTTGTAGACGCGCAGGATGGCCTCGCAGTAGTTCAGGATCTGCTGCCAGGGCACGAAGCCGGAAACCTCCTCGCCGATGATCGGGGTGCGCCCGAGCCCACCGCCGACCAGCACGCGGAAGCCGGTTTCGCCCGCCCCATTGCGCACCAGGTCAAGGCCGATGTCGTGGGCGCGGATGATTGCGCGATCATGCGCTGCACCATTCACCGCAATCTTGAACTTGCGCGGCAGATAGGCGAACTCGGGGTGGAAGGTGCTCCACTGGCGGATGATCTCGCACCACGGGCGCGGATCGATGTGCTCGTCGCCCGCGACGCCGGCGAAGGGGTCGGCGGTGACATTGCGGATGCAGTTGCCCGATGTCTGGATCGCGTGCATCTGCACGCTCGCGAGCAGGCCGAGGATCTCCGGTACCACCTCCAGCTTCGGCCAGTTGAACTGGATGTTCTGGCGCGTGCTGATGTGCGCGTAGCCCTTGTCGTAGCGGCGCGCGATATGGCCCAGCATGCGCAGCTGGTCGGCGCGCAGGTTGCCGTAGGGTACGGCCACGCGCAGCATCGGCGCGTAGCGCTGTACATACAGGCCGTTCTGCAGGCGCAGCGGGCGGAACTCGTCCTCGCTGAGTTCCCCCGCCAGGTAGCGGCGGGTCTGGTCGGCGAACTGGGCGACGCGCTCATCCACGATGCGCTGGTCGTATTCGTCGTATTGGTACATGTCGGGTTCTCGCTGTGAGGCTGGCTGGCGGTGCAATGGAGGGGCGCTGCGGCGCAGTCGCCAAGCTTGCTGTCGAAGTTGGCGGTTGTTGCAATGCGGAACGCGGATCCAAAGCCGAGGGCCGCATTGTAGCGGTCGACCTTAGGCGCAAGAATCGGATCTACGTTAGACTTTAAGAAGCAAAAGTTATTAAGAGTCCTGCAAAGCCATGAATCTGCAACAGTTGCGCTATGTGCATGAGGTCGCCCGCTGCGGGCTCAACGTGTCCGAGGCTGCCGAGGCCTTGTTTACGTCGCAACCGGGGGTTTCCAAGCAGATCCGCCAGTTCGAGGCGGAACTGGGTGTGGAGATCTTCGTGCGCCACGGCAAGCGCCTGATCGATATCACCGAACCCGGGCGACATGTGCTCGCAATCGCCGAGCGCATGCTGCGCGACATGGACAACCTGCGCCAGGTGGGCGACGAGTTCAGCCGCGAGGCGGTCGGGCGGCTTTCCATCGCCACCACCCACACCCAGGCGCGCTATGCGCTGCCCGCAGTGATCAAGGCCTTCGTCGCGCGCTATCCGGGCGTGAAACTGGAACTGCACCAAGGCAACCCGCGCCAGGTGTGCGAGATGGCGCTTGCGGGCGAGGCGGATCTCGCGATCGCCACCGAGGCGATCGGCGACTACGCCGACCTCGTCATGCTGCCTTGCTACCAATGGAACCGTTGCATCGTCGCGACCCAGCGCCACCCCATTCTGGCTGAACAGCCGCTGACGCTGGAGGCGATCGCGCGCTACCCGCTCATCACCTACGACGACGCCTTCACCGGCCGCAGCCTGATCAACAAGGCCTTCCTCGGCCGCGGGCTGAAGGCCAACGTGGTGCTCACCGCGATCGACTCCGACGTGATCAAGACCTACGTGGCGATGGATCTGGGTATCGGCATCCTTGCGCGCATGGCCTACGACCCCGCTGAGGACCGGCGGCTGGGCATGGTGGATGCGTCGCACCTGTTCGAATCCAGCACGACCCGCATCGGTCTGCGCCGCAATGCCTACTTGCGCGGCTATGTGTACGACTTCATCGAGCGCTTTGCGCCGCACCTGAACCGGCGCATGGTCGATATCGCCCTGGCCGGCAAGGGTGAGGACTACGCGCTCTGAAACGGCCGCACGCCCGCCAGTTCCAGCATCAGCGCCACGCGTGCCGCGGCGGGCGACAGCGGCCCCGCAGGGCGGCTGCCGCAGCGCGCGTCTACCGTGAGGGCCGACACCGGGCCGTGTCCGCAGCGCGAGGCGCGCACCACCGGGACGCCCTGTGCCACCGCCTGCGTGACCGCGGTCTCCCAGCCAGCGGAGAGGCTGCCGTTGCCGGGCAGTGCCAGCACGATGCCCTTCACCCCCAGCGCGATCACCGCGTCGACGAGGTCGGGCGCCGCGCCCGCGGCCGGATACAGCACCTCCACCCGGGGCAGGCTCGCCGGAAGGGCGGCTGTCGATGCATCGCGTGCCGATGCAGGCGCGAGAAAGCGCGGCGTCGTACCCTCGATGCGTGCGCAGATCTCGCCGTCGAACGCGTCGAGCCGGTCGGTGTGGCACTTGCGCAGCGTGCTGGCGCGGAACACCGTCTTGCCGAACACCTGCAGCACGCCCCGCCCGCGGCTGGCCGGGGTGGCGCACACGAGGGCCGCATCGAGCAGGTTCATCGGGCCGTCGGCGGAGAGCGCTGTGGCCGGGCGCATTGCGCCGGTGAGCACCACCGGCTTGTCGGTGTCGACCACCGCATCGAGGAAGAACGCGGTCTCCTCCATCGTGTCGGTGCCGTGGGTGATCAGGATCGCGTCGATGGCGGGGTCGGCCGCGCACGCACGTACCCGCGCGGCCAGCGTCAGCCAGTGCGGCGGGCCCATGTCCTTGCTGTCGAGGTTGAACACCTGCTCGATGCGGAAGTCGGCGATCTGGCGAAGTTCCGGCACCGCGTCGAGCAAGGCTTCCGCGCCCAGGCTGCCGGCCGCATAGCCCTGAGTGTCGGTGGCGCTGGCCGAGGCGCCGGCGATGGTGCCGCCAGTGGCGAGAAGGGCGATCGTCGTCATTGGAAGGGCCTGTCGTTGGGCGCGCGGTAGAGCGCCTTCATCGCATCCGAAAGCGGGAAGTTGAGGTTCAGCCCGCTACCCGGGAGGGGCTGGGTGAACCAGCGGCGATAGATGCGCTCCGCCTCGCCCCGGGTCATGAGCTCGTGCAGGGCCTGGTCGACGACGCGCTTGAAGGCCGGATCGCGCGCCGGCAGCATGCAGGCATAGGCCTCGAAGGAGCGTGGCGCACCCGTGACCACCCACGCAGAGGGGTCCTTTGCCTTGGCGAGCTCTCCATACAGTAGCGCGTCGTCCATCATGAACGCGTCGGCCTCGCCACGTTCCAGCGTGAGAAAGCTCTCGCGGTGATCCGGCCGCGTGATCAGCGTCATGGCAAGCTGCTGCTCCTGCTGCATCTGGCGCAGCAGGCGTTCCGAGGTGGTGCCCGCGGTGGTCACCACCCGCCGCCCGGCAAGGTCTGCGTAGTCGTGAATCCCCGAGTGGCGGCCGGTGAGCAGGCGGGTGCCGATGATGAAGATCGTGTTCGAGAACCCCACCTGGCGCGCGCGCTGCTGATTGTGCGTGGTGGAGCCGCACTCCAGGTCGATCGCGCCCGCCCGCATGCGTGCGATGCGGTTCAGCGGCGTGACCGGCACGAGCCGCACCGGCAGGTCGGGTTTGTCGAGGTGCAGCCGGATCGCGGAAACCACGTGCAGCGCGAGCTCGTGCGAGTAGCCCTGCACCGTGCCGTCCTCTCCGTAATAGGAGAACGGCACCGAGGATTCACGGTGCCCCAGGAGGATCTCGCCGCGTGCGAGGATGCGTTCGAGCGCGCCGTCCTGAGCCGACCGGGCATGGCCAGGCAGCAGCGCAAGCAGGCTGCCAATGTACAGCAACAGGCGCAGCAGGCGGGTGGAGGGTTTCATCGGCAGGTGGGGCGTCGGGCGACATCCGTGACTTCGGGCGCGCGCGGCATTTCTTCCTGATGGTTGCTTCGCGAAGGCTGGGTGAGCGGATTCTATCCCGCCCGCTTCGGGCTGTGGGTTGTGGAAAGCCGCAGGTAAAGGGGGAATGTCACGGGCTTGACCGTTGTCCGCACATATAATCACGTCCCGATATCGCCCCGTCGTGATGGCGTGCCTGATGCGCAGGCTGCTGTCGTGACGTCCGCATATGACCCGATCGAGGTGCCCAGAAGCCATGAAGAAGGCCACGCGCAGATTCGCATTCACGCTCGTCGCGAGCCTCACCGGCGCGCTTCTGCCTTTCGCTGCGCATGCCGACTCGGCGGCAGCGAGCCGCTTCTACGAGGATGGGCTGAAGCGCTTTGAAGCCCGGGACATGCCCGGTGCCATCATCCAGCTCAAGAACGCGCTGCAGCAGGACCGGAACATGCTGGCGGCAAACCTCCTGCTTGCGCGCGCCTACCTCAGCGAGGGCGATGTCGGCCCTGCCGAGGTGGCGTTCCGTGAGGCTTTGCGGCTCGGCGTCAACCGTGCCGAGGTGGCGGTGCCGCTGGCGCGCATCTATCTGCTGCAGGGGCGCGGCAAGGTCCTGCTCGATACGCTCCCTGCAGACGGCCTCCCCAGCTCGATACGCCTGGAACTCCTCACCCTGCGCGGTATCGCGCACGCGGCGCTGGGGCAGCGGAGCGATGCCGCGCGCAGCTTCGCCGAGGCGCGCGCCTTGAACCCGGAGTCACCGCTGCCGCTTGCCGCCGAGGTGCCGATGCTGATCGGTAGCGGTGAGCTGGCGTTGGCGCGCGAGCGGGCCGAACTTGCGGTGCAGAAGGGCGCCCAACATGCTCCGGCCTATAACGCGCGTGGCTCGGTTGCGCATGCGGAGGGTGACCTCACCGCTGCCTTGCAGGACTACGAGCGGGCGATCGAACTCGATCCCGGGCTGATCGACGCGGTGGTGGCGCGCGCCGGCATTCTCGTCGATCTCGGGCGCAACGACGAGGCCGAGGCATCCCTGACCGCTACCCAGGGCGGGCCGGTGGAGCCACGCGCATCCTATCTGTTGGCCTTGCTTGCGGAGCGCAGGGGGGATTCCGCCACTGCGCGCAAGCACCTCGCGGAGGCTGCCGGCCTGGTCGACGCCTTGCCGCCGGAGTGGGTCGCAGGCCACGAGCAACTGCTGATGGTCGGTGCGCTCGCGCATCATGCGGGTGGGCAACTCGAAAAGGCCAAGGCCTACCTCGATGCGATCGTGTCGCGCTATCCGAACAACCTCGGCGCGCGCAAGTTGCTCGCGTCGATCAACTTCGAGATGAAGGACTACGCCCGCGCCACCGGTCTCCTGGAGCATGTGCTGCGACTGCAGCCAGCCGATACGCAGGCCCTCTACCTGCTCGGGCGCATCAATCTGGCCCAGCGACGCTACGCCAAGGCCAGCGAATACCTCGAGCAGGCGGCCCAGTCCGGCGGTGTGGATGCCAAGGCGATGCTCGGCTTCAGCCGTCTCGCCGAGGGCGATGTGGTGGGTGCCACGCGCGATCTGCAGATCGCCTTCGACAAGGCGCCCGGCGATGCCGTGGTGGCGAATGCTCTGGCCAACACCATGCTGCGCAGCGGTGACGCGAAAGGCGCGCTCGTGGTTGCGCAGCGTGCCGCCGAGGCTGCGCCCGGCAATCCGCTTGCGTTCAATCTGCTCGGTACCATACGGCTCGCGAATGGAGACGCCGCAGGGGCACGCGCTGCGTTCGACAACGCTTTGAAGATCCAGCCGGATTACCTTTCGGTGCGCCTCAACCTCGCGCGCCTGGATATCGCCGAGGGCCGACCCGAGCCGGCACGCGCGCTGTATGCCGAGATGCTCAGGAAGAATCGCGCCGACCCGGTCGCGATGTACGAATCCGGGCTGCTGGAGCAGCGCCTCGGCAACCTTGACGAGGCGATCCGCTGGTTCGAGAAGGCGGTCGCGGAGCGGCCGGACGATGTTTTGGCGGGTCTCGCGCTCATCCGTGCGAAGGCGGCCAGTGGGGAGCACGCCGGCGCGCTGGAGGCTGCCAAGGCGCTCGCCGCTCGCCGCAATACCGATCTCGGGGTGCTCGAGGCGTTGGCGGAGTCCCACATCCGTGTCGGAGACCAGCGCGCCGCACAGCAGACCCTGCGCGACATGACCCGGCTCGCCGGCTTCGACGCCCCGGTGCTGGTACGCATCGGCTATCTACAGCTGCAGGCCGGCGCTCCCGGCGAAGCGTCCTACGCGGCGCAGAAGGCCATCCAGGGCAGGCCCAGCGACGAGGTCGCGCTTGTTCTCGATGTCGAGGCTGCGCTTGCGGACGCAAAGGTCGATGGGGAGATCGTCAAGGAAAAGCTCGCGATGCTGCAGTCAATGCATCCCGGGCGGCCGAGTGCCTTGCGCCTGCAAGGCGATTTTGCGGTGAGGCGTAAGCAGTATGCGGAGGCCGAGAAGGTGTACCTCCAGGCCTTCCGGCTTGACCCCTCGTTCGACCTGCTGCACCGGCGCGCGAGCATGGCAGTGGTGCTGGGGCGACCTGAGTCGGTGGTGGCGGATGTCCAGGCCTGGATCGGGAAGCATGGTGACGACGCGCGTGCCCGAGAGATGCTGGCCGAACTCAGGGTGCGGGACGCCAATTGGACAGCCGCGCGCAAGGAATACGAGCAGCTCGTGGCCGACGGCAAGGCCAGTGCGAACGTGCTCAACAACCTCGCGAACGTCCTCATCACGATGGGCGAGGGCGATCCCGTTGCGGTGGCCGAGAAGGCCTACGCCCTGGCCCCGGCTGATGTGGGCGTGGTGGATACGCTGGGTTGGGCCTACGTCAGGGCCGGCCGCCTCGACGAGGGCCTGCGCCACCTGCGCGATGCGCGTCTGCGCGCTCCGGAGGAGCCGGAGATCCGCTGGCACCTGGGCTACGCGCTAGCCAAGCTGGGGCGCACGGACGAGGCGCGTGGGGAACTGCGCGCAGCCCTCGAGGGGGCTCCGGCTGGTCCCTGGGTCCGGGACGCAGAGGCCTTGCTGGGCCAGCTCTGAGTGTCGGATAACTTTACAGGTTTCGAGGTTTTTCTTGTCTTTGATTCTTATGTTGCTGAATTCAATAGAATAATTTTTATGGCGCGAGTATTGCTTGTAAGAAGGAAAGTTCAAGTTTCAAGGGGGTTACAATGAAATCCGTCATTCTCAAGACAGTTGCAGCCGCAGTGCTGTGCGCCGGCTCGGTGTCTGCGTTCGCAGTCACCAATTACACGCTCACGAACAGCGCTTCCAATGAGCCCTTGGTCACGGGCTGGAAAGCCAGCAACAACGGCTCGAGCATTTACAAGACTTCGGTCGGATATTGGATCGGTAGCGGTATCGGCGTCGGCGGCGAGTCGTCTTCCGACGGCCAGCATGCGCTGGACAACTACAACGGCTTTGAAGTCGCGATGCTGTCCTTCGACGAGGCGATTCGCCTTGAGACGGTGAAGGCCAACTGGACGCAGACGGACTCCGACATCTTCGTACTTGCCTACACCGGTGCAGGAACCCCGACCAATGCAGCCGGCACCAGCCTGACCGGTGGTACGTTCTCGAATTTGACTAGCAGCGGTTGGACGCTGATCGGTAACTATTCGAACATCGGTACGAACACGGTCAACCTCGGCACGACGAGCGGTACATTCGAGAACACCTATTCCAGTTTCTGGCTGATTGGTGCGGGTGGTTTCGCTGCTGGTTCTGGCGTGAACTCCGGTGACGTAAGGAATGGCTCTACGGTGGGGTTCAACACGTGTTCCGGCTCGGGCGGAAGCAAGGTATGCGGCAAGTACGACTATGTCAAAGTTGCGAGCGTAGGTGGCACGATCAAACCGCCCACACCGCCGAGCAATGTGTCGGAGCCTGGTTCCCTCGCGCTGGCTGGCCTCGCGCTGGTCGGCATGATGGGGCTGCGTCGCCGCAAGCAAGCCTGAACAGCTTGAACTGAAGAACACGAGGGCGCCGCTGGCGCCCTCGGCGTTTCAGGTGCCGGTCTCGTCGCCTTCCTGCTGCTGCAGCGCCCACATGCGCGCGTAGTCGCCGCCGCGGGCGAGGAGTTCGGCGTGGCGGCCGCGTTCGACGATGCGGCCCTGGTCCATGACGATGATCTCGTCCGCGTTCATCACCGTCGACAGCCGGTGCGCGATCACCAGTGCGGTGCGACCGCTGGCGGCGAGGTCGATCTGCGCCTGGATGGCCTTCTCGGTCTTGGAGTCGAGTGCCGAGGTGGCCTCGTCGAAGATCAGGATGGACGGGTTCTTGAGCAGCGCACGGGCGATCGCGACGCGCTGTTTCTCGCCGCCGGAGAGCTTCAGGCCGCGCTCGCCGACGCGCGTCTCGAAGCCGTCGGGCAGGCGGCCGATGAATTCTTCGAGCTGGGCGGCGCGGGCGGCCGCCTCGACCTCCTCGCGGCTCGCGTCGGGGCGGCCGTACTGGATGTTGTAGTACAGGGTGTCGTTGAAGAGCACCGTATCCTGCGGCACGATGCCGATCGCCGCGCGCAGGCTGGCCTGGGTGAGGCTGCGCAGGTCGTGGCCATTGATGCGGATCGCACCTGCGCGCACATCGTAGAAGCGGTACAGCAGCCGGGCGAGGGTGGATTTGCCCGAGCCCGAGTGGCCGACCACCGCGACCGTGTGGCCGGCGGGCACCTCGAAATCGACCGCGTGCAGGATCTCGCGCTTGCCGTCGTAGGAGAACGACACCGTCTCGAAGCGCACCGCCGCCGGGCCGGCGGGCAGGGCGAGGGCGTCGGGGGCGTCGGCGATCTCCTTGTTCTCGCGCATCAGGCCGAACATGCGCTCGATGTCGGTGAGCGCCTGGCGCAGCTCGCGGTAGATCACGCCGAGGAAGTTCAGCGGGATGTAGATCTGGATCATGAAGGCGTTCACCAGCACGATGTCGCCGATCGTCATCTCGCCGCTGGTGACGCGCGCCGCCGCCTGCCACATCATCAGCGTCACGCCGGCGGCGATGATGAGTGCCTGGCCGAGGTTGAGTCCCGACAGCGAGTACTGGTTGACGATCTGCGCCTGGGTGAAGCGCTCCATGTCGGCGTCGTAGCGGCGCGCCTCGAAGGCCTCGTTGTTGAAGTACTTTACCGTCTCGAAGTTCAAGAGGCTGTCGATCGCGCGCGCATTGGCGGCGGAGTCGAGCTCGTTCGCCTTGCGCCGCAGCGCGGTGCGCCAGTTGGTGACCTTCACCGTGAACACCACGTAGATCACCAGCGTGACCAGGGTGATGAGCGCGAACACCGGATCGTAGCGGTCGAGCAGGATGCCGATGACGAGCCCGATCTCGACGATGGTCGGCAGGATGGAGTAGAGCGTGTAGCTGATCAGCGAATTGATCGAGCGGGTGCCGCGCTCCATGTCGCGGGTGAGCCCGCCGGTCTGGCGCTCCAGGTGAAAGCGCAGCGACAGCGCGTGCAGGTGGCGGAACACCTCCAGCGCGATATGCCGCACCGCCTGCTGGGTGACGCGGGCGAAGAGCACCTCGCGCAACTCGGTGAACAGCGAGGTCGAGAAACGCAGGATGCCGTAGGCGAGCAGCAACGCGGCCGGCACGACGATGAAGCTCTGCTCGGGCGTGATCGTCAGGCCGTCGATGATGTCCTTGAACACCAGTGGCACCGTCACGTTCGCGCCCTTGGCCGCGAACAGGCAGGCGAGCGCGAACAGGACCCGGCCGCGGTAGGCCCAGATGTAGGGAAAGAGGCTGCGGAGTGTCTGCCAGTCGTGGCGGCTGGTGGGGTCTGGCCCGGGCAGGGCGGCGGCGGATGGACGTCTCATGCGCTGATTCTAACCGCGAAGGCGGTCGCCGCGCCCGCCGTGCCTCAGTGCTTGCTGCTGCTCAGTGCGAGATGCGCAGCGAGGCCGATGAACACGCAGCCCGCCAGCCGGTCCAGCCACATGCCGGACTGCGGCGCGCGCGCGAGCATCCGGCCGATGCGGGCGGAAGCGAGCGCGATGGCGCCGAACACCACCACCGTCTGCGCCGCAAACAGCGCGCCGAGCACGAGCATCTGCAGGCTTGGGTTGCCGGCCGCGGGTTGGGTGAATTGTGGCAGGAAGGCGAGGAAGAACAGCGCCACCTTGGGGTTGATCGCATTGGCGATGAAGCCGCGCGCGACATGGCGGTACCAGGGCACCGGCCGCCCCACCACCGCACCCGCGCCATCCACCGTGCCACGGCTGCGCAGGGCCTGCACACCCAGCCAGGCGAGGTAGGCCGCGCCGGCGAACTTGAGCGCCATGAAGGCGTTGGGCGACGCGAGCAGCAGCGCGCTCACGCCCAGTGTGGCCCACAGCGTGTGGGTGAAGCAGCCGAGCGCACAGCCGAGCGCGATGCCGAGGCCTGCACGCTGGCCGCGTGCGATGCCCTGTGCCAGCACCATCAGGTTGTCCGGCCCGGGTGAGAGGGTGACCGCGACCGAAGCGGCGATGAACGCGAGCAGCGTCTCCAGAGCGGGCATGCGCAGCCGGCGGAGATCAGTGGTGGCCGAAGAAGCGGCCGAAGGTGCGCGACAGCCAGCCGCCCTCGTGCTTCTCCTCGACGAGCTTGTTCATGCCCGCCTTCACCGAATCCACGTACGAGGCGTCGTCGTGGCGGATGTGGTTGAACAGCCAGCGCGCGAGCAGATCGTGCAAGGCCTGGGCGACGTCCTCGCCGGCCTTGAAGCGGGCCTGGAAATCGGCGACACGGCGCACGAAGAGCTCATGCACCTTCTTGTGCGGGCGCAGGAACTCGTAGCCGGAGTCCTGCATCAGCGTCTCTTCGAAGGCGAAATGCGACAGCGTGTATTCCACCAGGCCGTCGATCACGTCCGCGATCGCTTCGCGGTCGGTGCCGAGCTGGGCCTCGTAGAGCTGGTTGATGAAGGTGACGATCTGCCTGTGCTGGAGATCGATCGGGGCGATGCCGGTTTCGAGGTCACTGCTCCATTCAAGATGTGCCATGAGTGTCGTCCACGAAGGTGAGTCGTTCGGCTTCACTGAAGCCGCATCATTTTTTTGCAGTATTGCGATTATGGCGCTGTTGTGAGGGCGATGACGTGATTAACATCAATATCCTCGCATCTTCAAGCGGGTAAATGTCACGTTGGGTGAATCGATCGGACCCGGGCATGTGGGCTGCGGGCATCTGCAGCGGGTGCCGCGACGGCGTGCTGCGGTTAACATGTCGTGATGCCGTCCAACAAGAGCGAGGCCATCCATGCAGCAGGAAATCTCAGGCACCGTCACAACCCTCCCGGAGAACCGCCAGCCCGCGCTGCGCATCATGACCATGCCGGCAGACCTCAACCCCGCAGGGGATGTGTTCGGCGGCTGGATCATGGCGATGGTGGATATCGCCGGGGCCATTCCGGCCCGTCGTCGTGCAAAGTGCCGCGTGGCGACGATTGCGGTGAATTCCTTCCTGTTCAAGCAACCGGTGTCGGTGGGCGACCTGGTGAGCTTCTATGCAGAGGTCGTCTCGGTGGGGCGCACCTCGGTGACCATCGACGTCGAGGTCTATGCCGAACGCGACCCGGAGAATCCGGTGGTGGTGAAGGTCACCGAGGCCACCCTGACCTACGTCGCAGTCGACGACAAGGGCCGCAAGCGACCGCTTCCGGCCGAGTGAAGGCGCCCGGGCGGCGGTAGGTACGCCTGGCGGACGCTTGCCAGCGGCGCGCGCTGGCGACAGAATCCGCAGCCTTGCCACCGCCCCCACCACTGGAGACCGAGCCCCATGGCCGACACCGCACTGCTTGCCGTCGCTGACGGCGTTGCCACATTGACCCTCAACCGGCCGGATGCGCTGAATGCGCTCTCGGTGGAGATGATGGAGGATTTGCTCGCATGCGCACGTGCGCTGCGCGAGCGCAAGGATGTGGACGTCGTGATCGTCACCGGCGCGGGCGATCACTTCATGGCGGGTGGCGACCTGAAGGATTTCGCCCGCCAGTTCCATCTCACCCCGCAGGCGCGGTTGGTGGCCTTCCGCGACATGATCGAGCGCCTCATCAATCCTACCGTCGAGATCCTGCAGGGGCTGGATCAGCCGGTGGTGGCGCGGGTGAAGGGCGCCTGTGCCGGTTTCGGTCTGTCGCTGATGTTGGGCTGCGATCTCGCGATCTGTGCCGACAACGCAAAGTTCACCACCGCCTATGCATCGATCGGTCTGCCGGCGGACGGCGGCATGTCCTACTTCCTGCCGCGCATGGTGGGGCGACGCAAGGCGGCGGAGCTCCTGCTGCTGGGTGACCGTTTCGACGCCACCGAGGCCCTGCGCCTCGGCCTGGTCGGCAAGGTTGTGCCGCCCGACCTACTCGACGCCGAGGTCGCGGCGCTGGCCGCGCGGCTGCGGAACGGCCCGCGCCGGGCGTATGGTGAGATCAAGCGCCTGCTCGCGGTATCTGCGGATGCGCGGCTCGAATCGCAACTGCAGAGCGAGGCGGAGGCGTTTGCGCGCTGCGGCGCGGATGGCGACTTCGTCGAGGGCGTGACCGCCTTCCTCGAGAAACGCAAGCCGGTGTTCGGTGCCGGCCGCTGAGCGCCTGCGAGCGCGCCTCGCCACGCTGGCGACGCGTCCGCTGCGCGCGGAAGATGTGCCGGTGTGGGCGGCCGGACAGCGGGTCGGGCGGGCTGCGCCCGATTTTGCCCGTGCAGTGGCGCAGGCGGGCGCGGGGCTGTTCGAACTGGATGGTGCAGGGTTGGTGGCCGACCCGGCGCTGCAGGGTGAGGCGCTGTCGCTGCGCTGGGCTGCGGTGCTGGAACGCCTGCGCGGCGACGGCTGGTTTCCAGCCTGGCGCGATGAGCTCTATGCGCTGCGCGCGCCGGGGCACGGCGCGACCCTGTGCGTGCTGGAGCGCGGGGTGTTCCGCCGCTTCGGCTTGCGCAGCGCGGCGGTGCATCTCAACGGGCTGCGCGCCGACGGCCGCATGTGGATTGCGCGCCGCGCCGCACACAAGGCGGTAGACCCCGGCCGGCTGGACAACCTTGTCGGCGGCGGCATTGCTGCGGGCGAGAGCGCGGCCATCGCGCTGCTGCGCGAGGCTGCAGAGGAGGCGGGGATTCCCGCAGCATTGGCGGTCAGTGCGAAGGAGGTCGCCCGACTGCATGCGCGTCGCCCGGAGGCAGACGGTGTGCACGACGAGGACTTGCACGTCTATGCGCTGACGCTGCCGGACGACTTCGTACCCGAGAACCGCGATGGCGAGGTCGCCGCCTTCATGCCGATGACGGCCGCGGAGGTGAGCGCCCGCGTCCTCGCCGACGCATTCACCGAGGATGCCGCCGCGGTGGCTAGCCTGTGGTTGCTCGGCCGGATGAACGTCACAGGCGTCAGTCGTACTTGATGTACTTGAAGCGCGCGTCGTCCGGCGTGCCGGTGAGCGGATTGCCTTCTTCGCAACCCGGCTGCCACATCACCACCTCCTCGATCTTGCGCGCGAGCGAGAAGTCCTTGTCGGTGATGCCCTTGGCCTCGTGGTTCATCAGCTTGACGATCACGAAGGCGTAGGAGGCGGCGATGTCGGGGTGGTGCCAGGCGGCCTCGGCGAGGTGGCCGACGGTGTTGATCACCATCAACGTACCTTTCCAGCCGCTGGTGCGGTATTTGCGCCGGATCCAGCCACCCTCGTAAGTCCAATGGGGCAGGTCGGCGGCGAGCCGCGCGAAGATCTCCTCGTCAGTGTAGGTGTGGTTGTCGGACTTCTCGCGCCAGGCCGTCATGTCCCTCTCCTCGTCGGTGGATGAGGGCTGGGACAGGACGCTCCGGCTGTGGTTCCAGGCTCAGCGGCCGTGCTTTTCGTGCACCATGTCGCTGATCAACTGGATCACTTCCCGGCTCGCCTGCTCTGCGCTTTCGATCGACGTCACGATCCGGCCGCGTACGGCCTCGTCCCTGAGCCAGTTTCCGCGCGACGCATCCACCGCCGCATGCACGGCGCCATGCACCTGCGCGTGAGGCTTCTCGAGCGCCTTGAAGGCGCGCGTGCTGCCGAAGATCGCCGCGCCCGTGCCGTCGTAGTACCACTTGCCGAGGCGGCAGTTGTAGTGGTCCACCTCCACCGTCCTGGCCTGCCCCTCGTCGCCATTCGCCTCGACGCTGATGTAGGCGTTCTGCATGTAGATGATGTGGTCCATCTTCACCAGCGACGCGAAGGAGCGGTCCTTGGCGCGGTGGATGTGCTCGATGGTGGTCTGTGACGAACTGGCGACCGACTCGAACTGTGTCTGGAAGGCGCTCACCTCCGCGCTCACGTTGGCGCTCTGGTCACCGACCGATGCGGTCTGTTCCACGATGATGGCGACCTTGTCCTTGAAGCTGTCGACGATGTGGCCGATCTCGGTGGTGGCCACCTTGGTGCGTTCGGCGAGCTTTCTGACCTCGTCCGCGACGACGGCGAAGCCGCGACCGACCTCGCCGGCGCGAGCGGCCTCGATGGCTGCGTTGAGCGCGAGCAGGTTGGTCTGGTCGGCGATCTCGGAAATGATATGCACTGCCCGGCCGATGTCGCCGCTCGCCTCCCCGAGATCTTCTGCCGCGCTCGCCATGTGCTGCATCTCGTTGTTGATGCGGTTGAGCGACTCGCCGAGATGGCCGACGACCTCACGGCTGCGGGTGGCGCCGGCCAGGTTCTCGTCGGCGATCTTCATCACCTCGTCCATCTCGTCGGCCACCCGCACCAGATCGGACTGGTTGCCGCGCAAGTTGCCGAGAAGGTTGCCGGTGTTGAGCAGATGCAACTGCGACGCGAGCGTGTTCTTGGCGACGAAGCGCGCGTTGTCCTCCATCGCCTGGATGGCGTTGTTGATGCTGTCCAGCGATACAGCAAACTCGCCCGGCAGGCCATGCGCCAGTCCGCGGCGGTGATAGCGGCCCTGCGAGACCAGCCGGAAGCAGGTCGACACCTCCTTGAAATAGGTTTCGACGAGGTCCAGGAACTCGTTGAACTCCCATGCCACCTTGCCGACTTCGCCAAGCCCGGCCGTGTTCGTGACGCGTTGATGGAGGTTGCCCGAGCGGCACTCGAGGATGACCTCCTCGATGCGCTTGAGGGTGGCGATGGGTCGGCGGAAGTGGCGCCAGGCATAAAGGCTGAAGCCGATCGCGAGAATCGGGATGACGACCAGCGGGGCGCTCGGGCCGTGTACTGTGGCCTGCCAGCCGGCCAGCGCGATGGTCAGGATCACGAACACCACGCAGTAGATCACGAACTGTTGGTCGAGGAAGGGCGTCCGGCCGGTGCTGCGCCGTTGCGGGCTGCTCATCGTTGTCCCCCGGTGCCGGCGTGGTAGAGCCCCAGCACGAAGTGCTCATAGGTGGTGTCCTGGGCTTGAAGGTGATCGAGCAGCCAGCTCGCCGAGGCCTTGGGTGCGTTGCCAGGGCCAGCCTGCTGTTCGACGCGCAGCATCTGCTCGTAGATCGTGGTGATCTCGCGGATCGCGCTTTTCGGGGCCTGCCGACGTACCGAGAAGAACCCCTTCAAGCGGTCGTTGCTGTCGAGGTCGGCGGTCACGTTCGCGAACACCCAGTAGAAGTGTCCCTCAGCTGTCATGTTCTTCACCAGCGCGAAGAACTCTTCACCGGTGTTGAGGGTGTCCCACATCAGCTGGTAAGCGCCGCGTGGCATGTCGGGGTGACGCACGATGTTGTGCGGCATGCCGAGCAGGTCGCGCTCGGCGAAGTTCGAGATGCGCATGAAGGTGCGGTTGGCGTAGGTGATGCGCCCGGACGGATCGGTCTTGCTGATGATCATGTCGGCTTCGCCAATCGGAATCTCGCGTTGGGTGGGTTGGATTCTGAGCTTCAAGATCCTGTCCTCTTGTGTCGGCAACGGGGCACGGCCCGACCACGATCGCGGCACCTCCCCATGCCCGATATTACGGCCGAAGGCGCTCTGGCTTTAGCTTTCGATCGCAGGCGGTGCGCTCGCTTACAATGCCGGAACTCTATACGCTGGCGATGCAATGAACTACAAGGATCTACGCGACTTCGTCGCGCAACTCGAGCAGCGCGGCGAACTCAGGCGCATCACCGAGCCCGTGGACACCCACCTGGAGATGACCGAGATCGCCGATCGGGTGCTGCGTGCCGGCGGGCCCGCGCTGCTGTTCGAGCGCCCGCACACGCGCGGCGTGGCGCAGCGCATCCCGGTGCTGGCGAACTTGTTCGGCACGCCGCAGCGCGTGGCGATGGGCATGGGCGAGGACCTGGGCCCGGGTGGGGATTGGCGCGCGCCCTTGCGCGAGGTCGGCAAGCTCCTCGCCTTCCTCAAGGAACCGGAGCCGCCCAAGGGGCTGAAGGATGCATGGGACAAGCTCCCCGTCTTCAAGCAGGTGCTCAACATGGCGCCGCGCGAGCTGCGCTCGGGGCCGTGCCAGGAAGTCGTGCTCTCGGGCGACGAGGTCGATCTCGGCACGCTGCCCATTCAGCACTGCTGGCCGGGCGACGCCGCGCCGCTGATCACCTGGGGCCTGGTGGTGACACGCGGGCCGGGAAAACGCCGTCAGAACCT
The DNA here is from genome assembly GCA_041916775.1 of Rhodocyclaceae bacterium. Lineage (GTDB taxonomy): Bacteria > Pseudomonadota > Gammaproteobacteria > Burkholderiales > Rhodocyclaceae > UBA2357. The sequence continues at coordinate 59,359 of JAYRYZ010000019.1, read as the reverse complement.
CGGCATCTATCGTCAGCAGGTGCTGGGGCGCAACCGGGTGATCATGCGCTGGCTCGCCCATCGTGGCGGTGCGCTGGACTTCCGCGACCACCAGCTCGCGCACCCCGGTGAGCCGTTTCCGGTGGCGGTGGTGCTGGGCTGCGACCCGGCGACCATTCTCGGCGCGGTGACGCCGGTGCCCGATTCGCTCTCCGAGTACCAGTTCGCCGGCCTGCTGCGTGGCGCCAAGACCGAGCTGGTGAAGTGCCTGGGTTCGGACCTGCAGGTGCCAGCGAGCGCCGAGATCGTGCTCGAAGGAGTGATCCACCCGGGCGACATGGCGCCGGAGGGGCCCTACGGCGACCACACCGGCTACTACAACGAGGTCTCGGACTTCCCGGTGTTTACCGTCGAGCGCATCACCATGCGGCGCGAGCCGCTCTACCACTCCACCTACACCGGCAAGCCGCCCGACGAGCCGGCGATGCTCGGGCTCGCGCTCAACGAGGTGTTCGTGCCGCTGCTGCAGAAGCAGTTCACCGAGATCGTCGACTTCTACCTGCCGCCGGAGGGCTGCTCCTACCGGCTTGCGGTGGTGAGCATCCGCAAGCAGTATCCGGGGCATGCCAAGCGGGTGATGTTCGGGATCTGGAGCTTCCTGCGCCAGTTCATGTACACCAAGTTCATCATCGTCGTCGACGACGATGTGGACATCCGCGACTGGAAGGAAGTGATCTGGGCGATGACCACCCGGGTGGATGCCACCCGCGACACCGTGATGGTGGATAACACCCCGATCGACTACCTCGACTTCGCCAGCCCGGTGGCGGGACTGGGCAGCAAGATGGGGCTGGACGCGACCAACAAGTGGCCGGGCGAAACCCAGCGCGAGTGGGGTCGGCCCATCCTCATGGATGCCGAGGTCAAGGCCAAGGTGGATGCGATGTGGAGTCGGCTCGGTTTGTGAGCGTGGGTCGGCGCGGCGTGTGCGCCCGTTTGGTTCAGCGCTCGCCCTGCCACAGCCAGTCCAGCAGCGCGTCCTGCGCGGCGCGGCTGTCGGCCGCGCGCGGGTCGTTCACCATCATCACCACTGCATGGCGGCGGCCGTGGCGGTCCAGCAGGTAGCCAGCGAACGCGCGCACTGCATCGATGGTGCCGGTCTTGATGTGCGCCTGGCCGCGCGCCGGGCTGTCGGCGAGGCGCCGTCGCGCGGTGCCGTCCATGCCGGCAACCGGCAGCGATGAGATGAACTCCGGCATGTACGGGCGTGCCCACGCCGTGAGCAGCAGGCGCCCCAGGGTGTCGGCGCGGATGCGTTCGATGCGAGACAGCCCCGAGCCGTTCTCGATCACCAGCCCGGTGGTGTCGATGCCAGCCGTCGCCAGCGTCTGTGTCGCCACGCGGGCGCCCGCAGCCACTGCGTCGGTCTGGTCGCCCGCGCCCAGTTGCGCGAGTAGCTGGCGTGCGATCACGTTGCTCGACCACTTGTTCATCTCGCGCACGACATCCGCGAGCGGCGGTGAGCTGTCGCCGAGGAGCAGCGTTGCGTCCTCCGACGACGCGCCGGCGCGCACCTGGCCGTGCAACACCCCGCCGAGCTCAGCCCACAGCCCCGCGACCAGCGCCGTCGCATAGTCCGCGGGTGGGTATGGCGCGGCGGCCCATTCCCGTCGTCCGCAGCTGTGCGGCAGGCTGCCGGACAACAGGAGTCGATCGCGACCTGCGCCGGCGCCGGCCTCCAGTCGCGCCTCGAGTGCGGCGTGCCAGGTCCCGCAGGCGCCCTCGGGACTCGTGATGCGCGCGTCGATGTCGAGCCCGGCGAGCGGCTGCTGCGGGATGACCGTGACGGCGCGACCGGGACGGTCCGGCGGAATCAGGCTGAGGTTGAGCGTGTTGAAGTGCAGCAACAGCCCGGCGGGCCCGCTGTTGTATGGGCGCAGTCCGCGCCCGTCGAAGCGTGCCGGATCGTGTGGCGGCAGCGTCAGTGCGCCGCCGTCGAGCAGGATGTCGCCGCGGACCTCTCGGATGCCCTGTGCCTTTACCTGGCGCAGCAGCTTCCAGACCCGCGCAAAATCCAGCATCGGGTCGCCTGCCCCGACGATCAAGAGGTCACCGTGCAGAATACCTGCGGTGACCGGGCCACGGACGAGCACGCGTGTTTCCCAGGTGTGGCCGGGGCCGAAGTGCTCGAGTGCTGCGAAGGTGGTGACCAGCTTCATCACCGAGGCAGGATTCATCGCCTGGGTGACGTTCACCGTGAGCGACGGGGTACGGGCATCAACGGCTTGTACCCACACCGCCACGTTCTTGTGTGCAATGCCGGCCTGTACGAGCGCTTGCGCGACGGGCGGCGGGAGCGTGTCGGGCGCAGTCGTACCGGCGTGCGCGATCCCGTTGAGCAAGGCGGTCAGCATTGCGGCCAGATTGAGCAGGCCGAGCGGCGGGGGCGTGCACATCCTTTCCGGATGGTGCATCATGCGCTGTGATCTTGCATTGCAGCAACAGACGCCAATGCGGTGCCGAAGCTTGATGATGGAGTGGAACGGATGAGTGGATTTGCCCATTTCGCGCGTGACGCCGAAGAACTGGAACACGAGATCGCCAAGCTCGGGATCGCGCTTGGCATCGACTGGGACGACGCTGCCAGCTTGCGCCGCTACGCGCGCGAGGCGCTGGACTGCACCCCGGACTGCAATCTTGGCAAACTGCACTCGGCCAACCCGCGGGAGCGCTGGACAGCCGAGCTGTATGCGCTGTCGATGCTGATGTTGCGCACCATGCAGGAGAGCGCCGAGCAAGGTATACATACCCATGGCGGGCCGATCTGGAAGGCCTTTGGCAAGGCGCTGGCGGTGGAGGCGGAGAGGCGCGCCACCGAAGCCGCGACGCCAGCCCGCTAGCTGGCCGTTCAGGCGCCCGGCAGCCTGCGCTCGAGCGCGAACAGGCTCTTCACGGACTCGCGCGCGCGGATCTCGACGACCGTCTCGCCATCCACCATGACCTCTGCGGCGCGGGGGCGGGTGTTGTAGTTGGAGCTCATCGCCATCCCGTAGGCGCCTGCCGACAGCAGCGCCAGCAGGTCACCCTGTGCCACCGCCAATGTACGGTCGCGGGCGAGGAAGTCGCCGCTCTCGCAGATCGGACCGACGATCTCGTAGCGCTGCGCCGGCACCTCGCGTGGCGTGACTGCGACCACCTCGTGATAGGCATCGTAGAGCGCGGGGCGGGCGAGATCGTTCATCGCCGCGTCGACCACCGCAAAGTGCTTCTCTGCGCCACTCTTCAGGTATTCGATACGGGTCAGCAGCAAGCCCGCGTTACCCACCAGTGATCGGCCTGGTTCGAAACACAGCGCCTCGCTGCGGCCTTCCAGCCGTTTCAGCAGTGGGCCGAGATAATCCGCCACCGACGGAGGTGCCTCGTCGCTGTAGCGGATGCCCAGGCCGCCACCGAAGTCGAGGTGGTCGAGATGGACTCCGTCCGCATGCAGTTGGTCGGCGAGCGCCAGCAGTTTCTCGGTGGCCTCGGCGATCGGCGCCGGGTCCAGGAGTTGCGAGCCGATGTGGCAGGCCATCCCACTGACCTTCAGGTGCGGGGAGCGCGCCGCACGCAGGTACAGGGCGCGCGCTTCGTCGAAGGCCACGCCGAACTTGTTGTTGCGCAGGCCGGTGGAGATGTAGGGGTGCGTTTTCGGGTCGACGTCGGGGTTCACCCGGAAGGCGATTGCGGCGCGCTTGCCGGTCTCGGCGGCCACTGCCTCCAGACGGTCGAGCTCCGCGGCAGACTCCACGTTGAAGCAGCGGATGCCGAGCGATAGCGCTTCGCGCAGCTCTGCAACACTTTTCCCGACCCCGGAAAACACCACCTTCGCCGGATCCCCGCCAGCCGCGATCACGCGTGCGAGTTCGCCACCGGAAACGATGTCGAAGCCCGCGCCCCAACTCGCAAAGGCCGACAGGATGCCGAGGTTGGAGTTGGCCTTCACCGCGTAAAACACCCGGGCATTCCGGCCTGCGAGGACCGCGGAATAGGCATCGAAGGCCTGCCGCAGGGCGGCCAGCGAATACACATAGGTGGGCGTGCCGAAACGCTCGGCGATGTCGCGCAGCGCGACGCCTTCGATGGCAAGCCCGGCAGCGGTGCCGTGGAGCGTGGGGATGGGGTGCGCGCCGAGGCGGGCGGAGGCGTGGGTGGCTGTCATTGGGGTGCGATCTGGCGGGGTTCGGCTTTGTTGATATCATCGCTGCCGGTGGTCGCAGGTTGCTGCTGCGGGGCAGCGGGCGGCAGCGTGAGCGGGCCCTTGATGCCGCAGGCGGTGAGCAACAGGACGCCGCAGCAGAGCGCAAGCATGGGCAAGGCGCGCATGATATCGGTTCGGGTAAAAGCCAGAATGCTAACAGAAGGAACGATCATGGATGAATCCGCATTCAATGCACTCGCTGATGCCGAACTGGAGCGGGTGGAAGCGGCGCTGGAGGACTGCGGCGCGGAGCTCGACGTGGAGCGCAAGCCAGGGGGCGTGCTCGAGGTCGAGTTCGAGAACGGCAGCAAGGTGATCATCAATCGCCATACCGCTGCGCGCGAGATCTGGGTGGCGGCGCGCTCCGGGGGGTTCCACTTCCGCCCCGAGGCGGAGCGCTGGGTCTCCGGGCGCGACGGCAGCGAACTCTATGCGCTGCTGTCGCGGGTCGTGTCGGAGCAATCTGGCGAGGCCGTGAGCCTGAGTGGCAGCTGATGTGCCCTTCCCGGGTCGCTGCCGGCGCTGCCTCGGGCGGAGGCTCAGCGCAGCGGGCTCAGCGTGCGCTCTTCGACGGGGGCCGGGCCTTGTTGTGCGGGGGCCTCGTCGATGAAGTACTTCAGTTCGGGAATGTCGGGGAGCTCCGGCATCGGCGGTGAAGGCGGCGATTGTTCCTGGTAGAGGAAGTCGGTATGGCCGGTCACGGGGTTCTGGTAGGAGGCCAGCCCTGCCGGGCGCGGGCGTTCGCGCTGGGGTAGATCCTTGAGACCAGTCCGCATGTAGTCGATCCAGATGGGCAAGGCTGCGCGCCCTCCGGTCTCACCGCGGCCGAGATTGCGCGGCTGGTCGTATCCCATCCATGCAACGGCCACGAGGTCCGGGTTGTAGCCGGCGAACCAGGCGTCGACGTAGTCGTTGGTGGTGCCGGTCTTGCCCGCGAGGTCGTTGCGGCCGAGCGACTTGGCGCGGGCAGCGGTTCCGCGCCGCACGACGTCCTGCAGCATGGAGTCCACCAGCCAGGCGTTGCGCGGATCGATGACACGCGGAGCGTTCGCGCCGGCCGTCACCGGTTCGACGCGCGCGACGGTGCGGCCGCTGCCGTCGATGATCTCGCTGACGATGTAAGGGTTGACCTTGTAGCCGCCATTGGCGAACACCGCGTAGGCGGCAGCGTTCTGCCAAGGTGTCAGCGCGCCTGCCCCAAGTGCCATCGTCAGGTAGGCGGGGTGCTGGGAGGCCTCGAAGCCGAAGCGGGTGATGTAGTCCTGTGCGAACTCCGGCGAGATCGACTGCAGCAAGCGGATCGAGACCATGTTCTTGGACTTCGTCAGTGCATCGCGCACTGTCATCTGACCTTCGAACTTGCCGTCGTAGTTCTTGGGCTCCCACGCCTTGCTGCCGGTGACGCCAGCAGGGAAGTAGAGTGGTGCGTCATCTACGTAGTGACCGGGCGAGAACCCCCTCTCGATCGCGGCGGAATAGATGAACGGCTTGAAGCTGGAGCCGGGTTGGCGCAGCGCCTGTGTCACGTGATTGAACTTGCTGCGGTCGAAGTCGAAGCCGCCCACCAGTGCCCGGACCGCGCCGGTCTGCGCGTCGAGCGACACGATCGCAGATTCCACCTCCGGCAGTTGCAGGATCTCCCAGCCCTTCTCGCCGGTATCGCGGATGCGCACGATCGCCCCCGGGCGGATTCGTCGCGTCTGCGGTGCGCGTTCGGCGAGCATCGGCGCTGCAAACGTGAGCCCGGCGCCGGTGATCTCGATCGTCGCGCCACGGCGATAGACCTTCACGCGCTTGGGTGAGGCTTCGAGCACGATGGCTGTGACGAGGTCGCCATAGTCGCGGTACTCCGACAGCAGGTCTTCCAGGGTTTCGTCGCTGCGGCCGGACACGGACAGGTCGGCAAAGCCTTCCGGGCCGCGGTAACCACGCCGCCGGTCGAAATCGAGAACACCCTTGCGCAGCGCCTCGTATGCCGCAACCTGATCCGCCATGCGGATCGTCGTGATCACACGGATGCCGAGTTGATGTGCCTCGTCTCCGAACTGCTCGACTGCGATCTGACGCGCCATCTCGGCGACGTAGTCACCATGCAGGGCGGCCGGGCCGGTGGCGCCCGCCGTTGTGGGCGAGGCGCGCGAACTGGCGAGCCGCAGCGGCGTGTCGCGTGCTGCGAGGAACTCCTGCTGGCTGATGAAGCCGGCTTCTTGCATGCGGCGCAGCACGTAGTGTTGCCGGATCGCGGCACGCTTGGGGTTCGTCACCGGGTTGAAGAGTGACGGTGCCTTGGGCAGCCCCGCCAGCATCGCGGCTTCAGCGAGGTTCAGCTCCGAGAGCTCCTTGCCGAAGTAGATGCGCGCAGCGGACGCGAAGCCATAGGCCCGTTGTCCCAGGAAGATCTGGTTGATGTATAGCTCGAGGATCTGGTCCTTGCTGAGGTTGCGTTCGATCTTCAGCGACAGCAGCACCTCGTAGAGTTTGCGGTTGTAGGTCTTCTCGCGCGACAGGAAGAAGTTGCGCGCGACCTGCATCGTGATCGTCGAGGCCCCCTGGCCGCGCTCGCCCGAAACCACGTTGGCGATCGCCGCGCGTGCAAGCCCGATGACATCGATGCCGGGGTGGGTGTAGAAGCGCTCGTCCTCCGCTGCCAGGATGGCCTTGCGCAGTGCCTCGGGTACCTGGGATATGCCGACGAGGGCGCGCCGCTCTTCGCCGAACTCGCCGATGAGGTACCCATCGGCCGTGTATACTCGAAGCGGTATCTTCGGGCGGTAGTCGGTGAGGACTTCCAGCGACGGCAGCTTGGGCCAGGCCACGACGACTGCAGTGGCGAGCGAGGCGAGGCCCACGATCACACAGACGACGAGAAAGATCAGGGGGTACAGAACCCAGCGCATCGGGCATCCAGGAGGCTTACGGAACCGGGATTATACGGAGGGGGGGCAAGCCTCTCCAGTGCCTTCTGTCAAGCTTTTGCTTTACACTTTGTATCGTTTGTTGCTAGCATTTAAAGTAAGCATGCATCATGTGCGTGCAACATAAAGAAATTTAAGGATTTTCTTTGTGACAGACTTCCGCCTATTCGGTCCAAAGACGCGCCAGCTCGCTGGCCTGGATATCTCATCTTCATCTGTCAAGATGGTTGAGCTGTCCGGAAGCGAGAAGGATGGCTATCGCATTGAACGTTTTTCGATCGAACCGTTGGCGCGCGACGCCGTCACCGACGGCAACATCGCCAACCTGGAGAGCGTCGCCGAGTCGGTGAGGCGAGCGCTCAGGCGCATGGGCAGCGGTGTGAAGCAGGTAGCGGTCGCGCTGCCTGCGTCGGCGGTCATCACCAAGAAGATCATCCTCCCGGCCGGCCTGCGTGAGCAGGAGATGGAGATGCAGGTCGAGTCGGAAGCCAATCAGTACATCCCGTTCGCGCTCGACGAGGTGAATCTGGACTTCCAGGTGATCGGTCCCAGTCCAGCCAGTCCGGACGATGTCGAGGTGCTCATCGCCGCATCGCGCAAGGAAAAGGTCGAGGACCGCGTTGCCGCGGTCGAGTCGGCCGGCTTGAAGGCGGTGGTGATGGATGTCGAATCCTTCGCCTCCGAGGCCGCATTCGAACTCGTCAGCCGCCAGTTGCCGGGCGGGGGCAAGGACCGGATCGTCGCGCTCGTCGATATCGGTGCGACCGGCACTGGTGTGAGCATCCTGCGCAATGGGCGCCAGCTCTACACCCGTGAGCAGCCCCTGGGCGGAAATCAGCTGACGCAGGACATCTCGCGCCAATACGGCATGAGCGTGGAGGAGGCTGAAGCGGCGAAGCTTTCCGGGGAACTGCCTGACGACTACGAGCGCGACCTGCAACGTCCCTTCCTGGACAGCATAGCGCTGGAGATCTCCCGCGCGCTCCAGTTCTTCTTCACATCCACACAGTACAACGAGGTCCACGACATCGTGCTCGCGGGTGGCTGTGCCGTGCTCCCCGGGCTGGCCGATGTGGTGCGCGGGCGTACTCAGGTCGCCACCGTGGTCGCCAACCCGTTCGCGTCCATGAGCCTGGGTGCCAAGGTGCGTGCAAAGAGCCTCGCTGCAGTGGCGCCGTCGCTGATGGTGGCTTGCGGCCTGGCCTTGCGGAGGTTCGATACATGATTCGCATCAACCTGCTGCCGCATCGCGAGGTCAAACGTCGCGAGCGCAGGATCCAGTTCTTCGTCATCGCCGGTGCCGTGGTCGTCCTGGGGGGGCTGATCGCCTTGCTGGTGCATACCCTGATCGCTGCCCAGATCGATAGCCAGGAAGCGCGCAACAACGTCTTCCGCAACGACATCAAGAACCTCGACAAGCAGATTGCAGAGATCAAGGATCTCCGCGAGCAGATCGATGCACTCGTCGCGCGCAAGCAGGTCATCGAGGCCTTGCAGAACAATCGCGCACAGGCGGTGCATCTCTTCAACGAGCTGATCAAGAACATCCCGGAGGGCGTCTTCGTCAAGTCGCTCAAGCAGAACGGGCCACGTGTCACGCTCGTGGGCTATGCGCAGTCCAATTCCCGCGTGTCGCACCTGATGCGCAATCTCGACCAGTCTCCGTTCCTCGAGCAACCGGGGCTGATCGAGGTCAAGGCCTCCACCTTCAACAAACGGCGCCTCAGCGAGTACGCGCTCAACATCAACATCACCCAGCCCAAGACAGAAGGCGTGGAGTCGGGCGGTGAGCCGGCCAGGAAGCCGGCCGGCAAGAAGGCGGAGGCCAGGAAATGAGTGCCGCCAGGGAAAATGTCCGCAAGATCGACTTCGAGCGGCTTGCTCAGGACTTCAAGGGGCTGGATCCGAACGAGCCAGGTCAGTGGCCGCTCGCACCCAAGGTCGCGGTATTCATTGCGCTGCTCGCCGCTACGGTCGCCGCCGCTTGGTGGTTCGATTGGCGTGACCAGTTCGCGGCGCTCGAGCGCAGCCGTGCGGAAGAAGTGAAGTTGCGTGAGGACTGGGCGAGCAAGAAGAAGCTCGCTGTGAATCTCCAGGCCTATCGCCGGCAACTCGACGAAACCGATCGCCAGTTCGGTGCGTTGCTCAAGCAACTGCCGAACCGCGCAGAGATGGACTCCTTGCTTGCCGACATCAACCAGGCCGGTCTTGGTCGCGGCTTGCAGTTCGAGCTCTTCAAACCCGGCAATGACGTGGTCAAGGATTTCTACGCCGAGATGCCGATCGATGTTCGCATCGTCGGCGAATATCACGATCTGGGCGCCTTCGTCAGCGACGTCGCACAGATGCCGCGTATTGTCACGATGAACAACATCACCATCGACGAGGCCAAGGACGGCGGTCTCAGGCTGCAGGCGAAGGCGGTCACCTACCGCTATCTGGACGAGGAAGAGCTCGCCGCGCAGCGCAAGAAGCAGCAAGACGCCAAGAAGGCCAAGGGGCGCAAGTGATCATGGATACACGCACCGTCATCGCCATCCTGTGCGGCCTTGCGCTGGTGGGTTGCGCGCCCGAGCAAGACGACATCAAACGCTGGATGGCGCAGCAAGAGAAGGGCATGGTGGGCGGCGTGAAACCCCTACCCGAGATCAAGCCCTTCCCTGTGGTCGCCTATTCGGGAGACGCCCTGGCCAGCCCGTTCGATTCGTCGCGGATCGCGCCCGAGCCCAACCCGGATGTCGAGATCAAGGGGGGGCCGGACCTCACCCGTCCCAAGGAGCCGCTCGAAGCCTATCCGCTCGAGTCGTTGAACATGGTCGGTGTGCTGATGCAGGGTGATGTCCGACACGCGCTGGTGAAGGTGGACAACACCTTGCATCAGATCCGGGTCGGTAACTACATGGGCCAGAACTACGGTCTGGTCACGGAAGTTCAGGAAACCGAAGTCACTTTGCTGGAACTCGTGGAAGACATGAATGGCGATTGGGTGGAACGTACCAGCAAATTGCTATTGCAGGAGCAATAGGAGTTGAAGATGAAAAGTCAAACCGTGATGGCCGTCGTCGCATTCGCTGCGGCCCTGGGCGCCACCGCTCCTGCCGTGCTGGCCCAGGAGGTCGGCCAGTCCGAAGTCCAGTCCTTGCCTGCGGCCAATCAGATCGAGAGCCTCGATGTCGCGCAGCAGGGCGGCACGACCTATGTGCGCCTGCGCATGAAGTCGGCGCTCAGCGATCCTCCTGCCAGCTTCAGCGTTGCCGAACCGCCGCGGATCGCGTTCGATTTTCCGGCCACTGCCAATGCACTGGGGCGCACCCAGCAGGACGTCTCGCAGGGCGACCTGCGCAGCGCAAACATCGTCCAGGTCGGTGATCGCACCCGGCTGGTGCTGAACATGACGAAGATCTCGCCCTACGAAACGCGTGTGGAAGGGCGGGATGTTGTGATCGCGCTCACGCCCATCGTGCGCGAGACGGTGACCTCGACCGCGGTGGGGGCTGCGCTCGCGAACTTCGCTGCGCCGCGTCCGGATGCGCTCGCGGTGAGCCGACCCATCCAGGACATCAATTTCCGTCGTGGCAAGGATGGCGAGGCGCGTATCGTCGTGCAGTTGTCCAGCCCCGAAACCGGTATCGACATCCGTCCGCAGGGCGGGAATCTCGTCGTAGAGTTTCTCAAGTCGTCGCTACCCGAGCACCTGCGTCGTCGCTCCGACGTGACCGACTTCGCCACGCCGGTCACCGCGATGGTCGCCGATATGCAAGGCGAGAATGCTCGCCTGGTGGTGACGCCCAACGGCATGTGGGAACACAATGCCTACCAGAGCGACAACCAGTTCGTGCTCGAGGTGAAGCGCGTCGTCGAGGATCCCAACAAGCTGGTGCAGGGTGGGCGTCCGGGCGAGTTCCTGGGCGAGAAGCTGTCGCTGAATTTCCAGAACATCGACGTGCGCTCGGTGCTGCAGGTGATCGCCGATTTCACCAACTTCAACATCGTCACCAGCGACTCGGTGCAGGGCAACCTCACCCTGCGGCTGAAGGATGTGCCCTGGGATCAGGCGCTCGACATCATCCTCCAGGCCAAGGGTCTGGACATGCGCAAGAACGGCAACGTGATCTGGATCGCGCCGGGCGACGAGCTCGCGGCCCGCGAAAAGATGCAACTCGAGGCGAAGGCGCAGATTGGCGATCTGGAACCGCTGCTGACCGAAAGCTTCCAGATCAACTACCACCGCGCACGCGAGATCTTCGCCTTCCTCAGCAACAAGGATCAGTCGGTGCTGTCGCAACGCGGCAGCGTGGTCTTCGACGATCGCAGCAACAAGGTTTTCGTCACCGATATCGGCTCGCGCCTGGCGGATGTGCGTCGTCTGATTACCGAGATCGACACCGCGCCGCGCCAGGTGCTGATCGAGTCGCGCATCGTCGAGGCAGAGAAGAATTTTGCGCGTGATCTCGGGGTGCGACTCGGTGTTGGCGGGGTTACCGGTCGTACCGTCGGTTTCGATGCGGATGGCAACCCCATCCGCAAGGCGACGATCGGTGGTGGCATGGTGCCGTCGCTCGCATCCGGCGAGGTTGCCGCGATGGGGTCGCTGACGCCGGGTGGTCTCAATGTCAACATGCCTGCCCCTGCTGGCGCTGGCGCGCTTTCGATGATCCTCTGGAACAACGCCGCGACCCGCTTCCTCAACCTCGAACTCAGCGCGCTCGAGTCCGATGGCCGTGGCCGGGTCGTCTCCAGCCCGCGAGTGCTGACCGCGAACCAGGTGGAGGCCTCGATCGAGCAAGGTACCGAGATCCCATACCAAGAGGCGAGCAGTTCGGGCGCGACCAGCACCTCGTTCAAGAAGGCGGTGCTGTCGCTGAAGGTGAAGCCGCTGATCACACCGGACGGCCGCATCCAGCTGCAGGTGCTGGTGAACAAGGATCAGCCGCGCTTCGACGCGCGCTTCGAGGTTCCTGCGGTCGACACCAAGAACGTCAAGACAGAAGTGCTGGTCGAGAACGGAGGTACGGTCGTCATCGGTGGCATCTTCACCGAAGAGGAAACCACCAGCGAGGCGCGTGTGCCCTTGCTCGGCGAGCTGCCCGTGGTCGGCGCACTCTTCCGCAGCACCAACCGGGTATCGAACCAGCGCGAACTGCTCGTGTTCATCACCCCGCGCATCGTCGGCGAAGAGCTGTCCTTGCGTTGAGTACCACAGAAGTCCGGGGGGCGCCGGACGCTTCCCTGGTGATTCTTGTCGGCCTGATGGGGGCCGGCAAGACCACGGTCGGGCGTGAATACGCGCGCCGCAAGGGCTTGCGCTTCATCGACTGCGACCACGAGCTGGAAGCGCGCCTCGGGGTCAAGGTGGCGACCATCTTCGAGATCGAGGGCGAGGCCGGCTTCCGGCGGCGTGAGAGCCTGCTGCTGGACGAGTTGACGCAGGAGCAGGGGCTCGTCCTTGCGACTGGCGGTGGTGTCGTGCTCAACCCCGACAACCGCGCGCTTCTTGCCTCGCGCGGCATCGTCATCTACCTCAACGTGCCGCCGCGCATCCTCCACGAGCGTACCCGCAACGACAAGTCGCGCCCGCTGCTGCAGGTGCCCAACCCGCGTGAGCGCATCGAGTCGCTGTTTCGTGAGCGCGACCCGCTCTACCGTGAGGTTGCGGACATCGTCATCGATGGCGGAAGGGGTAACCCCGGTGGTATGGTTAGGCATGTCGACCAAGCCATCGAGGAATTCTGCCGCGACCATGCGCACTCTGAATGTCGCTCTGGGTGAGCGTAGCTATCCCATACATATCGGCCGGGGGCTCCTCGGCGATGCCAGCCTGCTGCTGCCTTATCTGAAAAGACCGCGCGCTGCGATCGTCACCAACGACGTCGTCGGCCCGCTCTATCTGGAAGGTCTGGTCCGTACCCTGCGCGATGCCGGTGTCGCGGTGAGTAGTGTGGTCCTGCCCGATGGCGAAGCCCACAAGAACTGGCAGACGCTCAACCTGATCTTCGATGCGCTGCTCGCGGAGCGCTGCGAGCGTTCGACGACGCTGATCGCGCTGGGCGGCGGTGTGGTCGGCGACATGGTCGGCTTCGCTGCATCGGCCTACCAGCGTGGCATGCCCTTCATCCAGATCCCCACCACGCTGCTCTCTCAGGTGGACTCGTCGGTCGGTGGCAAGACCGCGATCAACCACCCGCTCGGCAAGAACATGATCGGCGCCTTCTACCAGCCGCGCCTGGTGCTGGCCGACATCGCCACCCTCGACACCTTGCCGGAGCGCGAGCTCGCTGCCGGGCTCGCCGAGGTGATCAAGTACGGGCTGATCCGCGACCGTGCCTTCTTCGAGTGGATGGAGGTCAATATCGATGGCCTCTGCGCGCGCGACCCGGAGCTTCTCGCGTTTGCGGTCGAGCGTTCCTGCGCCAACAAGGCGGAGGTGGTCGCCGCCGACGAGACCGAGCAGGGCGAGCGCGCGCTGCTGAACCTCGGTCACACCTTCGGTCATGCGATCGAGGCCGGGCTGGGGTATGGCGAGTGGCTGCACGGCGAGGCGGTTGCCGCAGGCACGATGATGGCGGCAGAGCTCTCGCGCCGGCTGGGCTGGATCGACGACGCCACGGTGGCGCGCATCGAGCGCATCCACCAGCGGGCGGGCCTGCCGGTGTTCGGCCCGGCGCTGGAGGTGGAGCGCTATCTTGCGCTGATGGCGGGCGACAAGAAGGTCGAGGACGGACGCTTGCGCCTCATCCTGTTGCGCGATATCGGCGAGGCGGTGATCCATGGCGGTGCGTCTCGTGACGACATTGCCGCAGCGATCAGGGCACGCTGCGCGTGATGACGACGCTCGCCTCCTACGCGGTCAGTGACGCGTTCTCGCGTGGGCGGCGCCATGCCGAACCTCCACCCGGCATCCGCAGCGAGTTTCAGCGCGACCGCGACCGCATCGTGCACTCCACTGCGTTCCGTCGCCTGGAGTACAAGACGCAGGTCTTCGTCAATCATGAGGGGGATCTCTTCCGCACCCGGCTGACACACAGTATCGAGGTCGCGCAGATCTGCCGCAGCATCGCACGCACCCTGTCGCTGAACGAGGACCTCGCCGAGGCGATCGCGCTCGCGCACGATCTTGGGCATACGCCCTTCGGGCATGCCGGGCAGGATGCACTCAACAAGTGCATGAAGGATCATGGCGGCTTCGAACACAACCTGCAGTCGCTGCGCACCGTCGAGCTGCTCGAGGAGCATTACGCCGGGTTCGATGGGCTCAATCTCACGTTCGAGACTCGCGAGGGCATCCTGAAGCATTGCTCTCGCACCAATGCGGTGCATCTCGGTGAGCTCGGGCGTCGCTTCCTGGAAGGCGGGCAGCCCTCGCTCGAGGCGCAGATCGCCAACCTCGCCGACGAGATCGCCTACAACAATCACGATATCGACGATGGGTTGCGTTCGGGACTGATCACCCTTGCCCAGCTTGAAGATGTCGGGCTCTTCATGGAGCACCGGCGCGAGGTCGAGGCGGCGTGGCCGGGGCTCTCCGGGCGAAGGCTCATCCATGAGACGATCCGGCGCATGATCAATCGCATGGCGACCGATCTCATCACTCAGACGCGTGCGAACATCGCCGCGGCCGGCATCGAGACGCTCGACGACGTCCGCGCTGCGGAACGGCTCGTCGCCTACTCCCAGGCGCTGATGCCCGGTCTGGCCGAACTCAAGCGCTTCCTACGCGAGAATCTCTACTGGCACTATCAAGTGCTGCGCATGACAGGCAAGGCAAAGCGTACTCTTACCGAACTCTTCGACGCCTTCATGTCCGACCCGCGGCTGCTGCCACCTCAGTACCAGGTCCGTGCGGCCGACGACAAGCCGAGGGCGATCGCCGACTACATTGCCGGCATGACCGACCGCTACGCCATCAAGGAGCATCGCCGCCTCTTCGCGGTGGGTGAAATCTTCTGAGCGTTCATGCGCTTAGTGCGGTGCAAAAAACTCTTGAACGAGGGGTTTCACGCGCGTATATTCCGAAGTCCGCCTGAATTGTAGGTTGGGGTTGTCGTGCGCGCGTGCCTGCGTACCTGCCCCGGAAGCCGGTTGCAAGCGCCCCGGCTTTTTTTGACGCGACCATTATTCATGGTGCGTTTATTGCTTGCGATGCAGCCACCCGTTCCATGCCGGCCCGGCCGGCTTTGATTTGTGTCGTTGAGGATGAGTGCGATGGATCTCCCCCAGAAGCAGGGTCTCTATGACCCGGTGAATGAACATGATGCCTGTGGCGTAGGGTTTGTTGCGCACATCAAGGGCACGAAAAGCCACGGGATCATCAGCCAGGGGCTGGAAATCCTGAAGAACCTCGACCATCGCGGTGCGGTTGGCGCGGATGAACTGCAGGGTGACGGGGCGGGCATCCTCATCCAGATCCCGGACCAGCTCTATCGTGAGGAGCTCGCGAAGCAGGGCGTGGCCCTGCCCGCGCCGGGCGAGTACGGCGTCGGCATGGTGTTCATGCCCAAGGAGCAGGCCTCGCGCCTCGCCTGTGAGGAAGCCATCGAGCGCGCGGTGCGTGCCGAAGGGCAGGTCGTGCTCGGGTGGCGCGATGTGCCGGTGAATCACGCGATGCCGATGTCGCCGACGGTGAAAGCCAAGGAGCCGGTAATTCGCCTGGTGTTCGTCGGCCGCGGTCCCGACGTGATGGTGCCCGAAGCGCTGGAGCGCAAGCTCTACGTCGCGCGTCGCCGTGCCGCTAACGCGATCATGTCACTGCGTCTGAAGCACGGGCAGGAGTTCTACTTCGTGTCGATGTCGACGCGCACGGTGAACTATAAGGGCCTGCTGCTCGCAACCCAGGTCGGCGAGTACTATCTCGATCTCGTCGACCCGCGCGCCGTGTCGGCGCTGGCGTTGGTGCACCAGCGCTTCTCGACCAACACATTCCCGAAGTGGAACCTGGCGCACCCGTTCCGCTACATCGCCCACAACGGCGAGATCAACACCCTGCGCGGCAACTACAACTGGATGCGCGCGCGCGAGAAGGGTGTATCCTCGCCGCTGCTCGGTGCCGACCTGGAAAAGATCTGGCCGCTGATCTACCCCGGCCAGTCCGACTCGGCCGCGTTCGACAATGCGCTCGAATTGCTCGTGATGAGCGGCTACTCGATGGCGCACGCGATGATGATGATGATTCCCGAGGCCTGGGAGTCGCACACCCACATGGACGAGAAGCGTCGCGCCTTCTACGAATACCATGCGGCGATGATGGAGCCGTGGGACGGCCCGGCCGCGGTGGCCTTCACCGACGGCCGTCAGATCGGCGCCACGCTCGACCGCAACGGACTGCGTCCGGCGCGTTACCTCGTCACGGATGACGACATCGTCGTGATGGCATCCGAATCCGGCGTACTGCCCATTCCCGACAGCAAGATCGTCAAGAAGTGGCGCCTGCAGCCGGGCAAGATGTTCCTGATCGACATGGAGCAGGGCCGCATCATCGACGACAAGGAGCTCAAGGACTCACTCGCCAACGCCAGGCCCTACACCGACTGGCTGGCGCGCATCAACGTCAAGCTCGACCTCGTCGAGGCCCCGGCAGACGTCACCCCGCCGCAGAGCGCGGTGTCCTTGCTCGACCGCCAGCAGGCCTTCGGCTATACCCAGGAAGACATCAAGTTCATCCTCGAGCCGATGGGCAAGTCGGGCGAGGAGGGCACCGGCTCGATGGGCAACGACTCGCCGCTGGCGGTGCTGTCGGGCAAGGAAAAGCCGCTCTACAACTACTTCCGCCAGCTCTTCGCGCAGGTCACCAACCCGCCGATCGACCCGATCCGCGAGCAACTGGTGATGTCGCTGGTGTCCTTCATCGGACCCAAGCCCAACCTGCTCGAGATCAACGAGATCAACCCGCCGTTCCGCCTCGAGGTGACGCAACCGGTGCTGGACTTCGCCGACATGGCGAAGATCCGTAACATCGCGCGCTACACCAAGAACAAGTTCAAGTCGGCACAGCTCGACATCTGCTATCCGGTCGCGTGGGGCAAGGAAGGCGTCGAGGCGCGCCTTGCCTCGCTGTGCGCCGAGGCCGAGGACGCGGTGCAGCTCGGCTACAGCATCCTCATCATCTCCGACCGCAACGTGGACGCCGACAACGTCGCGATCCCGGCGCTGCTGGCGCTTTCGGCGATCCATCAGCACCTCGTCACCAAGGGCCTGCGCACCCGCGCCGGCCTGGTGGTCGAAACCGGCACCGCACGCGAGACGCATCACTTCGCGGTGCTCGCAGGTTACGGCGCCGAGGCGGTGCACCCCTACCTCGCGTTGGAGTCGCTGTCGCAGCTCGCCGGTAACGACGAGGCCGCAGCGAAGTATGTCAAGCATTTCGTCAAGGCGGTCGGCAAGGGCCTGATGAAGGTGATGTCCAAGATGGGCATCTCCACCTATATGTCCTACACCGGCGCGCAGATCTTCGAGGCCATCGGTCTGCAGAAGGCGTTCATCGACAAGTACTTCACCGGCACCACCAGCCAGGTCGAGGGCATGGGCGTGTTCGAGGTCATGGAGGAGGTGATCCGTCTGCACAAGCGCGCCTTCAGCAGCGACCCGGTGCTCGCCGGCATGCTCGACGCGGGCGGCGATTACGCCTTCCGCATCCGTGGCGAGGAGCACATGTGGACGCCGGATGCGATCGCCAAGCTGCAGCACTCCACCCGTGCCAACAAGTACGACTCGTACAAGGAATACGCCAAGATCATCAACGACCAGAGCAAGCGCCACATGACGCTGCGTGGCCTGTTCGAGATCAAGCCTTCCGGTCCCCCGGTGCCGCTGGACGAGGTCGAGTCGGCGAAGGAGATCGTCAAGCGATTCGCCACCGGCGCGATGTCGCTCGGCTCCATCTCCACCGAGGCGCACACGACGTTGGCCATCGCGATGAACCGCATCGGCGGCAAGTCGAACACCGGCGAGGGCGGCGAGGACCCGATGCGCTTCAAGCCGATCACCCAGGCGATGAAGCTGTCGCAGATCATCGGCGACAAGCGCATCGAGCGCGATCTCGAGCTCAAGGCGGGCGATAGCCTGCGCTCCTCGATCAAGCAGGTGGCGTCGGGCCGCTTCGGCGTGACCACCGAATACCTGGTGAACGCCGACCAGATCCAGATCAAGATGGCGCAGGGTGCGAAGCCGGGCGAGGGCGGCCAGTTGCCCGGCCACAAGGTCAGCGAGTACATCGGCTTCCTGCGCCACTCGGTGCCGGGTGTGGGCCTCATCTCGCCGCCGCCGCACCATGACATCTACTCCATCGAGGACCTGGCGCAGCTCATCCACGACCTGAAGAACGCCAACCCGCAGGCCGACGTGTCGGTGAAGCTGGTGTCGGAAATCGGTGTCGGCACGGTCGCGGCGGGTGTCGCCAAGGCCAAGGCGGATCACGTCGTCATCGCCGGCCATGATGGCGGGACGGGCGCCTCGCCGTGGTCGTCGATCAAGCACGCCGGTTCGCCGTGGGAGCTGGGCCTCGCCGAGACGCAGCAGACGCTGGTGCTCAACCAACTGCGCAGCCGCATCCGCGTGCAGGTCGATGGCCAGATGAAGACCGGTCGCGACGTCGTCATCGGCGCACTGCTCGGTGCGGACGAGTTCGGCTTCGCCACTGCGCCGCTCGTCGTCGAGGGCTGCATCATGATGCGCAAGTGCCACCTCAACACCTGCCCGGTTGGCGTGGCCACCCAGGACCCGGTGCTGCGCAAGAAGTTCTCCGGCCAGCCTGAGCACGTGGTTAACTTCTTCTTCTTCATCGCCGAGGAAGTGCGCGAGCTCATGGCGCAGCTCGGCATCCGCAGGTTCGACGACCTCATCGGTCGCGCCGACCTCCTCGACATGAAGAAGGGCATCGCCCACTGGAAGGCGAAGGGGCTCGACTACTCGCGCATCTTCCATCGTCCGAACGTGCCGGCGAGCGTGCCGCGCCTGCACACCGAGACGCAGGATCACGGCCTCGACAAGGCGCTCGACCAGCAGCTCATCGCGCTCGCGGCTTCGGCGCTCGACAAGGGTGAGAAGGTCAGCATCGACCTGCCGGTACGCAACATCAACCGCACCGTCGGCGCGATGCTGTCCGGCCGGGTGGCGGCGAAGTACGGTCACGCCGGCCTGCCGGACGACACCATCCACATCCGCCTGTCGGGCACCGCCGGCCAGAGCTTCGGTGCCTTTCTTGCGCGCGGCATCACGCTCGAGCTCGTCGGTGAAGGCAACGACTACGTCGGCAAGGGCCTCTCGGGCGGGCGCATCGTCGTCAGGCCGGATGCGAGCTTCCGCGGCGCCACGCCGGAGAACATCATCATCGGCAACACCGTGCTCTACGGTGCGACCGAGGGCGAGGTGTACTTTGCCGGCGTGGGCGGCGAGCGCTTTGCGGTGCGCAACTCGGGTGCCACGGCAGTGGTCGAGGGCGTGGGTGACCACGGCTGCGAGTACATGACGGGCGGTACGGTGGTGGTGCTCGGCCAGACCGGGCGCAACTTCGCCGCCGGCATGTCGGGTGGCGTCGCCTATGTGCTGGATGCGGACGGCAGTTTCGAGACGCGCTGCAACATGGCGCAGGTCGCGCTCGAGCCGCTCCCGGACGAACTTGCGGCGCGCAAGGGTTCGGAATCGGGCGATGAACTCGAGTCGCACGGCCGGGTGGATATCGACCACCTCGAGATGGGTGACGAACTCATCCTGAAGGGCCTGATCCAGCGCCACGCGCGCTTCACCGGCAGCGTCCGGGCGCGTGAGATTCTCGACAACTGGAGTACCTGGCGGACGAAGTTCGTCAAGGTGATGCCGCACGAATACCGGCGCGCGCTGGCCGAGATGGCCGAGCAGCGCCAGAACCAACTGGAGGCCGCGTAACATGGGCAAGCCCACCGGATTTCTCGAATATCAGCGTCTGTCGCAGGCCTATGAGCCCGCGCCAGAGCGGGTCAAGAGCTACAAGGAGTTCGTGCTCCGCCTGAGCGATGAAGAGGCGGCGGTGCAGGGCGCGCGCTGCATGGACTGCGGCATTCCGTTCTGCAACAACGGCTGCCCGGTGAACAACATCATCCCTGACTGGAACGACCTGGTGTATCGCGGTCAGTGGCAGCAGGCGATCGAGGTGTTGCACTCCACCAACAACTTCCCAGAGTTCACCGGCCGCATCTGCCCGGCGCCCTGTGAGGCGGCGTGCACGCTCAACATCAACTCCGATGCGGTCGGCATCAAGTCGATCGAGCAGGCGATCATCGACAAGGCCTGGGAAGAAGGCTGGGTGAAGCCGCAGCCGCCTGAGGTGAAGACGGGCCGCAAGATCGCCGTGGTCGGCTCTGGCCCCGCCGGTCTCGCCGCGGCGCAGCAACTCGCCCGCGCCGGGCACGACGTGACGGTGTTCGAGAAGAACGACCGTATCGGCGGCCTGCTGCGCTACGGCATCCCCGACTTCAAGATGGAGAAGTGGCTCATCGACCGTCGTGTCGAGCAGATGCAGGCGGAAGGCGTCACCTTCCGCACCAGCGTCGTCGTCGCCACCAAGGACCTGCCGGTCGGCATCGTCAATGACGCGCAAGAGGTCGTCACCGCCGACCAACTCAAGGCGGATTTCGACGCGGTGATCCTCGCCGGCGGCTCTGAAGTGCCGCGCGACCTGCCGGTGCCGGGCCGCGAACTCGCGGGCGTGCATTTCGCGCTCGAGTTCCTGATCCCGCAGAACAAGCAGGTCGCGGGCGACAAGCCCAACCCGATCTCGGCCGAGGGCTGCAATGTGGTCGTGATCGGCGGCGGCGATACCGGCTCCGACTGCGTCGGTACCAGCTACCGCCACGGCGCGAAGTCGGTGACTCAGTTCGAGGTCATGCCGCAGCCGCCCGAGCAGGAGAACAAGGCGCTGACCTGGCCGTACTGGCCGATCAAGCTGCGCACCTCGTCCTCCCATATGGAAGGCGAGACGCAGCGCGAGTACGCGATCGGCACCAAGGAGTTCATCGGCGAAAACGGCAAGCTCACCGGCGTGCGCACCGTGCGCCTGGAGTGGAAGGAAGGCCGCATGGTCGAGGTCGCCGGCAGCGAGGAGATCTTCCCCGCCGAGCGCGTCTTTCTCGCGATGGGCTTCACCAATCCGGTGGGCAGCCTGCTCGAGGCCTTCGGCGTCGACAAGGACGCACGCGGCAACGCGAAGGCCACCACCGATGGCGAAGGCTGCTATGCCACCAACGTCGCGAAGGTGTTCGCCGCGGGTGACGTGCGCCGCGGCCAGTCGCTGGTGGTGTGGGCGATCCGCGAGGGCCGCCAGGCCGCGCGCGAGGTGGATGCGTTCCTGATGGGCGAATCCGTGCTGCCACGCTGAGGCCGCGACGGAACCACGTGTTCGACGATTCGGGGGATGGCAGCGCGCCATCCCCCGAATGCATTTCAGGGAGTCACCGTGTCGGAACTGGGTGTCACCGGCTGGTTGGTCAGCGCGTTCGCGATCCTGATCACCGGCATCTCGAAGTCGGGGCTGGGTGGGGCGCTGGGCGGCCTCGCGGTGCCCCTCATGTCGATCTGGATCTCGCCGCGCGATGCGGTGGCGGTGGTGTTGCCGGTGCTGATGGCGATCGACCTCGTCGGCATCCGCGCGTGGAAGGGCCAGGGCGCGACCGATGAGTTGAAGCGCCTGATTCCCGCCGCGCTGCTCGGCATCCTGCTCGGCAGTGTGCTCTTCGGCGTGCTGTCGGACCGCGCGGTGAAGCTCGCGCTCGGGCTGATCTCGGTGGTGTTCGTGGCCGACCGCCTGCTGCGCCGCAATGCCCGCAGCACGCGCGTGCTCGGGCCGCGCTGGGCGTGGCTGTCGGGCATCGGCTCGGGTTTCACCAGCACCCTCGCGCACGCCGGCGGGCCACCGCTCATCATCTACCTGCT
The DNA here is from genome assembly GCA_041916775.1 of Rhodocyclaceae bacterium. Classification (GTDB taxonomy): domain Bacteria; phylum Pseudomonadota; class Gammaproteobacteria; order Burkholderiales; family Rhodocyclaceae; genus UBA2357. The sequence continues at coordinate 37,327 of JAYRYZ010000019.1, read as the reverse complement.
CGGGCGTCAGCTGCCGCGGCAGACCTTCGTCGCCACCTCGGTGTTCTTCTTCGCGACGATCAACGCCGCCAAGCTGCCGTTCTACATCGGGCTCGGGCTCTTCAGTCGCGAGACGCTGATGACCTCGCTCCTGCTGTTGCCGCTGGTGCCGTTGGGTGTGTGGATGGGGATGCGGTTGTTGCACCGCATCCCGGAGCGGCCGTTCACGCTGATCTCGACCGTGCTGCTCGGCCTGGCCGGCTTGCAACTGCTGTGGGACGCGGCACGCGGCTGAGGGCAGGACGCCCCGCCCCGTGCGTGCCGGAAGCGTCGGGTCAGAGCCCCAGCACGTCCACCGTGTAGCGCGCGATCATGCGCTCTTCGTTGGTGGGGACCACCGCGATCGCGACCTTGCTGTTCGCGGCGTCGATGCGGCGCGCATCGCGGGCATTGGCCGCCGGGTCGAGCCGGAGGCCCAGCCAGCCGGAGAGCGCCACCACCTTCTCGCGTACCGCGGCAGCGTGCTCGCCGATGCCGCCGGTGAACACCAGCGCATCCAGCCCGCCGGCTGCGGCCGAGAGCGAGCCGAGCTCGCGGGCGATGCGGTAGCAGAAGAGATCCACCGCCTCGGCCGCTTCCGGCGCGTCGGAGGCGAGCAGCGCACGCATGTCCTGGCTGATGCCGGACACGCCCAGGAGGCCGGATTCCTTGTACAGCAGCCGGGTGAGCGCCTTCGCGTCCATGCCCTTCTGCTCCATCAGGTAGAGCATCACGCCCGGATCCAGGCTGCCGGTGCGGGTGCCCATCATCAGCCCCTCGACCGCAGTGAAGCCCATCGTCGAGGCCACGCTCTTGCCGTTGCGCAGCGCCGCCATCGAGGCGCCGTTGCCGAGATGCGCGATCACCACCGCGCCGCCGGCGCGCTCGCCGATCACCTCCGGCAGCTGGCGCGCGACGTAGTCGTAGGACAGGCCGTGGAAGCCGTAACGCTTGATGCCTTCCGCCGACAGGCTGCGCGGCAGCGCGAAGGCTTGCGCCACCGCCGGCTGGGTGCGGTGGAAGGCGGTATCGAAGCAGGCAATCTGCGGGATCTCGGGCATCAGCTCGCCCAGCGCGCGCACCGCGCGCAGGTTGTGCGGCTGATGCAGCGGTGCCAGCGGCACGAAGGCGTCGAGTTCCAGTAGCAGCTCGGGCGTGAGGCGGATCGGCGCGCTGTAGCGCTCGCCACCATGCACGACGCGATGGCCGGCGGCGACGATCTCCAGCGCCGGGTTGTTGGCCGCAAGCCAGCCGAAGAGGTGGTTCAGCGCGTCGCGATGCTGCTCGCTGTGGCCACCGGCGGTGCTCACCGCCTGGGTCACCTTGTGGCCGTCGGCGGTCTTCGCGGTCATCTCGGGGTTCGCACCGATGCCCTCGATCTGGCCGGAAATGGCCGGCGCTTCGGCGAGCTCGCCATTGATCGGGTAAAGCGCGAACTTCAGGCTGCTGGAGCCTGCGTTGAGGACGAGGACGGCTTTCATGATGCCGCCGCCGCGCGCTTCTTGTGCGCCATGAGCTGCACGATCGCGCACGAGGCCGCGCGCGTCTCTGCGGTGTCGGCGCGGCTGGTGAGCACGATGGGCACGCGCGCACCCAACACCACGCCGGCCATCAGCGCGTTGGCGAGGTATTCCAGCTGCTTCGCGACCATGTTGCCGGATTCGAGGTCGGGCACCACCAAGATGTCGGCGTTGCCCGCAACCAGCGAGCGGATGCCCTTGGTCTTGGCCGCGACCAGCGACACGGCGTTGTCGAAGGCGAGCGGGCCGTCGAGCAGGCCGCCCTTGATCTGGCCGCGGTCGGCCATCTTGCACAGCGCGGCGGCGTCGATGGTGGAGCGCATGTTGGGGTTCACCGTCTCGACCGCGGCGAGGATCGCCACCTTGGGCTCGACCAGACCCAGGTTGTGGGCGAGGTCGATCGCGTTCTGGATGATGTCGACCTTGTCGGCCAGCGTCGGCTCGATGTTGATCGCCGCGTCGGTGATCATCAGCGGGTGCGGGTAGGTCGGCACGTCCGCCATGAATACGTGGCTGATGCGGCGCGCGGTGCGCAGGCCGGTGGCCTTGGAGACCACCGCGCTCATCAGCTCGTCGGTGTGCAGCGAGCCCTTCATCAGTGCCTCGACGCCCCCGTCACGGCACAGCGCCACCGCGGCCTCGGCCGAGGCGTGGCTGTGAGCGGTGTCGACGATGCGAAAGCCGCGTAGATCCAGGCCTTGCTCCTCGGCCACGGCGCGGATGCGGGATTCGGGGCCCACCAGAATAGGATCGACCAGCCCGGCGTGGGCGGCCTGGATCGGCCCGCGCAGTGACTCGGCGTCGCACGGGTGGGCGACCGCGATCGGGATCGGCGACAGGCCGGTCGCCACCGACAGCAGGTGGCGGTAACGCAGTTCCTTGTCGGAGATCGTGACCTCCGGCAGCTGCATGCGCGGGCGCTTGATCTTCTCGGTGGGCGCCTGCACCTCGGCCACGCCGTCGATGATCTTCATGCCGTCCTGGTTCACCGCCAGGCAGTCGAACACGATGTGATGATTGTGCTCGTACTTCTCGCGGCAGGTGACGGTGATCGTGAGCGTGTCGCCGATCGTGATCGGGCGCCAGAAGTTGAGCCCCTGCGAGACATACACGGTACCCGGGCCGGGGAATTCGGTGCCGAGCACGGTGGAGATCAGCGTGCTGCCCCACATGCTGTGGCCGACCACCTCGCGGAACTGGCTGGAGCGCGCGTACTCGGTATCCACGTGGGTGGGGTTCACATCACCCGACATCGCCGCGAACAGGTGGATGTCGTCCGGCTTGAGGGTGCGGATCAGCTGGGCGCAGTCGCCGATGCTGATTTCGTCGAAGGTCTTGTTCTCGATGTACTGGGGGGCAGCGGAGTGCATGCGATCTCTCTCGGTTTGCAACGCAACATACGCATTCTAACGTCAGCAGTAGGTCTGCAGATATGAAATATTTCTGAATTCGTGCGCTGCATCAATGGTTTTGCGACATCTGCAGGACTGCAAACCAGATCACGAGGGCGGGTGTGACAGCGTGCTAAACTGCGCGGCGATTCGCATCGCATCGGGGTGTTCATGGAAGTCGTGATTCTCGCGGCGGGCAAGGGGACGCGCATGCGCTCTGCCCTGCCCAAGGTGTTGCAGCGTCTGGCCGGCCGGCCGATGCTCGCGCATGTGCTGGGCACCGCGCGCCAGCTGTCGGTGAGCCGCATCTGTGTGGTGTATGGCCATGGCGGCGAGGTGGTGCGCGAGGCGCTGGACGCCCCCGACCTCGCCTGGGCGCGCCAGGAGCCGCAGCTCGGCACTGGCCACGCGGTGGCGCAGGCGCTGCCGCACATCAGCGGCGATGCGCCGGTGATGGTGCTGTATGGCGACGTCCCGTTGATCGAGGCCGCCACGCTGCGCCGCCTGGCGGACGCGGCCGGCGCCGGCGCGCTCGGTCTCCTCACCGTGACGCTGGACGACCCGACCGGCTACGGCCGCATCGTGCGCGACGCGCAGGGTCGGGTGACGCGCATCGTCGAGCAGAAGGACGCGAGCGAGGACGAGCGCCGCATCCGCGAGATCAACACCGGCATCCTCGTCGCCCCGGGGCAGAAGCTGGCCGACTGGCTGTCCCGCGTCGGCAACGACAACGCCCAGGGCGAGTACTATCTCACCGACATCATCGCGCTCGCCGTGGCGGACGCCGTGCCGGTGGTCACCGTGTCGCCCGGCAGCGTGGCCGAGACGCTGGGCGTGAATGACCGTAGCCAGCTCGCGGCGCTGGAGCGCATCCACCAGCGCACCCAGGCCGAGCGGCTGATGGCCGCGGGCGTCACCCTGCTGGATCCTGCGCGTTTCGATCTGCGCGGCGAGCTCGATTGCGGTCGCGATGTCGAGATCGACGTCAACTGCGTGTTCGAGGGCACGGTCACGCTCGGCGACGATGTGCGCATCGGCGCCCACTGCGTCATCCGCAACGCGGTCATCGGCGCCGGCACGCGCATCGCGCCGTTCTCCCACATCGAGGACACCACCATGGGGGCGGCCTGCGTCATCGGCCCCTATGCGCGCACCCGCCCCGGCACGCGGCTGGGGCAGGATGTTCATGTCGGCAACTTCGTCGAGATCAAGAACAGCCACATCCAGGATCACTCCAAGGCCAACCACCTCGCCTATGTGGGCGACGCAGATGTCGGCGAGCGGGTGAACATCGGCGCCGGCACCATCACCTGCAACTACGACGGCGCCAACAAGTTCCGCACCATCATCGAGGACGACGTCTTCATCGGCTCCGACACCCAGCTCGTCGCGCCGGTGCGGGTCGGGCGCGGTGCCACGCTGGGCGCCGGCACCACCCTCACCAAGGATGCGCCGGCCGAGCAGCTCACCGTCTCGCGCGCGCGCCAGCTCAGCGTCCCCGGCTGGAAGCGGCCGGTCAAGAACAAGTAACCAGGCACAAGCAACCAGGCAATCCAGGAGAACCCCCTCATGTGCGGCATCGTCACGGCCATTTCCACCGGCAACATCGTCCCTGTCCTGCTGGAAGGGCTGCGCAAGCTCGAGTACCGTGGCTACGATTCCGCCGGGGTGGCGGTCATCAACGAGGGGCTCAAGCGCCTGCGCTCCGCCGGCCGGGTCGCCGACCTCGCCGCGCTCGCGGATGCCAACGCACTCTCCGCGCAGATCGGCATCGCCCACACCCGCTGGGCCACCCACGGCGTGCCCTCCGAGCGCAACGCCCACCCGCACATCTCCGCCGGGCTCGCGGTGGTGCATAACGGCATCATTGAGAACTTCGCCGAGATCCGCAGCCGCCTGCAGGCGCAGGGCTACGTGTTCGAGTCCGACACCGACACCGAGGCCATCGCCCACCTCATCCAGAGCAAGCTCGCCGCAGGCGCCGACCTCTTCGAGGCGGTGCGCCTCACCGTCGCCGAGCTCACCGGTGCCTATGCGATCGCGGTGCTGTCCGAGTCCGAGCCGGAGCGTGCCATCGTCGCGCGCAGCGGCGCGCCCCTGCTGCTGGGTGTGGGCGAGGGCGGCATGTACGCCGCCTCCGACACCGCCGCGCTGCTGCAGGTCACGCGCAACGTGATCTATCTGGAAGATGGCGACCTCGCCGAGCTGCGCCTCGGCGGCTACCGCATCGTGCGCGGCGACGGCACGCCGGTCGAGCGCGAGATCCATGTCTCCAGCCTGTCGGCGGATGCGGTCGAGCTCGGCCAGTTTCGCCACTACATGCAGAAGGAGATCTTCGAGCAGCCGCAGGCGCTGGCCAACACGCTCGAGATCATTGCCGGTGGCGGCGCGGTCAGCGCCCAATTGTTCGGCTCGCGCGCACCCGAGCTCCTCGACGGCGTCACCCAGGTGCTCATCATCGCCTGCGGCACCAGCTATCACGCCGGCCTGGTCGCACGTTACTGGATCGAATCCATCGCCCGTGTCCCCTGCGTGGTCGAGATCGCCAGCGAATACCGCTACCGCGAATCCGTGCCCAACCCCAACACCCTGGTGGTGGTGATCTCCCAGTCCGGCGAGACCGCCGACACCCTCGCCGCGCTCAAGCACGCGCGCAGCCTCGGCATGGGGCGCACGCTGGCGATCTGCAACGTGCCGGAATCCGCCATCGTGCGCGAAGCCGCGCTGCGCTTCATCACCCGCGCCGGCCCCGAGATCGGCGTCGCCTCCACCAAGGCCTTCACCACCCAGCTCGCCGCGCTCGCGCTGCTCACCCTCGCGCTCGCCAAGATCGCCGGCCGCCTCAACGACACCGCCGAGCAACGCGCCCTCACCGGTCTGCGCCACCTGCCGGTGGCGGTGCAGAAGGTGCTGGAGCTCGAGCCCGAGATCGAGCGCTGGGCCCAGCGCTTCGCCGCCAAGCACCACGCCCTCTTCCTCGGCCGCGGCAGCCACTGGCCCATCGCCATGGAAGGCGCCCTGAAGCTCAAGGAAATCTCCTACATCCACGCCGAAGCCTATGCCGCCGGCGAACTCAAGCACGGCCCGCTCGCCCTGGTCGACCGCGACATGCCCGTCATCGCCGTCGCCCCGGCCGACGAGCTGCTCGAAAAGCTGAAATCCAACCTCCAGGAAGTCCGTGCCCGTGGCGGCGAGCTCTACGTCTTCGCCGACGCCGGCAGCGAGATCGCCGAAACCGAAGGCGTCCACATCCTCCACATGCCCGAGCACTACGGCATGCTCTCCCCCGTGCTCCACGTCATCCCGCTGCAGCTCCTGTCCTACCATGCCGCCCTGGTGAAAGGCACGGACGTGGATAAACCACGCAACCTGGCGAAGAGCGTGACGGTGGAGTGAGCGGGGGTGTGTAGCACATTTGTGCTATATTGATCGTCATTTTCCGACAGGAGTCTCCGCCGTGACGACCACGACCATACGCTTGCCCGATGAGTTGAAGGCCAGGGTGGCGGCGGTGGCGAACCGCGAAGGGATGACGGCACATGGCTTCATTCTGGAGGCCATCGTTGAGAAGACGCTGAGGGCGGAGCGCGGGGCGGAGTTGGATGCCCTGGCAGAACAGCGGTACGCCAAAATCGTCTCCTCGGGTGAGTCCGTTCCCTGGGCAGAAATGCGCAAGTATCTCGAAGCCCTTGGAGCGGGGCAGTCTTCGAGTCGGCCTGCCGCTCGCAAACTGGCGCCCTGAGGTGGCCAGGGTCGAGTTGGCGCCCGAGGTTGCCAATGACCTTGAGCGCATAGTCGATCACCTGACGTGCCACGACGTCCAGAATCTCAGCCAGCGTGTTGCCGAGATCATTGCCGCGCTGGACGTTCTGGAGCACAACCCCCTCATCGGTCGTCCCACCCCGAATGGCAAGCGCGAGTTGATCATCGGTCGTCGTTCCCGAGGTTATCTGGCGCTGTATCGCTATGTTCCGCAAGTGGATATCGTCTTCGTGCTGGCAATCCGAAGTCAGCGAGAAGCGGGGTATTCCGAGGGGCTGGAGGAAACTTGAGTGTCTCCGATATCTGATAAGAACCGCGGGTATCGCTACATGTCGTGCTCAAGCTTACGGCCGCATTTCCTCCGGAAATGACTGACGGAACAATCGCCTATTACGCGCAGAACGCCGCGCGCTTCGTTTTGGATACGGCGGACGTCGACATGTCCGCCTTGCATGATCGCTTTCTGGCATGCGTGCCAGCCGGCGGCTTGATTCTGGACGCAGGATGCGGCTCGGGGCGGGATAGCAAGGCGTTTCTGGCCCGCGGCTATGGCGTCCATGCGTTCGACGCCTCGGCCGAGATTGCGCGCATCGCCAGCGCGCATATCGGCCAGCTTGTGGAAGTGGCGTCCTTCGACGGTTTCTCGGATGCACGCAGTTTCGATGGTATCTGGGCGTGCGCGAGTTTGCTGCATGTGGCCGAGCACGCGCAGTCGGCCACCAGCCAAGGTGCACATCGTCACCAGCGATTATCTGGACGTCACTGATCCGGAGGCCTTGCGCCTGCTGCTGCTGTTGCAGGCGCAAGGCGCGTCGGTTCGGGTCTTCGAGGCGGCAGGTAGCAGCGCACGCTCGCGTTCTGCGCGTCGGTTCGCCATGCCGACTACATGGCCGCGCAGTTCCGGCGCGAAGGGTTCGCGGCAGCGTCGGTGCATGCGGAGTCGGCGCTGTCGCGTGGCGAGGCGCTCGCCCAGCTTGCGGATGGGCGGCTTGCGATCGTCTTTTCGGTCGATCTCTTCAACGAGGGCGTGGATCTCCCGGGCATCGACACGGTGCTGATGTTGCGCCCCACCGAATCGAAGATCCTCTTCCTGCAGCAACTCGGACGCGGTCTGCGTCGCGCCGATGGCAAGACGCATCTGGTGGTGTTGGACTTCATCGGCAACCACCACAGTTTTCTGCACAAACCGCAGGCGCTGGCCCAGTGCGGTAGCAGCTACCGGCAACTGACCGAGTTTGCCCGCAAGGTTGAGGCACAGCGCCTGGAGCTTCCTGACGGCTGTTTCGTGAACTACGACCTCGCGCTGATCGATTTCATGAAAGGCCTGGATGGCGATGGAGTCAGCAAGGACTACAGCGCACTCCATGCCGCGCTGGGCCGCCGCCCCACGCTCACCGAGTTCTATCGCAGCGGCAGCAACCTGCAGCGCATGCGGCGAGAGTATGGAAGCTGGTTCGAGTTGGTCGCCAGCATGGAAGACGGCTTGCAGCCCGAAGAACGGGCCGTGGTCACTGCGCATCGCGATTTCTTGCGTGAAGTCGAGACGAGTGCGATGACCAAGAGCTTCAAGATGGTGCTGCTCGAAGCCTTTCAGGTCCTGGACGGTTGGCAGCGACCGCCTTCGCTGGCGGCGCTGGCAGAGGCTTCGTGGGTCATTCTGCAACGCCGCCGTCCACTGCTTGCGGATTTGCCGGAGGACATGGTGGCACTCGCGAATGGCACTTCGCCAAGCTGGCACCGCTACTGGCGGGGCAATCCGGTGAAGGCCTGGATTGGCGCCAATCAGGGCGCGGAAGCGCGCCCCTTCTTCCGACTCACTGCAGACGGCTTCGAACCCCGCTTTGACGTGGCGCCCGCGCATGTTGAGGCGTTGTCGGCGCTGGTGCAGGAGTTGGTCGACTACCGGCTTGCCGCGTATGAGGTCCGGCGTACGGCTTCTGCAGGGGGCGACAATGTCGTGCCATTACCGCAGCGACAACCGGAGCGCACCGAACTACCCTTCTTCCCGAATCTCAAGATCGCCTGCGGGCATTTCCGCAGCGCGCGAGCGGACGCCGAGGAGCACCGCGCCATCGGCTCCGGCTACGGACGGTTGGACCCAGCCCGCCATTTCATCGCTCGCGCTTCAGGCAACTCCATGAACGGGGGCAAGCACCCGATTCGCGATGGCGATTACCTGCTGCTGGAGCACATCAGCCCGGGCAGCGCAGGCTCCATCACCGGCAGCACGGTGGCGATCGAGCGGCAGGACATGGGTGGCGACGACCAGTATCTGCTGCGCGTCGTCACCAAGAATCGCGACGGCAGCTATGTGCTGGTCGCCAACAACCCGGACTACGAGGACATTTTCGTCACGCCCGAGATGGCGACGGAAATCCGCACGCTGGCCCGGTTGAAGGCGGTCATCGATCCGCTGGAGCTTGCCGTGGGCCAGAGCTTCATGCGAGAGGACATTCCCGCGCTGTTCGGTGAGGCCTTCAATCCCGGCAACTGGCATGCCGGACATGTGGTGTTGCCCGAGCAGAAGGCGCATGTGTTGCTGGTGACCCTGAACAAGCAGGGCAAGGCGGCGGATCAGCGCTACATCGACCACTGGATCGACGCACAAACCTTCCACTGGCAAAGCCAGAACCAGACCACACCCGACAGCAAGCGCGGCAGCGAACTCGTCGACCATGCCAGTCTGGGCATCGGCGTGCATCTTTTCGTGCGCGATCAGAAGCTTGCTGCGGGAAAGGCGGCGCCCTTCACCTATCACGGGCGGGTGCGTTACGTGCAGCACATGGGGAGCGCACCGATGAGCGTGGTGTTCGCGGTGGAGGGGTGAGGTTGACTGCTTGTCGAGCGGGTGCTTTGGGCTGTAGCCTCCATGGCCCGGCGTTCGGCCAGCAAATCGGGATACCTACCCACGCACCGGCCGGCCGCATGCCCGACCTCCACGACACGCCATGATCAAAGGCCTCAAGTACATTTCCTGGTGCGACAGTAGCGGCTACGCGGTGGCTGCGAAATCCTATCTGCGTGCGCTCTCCGCTGCAGGGGTCGCGCTCAACTGGTTGCCGATGGTCCCTGCCCGCAAGGGGTACAAGCCCTTTGCCGGGCCCCGCTGGCCATGCGCGGAGCTCGATGCGATCTTCCGTGATGAGATCGGTCATGACGCGGTGCTGATACACGCCATACCCGACTACTACCCTGAGTGGCTCGCGCATGAGTGGAGGCCCGGGGTTCGCGTTTTCGGCTACACGGTGTGGGAGCTTGAGCGGCTGCCGCAGCACTGGCCTGCCATTCTCAACCGGCTCGACGGCGTCCTGGTGCCGTGCAGCTGGAACGCGAGTGTGTTCCGCAACGCCGGGGTGACGGTGCCGATCCATGTCGTGCCCCATCTGTCGCAGTTCGACGGACTGCCGGCCTGCACCGGGCACGACCACGCTCGGCTCGCCAAGCGCCTGGGCGGCGCGCTGCAAACCGGCGCGCGCTTCATCTTCTACACCATCGCGTTCTGGTCCAACCGCAAGGCGCCCTATCTTGCGCTCGAAGCGTACCTGCGTGCCTTCACGTCGAAGGACCCGGTGCTGATGATCCTCAAGACGTCCCGGCACGACATCACCCGCTGGCGCCGCAACCGGCTCAATCCGCTGCGACGCAAGCATCCGTCCCCGGAGGAGGCGATTGCCGCGATCCTCGCGCGTCATCCGGATCCTCCGCCGCTCGTCGTCATCGCAGACGACGCGCTCTCCGATGGCGAAGTTCAGGCCCTGCACGCACTGGGCGACTGTTATGTCTCGCTCGCCCGCACCGAGGGTTGGGGGCTGGGGGCCTTCGAGGCGGCGCGCCTCGGCAAGCCGGTGGTCATGACCGGCTACGGCGGACATCTCGACTTCCTCGACCCGGCGCACAGCTGGCACGTCGGCTACCGGATGGTGCCCGTCCATGAGCCGACCTGGGTGAAGTCCTACCGGGAGGATGACGAGTGGGCCGAGCCCTGCGTCGACGAGGCAGCACGATACCTTCGCGAGATCTTCGAAAACCCCGACGAGAGTCGGCAACGTGCTGCGCCGCTGGCGGGGCTCATCGCTGAGCGGTTCTCACGCGCGCGCATCACGCGCAGCTTCGTGGATGCCCTCACACGGGGCGACACCACTTGATACGCCGCGGCCATCCGGTGGCGCGAGCGCTGGGGCGATTTCAGCCGCTCCGCGTTCCGGGCGGCCGCAGGAGCTGATCGAACACGCGCCGCGAGACCGCGTGCGCTTCGTAGCGGGCTTCGACCTTGGCGCGTCCTGCCTCGCCCAGCCTGCGTGCCAGGTCCGGGTCGGCGCGTAGCCGCCACAAGGCCTCGCCGAGGGCGGCCGTGTCACCCTCGGGCACCAGCAAACCGTCGATTTCATGTTCGATCAACGAGGCGGGCGCGCCCACGGCGTAAGCGACCACCGGGCGGCAATGGGCCCAGGCCTCGATCACCGCACGACCGAAGGTTTCCGGCCCGCCCGCATGCATGGTGCTGCTGACGACCACCGCCGAGCAACTGCGCAACAGGGCGGTCGGATCGGCTACGTAGCCGCCCAGCACGAATTGCGCGTGCAGGTCCAGGCGGTCGGCGAGCTCGGCAAGATCGGCCTCGAGCGCCACGTCGTCGGACGGGCCGTGGGACACGAGCTTCAAGCTGCGCCCCGTGGCCTTGAGCCGGTGCAGCGCGAGGAGCAGATCGGCATGGCCTTTCCAGCGATTCACCGAGGCGAGGTGCAACACCGGGCCGTCGGCGCATGGCATTGCCGGCTCCGGCAACTCCACCATGTCCGGTAGCTCCACCCACCGCGCATCACCAAGCGGTGCGACATGGAAGGGCGCCAGATAGCCCAGGCGCGCGACCACCACCGCATGCGGCACGATCACCTGAGCGCCCGGAAGGCGCCGGAAGAGGTAGCGAAAGTTCTGCCACTGGAAATCACGCACGTAAAGCTGCGTGATCGCACCCACACCCGGAAGCAGGCGGGCGGCCATTGCGATCAGCAGCGCCCCCGCGTGGGTGTTCGCGAGGATCGCCGCGGGCTGCCACCGCCGGACTTCGAAGGCCATGCGCAATGCGTTGATGCCGCGGACGATGCTGCCGCTGCCCCGCAGCAGCCGGCACACCTGCACGTTGGGCGCATGGAGCGGCGCCAGCTGTTCCAGATGGCTGGGGTGGGTGGCGAAGATGCGCACATGGAGCCCGGGCGGCAGATGGCGGACCATGATCTCGATACTGCGCTCCGCACCGCCATAGCCTGCCGCGACCGACACCAGGAACAGGGGGCGCGTCATGCGTCGCGGCCGATCATGCTGCCTGCACCGGTTCAGTCCGGAATCGCGGCCGTATCCCGGACCACCACCGCGAACAGGTCGCCGAGCGCTGCGAGGGCGGCGGACTGCAGCGACTGCGCGCTGACGGTGTCGCCGTCGGGCGAGGGCAGGGGGCGGGTGGCGGTTGCGGCGGCGGGGACGGTGACCGCATAGCCCAGGTTGAAGGCGCCGCGGGCGGTGGAGTTGATGCACATGTGGGTCATGAAGCCGACCACCACCAGGTTCTTGATGCCGGCGGCCTTGAGGCGGGCGTCGAGGTCGGTGCCGATGAAGGAGTTGGGGTAGTTCTTCACCACCACCGGTTCGTTCGCCAGCGGCGCGACCTTGTCGGCGATGGCGCCGATCTCGGCGCGGATGTCGTAGGGCGAGCCGGGGCCGGAGTCGTGCTGGATGTGAATCACCGGCACGTTCAGGGCGCGGGCGCGAGCCAGCAGGCTGGCGCATTCGTCGAGCGCGGGTTCCACACCGACGAGCTGCATCACGCCGCTGCGGTAGGTGTTCTGGGCGTCGACGATGACGAGCGCCGATTCCGACAAGCGGGCTGGCGTGGCGGGCTTGCCCGACAGCTGGCGCAGGGTGGGTGAGGCGTTGCTCATGGGATGTCTCCTGTGGTCTTGTCCATGACCGACGCCGCCTGGCAGCGCGTCGGTCGCTAGTGCGTTCTGGCGGGTGAGTATGTTCTCGCGCGTGCGGCGCCGCGCTGTCGGCGACGCGTCCGCCCCGTGGATGGTGCTGCATCCAACTGCTCCCGTCCACCCCGTCGGCAGCGGCCGGCCCCATTCGTCATCGCGCCATTGCCATCGTCGGCAGCAGCACGTACGCTGCAACTGTCACCGCGCTGCAACATCGCTTGCCGACACTGCAGCCGATGGGCCGGCATGCGTCGCCGGCCAGGACAACCCGACGAGGAGTTTGCATGGCTGACACCGCACGACACGCATCGCAGGACTGGCAGGCGCTGTATCGGGATGCGACCTCAAGGCACGCCGCGCTGGCCGGCATCACGCGGCCGAGCTTCCTGTGCCGCAAGTGTCGCAAGAACCAGGCGGTGAGTGGTCGCCGGCAGGTCGTGCCGGGGACGTCGCGCTTCGGCTATCTCTGCGCCCACTGCGTGGCGGGCGCGCAAGGCCGGCGGCGTGCGGAGGATCAGGCTTCGGCGAGCGCGGCAGGTACCGCCTCGGCAAGGTAGTCGTACACCGCGCGGATCCGGGCGCTGGTTCGCAGTTCGCGATGTACGGTGAGCCAGACCGGGAAGCGGGGCAAGGGGAGCCCGGGCAGCAGGGTGTGCACATCGGGGTACGCGCGTACGAGGTAGCTGGCTGCAAAGCCGACGCCCATGCCGTTGCGGACCGCGGCCCACTGCGCGATCAGGTCGTCGCTGCGCAACCCGAAGCGCAGGCGCTCGGTGGGGAAGCTGTGCGCGGCCAGCGCGGGCACGACTTCGTCGTGCTGGTCGCCGGTGATGAGGTCATGTTGCAACAACTCACCCGCCGATTCCGGCGTGCCCCGCCGGGCGATGTAGTCACGTTGCGCGCAGGCTCGGATGGCAATCTCGGCGATGCGACGGGCAACCAGGCTGCTCTGCTCCGGGCGCACCATGCGCAGCGCGATGTCGGCCTCACGACGCAGCAGATTGGCGAGGCTGTTGCTCACGACGAGTTCGATCTCGATCTCGGGGTAGGCGGCGCGCATGCGGGCAAGAATCGGCGGCAGCAGCTCACAGGCGACCGGCTGGCTGGCCGCGAGGCGCACCCGCCCCTGCGCGCCGCGCTCGCTGCCAGAGGCGAGCCGGCCGAGCCGAGCCGCCTGCAGCGCCATGTCGCGCGCGGCTTCGGCGAGCCGCAGGGCGTCCTCGGTGGGGGCGAGCCCCCGGCCGGTGCGTTCGAACAACACCAACCGCCAGTGCGCCTCGAGCTCCGCGATGTGGCGGCCGAGCGTCGGCTGGCTCACGCCGGTGGCGCGCGCGGCGCCCATCAGGCTGCCATGCTCCAGCGCGGCGAGAAAGGAGCGGACAAGGTCCCAGGGGAAGTCCTGTTCATTCATGATTGAATAGCTGCCTGTCGGGTTCATGCAATTGTGAAGTGGCTTGGCGCGTTCCACAATCGGCCCATCACATGCTCACCCCGGGAGAACCCACATGAACCGTCGTCAATGCCTGCGTCTCGTCTCGGGCGGCGTGCTCGCCGCCGCCGTGGCGCCGCTTTCCGGCTGCAGCAGCGCGCTGCCGCCCGAGGCCATCGCCGCCTGGCAGCCCCCGGCCGCGACGCTGGAGTTGCGCCGCTGGATCCTCTCGCACGCGCTGCTCGCGCCACACTCGCACAACCTGCAGTCCTGGCTGGTGGATCTCGACGAGCCGGACACGATCGTGCTGCGGCTGGACGCCACGCGCCTCCTGCCGGAGACCGATCCCCACCACCGCCAGATGGTGATGAGCCAGGGGACCTTCCTGGAGATCCTGTCGATGGCGGCGCGGGAGCGCGGGTATCGCGCCGACATCGCCGTGTTTCCCGAGGGTGCCTTCGGGTCCGCGCCGGACCAGCGCCCTACTGCGCGGGTGAGGCTCGTCCGCGATACGACGCTCGCGCCCGATCCGCTCTTCGCGCAGGTGTTCCGGCGCCGTACCAACCGCCAGGCCTACGAGATGCGGCCGCCGGCCGCCGAGGCGCGCGCGGCGGTGATGGCGAGCGTTGCCGGCTTTCCGCTGCGGGTGGGATTCGCAGACACGACGCAGCCGACCATCGCCGAACATCGCAGGATCGCGGCCGAGGCGTGGCGCGTCGAGATGACCACGCCGCGCACGCTGCTGGAGTCATACAAGGTGTTGCGCATCGGGCCGCAGGAGATCGCGACCCATCGCGACGGCATCTCGCTCAACGACCCCTTCGTGCGCGCGCTGACTGCGCTGGGGCTGTTCGACCGCAGTCGGCCGTCCGCGCCCGACAGCAGCGAGGTCACCGGGCAGATCGCCTCGTTCAACGCCACGCTGGATGCCACGCCCGCGTTCTTCTGGATGGTGACGGAGGCGAACGACCGCGCCTCGCAGCTTGCCGCCGGCCGGGCCTATGTGCGCGCCCAGCTTGCCGCGACCGCGCACGGATTGTCCATGCATCCGTTGCAGCAGGCGCTGCAGGAATACCCCGAGCAGCAGGCCCTGTACCAGGCCATCCACCGCCTGCTCGATGCCGACGGGCCGGGGCAGACGGTGCAGATGTGGGCGCGTCTCGGCTACGCGCCGGCGGTGGAGCCGGCTCCGCGGCGCGGGCTGGAGGCGCATATCCGCAAGGTTTGAGCCGCCCGGCCGGTTGCGGCCGACGCGACATCACTCAATCGGATTCGTCCTCCGCGGCCTTCTCCTGGCGCGCGTGCGTGGCAGTGAGCCGTGCCCGGTGCGCCGCGCGGTGCAGGTGGATGTCGAGCGCGATCTTGCCGGCGACGAGCATCAGCAGCACCGGCGCGATCGAGCCGCCGTGCAGCAGGATCACCACGAACATGCCTGCGATCATCGCCACGTGCAGCACGACGATGCGCCTGTACGGGTCCCACATGATCTCCTCCAGCTTGCGGCCGGCGTCTTCGTTGCGAATGAAATGGTGGGTGACGAGCGAGAAGCCGTGGCTGACGAAGAAGCCGATCGTCGCCACCACCATGCCCATCTCCTCGTGCGCGATCCACAGCAGAATGCCGAAGAGCTGCTGGAACACCAGGAAGGGGGCGGGCCACTCCACCGGGCTCACATAGGGACCGAGCACGTCGCCCGGCATGCCGGCCATCGTGGCGATGCCCATCAGCACCATGCCGTGCCCGGCACAGAAGAAGCCGTAGTGGAAGGTGAAGAAGAGGCCGGGTGCGAAGAAGGCGCGCACGCCGCCTGCACGCACGAGGCGCACCAGCGTGTAGAAACCGAGCACGAGGTTCTCGAGCCAATACACGAGCAGCAGCGTCTGTGCCTCCCAGCCCAGGAACAGCACGCCGAACACCGGCACCAGGTTGGCCATCACCAGGGCCTGGACCGGTGCGCGGTCCGCCTCGGCGAGCGCGGCGTCGGCGGGCGCGGTCTGCCCGTCGAGCGCGAGTGCGGGCATGGCGCCCGATGCGGCGTTGTTGCCGGAGCCGGCGGTCGCTGCAGGCGCATCCGCGCTGGTGATCGGGCGCGGGCAGTCGAGCGCGCCGCAGACCACCGCGAGCAGTTCGGCTTCGCCCGGGGTGATGCGGGCGTCGTGACGCGCGCACGCATCGAGCGCCTCCACCAACCGGCGACGGTAGCCCGGCGCGGTGTCGGCGAGGGCGTCGAGTGCCTGATCGATGGCCGCGGTGCGAATCTGCGCGATCGGCAACGGCCCTGCCAGACCGTCTGCCGGGGCAAGCGCTGCGCCGCGGGCGAAGGCGGCACGTGCCGCCTCGGGCGCGCGCTGCCCGGCATGGGCGAGCACGGAGAGCAGCAGCGTGCAGTGCGTCGCGAGCACCTGCGGCGACACCCTCAGCGGTTGCGGCGTGCGTGGCAGCAGGGCATCGCGCATCAGGCGCAACAGCAGGATCGCGGACAGGCTGCCGCGCCCGCCCGCGCCCACCACGGCGCCGGCCTGCGCGATCAGGCGCTCGCGCGCATCGCGCGGGAGCTCGCGCAGGCTGCCGAGCGCAAGCTCCATCAGCGCCAGTCGCTGGCCATCCGGCGGCATGCTGCCAGCCGCCTGCACCACCGCGGCGGCCTGCGAGGGTGCAATTCTGTCTGCCAAGGTTGCGAGCTGCATGGCGCGGCGCTCCGGGTCGCGCGCGAGCAGCTGGGCGAGCGCCACCGCCGCCGCCCCGTCCGGGCTGGAGACCGCGCGGCGCAGCGGGTCGGGCAGGGCGTCGAGCGTATGCCGCGCGGTCTCCAGCGCGGCAGCCGGCGGGGAAGCGAAGGCGAGCGGCACGAGCTCCAGAAAAGGCGCGGTGCGGGCGGTCGGGGCCGGTGCGGCAGACACCACGGAGGAGGTGGTGACGGCCTGCGCAGGGATGGCTGCGGGGGCACTTGTCAGCGTGGCGGACTCCGCCGAGGGGCTTTCATTGCTTGACGCTGCCGTGGGCGTGGGCTCCGCGAGGGAGGCGACAATCCCGGCCCGGGCCGCGGGCGCCGTCTCCTTGAGCGCGGCCGCGGAATTCGCCGGCGTGCGCGTCTCGGGGAGGTCGGGCGCGGTCCTGGCGCCGCTCAAACGGCGAATGCGCTCGGCAAGCGGCGGGTGGGTGGCGAGCAGGCTACCTGCGCTGCGCACCGCGCGCGTGCCCAACGCACCGTAGCGGCCGTCGAAGAGCATGTGGCTCACCGCTTCGCCCTGGCCATGTGCGAGACCGCTGCCCTGCTGTGCCACCTTGTGCAGGGCGCCCAGCAGGCCGTGCGGATTACGGGTGAACTGCACCGCCGAGGCATCGGCGAGGAACTCGCGCTGGCGCGACACCGCGGCGCGCACCAGGCGGCCGACAAGTGCGGTCAGGGCGCCCGCGACCACCAGCGCCAGGCCGAGCACGACAAGGCCGTTGTTGCCCTTGCCGGCGCTCCTGCCGCCGCCGCTGCGCAGCAGCACACGCCCGGCGCCGGCGAGCATGAAGAGGCCGTGCAGCACGCCCAGGAGCCGCATGTTGAGGCGCATGTCGCCATTCAGGATATGGCTGAACTCGTGGGCGATCACGCCCTGCAGTTCGTCGCGGTTGAGGCGTTCGAGTGCGCCGCGCGTCACCGCGACGACCGCCGCGCGCGGATGATCGCCTGCGGCAAAGGCGTTGATCGCCGTCTCGTCCTCGAGCAGGTACACCGGCGGGGCGGGAATGCCTGCGGCGATCGCCATCTCGTCGGCGAGGTTGATGAGCCGGCGCTCGGCCGCATCCGTCGTGTTGCGCGCCACCAGCCGGCCACCCAGCGACTGTGCGACCGCCTCGCCGCCACCCGCTGCGAGCGCCGCCACCTTCCACGCCGAGCCGCCGCCGATGATGCCGCCCACGACAAGGGTGACGAGCAGCAACAATCCGGGCTGCCACAGGACGAGAGCTTCGCCCTGGCCATCGCTGCTCATGATGAGCAGCGCCAGGTAGACCACGCCGACGCATACCGCCAGCGCGCAGGCGAAACCGATGAGCAACCAGCGACCGGCGCGGCGCGCGCGCGCCTGTTCGGCGAAGAAGTTCATTGCTGCTCCGGAGTCGGGGTATGCACTCACGCACCAGCGCACGCACCAGCGGCATCTGCGGCAAGCTTGACGCTGCGTGCGACCAGGTCACGACCGCCAACGGCGGCCTCCGGTGGCATGCGGTGCCATTCCGTTGGCGACCCTCCATGAAGCTGAATCCTGCCAGATTTCTGCTCTTGGCTGGGCATGATGACCCGTTTGTCGATTACGGCAGGCGATCGGTCCAGCTGTTGCGACGGCGGCCTCCGGGGATTCTCGCAGGCACGGGGTGGAATGTGCCACGTTCTCGGTCCGGCTTGACTTCACCCGCTTCAAACCGAAGAATCCCGCTCCATTTTCTTCTTCCGACACACAGTTGCGCCCTGACGTGGGTGCAAGGGAGTGGAGCGCCATGAAGGTTCTCGAATACGCCGGGCTGGATACCGCGCGGGTGCGCAGTGCGTACGCCAAGGTGCGGGAGGCGCTGGAGCGCGGGGATTTTCGCGCCGCGCAGGTGAGGAAGCTGGCGGGGTTCAATGGCTTCACCTGTTATCGGGCACGCCTCAATGATGCCGATCGGCTGCTGTTCACGCTGCTGCGTCACGGCGACGAGCACTGCGTGCTGGTGCTGGAGGTGATCCTCAACCATGCCTACGACAGGTCGCGCTTCCTGCGTGGCGCCGAGATCGACGAGGCGCGCATCGTCGAGGCCGATGTCGATGTTGCCGATGCAGTGCGCGATGCACAGCCAGTGCGCTACCTGCACCCGGAGCACACGACCATCCATGTGCTCGACAAGCCGCTGTCCTTCGATGACGCCCAGCTGGCGATCTACCGCCGCCCTGCGCCGTTGATCCTGGTGGGTAGCGCGGGCAGCGGCAAGACGGCGCTGACGCTCGAGAAGCTCAAGCACGCCGAGGGCGAGGTGTTGTACGTCACCCACTCGGCTTACCTGGCGCAGAGTGCGCGCGATCTCTATTTTGCGCGCGGCTTCGAGCACGCCGGGCAGGATGCGAGCTTTCTGTCCTTCCGCGAGTTCGTCGAGTCGATCCGTGTGCCGCAGGGGCGTGAAGCTGCCTGGCGCGACTTCGCCGCCTGGTTCGGGCGCATGCGGCAGGCCTTCCGCGACATCGACGCGCATCAGGCCTTCGAGGAGATCCGCGGTGTGATCGCCGCCCGCGCAGGTGGCGTGTTGTGCCGCGAGGACTATCTCGCGCTGGGGGTGCGTCAGTCGATCTTCCCCGGCGAGGCGCGCGAGCGCGTCTACGACCTGTTCGAGAAGTATCGCGCATGGCTTGCCGAGGCGGGGTTGTTCGACCTCAGCCTGGTCGCCCAGGCGTCACGCCCGCTGGCCGTACCGCGCTACGACTTCGTCGTCGTCGACGAGGTGCAGGATCTCACTCCGGCGCAGCTCGACCTGGTGCTGGCGACCCTGAAGAAGCCGGGCCATTTCCTCCTGTGCGGCGACTCGAACCAGATCGTGCACCCCAACTTCTTCTCCTGGAGTCAGGTAAAGAGCCTTTTCTGGAGCGACCCGGAGCTCGCGCAGCGGCAGTCGCTCGCGGTGCTGACGGCGAACTTCCGCAACGGTCGCGAGGCCACGCGGGTCGCCAACACGCTGCTCAAGATCAAGCACCGCCGCTTCGGTTCCATCGACCGGGAGAGCAACTTCCTGGTCGATGCGGTCGGCGGCGAGCCGGGTGAAGTCGTACTGATGGCGGACAAGGAGGCCGCGCTGCGCGAACTCGACAAGGGCGCCCGCCAATCGACCCGCTTCGCGGTGCTGGTGATGCGGGACGAGGACAAGGCCGAGGCGCGCAAGCGCTTTGCGACCCCGCTGCTGTTCTCCATCCATGAGGCGAAGGGGCTGGAGTACGACAACATCGTGCTGTACCGCTTCGTCTCCGGCAATCGCCAGGTGTTCGGCGACATCGTCGACGGTGTTCAGGCCGCCGACCTCGCGGTCGAGAACCTGGAGTACCGGCGCGCCCGCGACAAGGAAGACAAGTCGCTGGAGATCTACAAGTTCTTCGTCAATGAGCTGTATGTGGCGCTGACGCGCGCGATTCGCAACCTCTACATCGTCGAGTCGGACATCGGCCACCCCCTGTTCGGCCTGCTCGGGCTGGCCGAGCGCGGTGCGGTGAAGCTGGAGGCCACAAAGTCCTCCCTCGAGGACTGGCAGAAGGAGGCGCGCAAGCTCGAGCTGCAGGGCAAGCAGGAGCAGGCCGACGCGATCCGCCGCGACATCCTGCGGCAGAGCCCGGTGCCATGGCCGGTGACCGACGAAACCCGCCTGCGCGAGCTGCTGGTGAAGACTTTCCGCGACCGCCTGCCCGGCAGCAAGCACAGGCAGCAGCTCTACGACTACGCCACCTGCCACGACGAGCCGGAGCTCGCGCGCCTGCTCGTCGAAGAGGGCGACTTCGCCGCGGCGCGGGCATTCGATCGCCAGCTCACGACGCACGGCCGCAAGAGCTGGATGCCCTACTTCGGGCGCAGCTTCAAGGAGGTGCTGCGCCAGTGCGACCAGCACGGCGTGGAGCACCGCCTGCCGCTCAACCAGACGCCGCTGATGGCCGCCGCCGCCGCCGGCAATGTGGCGCTGCTCGAAGCGCTGCTGGAGCGTGGCGCCGACCCCGAGGCGGTCGACCACTACGGCTGGAACGCGCTGCACTGGGCCCTGCGCGAGGCCTTCCGCGACCCGACGTATGCGCGCCACCCGCTCGCGGCAGTGTTCGAGCGGGTGGCGCCGGCGCGCATCGACTTCAATACCGGCGAGCGCCTGGTGCGTATCGACCGCCATCACGCCGAGTACTTCCTGGTGCAGACGCTGTGGGTGCTGTTCCGCAGCCGTTTCACCCAGCCGCAGCGGCGTTTTCTGGGCGCGTTCGAGACGCAAGCCATTCTTGCGGCGTGGCAGCATCTGCCGACGAGCGTGCTGCGCGCCGAGCGCAACAAGCGTCAGCATCTCTCCAGCGTGCTGGCGCGCAACGAGGTGGCGCGCGACTACGCGTACAACCGCAAGCTGTTCAGCCGTGTGGAGCAGGGCTGGTACCAGTTCAATCCCGAGCTCTCGGTGCGCCGCCGCGTGCCTGGCGAGGGAGGCGACACGGAGGCCTGGGTGCCGCTGTTCCAGGCACTCAATCTGCCGCTGGTGGCCGAATTCGCCCGCCGTGAGACCTGGCACATGCTTGCCGAATACGGCGCAGCGGCAAAGCTGCCCCCTTGCCCGACACCGATCATGATGGAGCGGGCAATCGCACGCGAGGCGGCAGCCAGGCAGGCGGCCGAGGAAGCGGCTGAACGCGCGAAGGCCGAAGCCTTGCAGCGTGCCGAGGCTGCGGAGCGCCACGCTGCCCTGGCGCGCGAGCAGGCCCGCGCCAAGGCGCCGGTGCGACCGCCAGCGTGGGGGACGCCGCAGGCCAAGGCCGCCGAGATCGAACGCATCCGCCGGGAGATCGAGGCGCGCCGTGCTGCGGAGGCCGGCGGCTCGAAGACGGATGGCGGCAAGTAGTGCCTTGTTGCGCGCCCGGCCCGGCGGTGCGCTTGGCCGCGTGCGGGCTGGTCACCGCCCCAGGCTGTAGAACTCCGCGTTGGGGCGCATGCTGGTGACGTTGGCGATGCGGTTGGACATGCCGAAGAAGGCCGAGATGCCGGCGATGTCCCAGATGTCGTCCTCGCTGAAGCCGTGCTGCTTCAAGGTGTCGAAGTCGCTCTCGCCGACGAGGTGCGAGCTCTGCGACACCTTCATCGCGAAATCCAGCATCGCCTTCTGGCGCGGGGTGATGTCGGCCTTGCGGTAGTTCACCGCCACCTGGTCGGCCACCAGCGGGCTCTTCGCGCGGATGCGCAGGATGGCGCCGTGGGCGATCACGCAGTACTGGCACTGGTTGGCGTTGCTGGTGGCGACCACGATCATCTCGCGCTCGGCCTTGCTGAGGTTGCCGGGGCGCTCCATGAGCGCGTCGTGGTAGGCGAAGAAGGCGCGGAACTCGTCCGGGCGGTTCGCGAGCGTGAGAAACACGTTGGGGATGAAGCCGGATTTCTCCTGCACCGCGGTAATGCGCGCGCGGATGTCCTCCGGCATGTCCTCCAGGCGGGGGACGGGGAATCGGCTGATTGCTGCGCTGCTGTCCTGGGTCATGCTTGCTCCTGGGTTGTGAGGTTGAAGTGGGGTGCTTGCAGGGTCGTTTCGGGTCGGGTACGCGTGTCGATCGAAGCGGCGTGGGTGGGAGGGGGCAATTGCGCGGCTCAGCGGTTGACGTCCACCACCACACGGCCCTTGACCCGGCCGGCGATCAGCTCGGCGGCAAGCGGGATGGCTTCGGCGAGGCCGACCTCGCGGCCGATGGTCTCCAGCAGGCCCGGGTCGAGGTCCTTCGCGAGCCGCGACCAGGCTTCGATGCGCTCGGCGCGCGGGGCCATCACGCTATCCACGCCCACCAGGGTGACGCCGCGCAGGATGAAGGGGGCGACGGTGGCGGGCAGGTCCATGCCGCCGGCGAGCCCGCAGGCGGTGACCACGCCGCGGTAGCGGGTGGTGGCGCAGACATTGGCCAGCGTGTGGCTGCCCACCGTATCCACCGCGCCGGCCCAGCGCTCGCGCCCGAGCGGCTTGCCGGGTGCGGCGAAGTCGGCGCGCGGCAGCACCGCCTGCGCGCCCAGGCCCTTCAGGTAGTCGGCCTCCTCCGGCCGGCCGGTGACGGCGACGACCTGGTAGCCGAGGCGCGCAAGCACCGCGATCGCCACACTGCCCACGCCGCCCGCGGCGCCGGTGACGACGATCTCGCCGTCGCCCGGCTTCACCCCGTGGCGTTCGAGCGCCATCACGCACAGCATCGCGGTGTAGCCCGCGGTGCCGATCGCCATCGCCTGGCGGGGGGCGATGGCGGTCGGCAGCGGAATCAGCCAGTCGCCCTTGAGGCGGGCCTTCTGGGCGAGGCCGCCCCAGTGCGTCTCGCCCACGCCCCAGCCGTTCAGCAGCACCGCGTCGCCCGCCTTCCAGTCCGGGTGGGACGAGGCCTCGACGCTGCCGACCAGGTCGATGCCCGGCACCATCGGAAAGCTGCGCACCACCGGGCCCTTGCCGGTGATCGCGAGCGCGTCCTTGTAGTTGATCGTCGAGTGGCTCACCCGCACCGTGACGTCGCCCTCGGGCAGTTGAGCATCATCGAGCGTGGCGGGCGCGGCGCGATAACCGGCCTCGTCCTTCTGGATCAGTATGGCGTTGAACATGAATGTCTCCTTGTGGATGTGAATGGTCTTCGGTGCAGACAAGAGTCAGCGGCCGGGCAGACCGGCGATGAAGAAACGGGCGAAGGTGGCAAGCGGCTCCGCGCTGCGTTCGAGCTTGGCGCGCAGCACCGCGCCCTCCCAGCCGATCCAGAACGCATTGGCGAGGCGCGCGCAATCGGCATCGGCGGCGAGCTCGCCGTGCGCCTGTGCCGCCGCGAGGCAGTGCGCGAGGCGGGCCTCCCAGTCGTGGAAAACGTCGATGAGCCGGGAGCGGAATGACGCCGGCAGCGCCCCCATCTCCTGGCCGAGGTTGCCGATCAGGCAGCCGCGGCAGAAGTCGTGCCGCGCCATGCCGGCGCGCGCATCCGCGACGAAGGCTTCCAGACGCGCGAGCGGCGGCCGCGAGGTGTCGCCGAAGTGGCGCTCCAGCTTGCGCGCAAAGTAGTCCGCGTAGCGGTCGATGAGCGCGAGGCCGTAGGCCTCCTTGTTGTCGAAGTAGTGATAGAACGAGCCCTTGGGCACCCCCACCCGGCCGAGGAGTTCGTCCAGGCCGGTCGCCGCGAAGCCCTTCTCGGTGAGCACCTCGAGGCCCGAGCGCAGCAAGAGTTCGCGTGTATCCAGGGCGGTTTCGCGTGCTTTGGGGGGGCGGCCGCGGCGGCGCGGTGGCTGAGGTGCGATCGACATGTCGGATATATTGGACCGATCGTCTCATAAAATCAAGCCGGCACTTCGGCAGCCCGGGCTTCACCATCGCCCGGTGTGCGCGCCAAGCCGGCGTCGCCCGCGCGTTACACGGGAATCGGTCCGGCGTCCTTCACCGTCTTCAGCGAGAACGACGACTCGATCGAGGTCACCCCGGGAATCGCGCGGATGCGGGTGCTGATCATCACGCCGTACTCGTGCAGGCTGCGCGCCACCGCGCACAGCAGGAAGTCGGTCGCGCCCGAGACGTTGTGGCACCAGAGGATCTCCGGCATCGCCTGCACCGCGTCCTCGAAGGCGCGCTGCAACTCCGGGTTGTGGCTGCCGAAGCGGACATGCACGAAGGCCGTGACGGTGTAGCCGAGCAGCGCGGGGTTCACCAGCGCGCGGTAGCCGCGGATCACCCCGTCGGCCTCGAGCTTGCGCACACGTCGCCACGTGGGCGCCTCGGCCATGTGGATCGCCTGGGCCAGCGAGGCGTTGGAGGCACGCCCATCCTGCTGCAGCAGGCGCAGCAACTGGCGGTCGCGCTCGTCGGGGGAGGGGGCCCGCACGGAGGTTTCTTGGGTTGGATTCTTTCTTTCCTGGCTCATATGAAGGCAAAAAAGGAAAGCACATTACGACTGAACAGGAGCATTCTATCCGTTCCGCAACTCAGCGCGAGCACCCACCATGACCCAACCCGACATCGACGGCTTCGCGACCCGCGCGATCCATTCCGGCCACGAACGCGCCGCCCATCAGGGCGCCCTGAACCCGCCCATCTACTGGTCCTCGACCTTTGCGTTCGACTCCGCGGCGCAGGGTGCGGCGCGTTTCGCCGGTGCGGAGGCGGGCATGATCTACACCCGTGTCACCAACCCCACGGTGCACACCCTGGAGACGAAGCTGGCCGAGATGGAAGGCGCCGAGGCCGCGCTGGCCTTCGGCTCGGGCATGGGCGCGATCTCGTCGCTGCTATGGACGGTGCTGCGCCCCGGGGACGAGTTGCTCGTCGATCTCACGCTGTACGGTTGCACCCACGCGCTCGCGAATCACCTGCTGCCGCAGTTCGGCATCGTCACCCGCGTCGCCGACTTCACCCGGCCCGAGGCGGTGGAGGCGGCGCTCGGCGAGCGCACCCGCGTGGTGCTGTTCGAAACCCCGGCCAACCCCAACATGCGCCTGGTCGACATCGCGGCCGTCGCCCGTCTCGTGCATGCGCGCAGCGAAGCCATCGTGGCGGTGGACAGCACCTACTGCTCGCCCTACCTGCAGCAACCGCTCGCGCTCGGGGCGGACGTGGTGATCCACTCGCTCACCAAGTACATCAACGGCCACGGCGACGTCATCGCCGGCGCCTTGCTCGGCCGTGCCGCGTTGATGCAGCAGGTGCGCATGCTGGGCCTCAAGGAGCTCACCGGCGCCTGCCTGTCGCCGATGGACGCCTACCTCGTGCTGCGCGGCATCAAGACCCTGGCGTTGCGCATGGACCGCCACTGCCAGAGCGCTCAGCAGCTCGCGGAGCGCCTCGCCGGACATGCGGCGGTTGCGCAGGTGCACTATCCCGGCCTGCCCACGCACCCTCAGCATGACTTGTGCAAGCGCCAGATGCGCCAGCCGGGCGGCATGATCGCGTTCGAACTGAAGGGGGGCGTCGAGGCCGGCATGCGCTTCATCGATGCGCTGCAGCTCTTCTCGCGCGCGGTCAGCCTGGGCGACGCGGAGAGCCTCGCCCAGCACCCCGCAAGCATGACCCACAGCACCTACTCGCCCGAGGAGCTGGTCGCGCACCGCATCCCGCCCGGCCTCGTGCGGCTGTCGATCGGGTTGGAGGATGCGGACGATCTGTGGCGCGATCTGGCGCAGGCACTGGCCGCGGCGGCGTGACCGCGCGGGGGCACGGCGCGCCTGCGCCGTCCGTTCAGCCCAGGTAGCGCTGGAACCACGCGATGGTGCGCTCCCACGCGAGCTTGGCGGCGGCCTCGTCGTAGCGCGGCGTGGAGTCGTTGTGGAAGCCGTGGTTGGTGCCGGGGTAGAAGTGCGCCTCGTAGGTCTTGCCGGCGGCCTTCAGCGCGGCCTCGTAGGCGGGCCAGGTGGCGTTGATGTTGGGGTCGGTCTCGGCGAAGTGAATCAACAGCGGCGCCTGGATGCGCGTCACGTCCTCCGGTTTGGCCTGGCGGCCGTAGAAGGGCACCGCGGCGGCGAGCTCCGGGTAGGCGACGGCGGCCGCATGGGCGACGCCGCCGCCGTAGCAGAAGCCGGTGATGCCGACCTTGCCCGAGGTGAGCTCGCCTTTCTGCAGGAACTCGATCGCGGCGAAGAAATCGTTCATCAGCTTCTGCGGATCCACCTGCTGCTGCAGCGTCCGCCCCTGATCGTCGTTGCCGGGATAGCCGCCCACCGAGCTCAGCCCGTCCGGCGCGAGCGCGACGAACCCGGCCTTCGCGACCCGCCGCGCGACGTCCTCGATGTAGGGGTTGAGGCCGCGGTTCTCATGCACCACGACCACGCCCGCAGCCGGGCGCTCGGCCTTGGCCGGGCGCACCAGGTAGCCGCGCACCTCGCCATGGCCGTTGGGTGAGGGGTAGCGGATGTACTCGGCGCGAATGTCCGGGTCGGTGAAGCTGATCTGCATCGCGAGCGCATAGTCGGGGCTGAGCGACGCGAGGATGCCGGCGGCGGTGAGGCCGCCGACCGCGAACTTCGCGGCGCGCTCGAGGAAGTCGCGCCGGCTGATGCGACCATGCACATAGAAGTCGTAGAGTTCGAGCAGTTCCGGCTGGAAATCCTTGGCGGTGAGTCGTTGCATGGTGAGGTCTCCGTGGTGGGAAGGGCAGGGCTCGGGCCGCGGGGCGCTCTGGTGTGTTGTTGTGCCGCGTACCGCGCCGGCCGAACGTGTCGGCTACCGGCTGTGACAGTGTTTTGCCGGAATGTTCCCGGCACTGCCTCCCCGTTGTTGCGAGCTTGACAGGCGGACGGCCGTGGCCTTTGCTGAAGACGCGAGGTGCGCTCGTGTTCTGCAGGAGGAGGGTCGGCATGGATTTTCTCGTCGCGCTGGATGTCCTGCTGGGCCTGTCGCTGGTGTACCTGGTGTTTTCGCTGGCGGTGACGTCGATCAACGAGTTCATCGCGGCGCTCCTGAGCAGCCGGGCGAAGTGGCTGCGCAAGGGCATCGCGAGCCTGCTGTCCACAGATACCAAGCGCCTGGCGCTGGACAAGGCGGATGCAGTGCTGGATTCGCCCTTCCTCGCCTACCTCGGGACCCCGGGTGTCTCGAAAACCTTTCGCGCGAGCTATGTGTCGGCCTGGACGCTGATGCAGGGCGTGCTGTCGCAGGTCGAGGGCTTCAAGGCCGAGGTGTTCGCGCAGGTGCGGGAGATTCGCGCGCTCGCCGAGAAGCTCGACGCGCAGTCACCGATTCGCAATGTGCTCGTCGACCTCTCTGCGCGGGCGGGGGACGATCTCGCCACCTTTCAGGCACTGCTCGACGACTGGTTTCGCCTTTTCGAGAGCCAGGTGAGCGCGTGGTACCGGCAGAAGACGCAGTACGTCGTCGTGGCGCTGTCGGTGGTGGTCGCGGTGGGCATGAACATCGACACCATCGCGATGGCTCGCCAGCTGACCTCGGATCCGGAACTGCGGCGCGAGCTGGTGCGGCAGGCGCAATCGGCCGCCGAAGCCGAGAGCGTCGATGCCCTGTTGCAGACCGGGGCGCGGGATGCGGCGCGGCAGGCGTACGCGGCGGCGGTGGGCACGTTGACGGCGCTGGAGTCTGCGCAGGCCCGGTGTGGCGAAGCCGCCGGCACTTGCCCCGCGGCGAGCGCATTGAATGACGCGCGCGCGGACGCTGCGGCACGCCTCGCCGAACTGGAGGCCCAGCAGCAGCGGCTCGACCAGCGGCGCAAGGAGCATCTCGACGCGGTGACCGCGAGCGGGCTGCAGGTGGGCTGGAATCCGGGGCAGTTCGAGACCGCGATCGCGAGCTGGCGCACGGCGCTGGAGAAGCTCGCCGGGCTGTTGCTGTCGGCCTTCGCACTCGCGCTCGGTGCGCCGTTCTGGTTCAACATGCTGAAGTCGGTGGCCGCGGTGCGTTCGGTGGGGGTAAGCCCGGTGGAGCGGCGCGAGGGCGCACGCTGAATGTGCCGGGCGCGCGCGCTCACGCCGCCAGCATCACGAACTGCCGGCTTTCCACCAGGCCCTTGTGCACCAGCGCGGCGGCGCGGCGCATGTCGCGGGTGCGCATCAGTTCGCGCGTCTCCTCGTCGCTGAGGCCGGTGTGCAATGCCCCGGGCAGGTTGGCGCGGGCGTTCGTGAGCTGCACACGCAGCGCGGCAAGCGCGGCGTCCGTGCCGCGCACGCCCCATGGCAGCGGGCGCGCATTGCCGCGCTGGTTGAGCGCGGCGAGCGCGGGCTGGCGGCGGTCGAGCCAGTCGCGCGCGAGCGCTTCCGGCAGCGGCGCCGGCGCGGGGGCGAGCAGCGCCTCGGCGAGCACCTCGGCGGCACCGCCGAAGCCGCCCAGGAGATAGAGCGGGATGCCGCGCTCGAGCGTCAGCAGCACCTCCTCGAAGATGCCCGGCAGGAAGCCGCTGAAGCCCTGCAGCTTGCCGCCGAGCACGATGCGCGCGGACACGGGCGGCACGGATTCGCTGCGCGGCACGTCCGGGCTGGTGAGCGCGAAGCCGTCGCTGAGAAGCCGGCGCATCGCGCTGAGGCAGATCGCGGCGTTGAGCGCGAGATCGGGCTGGTAGCGGCTGTCGGGCCCTTCGGGCGCGACATCCTCGTCCGGAATGCAATGGTCGGCCGCGATGCCGGCAAGCGTCTGGTCCACGCGCAGGATGCGGCAGCTGTTGATCCAGCGTGCCTCCAGCGCCGGGGTGATGTGCAGGTAGCGCGGCCAGGCGCTGTAGTTGTAGAGCCGCCCCACCGGCAGCACATCCGCCGCGTCGCCGAGGCCCTCGCGTTCGGCGGCCTCGTCCTGTTCGGCGCTCACCAGGCGCAGCAGTTCGTAGGTGAAGTTGTCCGCGCGTTCCTGCCAGTTGCCGCCATAGGCGAGGCTCGCGCCCTGGCGCAGCAGTGGCCGCGCGAGCAGGATCAGGAGCTCCTGCAGGTGCTCCAGCCCGAGGCCGCGCGCGAGCAGTGCATCGCGCTCGTAGGAGAGCGACAGCGCGATCAGCCGGTGGGCGCTGTCGCGCGAGCGGTAGCGGGCGGCTTTGGTCATGGCGATCATGGCGTGATCCGGTCGAAGCTGAGGAACTCGGTTTCGGGGAAGTAATCGGTGAGCGTGTCGAGCTCGAGGCCGGTGAGGCCGCGCCCGGGGTAATACACCCGCAGGCCCGGCTCGGCGAGGCGCACGCGCGGCATATGCAGCAGCGAGGTCGGATCCGGCAGCCAGTTGAGCACCACATGGTTGGGCGCGTCCGGCACGGTGAGGCCGAGCGCGCGGTGGAAGGCGGCGAGCAGCACGTCGCGCAGCACGGTGGTGACGATCTGCTCCTCCTGCGCGGCGATGTCCTCGGACCAGCGTATCGTCGCGGTGCTGCCGAGCTCGGGGATGCCGGGGGTGAGGGCGCCGCCGGCGAGCGCATCGACGACCAGCGTGGGGTTCAGCGCCCAGTGCTCCGCGGTGCGCCCCGCCACCGCCAGGATCACCGGGCGGCGAAACAGCGAGCACTCGCGCCGGCACCAAGGCCGGCGCGCATATTCGGCGCTGCGCACTGCGATCATCGCGGCCGTCTGGGCGACGCCGATGACGTTCTCGTCCAGCACCCGGCCGAAGTTCGAGCCGTAGGGGATGTCGTTCTCGTCGTAGAACGCGGCGAGCTGGGTCTGGCTGTAGATGTAGTCGCGGATGCGCCGCGCCGGCACGGTGCCGTCCTTCTTGGCGTGGCTGAGGAAGATCTTCACCTTGGGGCGCAGCCCACCCACCGCGCCCAGCGCCGGCCCGAACGGCGCGGGTTCGTTCGGGTCGGGCTGCAGCAGGAGGTCGCACAGGGTTTCGGTGAGCTGCTTCAGCAGCGAGCGGCTCACCGCCTCGAGCACGTCCGCTTCCCATGGCTCTGCCGTTCCGCCCGTCGGCGCGCCGCCCGGGCGCAGGAAGTTCAGCGCGCGCAGGCTCGGCGGGGCGTTGTAGGCGGTGGCATCGAGCGCCACCGGCAGGCACACGCGGTTGGCGGCGCTCTCCTCGCGGGCGAGCTGCGCGATCCAGTAGCGCCAGCTGGGGTCGGCGATCATGCAGGCGTCGATGAGCAGGATCACGATCTGCAGATTGCTGCCGGTGGCGGTGGCGAGCGGCGCACCCGGCACGGCGCGGCTCTCGCCCGGCAGCGGTGGTGGCAGGCCGCCCGGAGGGGCTTCGGGCGCGGGCAGGCAGCGGTAATACACCTGCGGGCCGAGGCCGTTGCCCGGGCGCAGCCAGTGGTGGATGCGCTTCGCGAGGGCCTCGCCCGGCGCGCAGCCGGGGTGCCACAGCACGAAGACTTCCGGGATCAGCTCAGCCATGCTCGTCGGCCGCGTCGAGCGGTGCCACGTCCGCCATTGCCGCGAGCAGGCGCGCGTAATCGCGCATGGCCGGCAGCAGCGCGTCGAGCGCCGCGCGGAAGGCTGCGCGGGTGGCGTCGTCGGGCGTGGCCTCGGCCGCGAACAGCGGGTGCCAGCGGGCGAGGAAGGGGCGCAGCAGGTGGTTCAGCACCGCCACGTTCACGCGCGCAAAGGCCTCCGCCTCGCGCCCGTGCCGCTTCATGATGTCGCGGCTGAGCGCGAAGAGCGCATGCAGGCTCGCCAGCGCGCTCGCCTCGACACCCTGCCCGGCGGGCAGTGGCTGGGTGACGATGCGCGTCACGAGCTCGACGTGCAGCTCCCACGCGGCGCGGCGGTCGGCCTCGCGCGGCGCGAACTCGGCCGCGACAAAGGCGGCGGGCAGCGGCAGGCTTGCGAGCGCGCCTTCGCCGAGCAGGTATTTCCACTTCATGCGCTGTGCCTCCATCGCATCGCTTGCGTGCCGCGTTCGCCATCGGCACCCGGAAGGGTGCCAGCCGCGGATGATGTCACGCAAGCCAGTATAGACATCGCCGCGGCATCTGGTGAAGCGCGCTCGAGTTGGCGGAGATCGCTGCCGCATCGCTCGCCGCGGAATGCCGGGCAGATTGTTGGATGGCATACTGCACACTTTGCTGCGCGGTCCTTTCCGGGGAGTCCTGCGATGAACACGGCAACGAACACCTATTTCGAGATCGAGCCGCTGCGCGTGATGCTGTCGAGCCGCTGCAACGACCTGGTGCGCTTCGACGACCGCCCGCAGCCGATGGCGGTGTTGCGCAGCGCGATCCAGGCTGAGCTGGAGGGGCTGCGCTTCGGCGAGGAGCAGGTGTTCCGGGTGTGGATCCACGAGCCGGAGGCGATCGCGCCGGGGGACCAGACCTCCTGGGACAAGTGCATCAGCCAGGCCCGGCGCGCCGACATCTTCCTCATGCTCTACAACGGCAATGCCGGCTGGTCGGGCAACAGCGAGCACTTCGCCGACGCCGTGGGCATCTGCCACGCGGAGCTCGCCGCGGCCTACAGCAAGGCGCCTGCGAAGGTGCGCAGCATCCACTTTCCGCTCGACGGCGTGCCGGACAACCTGCCCAACCGCCGATTCCAGAAGTACGTCGTGCAGCAGAAGATCCTCGGCACCCAGGTCGAAACCGGCGAGGCGGCGATCGACGCGGCGCGCAGGGCTGCGGTGGCGGCGCTGCTGGCGCTCGCGCGGGCCGGCATCGGGGCCTCCAGCGGGCGCTTCTTCACCGGCGAGGCGCTCGAATGGACGCGCATGGATTTTCATCAGCGTCGCACCACCACCACTGCGGTGGTGGTCGACTTCCTCGTCGAGCGCTTCGATGGCAAGGCGGCACGCTTCGCGGACATGGACACCACCGTGGTGCTGCCCCTGGCCGACGTCCGCGTCGCCTTCGTCTGCGACTGCATCCCCGCGACGCTGACCACGGCCGCGGCGCGGGAGCTGGTGGGGCAGCCCTTCCTGCGTGACCACCAGCTGTGCGCAGCCCTGCCCGACGGCGTCGCCGGGCCGGTGCATCTCGTCGCCTGCCAGAAGGGCGTCACCGAGCTGCAGGCGCTGCGCCAGCTCGGCTTTCCGGATGCGATCGCGGTGACCGCGCCGTTCGGCGTGTATGTGGCCGACGAGGTGCAGAAGATCCAGATGGCGTTCATCGCCAACTGCCGCGACGAGACCAGCACCCGCCACAACGTGCAGCGCTTCCTGCAATGGCTGGAGGAGCAGGGCGAGGACGCGCTGCTGGCGCGGCGCGCGGTGTCGCGCCGGCGCATCGCCGACCGGATCGCGGCCGAACAGGACGACTGACCAGTCGCGTCAGTTGGCGAGGCGTGACGCCAGCCGCTTCACCCAAACATGCGCGTCCTGCGGGGCGCTGTCGCCGACCAGCACCGGGGCGAAGAGCTCGCCGCCGACGTGTTCGCCCAGCGCGCGGTACGCCTCCCATTGCGCTTCGCCGAAGAGCTGCTGCGCAGTACTCTCGTGCGGGA
Source organism: Rhodocyclaceae bacterium (assembly GCA_041916775.1). Classification (GTDB taxonomy): domain Bacteria; phylum Pseudomonadota; class Gammaproteobacteria; order Burkholderiales; family Rhodocyclaceae; genus UBA2357. Next base: position 4,699 of record JAYRYZ010000019.1, on the reverse strand, counting down.
AGGCGGGGTGCGCGCGACGGTAGCCGCGCAGGTATTCGGATTCGTTGCCCGTCATCGACAGCTTCACGTACAGCAACAGGCCGCTGCCGCCCTCGGGATAGTGGATGGGTGCGACGATGAAATGGGTGTTGCACAGGCCCTCTGCATTCGGGCGCAGGTCGGCGAGATCGGGGGCGATGCGCACGCCGAGGTCTATCCAGGCCATGCGCACCAGGGTCAGCAGGCCGTGGAAGTGGTGCGCCGGGTCGCATTCCCCGTCGATCGCGATGACCGTGCGGCAGCGGCGGCGCAGCAGCTCGTACACGCCGAGGTTCTCGATGTGGCCGCCGTCCGACACATTCACATGGGCGCTGTGCTCGTCGAGCTGCCCGGTAAGTTCGCGCAGGAAGTACAGCCCGGCCGCTGGCCAGCGCCGCCACGCCGGCAGGTGGGCGATCGTCGCCGCCGGCCGGCGCAGCCAGTAGCCGAGCCGGATGTTGAGCATCGCCAGCAGCACCGTGTAGCGCGGCGAGGTGAGCGCGCCCATGTGCGGCGTGGCCGCAGCACCCGAGATCGCCATCGCGGTGCCGAGATCCAGGTTCGGGTCGGCTGCCTGCCAGTCGCGCGTGGGGTGCCAGCCGGTGAGCGCACTGCCGCAGTAGTGGCGGCCGAAGACGAAGAAATCCGCGTCACGCCCGCGCAGCCCGGGTGCGTCGCTGGCGGGCACGTTGAGCGCGGCGTTGATGAGGTGCACCGGTCCCTTCACCGTGTCGTCCGCCAGCGCGCCCGCGGTGAGGGGGCGCTCGTCATGATGGCGGACTGCGCCATCGCTGCCGCTGATCAGGTAGGTGCGTGCGAGGCGGTCGCGGTAGTGGCGCTGCAGGGCGGAGAAGTTGAGGTTTACCTTGCGCATGCCCACCCACAGCAGCACGACGCCGGCCAGCGCACTCAGCCACGGCGCCTCGCGCGCGAAAGCAATGCACAGCAGCAGCGCGGCGATGAAGAAGAGCGGCCCGCTCAGTACCAGCGCACCGAGCGCGAGCCGCCCCGGCCAGCGCGCCGGCCCGAGCAGCGTGCCCGCCAGGCCGAGGCCGAAGGGCAGGAGGGCTGCGCCGGCAATCCACTGCAGCGCGTGGCCGTCGACCATCGCAGAGAGATGCGGCACGCCCGCCAGCGCGCTCAGCGCCACGGTGAGCGCAAGGAGACCCGCCGCGTGGTGCTCGATCCTGCGCATGCCCGCACGCGTGCGTACCAGCGCATAACCGATCACCGCCAGCGCGACCGCCGCCCAGGCCCAGCCCGCCAGCGTCGCAAACACATCCCCAAGCCCCAGCGGCCCGAGCGCGCTTGCCGCGAGCAGCAGCAGCGGCGACACCAGCAGCAAGGTGACGAGTAGCCCGTAAAGCAGCGCGAAGCCGAGCTGAAACACGGTGCGCAGCCCGCCTTCGGCGAGATACTTGCTGTGATTGCGCAGGTGCCGCACGGTGGCGGATTCCCCCTCCGCGGTGCCGCCGAAGGGGCGCTGGCCGGGCGCCAGCCCCACCGCGGGATCCGGGTCGTCCACCACGGTGTTGATGAACGCGCCCAGATAGCCGCCGCCGGATACGGTGGAGAGGAAATCCACATCCTGCAGCATGCCCCTGCGCGCCAGCACCTGCACGATGCCCAGCCCGAAGGTCGCCGAGCGGATGCCACCCCCCGAGAGCGCGAGTCCCACCGCATCCACCGCGCTGTCCGTATTCGCGCGCCGGTACAGGCCGCGCCGCGCCAGCACATCGGCGCGCTCCGCCTCATTGAGCCGATGCCGCGTATCCTCGTCCATGCCGGGCGTGGTACCCACCCCGAACGGCAGTGGGGCGTCGTCCCCGGCGGGCGTCTCGTCCTCACCCTGCGCTACATCCGGCGCCGCATTCAGGGTTGCCCCGGCGATGTCCGCAAGGCGCCCGGCAAGCGCGCGCAGGCGCAACTGCACGTCCTCCAGCTCGTCGCGGAACTGGAAGCGCTCATCGACACTGCCAAGCCGCCCCGCCTGCTCGCGCGCATGCCAGCGCGCAGTGAAGGGCCGCAGGTCGCGGTTCAGCGCCTCGATCACGATCGCACCGCAAGCCTGCGCCTGCGGCGCCAGCGCGACGGCCTCGCGGACATGCTGGAAGAACGCATGCAGGCTCTTCAGCGCCGCCGCCTCCACCCCCTCGCGCAGCGGCAGCGCCTGGGTCGTGATGCGGGTGCGCAGCTCCACCAGCAAGTGCCAGGCGAGCGCAGCATCCTCCTGCGTATATGCGGCAGCCGTGCCGCCAGGCGTCGGTTTCTTCGTGGCCATCATCACTCGCCGTTCGTACGTCGCCTTAAAGCTAGGCAATATTGCGACGAGATGCAAACCGCGGCGGGGTACAGGGGTGGAGGTGGGGGAAAAGGGGGAAGGAGGTCAACTCACGCGACAACGCGGGGGGCGACCATGTTCGATGAGGGACTGATAGTAGTCCTCGGCGTTTCAATCCACGCGCCCACGCGGGGCGCGACGCAGTCCGCTGGAAACAGCGAGATCATCGCCGCTGTTTCAATCCACGCGCCCACGCGGGGCGCGACGCCCGACAACTTCCCTTCCCTTGTTGAGCGCGCGGTTTCAATCCACGCGCCCACGCGGGGCGCGACAGATGACGATGCACGCAATGATGAGCGAGACAGTGTTTCAATCCACGCGCCCACGCGGGGCGCGACGTTCAGTCTGGCGTAAGGCAGGAGCGGCCCGGTTTGGTTTCAATCCACGCGCCCACGCGGGGCGCGACGAGGCGATATCGCGGCTGTACGAGCGCACGACGCTGGTTTCAATCCACGCGCCCACGCGGGGCGCGACCGGCCGCGGCCGAGATCGGGGCAAACGATGCCTCGTTTCAATCCACGCGCCCACGCGGGGCGCGACGCACCGCCGCGCGGGGTATATACCGCATCGGCGCCGTTTCAATCCACGCGCCCACGCGGGGCGCGACCGCCCAGCAAATCGCAGGACTGCGCGAGGCAAAATGTTTCAATCCACGCGCCCACGCGGGGCGCGACCTCGGCGCGCAGAAATCCGCGGAGGTCGTCGAGGTGTTTCAATCCACGCGCCCACGCGGGGCGCGACTGGCGGTGGGGCGATGGGGTAATTATCGGAAACCCGAGTTTCAATCCACGCGCCCACGCGGGGCGCGACCTGCTCGGCGCCGAATCCACCCGCCAGACCCTACAGGTTTCAATCCACGCGCCCACGCGGGGCGCGACTCGCTCTCGGACCAGTTCATCAGCCTGCTTCAGGAGTTTCAATCCACGCGCCCACGCGGGGCGCGACCCCAACGAGCCGACGCGGTAGCGCGGGTGATCGCGGTTTCAATCCACGCGCCCACGCGGGGCGCGACAGGTTTTCGCGGTTGGCCTGCCCGAGGGTGACCGAGTTTCAATCCACGCGCCCACGCGGGGCGCGACCTACCAACAGCGCTGGGCCAAGGACACCACGCCGGTGTTTCAATCCACACGCCCACGCGGGGCGCGACATGTCGCACGACGACATCATCGAAGTCGATTTCAAGTTTCAATCCACGCGCCCACGCGGGGCGCGACGCGGACTTCGGCCCGGTGGCGGCAGCGCGCGCGGCGCGTTTCAATCCACGCGCCCACGCGGGGCGCGACCAGCCGTCGAGGTACTGCACGGCCGTGTCGAGCGTCAAGTTTCAATCCACGCGCCCACGCGGGGCGCGACAGAAGCTCGCCAACGAGTGGCAGGTGTTCATAGGCGTTTCAATCCACGCGCCCACGCGGGGCGCGACCCAACAAGGCGGAGTCGCACAAGCGCGTGCCTTGGTTTCAATCCACGCGCCCACGCGGGGCGCGACGCGCAGTACGACCCGGACACCGCCAACAAGCTGCAGTTTCAATCCACGCGCCCACGCGGGGCGCGACAGGGCGCGGTACGTCCAACGCTCTCCGACGCTGCAGTTTCAATCCACGCGCCCACGCGGGGCGCGACCACGTCTTGACCCAAAAATTGGTGCCGTTCGCGAAGTTTCAATCCACGCGCCCACGCGGGGCGCGACCCAAACACACGCCCAAGTGTTGAAGTTCTTCGCAAGGTTTCAATCCACGCGCCCACGCGGGGCGCGACGCTCGACTTCTACGGCCTGCAAACCCTCGCGGTCGGTTTCAATCCACGCGCCCACGCGGGGCGCGACATCGTCCGCGCCTGCAAACGCGCGTACCGCCGCATGTTTCAATCCACGCGCCCACGCGGGGCGCGACACGCGGTACAGATAGCGCTCGATCGGCCATTGCGGGTTTCAATCCACGCGCCCACGCGGGGCGCGACTCAGACTGGCTCGACGTTGGCCCCGGCCCGCTGCAGGTTTCAATCCACGCGCCCACGCGGGGCGCGACGTACAGCCGCGATATCGCCTCGTGGCGCAGATCGTGTTTCAATCCACGCGCCCACGCGGGGCGCGACGGCTGGGGTTTCGCACGCGCAAGGTCGGGCCGAAGTTTCAATCCACGCGCCCACGCGGGGCGCGACCTGTGCTGTTGATGTAACTATAGTTACTAATTCATCCGTTTCAATCCACGCGCCCACGCGGGGCGCGACGAGATGTCCCGTGGCTGTCAGCATTCGAGGTGGGCGGCGTTTCAATCCACGCGCCCACGCGGGGCGCGACGGTGGCCTATTCGGCCAGCACGTCGGCGCGCTCCGGATTCAAGC
>JAYRYZ010000018.1:0-111405 GCA_041916775.1 Rhodocyclaceae bacterium | reverse complement strand
GGCGGGTGCTGCCCCCGACCCCCCCCCACCACCGCGAATCCGCGTCCCTGCTCGCCGGCGCGGGCAGCCTCGATTGCCGCGTTGAGGGCGAGCAGGTTGGTCTGGTCGGCAATCTCGCGGATGACCTTGACGATGCCGCTGATCTCCTCGGAGCGCGTGCCCAGCGTCGTCACTACCTGGGCGGATTGCTCCACGGACTGGGCAATCTGCTCGATTGCGGTGGAGGCCTGCATCACGATCCGCGTGCCGTCCTGTGACAGCGCGCGTGCCTCCTGGGCATTCTCCGCGGCACGGCCGGCATGATCCGCCACCGCGCGAATGCCGCTGTTCATCTCGGCGATGTTGCCCGCCATGCTCTCCGAGGCGCTGCGTTGATGCTGTGAGCCATCCGCGACCTGCCCGGCGTGCCCCGCTAGGGCGTCCGCAGCGTCCGCGACACGGCGCGCGTCATGCACGACCTTACCGATGATCGCCTGGAAGGTGGCCATCAGGGCATTGAAGTTGTCCACCGCGCCGGCAAGTGGCCCGCGTCCGACATCGACGCGCGCCGACAGGTCGCCGGTGCGGTTGATGTCGCCGAAACTGCGCTGCAAGGCGCGCAGCGGCAGATCGTAGCGCATTCGGTTGATCAAGCTGACCGCTACGCCGATGGCCACGCCTCCGGCCGAGGCGGCGAGTACCTGTATCCACGAAAGCGGCGCACCCAGCATGCCCACGCCCAGCGCAAGCCCGATTGCAACCGCACCCACGACGAGTCCCAGAAGACTACCCATCACTGACTCCAGACTGATATGTGTGTATTGGCAGACAGCAACATGCGTGCCGTCGATCGAGCCGCGAATCCACACGATGCATTTCGACAAAAAGGGCGTGAACTTTAGCGAATATGCAGGGCATGTCGATACTGTGGATTTCCGCCGGTCGTGATCGTAGTCGTAGTCCAGGTCCTGGTCATGGGCTCGGGTGGCGGATTCGGTCGCAGAGCCGGGCCGGCAGGCGGCGCCACTCGCGCCTGCGCCCGGCATCGCCCGCGCGTCAGGCGGATCTCGCCGCGGCGAGGGCTGGCGCGTAATCGTGGCGCGCCTGATGTAGCGCCTTGTAGAGCCCGACCATCATGACCAGCAGGACCACCGTGAATGGCAAGCCGGTGGTCACTGCCCCGGCCTGCAGGGCATTCAGCGCCTCGGTGCCGCCTGCCGAAAGCAGCGTCGCTGCGATCACGCCGACCAGGCTGGCCCAGAAGAGCTTCTGGATCTGCGGCGCATCCGTCTTTCCCCCCGCAGTGATGCAGTCGATCACCAGTGCCCCGGAGTCCGCCGAGGTCACGAAGAAGATCAGGATGAGGAGAATGGCCACGATCGAGGTCACTGCACTGAGCGGCAGGTTGCCCAGCATGTGGAACATCGCGAGCGAGACGTCACCAATGCCCTTTGCAAGCTCGCCGATACCGCCGATCGACTGGGCCAGCGCCGTGCCGCCGAACGCGGTCATCCAGCACAGAGTGACCAGCGTCGGCACGATCAGCACGGCCGTCACCAGCGAACGCACCGTCCGTCCGCGGGAGACGCGCGCAATGAAGATGCCCACGAAAGGCGACCACGAGATCCACCAGGCCCAGTAGAACACGGTCCAGCCATGGAACCAGGTCTCGTCATCCCGTGCGATCCAGTTCGACAGTCTGAAAATGTGACTTACATAACTCGATGCCGTGCTGATGATGCCATCGGCAAAGACCATGAAGCCACCCGCGAGCACCACGAACACCAGCAGCACCATCGCGAGCGCGAGGTTGATGTTGCTGATGTGCTTGAGGCCGCCGTCGATGCCTCGCCAGACGGAGACGAGCGTGATCAGGCTGACAAGCACGATGATGCCGATCTGCAGGCCGATGGTGTTCTCGGCGCCGGTGAGAAAGTGCACACCGCTTGCTGCCTGTGTGGCCCCGAGACCGAGCGAGGTCGCAAGTCCGAAGGTTGTTGCCAGCGCAGCCAGGACGTCGATGATGTGGCCGGACCACCCCCTTACCCTATGGCCGAGAAGGGGATAGAAGGAGGCACGCAGCGACAGAGGCATGCCCATGTTGTAGGTGAAGAAGCCGATCGATACTGCGACGACGCCGTAGATGGCCCACGGGTGGAGCCCCCAGTGGAACATCGTAGCGCCGATCGCCGCGCTGGCGGCCTCGGGTGTCATCGCTGTCACGTTCAGCGGCGTTCCATACCAGTTGGTGTAATACGCAACAGGTTCTGCCACGCTCCAGAACATCAACCCGATGCCCATGCCGGCGGCGAACAGCATCGCGAACCAGGACATGGTCGAATACTCGGGCCGTGCGTCCCGGCCGCCGAGCCGGACTCGCCCGACCGGCAGCAGGATCAAGGCCAGGCAAAAGAGCACGAACACGTTTCCTGCGACCATGAAGAGCCAGTCGAAATGCTCGATCGACCATGTTCTCGCGGCCACCATCTGCGCACTGGCGCGTGCCGGGTCTGTAAGTGCATAGGCGATGAACAGCAGGATCAGCCCGGCGGTGATGGGAAATACCGGGTTGTGGAAGTCCATGCCCCAGAACTGGCGGTTGTCCATGCCCGGCGCCAGCGCGGGGTCTCGTGGGGAAGTCATCGGGTCGTCTCCTCGGATAATGTTGTACCGCCCCCGGCCGACCGTCGTTCGACGAACGCGCTCGATCCGTGAGTGGGGGGCAGATTGTTGGCCGAGTCGGGCATACGGGTATGCCCATTTGCGACCCATGGGAGAGGGTGCTCGCCACCGTGGCGCCGGTGCTGCGTTGCCACCGGCGCCACGAGAGCGGCTAGAGGGGCGAACCAGGCGTCATTCCCGGTCCGGCTGCGACAACGTCGCGCGCATGCCCTCGAACACGGCGATTGCGGCGCGCCCGGCGCGCTCGACTGCGTCGTACGTGGTGAGTTGTGCGTTCAGCGCCTGAACGACCTCGCGCCAGTGGGGGCCGGCGTCGCGGCCGAAGTACTGGAAGTATTGGTAGTCGCTGGCGTGTTCCTCGCCGAGCTGCTGGCGCAGGTGGCGGTGGATGACGATGCCGCCGAGCGCGGAGCCTTCGATGGTGTAGAGCACGCCGGCGAGGGCGGCCGGATCGCCGACTTCGATATCGGCGACGACCTGCGCGGGCAGGGGGCGCTTGCGTCGAGCGAGGTCGGCGGCGAGCACTCCGGCGCGGGGGCGGTAGAGGGGCAGGGCGGCGAGCGCGGCGCCGCACGCGTGCTCGAGGCCGGCGATGTAGCGGTAGCTGTGCTGCAGGAAGCGGTCGACGTCGCCGCAGCCCACGTCCGCGGCCATGAGTCGGCGCACCGGCGGGGTGGATTCCAGGGCCTGGTGTGCGGCGCGAGTGCGGGCGCGCAGCGTGCTCAGGGGGTCAGGGCCGGTGTGCGACATCAAGCAGCATCTCGCGCAGGCGCAGCCCGAGCAGGCGTGCTTCGTTCTCCCAGGGGCGGCTGTGACCCATGCGTTTCTCTATCCATTTCTCGAAGGAGCGTCGCGGGGCGATGCCGAGGGTACCGTCGTGGTGTTCCACGGGTTTCTCCGGGTTGCCGCCCCATGCGACCTCGTGAATGTGCTCCGCCCGGGTGAGATAGACCCGCAAGCGGCTGCCGGCGGCGGTGCGGCCCTTGAACGCGAGCACCCCTGCGATGCGGCTCAGCGGCATCTCCGGTACGTCGCCGACGAGGTGGTCGGAGAGCCACAGCGGCTCCGCCGGGCTATCGGAGAACCAGTCGTCGAGATGCTCCAGGGCATCCGCTTCGAGCAGGCTGCCCCAGCCGGCGTGAGCGTCGTCCACCAGCAGGTGTGCCCCTTCACAGGCGAACTCTGCAACCAGTCGTGGTCCCAGCGTGGCCCAGGCGGCCAGGAGGCTGCCGCGGCGCTCGATCTCTTCCCGCATCGGGACGAAGTGGCGCATCAGGCCGTCGATCAGCCGGACCCGACTCTGCGCGATGTGGCTGGTGAGGGCGTGGCCGTGGTTGCGTACATCCCGCGAGATCGATTCGAGCAAGGCCAGCGATGGCCGGCTGACGTGGTGATGGTGACAGGCAATGAGCCCGTGCAGTTGCCCGGCCACCAACACCGGCAGTGACAGCGAGGCGCGCACGCCCATGTTGGCGAGATACACCTGGTGCACCGGCGAGACGCTGCGCAGGTCGGCGCGGCTCAGGTCGGGGATGTTGCCGTCGCCCAACAGTGCCACCGGGGCGGCGCTTGCGTCGGGGATGAGCCGCCAGGGGTTCAGTTGGTACAGGTTGCGTGCGATCTGCGGGATGTCGCTGGCCGGGAAGCGCAAGCCGAGGTAGCTGCCATACACCGCGGGGTCGTGTGCCTCGGCGACGACCTCGCCGTCGCCGTCGTTGAGGAAGCGGTAGAACATCACCCGGCGGAAGCCGCTCGCGGCGAAGACGCGATCGACGAGGGCCTGCTGTTCTGCACGCAAGGCGTCCTGATCGCGTGGTACTTCCACGGGCGCCGGTCTGCCCGTGGCGGGGTAGCCGCAGTCTGGAGGGGGGGGCTCTGCTGTGGGGTGGAGCTCGAACAGCAGTGCGTCATCGTCGCTGCGCACGATGGCGACATCCAGTGGCCCGTTCCGCCCTACCAGGCCGGCGGGCACGTAGCGGCGCGCGCCGGCGTGGGCGGGGAGCAGGGTGGGGTCGGCAAGATCGGCGAGCGATGGCGGCAGTGGCGCTCCGAGTGTGACGCCGAGCGCGTCGGTGTGCTCGGCGAGGTTGGCCGAAAGGTGTGTGACCCGCAGTGCCGCGTCGGCGCGGAGCAGCGCACCATGCGCCTGGATATGGCCGGACAGGTGGAGGCGTTCGCGCTCACACTCGGCGAGAAAGCGTCTATGCATTTTGGACGGTAACGTACTTCTTCATGAGCGCCTCGAAGGCTTGCGCTTCGAGCGGGCGCGACAACAGGTAGCCTTGCGCGGCATTGCAACCATGACGTTGCAGCCACTCGAGCTGGCGTTCGGTCTCGACGCCCTCGGCGACTGTTTCCAGGCGCAAGGATTGGGCGAGGCCCAGGATCGCCGAGGCGATCGCTTCGTCGTCGCTGTCCTCCCCGAGGCCGTCAACGAAGCTCTTGTCCACCTTGAGCTCGGACAGCGGCAGGCGCTTGAGGTAGAACAGCGATGAATAGCCGGTGCCGAAATCGTCCACACTGATCCTGACACCATGCCGGGCAAAGGTGCTGAGGTTCTCGGTGACCGACTGGATGCTCTCCAGCAGTGCGCCCTCGGTGATCTCCACGCACAGCAGCTCGGTCGGGATGTCGGCCCGCTTCAGCGCCGAAATCAGCTTCAGCGCCATCTCGGGCTCACGCACGCTGCGTGGCGAGCAGTTGAGCGAGATCGGTGGTGGTGCGAATCCGGCCCTGCGCCACAGCTTGAGATGCTCGATCAGCAGCCTTTGCACCTCCTCCGAGAGGTCGAGGATCAGCCCGCTGCTCTCGCTCATCGGGATGAACTCCGAAGGTGCGACCTCGCCCAGCACCGGGTCACGCCAGCGCACCAGCGCCTCGGCACCGATCAGGCTGCGGTCCGCGACCGAGAACTGCGGTTGGAACACCAGCCGCAGGCGCTTGTGCTCGAGCGCACCGCGCAGCGCGCTCTCGAGCGTGGCGCGCTTCAACAGGCGCACATGCAGGTCGGGTACGAAGTACTCAACGCGGTTGCGTCCGAGCTCCTTGGCGCGGTACATCGCGCTGTCGGCGGCCTTCACCAGCGCGTTGCTGTCCTCGCCGTCCTCCGGGAAGAAGGCAATGCCCACGCTCGCCGAGACGAAGAGCTGGCGCCCATCGATATCGAAGGAGGTCGCGAGCTCATCCACGACCCGTTTGGATACCAGGTCCGCGCCTTCCGCGTCGCACTCGCCGAGGATGGCCGTGAACTCGTCGCCACCGAGGCGCGCCACCGTGTCCACATCCCGCACCACCTCCTGCAGGCGCACCGCGGCCTCCTTCAGGAGCTTGTCGCCCACGTCGTGGCCGAGGGTGTCGTTGATGTCCTTGAAGTTGTCGAGGTCGATGAACATCAGCGCCACCCGCTGATTGTGGCGGCGCGCGTGGGCGAGCGCCTGGCGCAGCCGGTCCTGGAACAGCGAGCGGTTCGGTAGCCGGGTGAGCGGGTCGTGGGTGGCGAGGTATTCGGCCTTGCGCTGGGCGTTCTTGATGTCGGTGATGTCTGAGAACACCGCGACGAAGTGCTCGATCTGACCGTCGCCCTTGTCGACCCGGTTGATCGTGAGCCACTCCGGGAAGATCTCGCCGTTCTTGCGCTTGTTCCAGATCTCGCCCTGCCAGAAGCCGGTGGTGCTCAGGGATTGCCACATCGCGTCGTAGAACTCGCGGCTGTGGCGCCCGGAGCGCAGCAGTGCGCCGATCTGGTGACCGACGGCCTCCTGGGCACCGTAGCCGGTGATGCGGGTGAAGGCGTTATTGGCGGTCTGGATGACCCCGTGCGGGTCGGTCACGACGATGGCCTCGCCCGCCTGGTCGAACACCTTCGCGGTGATGCGCAGCTGCTCTTCGGCGTGGCGGCTGGTGGTGATGTCCTCGCCCTCGAAGATCAGCGCTACTGGTTGACCGGACTCATCGCAGAGCGTCTGATGCACTGCGCGGATGTAACGCCGCTCTGGCCCGGTGCCGAGCCCGTGCTCGACGGTGACGTTGTCGCGGGTGCGCATCGCCTCGATGGTCGCGCCCCAGATGTCGCCGGCGAGCGCGGCGCCGAACAGGGTGAAGTCGTTCGCTCCGACCACCTCGCGGCCTTCCAGCCCGAAGAACTCGACGAAGCGACGGTTGGCGTACAGGTACTGGCCCGACACATTGCGCATCGCGAACAGCACCGTGGTGCGGTCCATCAGCGCGTTGAGGCGCTGCTCGGATACCGACAGCGCCGCCTGGGTGCGCACGATGTCGCTGACATCGACGAAGCTTGCTACCAGCGAACGCACCTCGCCGTTCTTGTTCAGACCTGGCGAGACGATCACGCGCAGGTGGCGTTCCTCCACCACCGCCAGCGTCTGCTCGCGCTCCCCGTGCGCCACTGCGCGGCCGAGTGCGGTTTCGAGCTCCATGAGCGCGAGCGGCAGCTTGAGGCGAGATACATGCTGGCGCAGGGCGGTGGTGCGCAGATCGAAGCGGCGCGCCGCCGGAGCGTTGAAGCGGGTGAGCTGAAGCTCGCGGTCGAACACCAGCACCGGGTATTCGAGCGCGTCGTAGAGGTGGGCGTACTCCTCGTAGAGCCCGGACAGCTCCACCGTCTTGACGTTGAGCTCCTCGTTGAGGCTCACCAGCTCCTCGTTGGTGGCCTGCATCTCCTCGTTGGCGGCCTCGAGCTCCTCGTTGGTGGCCTGGAGCTCTTCGTTGGAGGCCTGCGCTTCCTCGTTGAGCGCCTGCATCTCCTCGTTCGCGGTCGCCATCTCCTCGATCAGCGCCTGGAGGTGCTCGCGGGTGGCGAGGAGCTCGTCGGCGAGCACCTGTTCACTGCGGCCGGCAGGGTCGCCCGGCGCGGGGTCTGCAGCGGCGGGGTTGTGGCTGTCGTCGCCGCTGAACACGAAGAGGTAGAAGGTTTCGTCGCCGCTGGTCACCTTCTCGGCCAGCAGCCGTACCCACTGGCCGTCCACCCGTCGCCGTCTGCCATGTTGTGCGTGGCCCTTCTGCTCGCAGCGGCGCATCAGCGTCATTACCTCGCCGCGCAGCTCTGGGGCCACGAGGTCGGGCAGGCTCAGGCGCGATGCGCCAGGCGGGAAGTGCAGGAAGCGGTCGGTTTCGCCCGCGGTGTGGAGCACGTTGGCACCCCGGTCGCACATCGCCACGGTCAAGCCAAGCCCGGATACCAGCCCGCGCAGCAGGATCTCGTGCTGGGATTCGCGCCGTTTCTCGCGCGGCCGCGCGCTCAGGCCGATGGGTGCGTGCGGCGAGCGCGCCGCCACCTCGCCCGAGGTACGGAACACACGCTCACGCCGGTTTACCGGCTGAAACAGTTGTTCGGCCTGCGCGACGCTCTCGGATCGACCGAGGAACAGCATCCCCTCCGGGTTCATGCCGAAGTGGAAGGTCTGCAGCACCTTGGCCTGCAAGGGCGCGTCGAAGTAGATCAGCACGTTGCGGCACGACACCAGATCGAGACGCAGGAAGGGCGGGTCGCTGACCAGGTTGTGGCGCGCGAACACGATCATGTCGCGCAGCAGCTTGCCCGCCTCGTAGGTGTTGCCCGAGTGGCGGAAGAAGCGCTCCAGCATCGCAGCCGGCACCTCGGTGGTGGAGGCGGCAGGATAGACACCGCGGCGCGCGACGTTGAGCGCGTCGTCGTCGATGTCGGTGGCGAAGATCTGGATGCGGTAAAGCGTGACGCGGTCGCCGAGCGCGTCGGCGAACAGCATCGCGATCGAGTAGGCCTCTTCCCCGCTCGCGCAGCCCGCAACCCACACCCGCATCTCGCTGCCCGGCGGCTTGCGCCCGATCAGCTCGGCAACGCCCTGGCGTAGCGCCGCGAACGCGTCCCGGTCGCGGAAGAACGCGGTCACCGAGATCAGGATGTCGCGCGCCAGCAGGTCGAGCTCGCCCGGGTTGGACTCCACCCACTTCAGGTAGGCGGGCATGTCCACACAGCCGGTCGCGAACTGGCGTCGGCGGATTCGACGCATCAGGGTGCCGATCTTGTAGCCGGAGAAGTCGAAATCGAGCTTCTCGCGCAAGTGCGCGAGCAGGCTGGCGAAGAGATCCACCGGCGGCTCCACGTCCGCCGCCTCCGCAGGCAGCGCGAGGAGCCTGCCGATCTGGTTGGCGATGTCCTCGGGTGACAGCACATGGTCGGCGACGCCCGCCTCGAGCGCAGCGCGCGGCATGCCGTCGTATTTGGCCGTGTCCGGCTGCTGCACCAGCGTGAAGCCGCCGGCAGCCTGGATCGCGCGCAGGCCGGCGACGCCGTCGGAGCCCGTGCCGGAGAGGATCACGCCGATCGCGGCCTCGCCTTCCTCTGCAGCGAGCGAGATCAGGAACTGGTTGATGGAGGGCTTGGGGACCACTTCCGGCGGCGCGTGCACCAGCGCGAGCCGCCCGTCCTTGAGCAGCGCGTTGGCGTTGGACGGCACGACATAGATGACGCCCGGCTCGGGAATGTCGCCCTGCTCCAGCTCCTTCACGCGCAGCTCGGTCTCGCGCCCGAGGATCTCGGCCATCATGCTGCGGTAGCTCGGAGAGAGATGCTGCAGCACCACATAGGCGCAGGGCAGGCCGGCCTTCAGCTGGCCGACGAGTTGCGTGAGCGCCTCGAGTCCGCCTGCCGATGCCCCGATGCCCGCGATGAAAGTCTTGCCGGGCGGGCTGTCCGGAGCGGGTGGCAGGTTGGCTTGATCCATGGGCTAGGGGGGTGCGCTGAAAGAGTCCGAGGGCGTTCGAGGAATGGTGCAGCGCCCGATTCCGCTGCATTTGACCCTAAACGTCAAGAGTTGTTAACTGCGGAACCCGGGCAAGTGTTGCATCCGTCACGCAGCCAACGCGTCGCGGCAATGCCGATGGACGCTTCCACAATACCGCTCACGCGTCGCTGAGTACGGTCCTCAACACCATCTCCACAATCACTCTCTCGGCATCGACAAAGTCGGATTCTTCGAGTTCCGGCTTGCCGAGCACGAGGCAGATCTGCGCGGCGAAGTCCGCATAGGCCTGGGTCGCGGCCCACAGCACGACCATCAGGTGGCGAGTGTCCATCGGCCTGCACAGGCCGCGTTCGACCCAGCCGCGATACGCGGCTTCGTCAGCCTGCAGCGCGGGGAGCACGCGGCGCTCGATCTCGTCGCCGAAGTAAGGCGCGCCGGCGATCACCTCGCTGGCGAACACGCGTGAACCGTGGGGATGCTCGCGCGAGAAGCGCAGCTTGCCGGCAATGTATTCGCTGAGCGCGGTTCGCGGATCGTCCTCGTGGTGGCCGAGTACGTCCATGTAAGACAGCCATACATCGAGCACGCCGTTGAGCACCGCGCGATAGAGCACCGTCTTTTTCGGGAAGTAGTACAGCAGCCCCTGTTTGGAGATGCCCACCTCGGCCGCGATGCGGTCGATCGACACGCCGCCGTAGCCATGCTGGGCGAAGAGGCGCTTGGCGGTTTCGAGGATGTCGTGCTCGACCTTCTGGCGGCTGAGGGTCTTCAGCTCGGGTTCTGCGTGCGTCATGACGGCTGTCTGCGGTGGCGACAGGGCGGAATATAGCGGAGCGGGCGGTGACGGGATACGTCGTCGTTGCGTCCGATTGGGCGATTCGGGCGCTGGCGCCGCTTGCCGCGACCGTGAGGCTGCTCCAGAATGGTGCATTGTGTCTGACAGAAAGACACAAACCGTGCGCCCCTCGCCGCGCCGGGCGGAGCGTGTCGCGGTGGTCACGCGGCTCATCGTGTGGCACGAGACATGCTTGTGGCCGGCTGACCATCTGGTAAAACCCCCCCCCCCCTCATGCTTCCACAGGAGCCCCGCATGACCAATCTCACCCGCAGACTGTTGATTTCCTCCGGCGTCGTGTTCGCGCTGGGGGCCGCGTTGCCGTTCTCTGCAAGCGCTGCCGACAAGATCAAGGTGGCGGCGATCTACACCGTGCCGGTCGAGCAGCAATGGGTTTCGCGCATCCACAAGGCGCTGGAGGCGGCCAAGGCGCGCGGCGAGGTCGAGTACGTGTTCTCGGAGAACGTCACCAACGCCGACTACGAGCGGGTGATGCGCCAGTACGCCGAGGGCGGCAACGCGCTGGTCGTGGGCGAGGCCTTCGCGGTGGAGCAGGCGGCGCGCAAGGTGGCCAAGGATTACCCCAATGTGGCTTTCCTGCTCGGCTCCTCGGGCAAGCCGCAGGCGCCCAACTTCTCGGTGTTCGACAACTACATCCAGGAACCGGCCTACCTCACTGGCATGTACGCGGGCGGGATGAGCAAGTCCGGCCACATCGGCATGGTGGGCGGCTACCCGATTCCCGAGGTGAACCGGCTCATGCATGCCTTCATGGACGGCGCGCGCGCGGTGAATCCGAACGCGAAGTTCACCGTCAGCTTCATCGGCTCCTGGTTCGATCCCCCCAAGGCCAAGGAAGCCGCCTTTGCGATGATCGACAAGGGCGCGGACGTGATGTACGCCGAGCGTTTCGGGGTGTCGGATGCGGCCAAGGAGCGCGGCGTGCTCGCAATCGGCAACGTCATCGACACCCAGCCGCAGTACCCGGACACCGTGGTGGTGTCGGCGCTGTGGAACATGGAGCCGACCATCGACGCCGCGCTCGCGGCGGTCAAGGCGGGCAAGTTCGCCGCCGAGGACTACGGCAAGTATTCGACGATGGCTTACAAGGGCTCGGAGATCTCCGAGCTCGGCACCTTTGCGTCCAAGGTGCCGGCCGAGCTGGTCGAGAAGGCCAAGGCCGCCGAGGCCGCGATCCGCGCCGGCACGCTCGAGGTCAAGGTCAACGACAGCGAGCCGAAGTCCTCGAACTGAGCCCGATCCGGGCCCGGCGCTGCGCCGGGTATCACCGCGTCCGACGCCGCAAGGCCGCCCGGTCCGCATGCCCCGAGGGGCAGGCCGGGCTGGGCCGGGCCGGGCCGGGTCGCGTCGCGTGCGGCGCATCCTTCTCACTGGTGTCTTCCGATGACAGAAACTCCCGTGCTGCGCATGTCCGGCATCACCAAGCGCTTCGGACCGCTGCTCGCGAATGATGCGATCTCGCTCAGCCTCGGGGCGGGCGAGGTGCTTGCCCTGCTGGGCGAGAACGGCGCCGGCAAGAGCACCCTGATGAGCATCCTGTTCGGCCATTACGTGGCCGATGCAGGCGACATCGCAGTGTTCGGCAAGGCGCTGCCGCCCGGCGACCCGGCGGCGGCGCTTGCCGCGGGGGTGGGCATGGTGCATCAGCACTTCACGCTCGCCGACAATCTCTCGGTGCTCGACAACGTGATGCTCGGCACCGAGTCGCTGTGGCGGCCGTTCTCGCGTCGTCGCGAGGCGCGCGCGCGCCTGCTCGAGACCGCGCGCCGCTTCGGCCTGGAGGTGGACCCCGAGGCGCGCATCGGGCGGCTGTCGGTGGGCGAGCGGCAGCGGGTCGAGATCCTCAAGGCGCTCTATCGCGGCGCGCGCATCCTGATCCTGGACGAGCCCACCGCGGTGCTCACGCCGCAGGAGAGCGAGCGCCTCTTCGACACCCTGGGCGAGATGGTGCGCCAGGGGCTGTCGCTGATCTTCATCAGCCACAAGCTCGACGAAGTGCTGCGCGTCTCCACCCGTGTGGCGGTGCTGCGCGCGGGCAAGCTGGTGGCCGAGCTGCCGGCCGCCGGGGCGACGCGCGACACGCTCGCCGAGCTGATGGTGGGGCGCGCGGTGGAGCGGCCGGCGCGGGTGGCGCGCGCGCGCGGCGCCGAGGTGCTGCAGCTCGACGCGGTGCATACCGCCCGCATGCGCGGCCATGCGCACCTCAACGGCGTGTCGCTGACGGTGCACGCCGGCGAGATCGTCGCGATTGCCGGCGTCGCCGGCAACGGTCAGGAGGCGCTCGCCGACCTGTGCCACGGCATGCTCGCCGCGACGCAGGGGCGCGTGACCGTGGCCGGTGCGCCCATGGCGGCGCGGCCGCGCGACTGGGTGGCGCGCGAGGTGGCGAGGGTGCCGGAGGACCGGCACGCGGTGGGCGTGGTCGGCGACCTCTCGGTGTGGGAGAACGCGGTGTCGGAGCGCCTGCACACGCCGGCGTTCTCGCGCCTCGGCTGGATCCGCCGCGGCGCGGCGCGGGCCTTCGCCCGCCAGCTGGTGGAGCGCCACGACGTGCGCCTGTCCGGCATCGACGTGCCGGCGCGGGCGCTGTCGGGCGGCAACATGCAGAAACTGATTCTCGGGCGGGCGCTGTCGGTCGGCGACCAGCGCGCGCCGGATGCGCCGCCCTTGCTGATCGTCGCCAACCAGCCCACCTGGGGGCTGGACATCGGCGCGGTCGCCGGCATCCACCGCAAGCTGCTGGCCGCGGCCGGCGCGGGCGCGGCGATCCTCATCATCTCGGAGGACCTCGACGAGATCTTCGCGATCGCCGACCGGGTGGCGGTGATGGTGAAGGGGCGCCTGGTCGACACCCGGCCGGTCGAGGACTGGACCCTCACGACGATGGGGCTGGCGATGGCCGGGCAGGCCGGCAAGGCCGGTGCAACGGTTGCGGCGGCTGCGGCAGCGACGCACGCGGAGATGAACCATGCGGCTTGAAGCACGCACCACTTCGTCCCGCACCGCGATGGTGGTGGCGCCCTTCGCCGCGATCGCGGTGACCCTGCTGGTGTGCGCGCTGCTCGTCGCCTGGGCCGGCGCGCCGGTGGGACGCACCTACGTGCTGCTGTTCGAAGGGGCGTTCGGCTCGCGCTTCGCGATCGCCGAGACGCTGACCCGCGCCACGCCGCTGATCCTCACCGGCTTGGCCGCGGCGATCGCCTTCCGCGCGCACTTCTACAACATCGGCGCCGAAGGCCAGCTCTACCTCGGCGCGCTCGCCGCGGTGGCGGTGGGCGGCCAGGGCTCGATCTTCGCCGGTCTGCCGCCGGCGCTGGTGTTCGCGCTGATGCTGCTCGCCGGGGCCGCGGCCGGTGCGCTGCTGTTGCTCGGGCCGGCGCTGCTCAAGATCCGCCTCGGTGTGGACGAGGTGGTCACCACCTTGCTGCTCAACTTCATCGCGCTGCTATTCGTGTCGATGATGCTGGACGGGCCGATGAAGGACCCGCTCGCGATGGGCTGGCCGCAGTCGGTGGCGCTGGAGTCCGACTACGAGTTCTCGCGCCTCCTCGAACGTACCCGGGTGCACAGCGGCCTCCTGCTCGCGTGCGGATTCGCGCTGCTGCTGTGGGTGGTGCAGCGCTTCACCACCTTCGGCCTGCAGATGCGCGCGGTGGGCACCAACGCGCGCGGCGCCGCCTTTGCCGGCCTGCCGGTGAAGCGCGTGGTGTTGGGCTGCGCGCTGATCTCGGGCGCGCTCGCCGGGCTCGCCGGGCTGGGCGAGGTGGCGGGGCGCACCGGCTACGTCACCCTCGACATGTCGCCCGGCTACGGCTACACCGGCATCGTCATCGCGATGCTCGCCGGCCTGCATCCCGTCGGCGTGATCGTGTCGGCACTGTTCGTCGCCGGCGTGCTGGTCGGGGCGGACAGCATGAGCCGCGCGGTGGGCGTGCCCAACTACATCGCCGACGTGATCGTCGCGACCGCGCTGCTGGCGATGCTCGTCGCCACGCTCGCGTCGCGCTACCGCATCCGCTGGGGGAGAGCATGAGCGAACTGTGGGACATCATCGCGTCGTCCGCCTTCTGGGTGGCGACGCTGCGCACCGCGACGCCGCTGATCCTCGGCACCCTGGGGGTGTTGCTGTGCGAGCGTGCCGGTGTGCTCAACCTTGGGATCGAGGGCATCATGGTTGCCGGCGCCTTCACCGGCTGGCTGGCGGTGTGGATGGGCGGTGACCTGTGGCTGGGGGTGGGCGTGGCCGCGTTCACCGGGGCGGTGTTCGGACTCGTCCATGCCGGCTTCACCGTGTGGCTGGGCGTGTCGCAGCACGTCGCCGGGCTGGGGCTGACCTTGCTCGCGACCAGCCTCTCCGCCTACGCCTACCGGGTGAGCCTGCCGACGGTGACCACGCCGCCGACGATCACCCCGTTTGCGCCGCTGGAAGGCCTCGCCGACCTGCCGCTCATCGGCCCCATCCTCGGCGCGCAGACGGCGCTGACCGTACTCGCGCTCCTTGCCGTGCCCGCAGTGGCGTGGATGCTGTACCGCACGCCGGTCGGGCTTGCGGTGCGCATGGTCGGGGAGAACCCGGCTGCCGCCGAGGCGCAGGGGCTGGACGTGCTCGCGGTGCGCAGCGGCGCGATCGTGGCGGGCTCGATGCTGATGGCAGTGGCGGGCAGCTTCCTCACCCTGTCGGCGTTCAACGCCTTCTTCTTCAACATGGTGAATGGCCGCGGCTGGGTGTGCGTGGCGCTGGTGGTGTTTGCGTCCTGGCGGCCCGGCAAGGCGTTGCTCGGTGCGGTGCTGTTCGCCGCCTTCGACGCGCTGCAGCTGCGCCTGCAGCAGGCGGGCGACATCCTGCCGGTGGCGGTGCCCTACCAGGTGTATCTGATGCTGCCTTACATTCTTTCCATCCTCGCGCTGGTGGTGATGGCGCGCCGCGCCGCCTATCCGCAGGCGCTGATGAAACCGTATCGCAAGGGCGAGCGATGAACCCGGAGAACTGCCATGCTTGACCTCCTGATCCGCAAGGCGACACTGCCGGACGGCCGCCGCAATCTCGACATCGGTGTGCGCGACGGGCGCATCGTCGCGCTCGAACCGGCGATCAGGGCCGAGGCCGGGCGCGTCATCGAGGCCGCCGGCCGGCTGGTGAGCCCGCCCTTCGTCGACGCGCATTTCCACATGGATTCCACGCTGTCCTACGGTCAGCCGCGGGTGAACCAGTCCGGCACGCTGCTGGAGGGTATCGCGCTGTGGGGCGAACTGAAGCCGCTGCTTACCCAGGAGGCGATCGTCGAGCGCGCGCTGCGCTACTGCGACTGGGCGATCGGGCGCGGGCTGCTGGCGATCCGCTCGCATGTCGACGTCTGCGATGCGCGCCTGCTCGCGGTCGAGGCGTTGCTGCATGTGCGTGAGCGGGTGAAGCCGTGGATCGACCTGCAGCTCGTGGCCTTCCCGCAGGACGGTCTGCTGCGCAACCCCGGCGCGCACGCCAATCTGGTGCACGCGCTCGACATGGGCGTGGATGTCGTCGGCGGCATCCCGCACTTCGAGCGCACGATGGCGGACGGCGCCGAGTCGGTGCGCATCCTCACCACGCTCGCGGCGGAGCGCGGATTGCGGGTGGACATGCACTGCGACGAATCGGACGACCCGCACTCCCGCCACATCGAGACGCTCGCGGCCGAGACGCAGCGGCTCGGCCTGCACGGCCGGGTCGCGGGTTCGCACCTGACCTCGATGCACTCCATGGACAACTACTACGTGTCCAAGCTGATTCCGCTGATGCGCGAGTCCGGCGTTGCGGCCATCGCGAACCCGCTCATCAACATCACCCTGCAGGGCCGCCACGACAGCTACCCGAAGCGGCGCGGCATGACGCGCGTGCCGGAGCTCCTCGCCGCCGGCGTGCCGGTGGCCTTCGGCCAGGACTGCGCGATGGACCCGTGGTACGGGCTGGGCTCCGGCGACATGCTGGAGGTGGCGCACATGGGCCTGCATGTGGCGCAGATGACCGGGCAGGACGCGATGCGCGCCTGCTTCGCCGCAGTGACCGAGACGCCGGCGCAGATCCTCGGCCTCGCCGACTACGGCATCGCGCCGGGATGCCGTGCCGACATGGTGCTGCTGGATGCGCGCGACCCGGTGGAGGCGCTGCGCCTGCGCGCCAACCGGCTGGCGGTGATCCGCGCCGGCGCGGTGATCGCCGAGAGCGATCCGGTGGTGAGCCGGCTCGCGATCCCCGGCCGGCCGGCGCAGGTCGATTTCCGCCTGTGAGGGTGGGCAGTACGCGATGGCGCTGAACGCGGCGCCGAGCGCGCGGTGGGGAGCCCGCAAGGGGGCGGGCTACTCGTCGCGCAGGTTGTTCCAGATGTGATCGAAGTCTGCGGAAAGGTCCAGGAAGACCTCGGCCATGCGCGGGTCGAAGTGGCTGCCGCTCTTGTCGCGGATCATGCTGCAGACGGCCGCATGCGACAGCGGCGCCTTGTAGATGCGCCGGCTGCGCAGCGCGTCGTACACGTCCGACAGCGCGGTCAGGCGCGCCGACAGCGGGATCGCGTCGCCGGAGAGGCCCTCCGGGTAACCGCTGCCGTCCCACTTCTCGTGGTGTGAGTAGCTGATCTCGCGTGCGTAGCGCAGGAAGTCGTTGTTGCCACCGAGGATGCGCTCGGCGGCGGCGATGGTGTCGCGGCCGAGCGTGGTGTGGGTCTTCATGACCTCGAACTCCTCGGGCGTCAGTGCGCTCGGCTTGAGGAGGATTGCGTCCGGGATCCCGACCTTGCCGATGTCGTGTAGCGGCGCGGATTTGGACAGCGTCAGCACGTCCGGTGGACCGAGCTGGCCGGTGAAGTCGGGGTGGCTGACGAGGCCGTTCGCCAAGGTGTGTACATAGTGCTGGGTGCGGCGGATGTGGTTGCCGGTCTCGCAGTCGCGGGCTTCGGCGAGCGAGGCGAGCGAATACACGAGTGCGTCGCGCGTCTGCTCCAGTTCGGCGGTGCGGTCCTGCACCCATTTTCCGAGCATGCGGGTGCGGCGTTCCTCCTCGCGCAACGCGCGATGCACCATCAGCTGCGCCTCGATGCGTGCGAGCAGCACCGCGGGGCTGAACGGCTGGGTGATGAAATCGGCCCCGCCGCATTCGAAGCCCAGTTGCTCGGATGCGTCATCCGCTGCGTCTGCGATGAAGATCACCGGAATCAGCCTGAGGTGAGGGCTGAGCTTGAGCAGGCGGCAAACATCGAATCCGCTCATCTGCGGCATGAAGGCGTCGAGCAGCATCAGATCCGGCAGGCGGCGGCTGGCGAGGTCCATCGCCTGCGTGCCGCTGCCGGCGACGAGCACGTGATAGCGGGTCTTGAGCAACTGGGCCAGGGCTTCCCTGCTCTCGCTGTCGTCCTCGACGACCATCACTACATCGCGGATGTTCATGTCGATCTCCTGTCCGCCCGACCATGAGGCGGATCACAGGCCGCGGACATCAGGCTTGCTTGGGGTCAAGCTTAGTGTCGGGAGCCTACCCGCACAACATGACAATGGTCGCTGCGGGGTATGACGAAGGGCCTTGCCGGGTCTGCCTCGCGATGGTGCATGTCTGCGCAAGAGTGTGCAGTTCTGGCGCAGTCGCCGCCGCGGTCGGATCAGAGTGTTTTGGCAACATCTTGAATTCAATGGAGTGTGTGTTCGGGCATGAAGTGTGCTTTTGCTGATTCGCGCATTTACCAGATGGTAAAAAAACAAGGCAAACAGCATTGAGTCCGTTCAACACGCCGGGCTGGCGCCCGGACCTGGAGAGAGAGATGGAAAACACGCCCGCAGCGTCCGACATCCGTCCGGCGCGCTTGCCCGCCGAAGCCTATGCACGCAACTTCTGCGACGCGCACCCGCCGCTGAGCCCCGTCCAGGCACAGATCGAGGCGGACCGCTGCTATTACTGCTACGACGCGCCCTGTATCAACGTCTGTCCCACCGGCATCAACATCCCCAGCTTCATCCGCCGCATTGCCGAGGGTAACCTGCGTGGTGCGGCGCACGCGATCCTGTCGGCCAACCCGCTCGGCGGAATGTGCGCGCGAGTGTGCCCCACCGAGGTGCTGTGCGAAGAGGCCTGCGTGCGCAACACGAATGAGGAGAAACCCGTCGAGATCGGCCTGTTGCAGCGCTTCGCCACCGATGCGCACTTCGCTGCGCCCGGCGCGCCCCTGTTCACCCGCGCCGCCGACACCGGCAGGCGCGTCGCGGTGGTCGGCGCCGGGCCGGCAGGGCTCGCCTGTGCGCACCGCCTCGCGCTGCACGGCCATGCGGTGACGCTCTTCGACGCGCGGCCCAAGCTCGGCGGGCTCAACGAGTACGGCCTCGCGAGCTACAAGACCACCGACGGCTTCGCGCAGCGCGAGGTCGCGTGGTTGCTGTCGGTGGGCGGCATCACGGTGCGCACCGGCGTGCGCCTCGGCACGGATGTGAGCCTGGATGGCCTGGTCGGTGAGTACGACGCGGTGTTCCTCGGGCTCGGCCTGGGTGGCGTGAATGCGCTCGGGATCGCCGAGCCGCAAGCCGAGGGCCTGCGCGCGGCGGTCGACTTCATCGCCGAGCTGCGCCAGGCGGCGTCGCTGGCCGATGTGCCGGTGGGGCGCCGGGTGGTGGTGATCGGCGGCGGCATGACCGCGGTGGATGCCGCGGTGCAGGCGAAGAAGCTCGGCGCCGAGGAGGTGAGCATCGTCTATCGCCGCGGCGAGGCCGACATGCCCGCCTCCGCCTACGAGCAGGACTGGGCGCGCAGCAACGGCGTGCG
Source organism: Rhodocyclaceae bacterium (assembly GCA_041916775.1). GTDB lineage: Bacteria > Pseudomonadota > Gammaproteobacteria > Burkholderiales > Rhodocyclaceae > UBA2357. The sequence continues at coordinate 92,369 of JAYRYZ010000018.1, read as the reverse complement.
CATCATCCACTGGGCCGCACCACACGAGATCGTCGTCGAGGACTGCCGGGTGCGCGCGGCGACCTTTGCCTGCATGCACATGGTGGATGGCCGGCTCGCGCTGCGCGGCGACTACTTCACGCTGCCCGCGGACATGGTGCTGAAGGCGATCGGCCAGACCTTGATCGGCGACGCGGTGGCGGGCGCGCTGACGCTGCGCGACGGCCGCATCGCCACCGACGAGGACGGCGCCACCGGTCACCCCAGGGTGTGGGCGGGCGGCGACTGCCGCCATGGCGGGCGCGATCTCACCGTCGAGGCGGTCGAGCACGGCAAGCGCTCGGCCGAAGCCATCCACCGCGCGCTCGCGGCGTGAGCCGCGCGCATTCCGTGCGAACCCCGTTTCCTACAGATTCCAGGAGCCCGACATGGCTGATCTGACGACCGATTTCGTGGGCATCAAGAGCCCCAACCCCTTCTGGCTCGCCTCCGCGCCGCCGACCGACAAGGCCTACAACGTGATCCGCGCCTTCGAGGCCGGCTGGGGCGGCGTGGTGTGGAAGACGCTGGGGGAAGATCCCCCGGTGGTGAACGTGAATGGCCCGCGCTACGCGAGCCTGATGAGCGGTGACCGCCGCGTGATCGGCTTCAACAACATCGAGCTGATCTCCGATCGCCCGCTGGCGGTGAACCTCGCCGAGATCCGCCAGGTGAAGCGCGACTGGCCGGACCGCGCGATGGTGGTGTCGCTGATGGTGCCGTGCAACGAAGCGTCGTGGAAGCGCATCCTGCCGATGGTGGAGGACACCGGCTGCGACGGCATCGAGCTCAACTTCGGCTGCCCGCACGGCATGAGCGAGCGCGGCATGGGCTCGGCGGTCGGCCAGGTACCGGAGTACATCGAGATGGTCACGCGCTGGTGCAAGGCTTACAGCCGCCTGCCGGTGATCGTGAAGCTCACCCCCAACATCACCGACATCCGCCACCCGGCGCGTGCCGCCAAGGCGGGCGGGGCGGACGCGGTGTCGCTGATCAACACCATCAACTCGATCATGGGCGTGGATCTCGACCGCCTGACGATGATCCCCACCACCGATGGCAAGGGTTCGCACGGCGGCTACTGCGGCACAGCGGTGAAGCCGATCGCGCAGAACATGGTGGCCGAGATCGCGCGCGACCCGGCCACCACCGGGCTGCCGATCTCCGGCATCGGCGGCGTCGGAAGCTGGCGCGATGCGGCCGAGTTCATCACCCTCGGCTGCGGCACGGTGCAGGTGTGCACCGCAGCGATGGTGTATGGCTTTCGCATCGTCGAGGACATGATCGACGGTCTCTCCAACTACATGGACGACAAGGGCTTCCGCAGCGTCGCCGACATGGTGGGGCTGGCGGTGCCGAGCGTCACCGACTGGCGCTATCTCAACCTGGAGCATGTCGACAAGGCCTACATCGACCAGGACAAGTGCATCCAGTGCGGGCGCTGCCATGTCGCCTGCGAGGATACCTCCCACCAGGCGATCACGCTGATGAAGGACGGCAAGCGCCACTTCGAGGTCAAGGACGAGGAGTGCGTGGGCTGCAACCTGTGCGTGTCGGTGTGCCCGGTGCACGACTGCATCACGCTGCGGCCGATGGCGGCGGGGCGCGTGGATCCGCGCACCGGCAAGGTGGTGAGTGGCGTCCCTGCGAACTGGACCACCCATCCGAACAATCCGGCGCGCGAGGCCTGACACGGGCGGCGAGGCGCGGCGTAGCATGCGCGCTGGGAGCGGGATGCAAATGGCAACGATGCATATGAAATTCACGCACACGCACGCGATGCGGATGCCACGATTCTTGCAAGGCTGATTCATTCAACAAAAGGGGATTTCGATGAACCAGAAAGTGATGACGGGCGATGGCGCCGGGCTGGAGTCGGCGACCGGGTCCTTGATCAACGAAGACCTGGCGCCCACCAGCGCCGCCCAGCGTACCTGGCGCTGGCATGATTTCACCGCACTGTGGGTGGGCATGGTGGTGTGCGTGCCGACCTACACGATGGCGAGCAGCATGCTCGACCAGGGCTTCAGTTGGCAGATGGCGATCTGGCTGGTGTTCCTCGCCAACCTCATCGTGCTGGTGCCGATGGTGCTCATCGGCCGTACCGGCACCCACTACGGCATCCCCTTCCCGGTGCTGGCGCGCGCGTCCTTCGGCGTGCTTGGCGCCAACCTGCCCGCCATCCTGCGCGGTCTGGTGGCCTGCGGCTGGTTCTCGATCAACTGCTACTTCGGCGCGTTGGCGCTGCACGGCTTTCTCACCGTGATCGGCTTCGACCTCGCCCCGCCGGGCGACGGCGAGTACATCAGCAACTCGCAGCTCGCCTGCTTCTATGCCTTCTGGGCGCTGCATCTCTACTTCATCTGGAACGGGCTGGAGTCCATCCGCAAGCTCGAGAAATTCGCCGCTCCGCTGATGGTGGCGGCCTCGGCGGCGCTGGTGGTGTGGGCCTTCATCAAGGTGTCGCCGGCGCAGATCTTCGACATGCCGGCGAAGGTGGTGGAAGGCGGGCCGAAGACCTGGGCGGCGCTCACCGGGCTGGTCGGTTTCTGGGCGACGCTCGCGCTCAACATCCCGGACTTCACCCGCTTCGCGAAGCGCCAGCGTGACCAGGTCTATGGTCAGGCGATCGGCCTGCCGATCCCGATGGCGCTGTTCTCGATGGTGGGCATCATCGGCTTCTCGGTGTCGCACATCCTGTACGGCAAGGCGCAGCTCTTTCCGGACGGGCTCCTCACCCAGATGGGCACCTTCGCGTCGGCGGTCGGCCTGCTCGTGATCCTGCTCGCCAACCTCACCACCAACGTCGCCGCCAACCTCGTGTCGCCGTCCTACGACTTCTCGCAGGTGGCGCCGAGCAAGATCAGCTTCCGCCTTGGCGGCCTCATCGCCGCGCTGATCGGCCTCCTGTTCATGCCGTGGAAGCTCCTCGCCACCTCGGGCGGCTACCTCTTCCAGTGGCTGGGCGGCTACGGCACCCTGCTCGGCGCGATCGCCGGCATCCTGCTGGTGGACTACTACCTGGTGCGGCGCAGCCAGCTCAACGTGCCGGACCTCTACCGCCGTGGCGGCGAGTACGAATACGTGGGCGGCTGGAATCCGCACGCGCTGGTGGCCTTCGCGCTCGGTGTGCTGCCGTGCCTGCCGGGCTACCTGGTGGTGTCCGGTTGGCTGGCGGCGGACGGCGTGCCGAAGGTGCTGGTGAGCCTCTTCGATTTCGGCTGGTTCTTCAGCCTCGTGGTGGCCGGGACGTATTACTTCCTCACCGCCAAGCGCACTTGAACAAGGGGGGCAGAGCATGAATTCAATTCTGATCCGTGGCGGCACCGTGGTGAATGCCGACTGCGAGATGCGTGCCGACGTGCTGTGTGCGGACGGCAAGATCCAGGCGGTGGGCGAGAACCTCGCCGCCCCCTCGGGTGCGCAAGTCATCGACGCCGGCGGGCAGTACGTGATGCCGGGCGGCATCGACCCGCACACCCACATGCAGCTGCCCTTCATGGGCACGGTGACGATGGATGATTTCTTCACCGGCACCGCGGCGGGGCTCGCCGGCGGCACCACCTCCATCATCGACTTCGTCATCCCCAATCCGCAGCAGCCGCTGATGGAGGCCTACCACACCTGGCGCGGCTGGGCGGAGAAGTCGGCCGCCGACTACGGCTTCCATGTCGCGGTCACCTGGTGGGACGACAGCGTGCGGCGCGACATGGGTACGCTGGTGGAGCAGGAGGGCGTGAACAGCTTCAAGCACTTCATGGCCTACAAGAACGCCATCATGTGCGACGACGAGACGCTGGTGAACAGCTTCCGCCGTGCGCTGGAGCTGGGCGCGATGCCCACCGTGCATGCCGAGAACGGCGAGCTGGTGTTCCTGCTCCAGCAGGAAGTCGCGCGCATGGGCATCACCGGGCCGGAGGGCCACCCGCTGTCGCGCCCGCCGATGGTCGAGGGCGAGGCGGCGAACCGCGCGATCGCGATCGCGGACGTGCTGAACGTGCCGATCTACATCGTGCATGTGTCGTGCATCGAGGCGGCCGAGGCGATCGCCCGCGCCCGCGCGCGCGGCCAGCGGGTGTATGGCGAGGTGCTCGCCGGGCACCTGGTGATCGACGACAGCGTCTATCGCCACCCCGACTTCGCCACCGCCGCGGCGCATGTGATGAGCCCACCGTTCCGCCCCAAGGAACACCAGGAGCACCTCTGGCGCGGCCTGCAGTCCGGCAACCTGCACACCACCGCGACCGACCACTGCGTGTTCTGCGCCGAGCAGAAGGCGATGGGGCGCGAGGCCTTCGGCAAGATCCCGAACGGCTGCGGCGGTGTCGAGGAACGCCTGGCGGTGATCTGGGACGCCGGCGTCAATAGCGGGCGGCTCACGCCGAGCGAGTTCGTCGCGATCACTTCGGCCAACACCGCCAAGCTCTTCAACCTGTATCCGCGCAAGGGCGTGATCGCCGCCGGTGCCGATGCCGACATCGTGGTGTGGGACCCGGCGGGCACGAAGACGCTCTCGGCCGCCACCCACCACAGCAAGGGCGATTTCAACATCTTCGAGGGCCGCTGCGTCACCGGCGTGCCCAGCCACACCGTCTCGCGCGGCCGGCTGGTGTATGCGGCGGGCGACCTGCGCGCGGAGCAGGGCGCAGGGCAGTACGTGAAGCGGCCGGCCTTCGGCGTCAATTTCACCGCCGCGAAGCGCCGCGCCGAAGTGCTTGCGCCGAGCGCGGTCAGCCGGTCCTGAGGAGGAAATGGAGATGGAGACGAAAGACACGACCCCGGCGATTGCCGACCTGTGCGTCAATGGCGCGCGTCTGTGGCAGTCGCTGATGGAGCTCGCGCAGATCGGTGCCACCGAGAAGGGCGGCGTGTGCCGCCTCGCGCTCACCGATCTCGACCGCCAGGGGCGCGATCTGGTCGCGCGCTGGGCGCGCGAGGCGGGCATGACGGTGACCATCGACAGGATCGGCAACGCCTTCATGCGCCGCCCCGGGCGCAACAACGCGCTGCCGCCTGTCGTCACCGGCAGCCACATCGACACCCAGCCCACCGGCGGCAAGTTCGACGGCAACTACGGCGTGCTCGCCGGGCTGGAGGTGGTGCGCACCCTGAACGACCACGGCATCGAGACCGAGGCGCCGATCGAGGTGGCGTGGTGGACCAACGAGGAGGGCTCACGCTTCGTGCCGGTGATGATGGGCTCGGGCGTGTTCGCCAAGGCCTTCACGCTGGAGCATGCCTACGCCGCGAAGGATGTGGATGGCAAGACGGTGAAGGAAGAGTTGGCGCGCATCGGCTACATCGGCCCCGAGGAGCCGGGCGATCACCCCATCGGCTGCTACTTCGAGACCCACATCGAGCAGGGCCCGGTGCTGGAGGATCATGCGAAGACGATCGGCGTCGTCACCGGCGTGCTCGGCATCCGCTGGTACGACTGCACCGTCACCGGCATGGAGGCGCACGCCGGTCCCACGCCGATGCATCTGCGCAAGGACGCGCTGCAGGTTGCCACCCGCCTGATGCAGGAGGTGGTCGCCTGCGCCCACCGCCATCCGCCCCATGGACGCGGCACGGTGGGCATGGTGCAGGTGCACCCCAACAGCCGCAACGTGATCCCCGGCCGGGTGAAGTTCAGCATCGACCTGCGCAATGCCAGCGACGCGCTGTGCGACGCGATGGATGCGGACATCCGCGCGGTGGCGGCGAGGCTCGCGGCCGAGTCGGGCTTGTCCATCGTCATCGAGCAGGTCTCCGCCTATCCCGCCCAGCAGTTCCACCCGGACTGCGTCGGCGCGGTGCAGCGCGCCGCGGACGCGCTCGGCTACAGCAACATGCCGGCCGTCTCGGGGGCCGGGCACGACGCGGTGTACATGGCGCGCCTCGCGCCCGCAGGGATGATCTTCATCCCCTGCAAGGACGGCATCAGCCACAACGAGATCGAGGACGCCCAGCCGGAGCACATCACCGCCGGCTGCAACGTGCTGCTGCACGCGATGCTGGAGCGCGCCGGCCGCTGATGCAGCCCCTCTCAGCGCGCGGCGAGGACTTCGGGCAGCGTCGCCACCGTCCAGCCGCGCGCCTGCAATGCCTCGCGCAGTTGGCGCGCGCTCTCCACCGCGCCGGGCGTGTCGCCGTGCACGCAGACGCTGTCCATCCTGGCGGGCAGACGCTTGCCACGCTGGCTCACCACACCACCGGCGTCGAGCATGCGCAGCACGTGGGCGACGCACTCTTCATGGTCGTGGATCACCGCGCCGGTCTCACCGCGTGGCACCAGCGTGGCCGCGTCGGTGTAGGCACGGTCGGCGAAGACCTCGCCGGCCACCTGCAGGCCGGCACGCTCACCGGCGGCGTAGAGTTCGGAGAGCACCGGCGCGAGCAGGATCAGCGTGCGGTCTACTGCCCTGACCGCGCGCGCGATCGCATCGGCGAGCACCGCGTCCTCGCAGGCCTGGTTGCTGAGCGCGCCATGGGGCTTCACATGGGTCACGCGGCCACCTTCCGCGGCGGCGATGCCGGCGAGCGCGCCGATCTGGTAGATCACCATGGCCTCGACCTCGGCTGAAGTCATCTTCATCGCCCGGCGGCCGAAGCCCTGCAGGTCCGGGTAGGCGGGGTGGGCGCCCAGGCTCACGCCGGCGGCAAGCGCGGCGCGCACCGTGTCGCGCATCACCAGCGGGTCGCCGGCATGGAAGCCGCAGGCGATGTTGGCCGAGCGCACCACCTGCAGCAGCGCCGCGTCCTCGCCCATGGTCCAGGCGCCGAAGGATTCCCCGAGGTCGGCGTTGAGGTTGATGATCCTGTTCATGCGCGCATGCTCCGGTCGGTGTTTGCGTGGTTGCGTGTGCAGTGTGGGTGGCGTGGGTGGCGAGCGTGCAGAGTCTGGTTGCATGCGTTCAATACAGTGGCCGGTGTTCTGCGCCGAGCGCATGCACCACGCCGTCGATCAGGTTGCCGGCGTAAAGCGCGGCGAGGTCGATGCCGTCGCCGCGCAGCGGGCGGATTGCGGCGATCAGCGCCTGCGTCGCGGCCTCGTCGGCGCGTGCGATGCGGGCGCCTTCGACGGCGCTCACCAAGGCGAAGCGCAGGCCCTGCCCGGGGCGCAGCGCGGCGAGGCGGCCGAGGTCGGCGCTGATCACGGTGGCGATCTTGGCATAGCCGCCAGCGGTCTGGGCGTCGGCGAGGAGCACGATGGGCTGGCCGGCGCCGGGCACCTGGATGGAGCCGGGCACGGTGGCATCCGACACGATGTCGGCGCCGCCGCTGTGTTCCAGCGCTGCGCCTGCGAGGCGCATGCCCATGCGGTCGGCCTCGGCGGTGACGCGGTACTCGCTCCCGATCAGGGTGTCGAACGCGGCCGCGCTGAAATGATCGGCCTGCGGCCCCGCGACGATGCGGATGGGGCTCGCGTCCGCTGCGGGCCGAGTCGCAAGCACCCGGTCGCTGCCGTCGCGCGCGTCGGTGACGGCCGTTGCCAGCGCAAGCCGCATGCCGCCGACGAGCGCGCGGCCGCTGCCGTCGGCGCCGCCGAGGCCGGCACGCACATAGGTCGAGGCGCTGCCCAGCACCGCAGGCGGGTTCAGCCCGGCCAGGGCGACCATCGCGATGCGCCCGCCCTCCAGCTTGCGGATGCGCAGCGCTTCGCCAGGGGCGAGCGTGAGCGAGCGCCATGGCGCGAGCGGGCGGCAGCCGTCGGCGTCCTCGAGCGTGATCGCGGCGTCGCCGGCGACCGCGAGCTTCACCGTGCCGCCGCGCGCCACCACATGCAGCCCCCCGTCGAAGCACTCGATCACCGGCGCATCCTCAGCCCGGCCGGCAAGTGCATTGGCGATGCGCATCAGGCGGCGGTCGAGCACGCCGGCCCAGGGCACGCCGATGCGGCGATGGCCGCGCCGGCCGATGTCCTGTATCGACGCGAAGGCGCCGGGGGAGAGAATCTCCAGTTCGGTGTGTGCGCTCATGGTGCGTGCTCCGCGCCGGGCGGGCCGCTCGCCAGCCACCGCATGGGGTCCGGCGTGCCGTCGGCGAGGCCGGCCTCGATGGCACGGCATTCCGCGCGGCTGACGGGCACGAAGCGCACCCGGTCGCCCGCGGCGAGCAGCGCGGGCGTGTCACGGCGCGCGTCGAACAGCGGCACCGGGCAGATGCCGAGCAGGTGCCAGCCGCCCGGGCTCTCCCAGGGGTAGATCGCGGTGAGGCCGGTGGCGATCGCCACGCTCCCTGCAGGCACGCGCAGCCGTGGCTGTGTGCGGCGCGGCAGCCGCAAGGCTTCGGGCAGATCGCCCATGAAGGGAAAGCCGGGCAGGAAACCGAGCATGTACACCCGGTACTCGCAGCCGCTGTGCAGGGCGACGACCGCGTCCGTCGAGACGCCGAGCGCAGCGGCCACCTCGGCGAGGTCTGTCGCCGCCTCGCCCTCGTAACACACCGGCAGGCGCCAGTGGCGCCCATCCTCCACCGCGCCGCGACCGGCGGTGTCGATCAGGGGGGCGAGCGCGGCGATCAGCGTGTCACGGTCGGTGGCGAGCGGATCGAAGAACACCGTCAGCGAGCGGAAGGTGGGCATGGTCTCGATCACGCCGGGCAGCTTGCCTGCCCGGCGGTGGCGCTGCACGGCAGCGTCGAGCGCATTGACTGCCGCAAGCAGGGCGGGGTCGATGATGCTGCCGAACTCCACGGTCAGCGCCGCGTCTCCAGCGTCGAGGATGCGATGGTTCATGTGATGGGTCTGTATTCGACTTCCATCGGGATGGTTTCATGGCGCTCCCCGGCCGACAAGTGCCGGGTGGCGGACTGCAGGGCCGATTCGCGCGGCGGGCGCGTCCGGTGGGATGGGCCGCGAGCGCGCTTGACCGCATGCCCCCGGCCTCCGATACTCCTGCGACGCAATCCGCGTACAGCTGGCAAGGAGGGGGCGATGTCGATCAGAAGCTCAGGCGCTTGGATGGCAGCGGGCGTGTTGCTCGCTCTGGCGGGGCCGGCGGCGCACGCCCAGGGCCGTTCCGCAGAGCTGGATGCGCTGCGCAGTGACGTGAAGGCGCTGACGCTGCGCGTGGATCAGTTGCAGCGTCTGCAACCGCGGGTGGAGGCGCTCGAGCGCGAGGTGGTCAACCTGCGGCGCGAGATTGCCAACGTGCGCAAGACGAGCAAGGATGTCGTGATCCATGGCGGCAAGATCGACATCGACAGGCCGAAGGGTTCGACGGACACGCGCGTCGACCCGGCGCGCATCAACGACAACTGAGGCAGGCCGGGCACCCGCCCTCGTGTGGGGGTGTCATGTTGTTGAAACATTGCGCGCCCATCATCGCGCGACTTCGAGAGCGACAAGGCGCCGCCATGGATCAGAACGGTTACAAGGACATTCGCCGGCGCGTGCTCGCCGAGTTCCACGACAGCTTCGACGAGGAGCTGGAGCTGGAGGTTGACGACGAGCGCATGGACGACTTCTTCGCCGAGATCGGCGAACACTCCAGCCAGGACCAGCTCTCGATCGAGCGGCGCTTCTACTTCCGCGAGCTCTTTCGCCTGCAGGGCGAGCTGGTGAAGCTGCAGGACTGGGTGATCCACAAGAAGCTCAAGGTGGTGGTGCTGTTCGAGGGGCGCGACGCGGCCGGCAAGGGCGGCGCGATCAAGCGCATCACCCAGCGGCTCAACCCGCGCGTCTGCCGCGTGGCGGCATTGCCCGCGCCGAGCGAGCGCGAGCGCACCCAGTGGTACTTCCAGCGTTACGTGCAGCATCTGCCGGCAGCGGGCGAGATTGTGCTGTTCGACCGCAGCTGGTACAACCGTGCCGGTGTCGAGAAGGTGATGGGCTTCTGCAGCGACGAGGAGTACGAGGCCTTCTTCCGCGACGTGCCGGAGTTCGAGAAGATGCTTGTGCGCTCAGGCATCATCCTGATCAAGTACTGGTTCTCGATCACCGACGAAGAGCAGCACCTGCGCTTCATGATGCGCATCCATGATCCGCTCAAGCAGTGGAAGCTGTCGCCCATGGATCTGGAGTCGCGCCGCCTGTGGGAGCAATACACCAAGGCCAAGGAGACGATGCTGGAGCGCACCCACATCCCCGAGGCGCCGTGGTGGATCGTGTGGGCGGTGGACAAGAAGCGCGCCCGCCTCAACTGCATCCACCACCTCCTGAGCCAGATCCCGTATGGCGAGGTGCCGCGCGAGCCGGTTTCCCTGCCCGCGCGGATCAAGAACCCCGACTACATCCGCGGCCCGGTGCCGCGCGAGATGTTCGTCCCCGAGGTGTATTGACCCGCTCGGGATCCGCCTGGAGCCCGCGCGGTTGACGCCCGCGCGGGCTCCAGGCGGGCGCCGTCAGCCCAGGTTGATCGGCACGAAGATGCGCCCGTCCTGGCGCTGCACCAGCAGCGCGACATGCGAGCCTGCCTGCTCGATGCGTGTCTTGAGCTCATCGGCGCTGGTGATCGGTTTGCCATTGAGAGACAGGATCACGTCACCCTGGCGGATGCCGGCACGTGCTGCGGCGCCCGAGGCCTCCACCACCACCAGACCCTCGCTCACGCCGGCGCGCTTCATCTCGTCTGCGCTGAGCGGGCGCACCGTCACGCCCAGGCGGCCGGGTGCAGCGGCCGCGTCGTTACCGTTGGCGCTCGCGAGCTGCTCGGGCTGGGCCTCGACCTGCAAGGTCAGCGTCTTGGCCTCGCCGCGCCGCCAGATCTCGAGTCTTGCGTCGCTGCCCGGACGCATCGCGGCGATCCGCGGCGGCAGCTGGTTGGATTCGTCGATGGCTTCGCCGTTCACCGCTAGGATCACGTCGCCTGCCTCCAGGCCGCCGCGTGCCGCCGCGCTGTCGGCCGAGACCTGACTCACCAGCGCGCCGCGCGGGCGCTCCAGCCCGAAGGACTGGGCGAGTTCCTGATTCACCGCCTGGATGGTGATGCCGAGCCGGCTGCGCGTGACGCGACCGTCGGCGAGAAGCTGGTCCTTGATCTGCACCGCGACGTCGATCGGGATCGCGAACGAGAGTCCCTGGTAGCCGCCGGAGCGGGAGTAGATCTGCGAGTTGATGCCCACCACCTCGCCATCCAGGTTCAGGAGCGGCCCGCCGGAGTTGCCCGGGTTGATCGCCACATCGGTCTGGATGTAGGGCACGTAGCCTTCGTTGGGCAGGCTGCGCGACATCGCCGAGATGATGCCGGCGGTGACGCTGTTCTCGAAGCCGAAGGGTGCGCCGATCGCCAGCACCCACTCGCCGACGGCGCTGCCGGCGGTGTCGCCGAAGGGCACCGTGGGCAGGCTCTCGGCGTCGATCTTCAGCACCGCGACATCCGTCGGACGGTCGAGGCCGACCACCTTTGCGGTGAACTCGCGCTTGTCGTTGAGCTTCACGGTCACCGTGGTCGCGTCGGCCACCACGTGGGCGTTGGTCAGGATCACCCCATCCGGGCTGACGATGAAGCCCGAGCCTTGCCCGCGCCGCGGCTGTTCGCCTTCCGGAAACTGGAACTGTGGTCCGAAGCGGCGGAAGAACTGCGAGAACGGGTCGTTGGGGTCGAGCTGGCCGAAGGGAGTGATGTTGCGTGCGGTGGTGCGGGTGGTGCCCTCAACGCTGATGTGCACCACCGCGGGTGAGACGCGCGTCACGATCTCGCGGAAGTCCGGCATCATCACCCCGGCGCGCGGCAGCGGCGCATTGGCCTGGGCGAGGCTGGTGGTTTCGGCGTGGGCTTCGCCGACGGCCTGGCCATGCCAGGCAGCGATCCCGCCCACGGCGAGCGTGACGGCAAGGGTAACGGCGGCGAGCTTCAGTTTCTGCGGTTTCATCTCTGGTCCTCCTGGGGTCGGCTGCGCACCATGCGCGATGGCCCGCACTATAGGGAGGCGAGACTTAAACGAGACTTAAGGCACGCTGCCGGTCGCATCTCCCCGAGCGGGGCGTGGAGCGCGCTTGCGCGTCTCCAGCCAGATCACCAGCAGCAGCCCGGCGAGCACCAGCAGCAATCCCGCGATCGCCTGCGCGCCCGGGCGTTCGCCGACGATGAGCACGGCCAGCGCGAAGGCCGTGACCGGCTCCGCGAGCGTGAGCGTTACGCCGGTGCCGATCGAGAGGTGACGCATCGCATGGGTGAACAAGAGGTAGGCGATACCGGTCGCGACCACGCCGAGGTAGCCGGTCAGGAGCCAGGTGGAGGCGCCAGCCTGCAGTGGGCCGGAAATCAGCCACGCGAGCGGCACCGCGAACACCGCGGCGGTCGAGAACACCGAAAGCGTTACCACGTCGGGCGTCGCGACGCCCAGCAGGTGCTTGCTGATCAGGGTATGCACCGCGTAGCCCAGCCCGGCAGCGAGGCACAGCATCACGCCGCGCGGGTCGAAATCCGCGCTGGCGTCGGCGCCGAAGAGCATCAGCACCACGCCCGCCACCGCCAACGCTGTACCGGCCCACCACGCCGGTCGGGGCGGCTGTCGGGTGATCAAGGCCTGCAGCAGGCCCGCCCAGATGGGGCCGCTGCCTATCGTCAGTGCGGTGCCGGTGGCGACGCCGGTGGCCTTCACCCCGGCGAAGAAGCACAGGTTGTAGGCAGCCACGCAGGCGCCGCCGAGCAGCACCCAGCGCGCTGCAGGCCGCAGGCGTGCGAGCACCGCCGGGAGCGCGTGGCGGGCGTGGAGGGTGACCACGACGAAGAACAGGCTCGCGATCGCCAGCCGCAGGGCGCCTATCCAGTAGGCCGAGGTCTCGGTGGGGGCGAGCGACTGGGTGGTGCCGGTGGTGCCCCACAGCATCGCCGCAGCCAGCGCCATCGCGACGCCGATGATGGAGGTGCCTGCCGTCGAGGGATGTGTGTTCATGGCCGCGATGATGCCCGAACCGGCGGTACGGAAATTGTGCGCAACGATCGAGGTCGGGCAGGGGCGCCTTAGCCGCGACGCAGGCTGCGCGCGCCCAGGCCGCGCTCGCGCTTCAGTGCCACGCTGAGCGCACTGGCCGAGCCGTAGCCGACCTGCGCGGCGGCCGCGTCCAGCGCGAGCCCCTGGCGGATGAGGGCGACAGCGCGGTCGAGCCGACGCGCGCGCACGAAGTCCTGCGGTGTGAGCCCGGTGAGTTCCACCAGCCGTGCATGGAAGCGCGGCACGCTGAGGTGGAACAGGGCCGCCATCCGCGCGCTGCTCCACGCTTCATGTGGCGCGGCGTCCAGCGCCGCTTCGAGCACCCCGAGGTCCAGTCCGCGGCGCAGCAGCATCGTCGGTGCGTCCAGCGCCAGCGCGGCAAGGGCCGCGCCGTCGGCGCGCGCGGCGCAGGCGCGATGCGCGGCAGTGACCGCGAAGCGTCGCGGGCGCTCCAGTGCCACCGGCGCGGGGAGATCGACCACCAGCATGCGCACTTCTGCGTCCGCAAGAAACCCATGGTCGACGCCCGCCGGCACCACCAGGCCGCAGGCGGTATCCGAGAACGCAGCCCTTCCGCCCAGTTCGAGCTCCATCCGCCCCTGCAGCGCGAACATGATCTGCGCATGCGCGTGGGTATGGCTGGTGAACTCGCCGCTGTAGCGACGGATGCTGCAGGCGATGGGAGAGGTGATGTGACCGCTGTCGTGCATGGGGCCGAGTATAGCTGCGCGAGGCCGCCGCGCCATCCTTGGGGCACATCCGGCGGTGTGCGTGAAGTAACGCACAGGTAGTCAAATGAAATTCGATTGACGCTCTGTTATCAAAATTTTAATATTTATTCTCAAATAATGATAAAAACACGACGCTCATCTGCGCTGAGGAGGCATGCATGAATGTTGCCCAGCCGATACCCGCCGGCCGGCCCCCGCGGGTGCGTTACCTGCCCTTCGGCGAGCTGCGCGCCGGCATGACGCTGGCCGAGGGGGTGAAGCTCACCGAGCGTAACGTGGTGCGCTTCAGTCTCGCGGCGGGCACGGTGCTGAACGACGACCACCTACGCCAGCTCGCGATTCATCGCGCGGAGTTCGTCTCCATTGCGCTGCCCGACCTCCGGTGCGACGAGGAGGTCGCTTGCGACGCCGCTGCGGCTGCCGCCCGGGTGGCCGACATCTTCGAGGGAGCCGACCTGAGCAACCCCGAGATGGCTGCCCTCTTCGACCGCGTGCTGGCGTTCCGGAGCCGCTGAGATGGGTGTTCCGATAGATCGCGCCCAGGTCGTCGCAGCCGCCGAACTTCTGCCGACCTTTCCCCGCGTCGTCAGCGAGATTCTCGCAGCGGCAGACGACCCCAACGCCAACCTGGCCGACCTTGTGGCGCTAGTGTCGCGCGATGCGGCACTCGCCGGCCGCGTCTACGCGCGCGCGAACGCGGCCGCCAGCCGCTCCGGCCGTTCCAGCGGGGCAAAGGATCTGCACACCGCCGTGTCGCTGATCGGCATGTCGCGCCTGCGCGAGCTTGCGCTCACCGCTTCGCTCGCGTGTTTCCTTCATGAAGGCACGTCAGGTGGTTTTCCTGCGGGTTTCTGGTCGCATTGCGCCGCGGCCGGGGTGAGCGGCCAGCAGCTGGCCGCCTTCATGTCCCAGTCGGCTGACATGGGTTTGATCGCCGGGTTGCTGCACGACGTTGGCCAGCTGTGGATGTATCGGCACGATCCGGAAGGGAGCATGGCGGCGTGGCGCATGGCGAAGCGCAACATTCACCCGGTCGAGGATGCCGAGCGCCTGCATTTCGGCACCGACCATGCCCAGATCGGTGCCTGGCTTGCAGAGCATTGGGGCATGCCCAGGCCGGTGTGTCTCGCGATCAGGCACCACCACGCTCCGGATGCCGCGTTGCAGGAGCCGATGGTGCCAATCCTGCATCTGGCCGAGGTGCTGAGCAACGCGCTCGACCTGGGCGGCAGCGATGTGCGCGTCACCTATCTGTCGTCCCATGCCTGCCGCCGGCTGGGCATTCGCTGGGACGAGAGCACCGAGCGCCTGTTCGGCCGCATCGATGCGATCAGCCGCTATGTGACGACCTTCTTCGCGTCCCCGGCCTGATCGCCCGCTACTGGTAATGCGGGCGCTGCGTGCGGGTCAAGCGGGGACGACGTGGCGTCTCAGCGGCTCACCATGTTGTCGCGGTGCATGACTTCAGGCGTATCCACATAGCCGAGCAGGCTCTCGATCTCGTTGCTGGCGTGGCGGGCGATGCGCCGGCACTCCGAGGCGCTGTAGTTCACCAGGCCGCGGGCGAGTTCGGTACCGCCCAGCGTGCAGCAGGCGACCACCGCGCCGCGCTCGAAGTCGCCGCGCACCTCGACCACCCCCACCGGCAACAGGCTCTTGCCGCTGCCGAGCGCCTTCGCCGCGCCGTCGTCGATGACGAGGGTGCCGGCGAGCTGGAGGTGATCCGCGAGCCACTGCTTGCGCGCCGCGAGCGGCGTGCTGGTGGCGTAGAGCAGGGTGCCGAGTGGCTCGGCGCCGGCGAGGCGGATCAGTACGTCGTTGGCGCTGCCGCTCGCGATGCAGGTGTGCGCACCGCTGCGCGCGGCGCGCTGTGCGGCGCGGATCTTGGTGATCATGCCGCCCTTGGAGATGCCGCTGCCGGCGCCACCGGCCATCGTGGCATAGGCCGGATCCTCGGCGCGGCCCTCCGACACCAGCGTGGCCGCCGGGTCGCGACGCGGGTCGGCGGTGTAGAGGCCGTGCTGGTCGGTGAGGATGATGAGCGCGTCGGCCTCGATCAGGTTGGCGACGAGTGCGCCGAGCGTGTCGTTGTCGCCGAACTTGATCTCGTCGGTGACGATGGTGTCGTTCTCGTTGATGATCGGTACCACACCGAGCTCGAGCAGGGTGGTGAGGGTGGAGCGCGCGTTGAGGTAGCGTTTGCGGTCCGACAGGTCGTCGTGGGTGAGGAGGATCTGCGCGGTGCGCAGGCCGTGTTGCGAGAACGCCTCCTCGTAGGCCTCGACCAGACCCATCTGGCCGACCGCGGCGGCGGCCTGCAACTGGTTGATCTCGTGCGGCCGTTTCGTCCAGCCCAGGCGCTGCATGCCGGCGGCGATCGCACCCGACGACACCAGCGCAACCTCCTTGCCTGCGGCGCGCAGCGCGGCGATCTGGCGCGCCCAGTCGGCCATCGCGGCCTTGTCGAGGCCGGTGCCGTTGCGGGTGACGAGGGCGCTGCCGACCTTGACGACGAGCCGGCGGCTGGTGCGGATCTCTTCTCTCATGATGTCTTGCTGCGTTGGCGGATTCTTCGGGGTTCAGCGCTTCTGCGGCGTGGTGTCGGCGCCTTCGTCGTCCTCGTCGTCGGCTTCAGCGTCGTCGTCGAAGTCCTCGTCGAGCGCGTCGTCGTCTTCGTCGTACGCATCGTCGCCGTAGTCGTCGTCCTCTTCGTGCTCTTCGTTCTCATCGCTCGCGGATGCGGGCTGCGTGGCCGCGAGCGCAGCGGCCGCGGCGGCGCGCGCGATGCGTTCGGCTTCCGCCCGGGCGCGCTCGGCGTCGAGGAAGTCCTGCAGCGCGAAGATCAGCGGGCGGCAGCCGTCACCGTTGATTGCGGCGATCTCGAAGTGGCGCTCCACCTCGCCATAGGCGGCAAGAAAATCCGCGACGCGCTGGGCGCGCTCCTCGGCGGGGATGAGATCGAGCTTGTTGAGCACCAGCCAGCGCGGCTTGTTGTAGAGCCCCTCGTCGTATTTGCGCAACTCCTCGACGATGGCCTTGGCCTCGTGCACCGGGTCGGTCTCCGGGTCGAAGGGGGCGAGATCGACGAGATGCAGCAGCAGGTGGGTGCGCTGCAGGTGGCGCAGGAACTGGTGGCCGAGGCCGGCGCCTTCCGCTGCGCCCTCGATCAGACCGGGGATGTCGGCGATCACGAAGCTGCGGTTCGCGTCGGTGCGCACCACGCCGAGGTTGGGTGCGAGTGTGGTGAAGGGGTAGTCGCCCACCTTCGGTCGCGCCGCCGACACCGCGCGGATGAAGGTGGACTTGCCCGCGTTGGGCATGCCGAGCAGACCCACATCGGCGAGGATCTTCAGCTCCAGGTGCAGGCTGCGGCGCTCGCCTTCCTCGCCCATGGTCTTCTTGCGCGGCGCACGGTTGGTGCTCGACTTGAAGTGCAGATTGCCCAGCCCGCCGCGGCCGCCGCGTGCCACCAGCACCCGCTTGCCATCCTCGTCGAGGTCGGCGACGAGTTCGCCGCTTTCCAGATCGGTGATCACCGTGCCCACCGGCATGCGCAGCGTGATGTCGTCGCCGCCCTTGCCGAAGCAGTCCTTGCTGCCGCCGTTCTCACCGCGCTCGGCGAGGAAGGTGCGGGTGTAGCGGAAGTCGATGAGGGTGTTGAGGTTGCGGTCGGCCACCGCATAGACGCTGCCGCCACGACCGCCGTCGCCGCCGTCGGGGCCACCACGCGGGATGTACTTTTCGCGGCGGAACGAGGCGCTGCCGTTGCCGCCGTCGCCGGCGATGACCTCGATGCGGGCTTCGTCGAAGAACTTCATGTTGAGAGCTTCACTGTCTGGTGTTGCCGGTGCGTCCCGGAACGGGTGCGGCGGAGCTGCACTGCGGGCAGAAACAAAAAAGCCCTACCGCAAGGATAGGGCTTCTCGATGCTGCGTGCGCTGCTTCAGGCGGCAGCGGGAACGATCGTCACGGTGCGGCGGCGTTGCGCGCCCTTCACCGAGAACTGCACCACGCCGTCGATCAGCGCGAACAGGGTGTGATCCTTGCCGATGCCGACATTGTCGCCCGGATGGTATTCGGTGCCGCGCTGGCGGACGATGATGTTGCCCGCGACCACTTCCTGGCCACCGTAGCGCTTCACGCCGAGTCGTTTCGATTCCGAGTCGCGGCCGTTACGGGAACTGCCGCCCGCTTTTTTGTGTGCCATGGCGTATTAACTCCTGACGTCTGGACGGTTAGGCCGAGATCGCTTCGATGCGAAGCTCGGTGTAGTTCTGGCGATGGCCCTGGTGCTTCTGGTAGTGCTTGCGCCGGCGCATCTTGAAAATCTTGACCTTGTCGTGACGACCGTGGGAAACCACGGTGGCCTTGACCGCTGCGCCCGAGACCACTGGCGTGCCGATTTTCACGGATTCGCCTTCGCCGACCATGAGGACCTGGTCGATGGTGATTTCGGAGCCCACGTCTGCCGGTATCTGTTCTACCTTGATCTTTTCGCCAGCGGCAACGCGATACTGCTTGCCACCGGTTTTTATCACCGCGTACATGTTTGGAACTCCAATTGATGGGACTGCTTTGAAGAACCGCGGATTTTGCCGCTGCTAGATGGAATAGTCAAGAAAATCAGACTTCAAATCCGCACCCTGATGCCTTTGGTCGCGTGCTGCGCGCCGCGCGAGCGCAGCGAGTGCGTCGGCCTCGGTGCGGTAGCCGGCATCGTCGCCGATGCGGCCCCACAGTCCGTCGCGCTGCATGGCGTCGATGACCTGCTTCTTGAGGCCGCACAGCGCGAGTCCGCAACCGCGCTCCATCAGCCGTTGCTGCAGGCTGGCCGCGGTCTCCAGCCCGGAGGCGTCGATGCGATTGATGCCGGCGGCCGAGACGACCAGGAACGCGATGTTGCGGCGCGCGGCCTGCGCGGCGAGCAGTGCGTCCTCGAAGGCCTGGGCGGTGACGAAGGTCAGCGGGCCGTCGAAGCGCAGGATCGCGATGTGCGGATGCGGGTCGGGCAGGCCGAAGCGCTCGAGGTCGCGGTAGGTGCCGTCCGGGTGCAGGCCGAGCAGCGCGCTGCGCGGGCGCATGTCGCGGTAGAGCATGAGCGCGAGCGACAGCATCAGTCCGGTGAGGATGCCGTTCTGGATGTTCGGCGCGAAGGCGAGCGTGGCCACGAAGGTGACCGCAGCGGCGATGCCGTCGTCGCGGCTGGTGCGCCACGCGCGGCGCATTGCGGCAGGGTTGATGAGGCCCGCCACCACCTGCAGGATGATCGCCGCCAGCACCGCCTGCGGCAGGTGCCACAGCCATGGTCCGAGGCTCGCCATCGCGAGCAGCACGAAGCCCGCGCTGATCAGCGAGGACAAGCCGGTGTTCGCGCCTGCAGCATGGTTGAGCGCCGAGCGCGACAGCGACGCGCTCACCGGAAGCGCACCCGAGCAAGCCGCCGCAAGCTTCGCGAGGCCTTGCGCGACCAGTTCACGGTTGCGCTGCCAGGGGATGCCGAGGCGCGCGCTGATCACGCTGGCGCTTGCCGTGACCTCCATGAAGCTCACGACCGCGATCACGAACGCCGCGGGCAGCAGCCGCATCGCGGTGTCCCAGTCGAACACCGGCAGCGCCAGCGCCGGCAGCGCGGCCGGCAAGGCACCAACCACCGCGCCGCCCGCGCCGGCAAAGTCGGTGACGGCGGAGGCTGCGGTGCCCACGATCACCACCAGCAGTACGCCGGGCAGGCGTGGGGCCAGGCGCCGCAGCAATAGCAACGCGAGCAGTGCGCCCAGCCCGTATCCAACCGAAAGCGCGTGACTCTCGCCCAACCGAGCGAGCGTGGCGGCGAGGTCCGAGATGAAGTTCGCGGACCTCTGCGGCGCAAGCCCCAGCATCGTCGGAACCTGGCTCAGGCAGATCACCAGCGCGGCCGCGTTGGTGAAGCCGGCCATCACCGGGCGCGACAGCAGGTTCAGCAGCCAGCCTGCGCCCAGCGCCCCGAGCCCGATCTGGATCAGGCCGGAAAGCAGCGCGAGCAGCACCGCCAGCGCGAGCAGGTCGCCACCGCCTGCAGCCAGCGGGGCGAGGCTGGCGCCGGTGAGCAGGGCGGTGAGTGCGACCGGGCCGGTGGAGAGCTGCGCGCAGGCACCGAGCAGCCCGCCGACGATCATCGGCAGCACCGCGGCGAACAGGCCGGTCTCGGGCGGCAGGCCGGCGAGTTGGGCATAGGCAAGCGCTTGCGGCACGAGTACCAACCCCACCGAAATGCCCGCCACGACATCGCCCCGCAGGCCCTTCGCGCGCCATTGCGCGGGCCAGCGGAGGAATGGAAGTGTTGCCAGCAGTCGTTTGGGTCCGGAGGGCATCGTCTTGGGCGTGAGTGCTGCAGGTCGTCGTTGCTTGCATTATCCAGCCTCCGGCCGGAGTGCGCGCGTCTCCAGTCCGGACTCCGGCCAAATCCGGATGATGGTCCATACCGTTGAAGATCAGGCTGTAGGGGTTGATCCGGATGACCACACGCACTGCGTTGGCCTAGCATATAATTTGTCTGACAACTTTGGTGGAGACGCGCAGATGGGAGCGCCAGTTCGACTCGGCGCCTCGCCCCGCCTGAGCGAGGCTGTGGCGGACGCGCTGATCGCGATGATTGCGGACGAGCGGCTGGAGCCGGGCAGCCGCCTGCCTACCGAGAAGCTCCTGTGCGAGCGCTTCCAGGTGAGCCGGGCGGTGATCCGCGAGGCGATCTCGCGCCTGAAGGCGGACGGCGTGGTGCGCACCCGCCAGGGCTCGGGCGCCTTTGTTGCGTTGCGTCCTGGCCAGGGAAGCTTTCGCCTGGTTGCGGCGGAGCCCGGGCTGGAGCCGGAGCGGCTGCGCCAGTTGCAGGCAGTGTTCGAACTGCGCTACCTGATCGAGACTGGTGCGGCCGAGCTTGCTGCGATGCGACGCGAGGCCGAGCATCTGGAGCGCATGCGGGTGGCGCTGGCACGCATGCGCGAGGCGCTGCTGGCGCGGGCGGACGCGGCCGCGGACGACGATGCGTTTCATGTCGCCGTCGCAGCGGCTTCGATGAACCCGCAGCTCGAAAGGTTCCAGGCCTTCATGGGGCAGCAGCTGTCGCAGTCGCGGCTGCCAACCTGGAGTGCCTTCGGGCACGAGGCGGGGCGAGCGCTGGAGGCGCATCGTGAGCATGAGCGGGTCTATGCGGCGATTGCTGCGGGCGACCCGGCCGCGGCACGCGCGGCGGCGGCAGCGCATCTCATCGGCGCGGCGCGGCGGCTGGGGTTCTCGGCGCTGCCATGGCAGGTACGGACGAAACAACAGGGCAAGGAGAGTGTGGATGACTGAGATGCTTGAGGCAGTGGCGGAAGGCGAGGTCGAAGCGGATTTTTCACGGGTGGACAAGCCGCGACTCGTGGCCGCGCTGAAGGCGGCCTTGCCCGCCAGTGCGGTACTGTACGACGACGAGGACCTGCGCCCCTACGAATGCGACGGGCTGGCGGCCTATCGCCAACTGCCGCTGATCGTGGTGCTGCCGACGACGGAGGCCGAGGTCGTCGCCGTGCTTCGCATCTGCAGCGCCCACGGCGCGCCGGTGGTGCCGCGTGGCGCGGGCACCGGGCTCTCGGGGGGCGCGCTGCCGCATCCGCGCGGCGTGGTGCTGTCGCTCGCGCGCTTCAACCGCATCCTGTCGGTTGATCCGCTCGCGCGGACCGCGCTGGTGCAACCGGGCGTGCGCAACGCGGCGATCTCGGAGGCGGTGGCGGCGCACGGGCTCTACTATGCGCCGGACCCGTCCTCGCAGATCGCCTGCACCATAGGCGGCAACGTTGCCGAGAACTCGGGCGGCGTGCATTGCCTCAAGTACGGACTCACGGTGCACAACCTCCTCAGGGTGCGCGGCGTGACCATGGCGGGCGAGGTGGTGGAGTTCGGTTCCTGCGCGCCGGATGCGCCCGGCTACGACCTGATGGCGCTGGTGATCGGCTCCGAGGGCATGCTCGCGGTGGTCACCGAGGTCACCGTCAAGCTCACGCCCAAGCCCCAACTCGCGCAGTGCGTGCTGGCCGCGTTCGACGACGTGATCCGTGCCGGCGACGCGGTGGCTGCGATCATCGCCGCCGGGATCATCCCCGCCGGTCTGGAGATGATGGACCAGCCGGCGACCGCTGCGGTCGAGGAGTTCGTGCGCGCGGGCTATCCGCTCGACGCGAAGGCGATCCTGCTGTGCGAATCCGATGGCACGCCGGAGGAGGTTGCCGAAGAGGTCGCGCGCATGCGCGCGGTGCTGGAGGCCGCGGGGGCGACCGAGCTCAGGGTGTCGCGCGACGAGGCCGAGCGGATGCGCTTCTGGGCCGGACGCAAGGCAGCCTTCCCCGCGGCGGGGCGACTTTCGCCCGACTACTACTGCATGGACGGCACCATCCCGCGACGGCGCATCGGCGAGATGCTCGAAGCGATACAGCACATGGAAGAGAAATACGGCCTGCGCTGCATCAACGTGTTTCATGCTGGCGACGGCAACCTGCACCCGCTGATCCTCTTCGATGCCAACCTGCCGGGTGAGCTGGAGCGCGCCGAGGCATTCGGTGCCGACATCCTCGAACTGTCGGTGGCGCTTGGCGGCACCGTTACGGGCGAGCATGGCGTGGGGGTCGAGAAGATCAACCAGATGTGCAGCCAGTTCAGCCGCCCGGAAATCGCGAGCTTCTTCCGCGTGAAGGCGGCGTTCGACCCGGCGGGCCTGCTCAACCCGGGCAAGGCGATTCCCACCCTGAACCGCTGCGCCGAGTACGGGCGCATGCGGGTCAGCGGCGGCCAGCTGCCGCATGCCGAGCTCCCCAGGTTCTGAACAGGCGCGACCCACGAGATTGATGATCCGCGCGTGAATCGCACGGCACACAGCACACGGCGACAAGGAGGCAGGGAGGCAGAATGATGGATTGCAGCGAAATCTGGCGTGAGCGCATCAGGCTTGCGGCGGCGGATGGGCGGGCGCTGCGCTTTCGTGGCGGAGGCAGCAAGGACTTCTTCGGCGGCACACCGGTGGGCGAGCTGCTCGACACGCGCGAGCACTCCGGCGTCATTGCTTATGAGCCCACCGAGTTGGTCGTGACGGTGCGCGCCGGTACGCCGCTCGCAGAGTTGGAGGCCTTGCTCGCCGAGAGGGGGCAGATGCTGCCCTTCGAACCGCCGACCTTCGGCGCCGCCACGGTCGGCGGCTGCGTCGCCGCGGGCCTCTCCGGCCCGCGCCGTCAGGCCGCAGGCGCAGTGCGCGACTATGTGCTGGGCGTGAAGATCATCGACGGCCGCGGCGAGGTGTTGTCCTTCGGCGGACAGGTCATGAAGAACGTCGCCGGTTACGACGTGCCGCGCCTGATGGTGGGCAGCCTGGGCACGCTCGGCCTGCTGCTGGAGGTGTCGCTGAAGGTGCTGCCGCGGCCGGTGGCCGAGGCCAGTCTGCGCTTCGCGCTGGACGAGCAGAGCGCGCTCGATCGCCTCAACACCTGGGGGGGCCAGCCGCTGCCGGTGTCGGCATCGGCGTGGCAGGACGGTGCGTTGACATTGCGGCTTTCGGGCGCCGACGCCGCGGTGAAGGCGGCGGTCATGCGTTTGGGCGGCGAGCGGCTCGAAGATGCGGAGGCGACCGCGTTTTGGCATGCGCTGCGCGAACAGACCGCGCCGCCGCTCGCCGGCGACACCAAGCCGCTGTGGCGTGTCGCGGTGCCGACTACCGCAGCCCCGCTGGGACTGCCCGGCGCCCAGCTGATCGAATGGGGCGGCGGGCTGCGTTGGTTGCGTGGCGACGTCGCGATGGCCGAGGTGCGTGCGCGTGCCGCTGCGCTGGGCGGGCACGCCACGCTGTACCGGGGTGGCATGCGTGATGGCCAGATCTTCCAGCCGCTTGCCCCGACCGTCCAGGCCATCCACAAGCGCCTCAGGAAGGCCTTCGACCCCGCCGGCATCTTCAACCCCGGCCGCCATTACCAGGAAAACTGACCCATGCAGACCCAGCTTGCCGACTTCATCCGCGACACCCCCGAGGGCCGCGAGGCCGACGAGATCCTGCGCAAATGCGTGCATTGCGGCTTCTGCACGGCCACCTGTCCGACCTACCAGCTGCTCGGCGACGAGCTCGACGGGCCGCGCGGTCGCATCTATCTGATCAAGCAGGTGCTGGAGGGCAAGGCCGCCACCGAGAAGACCCGCCTGCACCTCGACCGCTGTCTCACCTGCCGCTCATGCGAAAGCACCTGTCCTTCCGGCGTGCAGTACGGCCGCCTCGCGGACATCGGTCGGCACGTGGTCGAGAGCCGTGTGCCGCGGCGCGGTGGCGACGCCGCGATGCGCTGGGCGCTGCGTGCCTTCGTGCCGCGTAGCGGGCTGTTTGGCCTCGCGATGAAGGCGGGGCGGTTGGTGAGACCGATGCTGCCTGCTGCGCTCAAGGACAAGGTGCCGCCCGCACGGCCCGCCGGTGACTGGCCGGCGCCACGCCACTCCCGGCGCATGATCGCGCTCGCGGGCTGCGTGCAGCCGGCGATGACGCCCTCGATCAACGCAGCGACCGCGCGCGTGCTCGACGCGGTGGGCATCTCGCTGGTGGAGTTCGGGCGTGCCGGCTGCTGCGGCGCGGTGCGTTATCACCTGCATGACCAGGACGGCGGGCGCGACGACGCACGGCGCAACATCGACGCCTGGTGGCCGGCGATTGCGGCCGGCGAGGTCGAGGCGATCGTGATGACCGCTTCGGGCTGCGGCGCGCAGGTGAAGGACTACGGCCACATGCTGGCGCAGGACCCCGCATACGCGAAGAAGGCGGAGCGGGTCGCCGAACTGACCCGCGATGTCAGCGAGGTGGTCGCGGCCGAGGCGGAACAACTCGCCACGGTGCTGCAGGCGCCGCAGGGAGAGCCCGAGGCGGTGGCCTTTCATGCGCCGTGTTCGCTACAGCACGGACTACGTATCCGCGGAGTGGTCGAAGGCCTCTTGCAGAAGGCGGGCTACCGCACCGTGCCGGTACGCGACGCGCACCTTTGCTGCGGTTCGGCCGGCACCTACTCTATCCTGCAGCCGGAGTTGTCGCAGCGCTTGCGTGCGAACAAGCTCGATGCGCTGGCGGAGCATGGCGCGAAGCTGATTGCGAGCGCCAACATCGGCTGCATGACGCACCTCGAGGCGGGCACCGCGACGCCGGTGCGACACTGGATCGAGCTGATCGACAGCCGTATCCGCCCCGGCTGATGGGGGGGCGGTGCGGCCGGGGTTGTGCCCACGGCCGCACCGGCGCAGCGCAGTCGTTCTCGCCTGCCGCTCGCACGGTCGCGTGGTGGGCGCCGGTGGGGCTGCGACCCGATTGCCATGAAGCGCCAGCCCGAACATACTTCACGCCATGGCACTCACTATCGAAACCTGCGTCGCGACACACGTCGGCGACCGCCAAGAACAACAGGACAGGGTCAGCCTGTTCGCACATCCCACCCGTCCCGGCATGATGATGGCAGTGCTTGCCGATGGCATGGGCGGGCACAGCGGCGGGGCCATGGCGGCCGAGCAGGTCATCCTCAAGGCGCGGCAGAACTTCGAGATCTACGCGCCCGGCTCCGAGACGCCGGAGCATCTCCTCGACAACATCATCAAGGAGGCGCATGTCGTCATCCGCCTCACCCGCTTCACCAGTGAAAAGGATCCGCACAGCACCGCCGTGGTATTGATGCTGCAGCCCGGTCGCATCGACTGGGCGCATTGCGGTGATTCGAGGCTCTATCATTTCCGCGGTGATCGTGCCGTGAGCCGCAGCGGCGACCACTCCCTGGTCGGCGAGCTGATGCGCAAGGGACGGCTCGACGAAGCTTCATCGCTGGTGCATCCCCAGCGTAACGTGCTGTTGTCCTGCCTCGGCGCGGAGCGCGACCCACGCATCGATCACGGGCAGCTTGCTCCGCTGTCCGTAGGACACAGCTTTTTGCTTTGTTCCGATGGCCTGTGGGCTTACTTCACCGACGACGAGCTGGCGCGCATCGTGTCCGGTATGGCGGCTCGCGATGCCGCGCGCGAGCTCATCAATGGCGCGCGAACCCGCGCAGAGGGCGGCGGAGACAATATCTCGCTGGCCATCGTGAAGCTCGTGGACGCCCCGCCGAAGTGAGCCGACGATGCAGGCGAGGGCGCCTGCATGCCATCGTGGCGCGGGTAAGGGCAAGCCCCGCGGATCATTTCGTGCTTGCGATCGTGGCGCCGATCAGTATTATCCGCAATGGGCGCCGGTGTCATCGCAACGACTGACGGGCAGGGAATTCAATAACACCATACAAGCATTTGCCGGTGCCCAGGTATTGAAGCCGGTTCGTTCGGTCGCGTCCGCCATGCGTTCGCCTGACTGACGTCTTCGGGTATCGCCGAGAGGCGGGATCCACGCGGTTTTCATTTCTACAATCTGTCAGGAGGAGTGCTGATGCCTCTGTCAATCGGAGTGCCGGCAGAAAGCGTGTCGGGCGAGCGGCGTCTGTCGGTCGTGCCGGATGTCGTCAAGAAGTACCTGGAACTCGGGGCGCAACTGCGTCTGCAGCGGGGGGCCGGCGAGCCGGCACATTTCCGCGACGAGGCTTTCCCGAACGTCACGGTGGTGGATGGCGCAGAGGCCGTGTTCGCTGAATCCGATGTGGTGCTGTGCGTGCAACCGCCGTCGTCAGAGCATATCGCGATGATGAAGCCGGGCACGGTGCTGCTCGGCATGCTCGCGCCGTGGTCGGACAAGGCCCGCGCCGAGCTGCTGCGCGACCGCCAGATCACCGCCTTCGCGCTCGAACTGCTGCCGCGCATCACGCGCTCGCAGTCGATGGACGCGCTCTCCAGCCAGGCCGCGGTGGCCGGCTATGAGTGCGCGCTGATCGCTGCCGACCACAGCCCGAAGTTCTTCCCGATGCTCACCTACGCGGCTGGCACTATCCGCCCGGCCAAGGTGCTGGTGATCGGGGCGGGTGTGGCCGGCCTGCAGGCGATCGCCACTGCGCGTCGAATCGGCGCGATGGTCGAGGCCTACGATGTGCGTCCCGAGACGCGCGAGCAGGTCGAGTCGCTCGGCGCGAAGTTCGTCGACACCGGCGTCTCCGCGGCCGGTACCGGCGGCTATGCGCGCGAGCTCACCGACGAGGAGAAGGCCAAGCAGGCCGAGCGCCTCGCCAAGGCGGTCGGGCAGTGCGATGCGCTGATCACCACCGCGGCGATCCCCGGCAAGCGCGCGCCGCGCATCATCACCGCCGACATGGTCGCGCGCATGAAACCGGGCGCAGTGGTCGTCGACATGGCTGCAGAGTCGGGCGGCAACGTCGAGGGCACGGTCGCGGGCGAGAAGGTGTGGATCAACGACGTGCTCGTGATCGGCCCCACCCACATCCAGAGCCGCATGCCGGTGCATGCCTCGGAGATGTACGCCAAGAACCTCTTCAACTTCATCTCGCCCTTCATCAAGGACGGCAGCCTCGCGCTCGACTGGGACGATGAGGTGATGGCGGGCTGCGCGCTCACCCATGCCGGAGAGATCCGCCACGCGGGCGTGCGCCAGGTGCTGGGCATTCAAGCGGGAGAACAATGATGGAAGGCTTTACCGCACTGTATATCTTCGCGCTGGCCGCGTTCACCGGCTACGAGGTGATCTCGCGCGTGCCGGTGATCCTGCACACGCCGCTGATGTCGGGCTCGAACTTCGTGCATGGCGTGGTGCTCATCGGCGCGATGGTGGCGCTGGGCAAGGCGGATCCGGATGAGCCGCTGCAGCAGCTGATCGGCTTCATCGCGGTGTTCCTCGGCGCGGCCAACGCGGCCGGCGGCTATGTGGTGACCGAGCGCATGCTGGGCATGTTCAAGGCCGGTGGCCGCAAGGAAGGGGGCGCACAATGACTTCCAACTGGTTCGTGAGCATGGCCTACTTCATCGTGGCCGTGGTGTTCATCCTTGGCCTGAAGGCGATGAGTTCGCCGGTGACGGCGCGCAAGGGCATCGTCTGGGCCGGTTTCGCGATGGTCGCGGCGACGGTGGTGACCTTCTTCATCCCCGGTCTCAACAACATCGGCCTGATGGTGCTGGCGATTGTCGCCGGTGGCGGCGTCGCGTGGTATTCGGGACGCATCGTCAAGATGACCGACATGCCGCAGATGGTGGCGATCTACAACGGCATGGGCGGTGGCGCGGCAGCGGCGATCGCGGCGGTCGAGCTGGTGCGCGGCGCGCATCATGACGCGATCACCTCCACGCTGCTGGTGCTCGGTGCGATCATCGGCTCGGTGGCGTTCTCCGGTTCGTGCGTCGCCTTCGCCAAGCTGCAGGGCATCATGAAGAAGGCGGTGAAGCTGCCGCAGCAGAACAACGTGAACTTCTTCCTGACGCTCGCCACCTTCGGCATCGGCCTCACCGTCGGGTATTCCGAGAGCCCGGGCGGGTTCGAGATCTTCCTGTTCTTCGTCCTCGCGCTGGTGCTGGGCGTGATCCTCGTGATGCCGATCGGCGGCGCCGACATGCCGGTGGTGATCTCGCTGTTGAATGCCTTCACCGGTCTCGCGGTGGGTTTCAAGGGCTTCGTGCTCGGCAACCCCTCGCTGATCGTCGCGGGTATCGTGGTGGGTGCCTCCGGCATGCTGCTCACCCAGCTGATGGCGAAGGCGATGAACCGGCCGCTGAAGAACATCATCTTCGCGCCGATCACCGGCGAGGCCTCGGGTGGCGAGGCGGTCGAGGGCACGATGAAGGAGCTCTCGCCGCTGGATGCCGCGTCGCTGATGCGTTATGGCCAGAAGGTCATCATCGTGCCGGGCTACGGCATGGCGGTGGCGGGCGCACAGCACAAGGTGTGGGAGATGGCGCAGCTGCTGGAGGAGGGCGGTGTCGAGGTAGTGTTCGCGATCCACCCGGTCGCGGGCCGCATGCCGGGCCACATGAACGTGCTGCTTGCCGAGGCCGGTGTGCCCTACGACAAGATCTTCGATCTGGAGGAGATCAACGCCGACTTCGCGCAGGCGGACGTCGCGCTGGTGATCGGCGCCAACGACGTGGTGAACCCGGTGGCGCGCACCGACAAGTCGAGCCCGATCTACGGCATGCCCATCCTCAACGCGGATCTTGCGCAAAACGTCATCGTGGTCAAGCGCGGCAAGGGTGCGGGTTACTCCGGCATCGAGAACGCGCTGTTCTACAAGGACAACTGCCGCATGCTGTATGGCAGTGCGCAGCAGGCGATCGCCGAGGTCATCCAGCATGTGAAGGCGCTGGAAGTCTGATCGCGAAGGTGTGTTGAAGTGCGGCGTGTTCCGGCGACGGAGCACGCCGTTTTCACGTCTCGTCCCATGTGCCGTGCCGGCGCGGTGCGCATCACTGCCTCAACTTTCCGCATCGACGGACGATAAGGTCTGCATTCCCGTCATCGGATGTCTGCGATGAAACGCCACCTGCTCCTGCTCGCGCTCGTCGGCCTGTTGCAAACGACTCTGCCATGGGCGCAGGATCCCGCGGCGCCTGCGCCCGCCGATGCGGCGGACGCTGCCGAGACAGCCGCGACAAGCGATTTCCGCGACACCTCGCGCTACGCCTTTCCGGCGGTGGCGCAGACCACCTTCGAGATGCAGCGGCTTGCCTACGCGATGCAGCTGCGCGAGTACTGTGCCAATCGCCGGGTACCGGACGATTTCGTGCGCGAGCGCCTGACGCGATTCTCGGAGATGACCGGCCGGGAGGAGACCTGCAACACGCTGGCCGACTATTGATCCCGCGCGCGACTGCGTGTGAGTTGGCTCGCGAAATCGGCAACCGTCTCCGGCTTGCCGAACAGCGGCCCCTGCTGCAGGTGGCAGCCGAGCGCGATGAGAAAGTCCTGCTGCGGGCGGGTCGATACGCCACGCGCGAGCACTTTCAGCCCCAGAATGCCCGCCATCGCGCCGATGGCCTCCACCACCGCCTCGCTTGCCTCGTCGTGGCCGACGCCGCTGACGAGACCCGGGTCGAGCTTGATTGCGCCGACCGGGTAGCGCCTGAGGCGCGGGATGGAGGTGGCGTCGCGGCCGAAGTCGTCGATCGCGATACGCACCCCCAGCGCGTGAAGGGCCTCCAGCGTGGGGGCGATGCGGCTCTGGTCGTCGAGCAGGATGTCCTCCTCGAAATCCAGCTGCAGTCGCTCCGCCGCCAGGCCGGAGCTGTTCAGCGCATGCACGACGCGCTCGTGAAGCTTGTCGTCGAGGATCTGCCCGCGCGCGACGTTCACCGTGAGCATGATGGCGGCGGGCCATTGACTGGCCGCCTGACAGGCGCTTTGCAGTGCCCAGTCGCTCATCGCGGCGAGCGCGGCCGGATCCTGGATCATCGTCCCGATCTGGCCGAAGGGCGTCAGCCCGCGGCTGGGGTGGTGCCAGCGCAGCAGGGCCTCGCCACCCTGGACGCGCTGGTCGCGGGCGTCGACCAGCGGCTGGAAGTGGATCTCGAGCTGGCGCTCGGCGATCGCGCGACGGCTCAGCGCGCGGGCCGCTCGGCCCGCTGTGTCGTCGCTGCGCGCCGGTGGTAGCGAGCCTGTGGCGGCGCCGCGCGCAGGCAGCACCAGTACGCACCAGCCTGGCCTGGGGCCTTGCAGGATCCGGGCGGTGATGGGCCGGGCGCGCGCGTCGGTGCGCAGTTCCGCCCGCTGCGGACCATCGGCGGGCGGCCAGCGTACATCGAGGCGCGCTTCGAGCGGCTGGCCCACCAGTTGGTCGCGCTCGAAACGTAACGCCGACAGCGCGGCGAGGTTGGCGGCGGAGACCAGGCCGGCTTCATCGAGCACGATCACCGGCTGCTCCAGCACGGCAGCCAGGCGCGGCCACAGCGCGTCCGGCACGGCGGATTCATGGTCGGGCCGGGCGGAGGCAGCCGCCCGGTCAGGCGGAAAATCGCTTGCAGCGGTGTCCGCGAGCAGATCGCGACTCAGGATCAGCGCATGGACGCCGGGGCGGATGCGTGCGGCCGCGACGAAGCGGAGCTGACGACGTCTGCCGCCAGGCAGGGCAAGCTGCAGGCTGCCCCGTGCTTCGCCCTGGATGAAGAGGCGCCCGCGTGCGAGCAGGAATTCCTTTGGGGTGGGGAAGAGGCTCTCCAGCGTCTGCCCGACCAGTTCGCGATATTCGCGTTCCAGCAATCGGCAGGCGGCGCCGTTGGCCTCGAGAACGACCTCGTCGCTGGTGATCAGGAGCCCCTCGTCCATCAGCTCCAGCAGCGCGAGGTAGAGGCCGGTCTCCAGCCCTTCGGAGAAATCCGGAATGAAGGGCTCGCGCGGCGGCTCTTCGTCCTGCGAGGTGGGGGCGGCATTCATCGGGCTTGTCATCCAGGACGCTCATCGTGGGGTTTCACCAGCGCATCCAGAATACGCCGAACCACCATGCTTCTTGCCCGGAATAGAGCCCCAAGCCAGCCCTATTTTCTGCCCAGACCGCCCAGTAGGACTGCGATCGGTCTCTGTGGCGTGCGGGTGCGTGGCACCTCCGCCGCCGGAGTGGTCACCGTGATGTCTCCGGATCCGCCGATGACCGGCTGTGCGGACTCGTAGGGTTTGCTGAAATCGAAGCCATCGGCTGCGATCGTCTTGGTCGGGCGGGTACGGCGTGGCGCCTCGCCAGCACGATCGGTGCGCGTCGGGCGCACGTCGCCACGCGCCGGACGGGCCTCACTCCGCGGGGCGCGGCCCTCGCCGCGTGGTTCGCTGCGGTCGAAGGATTCGACCTGGCGCGGACCGCTGCGCTTGCGCCCGCTGCCGGCCTCGAAGAAGTCCGGCTCCGGGTCGAAGCCCGGCACGATCTCCTGCTGGATCTTGAGCTTGATGAGCTTCTCGATCTCGGCGAGCCAGGGCTTCTCCTCGCTGCTCACCAGCGACACGGCGTTGCCCACGCGTCCGGCACGGCCGGTGCGGCCGATGCGGTGCACGTAGTCTTCCGCGGTGTGCGGCAGCTCGTAGTTGATCACCATCGGCAGGTCGTCGATATCGAGACCGCGCGCGGCGACGTCGGTGGCGACCAGCACGCGCAGCTTGCCCGACTTGAAGGCCTCTAGCGTTTCGGTACGCTGTGCCTGGCCCTTGTCGCCATGGATCGCGTCGGCGGCGATGCCGTGGCGCTCGAGAAAATGTGCGAGCCGACCGCACAGCAGCTTGGTGTCGACGAACACCAGCGCCTGGGTGTCCGGCTCGTGGCGCAGCAGGTGCGCGAGCAGGTTGCGCTTGAGCCCGGCCGACACCGGATGCACGCGGTGGGTGATGGTCTCGGAAACCATGTTGCGGCGCGCCACCTCGATCAGCTGCGGGTTCTTCAGCATCTGGTCGGCAAGCTTCTTGATCTCGTCCGAGAAGGTGGCGGAGAACAGCAGGCTCTGGCGCGCCGTGGGGAGCAGCTCGAGGATGCGGCGGATGTCGGGGATGAAGCCCATGTCGAGCATGCGGTCGGCTTCGTCCAGCACCAGCATCTCGACCTGGCCGAGCTGGATCGTCTTCTGCTGCACGTGATCCAGCAGCCGGCCCGGGGTGGCGACGACGATCTCGATGCCGTTGCGCAGCTCCGCGACCTGCGCGCGCATGTCCACGCCGCCGTAGATGCAGGTGGAGCGCAGCGGCACGTATTTGCTGTAGGTCTTGACCGACTCATGCACCTGCACCGCGAGCTCGCGCGTCGGCGCGAGGATGAGCGCGCGCGTGGGGTGGCGGGCGGGGCTGGTGGAGGTGCTGGCATGACGCGACAGGCGCTGGATCAGCGGCAGCGTGAAGCCGGCGGTCTTGCCGGTGCCGGTCTGGGCGCCGCCCATCACGTCGAGCCCGGCGAGCACCACCGGAATGGCCTGCATCTGGATCGGCGTGGGCTGGGTGTAACCGGCTTCGGCCACCGCTCTTTGAATCTCGGGGTTCAGCCCGAGGTCGGCGAAACTCATGTGTAAGGTCAGTCCTGGAGGCCAGTCGCGGCTTGCGCGCGGAGCGCGTGCGGGTTGTAAAGCCGCTGTCTGCCGCACCGCGGCGTTCGCGCAGTCCATGTTGCGCGGAGCGCCGCCTGGCTGGCCGGGTGGTTTAAAGATCGCGATTATACACGGCTGTCAAGGGGTGCCGGTCACTTCGCGGCCGCGTCTTCAGTCGCGCCGCAGCGTGAGGTAGGCGGTGACCTCCTCGCGGTCGTGGTAGAGGTGCTTGATGCGCAGCTCGTAGTCGCCCACACCCGCGACGCGCTTGTGGATGATCGCGCGGCATTGCTCGACCGCCTCCAGGCGCTTCTTCATCGGCAGCTTGAGGTTGAAGATGCTGCGACGGCAGCGCCCCGAGGCGACCCACTCGGCCACCAGCTGGGCGACACGGCTGGGCTGCTCGACCATGTCGCACACCATCCATTCCACCGGCCGCGACGGGCGCCACGAGAAGCCGTCGGCGCGCACATGCTCGACCATGCCGGTGGCCATCACCGATGCCGCCATCGGTCCGTTGTCCACCGCGATGACGTTGAGCCCGCGCTGTGCAAGCTGCCAGGTCCAGCCGCCCGGCGCGGCACCCAGGTCTACCGCGCGCAGGCCGGCGCGCAGCGTGGTGGTGCGTTCCTGCTCGGAAAGCAGGGTGAAGAAGGCCTCGGCAAGCTTCAGGGTGGAGCGGCTCGGTGCCTCGCGCGGCATGCGCAGGCGCGGCACGCCCATTGGCCAGGCCGCGGCGTGGCCGGGTAGCGACGCCCCGAGCCACGCCGTGGCAGCATCGCTGAAGAGCACGTGCAGCTCCGTTCTGCTGCGGCTTCTGGAGCGGATCACGGCGTTCTTTTCCAGCGCCGTCAGGAGCGGCTCGTGAAAGCGCCGGCAGAAGCCGGACTGCTGTTTGGCGGCGTCGGTGTCGGGCGTCTCCAGCATCAGCTCGGAGAAGAACTGCCCCGCGGTGCGCGCCGCCGCGACGATCGGCGTGGCGCGGTCGCGCTCGGGCAGATTGTCGACACGCGCGAACCACGGCAAGAGCTGACGCGCGAAGATCAGCTTCTTCCAGTCACAATGCTCGGCCAGCACGTCGAAGGGCACGGCATGCGGGCATTCGAACACCACGAAGGCGGTGTCCGGCTTGGCGCGAACATGGCCGTCCAGGCCGATGCGCTTGGCGAGGCGGGCGAGCTCGCCTGCGACATCGTTCTCGAAGCCGGCACGGCACAGCGCCAGCAGGCCATAGGCGATCGCTTCGTCGTGCGGTGCGTGCCGCGGATCGGCCTGCCTCGGGTGGTCGGACATCGTGTATGTGCTCGTTGCAAGGATGCGGATGAAACGCGGATGATACGGCGTGGCGGCAGGCGCTCAAAGCGTGGCATCCGCGCTGCCGCATGCTTCAACCTCTGCGGGCTGCACGCCCGCAGACCACCAGGAGTAGCAGATGGACTATCGCGTGCTCGGAACGAGCGACCTGAAGGTGTCGGCCGTGTGCCTCGGCACCATGACTTTCGGCAAGCAGAACAGCGCCGCCGAGGCGCATGCGCAGCTCGACCGCGCCATGGACGCCGGCATCAACTTCATTGACACCGCCGAGATGTACGCGGTGCCCCCGCGGGCGGACACCTATGGTGCCACCGAGCGCATCGTCGGCGACTGGCTGGCGCGCCAGCCGCGCGACCGCATCGTGCTCGCGACCAAGGTCGCCGGCCCGGCGCGCAGCCTCGACTGGATCCGCGGTGGGCCGCCGGCGTTGGACCGCGCCAACATCCGCGCGGCGCTGGATGGCAGCCTCGCGCGGCTGCGCACCGACTATGTCGATCTCTACCAGCTGCACTGGCCGGAGCGCAACCAGCCGATGTTCGGGCAGTGGCAGTACGACCCGACGCGCGAGACCGCAGGTACGCCCATCCGCACCCAGCTCGAGGCGCTGGCGGAGCTGGTCGCGGAAGGCAAGATCCGCTACGTGGGGCTTTCCAACGAGCACCCCTGGGGCGTGATGGAGTTCGTGCGCCTCGCCGGCGAGTACGGGTTGCCGCGCATGGTGTCGATCCAGAACGCCTACAACCTGCTCAACCGCGTCTACGATTATGGCCTTGCCGAGGTGTGTCACCGCGAGCGGGTCGGGTTGCTGGCGTATTCACCGCTGGCGTTCGGCCACCTCAGCGGCAAGTATCTGCGCGACCCCGCCGCAGTCGGCCGCCTGACCTTGTTCGAGGGCTTCGGGCAGCGCTATTCGAAGGAGAACGTGGTGCCGGCGGTGGCCGCCTATGCGGCGCTGGCTGCGGAGCTGGGGGTATCGCTGACCGCGCTCGCGCTTGCCTTCGTGTATCGACGCTGGTGCGTGGCGAGTACCATCATCGGCGCCACCAGCGTCGCACAACTGGACGAGAACCTGGCGGCGTGGGAGACAATGCTCTCCGACGACGCGCTCGCCGCGATCGACGCCATTCACCTGCGCTACACCAACCCCGCGCCCTGACGGCGCCTTGCGGCTCAGCGTTGCGCTGGCGCCTCGGCTGGTCGTTGCAATGGTATTCAGGCTCACCCCTGCTTCAGTGAGGCGCCGGTTCCGCCTTGGCTGCGTCGTCGGGTTTGCGCTCCTCGGGAGCGGGAGGGGGCGGCGGCGTGGTCGGGGTGAATTGCGAGGGCACGACCTGCATGTTGTTCTGGATCATGTAGTCGTTCATCTCCTTCCAGCCGCGGAATACGGCCGCCTTCTGTGCCGTGGGGTTGAGGATGTAGCAGTCCTCGAGCGAGCGCCCGGCGTGTCGGCAGGCGCTGCCGACCGCCTTGCCTTCGCTCTCCGCGACCTCGGCCTCCTTGCTGGGGTTGGGAATCTCGAGCAGGTCGTAGAGCATGTCGCAGCCGGTGAGCAGCGGAAACAGCAGCAGGGGCAGGATATGGCGTGAATTCATGGCCAACTCGTCGCGCAGGATGTCTTGTGCATGGTAACGGCAGTGCAGGACAAAAGTTGAAGCCAGTTGGCTGCCGGTTGTGACAATCCTGCGACGTGCAGGTGCAGGCGTGTGTCGCCGTGCGCCAGCGTGACGCCGCCGATATATGATTGCGCGCTGGCCTTCGGTGCGGATTATCCGGCCGGAGGTGGGGCGCCATCGGCCGGGATCGGTCATCTTCCAAGCGGGAAAGTCGTGAACAGCAATACTATGAAATCGAACTTGAAGCTCAGGTCCATCATTCTGGCAATGCTGCTGCCGGGCGTGGTCGCCACGGCGCAGGCGCAGCAGGCGCCGCGCGAGCTGACCCTGACGCATAACCTCAGTGCAGAGCGGCATGCCGCGCTGCAATCCCTGGCAGAGCGCTTCAACCAGGGGCGCAAGGACTTTCGTGTGAGCGTGAAGCAGGGGCCCTATGCGGACGTCGCGCTGCCGCACATGCTGATCGTCGAGGGCGAGGAGAGCGAGCGTTTCCTTGCCTCCGCCAAGCCGCGCTACAAGCCGGTGAGCGCCGTGATGCGCGAGGCCAAGCTGCCGCTGCGTACCGTCAAGCCGCCCTCAATGCTGACGCGCGCCGCAGTCGACGCGAAGGGTGAATTGCGCGCGCTGCCGGTGGGTCTGTCTACGCCGGTGCTATTCCTCAATCGAGGGGTGTTGGCCAAGGCCGGGCTGGATCCCAATGCGCACCCCCAGACGTGGACCGACCTGCAGCAGACCCTGGACAAGCTCTTCGATGCCGGTTCCAAGTGCCCCTACACCGTTTCACAACCGGGCAGGGTGATGATCCAGAACACCAGCGCCTGGCACAACGAGCCGACCGCCGTGATGGAGGGCAAGACGCTGCAGCCGAGCTTCAACAACATGATGCAGGTGAAGCACGTCGCGCTGATGTCGAGCTGGTACAAGGCCCGCTTCCTGCGCATCTACGATACCGAACACGAGGCAGAAGAGCGCTTTGCCGCCGGCGAGTGCGCGGTCATTGCCGCATCGTCGGCGAGCTGGCCTGCGTTCCGGCGCGCCGGTTCGATCGACCTCGGCATCGCACCGCTGCCCTACCATGACGACATGCGCGGTGCGCCGCAGAACACCATCGCCGATGGCGCTTCGCTGTGGATCACCGCCGGCCGTCAGCCAGCCGAGTACAAAGCCATGGCCGCGTTCGTCGATTTCTGGCTGCAGCCCAACAACCAGGTCGCCTGGCAGCGCGACACCGGCTACCTGCCGCTGAATCGCGCCGGCGTGCTCGCGGCGCGCAGCGAGCTGCTCGGCCCTGATCTCGAGAACGTGCAGGTGGCGGTCGCCCAACTCACCAACAAGCCCGCCACGCCTGCGTCGTCGGCGACGCCGTTCGTCGATAGCACCAACGTGACGCGCATCGTCGAGGGCGCGCTCAAGGAAGTGTGGTCGGACACCAAGCCGGTCAAGAAGGCGCTCGACGATGCGGTGCTGCTCGCGCGCGTGCCGGCCGCTGCGCCCGTCAAGAAGTAGCAGGCGCAGGTCGCACACATGGCCTTGCGCGACTGGCCCTATCCCCGTGTGCTGGCGCATCGCTGCGGCGGGACGCTGGCACCCGAGAACACGCTAGCGGGGCTCAACCTCTCGGCCGGGCTCGGCTGTGGCGGGGTGGAGTTCGACGTGATGCTGAATGCCGAGTCGACGCCCTTCGTCATCCATGACGAGACGCTCGAACGCACCAGCGATGGCAGCGGCACGGTTGCCGGATCGAGCGACGCGCAACTCCTCGCGTTGGACGCCGGCAGTTGGTTCAGCGAACGTTTTGCCGGCGAGCCGATGCCGCGCTTCGCCCCACTCGCCCGCCGCTGTCGGGCGCTCGGTCTGGCCGCGAACGTGGAGATCAAGCCGGCCACGGGGCACGAGGTCGAGACGGGAAGGCGGGTTGCGGCCGATGCCGCACAGCTGTGGGCTGGAGCGGCGTTGCCGCCGCTGCTGTCTTCCTTTTCCGAGGTGGCGTTGGCCGCCGCCGCGGAGGCAGCACCCATGCTGCCGCGCGGCCTGCTGGTCGAGGATCTGCCGAGAGACTGGCTTTCCCGTTGCCGCGAGCTGGGTGTGGTATCCCTGCATGCGGATGCCGCCTGCTTCGACGTGGCAGCGATCGCCGACATCAGGGCTGCAGGGCTGTGGGTCGTGCTGTACACCGTGAATGACCCCGCAGAGGCGCAACGCTTTCTCTCGCTCGGTGTCGAATGCATCATCACCGACCGACCGGACATCGTCACCGCCTCATGACAGCGCCCGCCCTGCCGTGTACGCCCTTGCGCGCCCCCCCGCATGGCACTGGAATGCAAGTGCCTGAATTATCGAACTGGCGTGTGCACGGCTTCGGTTGACTGGGGCTAACCTGCCGCCTAACATCCCGGCTTTTTCCTGAGCGACGCAACCTTGTCGATTCCGCCGATTCTCGCCCCCGTCACTGCCGACATGCAGGCTGTCGATGCGGTCATTCGTCAGCGACTGCACTCCGATGTCGTGCTGATCCGGCAGGTTGCCGAATACATCATCCATAGCGGCGGAAAGCGCCTGCGCCCCGCGCTGCTGGTGTTCTGTGCGAATGCGCTCGGCTACGAGGGCAGGCATCACCATGAGCTGGCAGCGGTGGTCGAATTCATCCACACTGCCACCTTGCTGCACGACGACGTGGTCGACGAATCCGACCTGCGGCGCGGCAACAAGACCGCGAATGCGCTGTTCGGCAATGCCGCGTCGGTACTGGTCGGCGACTTTCTCTATTCGCGTGCCTTCCAGATGATGGTCGGTGTCAATGACCTGCGCGTGATGCAGGTGCTTGCTGACGCCACCAACATCATCGCCGAAGGCGAGGTGCTGCAGCTTCTCAACTGCCACAACGCGGACGTCGAGATCGACGACTACCTGCGCGTGATCCGCTACAAGACCGCGAAGCTGTTCGAGGCCGCCACTCGCCTCGGTGCCATCCTCGCGGGCGCGGATTCCGTACTCGAAGCGCAAGTCGCCGCGTTCGGCATGCATCTTGGCACCGCGTTCCAGATCATCGACGATGTGCTCGACTACACCTCCGACGAGGCCGCGCTCGGCAAGCACCTGGGCGACGACCTCGCCGAGGGCAAGCCTACGCTTCCACTGATCTTCGCGATGCAGAAGGGCTCCCCCGAAGAGTCCGCACGGGTCCGCGCCGCGATCGAGACGGGCGGACGCGACGATTTCCAGTCGGTGCTCGAGATCATCCACGCCACCGGCGCGCTCGACGACTCCCGCCGCAGCGCCGAAGAAGAGGCCACGCGCGCGCGCGAAGCCTTGAGCGGACTTCCCCCTTCCATTTTCAAGAACTCGCTGCTAGAATTATGTTCTTTCGCGGTGACGAGAAATCATTAGCGCGAGAGTTCAGTTGCATCAAAGTGTCGGGGAATAGCTCAGCCTGGTAGAGCACTGCGTTCGGGACGCAGGGGCCGGAGGTTCGAATCCTCTTTCCCCGACCAAAAATTCAAATCGAATCATAGTCTTATGGTTCGCGCTGCGGTAAGTTGGAGCAAAGCCCACACGGTATGCTCCGATGCTGCTCCAAGTCTTCGGAGCCACAACCGCACAGTCCTCGATCCAATCTCCTTCGTATTGCCTATACGGTACTCCTTGAATTGGAGTATCTAGAATGTCGTCGTCCCGCGCTGCTTGCGTGGTGTGGCTGATGCGGACATGGTCTCTGTAGCCCGGCTGAAGACGCCGGCACCCCCATTTGCGCCAATGACCTCGGGATTGCCTGCCACGCGCTGGCCGAGTGCGTGACGCCGGTGACGTACAGCACGCGCGAATTTTGCGCGTGGAGGGCTTGAGTCTGGAAGCCTGGCAGGCTGCGCTGAGGCTGTCGGTGATGGATAGCGCAGCGCGCGTACGCAGCGGTGCCCGCCAAGCATGCTGTCTGGGCCGGGCTTTTTCGCTGCCAGCGTGTAGCATGTAAGGCCGCCTGCTGTTCGAGTCGTCGAATCGGCCCCGCTCTGACCTTGCCATTCCAGCGACGACCTTCGGTCGCTCGGACTCGAAACGCGGCGCAGGGCGCGGCGGTTCCTGTTGGTGCGCGCGGTCCCGCCTCTCTGCGGCCTCTTTGCAATCCATGCCTGGTGCTTTCTCATGTCCCATGACCCCCGACTTTCCCCGCAGACCCTGTGCGCGCAGGCGCTGGGGCAGATCGCCAAGCCGTTCCACGACATCGCACCGCCGATTCATGTCTCCAGCACCTTCGAGCGCGCAGGCGACGGCAGTTACCCGGGCGGACGCCTGTACGGGCGCGACTTCAGTCCTGCATACGACCAGGCGGAGGCCGTGCTGACCGCGCTCGAGGGCGGCCATCAATCCTTGCTGTTCGCGTCGGGCATGGCGGCGGCGACCGCGGTGGTGCAGACCTTGCAGCCCGGCCAGCGGCTTGTCGCGAGCCGCAACATGTATTGGGCGCTGCGCAACTGGCTGGTGGCGTTCGCGGCGCAGTGGCAGCTTCGGCTGGAGTTCTTCGACGGCGGCGACATCGACGCGCTGCAGGCGCTGCTGCGCGAGCCCGCCGAGCTGGTGTGGATCGAGACGCCGGCCAACCCCGGCTGGGAGGTCACCGACATTGCCGCCGCGGCGAGTGCCGCGCATGCCGCCGGCGCCCAGCTGGTGGTGGATTCCACCGTGGCGACGCCGGTGCTGAGCCAGCCCCTGGCGCTCGGGGCGGACATCGTGCTGCACTCGGCGACCAAGTACCTCAACGGCCACTCCGACGTGATCGCCGGCGCGCTCGTCGCGCGTGAGGATGGCCCGCGCTGGCAGTGCGTCCGCCGCAATCGCAACCTCGGCGGTGCGATCCTCGGGCCCTTCGAGGCGTGGCTGCTGCTGCGCGGCATGCGCACCCTGCACCTGCGCGTGGCGCAGGCCTCGGCCAGCGCGATGGCGATCGCGAAGGCGCTGGAAGGCCACCCCGCGTTGCATGCGGTGCTCTACCCGGGGCTAGCCTCGCATCCGCAGCATGCGGTGGCGGCGCGCCAGATGCAGGGCGGCTTCGGCGGCATGCTGTCGATCCGCGTCACGGGCGGCGAGGCGGCGGCACGCGAGGTCACTGCGCGCCTGCAGGTGTTCAAGCGTGCGACCTCGCTCGGTGCGGTGGAGAGCCTCGCGGAGCACCGCGCCAGCGTGGAAGGCCCGGGTAGTCCGTGCCCGCCGGACCTGATCCGGCTTTCGGTCGGTATCGAGGCGGTGCAGGACCTGGTGGATGATCTGCTGCAGGCGCTTCAGCATGTGCCGGCCGTGTTGCACGAGGGGGCTCGGCCCTCCCGCACATCAACCTGAGTCTCGTCGTCCTCGGTCCGAGCCGGTCCCTGAATGGGCCGGAAAGCTGCGATGGCCGGAGGTCGCCGGGTTCGATTCTTGCTGCAAATACCGCATTGCCCTGACCGGGCTCGGGGACAGGATGCTCATGCAACTGTCCGCAGCTATCACCCTGCCGCTTGCCCAATATGAGGCGTATGGCCGAAGATACGGCGTTCTGCCCGAACGCGAGGCCACGCCCACCCTACCAGGAGCTTCACCCGATGCGTGTCAACATGCCTGTGACCCAACGCAACCATCCGGTCCCGGAGGGCACGACGATCGTGACGCGCACCGACGCCAAGGGCCGCATCGTGCATGCGAACGAGGCCTTCGTCGAAGTGTCGGGTTTCTCCCGTGAGGAACTGCTGGGCCAGCCGCACAACATGGTGCGCCACCCCGACATGCCCGCCGAGGCCTTCCGCGACATGTGGGCCACGCTGAAGCGCGGTCGCCCGTGGAGTGGCCTGGTGAAGAACCGGCGCAAGGATGGCGGCCACTACGGGGTGCGAGCGAACGCCAACCCGCTGCCCGATGGCGGCTATCACTCCGTCCGCACCGCGCCCGGCGCGCAAGAGATTGCCGCTGCCGAGGCCCTGTACGCGCGCATGCGCGCCGGTGAGGCAATCAAGCTGCACGAAGGCAGGGTGGTGGGCCGGGGACTCTTCGCCGGGCTGCGCGTGCGTCTGCAGCGGGTGACGATCGCGCAGCGTTTCTGGGCATGGGCTGCTTTCGCCACAGCCCTGTTCTACCTGTCGATCTTCCTCGGCGTGTATGGCCTGAACGAGGCGCGCAACAGCCTGCAGCGCCTCTACGACGCCAACATGCTGCCGGCACTGCAGCTCGGCGAGGTCGCAGAGCGCTTGGACGGTGGCCATGGCGAGCTGCTGCTGGCGCTGCAACTCGCCGCCCAGCAGCAGCCCGGCGCGCCGGTCGAGGCCGTGCGCGCGCAGCGCGAGCAACTCGAGCAGCACTGGAGCCGCTACCGTGAGAGCGCAGGTCTGGGCGGCAGCGCGACCGACCTGGAAGCCTTCTCGACCGCAATGGCCGCCTGGTGGCGGCAGCTCGAGGCGCTTGCGGCACGCATCCAGCGTGGTGACGCCGGGCCGGATGTGCTGCAGGCGCTGCTCGCCGCACGCAACGGCGAGGGTGCCGCCGCGCACGCGGCCCTCGAGGCGCTGCGACGCGCCCAGGCCAGCAGCGCGTCGGGCGAGGTCGCGCTGCTCAACGCCCGCCATCAGCGCGAGTTCATCATCTACGCCGTCCTCTTCGGCCTGGGCGTGACGCTCGGCACCCTGATGGGCTGGAGCGTGCTGCGTCGCCTCAAGCATGGCTTCGCGATCGCGGGCGAGGCGGCGCAGGCGATCGCGGTCGGCAACCTGAGCATTCAGGTGCCTGCCGACGGCGAGGACGAGATCGGCCGGCTGCTCGCGCAGATGAGCATCATGCGCAACAACCTGCAGGAGATCATCGGCGAGCTGCGCCACAACATGGCCGAGCTGTCGAACCAGGCAAGCGAGCTCGGCGGGGCCTCGGCCAATGTCTCGGGCACGGCGGAGAGCCAGGCCGCAGCGACGAGCAGCATGGCCGCGGCGGTCGAGCAGTTGTCGGTGTCCATCGACCAGGTCGGCGCCAACGCAGGCGATGCGCGTACCGTGACGCTGGATTCGGCGCGGCGTTCCGAGGAGAGCGCGCGCATCATCCGCGAGACCATCGACGAGATGCACCGCATCGCCGGCTCCGTCTCGGAAACGGCCACAGGCATTCGCGCGCTGAAGGACCAGGTCGGTGAGATCTCGGCGATCGTCACGGTGATCCGAGACATCGCCGACCAGACCAACCTGCTCGCGCTCAACGCTGCCATCGAGGCCGCACGCGCGGGTGAGCAGGGGCGCGGCTTCGCCGTGGTCGCGGACGAGGTGCGCAAGCTGGCCGAGCGCACCGGTACGGCCACCCTGCAGATCTCGTCGATGATCGACGCCATCCAGCACAAGGCCGAGACTGCCGGCGCGAGCATGGAGCACGGCGTCGCGCGTGTGGGCGCTGGCGTCAGGCTCGCCTCGCATGCGGGCGAGGAGCTCCAGGCGATGCGCCAGGGCAGCACCCGCGTGACCGAGGCGGTGGACGCGATCACTCTTGCGCTGCAGGAGCAGGCGGTGGCGGCGCGCGAGATCGCGGCCCGGGTGGAGAGTGTTTCGCAAGGGACCGAGGAGATGGTGAGCACCTCACGCCAGACCGACGCTGCCGCGTCCGGCCTGCAGCGCCTGGCGGTGGGCCTGGCGGCGCTGTCGGGCAAGTTCCGCACCGCTTGATGCGGGGCGATTGATCACGCCGGAGGCAAGGCGCACCTGGCCCACGCGGATTCGGCGAGCCGAACCTGCGGACGTCTCTCAGGCTTGCGCCGCTCATCGGGTTGATCGGTGCTCGGCGCTAGAGCTATTCATGGATGCCGACTCTCCAGCGGCCCAACGCCCAGGAAGTATGGTCGGCAGCTATTGGTTGCGGCGCAGCGTTCAGAGCCGCCGCGGCCGGAACTGACTGGCGTCGCGGTAGTAGTCCGCACGGGCATTCTCACTGGTGACGCCGGGAATGCCGAGCAGTGGCAGCGGGCGTAGCGCGCGGGGGCCGGGGAGTGTGGCCGGTTCGGCGAGGCGGGTGGCAAGCCAGCGGTCGGCTTCCTGCTGGCGTGCGTGGGCGTCGAGCGTCAACCAGGCGGCGTCGACCTCGCGGTAGAGCGCCTTGGCGCACAGCCCATGAAATGGGGTGCGCAGTTGTTCCCAGGTGCCGTGGCCGAAGACGAGGAAGCGGGTGCTCTCCAGCAGCCGGGCGCGGCGCTGCCAGAACGCTTCTTCCCATTCGTGGTTCGCGAGCGCGGCGAGGATTTCGCTGGCGCTGGAGACCACCAGGATGCCGCATTCGTCGAATTGGGTGAGTGCATCGCGGCGTGGTCCGCGACCGGGCAGGCCGGCCGCTCGGCGCTGCTCGATTTCGGCAAGGTGCGCGCGATGGCAGGCGCGCTTGCTGTGTGGCCACACGCACCAGGCGAGCGCGTTGAAATAGTCGTGCCAGTTGTCGGGGCGGGTGGGGATTGCACCCAGCGCGCCGATGCCGGCTTCGTAGTCGCGCGCGTCGCCCTGCTGGGCGACGAAGTGCAGCGCCACGTCGGCCTCGACGGTGAGCTCCGGCGCGCACGTGTGCAGCATGCGCGTGAGTGTGGTGGCGTCCGGCAGTGGGCCGCCGAGGTGTCGTGCCATCAGTGCGGCGATGGGGGCGAAGAGGTCGGGTTCGCGGGACATGCGCGGCATTCAGCTCCGGCGGGCGAACACCGCCAGCCACACCGTCGTGGGCGCGGTGGATTCCACACGGTGGCGGCAGTGCGCAGGGATCGTCACCCAGTCGCCCGCGGAGAGCATCAGCCGGCGCCCGTCGTAGAAGGCCAGCGTCGCCGCGCCTTGCACCAACATGACCCACTCGTCCTCGTCCTGGTCGTACCAGAAACCAGGTGGGCTCGCGTGGCCGTGCGAGACGATGCGCTCGATGCGACAGCCGGGTGCGCTGAAGAGGGTGGCGAAGGCTTCCTCGGCGCCGGGCGCGGGCAAGTCGGCGAGCAGCTTGCCCGGCAACGCTGCGTGGGGGGCGCAGGCGGAGTTCGGCACAGGGGGTGGGCCCGATGGGGGGCTAGAATCGGTCATCGCGGCGCAGGTTCGAGACGGGACGCCAGTGTATTGCGCCGCGCGGGTCGCGAGAAGCCGCCCTGAGGTGGGATGCGCCGTGTTGCAGCACGGCGTGTGACGTGCTTGTCGCGGTAGCCGCGTCGCTCGCCGAGCCCGGGTTGCGGAGCCTACGTATTGGCGGCACGCCCGTCCGCGCCGAGAATGGAGACATGAACGGAGACGGCCGGTGAAATCCCAACTCGAGCACGCCGCCACACCGCCGCTCGT
Source organism: Rhodocyclaceae bacterium (assembly GCA_041916775.1). Taxonomy (GTDB): domain Bacteria; phylum Pseudomonadota; class Gammaproteobacteria; order Burkholderiales; family Rhodocyclaceae; genus UBA2357. The sequence continues at coordinate 47,618 of JAYRYZ010000018.1, read as the reverse complement.
GCTGGCGGGGGAGACGCGCGCTCGCGCGCTGCGCATCGCGTTCGTTGCGCTATGCATGTGGCTCGCAGCAGCGGCAAGCTTCCAGACGGATGCGGGTGCCGGTTTCGAGAAGCTGATCTGGCTGCCATCCGGGGTCGGCGCGGCGGCGCTGCTCGCCTGGGGATGGGGGATGTGGCCCGGGTTGGTGCTGGGGACATTGGCGCTGGGGCCGACCCATGGGCTCGCGCTCGTGCCACTGGCCGCGCTCGCACTCGCGGCCGGGCTCGAGGCCACCGCGCTGCGTGCATTGATCGGTCGCTTCACGATTGATCCCGCCTGCCTGCGATTACGCGACGTGCTCGCTTTGACCGCGGTAACGCTCGCCGCCGCGCTGCCGGCTGCCGGCGTCGAGTTCCTGCAGCCGCGCGTGGACGTGATGCCGACCGGGGCCGCGGTATGGTGGAGTTGCTACATCGGGCGCGCGCTCGGCCTGCTGTTGGTGGTGCCGCTGGTGCTGGGAGGCAGCGGTCTTGCATCCGGGCGTCCGCTTTGGCGGCTCGCCGAATGCGCGCTGTTGTTCGTCGTCACCCTTGGCCTGTCGCTCGCGGTGTTCGCGGCCATGGGCGACCCGGACATGTTCAATCCACTGCCCTACGCGCTGTTTCCGCTGCTCTTCTGGGGGGCGCTGCGCTTCGGCCCGCGCGAGGTCGCCGGCCTGCTGCTGGTCGTGGGCTACCTGGCGAGTTGGGGGACGGCGGCAGGGGACGGACCCTTCGCGCTGGCTGCGCGCGAGACGGCGTTGGGTGCTCTGTATCTCTACCTGACCATCGTGACCATCGTCGCGCTCGCACTCGCCGCGCTGATCGCCGAACGCCAGCGCGCGGAGGCGGAAGGGCGACAGCACATGCAGCAGCTCGCGCAGGTGTCGCGCGCGCTGGCGCTGGGCGAGATGGGCTCGGCGATCGCGCATGAGCTCAATCAGCCGCTTGCGGCAATCGCGAGCTACAGCCAGGCCTGCGCGCGCTTGCTGGCGGCGGGCGAGAGTGGCGAAGAGGTGCAGCGTGCGATGACGCGAATCGGTGCACAGGCGGAGCGTGCCGGCGAGATCCTGCGCAGGCTGCGCGGGTTCATCGCGCAGCGCGATACCGCGTCGATGGCGCACGACCCTTCCGCGTTGCTGGCCGAGGCAATCGAACTGGCACGCTCGGAGGCGGCCCAGCGTGGCGTCGCATTGCGTCTCGCGAGCGTCGCGGCCATGCCTGTGGTGCAGGTGGACGGCGTGCAGATCCAGCAGGTGGTGCTCAACCTGCTGCGCAACGCGATCGAGGCGGTGGCCGGGCTGGACGACGGTGCGCGCTGGGTCGAGGTGACGAGCGGGGTGACGGAAGGCGGCATCATCATCACGGTGCGCGATGGTGGTCCGGGCGTCGCGCCGGCGATCGCCGGGCGCGTGTTCGAGCCCTTCTTCACCACCAAGGCTGCGGGTACCGGTATTGGCCTCGCGATCAGCCGCTCGATCGCCGAGGCGCATGGCGGCCATCTGCGCCTTGTGCCGGGCGAAGGCGGGGCGTGCTTCAGGTTGTGGCTGCCATGCGGCGTGACGGAAAACCAGGCAGGGACGACAAGGCATGCAGGCTGAACCCATCATTCACATCATCGACGATGAACCCGACGTGCGCGACGCGCTCTCCATGCTGCTGCGCGCGGCGGGTCGCGCGGTGCGCAGTTATGCCTCGGGGGAGGATTTCCTGAGCCGCTGTGCGGCAGAAGGCGAAGGCTGCCTGCTGCTCGATGTGCGCATGCCCGGCATGAGCGGGCTGGAACTTCTGGAGCGACTCGCGCGGCGCGGCACCCTGCTGCCGGTGATCATCATGACCGGCCACGGCGATGTGCCGATGGCGGTGCGCGCGCTCAAATCGGGCGCCTTCGACTTCATCGAGAAGCCGTTCAACGATGCGCTGCTGCTCGACCGCATCGCCGGCGCGCTCGCGCATGCCCGCGCCACACGCGATATCGAGAGCGAGCGTCTCCATGCCCTCGCGCGCCATGCGCTGCTGAGCCCGCGCGAGCGCGAGGTGTTCGCCGGCATCGTCGCCGGCCGCCTCAACAAGCTCATTGCCGACGAGCTCGGGGTGAGCGTGCGCACCGTGGAAATCCACCGCGCGCACATTCTCGAGAAGATGGAGGCGGGGTCGCTCGCTGCGCTGGTGCGGATGGGGCTGTTCGTGGAGCGGGGCTGAGGGTTTCCGTGCGGCGTGTTCAGCCGTGCCAGCGGCGCACGAGCAATGCGTCGAGCGATAGCCGGCCAGGCCCGAGCGCGGCCAGCCACAGCAGCACCGCAGCCCACGTGCCGTGGGTGGGGTAGGCGCCGGGATACACGAACACCTGGATCACCAGTGTCATCGCGAGTAGCGCCAGCGCGGAGAGCCGCGTCGCGAGCCCCACCAGGATCAAGGCCGGGAAGACGTGCTCCGCAAAGGCTGCGAGGTGCGCGGCGAGCAAAGGGGGCAGCGGCGGCAGCGCGTATTCGTACTGGAACAAGGTGAGCGCGCTGTCGCTGAGACGCGGCCAGCCGGGTGTGAAGGTGCCGGAGACGATGTCGAGCGCGAAGCCTTCGATCTTGGTCTGGCCGGACTGCCAGAACACGGCGGCAATCGAGAAGCGCGCGAGCAGCGCGATCGCGTCGTGCGGAATGCGCTCCAGCCAGGTGATGAGCGCGCGCAGCGGCGAGGCCACGACGGTGGGGCGCGCGTGCGGGTGCGGTGTGGGCGTCATGGCTGTGCTCCCGGAAAGTGCATTGCGGTGAAGGCCTGCAGGCGAATCAGAATGGTGAGCTGCGCGACGAGGTCGAAGCCGGCCTCGTCGCGCAGTGCCGTCTCGGCTGCGGCGCCCAGCGGCAGCCCAGCGCTCAGCGCCGCGATGAATCGCGCGCCACCCGGCGGCAGGCGGGTGACGATCACCGCGTCCTGCACGTCGCGCATCACCAGGCCGCATTCGGCGCCATCGCAGGTGGCGGAGAGTTTGACCGGGTGCGCCGCGACCGGGTGCGCATCGACCGGGCGCGCGTCGGCATGGAGCCAGCCCGACTGGCAGGCCTGCCAGATCGAGATCAGCGGGTGGGGCGACGCCAGCGGCGACAGTGATGGATGGAGCGCAAGGCGCAGCGCCGGCAGCGCCGGGTCGGAGAGCGCTGCGGCGAGTGCGGCACCGGGCAGCGGCGGTGCATCGGCAGCATGCAGTGCGCGCAGCGTCAGCCATTCCAGCGATGCCAGATCGCCGATCCACGCCGGGCACGGCACCAGCCCGGCGACGAAGGCGGGAAACGACGCGCCCCACTCTGCGAGCACCGGCGAGCGCGGCGGCGCATGGCGGGTGAAAGCGAGCGCGAGCGCATCGAAGCGAGTCGGGCCGAGCACGCCACGGACGCATGGAAACGTGTCGCCCAGCGCGCGGATCAGGCTGCTCGCGACATTGTTGCGGTAGATCGCGAGGCGGTCCTCCAGACAGGCGCCTTCGCGGCAGCGCAGTCCCGGCGGGATGGCTGCATCCGGCACAAGCAGCGCCGCCGCGAAGCCCGCATGGGTGTCCAGGGCGTCCGGGGTGACCACACTCGCCGCGTTCATGTCGTCACCAGCGGGCGGGCACAGGCGGAGGCGATGCGGTCGGCCTCCCGCGCCTCGGCCAGCAGCTGCGCCAGCGGTGGCACGTCGTTGTCGCGCTCGATCAGCGTGGGCACGCCGGCGAGCATCGGCTGCAGGCTGCGGTACAGCGCCCACACCTGTGCCTCGACTGCAGAGCCGTGGTCGTCGATGAGCACGATCTCGCCATTGCGATCAAGGTCGCGGGCGAAGCCGGCAAGGTGGATCTCGCCGACCGCGGCGAGTGGCAGACGCGCCAGGTAAGCGGACACGGCGCTTGCGGTGGAGGCGGCGGAAGCGGCCTGCCCATGGTTCACGCTGGAGATGAAGGCGTTGGTGAGGTCCAGCAGCAGGCCGCAGCCGCTGCGGCGGACCACCTCGGTGATGAAATCGGCTTCGTCCAGCGTGGCGTCACGATGCTGGAGATAGGTGGCAGGGTTCTCGATCAGGATTTGCCGGCCGAGGCGGGACTGGACACGGTCGATGTTGGCGCAGGTGCGTGCGAGCTGCGCGCGGTCGTAACACATTGGCAGCAGGTCGTTGTAGCAGATGCCGCCGTGTGCCGACCACGCCAGGTGTTCGGAGAACACGCGTGGCGCGACACGTTCCACCAGCGCCGCGACGCGCGCCAGGTGGGCCTCGTCGAGCGGCGCTGTGCCGCCGAGCGACAAGCCGACGCCATGAATCGTCACCGGATAGTGGCTGCGCACCTTTTCGAGCGCGCGCAACATCGGGCCGCCCGCGCCCAGATAGTTCTCGGCGTGAACTTCGAAGAAACCGAGCGCAGGGCGGGAGGCAAAAATCTCCTCGAAGTGCATCGGCTTGAGCCCGATGCCGGCCGCCGGTGCGGGAGTCATGGTCTGGCGCGGCGGCGGCATCGAAGGCTCCTGTCGATGGACTTTTACGACTGCTTGGCGGTGTAGGCCTGCAGCTGGCCGAAGCCGGTCGGCGATGTCGACGACGCGGTCTTCTCGCAGCTGCCCTTGGGTACCATCTTCCAGGCGTTCGCCTGGTGATCGACCTTGGAGGTACCGGCGCAGCTCGTGCCGGGGCCGGCCGCGCAATCGTTCTTGCCTTTCATGGCCACGCCGTAGCATTTCTCCATGTCGGCTTGCTGGGCGGCGGCCGGCGCCGTCGAGAGGCTCAGCGCCGCACCCAGCGCCATCGCCAAGGCGGCGGCGGTCAGGGTGGTGCGGGCCTTGGTGTGGCTGGCGTCGGAGGGATGCAGGTTGATCGAAGGCTGGTCGGTGGTGTGCATGGTCAATGTCCTCGGCTGGGTTTGCGGGTGGAGCGGGGCGGGCGCCACAACCTTGTGCGGCATCCGTGGAGCAGATTGTCCTTGCGGCCTGCCCGCCCGACCATTCGTAGGGCTACGCAGCGCGATTGCGGCTGCTACCTATGCCGCGGGCGCGGTCCGGGTGTGCGTGTGCCCAGGTTTTCGTACCTGCGGGCTCGACAAGGCCGGCCTGCCATGCTGCAATCATCCCCGGACAAGGAGGACGCGCATGAACTCAGCCACGCGCTACGAGAACCCCGGCCCTGGCCGCGCCGAGGTCGATGCCATGCCCGGTTTGGTGCTGGTCGAGTTCGGCACTGCATGGTGTCCGCATTGCCAGCGCGCCCAACCGCACATCGCCGAAGCGCTCGCCGGTGCGCCCGTGCTGCGCCACCTGCGCATCGAGGACGGCCCCGGGCGGCGCCTCGGGCGCAGCTTTCAGGTGCGGCTTTGGCCGACGCTGGTGCTGATGCGCGATGGCCGGGAGCTTGCGCGCGCAGTGCGGCCGGGTGACGCAGGGGCGATCCGTGCGATGTTCGACGCAGCCGGGGGGCAAGATGAGCGCCGCTGACGCAGGGCAGACGCAGCCTTCCGGTCGGCTCCGCCTGGCCCTGGCGCAGACGCGGCCGGCTGGCTCGTCCGCGGAGGGTCTGGCGATGCTGCGCGAGGCCTGCATGGCAGCGTGCGCGCAAGGCGCCGATCTTCTCGTGATGCCCGAGATGGGGCTCACCGGCTACGCCTGGCCGCTCGCGCAGCTCGACAAGCTCGCCGAAGCTGCCGACGGGCCGTTGTGCCGCGCCGCACGTGCGCTCGCGGCCGAGCACAAGCTCGCGCTCGTGATCGGCTACCCCGAGCGCGGTGCGGACGGCGCGCTCTACAACGCCGCCCAGCTCATCGGTGCGGACGGCGAGCCGCGCCTCCATTACCGCAAGACCCACCTCTTCGGCGCGCTCGACCGCGAGCGCTTCCGCGCCGGCGATGCGCTGCCGCCGCCGTTGACGCTCAACGGCCTGCGGCTGGCGCTGGCGATCTGCTACGACATCGAGTTCCCCGAGCTTGCGCGAAGCTACCGGCTGCAGGGTGCGGACGTGCTGCTGGTGCCGACCGCCAACATGCGCCCCTACACCAGCGTGGCGACAACGATGGTGCCCGCGCGTGCCGAGGAGAACGGGCTGTATGTGGCCTATGCCAACTATTGCGGCGAGGAGGCCGGGCTGCACTACTGCGGGCTCTCCAGCATCTGCGCGCCGGATGGGCGCACGCTGGCAGCGGCGGGTGACACCGCGCCCGCGCTGATTCTTGCCGACCTGGACGCGGCGGCGCTGGCGCAGACGCGCGCCGCGCAGCCCTATCTGGCCGGCCGCCGTCCCGAACTGTACCTGCGCTGACGAGGAGGCCCGCGATGCGCGACAAGCCGTTTTCGATGTTCGGACCCGACTTTCCCTTTGCCTACGACGACTGGCTGCAGCACCCCGCCGGCCTCGGCAGCGTGCCGGCGGACGCGCGTGGCACGCGGGTGGCGGTGATCGGCGCCGGCATCGCCGGGCTGGTGTGCGGCTACGAGCTGATGCGCATGGGCGTGCGGCCGGTGTTCTACGAGGCCGGGCGGCTCGGCGGGCGGCTGCGCTCCGAGCCCTTCCCGGGCAACCCGGAGGTCATCGCCGAACTGGGCGGCATGCGCTTTCCGCAGTCCTCGCGCGGCTTCTATCACTACCTGGAGCGCATGGACCTGCGCACCCGGCCCTTCCCCAACCCGCTCACGCCGGCTGCCGGCTCCACCGTGATCGAGCTCGAAGGCGTGCGCCACTACGCCGAAACGCTCGCCGACCTGCCGCCGCTGTTCCAGGAGGTGGCGCGCGCCTACGATGCCGCGCTGGAGGAGGGCGCGCGCTTCTCCGAACTGCAGGCGGCGATCCGCGCGCGTGATGCCGTCCGCGTCAAGGCCTTGTGGAACCCGATCGTACAGGCCTGGGACGAGCGCACCTTCTACGACTTCATCACCGGTTCGTCGGCCTTCCAGGCGCTGAGCTTCCGCCACCGCGAGGTGTTCGGCCAGGTGGGCTTCGGCACCGGCGGCTGGGATTCGGATTTCCCCAACTCCATGCTCGAGATCCTGCGAGTGAACGTCACCGGCTGCGACACCGACCAGCACCTCGTCGTCGGCGGCGTCGAGCAGCTGCCGCGGCGGCTGTGGCAGCATACGCCGGGCGGCATCGCGCACTGGCCCGCGGGCACCTCGCTGCAGGCGCTCAACGACGGCGCGCCCCGCCCCGCGGCGCGCAAGCTCTTCCGCGATGTCGATGGCCGGCTGGTCGTGGTCGACAGTCGCGGCCACCGGGACCGCTTCGACGCGGTGGTGTGCACCTGCCAGAGCTGGCTTCTCACCACCGCGATCGACACCGACGAGGCGCTCTTCGCCCAGTCGCTGTGGATGGCGCTCGACCGCACCCGCTACATGCAGTCGGCGAAGACCTTCGTGATGGTGGACCGGCCCTTCTGGCAGGACCGCGACCCGCAGAGCGGCGAGCAGCGGATGTCGATGACGCTCACCGACCGGCTCACCCGCGGCACCTATCTCTTCGACAACGGCCCCGACCAGCCCGGTGTGATCTGCCTGAGCTATGCGTGGATGAGCGACGCGCTCAAGGTGCTGCCGCTGGACGCGGAGAAACGCACCGAGCTTGCGCTGGGCGCGCTGAAGAAGATCTACCCTGATGTCGACATCGCCGCCCACATCCGCGGCAACCCGATCACCGTGAGCTGGGAGGCCGACCCCAACTTCCTCGGCGCCTTCAAGGGCGCGCTGCCCGGCCACTACCGCTACAACCACCGCATGTACGGCCATTTCATGCAGCACGACCTGCCCACCGCGCAGCGCGGCGTGTTCCTCGCCGGCGACGACGTGAGCTGGACCCCGGCCTGGGCGGAAGGCGCGGTGCAGACTGCGCTGAATGCCGCATGGGGCGTGATGACTCACCTCGGCGGTGCATGCCATCCCGACAACCCCGGGCCGGGAGACGTCTTCCCGGTGTGGGGGCCTGTTGCACTGGAGGGTTGAGTGGTACGGACGAGCGTTGCGCGGGTCCTGGGAGGGTGTGTGCTGAAGGCACGGGCGTGGGCCGCGCTGCTGGCGGGGCTCGTGCTGATGCTGCCCGCCACAGCGTGGGCACAGGAGGCCGTGGTGCTGCAACTCAAGTGGCACCATGCCTTCCAGTTCGCCGGCTACTACGCGGCGCTGGAAAAGGGCTACTACCGTGAAGCGGGCTTGGAGGTCGACATCCAGGCGGGGGCGCCCGGTATCGACGTGGTGGAGCGCGTGGTCTCCGGCGAGGCCGATTTCGGTATCGGCACCAGCAGCCTGCTGCTCGCGCGTGCGGCGGGCAAGCCGGTGGTGACGCTGGCAGTGATCTTCCAGCATTCTCCGCTGGCGATTGCGGTACCCGTGCGTGGCGCGTTGCAGAGTGTCCACGATCTGGTTGGCAAGCGCGTGATGATCGAGCCGCAGTCGGACGAGCTCTTCGCCTACCTGCTGCGCGAACGCATCGCAACCGACATGATCACCCTTGTACCGCACAGCTTCGATATCGACGACCTGATTCAGGGCAGGGTGGATGCCGCCTCGGTCTATGTGACCAATGAGCCTTACTTTCTCGACAAGGCCGGGCTCAGCTACCAGATCCTCACGCCGCGCTCGGCCGGTATCGACTTCTACGGCGACAACCTGTTCGTAGGCGAAGCGCTGCTGCGCCAGCATCCCGAGCGGGTCGCCGCGTTCCGTGCCGCCAGCCTGCGCGGCTGGGAGTATGCGCTGAAGCATCCCGACGAGATCATCCAGCTGATCCGCAGCCGCTACCTGCCGGATGTGGAGGCGCGCTTCCTCGAGTTCGAGGCCGCGCGGATGGTGCCGCTGATCCGGGCGGATCTGATCGAGATCGGCTACGTGCACCGTGGCCGCTGGACGCACATCGCCGAGACCTATGCTGCGCTGGGCTTGCTGCCTGCCGACTTTCCGCTCGAAGGCTTTTTGTATCACCCCGTACCCGACGCGGGTCAGCTGCTGCGCTTTGCGCCCTATATCCTCGGCGGGCTCGCCGCCGCGCTGCTCGCCGGGACCTTGCTGCTCTACATCCTGCGGGTCAATCGCCGCCTCAGCGCCAGCATGCGCCAGCTCGGCGCAGCGGCCGAAGAGCTGGCGATCTCCGAGGAGCGCTACCGCCTGTTGGCGGAACATGCCTCCGAGGTGATCTGGACCATGGATCTTGATGGGCGCTTCACCTACATCAGTCCGTCAGTGGAGAAGTTGCGCGGCTTTACCGTGGCAGAGGTCATGCAGCAATCGCTGGATCAGTCGCTCACCCCGGATTCTGCGGTGGTGGCGGCCCGTGGGCTCGCAGCGGCGATCAATGCAGTGCGCAACGGCGAGCCGGTGCCGCCTTTTCGTGAGGACCTCGAGCAGCCCTGCAAGGACGGCACCACGGTGTGGACCGAGGTCACCGTCACCAGCATGACCAACGCGCGCGGCGAGTTTGCCGGCCTGCTCGGAGTCACCCGCGACGTGACCAAGCGCCGTCAGACGGAGGAGCGTATCCGGCACATGGCGCAGTACGATGCCCTGACGGAATTGCCGAACCGCGCGTTGTTCTCCGAGACGCTCAAGCAGGCGCTGGCGCTGGCGAGGCGGTCGGGCGGAAAACTCGCGGTGATGTTCCTGGATCTGGATCACTTCAAGCCGATCAACGATCAGTTCGGCCACGATGTCGGCGATCTCGTGTTGAGGGCCGCTGCTGGGCGCATACGTGGGTGTCTGCGCGAATCCGACACCGTCGCCCGGATCGGCGGCGACGAGTTCGTGCTGCTCCTGACCAATGTCGAGGACGTCGGCGCCGCATGGCGGGTGGGGGAGAAGATCCGGCACGCCCTGGAGCAGCCCTTTCCGATCAACGGCCGCGCGTTCGTCCTCTCGGCCAGTCTGGGGGTCGCCCTGTACCCCGAGCATGGGGTGTCCGAGCTGGAACTGGCCAAGGCGGCTGACGTCGCGATGTACGTCGCCAAGCGCGAAGGCCGCAACGGCTGTACGGTGTATGACCCGGCGTGGCGTGATGATCCTGTCGAACCGCCACTGGAGCGTGATCTGCTCTGACGCCTGCGGCGATCATCCTGCCGTTGATCCGCGACCGGCGCTGGCGTCCCCTGTCCCGTGCGGGCAAAGTTGCGTAGCGACGGATCAGCCCTGGCAGGTGCGCTGTCGCGGCGCGGTTGCCGCCTCCAGTGCCGTAATCCAGCGCAGCGCCGCTTGCCGCGATGTGCCGCACATCTCCTCCGAGGCCTGCAACCCGCTGCAGCAGGCGGGGCGCCCGGGCTGGCCGAAGATGCGGCAGCGCAGCTCGGCATCGAGCTGCACGCACGCTACACCGGCCGGCTTGCCCTCGGGCATGCCGGGTATCGGCGAGGTGATCGAGGGCGCGATGCAGCAGGCGCCGCAGTGCGGTCGGCAGTCCATGCCGTGGCTCAAGCGCTGTGGATGGCGCGCCACCAGGCGATGATGGCGTCCGCGTCGGGGGGCAGGAGGGTGGTTTCGCCGCCGGTGAAGTCCTGCCACTCCGCGAGGAAGCGCTCGCCCACCGCGGTGAGCAGCGGCACGCCCGATGTCACCGCCAGCGCCATCTCGGCGCGCAGGCCGGCGCCGGCGGCTTCCTGGGCGCCGAACTTGTTGGCGACGACGAGGTCCGTGCCGGCCTCCAGTGCGTTGCGGATGGACATTGCGGCGCGTGCGAGCGCTGCCGGGTCGAGCCGGCACGCTTCGGAGCCGCTGCCGAGCTCCTGCGAGAGCGCGAAGCGCGTGCCATTGGCGAGATCCTCGAGCTCCATTGCGCACGGGTCGTCGATGACCATCGGGATGTCGTGCTGCAGCACCCCGCCCAGTCTTGCGCCGCTGGCGGCGATCGCGCGGGCCGCGGCGAGCAGCACCGGCTCGATGTGATCGGTGGGCTTGTAGAGGATGGCCGCAATCGGCGCGATGTGGTCTTCGCTCATGGTGAGGGACTCGGAGGTGATGCGAGATTCTCCCATGTAAGGCGGTTCACCGCACACTGCGCACCCTCACCCGGCGCTGAGGGGCTGGTGCAAACACAGGCTTATAACTTTCGAGTATTACGTACTGCAGCTTGAGTCCTAGTGGTTGTGAGTGCGGCGCTGTATTGTGCCAGCCGGCCATCCTGCTCCTTGTGCACCACAGCAATGATCCTGCCAGATATTCCTCCCGCGCTGATCGTCGGCCTCGTGCTGATCGGCCTGTTCGTGACTTTCGTGCGCGAATGGGTGAAGCCCGACGTCGCCGTGCTGGTGGCGGTGGCGGTGCTGCTCGGGCTGGGCCAGCTCGCGCCCAAGGAGGTGCTGAGCGTATTCAGCAACAGCGCCCCCGTGACGATCGCCTGCCTCTTCATCATCAGCGGGGCACTCAGCCGCACCGGTTGTGTGGATTGGCTGGGCGAGTGGATCGGCAGCGCTGCGGGGGGCAGCGAGCGGCGCCTGCTGCTGGCGATGCTGCTCGTAGGCATGCTCGTGTCGCCCTTCATCAACAACACACCGATCGTCATGGTGATGATCCCTGCGGTGATCGCGATCGCCGGCAGGCATGGGATCGCGCCGTCACGCCTTCTCATCCCCTTGTCTTACGCTACGATTCTCGGCGGCATGATCACGATGGTGGGTACGTCCACCAACATTCTGGTGGATGGTGTCGCACGCCAGGCGGGGCTCGCGCCCTTCGGCATATTCGAGATCTCGCTGCCCGCGATCCTTGTCGGCGCCGTCGGCTGTGCCTTCATGCTGCTCTTCGCGCCACGCTTCCTGCCGGTGCGCGAGACACTGACGCAGCAGTTCACCGGCAGCGGCGACCGCCTCTTCATGACCGAGCTGTTCGTGCCCGAGGGTTCGCGCCTGGTGGGGCGTACGCTCAAGGAGGCGAAGCTGTCGAACGGCACGATCAAGGTGCTGAACCTCTTTCGCGGTGACGACGAGTTCGCCTCGCCTTCGCCGGACACGCAACTGATGGTGGGCGACCGCGTCATCGTGCACACGCGCAGCAGCGCGATGATGGAGCTGCGCAGCACCGATCTCGTCGGGCTGCAGGGCCAGGCGATCGACCCGCACGACCTGGAGACCTTGCGCCGCCGCGGCGTGGTGATGGTGGAGGCGATCGTCGGCCAGACCTCGCGCTACGTTTCGCGCCCGATCCGCGATCTCGACCTCGCGGCGCGCTACGGCATTCACCTGATCGCGGTGCATCGCAAGAACGCGTCCTTCGAGTCCATCGGCGACGACTTCCAGCTGCAGTTCGGCGACGTGCTGCTGGTAGAGGGCACGCCGGCGCAGATCAAGCGCTTCTGCGACAACGGCGACCTGTTCGCGATCACCGATGGCAAGACGCACACCAACCGGCGCGAGAAGGCGCCGATCGCGCTCGCGACGATTGCGGGCGTGATGTTGCTCGCGGCGCTGGACGTGATGCCCATCGAAGGCCTGGCGCTGATCGGCACCGCGGTGGTGATCGTCACCGGCTGCATCCGCTCGGACGAGGCCTACAAGGCGATCGAGTGGCCGATCATCGTGCTCATCTTCGGCATGCTCGCGATCAGCATCGCGATGCGCAACTCCGGCCTCGACGGCAGGGTCGCGGGGGCGCTGGTCGGGCTGGGTGAGGGTGCGTCGCCGTGGTTGATCCTGTCGCTGGTGATCCTCATCACCTCGATCGCGACCGAGTTCCTCAGCAACAACGCGGTCGCGGTGCTGTTCACCCCTGTAGTGATCGGTGTCGCCCAGCATCTGGGAGTGGATCCGCGCCCCTTCGTCGTCGGCGTGATGCTTGCCGCCAGCGCGAGCTTTGCCACCCCCATCGGCTACCAGACCAACACCCTGGTCTATAACGCCGGCAACTACCGCTTCACCGACTTTGCCCGCCTCGGCATCCCCATGAACCTGATCGTGTGGGTGATGCTGAGCGTGCTCGTGCCGATCTTCTGGCCGCTGGGCTGAGGCGGGCCGCGCCGGGGGTTCAGCCGGTGTGCCAGTCCACCCAGCCGAACTGCGCGCTCGCCAGCACCACCACGCCGAATACGATGCGGTACCAGGCGAAGATCGTGAAGTCGTGGTTGGACACATAGCGCAGCAGCGCCTTCACGGTGAGCATCGCGGCGATGAAGGCCGCCACGAAACCCACCGCGAACACCGGCAGGTCCTCCAGCCGCAGCAGCGCCCAGTTCTTGTACACATCGTAGATGGTCGCCGCGAACATCGTCGGGATCGCGAGGAAGAACGAGAACTCGGTTGCCGTCTTGCGTGACAGGCCGAAAATCAGCCCGCCCATGATGGTCGCGCCCGAGCGCGACACCCCCGGAAACATCGCCAACGCCTGCGCGAAGCCCACTTTCAGCGCGTCGGAGAAGCGCATGTCGTCCACGCTGTGCACCCGCGGGCTATACACCCGTCGCTCGATGTAGAGGATCAGCAAGCCACCGCCGATGAGCGCCCCGGCGACGGTGAGCGGGTTGAAGAGGTAGGTCTTGATGACGCTGTGGAACATCAGCCCGAGTACCGCCGCCGGCAGGAAGCCGATGATCAGCAAGCCGGCGAAGCGCTGCTGCACCGGGTCGTTGTGCAGGCCGCCGAGCGCCTGGCCGATGCGGCTGCGAAAGGCCCAGCACACCGCGAGGATGGCGCCGAGCTGGATGACGATCTTGAACACCTTGCTCTGCTCGTTGGTGTAGTCGAGCAGGCTGCCGACGATGATGAGGTGGCCGGTGGAGGAGACCGGCAGGAATTCGGTCAGACCCTCGACGATGCCTAGGATCAGCGCCTTGATGAGTAGTGTGAGTTCCATGGGATAGGCAGAATGACAGGAGCACGCATTCTACCTTCCCGACCGTTGCGCTGCCTCGTGTTTGTTGCGGTGCGTCACAGCTTGCGGTAAAGCTCGGCACCGGTCTTGACGAACTCGACCGCCTTTGCCTCCATGCCGCGTGTCAGTGCCTCATCTTCCTTGAGACCTTTCGCAGCCGCGTAGTCACGCACATCCTGCGTAATCTTCATCGAGCAGAAGTGCGGCCCGCACATCGAGCAGAAGTGGGCGACCTTGGCCGATTCCTTGGGCAGCGTCTCGTCGTGGAATTCGCGCGCCTTGTCCGGGTCGAGGCCGAGGTTGAACTGGTCTTCCCAGCGGAATTCGTAGCGCGCCTTCGAGAGCGCGTTGTCGCGGATCTGCGCGCCCGGGTGGCCCTTGGCGAGATCGGCGGCGTGGGCGGCGAGCTTGTAGGTGATGATGCCTTCCTTGACGTCGTCCTTGTCGGGCAGGCCGAGGTGTTCCTTGGGTGTGACGTAGCAGAGCATGGCCGTGCCGTACCAGCCGATCATCGCGGCGCCGATGCCGCTGGTGATGTGGTCGTAGCCCGGCGCGATGTCGGTGGTCAGCGGGCCCAAGGTGTAGAACGGGGCTTCCTTGCAGACTTCGAGCTGCAGGTCCATGTTCTCCTTGATGAGATGCATCGGCACGTGGCCCGGGCCTTCGATGATGGTCTGCACGTCGTGCTTCCAGGCGACCTCGGTGAGTTCGCCGAGCGTCTTCAGTTCTCCGAGTTGCGCTTCATCGTTGGCGTCGTAGATCGAGCCGGGACGCAGGCCATCGCCGAGGCTGAAGGCCACGTCGTAGGCCTTCATGATGTCGCAGATGTCCTCGAAGTGGGTGTAGAGGAAGCTCTCCTTGTGATGCGCGAGGCACCACTTGGCCATGATCGAACCGCCGCGGCTGACGATGCCGGTCATGCGGTTGGCGGTCATCGGGATGTAGCGCAGCAGCACGCCGGCGTGGATGGTGAAGTAATCGACGCCCTGTTCGGCCTGTTCGATCAGCGTGTCGCGGAAGATTTCCCAGCTCAGCTCCTCAGCCTTGCCATTCACCTTCTCCAGCGCCTGGTAGATCGGCACGGTACCGATCGGCACCGGGCTGTTGCGGATGATCCACTCGCGCGTTTCGTGGATGTTCTTGCCGGTGGAGAGATCCATCACCGTGTCGCCGCCCCAGCGGATGGCCCAGGTCATCTTTTCGACTTCTTCCTGAATGCTGGAGCCGAGCGCCGAGTTGCCGATGTTGGCGTTGATCTTGGTGAGGAAGTTGCGGCCGATGATCATCGGCTCGCTTTCCGGGTGGTTGATGTTGTTCGGGATGATGGCGCGGCCGCGCGCGACTTCGCTGCGCACGAATTCCGGCGTGATCTCGGCCGGGATGGCCGCGCCGAAGCTCTGCCCCGGATGCTGGCGGGTCAGCAGCTTGGCCATCTTCTCGCCCATCGGGCCGGTGGCCTTCAGCGATTCGATGTAGGCGGCGCGATTCAAATTCTCGCGGATCGCCACGAACTCCATTTCCGGCGTGATGATGCCCTGGCGGGCGTAGTGCATTTGCGTAACGTTCATTCCGCTCCTGGCGCGGCGCGGCTTCCTGTGCAGGCCGGGGAAGCGCAGTTCATCGAGCGCGCTGTCGGCAGCGCGCTGGCGGCCGAATTCGGAGGACAGGCCAGGCAGTTCCTCGGTGTCGCCGCGCTCGGCGATCCATCGGGCGCGCAGCGCCGGCAGGCCGGAGCGGATGTCGATCTGCGCCGCCGGATCGGAGTAGGGGCCGGAACAATCGTAAACGTAGATCGGCGGGTTCTTTTCGCCGCCGAAGCCGGTCGGCGTGTCGGCTTGCGAGATTTCGCGCATTGGCACCCGGATGTCCGGCCGCGAACCTTCTACGTGAATCTTGCGGGAATTGGGCAGCGGCTGGATCGCGGCCGCGTCCACATGGGCGTTGGCGGCGAGGAAGCTCTCTTTGGCGTTCATGCGGTCTCCGTGGGGTGGGGCAGCCGGTGTCCGGCCTCGTTCTGGCAGTGCGGGGGATGTGTGTAGGGCGCTCAGGCGCGACCCTGGCTGCGCTGCTGGTGATACAGCGCGTGGAAGTGGTGCACCGGCCCGTGGCCCTGGCCGACCGCGAGCGCACAGGATTGCGCGATCGCGCCGAGCAGCCACTGGCGCGCATCGCGCACCGCCGACTCCACCGGGCGAAAGCCGCCCTGGCGTTGCGGCAGCAGCGCCGCGATCGCCGCCGACAGGCTGCAGCCGGTGCCATGGGTGTTCTTCGTCTCGATGCGCGCGGCGGGCAGCTCAACCATGCGGTCGCCGTCGAAGAGCAGGTCGGTGAGCTCGCTGCCGGGCAGGTGGCCGCCCTTCAGCAACACCCAGCGCTCGCTCGAGGTCGGCAGCAGCTCGCGCAGACGCTCGGCGGCGCGGTACATCTCCTTCACCGTCTCCGGCGCGCGCTGCTCCAGCAGCACCCCGGCCTCGGGCAGGTTGGGGGTGATCATGAAGGCCTGCGGCATCAGCGCCTCGCGCAGCATCGCGATCGCGGGTTTCGCGAGCAGGGTGTCGCCGCTCTTTGCCACCATCACCGGGTCGAGCACCACGTTGCCCGCGTTCCAATGGGCGAGGCGGTCGGCCACCGTCGCGGTGACCTCGGCGCTGCCGAGCATGCCGATCTTGCACGCGTGCAGCGTGACGTCGGCGAACAGGGTGTCGATCTGCTGGCGCAGGAAGGCGACCGGCGGCACGTGGATGTCGGCCACGCCGCGCGTGTTCTGCGCCGTCAGCGCGGCGATCACTGCACAACCGTAGGCGCCGAGCGCGGAGAAGGCCTTGACGTCGGCGAGCACGCCGGCGCCACCGGACGGATCGACGCCGGCGATGGTGACGACATTCGGGATGGCACTGGAAGTTGAACCGGGACTGCTCATCGCGCGCTCCTGTGATGCGGAAGGGATCCGGCCACGGAGCGGGGAAGCGGGGCGGGCAGCGCCCGTGAAGGGCGCCTGCCGGTGACGTTTCCCTACGCCGGTGCGAGCCGGATCAGGTTCCAAGGGACTCTCTCAGCCAGCCGCATCAACGGCTGGCACCCCCAACGAAGTGGCGAAGACTACCGGACTCGCTCCGCGCCGGCAAGCGCTGCCATCAGCACTGACAAACGCACTGTTCCCTGCGATGGCGGGTGGCTGACCGGCGGCTGCAGTGGCCTGTCAGCCCTGGCCGAAGCCGGTGATGGCGACGACACCGAGTACCGCGAACAACGCCGCGGCAATGCCATGCACCAGCTTCACCGGGATGCGGTTGGCGATGCGGTCGCCGGCGAGCACCGCCGGTGCGTTCGCGATCATCATCCCCAGCGTGGTGCCGCACACGACGGCGACGAAGGCGCCGTACTGTGCGGCCAGTGCGACCGTGGCCACCTGCGTCTTGTCGCCCATCTCGGCGAGGAAGAAGGCCACCACCGTGGCACCGAACACACCCATGGACGGCGCGCCGATCTCGTCCTCGTCGATCTTGTCGGGGATCAGGATCCACACCGCCATCGCGAGAAAGGACAGGCCCAGCACCCAGCGCAGCACCTCCGGCCCGAGCAGCTGGGTGATCCAGGTGCCGACCGCGGCGGCGAAGGCGTGGTTGGCGATGGTGGCGACGAGGATGCCGAGGATGATCGGCACGGGCCGGCGGAAACGCGCGGCGAGCATGAAGGCGAGCAGCTGCGTCTTGTCGCCGATCTCGGCGAGGGCGACGATGCCGGTGGACATCAGGAAGGCTTCGAGAGACAGATTCATGGGAGGCTCCGGGCTGGTATGGATCCGATGACCACACGCAACCCCCAGCCCGTCTTCGGGAGGCATGTGGTCAAAGGTCTTGCCAGGCATCGAGGCTGAGCGCGCCATTTCCGGATGGAAAAGTGTGTTGACGCGCTCCTTCCGCGGGGGGCGGAAGCGGCTACTCCCCGTTTGACGTCGCGCATTCTAGCGCAACATCGCGGCGGTGGTGGCGGCAATTCTCGCGGCGATCCCGCGGTTGGAGCTTTCGTGCCGCATCGGGGCCTGTCCGGGCCCGTGACGCGATCCGCATTCCGTCCCGCCCGAGCAGCGCTAAAGTTGGCGCATGATGCGCCGTTGAAGCAGGCATCAGAAGGACCCGCAGACATGAAGCCGCACGCTCGTATCCACCTTCGCCTCCGCCTCGCCGCAAGCCTCGTCGCGCTCACCGCGATTGAGCCAGGCGTGGCTGCGGACACCTGGGAGACGATAGGCCGCGACCGCGACCGAGAGGTGCAGATCGACCGCAGCACCATCCTCCAGTCCGACGGCAGCACCAAGGTGGCGTGGGCGCGCATCGTGCTCTCGCCCGCCGAGGCGGAGAAGGAGGGCTACGCCTCGATCAAGGCGCTGAACCGCTTCGACTGCTTCAACCGCAGCTTCAACACCGTGAAGCGGGTCTATCTCGACGCGCAGAACCTGGTGTTGCGCGAGGACGCCGTGGTAGATCAGCGCCCGGTGCTTGCTGCGCGCAATTCCATCGACGAGCGTCTGTGGCGAGAGATCTGCAACCCCGGCGGCAGCCCTGCCGGCGGTGCCAGTCTGCAGAGCCTGGCCGAGGAGGCGAGCAAGGCCGCGGCCTCGGCGGCGGCATCCGCCCAGGCCGCGAGGACGCCAACGCCCGCGCCCCCACGGACACCGACCCCCGTCCGCACGCCCACGCCCCGGCCCAGCCCGACTGTGGCCGCTGCGCCGACAGCCACGCCGACGCCCCTGCCGGCCCCCACCCCAAGCCCGACGCCCACCAACGCCCCGATCGTTGCGCCCGCGCCGCTTGACATGGCCGAGCGTACGCCCCCGCTCACTCCAAGCCCGAGCGCCACGCCCGCATCCAAGCCCCAGGACGAACCGCAACGCTTGAGCCCCTCGCCGACCCCCCGTCCCGCCCCTACTCCTCGGGAGGCACGCAGCGAGCGCGAGCCCAAGGCGCCGGCGCGCAAGCCCGTGACCCAGGCGGCGCGTGCTCCCAGTCCCGCCTGGTCATTCAGCGGCGACACCGGTCCCCTTGTGTGGGGCATGATGCGGCCCGAGTGGCGCGTGTGCGCCGACGGGCGGCGCCAGTCGCCGATCGATCTGGATGGCGCGCTCGAAGTCGAGCTCGAGCCGGTGGTGTTCAGCTACCACCCGAGCCGCTTCCGTGTGCTCGACACAGACCAGACCCTGGTCGTGCAGCTGGAAGACCGCGACCTCCACGCCCGGGTGCGCGGCGAGCGCTACGTCCTCGAGCAACTGCGCTTCCAGCACCCGGTGCTGGAGCGCATCGACGGCCTGCAGCCCGACATGGCGGTGCAGCTCCACCACCGCAGCGAGAGCGGCCGCATGCTGATCGTGCAGGTACTGATGGTGGCTGGCGAGACGCCCAGCGACTTCGTCAGTACGGTGTGGGGCAACCTCGCGCTGGAGCGCAATGCGGCGTACCGGCCGGGTGTCGAGCTGGACCTCGCGCAGCTGATACCGGCGGACCCGTCGCACTACCTCTATGCCGGCTCGCTCACCACACCGCCCTGCACCGAGGGCGTCACCTGGGTGGTGATGCGCACGCCGCACACGTTCTCGGCGGCGCAGCGCGACGTCTATGCGCGCATGTTCCCGGTGAGCGCCCGTCCGCCCCAGCCGGTGCATGACCGGCGCGTGCTGCTCGGGCGATGAGGCAGGCGTGTCGGCAGCGTTGTGCGCAATGGTGGCGCCACGTCGGAGATAGAAGAGGGGCGCTCAAAGCTATTGGGTGGGGGTTGAGCGGGGTGACGCGGTAGGCGACGTGCGGTATCATCGAGCCGCAGATACAAGCCAGGTGGCCTCAGGGGTGACATATAACAGGGGGCCCCGACTCCCGACCTCTTTGGCTGCCGCCCCGTTCTCCTGTGCTCACATTTGCCATCCTGATTGACGGCGGGTTCCTGAAGCGAAAGCTCGGGGCACCGAAAGCGCCGGCCACTCTGACGAACATCCAGGCTTTCCTCAAGAGCGTCATGCATGCGCCAGAACTTGCAGGCATGCGTCTTCATCGGGTTTATTTCTACGATTCTCAGCCGCTGACAAGCGTCGAAGAAGTACCTTTGAACGGCGGTCGCGTCGACTTCGGCGCACACCCTGCCGCCACACGCAACCGGCAACTTCACGCCGAGCTGGTTCAAGAGCCTTTCGTTGCGTTACGCCTGGGTGAACTTGCCTTTCGCGGTTGGCGACTGAACCGCCGGGCCCTTGCACGGGGTGATCAGGAGGTCCTGATCGGTGCAAGTGATCTGCAGCCGGAAATCCAGCAGAAGGGCGTCGATATGCGAATCGGGCTCGACATTGCTGCGCTGACGCTCAAGAGGCAAGCCGATGTGATCGTGCTTGTGACGGGCGACAGCGATTTCGTGCCGGCAATGAAGTTTGCTCGACGTGAGGGCGCGCAACTCTACCTGGTGCCACTCGGCCACAGCATCAAGGACAGCATGCGCGAGCATTCTGACTTGGTGTTGAATCTGTGACGGGTCGGCTGATCGGTCGATCATCATGATCGGACGTGTCGACGGTTTCGACACGATATCGTTTCATGTCGAAATATGACGATCTTCTCTACAGATCGGGCATGGTTGAGTGATGTCTCTCTACTCCCGGGCATCGGCCCGCGGTGCCAGCCGGGGGCACTCAACCCACCCGGTTGGCGGGGTGCGCCCTCGCCATGCGCAGCGTGTACCGATCCTCAGGCGCTGCTGCCCGATGTCGAGCTTGTGCTGCCCGCGTCTCCATCCGGCGTCGTGGCCTGCAGCTTGATCGCCAGCGGCACGTAGCCGTCGGTCGAGCTTGCGCTGCTGCGGCCGTTTGCGGCGAGATACTGGATGTTGTGCCGGTCGAACGCAGCGCCCTTGTCGCGCAACCAGGCGGCCATTTCGGTGTAGTCGCTGGCGCCGGTGTAGCCGCTGGTGTCGGCCGCCAGCGCGCGCAGCGCATCCTTGTTCCCGGCATGGGCCGGGCCGGTGCTGCTTTCGAGCCAGGGGGCGCGCTGCAGCGCGATCGCCTGGTTGATCGTCGCACGCGGGCCGCCCGGGTCGCGCACCGAACCGTCCGGGTTGTAGGTGGTGCCACCGATGTTGCCGAAGCTGTCGGCGGCGAATACGGTGAAGGAGCCGTCCGGGTTGTCGACGATTTGTCCGTCGGCGTAAGTCTGTGCGCTGAAGGAGCTTTGGGTGGTGAACAGCTCCGGGTTGTCGTGGCGCGTCAGCACCTTGCCGTCGCCAGCAAGCGGTGCGAGGTCGAGTGCCTCGAAGCGCCGCTCATGTGTTCCTGATGGCTGGCCGTAATAGGCGTCGAGGTCATCGGCCGACCAGCCGAGGATTTGCGCTTGCTGATGGGTGGCGGTGATCTTGTCCTCCATCGGGATGTCGTAGCCGGGGATTCGGTCGAGCTCGGCGACCTGCACCTGGGTAACCCAGTTGCTCGGATCCTTCGCTGCTTCGAACGCCGCCCGGCCGCGCGCGCCCGAGGTGGTGGAGGTGTCGTTCGCTGTCGTCACGGTGTCGGCTGCTGCGCCCTCTGTAGTCGCGTTGGCGGCATCGGCAGTGGCGGACGCCGCGGACGTGGCCGACACGGTTGAAGCTTCAGTCGCGGCTTGCGTGCCCGCGCCCTTGGCCGCCAGCGAAACAGGTGGCCCGCTTCGCACGGCTGCAGGCCCCGCCTGCATTGCTGACAGGCTAGCCTGCAGCAGTTGATCCAGCGCCTTGCCGAAGGAGCTTGTGGATGCCGAAGACGCAGCAGCGTCCCCCCTGTCTCGCTGAAGCGCTGTCAGCGTCGCGGTCGTGGCAGACGAGGGTGCAGTGCGCGCACGGAAGTCGAAGTCGGAAGCCATCGCGGTATCCCCCTGTCAGGGCATTTTCAATGTTGACATCCTAGCTTGGCAGGTACCCGGTTGATCTCGCGGATAGCGGGGAAAACGTGGCCCATATCCGACCGGCCGCACCTATCTCACGGCCGGTGGCGGAACCCACAGCTTGCCGCACAGGCCGCGGTAGACGAAGGCCGCGGGGCCGCCGCTGGGGCTGGTGGGGCGGGTGTCGAGGGCTTCGGTCGAGACGGCGAGCTCGATCGCGTCGGCGAAGATCGTCTCTGCGCTCGCCGGCAGTTCAACGCTGACGAAGGCGCCGCCGGGGATGGGGCCGACCGGGCGGGCCTGGCCGGCCTTGTCGAGCGTCCACAGGTAGAGGGTCTGGCCCGCGGGTGGGGTGACGGCGGCGAGCTGCTTGAGGTCCACGGTGCGGCCGTGGCGCAGGCTGGAGACGATGAGGCCAGGGCGGCCGTCGGCGGTCGCGAGCACGCCGACGTAGCTGTCGGGGAGCTGGGCGAGGCGCGCGGGCTGGGTGTCCGGGGCGATGGCCTGCCAGACAGGCATGACCAGCACGCCGAGCACCACGCCGAAGGCGAGCGCCGCGACGGGGGCGGGCGCGAGCAGGCGGCGCCACCAGGCGGCGAGCGCGGATTCGCGCGCGGCGGACGGGCGCAGGCCCGCTTCGGCCGGGAACAGGCGCGCTTCCAGCGCGTGCCACTGGGCGGGGTTCGGGGGAAGGGGCTTGTCCGGCACGAGGCTGGGCCCGAGGCGTGCATGCCAGCGCCGCACCGCGGCGGCGACGTCCTCGCGCTCGCGCATCAGGCGCTCGAAGCGGCGGCGCGCCGGGCCGACGAGGGTGCCCAGCGCGTATTCGCCCGCGAGGCGGTCCAGCAGTTCGGGGTTGCGATGCCAGTTCATGCTGCGGCCTCCATGCAGTCGCGCAGGCGCAGCAGGTTTCTGCGCGTCCAGGCCTTGATGGTGCCGAGCGGGCGCTTGAGCCGCTCGGCGAGCTCCACATGGGTCAGCCCCTCGCAGTAGGCCAGCATGATCGCGAGGCGGGGTTCCGGGTCCAGCGCCTCGAGGCAGCGGCCGAGCTGTCCGCTGTCCTGCTCCGCCTGGAGCTGTTCGAGCGGCGTCGCGGTGTCGGCGGCGACATCGTGGAAAACCTCCTCGCCTTCCTCGTTGGTCCAGTGCAGCGGTGTCTCGGGCTTGCGCCGGCGCAGCACGTCGAGCGCCCGGTTGCGCGTCACCACGCACAGCCAGGCGAGGCTGCGCTGGGCCGGGTTGGCGGCTTCCGAGGAGGCGTTCCAGATCGACACGAAGACCTCCTGCACCACATCCTCGGCGGCGCCGCGGTCGTTGAGGAGGCGCATCGCCACCGCGAGCAGGCGCCCGGCCGCGGCGTCATAGAGCGCCTTGAAGGCGGCGCGGTCGCCGAGGCTGATGCGTGCGAGCAGCGCCGCGACGTCGACGTTGCGATCCATGCGTGACCCCTCGTCAGGAAGTAGCTTCGAAGTGGCGCGGCGGCCGGTTGGCGTCCACCCGCGTGCTCAAGGTCGCAGCACCTGCATGCCGATGGGGCTGCCCGAGACCTCGCCGAAGTGCTTGCGGATCTCGTCGAAGGATTTCAGGCGGATCTCCTCGAAGTCGCCCCAGCGCAGCGGCGGCGGCAGGTCGCCGTAAATCTCGCGCGGAGCGTGCAGGCAGGCGTACTCGGCGGCGGGGTTGAGGACGAAGCGCTGTCCGTCCGGCAGGCGCAGCGGCCGGCCGCCGTCGATGCGCGGATCGCGCGCGAAGCGGTTGGGGTAGATGCGCACGATGCCGCCGCCGACCGGGTCGCGCGCATAGCAGTAGAGGTAGCCGGGCTGGCTGGCGCTCACCAGCAGTTCCAGGCCGCGCTGGCGGCGCGAGGGCTCGGCGCGCAGCTCGATGCGGACCGTGTCGGCACTGCTCGCTGCGGTAATCGGCACGGCCGGCGCCGGGACGGGGGTTGCGGGCGATGCCGCGGGCTGCGCGTTCGCACCGCCTTGCAGCGCGAGCACGCGTTGGCTCGCGAGCGGGCCGCGTGCGACCTTGGTGGTGATGAACTTGCGGAAGAACGCGAGATCCACCGTGTCGCCGGGTGGCAGGCCGAGGGCGGCGCGATAGCGTGCGATCGCCTCGGCGAAGGCGGCATCCGCCTGGCCGTTGGCGGGGCCGTCGTAGTAGCGGCGCTCGCGCATGCGCTCCTGCAGAAAGCTCACCAGCTCGGCATCCGTGAGGCTGAGGAACCAGTCCTCCATCTCGCGCACCACCTCGGGTTCGTCGTCGCTCGCACCCAGGCATTGCCAGTAGGGCAGGCGCAGGAGCTTGCCGGTGAGCTCCACCGCGGCGAGCTCGATCATGTTGCGCGCCGCCTGGGCCTTGCCTTCCGAGCGGCTGGCGGAAAACGAGAAGACCAGATCCAGCCCCGGGTTGCTGAGGCGCGCCTGGCCGTCGCCGGCGCTGGCGTCGCGGTCGGCGATGACGGTGAGGTTCTTGGTGGATACCCCGGGGATCAGGGTCAGCGACTGGGTTTCGACCATCGCCGCGTCGAAGCCGAGCACCGAGAAGCGCGTCTCGCTGCCGAAGCGCACGTTGAACAGGCGCTCGATCAGGCTCGCGCCCACCGAGGCGCTGCGCTTGTCCACGCTGTCGTCGAGTTGGCTGATGCTGCCGCGCAGGCTGTACTGAGGGATCACCGCAAACGGCGACTGCTGCTCGGCCTGCTGCAGGAACTGGAGCAGGTTCGCCTGATCGTCGCCGAACACCGACAGGCGCACCGCGCGCGAGCGGCGCGTCATGTCGGAGATCGCCGAGGTCATCATGTCGCGCGCCGAGGCCGGCACCTGCTGGGTGGCGTCGGTGAGTCCCTCCATCATCATCGTGACGTCGCGGATGCCGGTATCGAACATCAGCTCGTCCATGCAGCGCAGCGCCGGGGTGAAGTTGGTCACCGCGCGCGCGCCGCGATCCACAGGGTTCGCCTGCTCGCGCACCTCGGCGAGCGTGCGCTGGCTGGGGTTGCTGACACAGGCGGAGAGCAGCAGCGCCGACACGGCCAGACCCAGCACGGGAAGGCGACGCGAGGTGGTACGTGTTGGCATGGCGGGCTCCTGGGCGGGGGGCGCGGAGCCGCTGTGGCGGCCCCGTCTTCGGATTGGAAGTGTATCGGCTCAGAGCCTGTGAATGAATCTGCTGCGCGAACCGATTGCCGCGTTGCGCGCACGCTCTCAACGGCTGACCGGGTAGGCGTAGCGGCTGAACACCCACTGGTCGCGGCCGGCACGCGCCTGCAGGTCCCACTGGCTCTTCTGCACTTGCAGCTGCACGTTGGTCACACCCTGCGGCACGGTGTTGCCGGCGCCGTTGATGCCGATGCACTTGTCCTCACGCCGGCCGAGGTCGTCGACCCGCAGCGTCCAGCCGATGTCGCAGCTCGAGGCGTGGCGGGTTTCCTGCACGCAGTTGATGCCGTTGCTGCGCGATTCGCCGGCAAAGCCTCCAGGGCAGCTCACGCCGTTGGCCGGGTCGTGGCGCGGGTTGATCGGCAGGCTGTTGTTGCCCACCAGCATGCTGCTGTTGGCGGCGACGACCGGGATCGGGAAGACATTGACACGCGCCGTCTTCACCCAGATGTCGCGGCCGTCGCTGCGCTCCTCGCGGCGGAAGTCCGCGACACGCTCGCCCGGCAGCAGGGCCGCCTGTGCGCCGGAGCGGGTCTGGCCGGTCGGGTCGGTGCATTCGTCCTGCGCGCCGCGACGCACGCGCTGCACCACGTTCACGTTTGCGCCGATCGCGCCGCTGCGTGCCGACACCGTGACCGCGGAGCAGATCGACTCGCGCACCGTGCGCTCCTCCTTGACACAGTGCAGCGTGGCGTTGGCGTTCGAGCGCTGCGCGACGCTGCCGCTCGGGCACACC
This sequence comes from Rhodocyclaceae bacterium, assembly GCA_041916775.1. Lineage (GTDB taxonomy): Bacteria > Pseudomonadota > Gammaproteobacteria > Burkholderiales > Rhodocyclaceae > UBA2357. The sequence continues at coordinate 22,043 of JAYRYZ010000018.1, read as the reverse complement.
ATGCCCGGGGTGCCGTTGGCGTGGGCGGGGGCGGCCATCCAGAAGACGGCGGCGGTGGTGAGGGCGATCTGGAGCAGGGCGGGCTTGTTCATGATGATTCTCCTTGGCGTTGGTTTTCGTTTCGGTCGGCAGGCGTTTTTGCCTGGCCTGTACCTGAAACGCAGCCGGAGGCCTGGCGGATGCAGGGGAGCGAAAATTTTTCTGCGATGTCGCGTCTGCGACGCTGATGACGTTTTCCGGATGGTCTTCGTCGCTTCCAAACGACCCCGTCCGCGGGTGGCGGACTATTCTTCGCGACATGCAACCTTTCTCTCTGGAGTGCCGAATGAACGCTGCCGAACTGCACCAAGACGCGATCGTCATCGATGGCCTGATCATCGCCAAGTGGAACCGTGAACTCTTCGAGGACATGCGCCGCGGCGGGCTCACCGCGGCGAACTGTACCGTGTCGGTCTGGGAGGGTTTCCAGGCGACAATGGACAACATCGCGATGGTGAACAAGCTGCTCGGCGAGAACGCGGACCTGGTGATGCCGGTGCACACCACCGCCGACATCCAACGCGCCAAGGCGGCGGGCAAGACCGGCATCATCCTCGGCTTCCAGAATGCGCACGCGTTCGAGGACAAGCTCGGCTACATCGAGATCTTCAAGAAGCTGGGCGTGGGCATCGTGCAGATGTGCTACAACACCCAGAATCTGGTCGGTACCGGCTGCTACGAGCGCGATGGCGGGCTCTCCGGCTTCGGCCGCGAGGTGGTCGCCGAGATGAACCGCGTCGGCATCATGTGCGACCTGTCGCACGTCGGCGGCAAGACCTCCGAGGAGGTCATCCTCGAATCGAAGAAGCCGGTGTGCTACTCGCACTGCCTGCCGTCCGGCCTCAAGGAGCATCCGCGCAACAAGTCGGACGCCGAGCTGAAGTTCATCGCCGACCACGGCGGCTTCGTTGGCGTGACGATGTTCGCGCCCTTCCTCAAGAAAGGCATCGACTCCACGATCGACGACTACGCCGAGGCGATCGAGTACGTGATGAACCTCGTCGGCGAGGACGCGATCGGCATCGGCACCGACTTCACCCAGGGCCATGGCCACGACTTCTTCGAGTGGCTCACCCACGACAAGGGCTATGCGCGCCGCCTCACCAACTTCGGCAAGATCGTGAACCCGCTCGGCATCCGGACCGTCGGCGAGTTCCCCAACCTCACCGAGACCCTGTTGAAGCGCGGCATGTCCGAGCGCGTGGTGCGCAAGGTCATGGGCGAGAACTGGGTGCGCGTGCTGAAGGACGTGTGGGGCGAATGAGCGCCCCCGCCTGACCACCCACCGCAACACCTGAACACAAGCGAACCGACGCCATCCCACCCTGCCGGGAACCGGCCCGGGGTGGCGTCGTGCAGTCACAAGACCCATAGAGACAATCCACCATGAAGACCGCCCCGCAACTGCCGATCGAAGTCGATTCCGAAACCGGTGTCTGGACCACCGACGCGCTGCCGATGCTGTACGTGCCGCGCCACTTCTTTGTGAACAACCACATCGGCATCGAGGAAGAGATCGGCGCCGAGCGCTATGCCGAGATCCTCTACAAGGCCGGCTACAAGTCCGCCTGGCATTGGTGCGAGAAGGAGGCGGCGCTGCACGGACTGTCCGGCGCGGCGGTGTTCGAGCACTACATGAAGCGCCTGTCGCAGCGCGGCTGGGGGCTCTTCAAGATTGAGGAGATCGACGTCACCCAGGGCACCTGCCGGGTGCGTCTCGACCACTCCGCCTTCGTGTATGTGTATGGCAAGGTCGGCCGCAAGGTGGATTACATGTTCACCGGCTGGTTCGCCGGCGCGATGGACCAGATCCTCGCCGCCGCGGGCAGCCCCATCCGCACCGTCGCCGAGCAGGTGCAGAGCGCCGCCGAGGAAGGCTGCGACCATGGCATCTTCGTGACCCGCCCGATCGCCTGAGGAGCACGCACATGGCCCAGTTCGACGCACTCTTCCAGCCGATCCAGATCGGCATGCTCACCATCCGCAACCGCATCCTCAGCACCGCGCACGCCGAGGTCTACGCCACCGACGGCGGCATGACCACCGAACGCTACGTCAAGTACTACGAGGAGAAGGCCAAGGGCGGCATCGGCCTGTGCATCTGCGGCGGCTCGTCCACCGTGTCGATCGACAGCCCGCAGGGTTGGTGGAAGTCGGTGAATCTGTCCACCGACAAGATCATCCCGCACTTCCGGAACCTGGCGGATGCGATGCACAAGCATGGCGCCAAGATCATGATCCAGATCACCCACATGGGCCGCCGCACGCGCTGGGACGGCGAGAACTGGCCGCACCTGCTGTCGCCCTCCGGCATCCGCGAGCCGGTACACCGCGCCACCTGCAAGACGATCGAGATCGAGGACATCCAGCGCATCATCGGCGAGTTCGCCCAGGCTGCGCGCCGCGCCAAGGAAGGCGGGCTGGACGGGGTCGAGCTCTCCGCGGTGCACCAGCACCTCATCGACCAGTTCTGGAGCCCGCGCGTCAACAAGCGCACCGACGAGTGGGGCGGTAGCTTCGAGAACCGCATGCGCTTCGGCCTGGAAGTGGCCAAGGCGGTGCGCGCCGAGGTCGGCGCGGACTTCGTCGTCGGCCTGCGCATCTGTGGCGACGAGTTCCATCCGGACGGCCTCAGCCACGAGGACATGAAAGAGATCGCCAAGTACTACAGCGACACCGGCCTGATCGACTTCATCGGCGTGGTCGGCTCGGGTGCCGACACCCACAACACCCTGGCGAACGTCATCCCCAACATGACCTTCCCGCCCGAGCCTTTCCTGCATCTCGCCGCAGGCATCAAGGAGGTGGTGTCGGTGCCGGTGCTGCACGCGCAGAACATCAAGGACCCGAACCAGGCGCAGCGCGTGCTGGAAGGTGGCTATGTGGACATGGTGGGCATGACCCGCGCGCACATCGCCGACCCGCACTTCGTGAACAAGATCAAGCTCGGCCAGGTGGACCAGATCCGCCAGTGCGTCGGCGCCAACTACTGCATCGACCGCCAGTACCAGGGCCTGGACGTGCTGTGCATCCAGAACGCCGCCACCTCGCGCGAGCACCTCGGTCTGCCGCACATCATCGAGAAAAGCAGCGGGCCGAAGCGCAAGGTCGTCGTCGTCGGCGGCGGCCCGGCCGGCATGGAGGCCGCGCGGGTGTCGGCCGAACGCGGCCACGACGTGACGCTGTTCGAGAAGAGCGACGCGCTCGGCGGCCAGGTCACGCTCGCCGCGCGTGCGCCGCAGCGCGACCAGATGGCGGGCATCACGCGCTGGTTCCAGCTCGAGCTTGCGCGCCTGAAGGTGGATCTGCGCCTGGGTGTGGCGGCGGACGTCGCGACCATCCTCGACCTCAAGCCGGATGTGGTCGTGCTCGCCACCGGCGCGCAGCCCTTCCTCGAGCAGAACCCGCACTGGGGGGCGGAGGAGGGCCTGGTGGTGAGCACCTGGGACATCCTCTCGGGCAAGGTCGCGCCGGCGAAGAACGTGCTGATCTACGACACCATCTGCGAGTTCTCCGGCATGTCGTGCGCCGACTACATGAGCGAGAAGGGCAGCAAGGTCGAGATCGTCACCGACGACATCAAGCCGGGTGTGGCGATCGGCGGCACTACCTTCCCGACCTACTACCGCAGCCTCTACCCCAAGGAGGTGATCATGACCGGCGACCTCGCGCTGGAGAAGGTCTATCGCGAGGGTGACAAGCTGGTAGCGGTGCTGGAGAACGAATACACCGGCCAGAAGGAAGAGCGTGTCGTCGACCAGGTGGTGATCGAGAACGGCACCCGCCCCGACGAGCGCATGTACTACGCGCTCAAGGAAGGTTCGCGCAACCGCGGGCAGATCGATCTCGCCACGCTGTTCGCGCTGCAGCCACAGCCCGCGCTCGCCGAAGCCGCGGCGTCGGGCTACCTGCTGTACCGCATCGGCGACTGCGTGTCGCAGCACAACGTGCATGGCGCCATCCTCGATGCATTGAGGCTGTGCAAGGACTTCTGATGCTCTCCGTCATCCTTCCCCTCCTCGTCTTCGCCGCGCTCGCGCTCGCTGTCGTCGGCGGTGTGCGCCGGGTGCGGCTGTGGCGGCGCGGCCGGCCTGCGGCGGTGCCCGTCCTTGCCGGCCTCGCCGCGATGCCGCGCCGCTATCTGGTCGACCTGCACGATGTGGTCGCGCGCGACAAGGTGTTCGCCAACACCCACGTCGCCACCGGCGGCGGCTTCGTCGCCGCGGCGGTGCTGATGGTGCTGGTGCATGGCCTGCAGCTCGACAGCCGGCTGCTCGCCTGGGCGCTGCTCGCCGCCACTGTGGTGATGTTCTTCGGCGCGCTGCGGGTGCGCGCCCGCCGCCAGGATCCGCCGGCGCGTCTTTCGCGCGGGCCGTGGATGCGCCTGCCGAAGAGCCTGATCGCGTTCGCTTCCGGCGTGTTCATCGTCACCCTGCCGGCGGCCGGCATCCTGCCCGCGGGTTTCGGCGGCTGGGCGCTGGCGCTCCTGCTTGCGGCGGTGGTCGCGTGGGGGCTGGCGGAGATGTTCTTCGGCATGACCTGGGGCGGGCCGATGAAGCACGCCTTCGCGGGTGCGCTGCATCTCGCCTTCCACCGCCGCGCCGAACGCTTCGGCGGCGGACGCTCCACCGGGCTGATGCCGCTCGACCTCGCCGACCCCGCCGCGAAGCTCGGTGTCGAGACGCCTGAGGACTTCACCTGGAACCAGCGCCTGGGCTTCGACGCCTGCGTGCAGTGCGGCCGCTGCGAGGCGATGTGTCCCGCCTTCGCCGCCGGCCAGCCCCTGAACCCCAAGAAGCTGATCCAGGACATGGTGCTCGGCATGACCGGCGGCACCGACGGCGCCTACACCGGTTCGCCCTACCCGGGCCGGATGCTCGGCGAGCATGCCGGCACACCCGGCGGGCCGATCGTTGCGCGCGAAGGGCGTGCGCTGCTCGATGCAGACACGCTGTGGTCGTGCACCACCTGCCGCGCCTGTGTCGAGGAGTGCCCGATGATGATCGAGCATGTGGACGCCATCGTCGACATGCGCCGCTTCCTCACCATGGAGCATGGTCGCACCCCCAACAAGGGCGCGGAGGTGCTCGAGAACCTCGCCGCCACCGACAACCCGGGCGGCTTCGACCCGGCGAGCCGCATGCACTGGGCAGCCGATCTCGCGCTGCCGCTGATTGCCGACAAGGGTAGCGCCGAGGTGCTGCTGTGGCTGGGGGACGGTGCCTTCGACATGCGCAACCAACGCACCCTGCGCGCGCTGGTGAAGCTCCTGCGTGCGGCCGGCGTGGATTTCGCCGTGCTCGGCACGGAAGAAGCAGATTCCGGCGACGTCGCCCGCCGCCTCGGCGACGAGGCGGGCTTCCAGCGGCTGGCGAAGCGCAACCTCGCGGTGCTCGCGCGCTACCGCTTCAAGGCCATCGTCACCGCCGACCCGCACAGCTTCCATGTACTGAAGAACGAGTACCCGGCCTTCGGCGCGGTCGGCGGCGAGGTGTTCCACCACAGCACCTACCTCGCGCGCCTCCTCGACCAAGGGCGGCTCAAGCTCGCCAACTGGAGCGGGGCGGGCGTGACCTATCACGACCCTTGCTACCTTGGCCGCTACAACGGCGAGTACGAGGCGCCGCGCAAGGCACTCCACGCGATCGGCATCAAGGTGGTGGAGATGGAGCGCAGCGGCTTCCGCTCGCGTTGCTGCGGCGGCGGGGGCGGCGCGCCGATCACCGACATCCCGGGCAAGCAGCGCATCCCCGACATGCGCATGGCCGAGATCCGCGCCACCGGCGCGGCGGTGGTGGCGGTGGGCTGCCCGCAATGCACCGCAATGCTGGAAGGTGTGGTCGAGCCGCGGCCGGAGGTGAAGGACATCGCGGAGCTGTTGGCGGCACAGTTGGTGGACCAGGCGGCGGCGCCGAGGAGGGCGGCATGAACGAGATCGTGAGACGCGACCCGCGCCGCGAGCGCATCCTGCGCAATCGCCTGCATCCCGAGCACGTGGCGCTGGCCGCGGCCGAGGGCGCGGCGGCCGGCCCGGCCGAGTGGATGGGGCCGAACGGCCTGAAGCGGCGCAACCCGCACGCGGTCGGCTTCATCGGCCCCAACGGCCTGCGCCGCATCGACCGTAGCGGCGCGCAGTCCGGCGCAGCCACCGCACGCCGTGGCGAGGGGCATGCTGAGGCCGGGCCGCGCCGGCGCGTGGTGGAAATCGCCGCGCCCGCGGGTTGGATCGTCGTCGTGCCCGACCTGCCGGGGGGCCGTTTGTCCGCGCATGACCGGGATCTCCTCGGGCTTGCGCGTCGGCTTGCGGATGCGGATGGCGCCACCGCGGTGCTTGCGGTCGTGTTCGGCGAGCACCGCGAGGACGGCTTCGGCGACGCCGGCGTCGACCGGCTCGCGCACTTTGGCGGTGCCGCGTGGGAAGGCTTTGCGCCCGAAGCGCGCCTCACCGCGCTTGCCGCGCTGGAGCGCAGCCATGCGCCGCGGCACTGGCTGTTCCCCGAGACCTCGCTGGGCGGGGCCGACCTCGGTCGCCGGCTCGCGGTGCGCATCGGCGAGCGGCCGGCGACCCAGGTGTGGCAGGTCGCCGATGGTCAATGCACCGGCCGTGGTGCCGCGGGCGGCAGCGACATCACACGCGCAGCACCCCGGGTGATGATCGCGCTCTCGGAGTGCGCCGAGCCGGTGTCGGACACCACGCACGCGGCACGTGCGCTGGAGGACTTGCCCGCCGTGCCCGACACGATGCGGCGCGTCGAGGACCTCGGCGCGGTCGCGGTGGACCCGGCCGGGGTGGCGCTCGCCGAGGCGGAGTTCATCCTCTCCGGCGGCAACGGCATCCGCGACTGGGACGGCTTCCATCACGCGGCGAAGGTGCTCGGCGCCACCGAGGGCGCGTCGCGCGTCGCGGTCGATAACGGCTTCATGGCGCGCCACCGCCAGGTCGGCGCCACCGGCACGTGGGTGAGTGCGCGGGTGTACATGGCGGTGGGCATTTCGGGTGCGATCCAGCACCTGCAGGGCATACAGAGTTGCGACAAGGTGATCGCGGTGAATACCGACGCCGGTTGCGACATGGTGAAACGCGCCGACCTGTCGGTGATCGGCGATGCCGGCGAGATCCTTGCCGCGCTCGTCGCGATGGTCGAGGCGGAACGGGATGGCCAGGGTGGCCGGACGCAGGGAGGCGAACGCCATGCAGCCTGACAACAACGCATTGCTGCGCGGCACTGCGGCGATCGCAGCCAGCGCGTCTCAGACGCCGCGCATCGCGGTGCTGGTGTCGGTGGGGCGGCATCCGCTCACCGGCCGGCCGCGCCGCGCCGAGCAGGACGCGCGCGCGGTCGAAGCCGCGCTGAGCCTGGCCCGCGCCGATGCGGTGACGCTCATCCACTGCGGTGAGCCCGTCGTCGACGAGGCGCGCGAAGCTGCGCTGCGTGCCTATCTCGGCATGGGGCCGGGTGCAATCGAAACGCTGCCCCTGCCTGCCGGCAGCGACGCCGCGCCGGCGCTGGTGGAGCGCCTGCGCGCGCTGTCGCCCGCGCTGGTGCTGTGCGGCGCGCGCGCCGAAACCGGCGAGGCCTCGGGGCTCCTGCCGTATCTGCTCGCCGAGCAGCTCGGCTGGTCACTGGTCTCGGGGCTGGCGGCGATCGAGGCGGTCGACGGCCACAGCGCCACCGTGCTGCAGGCCCTGCCGCGTGGCCAGCGCCGCCGCCTGCGGGTGCGCCTGCCCGCGATCCTGACGGTGGACCAGGCCGCTCCGGCCGCCCGCCAGAGCGCCTTCGGCCAGGCCCGCCGCGGCGTGTTCCGCCCGCTGCCGGTCTCGGCCGCCACCGCTCACGCTGCCGATCCTGCCGCGCAGTGGACGGTGGCGCCCGCGAAGAAGCGCCCCAAGCGCCTCAAGATCGTCAAGGCCACCTCCGCCCGCGACCGCCTCAAGGCCGCCGCGGCCAAGGCTGAGGGCGCAGGAGGCCAGGTCCTCACCGGTCTCACGCCACAGGCCGGCGCCGAGGCGATCCTGAAGCTCCTGCGGGAGGAGGGCGTGTTGCGAGGTTTGGGGGGTTGAAAAGCGGGGTGTGAGCCGACGCGTCGCGCCGATGCTCACACCCTGAAGCGCGCCACCTCGTCGCGCAGTCCTGCGGCGAGGCGTTGCAGCTCGGCTGCGGTGCGGGTGGTGTCGCTGGCGATGCGCGTGTTGCGTTCGGCCATCTGCGCCACCGATTCGACATTGCGGGCGATCTGCGCGCTGGCGTTGCTGTGCTCGGCGAGCGCGTGGGAGATGTCGCTCACCGCGCCCACCACCTCGTCGGCGCTGGCGGAGATCTCGCTCATCGACTGGCCGGCGCGGCTGGTGAGCCCCACGCCATGATGGACCTGTGCGACGCTGTCCTCCATGGTCGCGACCGCGCGCTGGGTACCGGATTGCAACACCTCCATCATCTCGGTGATGTCCTTCGTGGCGCTCGCGGTGCGCTCGGCGAGCTTGCGCACCTCGTCGGCGACGACCGCGAAGCCACGCCCGGTCTCGCCGGCGCGTGCGGCCTCGATCGCTGCGTTGAGCGCCAGCAGGTTGGTCTGTCCGGCGATCTCGCCGATCGCCTGGACAATGCTGTTGATGCGTGCCGACTGCTCTCCGAGCGCGCGGATGGCATCGGCGGCATGGTTCACCGACTGCGCGATGCGCTCCATCTCGCCCACAGATTCACGCACGATGCTGCCGCCATCACTGGCGAGGAGCCCCGACTGGCTGCTCTTCTGCGAGGCGGTCTGGGCGTGCTGCGAGATCTCGCCGATCGCGACCGTCATCTCCTCGATCGTTGCCGCCATGCTCATCGCGGATTCGCTCTGCTGAGCGGAGTCGTGGGCGATGTGGCCGGATGCCTCGTTCATCTCGTTCGCGACTGCGCCCAGGCGTGCGGCGCTCTCCTTGAGCCGCGCGATGATCGCGCGCAGGCTCGCGACCATCTCGTTGAACTGGTCGGCGACCTCGCGCAATTCGTCATGCGCCGAGAAATGCACCCGGGTGGTGTAGTCGCCGCTCGCGAGCTGGCGCGCGCCGTCGGTGAGCTCACGCACCGAGCCGGCGATGGCGAAGTTCATCCCGATCAGAAGGTATCCCACGAGCACCACAGCGAGCAGCGAGAGGCCCATCGTCAGCGCGAGCTCGCGCTGGAGACGGGCCATGCGCTGCTCGAGCAGATCGCGGGCAGCAGGGCGGATCGTCTCGTCGGTGTGGGCGAGCAGCTTGTCGATGGCCGCAGTACCGACCGCGAAGAAGGCCGCAGGTGCGAGCTCGAAGCGCGCCTCGCGAATCTGTGCGCGAATCGCCGCGAGCAGGCTCTCGTAGCCCCCGCCGATGTCGCTGTTGGCCTTGGCAAGCGGCGCCTGCAGCGCGGGGGCGGCGCGACCGGTGCGCACCAGGTGGTCTTCCAGCACGGAATGGGTCTGATCGAGCTGGGCAAGCTGGCGGGTGAGCTGCTCTGCGTCTTCTGCCGACAGGCTGCGCCGCGCGACGATGCCGGTGCCGAAGCCGCGCAGCCGTCCGAGCCGCTCGGACATCTCGGGGATGTCGCGCACCAGCGCGATGAACAGGTTGGAGGTGTGCGGGTCGGCGTCGAAGGACAGACCCGAGGCAGCTCCGGCGTCCGCCATCAGGGTCATCAGGGCTTCGATCATGCGCGTGTGCGCAGCGAAGTTCGGCCCGCGCTCCGCCGGCTGGCGCGCCCTCAGCGCCGGCCATTGGCCGCGCACCGCGCTCCAGCCGGCGCCGAGGTCGAACGCTGCGTCCGGTCCGGTCAGCAGGCCATCCAGCCCCGCGATCGCTTGGTCCACTTGCTCGGCCTTTGCGCGCACGCTGGCTTCCTGAGACGTGTCGCCGCCCAGCAGCCCCGAGGTCATGCCGCGGTGCTGCTGCATCAGCGTGAGCGTGGCCATCGCCGACTGCAGCACCTCGAGGCCTGCGAGCTTGTCATGCGTCTGCGCCAGGTCGCCGCTCGCGCGATGGTAGATCTGGCCGATCAGCACGGCCGAGGCTGCGCCCGCGATCGCACAGATCAGCACGAACTTCATCGTGTAGCGCATGCGGTTGAGCAGGCTCACGGCGGGCAGGAACAGCGCTTTCATGTCGGGCTCCCGGAATCGTCGGTGCGGCGGGGTGGAGTGATGAGGATATCGACTCGTGCTTCTGGTGACTTTAGTGATTTTGCCGCCAAGGCTCAGCGAAAAAGCATGTCCGTGGTCAAGTGACCGCTCGGGCCGTTCTCAACCCACCATCAGCCGCGCGACCCTCTCGCCGATCGCGAGCGCGGCCGTCAGCCCTGGCGACTCGATGCCGTAGAGGTGGATGAGCCCGGGCACGCCGTGCCTGTCCGGCCCGTCGATGCGGAAGTCGGCGTCAGGCGCGCCCGGACCGACGATCTTGGGCCGGATGCCGGCATAGCCGGGCTGAAGGCGCGCGGGGTCGAGCGCCGGCCACCAGCGGCGGATGGCCGCGGCGAAGGCCGCCGCGCGGGCCGGATCGACGCGGTAATCGGGCGTGGAAATCCACTCCACGTCCGGGCCGAACTTCGCCTGTCCGCCCAGATCCAGGGTGAGGTGCACGCCCAGCCCGCCGGGCTCGGGTACGGGGTAGATGAGGTGCGAGAACGGCACCCGGCCGGTGTGGGTGAAGTACACCCCGCGTGCGAAGTGCGCACGCGGTGCCTGTGCTGCCGAGGGGCCTTCGAGCGCTGCGCCCAGGGCGGGTGCGTCCAGCCCCGCGGCATTCACCACGCAGCGCGCCTGCAGGCGCATCGGGGCGGCGCCGCCGACTTCCAGCGTGATGCCCTGCGGGCCCGCCGCGCCGCCGATCACCGGGCTCGCCCGCACCAGCAGCGCACCGTGGCGCTCGGCATCCCCCAGCAGCGCGGTCATCAGGCCATGGCTGTCGACGATGCCGGTGGAGGGCGAGAACAGCGCCGCTTCGGCTGCGAGTGCGGGCTCGCGCGCGGCAATGCCGGCGTGGTCCAGCCATTGCAGATCCGTCACGCCGTTGGCTTCCGCGCGTGCGGCGATGCTCTCGAGCGCAGCACGCTGCGCCGGCCGGGTGGCGACCACCAGCTTGCCGCAGCGCGCATGGGCGACACCATGCTCCGCGCAGAAGTCGTAGAGCAGCGCGCGTCCGCGCACGCACAACTGCGCCTTGAGCGAGCCGGGCGGGTAATACAGCCCGGCATGGATGACCTCGCTGTTGCGCGCGCTGATGCCGCTGCCGAAGGTGGTCTCGCGCTCCAGGACCAGCACCTCGCGTCCGGCCATGGCCAGTGCGCGCGCACAGGCAAGGCCAACCACCCCCCCGCCGATGACGATCACATCCGTTTCTTCCATCCGCAGCCATCCCCGGTTTGTCGTATCGACAGGCTCCGCGCCGGAGCACTGCTTCACAAGATGCCATGAAGAGGTGGACCTTATGCGGATTGCGATTGCTATAGTAGCGGGGTTGCTGATCCGGCAATCAATAATTCTAATCATGGAGACGATGAACGATGAAAAACCTTGTGCGCAAATGCATTGCGGGCGGTCTGTTCGTGGCGGTTGCAACCGCGGCCTCGGCGACGACCTTCGTGAACGTGCTCACCGGCGGCACCAGCGGCGTGTATTACCCGCTGGGTGTGACGCTGTCGCAGATCTATGGTGAAGCGATCCCGGACAGCAAGGTGCAGGTGCAGGCGACCAAGGCCTCGGCCGAGAACCTCAACCTGCTCCAGGCCGGACGCGGCGAGATCGGCTTTTCGCTCGGTGACGCGGTGTCCGACGCGTGGAAAGGCAACGCCGACGCCGGTTTCGCAAAGCCGCTCGACAAACTGCGGGCGATCGCCTCGGTGTATCCGAACTACATCCAGATCGTCGCGCTGGCGGACGCCAACGTGAAGTCGCTCGCCGATCTCAAGGGCAAGCGCATCTCGGTGGGCGCGCCGCGCTCCGGCACCGAACTCAACGCGCGCGCGATCCTGAAGGCGGCCGGTTTGAGCTACGAGGACTTCTCAAAGGTCGAGTACCTGCCCTTCGGCGAGTCGGTGGAGCTGATGAAGAACCGCCAGATCGACATCACCCTGCAGTCGGCCGGGCTGGGCGTGGCGGCACTGCGCGACCTCTCGGCCGCGGTGAAGGTGAACTTCGTGCCGGTGCCGCCCGAGGTGGTCGCCAAGGTCGGCGATGCTGCCTACCAGCCGGCGGCGGTACCCGCCAACACCTACGACGGTCAGACCGAGGCGGTGCCGACGGTGGCCATCAACAACCTGCTGGTGACCCACGAGAAGGTGTCGGACGAGGTCGCCTACCAGATGACCAAGGGCATCTTCGAGAACCTGGAACGGCTCGGCAACTCGCACTCCGCTGCACGCCAGATCAAGCTGGAGAACGCCGCGCGGGATCTGCCGATTCCGCTCCACCCGGGTGCGGAGCGCTATTACCGCGAGAAGGGCCTGCTGCAGTAAGTCACCGGGGCCGCACAGCGGCCTTCAGGAGCGGGCGGGCGCGCGGCGTCCGCCCGCGTGCCCGATGAGGGGAGCCCCATGATCCAGACCAGCGATTCGCCCGCAGCCGAAGCGGGCAAGCGGGTGCTGCGCGTCGTTTTCTACAGCGCCATCCTGTTCTCCACCTTCCAGCTCGTGTCATCCGCGTTCAGCCCGCTGTCGAGCACGGTGGTGCGCGCGCTCCACGTGGGCTTTCTGCTGCTCCTGACCTTTCTGCTCTATCCCTTGCGCGGCGGGCAGGGCACGACCGGCATCGCGACCCGGCTGGTCGGCTTCGGCGCGCTCGCGCTCGCGACCTATCACTGGATCTACGAGGCCGATCTGGTGGCGCGCGCGGGTGAACTCACCGATGCCGACATGGCGGTCGGCGTGGTTACCATCGTGCTGGTGTTCGAGGCGGCGCGGCGCGTGATGGGCCCGGCGCTGCCGCTGATCTGCCTCGCCTTTCTCGGCTATGCGCTGTTCGGCGAGCATCTGCCAGGGGCGCTCGCGCATCGCGGCTACGGCGTGGATCAGGTGGTGGGGCAGCTCGCCTTCGGCACGGAGGGCATCTACGGTACGCCCACCTACGTGTCGTCGAGCTACATCTTCCTGTTCATCCTGTTTGGTGCCTTTCTCGAGCAGGCGGGCATGATCCGGCTCTTCACCGACTTCGCGCTCGGCACGGTGGGCCACACCAAGGGCGGGCCGGCCAAGGTGTCGGTGGTGTCGTCCGGGTTGATGGGCACGATCAACGGCTCGGGTGTCGCGAACGTGGTCACCACCGGCCAGTTCACGATTCCCCTGATGAAGCAGTTCGGCTACAAGCCGGCCTTTGCCGGTGCGGTCGAGGCGACGAGCTCGATGGGCGGGCAGATCATGCCGCCGGTGATGGGGGCGGTGGCCTTCATCATGGCCGAGACGATCAACGTGCCCTACGTCGAGATTGCCAAGGCGGCGGCGATCCCGGCGCTGCTGTACTTCTTCACCGTCTTTTGGATGGTGCATCTCGAGGCAGGGCGCGCCGGACTGAAGGGTCTGCCGAAGGCGGAGTGCCCCGATCCCTGGGCGGCGGTGAGGGAGCGCTGGTACCTGCTGCTGCCGCTGGCGGGCCTGGTGTACCTGCTCTTCGCCGGCTTCACGCCGATGTTCGCCGGCATGTTCGGTCTGGCGCTCACGGTGGTGCTGATCTTCGGCGCCTCGCTTGCCGGGCGGCTCAACGGCACCTCGCTGCGGCTCTTGTTCTGGATCGCGCTCGGGCTCGGCTGTTCGGCCTTCGCCAAGGTGGGCATCATCTCGGTGGTGGTGGTGATCGCGGTGCTGGTGGTGCTGCTCGCGGTGCAGCGCAGCGGGCGCGACACGCTGCGGCTGGCGGTGACCGCGCTGGTCGAGGGGGCGCTGCATGCCTTGCCGGTCGGGGTGGCGTGCGCGCTGGTGGGGGTCATCATCGGCTCGCTCACGCTTACCGGCGGGGCGACCACCTTCGCCGGCTACATCATCCAGATCGGTGATACCAGTCTCTTCCTGTCGCTGCTGCTCACCATGCTCACGTGTCTGGTGCTGGGCATGGGCATTCCCACCATCCCGAACTACATCATCACCAGCTCCATCGCGGCGCCGGCGTTGCTGGAGCTCGGCGTGCCGCTGATCGTGTCGCACATGTTCGTCTTTTACTTCGGCATCATGGCCGACCTCACCCCGCCGGTGGCGCTGGCGGCCTTTGCCGCCGCGCCCATCGCGAAGGAGACCGGGCTGAAGATCGGCGTGCGCGCGGTGCAGATCGCCATTGCCGGGTTCATCGTGCCCTACATGGCGGTGTATGCGCCGGAGCTGATGCTGCAAGGGGACAAGGGGCTGGACGCTACGTTCTATGTGGTGTTCAAGGCCTTGCTCGCGGTGATGTTGTGGGGGACGGCCGTGGTCGGGTATTTCCGCACCCCGATGAACCCGCTGGAGCGGGTGCTGGCCTTCGTTGCGGCGTCGCTGCTGGTGGTGGCGATGCCGGTCACCGACGAGCTCGGCTTCGGGCTCGCCGCGCTGGTGTTGGGCTGGCATGTGTGGCGCTCGCGTACGCGTCAGACGCTCACGGTGTAGCCACCGATGGCGGTATGCCTGAGCACGGCGCTCGCGACGGTGGTGCTGGCAGCGCAGACCTTCACCCTCGCCTGGACGCACTCGATAGAGAAGGTGCGCTGGGAAGAGGATTGGCGGGTGGAGAGCGATGAGTTGGTGCTGGACGCAGTGCGGGTGAAGGGGCACGGCGCCGGCATGGAGCCGGCGCCCGGGGCGATGCTGTACGAGGGGGTTTGGGAGTGGCACCCGCGCAGCCGACATGCGGCGCTGCTGCTCACCCGCTCGGAGTTCACCGCCGACTACGACTGGTGTGTCGCCGGCGCGGCCTGCGTGCCGATGTCGGCGGTGATTGCCGCGGCAGGCGATGTCACGCGCGTCACGCCCTGCGGCGACCCGGCGGGAGGGCGCTGATGCGTGCGCTTCCGCGGATGGTCGTAGCGCGGGGGTGGTTCAGCGCTCTTCCTTCCCGATGAAACGGTAGATCGCTGCACCCGCGATGGCGCCCGCGATCGGTGCGATCCAGAACAGCCACAACTGCGCCACCGCCCAGTCGCCGACGAACAGCGCCACCCCGGTGCTGCGCGCCGGGTTCACCGAGGTGTTGGTGACCGGGATGCTGATCAGGTGGATGAGGGTCAGCGCGAGGCCGATCGCGATCGGCGCGAAGCCGGCCGGGGCGCGCTTGTCGGTGGCACCGAGGATGATGATGAGGAAGAACGCGGTCATCACCACTTCCGTGACGAGTGCCGCGACGAGCGAGTAACCGCCGGGCGAGTGTTCGCCATAGCCGTTCGAGGCGAAGCCCTTCGTCACATCGAAGCCGGCCGCACCGCTGGCGATGAGGTAGAGCACCGCACCTGCGGCGATTGCACCGAGCACCTGGGCGATGATGTAGGGCAGCAACTGGTTGGCGGGAAAGCGACCGCCGGCCCACAGGCCGATGGAGACGGCGGGGTTGAGGTGGCAACCGGAGATGTGGCCGATCGCGTAGGCCATGGTCAGCACCGTGAGGCCGAAGGCGAGCGAGACGCCGTGCAGTCCGATGCCTACCTCCGGAAAGCCGGCGGCGAGCACTGCGCTGCCACAGCCACCGAGCACAAGCCAGAAGGTTCCGAAGAATTCGGCGCCGTATTTGTTCATGTCGAAACTCCTTGTCAGGGTGGGTCCGGCCCGGACCCGTATTGGGCTCTCGCCGCGCGCATCGAGGCAGATATACCTGTCGATGCGCGGCAGCGTCGCGACGCCGCCGGATGGTCGGCGGTATCGCGGCGCATTTGAGCATGTGGGCCGGACAAAGATGTTTCGAAGCTGTTGTCAGGAGGTTAAATTGCGTGGCATGCGGGAACAAATGTGAAATGCGTCGTCACGCGGGGGGTTTGCGCGATGCCGGCGTCGCGCGATCCTGCGACCAGATGCGCAACTGCTTGATCTGCTCCTCCATGGTGCGTGCAAGCGGCACCATGTGGGTCGCGCTCCACAGCACATCGCGCTCGCCCACCGGACGTTCTTCCTGCCAGGCGCGCACCACCGCCGCCTTCACCGCCTGTTCGATCTCGGCACCGCTCCAGTTGCGTGTGACGGTCGTGAGCATGGCGAGGTTGAACGCGGTCGGGTCGGCGCCGACCGCGCGCAGGTGGATCTCCAGAATCGTGCGCCGCTCGTCGTCATTGGGAAGATCGAGGAAGAACAGCTGATCGAAGCGGCCCTTGCGGATCACCTCGGCGGGCAGTCGCTCGATGCGGTTGGCGGTGGCGACGACGAAGACGCCGGGTGGCTTCTCCTGCATCCAGGTGAGGAAGCTCGAGAAGATGTTGCTGTTGCCGCCCTGGCTGCCGATGTCGTAGCCGAAGCTGTTCTCCATCTCGTCTATCCACAGCACTACCGGCGCGAGTTGCTCCGCAACCCGCAGCGCATGGTCGAACGCGAACTCGGGCGTCCCCCACGCGCCGGACAGCACCAGGTTCATGTCGAGTCGCAGCAGCGGCAGCGACCAGGCACTCGCGATCACCTTCGCCGCCATGCTCTTGCCGCAGCCGCTGACCCCCATGAAGAGCACCCCGGAAGGCATGGGCACGGTGCCCGCGGCGAGGTCGCCCGCGAACAGTGCACGCCGCGCCAGCACCCACTCCTTGAGATTCTCCAGCCCGCCGACGCGCTCGATCGTGATCGTCTCGGGCATGAACTTGAGGCAGCCCTCGCGCATCAGCGCAGCAGCCTTTTCTGCATGCGCGGCATGCACCGCCTCGGGGCTGTCGAGTCGGTGTTCCGCCTCGAGTCGGGTGACGAGATGGAGGATGGCGTCGCTGCACAGGCCGGTGAGCGCCTGCGCCAGCACCTGCACGCGCTCAGGCTGCAGGGATGGGGCTGCGCGTGCCAGCAGCGCTGCGATGTCGGCCGCGCCCGGCAGCCCGGCGTCCACGGTGAACACCTGATTCGCCAGGGCTTCCGGCAGGCGCGGGCTCGCGCTGGAGACGAACACCCAGCTGTTCCGCCCCGCGAGGCCGTCATGCAGGTCGCGCAGCGCGCGGGTGAGGCGCGGGTCGGCGTCGAGCAGCAGCGGCAGGTCCTTGAAAAGATAAAAGGTATCCCCGGGCGCGCGGAGCACTTCGCGCAAGGCCTCGAGCGGCTCCGTGATCGCACTGCAGGACGTGCCGTTGGTGCTGAAGCCCAGCGTGCTGCTCCAGCTGACGAGCGGACGGGCGTCGCCGAAGTGTTCCGCGGAGAGGCCCCTCAGGAGCGTCGTCAGGCGCCGCTCGTCGGGGCTCACGAGGTGGATCAGCGGGTAGCGGCCGGCTAGCGCATGGCGCAGGCGCGACAGGGCAGGGCTTGGCATCGGCGGTCTCCGTGCGACGGGGCGAGATGGCGCATTCAGGCAAGCATGTGCGGTACCCCTGTGCGATCATCCGCCGCGCGCTTCGCTGTGGTCAAGCTGCGGAGCGCCGGGCTGGCGTGTTGCGGCGAAGGAGGGTGTGCCGATGATGATTGTTGAACTGGTCGATGGCGAGGATTTCCGCGAGCGGCTCGTGGCGCTCGGCCTGACGCTGCCGGCGGGTGCCTCGCCGCACGTGTGCGCGCAAGCCGCCGCCGCGTGGCTTGCCGAGACCCGCGATGCGCGGCTCGTGGAGCTCGTCGAGGCCTTGCGCAGCCAGGCGGGCATGGTGCTGCCCGAGGTACGTGAGGCGGTGGAGCAGGTGCTCGTGCCTGCGCTGGGGCGCGCGGACTAGGCGGATGGCTGGGGCGTGTTTCCCGGCCACAGCTCTCCGCCCGGCGGGCTCGTCCCGGCAGTGGCCGTCGGCGTGAGCCAGGCCACCCACTGGCCGCAGGCGTTGCGCGGGCCGCGCAGCGTGCCGTGCCAGGGGCCTTCGGTGCAGGTGCCGCGTGGCGTGAGTGGGTCCAGCAGCACGCTGGCGCCGTCCTCGGCAATGTGCCGAACGCCAGCCCAGCGTCGGCAGGTCGGGCAGCGTCCGCTTTCGGCAACGATGGTCATTCGCGGGGGCAGACGGTGCGTACCGCGCAGGTCAGATGAATTCGCTCACCGCAGCCGCGATGAGACTCAGGCTCGCGATTGTGGTGAGCATGATGCGCAGTGGCAGGTACCACAGCGGTAGGGCGATCTGGCGGGCGAGCCGGCTGTCGCGCATGTAATGGGCCCAGAACCCGACCACCAGGCCCGCGGTGCTGGCGACCACCGAAAACGGCAGCACCAGGATTGCGCCCCAGGCGATCAGCGCCGGCACCACGCTCCAGGCGAAGCTGCCGCGCCGTTCCTGACTCGTCATCTCGCTGGCGGTCATTGCGAATGCCCAATGCAAGGCGCCGACGAAGCTCAGGATGATCGCGCCATAGCTCATGATGCTGGCCCGCCACAGCGGCTCGCGCGCGGTCTCCACATCGAGCAGGCTGGCTGCGGCCAGCCCGACGAAGGGAATCAGGCCGCCAAGGCCGAGCAGGAGCGCGGTGACAGGGATGCCGCTGCGGAAGATGGTGCTCATGAACAATCCTCATCGGGTCGGGAGCGCGGGTACGCGCACAATCGACCGCAGTTTAGAGCATTGGTGCCATGAGCGTGCCCGCAAGCGGGGGCTTGCGGGCGATCGAGACCGCTTCCGAACGCTTTCAGCCGTTGGCCACGATCTTCAGCGGGCTTGCGGGACTGCCGAGGTTCGCGAGCATGCGCTCGGCGTACCAATCAACGAAGTCGATGACGCCGAACTCGAAGCGCTCGGAGTAGGGGCCGGGCTCGTAACCGATGGAGTTGATGCCGCGCTGGTTTTCCTCTGCGAGGCGGCGGTCCTGCTCGTTGGTGGCATCCCACACCTTGCGCATCTCCTGAGGATCGTAGTCCACGCCTTCGACCGCGTCCTTGTGCACCAACCACTTGGTGGTGACCACCGTCTTCTGCGGGCCGAGCGGCAGCACACGGAACACGATCGCGTGGTCGCCCATGAAGTGGTTCCACGAGTTGGGCAGGTGCAGGATGCGCAGCGAGCCCATGTCGGCGCTGGTGAGGCGGCCCATGAGCTTCTTGCAGGCGGCCTTGCCATCCATGGTCATGGACACCACGCCGTCGGCGAGCGGGGTGCGGGTGACGCGGTTGCGGCGGCCGAAACGCTTCAGCTGCCAGGGGATGTTCTGCGCGGTCCAGGCTGCCTGCTTGGCGGCGACCATTTCCCTGTATTGCGGGGTCGCGCGCGGGTCTTCGGTGTCGTCGAACTCCAGCAGCGAGTTGAGGAGCTCGGGATGGCTGCCGCTGCAGTGGTAGCACTCGCGGTTGTTCTCCATCACGAGCTTCCAGTTGGCCTCCTCGACGATCGTCGATTCGACCGCGACCTTGAGGTTCTCGACATCGTAGGGTTCGAGGTATTCCTCGAGGGCGGCGGGAAACTCGTCGAAGGCGGGCGGATTCTGCGCGAGGCTCACGAACATGAAGCCGCCGGCCACCTTGAGGTGTACCGGCTTCAGGTTGTGCTCGGCAAGGTCGAAGTTCGCGCCCATCTCGCTGCCTGCGAAGAGCAGGCGGCCGTTCGTCTCGTAGGTCCACTGGTGGTAGGGGCACACCAGCTTCGCGACCTTGCCCTTGTGACTGGAGCACAGGCGCGAGCCGCGATGGCGGCAGACGTTGTGGAAGGCGTGGATCGCACCCTTCTCGCCGCGCACGATGATGACCGGGTTGCGGCCGATGTCGACGGTGATGTAGTTACCGCGCGCAGGGATCTCACAGCTCATGCCGGCGAACAGCCACTCCTTCTCGAAGATTTCGGCGAGGTCGAGCGCGTACATGTCGGCGTCGCAATAGAGCGCTTGCGCCAGCGAGGTGTTCGGCTTGCGCTGCCTGAGCAGTTCGATCGCGGTCGTGGCGGGTGAATGGGTGTGCATGCTTGCTCCAGTGCGACATCTGTTTGTTGAGGGGATGGACCTGTCAGTTCGGCGGAGTCTAGCAAGCAGCTCCGTTGTGAATTGTGCGCCTACGGCTTCGCCATGCCGTTTTGCGACAGTGCGGCAGATCCCCGCCAGGCCCGACGGTGTGACCTGCAATGATCGGTGGATGGTCCCTCGGAAAGGTGCCGGTCGACAGTTACGTTGGAGCGCTTGACGCTGGCGCCGCCGCGTCGCAACATCGAATCAGGTTACTACTGCGAACCACCCGCCGGTGCGCGCCAAGCGCCGGCGCAGGAGTGTGTTTCGTTCCCAGCCATGGCATGCGACCGGCAAAGCCTTCCCTTGGCCATTCCGCAACTCCTCGATCAGTTGCCGGGAATGGTCTACCGCTGCCGGAATGAACCGGATTGGCCGATGGTGTTTGTCAGCGCCGGCTGTCAGGCGGTGACCGGGCGCGATGCAGAGGCGCTGCTGTCCGGGCAG
Source organism: Rhodocyclaceae bacterium (assembly GCA_041916775.1). GTDB lineage: Bacteria > Pseudomonadota > Gammaproteobacteria > Burkholderiales > Rhodocyclaceae > UBA2357. The sequence goes on along the minus strand of JAYRYZ010000018.1, from coordinate 1,581 downwards.
GTGTCCTACGCGCAACTGATCGTGGCGGACGATCGAGCGCGAGTGTGGGCAACCATCCAGGACGCGCTGGTGCGGCATGAACGCTTCGAGCTGGTCTATCGCATCGTCCGGGCGGACGGCGAGACGCGCTGGGTATGGGAGCGCGGCTGGGGGGTCTGGCGAGCGAGCGGTAACGAGGCGGACGCGCTGGAGGGCTTCGTCACCGACATCACCGAGCAGAAGCGGGTCGAGCAGGCCTTGCGCGAGACGGAGGCGACGTGGCGGGCGCTTCTGGAGGCGCCGGGCGAGTCGGCATTCATGATCCGGCCGGACGGCGAGGTGCTCGCGGCCAGTCGCGTCAGCGCAACGCGCCTCGGGCGTGGAGAGGGCGCGCTGGTCGGGCGCTGCATCTACGATCTCATCCCCGCCGAGCTGGCTGCCGTGCGCCGCCGCCATGTCGACGAGGCGGTGCGCAGCGGCAAGTCGGTCTGCTTCACTGATGAAGGGGAAGGTCTCTACCTCGAGAACCGCGTCTATCCGATCGCCGACGACGTGGGCAGGGTGACGCGACTCGCGATCTACGTGCGCGACATCACGCTGGAGCGCATGCGCGAGATCGAGTACGAGGCGATGGTCAAGAGCTCGATGGAAGGCTTCCACGTCGTCGATCTGCAGGGACGCATCCTCGACGTCAACGAGGCCTTCTGCCGCATGCTGGGCCGGGACAGGCAGGCGTTGCTGGGGATGTCGCTCGCCGATATCGACCTCGACCAGACCCCGGAACAGCTCGGCGCACACCTCCGCGCGCTCGTCGAGCGGGGCAGCGAGCGCTTCGAGACTCGTCACAGGCATGCCGACGGTTCCGCGATCGACGTCGAGATCAGCGTGCATCATGTGTCGGCAGCGGGCGGACGGCTGGTGTGCTTCTCGCGTGACGTGCGCGAGCGCAAGCGCATGCAGGAGGAACTGGAGCGGCGCGGCAACACCGACGCGCTCACCGGGCTCTTCAACCGGCGCCACTTCTTCGGCCTGGCGCAGGCGGAGTTCGAGCGCTATCGCCGCCACCCCGAGGCCAACCCGATCGCCGCGATCATGGTCGATCTCGACCACTTCAAGGCGGTGAACGACACGCGCGGCCATCTCGTTGGTGATCTCGTGCTGCAGGAGGTCGCGCGCTGCCTGCGCGACGGAATCCGTCTCACCGATCTGCTATGCCGTTACGGTGGCGAAGAGTTCGCGGTGCTCCTGCCCCAGACCCGGCTGGACGCCGCCACCGCCCTTGCGCAGCGCCTGCGCGAGCGCATCGCGGCGGGCTGCATCGCAACCGAGAGCGGGGACGTGAGCATCACCGCGAGCTTCGGCGTGGCGGCGCTCGGCGCCAGCCGGGTCACGACGCTCGAGGGGATGCTCGATTGTGCCGACCGCATGCTGTATGCCGCCAAGCGCGCCGGACGCAACTGCGTACGGGCGTGTTCGCTGTGCGCCCAGCATGGGCGCGATCTTGGAGGTGAAAGTCCTCCCACAAGCTGACCACGGCGAATGAAGCGAAGCGCAACTGCATGAGGGTGACCGAGTGTGGGGAGGAAGCGTGAAGCGAAACCG
>JAYRYZ010000017.1:0-116479 GCA_041916775.1 Rhodocyclaceae bacterium | reverse complement strand
ACCGGCGAGACTGCCAGCCGCGGCGGGCCGGCGCGCGGAGGCGGCGCCCGTACCGGCACCGGCTCGCAGCGCGCGCAAGGCGCTCCCGGTCGTCAGTGACGACGAGGACGAGTGGAAGGATTTCTGATGCGACCCGCACACATGCGAACTGCGCGCGTTCACCGCGGCTCGACGCGTCAGGAGCGCTGAGGTCATGGCGAGCACGCGGGAACCGATCCGCGCAACTGCGGCAGGATCGCGGGATGGACGTGAGTTCACCTTCACCCCCGCGGATTTCGAGCGAATCCGCAAACTCATCTACCAGATTGCCGGCATCTCCTTGTCGGACATGAAGCACGACCTCGTCTATGGACGGCTCGCGCGCCGCCTGCGCGCGTGCGGTCTCACGCGCTTCAGCGACTATCTCGATTTCGTGCAATCCGGTGACCCGGCAGAGCGTGAGGCCTTCACGAATGCGCTCACCACCAATCTGACATCGTTCTTCCGCGAAGCACATCACTTCCCGCTCCTTGCAGAGCAGGCCGCCGCCGCACCACGCGGACGCCCCTTCCGGGTGTGGTGTTCCGCCTGCTCCACCGGCGAGGAGGCCTACTCGATCGCGATCACGCTCGCCGAGGTGTTCGGTGACGCGCAGCGCTTCGAGGTCGTCGCATCCGACCTCGACACCCAGGTGCTCGCGACCGCACGCGCCGGTGTCTACCCCATGGACCGGGTCGCGAGTCTGTCGGCCGACCGGCTGCGCCACTTCTTCCTGCGCGGCACTGGCGCTAAGGCGGGTTTCGCGCGGGTTCGGCCAGAACTGGTGCGCACGATCCGCTTCGAGCGCATCAACCTGCTCGACGGGGCCTGGCCGGATCTGCCGCGCTTCGACGCGATTTTCTGTCGCAACGTGATGATCTACTTCGACAAGCCAACCCAGCGCAAGATGCTGCAGCGCTTTGTGCCGCTGATCGAGGAAGGCGGGCGGCTCTACTGCGGCCATTCGGAGAGTCTGCAGCATTGTGCCGACTTTCTCCGCAACCTCGGCAAGACGGTTTACGTCCCGCATGGAAAGGCGGGCTGAGATGCGCGCGCCGAATCGCTACTTCGACCGCGAGCACCAGATCGACGCGGTGAAGGTGTTGCCGGGCGAGTACTACGTGACGCGCAAGAACCTGCTGCTGGTCACGGTGCTGGGGTCTTGTGTGGCGGCGTGTATCCGCGATCCGCTCGCCGGCATTGCAGGCATGAATCATTTCATGCTGCCCGGCGACAATCACGAGCCCGGCAACCCCGTCTCGGCCTCTTCGCGTTACGGCGTATTCGCGATGGAGACGCTGATCAACGAGTTGATCAAGGCGGGTGCGATGCGCGATCGTCTGGTGGCGAAGGTGTTCGGTGGCGGCGCGGTGCTCGGTGACCTGAACGCGGCTAACGTGGGCGAACGCAACGCCGACTTTGTGCTCGCCTTTCTGCGCCGTGAAGGCATCGCGCTGGCGGGCCAGGACCTGTGCGGGCGCTATCCGCGCAAGGTGTATTTCTTCTCAGAGAACGGGCGTGTCAGGCTCAAGATCATGAAGCGTCTGCACAATGATACGATCCTCAGGCGTGAGCGCGAGTACGCCGATCATCTGGTCGATACCCCCGTCGGGGGCGAAGTGGAACTCTTCTGAGGGGGCAGCGAGTGACGAACGGTCAGGATGGCGCGCGTCGCATACGTGTGGTGGTCGTGGATGACTCGGTGCTGATACGGGCGTTGTTGCGCGCCATCATCAATGAGGCGCCCGACATGGAGTGCGTTGGCGTAGCGGCCGATGCGGCCAGTGCGCGCACGCTGATTCGCGAGAGCAACCCCGACTTGATCACCCTCGATGTGGAGATGCCGGGCATGGACGGCCTGGATTTCCTCGACAAGATCATGCGTCTGCGGCCGATGCCGGTGGTGATGATGTCATCGCTGACCGAGCGGGGCTCGGAGGTGGCACTGCGCGCGCTTGAGCTCGGGGCTGTGGACGTCATCGCGAAACCCAAAGGTTCGATCAGCGAAGGCCTGGGCGCGAGCACCGGGCTCATTCACGACACATTGCGGGCCGCCGCCGGCGCCAGGTTATCGCCGTACGCCGGGTCAGGGACGCAGTTCAAGCATGCGCCGCATCATACGGCGGCACTCCCGGCCGTCCCCGCCCAGGCCCAGGGTGCGCGGCAGGCTGTCGTCCGCCCGCCGTCACCGGCGGGTATGCCGCGCATCATCGCCATCGGTGCATCCACCGGCGGTACCGAGGCGATCAAGGACGTGCTGATCCGTCTGCCGACCAACCTGCCCGGGATCGTCATCACCCAGCACATGCCCGAGCGTTTCACCCGTTCGTTCGCGGAGCGGCTGGACAAGCTTGCTGCGATCACCGTGCGCGAGGCGGCGCATGGCGACGTGGTACAACCCGGCCACGCGTATGTGGCGCCGGGGCACTCGCATCTCTCGGTGTCATACAGCGCCGGTCAGTTCCGTTGCGAGCTCGGTGGTGGGGCGCCAGTGAACCGGCATCGTCCATCGGTCGACGTGCTGTTCGATTCGGTTGCGCGGCTGGCTGGCGGACGTGCGGTGGGTGTGCTGCTTACCGGCATGGGGCGCGACGGTGCTGCCGGCTTGTTGCACATGCGCGAGGCCGGTGCACATACCATCGCGCAGAGCGAGTCGACCTGTGTCGTGTATGGCATGCCTCGCGAGGCGGTGGCGCTGGGCGGCGCGTCCGAGGTGGTGGACCTCCCCGACATTGCAGGCCGAATCGTTGCAAACAGCCGGGGGGGATGATCTGCAGTGCGATGACCGGCCCGACATGCAAGCCCCCGACCCTGCACAGGCAAAGCTTCGCGCGGTTACTGCGCGAGGCCGTGATGTTCTCCTTCTGGTGTTTTCCATCTGGTAGATGATTAGATGCTGACTCTCACTTCCCATATCGACCGGGACGTTGCCCGCCTCACGCTGGGTGGCCGCTTCGACTTCAAGAGCCGCAAGACGCTGCGCGACGCCTACGACCCCATCCTCGCCGATCCCGCCGTGCGCAGCATCGAGCTTCTGCTCTCCGGCGTCGAGTACATCGACAGCTCGGCGCTGGGTATCCTCTTGCTGCTGAAGGAGCGCGCAGACAAGAGCGGCAAGAAGGTCATCCTCAAGTCCCCTCAGGGTACGGTTGCGCAAGTGCTCGGGGTCGCGAACTTCGATCGCCTGTTCGCGATCGTGGCCTGAGCCGGCTGCGAGGCCCATCGTGAGCCTGTCATCAGATCTGCCCGATGGCGAGCATGCGCTCAAGGTCCTGCGGATTCTCGTCGTCGACGACAGCATCTCGTCGCGAGCGCTGGTCTGCGCCTTGATACAGAGCCTGGGGCATCAGGCGATCGCAGCCGAGGACGGGCTGGAGGGGCTCGCGCGTTTCGACGCCGAGCATCCCGACATGGTCTTGTCGGATGTGATGATGCCGCGCCTGGACGGCTTCGGACTCCTCAAGGCGATCCGCGAACGCGAATCGGAGCGCTGGGTGCCAGTGATCCTGATCACCGCGATGGATGCGAACGGAATCGGCAGCAAGGACCAGGCGATCCGCGCGCTGGACCTCGGTGCAGACGACTTCATCGGAAAGCCGCTGCAGGTCGACGGATTGCGTGCGCGCATCCGCGCCTTCGCGCGTGCGCTCGCCATGCAGGACAGGATGGAGCAGCAGCGCGCAGAGTTGCGTGCCTACCGAGTCAAGGCCGAGGAGGAGAAGCGCTTCGCGCGCGACCTGATGCAACTCCTCGCGCGCACCGACCGCATCAACGACCCGCAGGTGCATTTTCTGTGCCGTCCGACAGAGGATCTCTCGGGCGACATCATCGCGGTGGCGCGTACCTACAGCGGCAAGTTGCACGCATTGCTCGCCGATGGCACAGGACACGGGCTCACGGCGGCGCTGAACGTGTTGCCCATCGTCGAGCCCTTTTACGCGATGACGGCCAAGGGTTACTCGATCCAGACGATACTCTCCGAGCTGAACAACAAGCTGTGCACCAACCTGCCGGCGGATTGCTACGTGGCCGCGGCGATGGTGGCCTACGATCCGGTATCCGCGACCCTGGAGGTATGGAACGGCGGCCTGCCCGACATCCTCCTGCGCGACAGCGTCACAGGCGTGCAGCGACGCTTCAGGTCGAGCTCGCTGCCGCTCGGCATCATGCCGCCCGCGTTCTTCGAGGTGAATCCCTCGGTGCTCAATCTGCCCAATCCCGGCATCGTCGCGCTGATGTCGGATGGCTTGATCGAAGTGCTCGGCGACAATGACCTCGAGGTCGGCGTGCAACGCATCGCTGCGATGCTGGGTGACATGCCCTCGGCCGAGAGCCTCATCGATGACTTGCGCACACGCCATCAGGGGGAGTACCCGGACGATCTCACGATCGTGTTGATCGATTGCGCCCTGCGCGATGAGGCACCTGGCACGGCGGCCGAGGCCACGAGGGTGGAGTCCGCCCAAGCTTGCCCCGTGCTCCCGGCGGCGAGCTGGCGCTTCGAGCTCGACATCGGCCCGCAGGAGCTACGCAATATCGATGCCGTGCCCTTGCTGCACGATATCCTGCGCAACCTCGGGGTCGGCCGCAAGAGCATGGGCAAGGCCTTTCTGGTGCTGTCGGAACTCGTGACCAATGCCATCGATCACGGCCTGCTGCGCCTGTCCACAGAAAGCAAGAACCGCAGCGAGGACATGGAAGCGTACTTCGATCTTCGCGAGTCGCGGCTGGAAGGGCTGCAGCAGGGACAGGTGAAGATTGCGGTACGACCGGTCGAGAGCGACACCGGCCCTCAGATCGAGTTTCTCGTGGCCGATACCGGCGCCGGCTTCGACCATGCGACGTTGGGTGCGCCGCATGCCGGTTCTCGCGGTGGGCGGGGCTTGAAGCTGGTGCGGGAGATGTGCAGCAGTCTGGAGTTTCGCGGCACCGGCAACGTCGTCGTCGCGCAGATGCCGCTGGAGGTGGAAGACCTGTGAGCGGAGCGCGTTCTGCGCGCCGCTACTCTGAGGTCAGTTGGTGAGTTTCCCGCCACGCAGTGGCTGGATGGTGCCGAGCAGTTGGGCAAACACCTTGGGCGTGCCGGCCACAAGGTTGCCGCTCGTCATGTAGTTGCCTTCGCCCGCGAGGTCGCTCACGAGCCCGCCCGCTTCCTGGATCAGGAGCACGCCGGCGGCCATGTCCCAAGGCTGCAGGCCCAACTCCCAGAAGCCATCCAGCCGCCCGCTCGCGACATAGGCGAGGTCCAGCGACGCCGCGCCCGGGCGCCGCAGGCCGGCGGTCTTCTGCGTGAGCTCGCGGAACATCGCAAGGTAGGCGTCGATGTTGGCAAACTCGCGGAAGGGAAAGCCGGTGCCGATCAGCGATTCGGCGAGACGGGTGCGTCGCGACACGCGGATGCGCCGGTCGTTGAGGAAGGCGCCCGAGCCCTTGCTCGCGGTGAAGAGTTCGTTGCGGCTGGGGTCGAAGACCACCGCCTGCTCGAGCACGCCGTTCTTCGCCAGCGCGATCGACACCGCATACTGTGGGAAGCCGTGGATGAAGTTGGTGGTGCCATCGAGCGGGTCGATGATCCACTGGTACTCGCTCTCGCCCGTTGCGCCGGACTCGCCCGACTCCTCTGCTAGAATCCCGTGCCGCGGGTAGGCATCCTTCAGGACCTCGATGATGGCCGCCTCGGCCGCCCGATCCACCTCGGTGACGAAGTCGCTGGTCGATTTGGACTCGATCGTGAGGAGGTCGACCTGGGGCGCTGCCCGGTTGATGACGCTGGCGGCCCGGCGGGCGGCCTTCACTGCGATGCTGAGGGTGGGATGCATGGATTCGGTCTCGGTGGCGGGCCGGCCAGGGTGTCTGCGCCCGCTCTGAAAAATTCAAACCCAGGATTTTACTCCATGAAAGGTGTTCCCGCGCTCGACCGCGTCCGTATCGTGCTCGTCCGCACCAGCCATCCGGGCAACATCGGTGCCGCCGCGCGTGCGATGAAGGTGATGGGCCTGGGCCGGCTGGTGCTGGTGGCGCCGCATTCCTTTCCCGACCCGGTGGCGGATGCGCGTGCCTCCGGCGCGGGCGATGTGCTCGCCGCCGCGCGTGTCGTCGCCACTGTCGAGGAGGCGTTGGAAGGTTGCGTGCTGACCGCGGCAATCACCGCACGTCGCCGCGAACGTTCCGTGCCGGTGCGTGCCGCGCGCGACGCCGCGCTGGAGCTCGTCTCGTACTGTGGCGCGGGTGACGTCGCGCTCGTGTTCGGCACCGAGACGAGCGGCCTTACCAACGAGGAGGTCGAGTTGTGCGCGATGCCGGTTTCGATCCCGACCAACCCGGATTTCTCGTCGCTGAACCTGGGCGCCGCGGTGCAGGTGATGTGCTACGAGATGCGCATGGCAGCGGCCGACCCCGCCGTGCCCCAGCCGCCGGAGGCAGTGCCGGCGAGCTTCGAGGAGATCGAGGGCTTTCACGCACACCTCGAGCGCGCAATGCAGGCGAGCGGCTTCTACGACCCTGCCAACCCCAAGCGCCTGCTACAGCGGCTGCGCCGACTCTTCGGTCGCATCCGCCTTGAGCGCGAGGAGGTCAACATCCTGCGCGGCATCGTGAGTGCGCTGGAGCGCAAACCCGATTAAAATTGTCGGAAATTATCGCAGCTCGCGTGTTGCATCCCTTTGTAGATGCAGCTTGCAGCCATGGTCGCATCAACCCAACACCTTCGTAGCCGGAGACGCCCCGCATGTTCAGCCGTTTGCGTGAAGACCTTGCCAGTGTGCGCGAGCGCGACCCCGCCGCGCGTTCCACCTGGGAGGTGCTCACCTGTTATCCGGGGGTGCACGCCCTGCTGTTCCACCGTGCCGCGCACGCGGCGTGGAAGCGGCAGTGGTTCTGGCTGGGGCGTTTCATCAGCCATGTCAGCCGCTTCCTTACCGGCATCGAGATCCACCCGGGTGCGACGGTGGGCCGGCGCGTGTTCATCGACCACGGCATGGGGGTCGTCATCGGCGAGACCGCCGAGATCGGCGACGACTGCACCATCTACCAGGCGGTCACGCTCGGCGGCACCTCGCTCTACCGCGGCGCCAAGCGCCACCCGACGCTCGGCAAGGGCGTGGTGATCGGTGCGGGTGCAAAGGTGCTGGGCGGCTTCACCGTTGGAGACGGCGCCAAGGTGGGCTCCAACGCTGTGGTGGTGAAGCCGGTGCCCGCGGGCGCGACCGCTGTCGGCAATCCGGCGCGCATCATCGACCCCGAGCGCGACCAGGCGCGCGAGGCCAAGGCCGAGCAGATGGGCTTCACCGCCTATGGTGTCACGCGCGACATGGACGACCCTGTCTCCAAGGCCTTGCATGGTCTGCTTGATCACGCGGTCGACACTGATCGGCGTCTGCAGATGCTGATCGAGCGCATGGAAAAGGCGGGGCTCTCGCTGGAAGGCGCATGTGACCAGAAGGATGCATTCGACCCGAAGAAGCTGTCGGAGATGGTTGATTGACGGTCGTTTGCGGACGACTGCCGAGTAGTTGACCGTTTTTGTCGGGTACCGTATAGTTGACCGAAATGTTCGGGTATTGGCCTGAGCAGAATCTTCGGCTTGCGGGGGTGCGGCATGAGATTGACGACGAAAGGGCGGTTTGCGGTCACGGCGATGATCGATCTGGCGACGCGAGAGGCCGAAGGGCCGGTGACGCTGGCCGGTATCGCCGAACGTCAGCGCATCTCGCTTTCTTACCTGGAGCAGCTCTTCGGCAAGCTGCGCCGTTACAAACTTGTCAGCAGTGTGCGCGGCCCGGGCGGCGGCTATCGGCTTGCGCGCGACATGAACCGCATCACCGTTGCCGACATCATCGTCGCGGTGGATGAGCCGCTCGACGCGACCCAGTGCGGCGGCAAGCAGAACTGTCACGACGAGCATCGCTGCATGACGCATGATCTGTGGACGAATCTCAACAAGCGCATGTACGAGTACCTGGATTCGGTGACCCTGGGCAACCTGGTGATGCGCGAGATCGCCGCAGACCCGGATGTCAACGTGATCAAGGATGTGCGTCGTCGCGCGACGATTTCGTTGCGCGAGGCGGTCGCCTGAGGCGAGACAGGACACGGAGCGGACATGTTTGCGCCTGCCTACCTCGACTGGAACGCGAGCGCACCGCTGGACGAGGCGGTGCGCGAGGCGATGCTGCCCTGGCTCGGTGCGCACGCCGGCAATGCCTCCAGCCGCCACGAGTACGGTCGCCGCGCCCGCGCTGCGATCGACGCGGCGCGCGAGCGGGTGGCGGCCGCTGTTGGCGCACATCCAACGGAGGTGGTGTTCACAAGCGGCGGCTCCGAGGCCAACAACCTGTTCCTCAAGGGAGCCTCTGCGCTGCAGCGGCCCGGTCGCATCGCGATCAGCGCAATCGAACACCCTTGTGTGCGCGAACCTGCGAAGCAGTTGCGTCGTGTCGGCTGGGAAGTCGAAGAGGTCGAGGTAGATGGCGAAGGTCGCTTGGTCGTGGCAGCTTGGCGTGAGGCACTGGAGCGGCGCCCATTGATCGCTTCGGTCATGCTCGCCAATAACGAGACCGGCGCGATCCAGCCGTTGTCCTCGCTCGCGTCCGAGGCACGTATCGCTGGAGTATGGCTGCACACGGACGCGGTGCAGGCGTTCGGAAAGATCGAGGTCGATTTTCGCGCACTGGGTGTTGCGGCGATGACGCTCTCTGCGCACAAGATCGGTGGTCCGGTGGGCGCGGGCGCGCTGGTGCTTGACAAGCGCGTCGAACTGCAGCCGCTGATCGCAGGCGGCGGTCAGGAGCGCGGACTGCGTTCCGGCACTGAAAACGTCGCCGCGATTGTCGGCTTCGGGGTCGCCTGTGAGCGCGCTGGTGTCGAACGCGAAGCCGCTGCGCGACGCATGTCAGGAATGCGCGAAGGGCTCGAGGATGCGCTGGTTGTGCTCGGCGCGCGCATCTTCTCGCGCGGGGCGGAGCGTCTGCCGAACACGGTGTTCTTCGCGCTCGCCGGCATCGATGGCGAGACGCTGGTGGCCAAGCTCGACCGCGCCGGCTTTGCGGTGGCGAGCGGCTCGGCGTGCTCCAGCGCAAACCCGGAACCCTCGCACACGCTGCTGGCGATGGGGGTCGAACGCGATCTCGCACGAAATGCGGTGCGGGTGAGCATCGGAAGGGCGACGACCGTCGCAGAAATGCACGACTTTGCCGCGGCCCTCGCGCGCGTGGTCTCTGAACTGAAGAGCCTGACCGCGATCGCGGTCTGATTGGATAACGGATTGTTCGAATACGGAGAAGCACGATGCTGAAGTTCCCGATCTATCTAGACTACTCTGCCACCACGCCTGTGGATCCGCGCGTTGCCGCGGCGATGATTCCGTGGCTGAGCGAGCATTTCGGCAACCCCGCAAGCCGCTCCCACGCTTACGGTTGGGAGGCGGAGAAGGCCGTCGAGGATGCGCGCGAGCAGGTCGCCGCACTGGTGAACGCCGACCCGAAGGAGATCGTGTGGACCTCGGGTGCGACCGAATCCAACAATCTTGCGATCAAGGGCGCGGCGCAGTTCTACAAGAGCCGCGGCAAGCACCTGATCACGCTGAAGACCGAGCACAAGGCGGTGCTCGATACCGTGCGTGAGCTCGAACGCCAGGGCTTCGAGGCCACCTACCTCGACGTGCGCGATGACGGTCTGGTTGACATGGACGCGCTGCGTGCCGCGATCCGCCCGGACACCATCCTGGTGTCGGTGATGTTCGTGAACAACGAGATCGGCGTGGTCCAGCCGATCGCCGAGATCGGCGAGCTGTGCCGCGAGAAGGGCATCGTTTTCCATGTGGATGCGGCGCAGGCGACGGGCAAGGTCGATATCGACCTGGAGACCCTGAAAGTGGACCTCATGTCCTTCTCCGCGCACAAGACCTACGGTCCCAAGGGCATCGGCGCGTTGTACGTGCGCAGGAAACCGCGCGTGCGCCTCGAAGCGCAGATGCACGGCGGCGGCCATGAGCGCGGCCTGCGCTCCGGCACGCTGGCGACGCACCAGATCGTCGGCATGGGCGAGGCCTTCCGCCTTGCACGCGAGGAGATGGCGGTCGAGAACACGCGCATCCGCGCGCTGCGTGACAAGTTGCTCGCCGGCCTCATGGACATGGAAGAGGTCTATGTCAACGGTGACATGACGCAGCGTGTTCCGCACAATCTCAACATCTCCTTCAATTATGTGGAAGGCGAGTCGCTGATCATGGCGATCAAGGATGTCGCGGTGTCCTCCGGTTCGGCCTGTACCTCGGCAAGCCTGGAGCCTTCGTACGTGCTGCGTGCGTTGGGTCGAAACGACGAACTCGCACACAGCTCGATCCGCTTCTCGATCGGCCGCTTCACCACCGAAGAGGAAATCGATTACACGATAGACCTGCTGCACCGCAAGATCAGCAAGCTGCGCGAACTTTCGCCCTTGTGGGAAATGGTGAAGGAAGGCATCGACCTCAGTACGGTGCAGTGGGCCGCCCACTGACATCGTCACGACCAACCGAGACAGGAGAACAAAATGGCATACAGTGACAAAGTGCTGGACCACTACGAGAACCCGCGCAACGTCGGCTCCTTTACCAAGGACGACGAGGGTGTCGGCACCGGCATGGTCGGCGCGCCCGCCTGTGGCGACGTGATGAAGTTGCAGATCAAGGTAGGCAAGGACGGCGTGATCGAGGACGCCAAGTTCAAGACCTACGGCTGCGGCTCCGCGATCGCGTCGAGCTCGCTGGTCACCGAATGGGTGAAGGGCAAGACGGTAGACCAGGCGCTCGAGATCAAGAACACCCAGATCGCCGAAGAGCTTGCGCTGCCGCCAGTGAAGATCCATTGTTCGATTCTTGCGGAAGACGCCATCAAGGCGGCGGTCGCCGACTACAAGAAGAAGCATGTCGAATGAGCACTGCGGAGGTTTCTGACATGAACGTGACCCTGAGCGAGCGTGCCGCCCGGCACATCGAGAACTTCATCACCAAGCGCGGCAAGGGCTACGGCATCCGCCTCGGTGTGCGCACCTCCGGATGCTCGGGGATGGCCTACAGGCTGGAGTTCGTGGACGATAAGGAAGCGGACGACATGGTGTTCGAGAGCTACGGTGTGCGCGTGGTGGTGGACCCCAAGAGCCTGCCCTACATCGCGGGCACCGAACTCGACTTCGTGCGCGAAGGCCTCAACGAGGGCTTCAAGTTCAACAACCCGAACGTCAAGGACGAGTGCGGCTGCGGCGAGAGTTTCAACATCTGATGCCGCTTGTGGCGATGGGATGAGCATGGATCTGGGCAAGGACTTCTTCGCGCTGTTCGGCTTGCCGCGTGCGTTCAGGGTGGATGTGAGCGCGCTCGAGGCGGCTTACCACGAGTTGCACAGCCGGGTGCACCCGGATCGTCATGCGCATCTCCCGGATGCCGAGCGGCGTCGCTCGATGCAGATGGCGACCCGGGTGAATGAGGCTTTCGCCACCCTCAAGAAGCCGCTCAAGCGGGCGCAGTACCTGCTCGAGCTGGCTGGCGTGGACGCTGCCCTCGAGACCAACACCGCGATGTCTGCCGAGTTCCTGATGGAGCAGATGGAATGGCGTGAAGCCGTCGAGGAGGCGCGAGCCGAGGCCGACGCCGACGCGCTGACCCAGCTCATGCAACGCCTGCGTGGCCATGCGCGCGAGGTGTTCGACACCCTCGCCGCGCAGTTCGACCAGCAGCATGATTTTTCTGCCGCGGCCGAGACGGTGCGCCGGCTGATGTTCATCGAGAAGCTGCAGGAAGACATCGACAACGCACTCGAAGCGCTCGAAAGCTGATCACTCCTCACTCCTTACAACGGATGGCACTGGATAGCTGATGGCCCTACTACAGATCGCCGAACCGGGGATGTCACCCGAGCCGCACAAGCACCGGCTCGCGGCGGGTATCGACCTCGGCACCACCAACTCGCTGGTCGCCACGGTGCGCAACGGCATCGCGGTGTGTCTCCCCGACGAATCCGGCAAGACCATGTTGCCCTCCATCGTCCACTACCGTGTCGACGGTGCGGTCGATGTCGGCGTTGCGGCGGCGCGGGCGCATGCGAGCGACCCCAAGAACACCATCATCTCGGTGAAGCGCTTCATGGGGCGCGGGCTCAAGGATGTCGCCCACGTCGAGACCATGCCCTACGACTTCGCCGACACGGACGGCATGGTGCGGTTGCGCACCGTGCAGGGGGTGAAGAGCCCGGTCGAGATCTCGGCCGAGATCCTCAAGGTGCTGGCGGCACGCGCGCGCGCGAGCCTGGGGGGCGAGCTCACTGGTGTGGTGATCACCGTACCGGCGTATTTCGACGATGCGCAGCGCCAGGCGACCAAGGATGCGGCACGCCTCGCCGGGCTGGAGGTATTGCGCCTCCTCAACGAGCCCACCGCGGCGGCGGTGGCCTACGGCCTCGACAACGCCTCGGAAGGGGTGTACGCGGTGTACGACCTCGGCGGTGGCACCTTCGACCTTTCCATCCTCAAGCTGTCGCGCGGCATCTTCGAAGTCATGGCCACCAACGGCGATAGCGCGCTGGGCGGCGACGACTTCGATCATCGCCTGTTCTGCTGGATCCTCGACCGCGCAGCGATCAACCCGCCGTCGTCCGAGGACTCCCGTCGCCTGCTCATGAAAGCGCGCGAAATCAAGGAGTTGCTCACCTCCGTGGAGGTCGCGCCGATTCAGGTGCGGCTGTCGACCGGCGAGGAGGTCGCGCTCACGATCACCCGTGAAGAGTTCGCGCAGATCACCGAGCATCTCGTGCGAAAGACCCTTGCGCCGATGCGCAAGGTGTTGCGCGACGCCGGGCTCGCACCCGAGGACATCAAGGGCGTGGTGATGGTCGGCGGCGCGACCCGAATGCCGCATATCCAGCGTTCGGTGGCGGAGTTCTTCCAGCAGGAACCGCTGACCAATCTCGATCCCGACAAGGTGGTTGCGCTCGGTGCGGCGTTGCAGGCCAACGTGCTTGCCGGCAACCGCAAGAGCGACGACGACTGGCTGTTGCTCGACGTGATCCCGCTGTCACTCGGACTGGAGACCATGGGCGGCTTGGTCGAGAAGGTCATTCCGCGCAATTCGACGCTGCCGATCGCGCGTGCGCAGGAGTTCACCACCTACAAGGACGGCCAGACCGCGATGGCCTTCCACGTGGTGCAGGGCGAGCGCGAGCTGGTGAGCGACTGCCGCTCGCTCGCGCGCTTCGAACTGCGCGGCATTCCGGCGATGGCGGCGGGTGCGGCACGCATCCGCGTGACCTTTCAGGTGGATGCGGACGGCCTGCTGTCGGTTTCGGCGCGCGAAATGTCGTCCGGGGTCGAGGCCAACGTGATGGTCAAGCCGTCCTACGGCCTCTCGGATGACGAGATCGCGGGCATGTTGCAGGACGGCATGCAGCACGCCGGCGACGACATGGCGGCGCGTGCGCTCGCCGAGCAGCGCGTCGAGGCGGACCGGCTCATCGAGGCCACCGTCCAGGCGCTGTCTCAGGACGGCAGTCTGCTGAACGGCGCGGAGCGTGCCGAGATCGACACCGCGATCGCGAGCCTGCGCAGTGCGCGCAACGGCAGCGACCACCGCGCGATCCGGCAGCAGATCGAGAACCTTGGGCGTGCGACCGACGAGTTCGCCGCACGTCGCATGGACCACACCATACGCTCGGTGCTCGCCGGGCAGAAAGTCGACGAGATTCAGGTATGACACAGATCATCGTGCTCCCGCATGTGGAGCTTTGTCCGGATGGCACGGTCATCGAGGCCGAACCGGGTGGCAGCTTGTGCGACGCCTTGCTCGACAACGGCATCGAGATCGAACACGCCTGCGAGAAATCGTGCGCCTGCACCACCTGCCACGTGATCGTCCGCGAGGGTTTCGATTCGCTCAACCCCTCCGAGGAGGAAGAGGACGATCTTCTCGACAAGGCCTGGGGGCTGGAAGCACAGTCGCGCCTGTCCTGTCAGGCGCTGGTCGGGACGACACCGCTGGTGGTCGAGATCCCGCGCTACACGATCAACATGGCTCGTGAGGGGAAACACTGATGAAATGGACCGAAGTGCAGGAGATCGCCATCCAGCTCGCCGAATCGCGTCCCGACACGGACCCGACCCGCGTGAACTTCGTGGATCTCATGAACTGGGTGATGGCCTTGCCCGAGTTCGACGACGACCCCAAGCACTGTGGCGAACGCATCCTGGAGGCGATCCAGCAGGCGTGGATCGACGAGTTGGCCTGACATGACCGAAATGCATGAGACGGGTGTCCACGACTTCGAGATGCGCACGCTGCATGGGGAGACGGTGCCGATGGCATCTTTCGCCGGCAAGGTGCTGCTGCTGGTGAATACCGCGAGCCAGTGCGGCTTCACGCCTCAGTACGCAGGCCTTCAGGCCTTGTACGAACGTTTCGCCGAGCGCGGTTTCTCGGTCATCGGGTTTCCGTGCAACCAGTTCGGCGCGCAGGAGCCGGGCGATGCCGACGAGATCGGTCGGTTCTGTGAAACGCGCTTCGGCGTGCGCTTTCCGCTGAGCGAGAAGGTCGATGTCAACGGCGCCAATGCCCACCCGCTGTGGGCCTATCTCACCAGCGAAGCGCCCGGTGTGCTCGGCACCGAGATGATCAAGTGGAACTTCACCAAGTTCCTCGTCGACCGCAACGGCAAGGTCGTGTCGCGCCACGCGCCGACCACGACGCCTGACGCCCTCGCGGCAGAGATCGAGAAGCTGCTCGCCTAGCGCAGCCGGAGCCGGCGAGGCGCCGTCAGGCGTTCGCCGGCACGTTCAGCGTCAGCCAGTAGCGGGTGATGTCGGCAACGACCTGAACGAAGGCCTGATAATCCACCGGTTTGCGGATGTAGCTGTTGGCACCGAGTTGGTAGGCCTGCGAGATGTCGCGCGGCTCGCTCGATGTGGTGAGGATGATCACCGGCAGCAGCGCGGTGTGCTCGTCTGCGCGGATGCGGCGCAAAACCTCCAGGCCGTCGATGCGCGGCAGCTTGAGGTCGAGCAGGATGATCGCTGGCAGCGGCTGGCGCCGTGTTTCGTCACGAGGGAAGAGATGCTCGATGGCCTCGACCCCGTCGCGCGCGACCACCACCGGGTTGGCGATGCCGTTGCGGGCGATTGCGCGTAGCGTCAGCGCCTCGTCGTCGGGGTTGTCTTCGATGAGGAGGATGGTGGTGTCGTTCTGCATCTCGTCGGTCAATCCGTGAAGGGGCGTCAGTTCGCTGCCGTGGCGAGGTCTTCGGCACGCACCAGGAACACCATGTCGTCACCGCCTTCCGCCGTCAGCCAAGTGAGCGGCAGCTCGGGAAAAGCCTCTTCTACCAGGCTGCGGTTGTGTCCGACTTCCACCGCGAGCAGGCCGCCCGGCCTGAGGTGCGCCCCGGCCTGGGCGAGGATGCGTCGCACCACGTCCAACCCGTCCTCGCCTGCGGCGAGCGCCATGCGCGGTTCGTGCAGGTACTCCGGCGGCAGCGCGTCCATCGATTCGCGCGTCACATAGGGCGGGTTGCTGATGATGAGATCGAAGCGTTGCCCGGCGAGACCGGCGAAAAGATCGCCCTCGACGAGGGTGATGCGATCGTCGAGCGCGTAGTCGGCGACATTCTGCCGCGCGACGTCGAGCGCATCCGGAGAGAGGTCGACCGCGCTGATCGCCGCATCGGGAAACGCCTCCGCCATCAGGATCGCGAGACAGCCGGAGCCGGTGCAGAGGTCGAGCGCGTCCTGAACCTCGGCCGGGTCGGCGACCCATGGCGCCAGTCCTTCCGATAGCAATTCGGCGAAGAAGGAGCGCGGAATGATCACGCGCGGATCGACCTCGAAACGGTAGCCACCGAGCCAGGCTTCGCCCAGCAGGTAGGCGGTGGGCACGCGCTCTTCGACGCGGCGTTCGATGCGCTCCATCAGCAGTTCGCGCTCCTCGCTGAGGATGCAGGCATCCATGAAGAGCTCAAGACGCTCGTGCGGAAGGTCCAGGCTGCCCATCACCAGCCACACCGCCTCGTCGAAGGCATTGGTGCAACCATGGCCGAACGCCACCCGGCCGCGGGTGAAGCGGGTCACCGCATAGCGCAGCCAGTCGCGCACGGTGACGAGCTCGGCAAGCGGGCCGCCGTGGTCGTGTTCGTGCGCGTCGTGTCCGTCATCGGCGTGATGCGTGTCGTCGTCGCTGTGGTTCATGTCGGGCGCGTGGTTCATTGGGGTCCTGTGGCGGCTGGGGCGAGCAGGCGGACCAGCGTGTCATGGTAGATGCGCGAAAGCGGCTCGATCGCATCCACCGCGACGCGTTCGTCCACCTTGTGGATAGTGGCGTTCACCGGGCCGAACTCGACCACCTCCTTGCAGATCGCGGCAATGAAGCGGCCGTCCGAAGTGCCACCGGTGGTGGAGAGCGCGGGCTCGATGCCGCATTCTGCGGAGATGGCCTGCGACAGTGCGGCGACGAGTTTGCCGCGACCGGTGATGAAGGGGTTGCCGGAGAGATGCCAGTCAAGGTCGTACTCGACACCGTGCCGGTCCAGCACTGCATGCGTGCGTACCTTCAGCGCGTCGGCGGTGGTGACGGAGGCGAAGCGGAAGTTGAACAGCACCTCGCACTCGCCCGGAATCACGTTGTTCGCACCCGTGCCCGCATGGATGTTGGAAACCTGGAAGGTAGTGGGCGGAAAGAACTCGTTACCCTGGTCCCATTCGGTGGCGGTGAGCTCGGCGAGCGCCGGTGCGAGCATGTGGATGGGGTTGCGCGCGAGCTGCGGATAGGCGACGTGCCCTTGCTGGCCCTTCACCCGCAGCGTGCCGGAAAGCGAGCCGCGCCGACCGTTCTTGATCATGTCGCCGAGGGTTTCCACCGAGGTGGGTTCGCCGACGATGCAGTAGTCGAGCCGTTCGTCACGTGCCGCGAGCGCCTCGACCACCTTGACCGTGCCGTAGGTCGCGGCGCCTTCTTCGTCGGAGGTCAGGAGGAGCGCGATCGAGCCGGTGTGGTCCGGGTGGAGGGCGACGAAGTCCTCGATGGCGGTGACGAAGGCCGCGAGAGAGGTTTTCATGTCAGCCGCACCGCGGCCATAGAGATGGCCGTCGCGAAAGCTCGGCTCGAAGGGCGGGGAGGTCCAGCGCTCGGCCGGGCCGGGCGGGACCACATCGGTGTGGCCGGCGAAGCACAGCACGGGGGTTGCCGTGCCGCGGCGTGCCCACAGGTTGCTGGTGCCTCCGAGGTCGACGCGCTCGAGCGTGAAGCCGAGCGGCGCGAGCCGTGCGCCGATGAGGTCCAGACAACCGGCATCCTCGGGGGTGACCGAGGGGCGGCGGATCAATTCGGTGACGAGTGCAAGTGTCCGGTCTGTGGATGCGTGGGTCATGTGATGCGATGCGGGCCGAGCCCGCCGAGGTCGGTTGGGGGCAGGCTCAGTCGTCAGAGAGGTGAAGCGAAAACTCTCGGAAGGACGCGCCATCCGGCTCGGTCTTCTCGAAATCCATGCTTGGTTTGGGCTCGTTCCTGACGGTCGGCTCGGGTGCATTGCCGATCTGTGCGTTGTTGATCAGCCAGGCGAGGTTGGTGGGCGAATCCGCGTTCGCCAGCGCCTCGTCCATGGTGATGATCCTGTCGTGGTAGAGGCGGTAGAGATCCTGCTCGAAGGTCTGCGACCCAGGCGCGAGGCTTTGCTCCATGGCCTCCTTGATTTCGCTGAGCTCGCCGCGTTCGATCAACTCGGAGATATGGCGTGTGTTCATGAGGATCTCGACTGCCGGCATGCGTTTGCCTTCGGGCTGCCGCACCAGCCGCTGCGACATGATGCATTTCAGCGCCACCGCGAGGTCGAGATAGAGCAGCGGACGGTTCTCGAGCGGGAAGAAGTTCACGATCCGGTTCAGCGCATGGTAAGCGTTGTTCGCATGCAGCGTCGCGAGGCACAAGTGGCCGGTCTGGGCATAGGCGAGAGCGGCCTGCATCGTCTCGCGGTCGCGGATTTCGCCGATGAGGATGCAATCCGGCGCTTGTCGCATTGCATTGCGCAGAGCGTCGTGCCAAGTGTGGGTGTCGATGCCCACCTCGCGCTGGTTTACCACCGACTTACGGTGGCGGAACAGGTACTCGATAGGATCTTCGACCGTCAGGATGTGGCCCGCGCGGTTGCGGTTGCGGTGGTCGATCATCGACGCGAGCGTGGTCGACTTGCCCGACCCGGTCGAGCCGACGACCAGCACCAGGCCGCGCTTCTCCATCACCACTTCGGCCAGGATCGGCGGAAGCCCCAGCGTGTCCAGCGTGGGAATGTCGCCCTGGATGAAGCGGATCACCGCCGCCATGCTGTTGCGCTGCCAGAACACGTTGATGCGGAAGTTGCCCAGCGTGCGCACGCCGTACGAGAGGTTGAGCTCCTTGGTCCGCTCGAACTCGGCGATCTGCTCCGGCTTCATCATCTCGTAGAGCATGTGCTGGATCATCGCAGGCTCCATCACCTGCTGATTGATCGGCATCGTATGCCCCTGGATCTTGATGTGGATGGGCGCGCCGGCGGAGATGAACAGATCGGAGGCGAGCTTTTCCCCCATCAGCTGGAACAGTTTGTCGAGGATCATGGCGGCTGTGCTCCGTTGGGCTTCGCGCTGCGATCTGAGCCGGCCGGAGTTCCGGCCGGCGCTGCGAGGTTCAGGCGCCGCGCAGCAGTTCGTTGATACCGGTCTTGGCGCGCGTTTGCGCGTCCACGCGCTTGACGATCACCGCGCAATAGAGGCTGTACTTGCCGTCCGCCGAGGGCAGGCTGCCCGGCACGACCACCGCGCCCGAGGGCACCCGGCCGTAGAAGACCTCGCCCGTCTCGCGGTCGTAGATCTTGGTGCTCTGGCCGATATACACGCCCATCGACAGCACCGCGTTCTCCTCGATGATGACGCCCTCGACCACCTCCGAGCGCGCGCCGACGAAGACGTTGTCTTCGATGATCACCGGGCCCGCCTGCACCGGTTCGAGCACGCCGCCGATGCCGACGCCGCCCGAAAGGTGCACGTTCCTGCCGATCTGCGCGCACGAACCCACCGTGGCCCAGGTGTCCACCATCGAACCTTCGTCCACGTAGGCGCCGATGTTCACATACGAGGGCATCAGCACCACGTTGCGCGCGATGAAGCTGCCCTTGCGCGCCACCGCCGGCGGTACGACGCGGAAGCCGCCTTCGCGGAACTGCGCCTCGGTGTAGTCGCCGAACTTGGTCGGTACCTTGTCGAAGTACTGGCTCGCGCCGCCCGCCATCACCTGGTTGTCGGCGAGGCGGAAGGAGATCAGGACCGCCTTCTTGATCCACTGGTTAACCACCCACTGGCCATCCTTCTTCTCGGCCACGCGCAGATGGCCGGCATCGAGGCCGTCGATGACCGAGGCCACCGCATCGCGCACGATCGCGGGGGCCGACGCGGGTGAGAGGCTGGCGCGGTTTTCGAAGGCTTCGTCAATGATGCTCTGGAGTTCCTGCATGCTGTCTTCCTTTGGATAGTATGTTGAACCGCACCGCCGGGCGTCAGTGCCTTTTGTCGGTGCGCCGCCGGCCGGTCATGGCTGGCGGGTTTCTCCTTGCCTTTTCGTTGTGTTCAGAGCGACTTGCAGAACGCAGCGATGCGTTCCGCGGCTTCCACGCACTCGGCGGTGTCGGCGACGAGCGCGATCCGCACGTAGTGCGCGCCGGGGTTGCCATGCGCGCCGTCGCGCGCGAGATAGCTGCCCGGCAGGACGGTCACATTATAGGCAGCCTGCAGGCGTCGGGCGAAGTCGGTATCTGCGATGGGGGTGCGTGCCCACAGGTAGAAACCTGCGTCGGGTGCGGAGAACTGCAGCCACGGCGCGAGGATGGGCATCACCCGGGCGAACTTCTCGCGGTACAGGCGACGGTTCTCCGCCACGTGCGCCTCATCCGACCACGCCGCGATCGAGGCCATCTGCACCGGCTGGCTCATCGCGCAGCCGTGGTAGGTGCGATAACGCAGGAAGGCCTTGAGGATGCGCGCGTCGCCGGCGACGAAGCCGGAGCGCAAGCCCGGCACGTTGGAGCGCTTGGAGAGGCTGGAAAACATCACCAGATTGCGGAAATCCGTGCGTCCGAGACGGCTCGCGGCCTCGAGCGCGCCCAGCGGCGGCGCCGCCTCGTCGAAGTAGATCTCGGAATAGCACTCGTCGGCGGCGATCACGAAGCCATGGCGATCGGACAGCGCGAAGAGCTGCCGCCATTCCTCCAGCGTCATCACGCGGCCGGTGGGGTTGCCCGGCGAGCAGACATACACCAGCTGAACGTCGCGCCAGGTGGCCTCGTCGAGCGCCGCGAAGTCCGACGCGAAGCCGTTCTCCGGGCGGTTGTCGATGAACAGCGGGCGTGCGCCGCCAAGCAGTGCTGCGCCCTCGTAGATCTGGTAGAAGGGGTTGGGCGACACCACCAGCGGGTTCGGCCGGCTGCGGTCGATGAGCGCCTGGGCGAAGGCGAACAACGCCTCGCGCGAGCCATTAACGGGCAGCACCTCGGTCGCAGGGCTGAGCGACGCGAGCTTGAAGCGCCGCGTGAGCCATGCCGCGATGGTCTCGCGCAGGGCATCAACGCCGAGCGTCGTCGGGTAGGTCGCGAGCCCGTCGAGGTGAGCCACCAGCGCTTCGCGGATGAAGGCCGGAGTCGCATGCTGCGGCTCACCGATCGAGAGGCGGATCGGGGTGTGCCCGGTGTTCGCCGGAATGCCCTCGAACAGGGCGCGGAGCTTTTCGAAAGGGTAGCTGTGGAGGCGGTCGAGGTCTGGATTCACGCTGGGAGGATGCTCGATGGAATGGGCATAACAAAAGATTTCAGGCGCTCCGGCCTGCAGGTCGCAGATGGTATCATGGCGCGCCTTTGCAGCCCCGCTCCCGAACTGCTCACGACGTGCGTCTTTCCAAGCTCAAACTCGCCGGTTTCAAGACTTTCGTCGATCCTTCCACCGTCCTTACGCCCGGCAATCTGGTCGGCGTGGTCGGCCCGAACGGCTGCGGCAAGTCCAACATCATCGACGCGGTGCGCTGGGTGCTGGGCGAGACGCGCGCCAGCGCCCTGCGCGGCGAGTCGATGCAGGATGTCATCTTCAACGGGTCCACCACCCGCAAGCCGGTCTCGCGCGCGAGCGTAGAGCTGGTGTTCGACAACGCCGAGGGGCGCGCCGCCGGCCAGTGGTCGCGTTACGCTGAGGTGGCCGTCAAGCGCGTGCTCGACCGCAGCGGCGAATCCACCTACTACATCAACGGCACCCAGGTGCGCAGGAAGGACGTCATCGACCTCTTCCTCGGTACCGGGCTGGGGCCGCGCGCCTACGCGATCATCGAGCAGGGCATGATCTCGCGCATCATCGAGGCGCGTCCGGAAGAAATCCGCGGCTTCCTCGAAGAGGCCGCCGGTGTCACCAAGTACCGCGAGCGCCGGCGTGAGACCGAAGGGCGGCTTTCGGATGCGCGCGACAACCTCGCGCGCCTGGACGACATCCGCCTCGAGCTCGGCGAGCGCGTCGAGCGCCTCGAGGCGCAGGCGGTGGTCGCCGAGCGCTACCAGACGCTCACCGCCGCCCATGTCGAGCGTCAGCAGCTGTTGTGGCTGCTCAAACGCAACGAGGCGCTGAACGAGCGCGACCGTCTACGCGCCACGCTGGATGAGCTTTCCACCCGCATGGAGGCCGACAGTGCACGCCTGCAAGAGCTTGAGTCGGCAGTCGAATCCGCGCGCGAGGGCCATTTTGCCGCCTCCGAGGCGACCCATCTCGCTCAGACCGACCTCTTCGCCGCCTCGGCCGAGGTGAGCCGACTGGAATCCGAGCTCAAGCATCTCGGTGATGCCCAGCGTCGCCTCGCCACCCGGCTGCAGGAGCTGGAGCGCGAACACCTGCACTGGGCGGAGCGCGAGACTGCGCTCGGCGCCGAACGCGAGCGCTGGCAGGCGCTGGAGGACAACGCCGGGTTGCGTGTCGCACAGGCCGAGGCGCGCCACGACGAGGTCGCGGAGCGCCTGCCCGAGTTGGAAGCGGCGCGGCAATCGGCCGATGCCGCGGTGGTCGCGGCACGCCGCGAGCTCGCCCAGACCGAGCAGCAACTGCGCGTGGAGGAGGCCAACCGCGCCAGCGCACAACGCGCGCTCGAAGCGTTGTCGCAACGGCGGGTAAGGCTCGAGGCGGAACAGCAAGGTCTTGAAGGCCCGAACGAAGAGGAGATCGCCGCCTCCGAAGCGCGCGCCGAAGCCCTGCAGGACGCGCTGGAAGCCGCGCAATCCGAGCTCGCGGGGCTCCAGCAGCGTCTGCCGCAGGCCCAGGCCCAGCTCAAGGCGGCGCTCGACGAAGAGCGTGCGTGCGCGCGGCGTGCCACCGAGGTACGCGCGCGTCGGGATGCGATGGCGCAGCTGCAGGCGAAGGTCCAGTCGCAGGGGCGGCTGGGCGATTGGCTGAAGCGTCACAAGCTCGATGCGCTCACCCCCTTGTGGCGGGCGATACGTGTCGAGCCGGGCTGCGAGGGCGCGATCGAGGCGGCGCTGCGCGAGCGCCTCGCGGCGCTTACCGGCGAGCTCGCCGAAGCGGTGCAGGCCCTGCTCGACGAGGCTCCGCCCGAGTCGCTTGCGCTGCTGCTGGGTGCGGAGCCGGGCCAGGAGGGCGACACTGAGCGGGTGCGCATCTCACTGGCTGTGCCGGAGGGCTGTCGCGCGCTCGACACCTGCGTGACGGTGACCGACCCGGCCCTTGCCGCTGCGGTCGCCGATTGCCTGAATGGGGCCTACCTGGTCGAGTCCCTGGACGGATGGGTGGGCCGGCGTGGCGAACTCGCGTCCGGCGTGCGCCTTGTGACGCCGCGCGGGCAAGTGTTGTCCCGCGACCTGCTCGCGCACTTCGCGCCCGACGACCGCACCCATGGTGTCATCGAGCGCGAACGCGAGATCGAGGCGCTCACCGCCACGCTGCACAGCCAAGAGGAGGCCGCCCAGGCGGCGCACGAGAGCGTGCTCGCCGCCGAGGCGGAGGCCGCCGCGATCCAGGAGCGCAGCACCGTCGTGCGCCGTCAGCTGCAGGAGGCGCAGGCGCAGTGCCACGAGGAGCAGGTGCGCCACCTCAAGCTCTCGCAGGCGCGCCAGCGCTTCGAGGAACGGCGCGACCAGCTCGGTGGCGATCTCCTCGATGTCGCGCGCATGGCGGAGGGCGAAGAAGCGCACCTCGCGCGTGCCGAAACCGAGCTCGCCCGTTGCGAGGAACTCGCCGATCTGCAGCGCGAGCGGCTCGATGCCGCCGGCGAACACTTCACCGAGCACGACCGCCAGCTGCGCGAGGCGCGCACGCTCGAACAGGCATTGGCGCGCGATCTGCAGGAGGCGCGCTTCTCGGAGCGCGAGTGCCGCGCCAAGCTCGAGGATATCGCGCGCAACCTGCAACTCGCGTCCGAACAGCTCGCGCGCGTCGCGAGCGAGACCGCGGTGCGCGAACAGGAGCTCGGCGCAACCGACAGCGAGCGCAGCGAAGCGGCCTTGCAGGAGGCCTTGCAACTGCGCGAGCGACGCGAGAGCGCACTCGCCCTGTGCCGTGATGCGCAGGAGCAGGCGGCGATGCAGTTGCGCGCGCTGGAGGAGAGCCGGCTGTCGACCGAGCAGCAAGCGGCACCCGCCCGCGCCAGGGTCGGCGAGCTGCGACTCGCGGTGCAGGCCACCGAGCTCTCCGCGCAGCAATTCACCGAGCGGCTGCTCGAAGCCGGCGCCGACGAGGCACGCCTGCTTCCGCTGCTGAGCGCAGAGCTGCGCGAGACTGCACTGCAGCGAGACGTCGCCCGTCTCGCACGTGAGATTGCCGAACTCGGGCAGGTGAATCTGGCCGCGCTGGACGAGCTGAAGGCGGCGCGCACGCGCAAGGAGTACCTGGACGCTCAGTATGATGACCTGATGCAGGCGATCATGACGCTGGAAGATGCGATCCGCAGAATCGATCGCGAAACGCGCGAACAGCTGCAGGACACTTACAATACCGTGACGCAGCATTTCGGGACCTTGTTCCCGCAGCTCTTCGGCGGCGGACAGGCGCGGCTGGTGCTGACGGGGGACGAAATCCTGGATGCCGGCATCCAGATCGTGGCGCAGCCGCCGGGCAAGAAGAACACCTCGATTCACCTGCTGTCGGGCGGCGAGAAGGCGCTGACCGCGATTGCGCTGGTGTTCGCGATGTTCCAGCTCAACCCCGCGCCGTTCTGCATGCTGGATGAAGTGGATGCACCGCTGGACGACGCGAACACCGAGCGTTACTGCCAGATGGTCAAGCGCATGTCGGCGCAGACCCAGTTCGTGTTCATCAGCCACAGCAAGATCACGATGGAGATCGCGCAGCAGCTGGTGGGTGTCACGATGCAGGAGCAGGGCGTGTCCAGGGTGGTGGAAGTCGATATTGACGAGGCGTTGCGGCTGGCCGAACCGGCCGCGGCGTGACAACGGGAAAGCACATGGATAGCGAATTGCAGATCGGGCTGGTCGCGCTGGGCCTGGCCGCCGTGGTGGGCATCATCGGCTACAACAAGTGGCAGGAGAGAAAGCACCGCAAACACGCAGAGAGCACCTTCCGCTCTGATCACCGCGATGTACTGCTCGACCCGCCGGAGCCGGGCGAGGGGCCTGCGCGTAGCCGTGTCGAACCGCAGGATGTCGATGACGAGCCGGTCGCGATGAACGAGCCGCGCGAGCCGCGCATCAGCATTCCCGCCGCGGCGGGGCGGCGCAGCACACCGGGGGCGCCGGAGCTGGTGGATACGCGGGTGGATTGCATGATTCGCATCGAATCCATCGAGCCGCTCGAAGTGCAGCGACTGTGGACCGCCCAGCGCGAGGCGCTCAAGGATCTGTCGCGCGCGCTGCGCTGGTTTGGCTTCGACGACGCCGGCAACCTGTGGCGACCGCTCACCGCGCACAGCGCGGGCTGCTTTCACTGGTATTGCGCGGCGATGCAGATGGTGGATCGACGCGGCGCGATCAACGAGCGGGATTTCAATCTATTCGCGACCGGGGTGCACCGCGTCGCCGACCAATTCCTCGCGGTGCCGGCCGACGTCCCTTCCAGCGCCACCGCACTCGAGGCAGCGGGCGAGGTCGATCGCTTCTGCGCCAGTGTGGACGTGCAGGTCGGCGTCAACATCGTCGCCGCAAACCAACCCTTCGCGGGCACCAAGGTGCGCGCGCTGGCTGAGGCAAGCGGGATGGTGCTTGGGGACGACGGCGCCTTCCACGCCCAGGACGACGAAGGCCGGGTGCTGTATTCGCTCTCCAATCTCGAGGCGGGCGTGTTCGCGCCGAGCGAGATGCGCAACCTCCACACCAGCGGCATCACGCTGGTGCTGGATGTGCCGCTCGTGGCGGAAGGCCTGTCCGTGTTCGACCGCATGATGCGCCAGGCGCAACAGATGGCGCACTCGCTCGATGGCCGGGTGGTCGATGACAACCGCGCGAGCTTCGGGCCCGAATCGGTGAGTCTGATCCGCTCGCAGATTCAGCGTTATCACGCCCAGATGAACGAGGCCGGCATCCCGCCCGGAAGCTCGCTCGCGATGCGCCTCTTCTCGGCATGAGTACCACGCCCGCAGACCCGGCCGTCGAGGCGCGGGTCGATTGGCTGCGCGCGGCGCTGCATCGATACGACCACGCCTATTACGTACTCGACGCGCCGCTGGTGCCGGACGCAGAGTACGACCGCCTGTTCCGCGAGTTGCTGGCGCTGGAGGATGCCCACCCGGCGCTGCGCAGTGCCGACTCGCCGACCCAGCGTGTGGGCGGCGTGGCGATGGAGACCTTGCTTCCCGCGGTGCATGCAGTGCCGATGCTTTCCATTCGCACCGAGACGGACACCACCGCGGGCGGTGTGATCGCTTTCGACACGCGCGTGCGCAACGCGCTTGGGCGTGCTGCGGGCGATGCGCCGGTGCGCTATCAGGGCGAGCTCAAGTTCGACGGACTCGCAATCAGCCTGCGCTACGAAAACGGCATCCTGGTACGCGCAGCGACCCGCGGCGATGGCGAGACGGGCGAGGATGTCACCCACAACATCCGCACCATCCGCCAGATCCCGCTCACGCTGCCGGCCGGTGCGCCCGCGGTGCTGGAGGTGCGCGGCGAGATCTACATGCGGCGCGACGCTTTCGAAGCGCTGAATGCGCGCGCGCGCGACGCCGGCGAGAAGACCTTCGTCAATCCGCGCAATGCCGCTGCCGGCGCGGTGCGTCAGCTCGACCCGCGCATCGCCGCGCGCCGGCCGTTGTCCTTCTTCGTTTACGGCATCGGCATGCTCGAAGGCGCGCCGCAGCCGGAAAGCCAATCCGGATTGCTCGATTGGCTCGCCACGCTGGGTTTCCCGGTGTGCGAGCACCGTGTGGTATGCGAGGGGCCGGCCGACCTCATCGACTTCCATGCACGCATCGCCGCGCTGCGCGACAGCCTCGCGTACGACATCGACGGGGTGGTGTACAAGGTGGACAGCGTCGCGTTGCAGCGCGAGCTCGGCTTCGTCACCCGCGAGCCACGCTGGGCGGTGGCGCACAAGTATCCCGCACAGGAGGAGATCACGCGCCTGCTCGACATCGACGTACAGGTCGGGCGCACCGGCGCGCTGACGCCGGTCGCGCGGCTCGCGCCGGTGTTCGTCGGGGGGGTGACGGTGACCAACGCGACCCTGCACAACCAGGACGAGATCGACCGCAAGGATGTGCGTGTCGGCGACTGGGTGATCGTACGGCGCGCGGGCGACGTGATTCCCGAGGTGGTTGCGCCGGTCGTGGAGCGCCGTGAAGGCGAACTGCCGCGCTTCGATCTGCTCGCGCGTTTTCCCGCCTGTCCGGTGTGCGGCTCACATGTCGTGCGCGGTGAGGACGAGGCGGTCGCACGCTGCACCGGCGGCCTCTTCTGCCCGGCGCAGCGCAAGCAGGCGCTGCTGCACTTTGCCGGCCGGCGCGCGATGGATATCGAGGGCCTGGGCGAGAAGCTCGTCGATCAGCTGGTGGACGCGGGCATCGTGAAGTCGACCGTGGATCTCTACCGGCTCGGCGTGCTCGCGCTCGCGAACCTCGAGCGCATGGGCGAGAAGTCCGCACAGAACCTGCTCGCGGCGATCGACAAGAGCCGCCGCACAACCCTGGCGCGCTTCATCTACGCGCTCGGCATCCGCAACGTCGGCGAGACCACCGCGCGCGACCTCGCGCGCCACTTCGGCAGCATGGACGCGATTCTCGCGGCGGATACGGCGGCCTTGCAGGCGGTGCCGGACGTCGGGCCGATCGTCGCGGCGTCCATCGTCGCCTTCCTCTCCGAGCCGCACAACCGCGAGGTCATCGAGCAACTGCGCGCCGCCGGGGTGGAGTGGGAGGAGGGCACACCTGCGGCCGCGCCGGCGGGGCCGTTTGCGGGCAAGACCTTCGTCCTTACCGGCACCCTGCCCGGCATGACGCGCGACGAGGCGAAGGCCCGCATCGAGGCGGCCGGCGGCAAGGTGGCGGGTTCGGTGTCGAAGAAGACGGATTACGTGGTGGCTGGAGCCGAAGCGGGCTCCAAGCTGGATAAGGCGCAGGCGCTCGGTGTCGCGGTGATCGACGAGGCCGGCCTGCGCGAATTGTTGGGTTCGGACGCGACGTCCGATTCGTTCCCGGGAGAGCAGCAGCAATGAAGAAGGTTACCAAGGCGGTGTTTCCGGTCGCGGGCATGGGTACGCGCTTCCTGCCGGCCACCAAGGCGAGTCCCAAGGAGATGCTGCCCATCGTCGATCGGCCGCTGATCCAATACGCGGTGGAAGAGGCGGTGGCGGCGGGGATCACCGACATGATCTTCATTACCGGCCGCACCAAGCGCTCGATCGAGGATCACTTCGACAAGGCCTACGAGCTCGAGACCGAACTGCAGGCCAAGGGCAAGACGGCGATGCTGGAGGTTGTGCGCAAGACCGTGCCCAAGGGCGTGAACTGCATCTACATCCGCCAGTCCGAGGCGCTCGGCCTCGGCCACGCCGTGCTGTGCGCGTCGGCGGTGGTGGGTGATGACGAGCCGTTCGCGGTGTTGCTCGCCGACGACCTGCTCGACAATGGCGACGGCCCCTCGGTGATGCAGCAGATGGTGGGCGTCTACAACTACAACCGCTGTTCGGTGTTGGGCACGATGAACGTGCCGCGCGAGGACACGCGCCAGTACGGCATCGTCAGCACCGAATCGCGTACCGGCGAGGTGCACCGGGTGACCGGCATCGTCGAGAAACCCAAGCCCGAGGATGCTCCGTCGACGCAGGCGGTGGTGGGCCGCTACATCCTCACCCCGCGCGTGTTCGATCACCTGCGCGCGCTCAAGCCCGGCGCCGGCGGCGAGCTGCAGCTCACCGACGCGATCGCCTCGTTGCTCAAGGAGGAGGCGGTACTGTCCTTCCAGTTCGACGGCGTGCGCTACGATTGCGGTTCCAAGCTCGGCTATCTGAAGGCGACGGTGGAGCTCGGGCTGCGCCACGCCGAGGTCGGTGCGGACTTCGCGGCCTACCTGGCGTCGCGAAAGGGCTGAAGGGCCTGCCGCTGCCGAAGCGGCGACCCGAAAGCGAAGGGGCCCGGCAATCCTGAGAGATTGCCGGGCCCTTTTCGATTGATGCCGGATTCCAGCGTGCGGATCAGGCCGATTCGGCCTTGGCCGCGCGCTTGCGCTCGTTCTCGGTGAGGTGGCGCTTGCGCAGGCGGATGGACTTGGGCGTGATCTCGACGATCTCGTCGTCGGCGATGAACTCGATCGCGGATTCGAGCGTGAGCTGGATCGGCGGGGTGAGGTTGATCGCCTCGTCCTTGCCGGAGGCGCGGACGTTGGTGAGCTGCTTGCCCTTGATCGGGTTCACCACCAGGTCGTTGTCGCGCGTGTGGATGCCGATGATCATGCCCTCGTAGAGCGCGTCGCCCGGGCTCACGAACATGCGGCCGCGGTCCTGCAGGTTCCACAGCGCGTAGGCGACCGCCTCGCCGTCGTTCTGCGAGATCAGCACGCCGTTGCGGCGTTCGGCCATGACGCCGGCCATCGGGCCGTAGTCGTCGAACACGTGGCTGGCGAGGCCGGTGCCGCGGGTGAGGGTGAGGAACTCGCCCTGGAAGCCGATCAGGCCGCGCGCAGGGATGCGGTATTCGAGACGGACGCGGCCCTTGCCGTCCGGCTGCATGTCCTGCAGCTCGCCGCGGCGGCGGCCGAGTTCTTCCATGACCGCGCCCTGATGGTCTTCCTCGACGTCAACCGTCATCAGCTCGTAGGGCTCGCATTTCACACCGTCGATCTCCTTGAAGACCACGCGCGGGCGGCCGACGGCGAGCTCGAAACCTTCACGGCGCATGTTCTCGAGGAGGATGGTGAGGTGCAGTTCGCCACGGCCCGAGACCTCGAACACGTCCGAGTCCTCGGTGAAGTTTACCCGCAGCGCGACGTTCTTCAGCAGCTCCTTTTCGAGGCGCTCGCGGATCTGGCGGCTGGTGACGAACTTGCCTTCGCGGCCGGCGAGCGGCGAGGAGTTGACGATGAAGTTCATCGTCAGCGTGGGTTCATCCACCGCGATCGGCGTCATGCCTTCCAGGCACTCGGGGTCGCACAGCGTCACACCGATGTTCACCTGCGGGATGCCGGCGATCAGAACGATGTCGCCCGCCTCGGCCGACTCGGCTGCCGAGCGCTCCAAGCCCTTGAAGGTGAGGATCTGGCTGACCTTGCCCTTGCCGCGGTTCTCGTCGCCGTACATCACGACGAGTTCCTGGTTGGGGCGCACGCGGCCGCGCTTGATGCGGCCGATGCCGAGCTGGCCCATGTAGGTGGAGTAGTCGAGCGAGCAGACCTGCATCTGCAGCGGGCCTTCCGCATCCACCTCGGGCTGCGGCACGTACTTGAGGATGGCTTCGAACAGCGGGCGCATGTCGCTGCGCGCGTCGTCGAGCTTCTCGACCGCGAAACCGTTCAGGCCGGAGGCGAAGATGACCGGGAAATCGAGCTGCTCTTCGGTGGCACCGAGCTTGTCGAAGAGATCGAAGGTGTGGTCGATGACCCAGTCGGGGCGGGCGCCCGGGCGGTCGATCTTGTTGATCACGACGATCGGCTTGAGACCCAGCGCGAGCGCCTTGCGGGTGACGAAGCGGGTCTGCGGCATCGGGCCCTCGACCGCGTCGACCAGCAGCAGCACGCCGTCGACCATCGACAGCACGCGCTCGACCTCGCCACCGAAGTCGGCGTGGCCCGGGGTGTCGACGATGTTGATGTGGGTTTCGCCGTACTGGATCGCGCAGTTCTTGGCGAGGATGGTGATGCCGCGCTCGCGTTCGATGTCGTTCGAGTCCATGATCCGCTCGTCGACCTGCTGGTTCTCGCGGAAGGTGCCGGACTGACGGAGCAGTTGGTCCACCAGGGTGGTTTTGCCATGGTCGACGTGTGCGATGATGGCGAGGTTTCGAATCGAGCGGGACATGTTGGGCCGTAAACTAAAAAAGTCTTGAATTATAGCATCCTATGCCGCAATGCAGCATCGAGCGCCACAGTGAGATCGCGGCTTTTTTCGCTGCCGCTGCGCAGTTTTTCACTGCCCGGAGTGGACGCCCATGTTCGGACCCTGTGCGCGGCTTACCGGTGTACAGATGTCCGAAGGAGAGGTGCCCTGTACGCGGTCTCGCAAGCCGGGAACGCGATTGCACCCTCACCCCATCTAGCCGCCAGACGCGGCGCCGTTTATCCTCCCGCCGATGCCCACATTCGCCTCGACCTTCGCCGAAGCCTTTGCCCTGCTGTTCGGCTTCGATACCCGGCTCGCCGAGATCGTGCTGCTGTCCGTGTCGGTCAGCGGGCTCGCGGTCGTGCTCGGCACGCTGATCGGCCTGCCGCTCGGCGCAGCGCTCGCGATCGGCCGTTTCCCCGGGCAGCAGACTCTCACCGTGATCATCAATGGCCTGATGGGCCTGCCGTCGGTGGTCGTCGGGGTGGTGGTGTATCTGCTGCTGTCGCGCACCGGCCCGTTCGGCGCGGCAGGCCTGCTGTACACGCCGACGGCGATGGTGATCGCGCAGGTCTTTCTGGTCGTGCCCCTGATGGCCGCCATCGCCCGGCAGGTGGTGGACGACGCCTGGACGCGGCACGAAGAGGAACTCCGCATGATGCGTTTCAGTTGGTGGGACAGCATCGGCACCCTGTTGCACGACTGCCGCCACGCGCTGCTCGTCGCCGTGCTCGCCGGCCTGGGGCGGGCGATGAGCGAGGTGGGTGCGGTCATGATCGTCGGCGGCAACATCGACGGCGCCACGCGCGTGATGACGACCGCGATCGCGCTGGAGACCAGCAAGGGCGACCTGCCGCTCGCGATCGCGCTCGGCATGGTGCTGATCCTCATCATCCTCGCCCTCAACGCCGTCGCGTTCATGCTGCGCGCCTGGGCGATGCGGCGCTTCGGGTAGGAGGCGGGATGTTCCCTGTCCTTGTGCGTGACCTGGGTTTTCAGGCGAGCGGGCGAGCCTTGCTCGAGGGGATCAACCTCGAGATCGGTGCGGAGGGCATCACGCTGGTGCTCGGGCCGAACGGCGCAGGCAAGAGCCTGTTGCTGCGTTGCCTGGGGGGGCTGCTGGCGCCGACTGCGGGCAGCATGGACTGGGGTGGCGGGCCGCGCCCGGATCTGGACGTGATGATGGTGTTCCAGCGGCCGATGATGTTGCGCACCACGGTGCTGGACAACACCGCCTTGTCGCTAAAGCCGCGCGGCGTGTCGCGTGTGGAGCGTCGGGCGCGGGCGATGGAGGTGCTGGAGCGGGTGGGGCTTGCGCATCGCGCCGGCGACAGCGCGCGCCACCTCTCGGGGGGTGAGCAGCAGCGGGTCGCGCTCGCGCGGGCCTGGCTCACGCGACCGCGTTTGCTGCTGCTCGACGAGCCGACGGCGGCGCTCGACCCCTCCGCTACCGCCGAGGTCGAGCGCATCGTGCGGCAGATCCGCACCGACGGCACGCGCATCGTCATGATCACCCACAACCTCGGCCAGGCGACCCGGCTTGGCGACGATGTGGTGTTCATGAGTGCCGGCCGGGTGCGCGAGCATGCGCCCACACGGCGATTCTTCGCACGTCCGGCCTCCGACGAGGCGAAGCGCTTCATTCAGGGCGAACTGCCCTGGCAGATGGCTTTCAAGCGCTGACGCCCCGCGGCGTTTCAGTCGAGTGCGAACTCGGCTTTCAGCCACACGTTGCGCCCCGGTTCATTGACGCGGCTCGTCTGCTCGAAGCCCGCCACCATTGCGCCGGCACGCGAGATGTGTTCGGCGTAGCGCTTGTCGAACAGGTTGTCGATGCCGGCGGTGAGCTTGATCGACTTGTTCACCCGATAGCCGCCGTTCACCGAGAACACGCCGAAGCCCGGCGATTTGCCGATGTCCTGGCCGACGATGTTGCCGCGTCCCGGATCGACCCGATCCTGCGCGGCCACGAGTCGCAGCAGGGCGCCTGCAGTCCACGCACCGGAGCGCCATTCCAGCGCGAAGCGGGCATCGAGCGGTGCGATCTGCGCGAGCGCGGTGTCGTCGCTGCGGTTCTGGCCATACACCCAGGCGAGCGAGGCATCGGCACGCCAGTTGGGGTTGAAGCGATAGCCGCTGCCGGCCTCCAGGCCCCAGGTGCGCGCATCCACGTTGCGCACGATGGTGGCACCGGGTCGGGTGGCGGTGTCGGTGAGGATGAAGTCGTCGATGCGCGCGGCGAAGAGCGCGAGTTCGTTCTGCCACGGACCGGCGCGATGGGTGAGACCGACATCGAGCTGGGTGGTCTTTTCCGGGCGGGTGCCGAAGGCGGTGTTGCTCGTGAGGCTCTGCTTGCTTGCTGAGATCAGCTCCCAGTAGTCGGGAAAGCGTGCGCTGTGGCCAAGCCCCGCATACACGGTGGTGCCGTCCGCGATGTCCTGCTCCCAGCGTGCAAAGCCGCTGGTGAGGGTGTCGCTGCGGCTTTCGCCGGCGCTCGCGACCGGGCTGCCACCGACGAGCGTGGCGGGCGAACGTTCATCCTTCGCGCGCCAGCGGTCCACCCGTAGGCCTGCGACGATGCGCCGATCGCCGCCGAGCGCATGACGCATCTCGGCGAAAAGTCCGACATTGCGGAACTCGGCGTCGTCCATGCGTGGCCTGTCGCGATAGTCGACGCCGTTGCGCAGGCTGTGGTCGTTGTATTGCAGGTCGGCGCCCAGATCCACATGCGTCGCCTCGCCCAGACTGAGCCCGGCGACGATGCGCCCGCCGCGGGTGAGGCGGTCCGGGTTGTTGAGCATCTTCATCCCCGGCTGCTTGCGCAGGCTGTAGTTGTCCATCACGTGATCGACATAGTTGCGGTAGAGCTGCGCCGACAACGACGCGACAAGCGGGCTCAGGTTACGCCGCTCGAACTTCAGGCCGATGTTCTCGCGGTCGAACAGCGTGCCGTCCATGCTACGGTCGGCGTAGGCCGCCTCGCCGTCGCTGCGGGCGAGGTTGAGCTCCACCAGGGTGTCGTCGTCGGGTGTCCAGCCGAGTGCGGCATTGGCGCTCCAGCGCAGGTACTCCGAGTGCACCTTGCGGCCGTCGCCGTCCTCGTAGTCGTCCGCCTGGCTGCGCGTGGCGGTGCCGCGCACGTAGAACTGCGGTGTGGCGTGATTCGCATCCAGCACCTGGTCGTTGCGCCCGAAGCTGCCCAGGGTGAGGCTGCCGCGCAGGCTGGTGGTGGTGTCGACGGCACGCTCGCGCTCGCGTTCGAACAACACCGTGGCCGCGGAAGCGCCCGGGCCGTATTGCACCGACTGCGGCCCCTTCAGGATGGTGATCCGGTCGTAGGCCTCGGGGAAGATGTAGGCGGTGGGCGGATCCATGCGGCCTCCGCAGCCACCCATGATGTGTTCGCCATCGAGCAGGATGTTCACCCGCGAGCCCGCCATGCCGCGGAACACCGGGTCGCCGTCGGTACCGCCCTTGCGGATGACGTTGAAGCCGGGAATCGTCTTCAGGATGTCCGCACCGTCATGGGCGGGCATGGGCTGGCGCGCCTCGCGCGGGTCGGCCACCACGGTGAGCGGCGCCTGCATCGGCGAGGCGGTGACGACCTGCGGGGCGAGCTCGACTTCGGTCTCGCTGACGGTTGTGGTGGTTTGTGCGAAGGCGGGAACTGCGAAGGGCAGCAATGCGATTGCGAGCGCCAGCCGTGCTGCGCGGGGCGTGAGCTCGCCTCGCCGGGCGAGTGGATGCGGGTTGCGGGTCGATCGAGAGGTCATGACGGGTCTTTCCAACATATCCATAGTCCTGAAGCCGATGCCGGCACTAGGCGGGCAAGGCGTGTGCGCATGCGCAGAACACGGTCCGCCCGGCCTGCCATGTGCGGGCGGGACCACAGCGTCGGGCTGACGATTGCGCGTTTTGGGTGGAGGGTGTTTCAGGACTGGAGCGGAGGGCCCTGGCCGGGCGGGCGTGGTGCGAAGCGGGCGACGAGGCGTGGCGCGGCTGCAAGGGGGAAAGTCGCGGTGTCGCCTGTGGATTGAAGGTGGGCCACCGGATGGGTGGCGGGCGGTGTGCCTGCAAGGCTGGAGGCCGCACACAGCATGCAGCTTCCAGCGTTGGTGGAAAGGGAGGATTCCTCGTCGTTGGCACGGCCCGTGTCGGATGCGAGCCTGACGATGCCGTCGACCGTGCAGATTTCCTGCCAGTCGCTGCCGGCTGCGAGCATGCGCGCCTGATGGTGCGCACTCTGCAAACCCAGCGCGAACTGCGCCAGGGCCGCGAAGAGGGCGAGCCAGAGGGCGAATCGGAAGCTGCGGGGGGACAGGGGCCGGGTATTCACTGGGCCCGCATGTTAGCAGCCCGCGCGCCTGCGGCCTTGACGAGGATCAACGGCGCGGCACGTTGCACAGCCTCTCAGGGTTTGCGCGCGGTGGTGTCGCTCTCTTCCGGGACTTCACGGATGAAGTCGCCCTCGATGACCAGCCCCTCGCTGCGGCGCTGCGAGGAAGGACGGGGCGAATGCGGCCCGCGCGGGTCGCCCATGTTCATCTGCGCGTCCATCGCCGCGCGCGCCTCGCGCATGTGCCGGCGCAACTCTCGGGTGCGCCACCAGAACCAGGCGGCGACGCCGAGGCCGACGACCAGCACCACCGAGAACACCACCAGCGAGAACATGAAGGTGAGCACCGCGAGCCCTGCCGCAGCGATCACCGCCAGGCTGCGCGCAATCAGGCCGGGCGGACGGGCATCGAAGCCGATGCGTTGAAAACGGGGGTCGTGTTGCATGGGTTTCCTCATCGTGAGCCGTCATTGTGCACACCTCAGGCACGCTTGGCGAACATGCTCGGCGGGCCGCGCGCGTCGGCATGTGCCGGATGGTGCCGGTTCGGCAGCGTTCGGTGGCTTCAGGACATCAGCGCATCGCGAACAACTCCCGGTGCATGCGACATTGACCGCGCTTCCCGGCTGCGCGTTCCAGCGCCTCGGCGAGCGCCTCCGGGCCGCAATACCAGAGCTCGGCGCGACCGCGCGCCGGCAGCGTCGCGACGAGGGCGTCGGCGGTGGGGCGTCCTTGCCGTGCGCTGTCATGCACGAACAGACTCACGCCGGTCAGTGGCGCACACAGCGCCTGCACGCGCTGCACGAGCGGGTCGCGTCCGGCGTCCGCCACGATGTAGTGCAGCTCGGCCGTGGGCGCGCTGCCCGGGCTGGCGTTGAAGGCATCCAGCCACGCGAGGAAGGGCGTGATGCCGATACCGGCGGCGATCCAGCGCTGATGCGCGCGCGGGTCGATGCGGTCGGCGCGGAAGCAGCCGTAGGGGCCTTCGAGCTGGACGGCCTGGCCGGGGTGGCTGCGTTGTGCGAGCGTGCGGGTGAAGTCGCCGAGCGCCTTGATCTCGAAGCCGACCCGCCCGTCGCCCTTGTCCGCAGCCGCGATCGTGAATGGATGGGCGCCTTCGAACCCGTCGAAACTCAGGAACGCGAACTGGCCCGGAGCGTGGCCTTGCCATTGGCTTCCGGGGTGTCCGCCTGTGTCGCACACCAGCGAGGTGACGCCAGCCTCCTCACGCACCGAAGCAATGCGCCCCTCGATCTGGCGGCTGCGCCCCGTGCGACCGGACAACGACCACACCGCGGAGGCGCTGCCGACGACGAGCATCAGTCCGAGCAGCCAGCCCACCGGCTGCGACCAGTAGTCGGGCGGCGCGAGCAGCGCGGCGTGGAAAGCGAGCATCAGGTACAGCGCCGGCATCACCCGGTGCGCATGACGCCAGAACTTGTAAGGAAAGCGCTTCCACAAGGTGATCGCGAGCATCGCCAGCAGCGCATAGATCGCCCATTCGCCGAACTCCTCGGCGAGGTCGCGCATGGGTTCGAGCACGCCGTCGAAGCGGATCTTCTCCGGTCGGCCAGCCCGTCCCCACAGGCCCTTGATGATGTCGTCGGACATCTCCACCAGCCAGTGGCTGGCGGCGAGCAGCACGCCGCCAATGCCCAGCCACTTGTGCAGCCGATAACTGCGGTCCAGGCCGCCGAGCGGGCGCTCGAGCCAGGCGGGCCGCACGGCGAGCAGCATCGCCACCGACATCAGCGCCATGGCGCCGAGGCCGGTGAGGTTGAGTCCTTCGGCGCGCGCCAGCCAGGCAAGGCTGCCCGGGCTGTCGTTGGCGGGCGCGCTGCTGGCGCCGGCCCACGCAACGAGGGTCAGCACCAGCAGGGTGAGCGTGATCGTTGCGGGCCCCGGTGCCAACGTCCAGCCCGGCCGGAGCGCGAGTCGCTGCCGCGTCGGGCTCGGGGGCGTGCCGGCCGACGCGCCGTGGGCGAGTTCATTCGTCATCGTAGTAACCCTTTTCCGCGTCCTTGTGGCAAGCAGCGCAGTTCGCCTTGCTCTTCACATCGGGCGCATTCCATTCGGCGCGCGAGACCTCGCGGTGCTCGCGTACCCATTTCGGTAGCTCGGTGATGCGCAGCGGCGTGTCCCGCGGCGAGAGTCCGCGCACCAGCTTGCCGCCGCGCACATCGGCGGCGTTCGCGACCAGATAATCGGTGATCGATGCCTGGACGGTGGGGTCGAGGCTTGCGTCCTCGCCGAAGTGGTTCCCGAGGTCACCCATCATCGCGTGCCACGAGCGGGCAGGCAGCATGGAGGCGGGGAAGGCGAGGTGGCAGCTGCCGCACTCCTCAAGTGTGGCCGCGTGCGTTACCGGCGGGAAGTATTCGTCGTCACCGGCACGGGCGCGCTCGAGCAGCAATGCGCTTGCACCGATGACCAGCGCGCCGAGCATCACGGCGCGCCAGGGGAAACGAAGTGAGGCGGATGGGGTCATCGTCATGCTCCGTGCTGATTTCACTGTTCGATCATGTAGGCGAGCCAGTCGCCCTTCTCGCGGGCGCTGCATTCGCGGCCGAGGACTTCCTTGCAGTTGCGTCGGAACCATTTCTCGACCTTTGCGGCGTCGCTGTAGCGCTGTGGCGAGACCGACAGCGCCATGGGTTCTATGGTCTTGCCGCTTGGGGTCTGGCCACCTGCTCGGGGCGAGGTGCCGTGGCAGGTGGTGCACGATGGCGTGTCGGCCTGGCCACCGCTATTGCGC
Organism: Rhodocyclaceae bacterium; assembly: GCA_041916775.1. Taxonomy (GTDB): domain Bacteria; phylum Pseudomonadota; class Gammaproteobacteria; order Burkholderiales; family Rhodocyclaceae; genus UBA2357. The sequence continues at coordinate 78,875 of JAYRYZ010000017.1, read as the reverse complement.
GACAGATGCAGGCGCTCCCCGGCGGCAGCGGAGAAGCCGCTGAAGGCGGCGTCCTCGGTCCGGGCGGCCGCCGCCAGGGCGGCGAGGATGTCCTCGCGTGGTCCGGCATGCACGGCCGATGCGGCGAGCGTGGTGGCAAATGTGAGAATGATGAGTGCAGGTCGGATCATGCTGGGTTCTCCGGTCGTGTCAGGTTGGAACCATCATCTACCGGGCCGGCTGAACGGGTTCTGAAGTGGGTGTTCAGCCCGCATTCAGAAAGGGCGTGTTACAAAACACATGTTTGAGGCTTGACTGCGAGGGAAGATGCGATGAAGCGGATGGGTGGGGTGTTCATGGCCGTGGCGGCGGCGCTGTCTTTTTCCGCTTCGAACCCGGCTTTCGCCGATGATGATCACGAGCGCGCCCGGCGCGCGGTCGAGGCGGGCGAGGTGTTGCCGCTGGGGGTCGTGCTGGCGGGCATCGAGAAGACGCACCCCGGTCATGTGCTCGAGGTTGAACTCGAGCGCGATGACGGGCGCTGGATCTACGAGATCAAGCTGATGGAGCAGGGCGGCAATGTGGCAAAGCTGGAGGTCGACGCGCGCGACGGGAGTGTGCTGAAGGCGCGAGGCATACGCATGCGCGGGGAGTCGGGCCAGTGAGGGTGCTGGTCGTCGAGGATGAGCCTCATTTGAGCGTGCAGTTGCACGACGCGCTGGTCGAGGCGGGGCATGTGGTCGAACTTGCGACCAACGGGCTGGACGGCTGGCACCTCGGCGCGGAGAACGACTTCGACGCGGTGGTGTTGGACCTCGGCCTACCGCGCATGGACGGCCTCACGGTGCTACGCAAGTGGCGCGCCGATGATCGCGGCATGCCGGTGCTGATTCTCACTGCGCGCGACAGCTGGCACGAGAAGGTGGACGGCATCGACGCGGGCGCCGACGACTACCTGACCAAACCCTTCCACATGGAAGAGCTTCTCGCCCGCCTGCGCGCGCTGATGCGCCGCGCCGCCGGACATGCACGCGCCGAGCTCGCGTGCGGCGAGCTGGTGCTGGATACCCGGGCGAGCCGCGTCACGCTGTCGGGCCGCGCGCTGAGTCTGACCAGCCACGAGTTCAAGGTGCTCTCCTACCTCATGCACCGGCGCGGCGAGCTGGTATCGCGCGGCGCGCTCATCGAGCATGTCTATGCGCAGGACTTCGACCGCGACTCCAACACCATCGAGGTCTTCATTGGCCGGCTGCGCAAGAAGCTGCCCGCCGGCATGATCGAGACGGTGCGCGGCCTCGGCTACCGCCTCGTGAGTCCCGACGCGTCATGAACCGCGCGGTCGCGGAAGCGCCGGGACGCGGCTCGCTGCGTCGCCGTTTGCTGATCGGCACGATTGCATGGATCGCGGTGTGCATCGTCGTGGCCGGCTGGGGCCTTGCAAGGCTCTTCAGTGAGCACGTCACCCGCCAGTTCGATGCCGACCTCGCGCATCATCTCGACCAGTTGGTCGCCGTGCTGGACATGGATGCGAGTGGCGCGCCGGTGCTTTCGGGCGGCCTCAGCGATCCGCGCTTCACACGACCCTACTCGGGTTTCTACTGGCAGGTGGACCAGGTCGGCGCCGAGCGGCCTGCCGTGCTGCGCTCGCGCTCGCTCTGGGATGCGGTGCTCCCGCTCGGCGCTGCGCCATTTGTCGGCGGTGAGGACGAGGTCCGGCACATCAGCGGGCCGGAGGCATTTCCGTTGCGCGTGATCCTGCGCCGCATCGTACTGCCCGAGTCACCCGACAGACCCCTGCTGGTGGCGGTGGCGGCCGAGGAGGCGCTACTGGTCAAACCGATCCGCAGCTTCACGCGCATGTTGCTCGTGTCGCTAGGCGCGCTCGGGGCCGGATTGCTGGTGGCCGTGCTGGTGCAGGTGCGTGTCGGCTTGCGGCCGCTCGTCAGGCTGGGCGAGCGTCTCGTGGATCTGCGCGAGGGCCGCGCGAACGAGATCTCGGGACGCTTTCCCGGCGAGATCCAGCCGCTCGTGGAGGACTTCAACGCCGTGCTACGCGCCAACGCCGGGGTGGTCGAGCGCGCGCGCACCCAGGCGGGCAACCTCGCGCATGCGCTGAAGACACCCCTCGCGGTGCTCGCGAACGCGGCAGCCGGCGAGTCCGGTCCGTTTGCGCGTCTGGTGGACGAGCAGGTCCGGGTCGCCCGTCAGCAGGTCGATATCCACTTGCGTCGTGCGCGTGCCGCTGCGTCGGTGCGGGTATCGGGGCAACGCACCCCGGTGCGCCCGGTGCTGGAGGGCCTCGTGCGGGTGATGCAGCGCGTGCATGCGGAGCGCGATCTTCACATCAACCTGCACATCGACGCGCCCGATTGCGCGTTCCGGGGTGAATTGCAGGATCTGCAGGAGATGGCCGGTAACCTGCTCGACAACGCCTGCAAATGGGCTATGCATGCGATAACGATCCGTGTCGAGGACGCCGGCCCGTCGCTGAGGCTCGTCATCTCGGACGACGGCCCCGGCGTACCCGCCGAGGAGCGCGAGAGCGTATTTGCCCGCGGCGTGCGCATCGACGAGGCGACCCCCGGCTCCGGCCTCGGCCTCGCAATCGCGCGCGAACTGGCCCAACTCTACGGCGGCGACGTGGTCCTCGACACCGCCCCCACCGGCGGCGCCGCCGCCATCCTCACGCTGCCGCGGGCGCGTTGAGTGGCGGCGAACAGCAGTACGCTGATCGCCCAGGCGAGCCACATCGTCCACAGTGTGTGCGAGAGAAAGTGAGCGCCGCGCAGCATCTGTGCGAAGCCGAGTGCGCCGCCGAGCGCAAGTCCTGTCCAGAATGCTGCGCGCGCGGCGCGTGCGCTGACCGGGCGCAGCGCCACCGCCCATACGAGCCAGAGGTAACCGGTGGATGCGTGGCCGGCGGGGAAGCACACGCCGGGGCGCAGCGTCGGGTCGGGCAGCGCCAACAGGCTCAGGTAGGGGGCGTAGCCGCCGAAATCCATCACGTCCCAGGGGCAGTGTCGGTTGGTGAGTTGCTTGAGGAGGCTGGTCAGCGCGGGGATGAGGAGCATCCCGAGTGCGGCAATCCAGGCCTCCCGCCGCGGAAGCCAGGTGATCCGGCCGCGCATGCCGAGCACGCACAGGCCGAACGCGAGGAGGGCGAGGACGGTCAGGACGCGCTTGGCGCCGTCGTGCATGACCTTGGTGAGGAAGCCGTCGTTGCGCAGCGGGAACTGCCCGGCGCTCGGGTCGAAGAACCAGCTCGCGATCGCAAGGTCCGCTCGAGTGAACTCGAACAGCGCGAGCAGCGTCAGCGCCGAGAGCGCGAGCAGGACGAACTGGCGTTGCTGCCAGCGGGGGTCGTCGAGGCGGCGCAATGTGGGGGGTGACTGCAGCATGGCTCAGGCGCCCCGGCAGACGGCGGTGAAGTCGAGCGCAGCGTCACGTGCCCGGGTGTCGACATCCAGCAAGCCGAGCAGGCTGTGGAACAGGTTGTCGTGGCTCAGGGGCGCATCCGCATTGGCACGCAGGCACGTCGGGTCGAGGCTCGCGCGGCGGCTGAAGCCGTCCGAGAACCACGCGACCATCGGCACCTTCTTCTGTGCATCGGGTGCGATCGCGTAGGGGATGCCGTGCAGGAAGAGGCCGTTCTCGCCCAGCGATTCGCCATGGTCGGAGACATACAGCAGCGCGGTATCGTAGTTTTCCGACTGGGCTTTCAGGAAATCGATGGTGCGGCCGAGCACATCGTCGGTGTAGAGCAGGGCGTTGTCGTAGCTGTTGATGATGGATGCGGTGTCGCAGCGGTGCAGCTCGCCGCTGTCGCAGGTGGGGCTGAAACGACGGAAGGCGGGTGGATGGCGGCGGGCGTAGGCCGGGCCGTGGTTGCCGAGTTGGTGCAGCACTGCCACATGGCTGCCGGGGGCGGCGGCGAGGGTCTTCAGCTTTTCCAGCAGCACGTCGTCCTGGCAGAACTGCCCGTCGCAGCCCGGCTGGTCGGCGCTGCGCACGGTGTGCTCGGTCGGCAGGTCGGCGCACACACCCTTGCAGCCGGACTGATTGTCCACCCAGCGCACGTCCAGCCCGGCACGGGCGAGCACATGCAGGACCGAATCGGTGCCGCGGATGCGGTCTTCGTCGTAGTCGCGCCGCCCGGTCTGCGAGAACATGCAGGGCACGGACGTCTCGGTGTTGGTGCCGCAGCTGGTGACGTCGCTGAAGTTGGTGACATCGCGTGCGGCGAGCTGCGGCGTCGTGTCGCGCGCATAGCCGTTGAGGCCCCAGTTGGCGGCGCGGGCGGTTTCGCCGACCACCACGACGAACAGCATCGGCTTGTCGGCGCGTTTCCAGCTGGCCCCCAGGCGGGCGTCTTCCCCCACCGGCAGGCGGGCAGCGGCCTGCTGACGCGATTGCCGCACCGTGGCGCGAGCGCTGGCATATACCACATTGGCCGGCGTGATCAGGTAGCGGATGGCCTTGTGGTTGCGCATCAACCCGGAGAAGTCCTGGAACACCGCGAGCAGCGCGCCCACGCCCAGCAGCAGCGCGATGAAGAGGGCGCCCGCGCGGGTGAGTGTGCCGCGCAGTCGCGACGTGGCAGGCACGATGTCCACCCGCCGCAGCATCAGCGCCACCAGACCCACATGCAGCGCGAGGTTCAACATCAGGCTGGTGTTGATCAGTTCGCCTGCCTCGGCGCGGCTGGTGACGAAGACGTTGCGCATCATGTCGGCGTCGATGATCACGCCATAGTGGTCGATGTAGAAAGCCGCTCCCGCCGCGACCAGCGTCAGCAACAGCAGCGCCGGCTTCACGATGCGGCGCGGGATGAGCACACCCATCACGATGAACTGCGCCGCGACCAGAATCGTGAACACGCCGGCTGCGTAGGCCCAGTGGACGGCTGTGTTCATCACCTTGTCGGCGAGGACGGCGTTCCACCACGCACCGTTGAACATCAGCGCGAACCAGGCGCTGGCGATGAGGATCAGGCTCTCGGCCCGCATCCGGATGCGGGCGCCGGCCAGGGCCGCGAGGCGCGAACCGTGGGCGGCCGAGGCTGAAGGATGAGGAAGAGTGTTCGTTGGGGACTGTGCTTCGGCTGGGGGCATTGTTGTCGCGGGCGTATGGACCAGCGGCCAACTTAACCGGCGCGGCGTGAATGCCCCGTCGAGACAATGTGAAGAAAACGTCAAACCGCGTCGAACGCGATGCGGAAGATGCAGCCGTGCGGTTGATTGGGTTCCAGGGTGACGCGCCAGCCCTGGCTCGCGCAGATGCGCTCGACCAGCGAGAGGCCGATGCCGATGCCGTCGCCCTGCGAGCCGTCTCCGCGCATGAAGGGCTGGAACAGCCGGTCACGGTCGTGTGCCGGGATGCCGGGGCCGCTATCGATGACGCTGACGGCGCTCCGGCCGATCGACACGCAAACCGAACCCGCTTCGGTGTAGTGGAGCGCGTTGCGGATGAGATTGGACAGCACCGTGGCAAGCGGCGCCGCGGGCAGCCTCAGCGCGCTGCCCGGTTCGCTGCACTGTTCGTCGTGCGGCACTTCATCCGTGTCCTGCATGCTGAGCGTCAGGCCACGTTGCCCGGCGAGTGGCTGCCAGCGGGCAAGCTGTTCCTCGACAGCGTCGCGCAGGCTGATGCGGCGCACTGCACCTTCGCCAGCCTGCTCTGCGCGCGCCAACGCCAGCAGGGTGTCGACGATCTCCTGCATCTCGCGACTGGCACGCACGATGCGGGCTAGGGTCCGGCCCTCGGGCGAGGCGTCGGGCGAGCGCGCCGCCAGCACCTCGCAGCTGCTGGCGATCACCATCAGCGGGTTGCGCAGTTCGTGGCTGATGTCGCTGGTGATGAGGCGTTCGCGCGCGAGCGCACGCCGCAGCGCGTCCAGGCTATGGTCGAAGGCCTCGGCGAGCCTTCCGACCTCGTCGTCGGCGAAGTCGCCCGCGATCGGCGCGACATCGTAGGACAGCGCCTCGACATCCCGCACGCGCTCGGCCAGACGCACGACCGGCGCCATGATCCGCCGCGCGAGCACCGCGCCGAGCACGCCGGCCAGCAGGGTGCTTGCGAGTGCGCCGAGCACGATCAACCATCGGATCAGGGTCTCGCGACGTTCGAAATCCGTGGCGTCGTCGAAGAGCAGCACCCGCCGCCCGTCGATTTCCCTGACCACCGCGTGCAGGGTGTCGCCGTCGCGCTCGACCTCGTTGAAGCCGGGCGCGAGCGCATTGCTCCAGTCGGGTGGCAGCGGGCCGAGCTGGCCGCGGCTGTCGAAAAGGTAGGGAAAGCCGGTCGTCACCGGGCCGTGCAGTGCGGTCTCGCTGCGTAGCCAGTGGTCCAGGGTCTGGTTCAGCCCCTCGGTGATCAGATGCGCTTCCACGAGCTCGATCGCATGCATCAGCGCGACCGAGAACACCAGCGCGACCGCGCCCGTCATCAGCACGAACGCAATGACGATGCGCTGCGCGAGGCCGATGCGAAAACCCGCGCGCTGCGCGGTGTTCATGGCTGTGGCGCCGGCGCGGCTTGCGCAAGGCGGAATCCCACACCATGCACGGTGTGCAGCAGCGGGGTCGCGAAGGGCTTGTCGAGCTGCGCGCGCAGTGCGTGGATGTGGCTGCGCAGGCTGTCGCTGTCCGGCGGGGTGTCGCCCCACAGGGTGTGTTCCAGCTCCTCGCGACGCACAATGGCCGGGCTGCGGCGCATCAGCACCTCGAGCAGCTTCAGCGCGGTCGGGCCGAGTTGCAGCCGGACTCCGCCACGGACTACGTCCAGCGTGTCGAGGTCGAACACCAGGTCGGCGACGGCAAGCCGGCGGACATGGCCGCGGGTGCTGCGCTTCAACACCGCCTCGATGCGCGCGGCGAGCTCCGCCAGTGCAAAGGGCTTGCACAGGTAGTCGTCGGCGCCCGCGTCGAAACCGGTGAGCCGGTCTTCCAGCGCGTCGCGTGCGGTGAGCATGATGATCGGTGTGGTCTTCCCCGCGTCCTGGCGCACGCGGCGGCACAGCGTGTAGCCGTCGATGCCGGGCAGCATCACGTCGGCCACGATCAGGTCGTATTCGCGGCTCGCGGCGAGGTGCAGGCCGGTTAGTCCGTCCTGGGCGCAATCCGGTGTGTAGCCCTTGAGCGACAGATAGTCCGCGAGGTTGGCGAGGAGGTCCGGGTTGTCCTCGATCAGGAGCAGGCGCTTCATGCTGCGGGCCTTGGTCAATGATTCAGAGCATCTTGCCCGGGTTGAGGATTCCGTGTGGATCGAGCGCCGCCTTCAACGTACGCATCAGCACGATTTCTTCCGGCGTGCGCGAGTGGGCGAGCCAGGGTTTCTTCAGGAGGCCGATGCCATGCTCCGCGGAGATCGAGCCGTGGTAGTCGCGCACCACCTCGTACACCAGACCCTCGATGTGCGTTTGGCTATCGTGATCGGCGGGCACGTCGCAGACGACGACATGCAGGTTGCCATCCCCGACATGGCCGAAGAAGAGCGCCTCGAGCGCCGGCCAGTCGCGCGCGAGGCCGGCGCGGATGCGGGCGGCAGCGTCACCGATGTGCGCGATTGGCACCGATACGTCGAAATTAATGGTCGGGGCGCGTGCGCGCAGGATCGCGGCGATGCCGTCGCGAATGGCCCAGAACGCCTCGGCATCCGCAACCGATTGCGCGATCGCGGCATCAAGGATGACGCCGGACTCGATCGCCTGTTCCAGCATCGTCTCGAAGCGCAGGGTGTCGGTTTCCGGTTGGCCGCAGTGCATGTCGAGCAGCACATACACCGGGTGGTCGCCGTCCAACGGCGCGCGCAGGCCGTTTGCCCGGGTGGCGGCGATGAGGTAATCCCGCCACATGATCTCGAAGGCGCTCACCTGGCCCGACAGGCTCGCCTGCGCATGGCGCAGGAAGCGCAACGCGGCGCCGTAGTCGGCGAGCGCCACCACCGCGGTGCAGGCACCGGCAGGCAGCGGGTGCAGCTTCAGCACCACGCGCGTGACGACGCCGAGCAGGCCCTCGCTGCCGATGAAGAGGTGCTTGAGATCGAAACCCGCGTTGTTCTTCACCATCTGGTTCATCATCGGCAGCACCGTACCGTCGGCCAGCACCACCTCCAGGCCCAGCACGCTGTCGCGGCTGTTGCCGTAGCGGATCACGCGGTTGCCGCCGGCGTTGGTGGACACGTTGCCGCCGATCTGGCACGAACCGCGCGCGCCGAGGTCGATCGCGAGCAGCGCACCCGCATCGCGGCAGGCCTCCTGCACGGTCTGCAGGATCGCGCCAGCCTCCACGATCGCGGTGCCGGACTGCAGATCGATCGCCTCGATCCGGTTCATCCGCTCGAGCGAAATCACCACCTCGCCACCGCAAGGCACGGCCCCACCCACCAGGCCGGATAAACCACCCTGCGGAACCACCGGCTGCCGATGCGCATGGCAGATCGCCATCGCCCGCGACAGCGACTCCACGTCCCTCGGCCGCAGTACCGCAAGCGGCACCCCGCCCGCGACGCCGCTCCAATCCTGGAGCACTTTGGGATCGGCGTCGCCGGCGAGCACCGCGTCGGCACCGAGTGCCTCGCGCAGGGCGGTGACGACGGTAGGTTCGGGTCCAGTGAAACTCATTTGGTCGCGTGCCCCTTTCCGACGAGGAAGATCATCCCTTCCAGTGCCCCGACTTCCCGCCGAGCTTCTCGTGCAGACGGATGTCGCTCACGGTCATGCCGCGATCGACCGCCTTGCACATGTCGTAGATGGTGAGCAGTGCGGCGCTGACGGCGGTGAGGGCTTCCATCTCGACGCCGGTGCGGCCGACGGTTTCGGCGGTGACGGTGCAGGCGATGGAGGCGTGCTCGGCGTCGAGTGCGAACTCGACCGCGACGCGGGTGAGGGCGATGGGGTGACACAGCGGGATGAGGTCGCTTGCGCGCTTGGCGGCCTGGATGCCGGCGATGCGGGCAATGCCGAGCACATCGCCTTTCTTGGCGGTGCCGCTCGCGACCATGGCGAAGGTGGCGGGCAGCATCGTGATCGTGCCGCCAGCGACGGCGACTCGGCGGGTCTCGGACTTGTCGCCGACGTCGACCATGTGCGCCTGGCCGTCGGCGTCGAAATGGGTGAGTGTCTGGGTCATGAGTGAATGCATGCGGAGATGTGCTGCGGTGCGCGGCGGGGAGGACAACACGCCGATACAACCGGCGGGGAACGCCCTCGGCAAAGTCGCTATCATAGCACCCGATGAAAAGACGACTTCTTGCCCTTCTGGTCGGCATCAGCGTTGCCGGCACGCCCATTGCGGCCGATCTGCCCGATCTGGGGGATGTGGCCTCGACCGCGCTGTCCCCTTTGGCGGAGAAGCGCCTCGGCGAGCGGATCATGCAGGACATTCGCTGGCGTGATCCGGCCTACCTGGACGATCCCGAGGTCGAGAACTACGTTGACAACCTTGGAGCGCGGCTCGTCGCGGCGAGCGACCAGCCGGATCGAACGTTCGACTTTTTCGTCGTGCGTGATCCGATGCTCAACGCGTTCGCGTTGCCGGGCGGCTTCATCGGGCTCCATACCGCGCTGATTCTCGAGGCCGAAAGCGAGTCCGAGCTCGCCTCCGTGCTGGGTCACGAGATCGCCCACGTCACCCAGCGCCACATCGCGCAGCTCTATGGCAAGCAAGGCCAGGCGAGCATGGTGATGCTCGCGACCATGCTGATCGCGATCCTCGCCGCGCGCAGCAACTCGCAGGTCGGCGAGGCGGCTGTCGCCGCCGGGCAGGCCGGAATGATCCAGTCGCAGCTCGGCTACACCCGTGCCTTCGAACGCGAGGCGGATCGTATCGGGCTGCAGGCGTTGGAGGGGGCGGGGTTCGACGTGCGGGGGATGCCGTCCTTCTTCGAGCGCATGCAGAAGAACAGCCGGCTGTATGAGAACAATGCCCCGAGCTACCTGCGTACCCATCCGCTCACGGAGGAACGGATCTCCGACATGGGCAATCGCGTCGCGCAAATGCGCTACCGCCAAGTGCCGGATTCCGCCGACTTCGGCTACGTGCGCGCCAAGCTGCGCGCGTCCGAAGGGCTTGCGGCCGATGCGGTGAAGGCTTTCGAGGCGAGGTTGGCCGCGACCCCGGGTGACACCCCGGCACGCTACGGCCTTGCGCGCGCGCAACTGCGTGCTGCCGATCTCGACAAGGCAGTCGATACGCTCGCACGGCTGCGCAAGGACGCGCCGCCCTCGCCCTACATCGAGACGCTGGCGGCCGAGGTCGAGTTCGCGCGCAAGCGCCCGCAAGTGGCGATCGACGGGCTCGAGGCGGCTGTGAAGCGCTTCCCGGATCACCGTCCGCTGTCGTACGCGCTCATCGATGCGCACATCCGCGCCGCGAACGGCCCCAAGGCTGCAGAACTCGCACGCGCCGGCACCTTGCGCGATGGTGAGGATATCCGCATGTGGGCTCTGCTTTCGCGCGCGGAGTCAATTTCGGGACGAATCGCCGCCCATCATCGCGCACAGGCCGAGGTCTACGTGCGCCAGGGGAGCCTGCCGGCGGCCATCGAGCAACTCGAGTTCGCACGCCGGGCCAAGGACGGCGACTTCTTCGAGATGTCCGCGGTCGACGCGCGCATGCGCACGCTGAAGGAAGAGTTGCGCATTCAGCGCGAGGAAGAACGTCGCTGACCGGGCACTCCGGCGGTTGGGTCGCTGGAGTGGAATGCAATAGAATCGGCGTAACGCCCATCCAGGATCCGAACGATGAATTTCACCAAGGAAGTCGACGCCCGCGGTCTCAACTGTCCGCTGCCCATCCTGCGTGCCAAGAAGGGCCTCTCCGAAGTGCAGCCCGGTCAGATCGTGCGCGTGCTTGCCACAGACGGCGGCTCGGTGAAGGATTTCCAGTCCTTCGCCCGCCAGACCGGCAACGAGCTGCTCGAACAGAACAACCTGCCAGATGGCGTATTCGAGTTCTATCTGAAGCGCAAGCCGGGGTAGGCTCGGATAAGCCCGTGCTGCATTAAGTTCGCCGGAATGCAAACAGGGAGGCCGCGGCCTCCCTGTTTGCATTCCGCTTGACGTTACAGCAGACGTTCAGCGCCCGGCGAGTTTCTCCAGCTGCGGTTTGAGCTTGGACAGGGTTTCGCTGAAGCCGGCGAGCCGCGCTCGTTCCTGTTCGACCACTGCAGGCGGAGCGCGATCGACGAAGCTCGCGTTGCCGAGCTTGGCGGTGGCCTTGGCGACTTCCCCTTCCAGACGCGCGATTTCCTTGCCGAGGCGCTCGCGCTCCGCGGCGATGTCGATCTCGACCTTGAGCATGAGCTTGTACGGCCCCGAGATGGCGACCGGCGCGAGCGTGTCGTCGGAGATGGTCTCCACCACCGCAACCTCGGACAGCTTGGCGAGGCCCGCAAGATAGGGGGCGAAGGCGGCAAGCTCGGCGTTGTCGGCTGCGCCGTTGCCGGCCACGACCAGCGGCAGACGCTGTGCGGGCGAGATGTTCATCTCGCCACGCAGGTTGCGGCAGCTGTGGATCAGCGCCTTCAGCGCGGCGATGCGCGCCTCGGCCGATTCGTCGATGCGCGACAGGTCTGCCTGCGGATAGGCGGCGCGCATCAGGCTGTCGCCGGTCTTGCGACCGGCCAGCGGGGCCACCGTCTGCCACAGCTCTTCGGTGATGAACGGGATCAGCGGGTGGGCGAGACGCAGCGTGGTCTCCAGCACCCGCAGCAGGGTGCGGCGGGTGGCGCGGCTGCGTGCCTCGTCGCCTTGCTGGATCTGCACCTTGGCGAGCTCCAGGTACCAGTCGCAGTATTCGTCCCAGACGAACTCGTAGAGCGTCTTCGCGACGAGGTCGAAGCGGTACTCTTCGAAGTGCTGCGCGATCTCGGCCTCGGTGCGTTGCAGGCGCGATACGATCCAGCGGTCGGCGAAGGAGAAATCCAGATAGCCGCCCGGCGTGCATTGGTCGGCGCCGTGCTCGGCGAGCCCGCAGTCCTGGCCGTCGCAGTTCATCAGCACGAAGCGGGTGGCGTTCCACAGCTTGTTGCAGAAGTTGCGGTAGCCCTCGCAGCGGGCGAGGTCGAACTTGATGTCGCGGCCGGGGCTCGCGAGGCTCGCGAAGGTGAAACGCAGCGCGTCCGTGCCGAAGGCGGGGATGCCGTCCGGGAATTCCTTGCGCGTCTTCTTCTCGATGCTCTGCGCCTGCTTGGGGTTCATCAGGCCGAAGGTTCGCTTCTTCACGAGCTCGTCGAGGCCGATGCCGTCGATGAGGTCGATCGGGTCGAGCACATTGCCCTTGGACTTCGACATCTTGTGGCCTTCCGCATCGCGGATGAGGCCGTGCACATACACGTGCTTGAACGGGATCTTGCCGGTGATGTGCTTGGTCATCATCACCATCCGCGCAACCCAGAAGAAGATGATGTCGAAGCCGGTGACGAGCACCGTGGAGGGCAGGTAGAGGTCGAGCGCGGTGTTGCTCTTCTGCGGCCACTCGGGTGTCCAGTCGAGCGTCGAGAACGGCCACAGCGCGGAGGAGTACCAGGTGTCGAGCACGTCCGGGTCGCGCGTGAGCGGGCCGGTGTAGCCGCTGGCCGCAGCCTGGCTGCGTGCCTCGGCTTCGTCGTGGGCGACGAAGGTCTGCCCGTCCTCGCCATACCAGGCAGGGATCTGGTGGCCCCACCAGAGCTGGCGCGAGATGCACCAGTCCTGGATGTTGTTGAGCCACTGGTTGTAGGTGTTCACCCAGTTCTCGGGCACGAAGCGGATCTCGCCGGACGACACGCACTCGAGCGCCTTCTCGGTGATCGACTTGCCGTCCGCGCCCGGCTTGCTCATCGCGACGAACCACTGGTCGGTGAGCATGGGTTCGATGACCACGCTGGTCCGATCGCCACGCGGCACCTGCAGCGTGTGCGCCTTGGTGTCGACCAGCACGCCGGCCGCTTCCAGATCGGCAACCACCGCTGCGCGGGCGTCGAAGCGGTCCAGCCCTGCGACGTTCGCCGGCATCGCGACGCTGCCCTTCTTCTGGCCATGGGTGTCGAACACCTCGGCTTCGGCCGGCATGGTGGCGTCGAGCTCGAGGATGACGATCATGTCGAGCCAGTGGCGCTGGCCCACCGCGTAGTCGTTGAAGTCGTGCGCGGGTGTGACCTTCACGCAGCCGGTGCCGAACTCGCGGTCGACATAGTCGTCTGCGATGATGGGGATGTCGCGGTTCGCGAGCGGCAGGCGCACCGTCTTGCCGATCAGGTGGGCATAGCGTTCGTCTTCCGGATGCACCATCACGGCGACGTCGCCGAGCATGGTCTCGGGCCGGGTTGTGGCCACGGTGAGGCCGGCGAGTTCGCCGATCGGCCCCTCGCTGAAGGGGTAGAGGATGTGCCAGAGCTTGCCGTCCTCTTCTTCCGATACCACCTCGAGGTCAGACACCGCGGTGCCGAGCTTCGGGTCCCAGTTCACCAGGCGCTTGCCGCGGTAGATGAGCCCTTCGTTGAAGAGGCGAACGAAGGTCTCGGTAACGATCTTGGAGAGGCCCTCGTCCATCGTGAAGCGCTCGCGCTTCCAGTCGGGCGAGGCGCCGAGGCGGCGCATCTGGCTGGTGATGGTGCCGCCGGAGAACTGCTTCCACTCCCACACCTTGTCGAGGAACTTCTCGCGGCCGAGGTCGTGGCGCGAAACGCCCTGCGCATCCAGTTGGCGCTCCACCACAATCTGGGTCGCGATGCCGGCGTGGTCGGTGCCCGGCTGCCACAGTGTGTTGAAGCCGCGCATGCGGTGGTAGCGGGTGAGGCTGTCCATCAACGTCTGGTTGAAGCCATGGCCCATGTGCAGCGTGCCGGTGACATTGGGTGGCGGCATCAGGATGCAGAATGCGTCGGGGTTGGCGGTGTCGGCGCCGCAGTCGAAATAGCCGCGCGATTCCCACTCCGGATACCAGCGGGCTTCGATTGCCGCGGGCTCAAAACTCTTGGCCAGTTCCATCATTGTCCTGAAGTCTAAGGGCAAAGACCGCGATTATAGCGGAAGCGTCGTTGCTGCCCGGCGTACGCAGCAAAACCGGCGCTGCAGTGCAGGGCAGGGCGCGTGTCCGTGCCCGGGCGCATGACTCAGCGCCGTGGCGAGAGGCCTGCGAGACGTTCCGAGATGCGCTCCGACAGGGTGTGGAGCAGGGTGGCGCGGGCGTGGGAGGTGACTTCCTCCATGAGCCGCTCGGTGAGCCGATCGAGCTCGCGTGCGACGATCTGGGGGAGCTCGGCTTCGAACCACTCCTCGATCTCGCGCTTGATTTCAGTCTCGAGCTCGACGAGCTGCTCGATCGCCTCGATGGTGCCGGCCTGAGGGGTGTCCGCCGTACTCGAGGGCGGGGGCAATGGCGGCGCGGCGGGCAGGTCGAAGTCTTCGACGACGTCGGTCAGGATGGGCAGATCGACGAAGTCGTCACTCAACACCGGGGCGGGATTGGCCGGCAGCGTGGCGCGATGGCGGCGCAGCAGCGCGTCCGCCTTGTCGAGCAGCAGGTCGGCCTCGGCAAGCTCCCGGTCATCCAGCGGGTCGATCGGTGGCGTGTTCACAGCGCCTCCTTGCGCTCGGCGTCGAAGGCATGCAGTGGAAAGCCTGCGGCCTTGTAGTGTTGCCAGCGGTGTCGCGCCGGCAGTCTTTCGGCATCGCCCTTGCCGACGATCTCGATCACCATGCGGAAGCGCTCCGGGTTTGGCGGCATGTCGCCGGCAAGGTTGAAGAGCATGTCGTGATGCGGCCAATCACGGTGCGACTGGCTGGTGGCGAGCACGATGGGGGTTTCGGCCGCAAGCGGCGAGTCGAGCGCGACATGGGGGATGAAGGCGCGCTGGTCGTGGCTCCACAGCATCGCGTCGAACTGGCGCAGCAGCACCGCGTCGCCAAGGCGCACCGCGATGCGCCGTTTCCCGCGGTAGGCGCGTTCGATAAGCTCGAAGGCAACCTCCAGCAAGTTGGGCGCATTGTGGTAGAAGCGCACCTTGGTGGTGACGGCATTCATGCGCGTTTCGTCCCGGTGCGCGTGGGGCCGGCGCCAGCGCTCATCCGGCGCGATTCACGAGGAACTCGCACAGCAGCGGCACCGGGCGCCCCGTGGCGCCCTTGGCATCGCCGGAGTGCCAGGCGGTTCCAGCGATGTCGAGATGCGCCCACTTGTAAGCCTTGGTGAAGCGTGCCAGGAAGCATGCCGCGGTGATCGTGCCGGCGTAGCGCCCGCCGATGTTGGCCATGTCGGCGAAGTTGCTCTTGAGGAGCTCCTGGTATTCGTCCCACAGCGGCATCTGCCATACGCGGTCGCCCGAGCGGGTGCCGCTCGCGACGAGCTCGGCGGCGAGCGCGTCGTCATTGGCGAGCAGCCCGGACGGGATCTTGCCGAGCGCGATCACGCAGGCGCCGGTGAGGGTGGCGATGTCGATCACGCAGGTGGGTTCGAAGCGCTCGGCGTAGGTGAGGGCGTCGCACAGCACCAGGCGGCCTTCGGCGTCGGTGTTGAGGATCTCGATCGTCTGGCCGCTCATCGAGGTCACGACGTCGCCCGGCTTGGTTGCCGCGCCGCCAGGCATGTTCTCGGTGGCGGCGATGATGCCGACCACGTTGATCGGCAGGTTGAGCTCGCCCAGCGCCTTGAAGGTGCCGAGCACGCTCGCCGCGCCGCACATGTCGAACTTCATCTCGTCCATTTCGGCACCCGGCTTGAGCGAGATGCCGCCGGTGTCGAAGGTGATGCCCTTGCCGACCAGCACCACCGGCTTGTCCTTGGCCTTGCCGCCCTTGTGCTGCAGAACGATGAACTTGGGCGGCTCGTGCGAGCCGCGTGCCACCGACAGGTAGGAGCCCATGCCGAGCTTCTCGGCATCCTTGCGTTCGAGGATCTCGACCCTGAACTTGTATTGCTCGGCGAGCGCTTCGGCAGTGTTGGCGAGATGCGTCGGCGTGCATACGTTGCCGGGCAGATTGCCGAGCTCGCGCGCGAGCGCCATGCCGTCGGCAATCGCCTTGCCGCGCGCAAGCGCATGACGGGCGGCTGCGTCGGCCTTGCCGGACAGCAGCACGGTGAGGTCCCGCGCGCCCTTGGCCTCGCTCTTCTTGCTCTTGGTGGTGTCGAAGCGGTAGCTCGCGTCGGCGAGCGCGCGCACCAGTTGCTCGATCGCCCAGTCGCGGTCCCTGCCCGGCACGGCGACGTCGGCAAGGCTCAGCGCCGCCTTGGTGGCCGAACCGTTCGCGAGCGCCTTGGCGGTTGCGGAAACCGCGTCACGCCAGGCCTTCTCGGAGAACTCATCCTGCTTCCCGAGGCTGACCACCCAGACGCGGTCCGCGGCGGTACCCGGCAGATCCGGCAGCGAGAGCAACGCGCCGGCCTTGGCGTCGAGCTCGCCACGCTTCAACAAGGCGCGGATGCAACCCTCGCTCGCGGTGTCCAGCGTCTCGCCGGCTGCGTCCAGCGGGCCGTCATTGAACGCGGTCACGACCAGGGTGCCGGTCTTGAGCTTTTCCGGGCTGCCGGACTTTATGGTAAATTCCATGCAAGATTCCTTTCTGAATGTCTGGCGTCGATCGGCGTCGATTATGGCTTGTTCGCGCGCAAGCCGTCAAAATCCGGTTCTTCAATCTCCTTCATTCCTTTTGGATAAGGGCGCGAGCTTTCTTCCCGGCCATGATCTTCAGTCGCGCGCTCCGGCGTGAATTTGCCCAGACCGCCGCAGGCGTGTTCGTCGCGCTGTTCGCGATCCTGATCACGACCGTGCTGATCCGCCTGCTCGGCCAGGCCGCAGGTGGGCGCATCCCGCCGGATGCGGTGCTGTCGATGATCGGCCTCGGTGCGCTCGCGCAGCTGCCACTGGTCCTCTCGCTGTCGGTGTTCATCGCGGTGCTGATGGCCTTGTCGCGCGCCTATCGTGACTCGGAGATGGCGGTGTGGGCAGCGTCGGGTGTCTCGCTGCTGCACTTCTTCGGCCCGGTGCTGCGCTTTGCGCTGCCGTTCGTGCTGATGAGCGCTGCCGGTGCGTTCTTCCTCACGCCGTGGGCTTACCTCAAGAGCGCCGAGTTCCAGGCGAGCCTCGAATCGCGCGACGACACCACGCGCGTGGCACCCGGCGTGTTCCGCGAGTCGTCGTCGGCGCGACGCGTGTTCTTCGTCGAAACGGGGGCTGCTGAGGACCAGAAGCTCGGCAACGTGTTCGTGAGTTCCGAGACCAACGGCCTGCTGGATGTGGTCGCGGCCGCAGCGGGTTACATCCGCACGGACGAGACGGGTGCCCGCTTCGTGGTGCTGGAGGACGGACGCCGCTTCGAGGGGCAACTCGGGACCCCGGAGTTCCGCGTGCTCGAGTTCGAGCGGTACACGGTGCGGGTCGAGGAGCCCAAGGCGGTGAGCCCGCTCGCCAAGCTGCGCACCATTCCCACCGAGGCCTTGCTCGCGGATCCGACCCCGCGCAACCTGGGCGAGCTCGCAAGCCGCATCGGGGCGCCCGTTTCGGCGCTGCTACTCGCATTGCTGGCGATTCCGCTCGCGTATGTGAACCCGCGTGCGGGACGCGGTAACAATCTGATCATGGCGGTGCTCGCCTACCTCGTCTACAGCAACGTGATCAACGTGCTGCAGGCCTGGGTGGGGCAGGAGCGCATTGGATTCGCGCTGGCTACACTGCTGCCGCATGCGGTCGTCGGCACGCTGATCGCGTTCATGGTGTACCGCCGGGTGGTGCTTGTGCCGTTCTGGAGTCGTCGATGAGCGCCGTGCTGACCCGCTATCTGGCGAAGGAGATCGTCTCCGCGACCGCACTGGTGACGCTCGCCTTCATCGGCTTGTTCGCGTTCTTCGACTTCATCAACGAGCTCGACGGCATCGGGCGCGGCGGCTACGAGATCCATCATGCCGCGGTGTATGTGTTGCTGTTGCTGCCGGGGCGCATCTACGAGCTGATCCCGATCACCGTGCTGATCGGCACGCTCTACGCCCTGACCACGCTCGCGCGTCACTCCGAGATCACGGTGATGCGCGCCTCGGGGATGTCCACCGCGCGCATGTTGCGCACGCTGTGCGGCATCGGCCTCATCTTCGTGGTGCTGACCTTCGTGTTCGGCGAGTACGTCGCGCCGCCGGCCGAGCGCGCCGCACAGCAGTGGCGCCTGACTGCGACCGGCTCGGCGGTGTCGCAGCAGTTGAGTTCAGGCCTGTGGGTGCGTGACGGGCTGCGCTTCATCAACGTACGGCGCGTGTTGCCGGACCGCAGCATGGAGGCGGTGCGCATCTTCGAGTTCGACACAGAGCGCATGCTCGCCTCGGTCAGCCTCGCGAACCGTGGCGACTACGACGTTGACGCCGGCGAGTGGCGCCTGACCGGAGTGTCGCGCACCGTGTTTCTGGCTGACTCGACCGCGGTGGAGCAGCTTCCCGAGATCCGCTGGCGCTCGGACCTGACGCCCGAGGTGCTGAGTGTGTTGATGGTGGCCCCCGAACGCATGTCGGTGCCGACCCTGTATGCCTATATCAGCCACCTGCGAGAGAATCGCCAGAACGCTGACCGGTTCGAGATCGCGCTGTGGAAGAAGATCATCTACCCGTTCGCCTCGCTGGTGATGATCGCGCTCGCGCTGCCGTTCTCGTTCTCGCACGACCGCATGGGCGGCGTGAGCGTGAAGGTCTTCCTCGGCGTGATGCTGGGGATCGGCTTCTACCTCCTCAACGGGCTCTTCTCCAGCCTGGGCGTCATCAACGCCTGGTCGCCCGCACTGGTCGCGCTCACGCCCAGCCTGATCTTCCTGCTCTCGGCGGCGATCATGCTGTATTCGATAGAGCGGCGCTGAGCGCCAAGGCACGGGCGCGGTTTCCTGCCCGGGGTGGCGATGGAGGCGACTATTCTGCATTTCGCGCGCCCACAAAAAACGGGCCCGTGGGCCCGTTCATGAAAATCCGTACAGCGGGTTCGCTCACGCGGATCAGGCTTCCGCCTTCTTCTCGCTGCGATCCTTGTAGTTCAGCTTTTCCTTGATGCGCGCGGACTTGCCCGAACGATCGCGCAGGAAGTAAAGCTTGGCGCGGCGTACATCGCCACGACGCTTCACGTCGATCGCAGCGACCAGCGGGGAGTAGGTCTGGAACGTACGTTCCACGCCTTCACCCGAAGAGATCTTGCGCACGATGAACGAGGAGTTCAGGCCGCGATTGCGCTTGGCGATCACGACGCCTTCGTAGGCCTGCAGACGCTCGCGGTTGCCTTCCTTGACCTTCACCTGGACGATCACGGTGTCGCCCGGACCGAAAGCGGGGATGGTCTTGCCCTGGCTGACGCGGGCGATTTCTTCCTGTTCGAGTTGATCAATCAGGTTCATTGGACAGCTCCTGTTTCAATGGCACTTGGCCTTGTGGCAGAGCAGGCAGGGCCTGATGCGCACGGTTTGTATGCGAACCCGCAGGCTCAGCCCCGGGTTCCTTCATGTTCCCGCCTGAACTCCTCAAGCAGGTTCAATTCCTCTTTGCTGCACTGCCGCCCCGCGAGAAGGTCAGGACGTCTCAACCAGCTGCGGCCCAGCGCCTGCTTCAGCCGCCAGCGTCGGATCGCCGCATGGTTGCCCGAGAGCAGCACCTCCGGCACCGCCACCCCCTGATAGCGCTCGGGGCGGGTGTAGTGCGGGCAATCCAGCAGGCCGTCCACAAACGAATCCTCGACCGCCGAGCCCGCATCGTTCAGCGCGCCGGGCAATTGTCGGATGATCGCGTCCAGCAGCACCATCGCCGGCAACTCTCCGCCCGAGAGCACGAAGTCGCCGAGCGACACTTCTTCATCCACACAGCGGTCGATCAAGCGCTGATCGACCCCCTCGTAACGTCCGCACAGCAGGATCAGCGCGGGCTCATCGACCAGGCGCATCACCATCTCGTGATCCAGTCTGCGCCCCTGCGGCGACAGGTACAGCACGCGGCCGCTACCGCCCGATTCGCGCATCTGCGCTGCACGGGCGGCCTCGATCGCGCGCTCCAGCGGCTCGGCCATCATCACCATGCCGGGGCCGCCACCATACGGGCGGTCGTCGACCGTGCGGTGCGGATCATCGACCTGATCGCGCGGGCTGTGAAATCCCAGCGCATACAGGCCGCGATCCAGCGCCCTGCGGGTGATGCCACTCGCCGTCAGCGCCGCGAACATCTCGGGGAACAGCGTCACGACATCGTAGCGACGCGCCCGCGGGCGATCGTCCGCCGTGCTGTTCACCAGTCCTTCTGCCAATCCACCCGAATCGTCCTGCCGGGCATGTCAACGTCCAGTACATAGGCCTTGACGAAGGGGATCAGGCGCTCCGCCTCTTCACCTTCCACCACACGCAGCACATCGTGCGCACCAGTGCTCATCAGCCCGGCCACCGTACCGAGCGATTCGCCAGCGGTGTTCACCACCGCGAGGCCGGTCAGGTCGGCCCAATAGAACTCGTCTTCGCCAGTCGCCGGCAGCGCATCTCGTGGCGCGCCGACGAAGAGACCCTTCATCGCTTCGGCCGCGTCACGGTCATTAACGTCGGCGAACTGTGCAACCAGCACGTTGCCGTGCTCCCGGCAGTCCACCAGTTCGTGTGCTGTCCAGACCTCGTCCGGCGCGTCATCCTTGCGCGACAACCACCACTCGGCCATGTCGGCCCAGTCCAGAGGGTCGTCACCCAGCGGCTGCACCTTCAGCCAGCCCTTGACGCCAAAAGGGGCGACAATGCGCCCCAGTATGATCATGTTGCGTGCCGTGCCGATTTGAAGATCAGGCGGCAGCCTTGCCGGCTTCCTTGACCAGGCGAGCGACGGTCGGGGAAACCTGAGCGCCGTTCTCGGTCCAATAGGCGAGGCGTTCTGCGTTGATCGACAGGGTCTGCGCGGAGCCGGATGCAACCGGGTTGTAGTAACCAACGCGCTCGATGAAGCGGCCGTCACGGCGGTCACGCTTGTCGGCAGCGACGATGTTAAAGAAAGGGCGCTTCTTGGCGCCACCACGGGCAAGGCGAATGACGACCATGTGGGTGTCCTGATTGGTGGATACGAAAAGTCGGCTATTCTAATCGACGCTGGTGCCGACTTCAAGGTTTTCGTCGAATACGGATGAATGTCGGCGCCGATTGCGTGTGCGTGATCGATTCCTGGGACGCATGCCGCGGCACTGACGGCGTCGAGATTGCTCGGGATTGTCGGCCTGTTGCGCATGGATTCTTGTTTCGCGGCTGGCAGGCGTGCGCCAAATGTGGGCAGAACTTGAATAGAATGCAGAAAAACCCCGCTTACCAAAGCTGATCTCATGTCTCAGACCAACGCGCTGCACGCTCTCGATGATTGGCTTGCGTCCGAACCGGACGACGACTGCGTCGTTGATCTGCAGGCGTTTGCGCGCTTTCTCGATGGTTTGCTCGCACCCGGGGGAGGGGGCGCAGTCGACGACACGCTCCTGGAATCTCTCGAGGCGCGCGGGCTGGATATCTGCGGTCGCCTGAAGTCCCGACTGCTCGGGGCCGGTCTGCCTCTGGCGGCGGAGTTGCTTGCTGCCTCGGGCGCCCTGATCGGTGCCCTCCAGGCGCTGTCCGTACTCTTGCGTCGCCGTGCAGAAGGTGGGGTGCTTGCAAACGTACCTCTGCATGAGCGGCAACAACTCCACGCGCGCGCGCTCCGCCTTCTTGGCGAGGGATTCGTGGTTGCGTGCATGCGCGGGACGGAGGCGCCGGAAGGTATCTGGAAGCAGATCTTTGCCGTCCACCTGCTGTGCGGGGATGTGGAGGCCGCGACGGCAGCGGAAGCAGAGCCTCTGCCGGAACTATCGGCTTCGCTTCAGTTCAAGCGCATCCTTGCCTTGTCGGCGTTGCAGCCGGAGAGCCTGACTCCGCGTGAGCTGGCCTGGATCTGTGATTACCTCGACCTTGTTGCCGATGGTGCAGAGGTCGCCGGCAGCATGATCCAACCGGAAAGCGCCACCTTTTGGGCAGATCCGCTCGAGGATGTGGCGCCCGTCGCCTGCGGCCGCAAGCTGTCGCCGGCGCACGGCAAGCTCCTGTTCTTCAGTGCGGTCGGGGTGGCGCGACGTGCGAGCGAGCATATCGAGTGGCTCGAGAAGCGCATCTCGGACGCGGAGGTGGTCGGGCTCGAACGTGACGGCGAGCTTCTGGATGCCGATGTCTCCGGGCTGCCGCTTGGGTTGTCGCCGGTGGAAGTGGTCTCGCTATTGGGGCGGTTGCGCGAGCGCTGGACTTCGCCGCCGAGCCGCGAACACTATCGAAGGCCCCATCTGTACGCAGCGCAGGTGTGCCTGGGCCTTCATGCGATCTGGGCCGTTCATCGTGGTCTGCGTGCTCGACGCAGTATCGTCGAGTGGACGGTGTGCAACGAGAGTCCGGGGGGCTACGGCATCATCAGCGTGAGCGGCAGCGATGCCGAACTGGTGGCGGGCATGGTGCTCGCCTTGCGCAGGGATGCGTCGGAACCGTGGTCGATCTGTCTGGTGAGATGGATTCGCAGCCATGAGAACTATCAGGTCGAGCTGGGTCTGCAGGTGCTTTCCACGTCGAGCAGCGCGGTGTCCATCGGCTTCCGCGGCAGTGATCTGCAGACAACCACCCCGGCGCTGATGCTGCCGCCACTGCCGGGCACCCGCGCAAACTCGGCGATCATTGCGCCGGCGGGCACCTACACTTCGCGACGCTTCGTCATGGTGCGTGAGGGGCCGGGTGTGTACGTTGCGCAATGCCGTGTGCTCGGGCTCGACATGCAGACCGCAAGCATCGAGCTCTTCCAGTACGAGATCGACCCGTTCCCTATCTGAGAGCCCGCCTGTGCTGCCTGCGGGTTGCTTCAGGCCCTTGTCAGCGTGGCGTGCGGAGTCTGGCACTGGTGTTCCGCGAGCTCCAGCAAAGTCATGTCGGCTGAGCGGACTGCCGCCTCCAGGTGTTCTCCTGCAAGCTGCGCACCCCCTTGGAGAGCATGGTCAAGCCATCGCGCCGGATCGAGAGCGAAGTGGCGGACGATGCCCTGCAAAGTGAGTTGGGCCGGGTCGATCGCAAGCACCCAGGTTTGCTCGTCGGTGCGCGCGACCCAGCCGTTCTCCCGCATCTCGCCCAGAATCGACTCCACCACGTCTTCACTGGCGCCGCATGCCGCGTGCAGTTCGCCAAACGGCACAGGATGTCCGGTCTGTTGGGCTCCGGCCAGGCGGGCAAGCATGCTGGTTGCTGCCCATGCCCGGTCGCCGGGAAACGGGGCAATGCGGGCAGTGCGCGAAAGAAAGCCGGGCAGGGTGGCCGCGACCAATGCCCCGAGCAGAACCACGATCCATGACATGTAGAGCCAGACGAGAAAGATCGGCAGGGCTGCGAAGGTGCCATAGACGAGGGTGTATGTCGGCAGGCCGGCGACAAAGGTTCCGAAGAGGCGCTGCATCGCCATGAAGGCCGCTGCTGCGACGACCCCGCCCATGCAGGCGTGCAAGGCGCGGATCGGGTGGTTGGGAACGGCGTAGTAGAGGAAGGCGAACAGCACTGCGAGCATCGCGAAAGGTACGATCAGTGTCGAGAACATGCCCGTGCGCGCGCTGTGGCCGATGAGTTCGGCGGAGGTCGCAACCAGGCGGCCGGTCGCGAAGATACTGCCGGCGAGCGCGAACGGGCCCACCGTGAGCGCGACCCAATACACCGTGAGCCTTGTCAGCAGTGGTCGCGGCGTACGTACGCCCCAGATGTCGTTGAACACGCTGTCGATGGTATGCAGCAGCAGTAGCACCGTAACCACCAGCATGATGGTGCCGATCAGGGTCAACTGCGCAGCCTTTTCAGAGAACTGTAGCGCGTAGGTGGTGACGATGCGCCCGGCGCGCTCTGGCAGGATGTTGTTCTGAATGAAGCCGCTCAGCGCGTCGCCCAGATCCTTGAAGGCGGGGAAGTTGCCGAACAGCGCCAATGACACGGTGACGAGCGGCACGATCGCGAGCAGCGTGGTGTAGGTGAGGCTGCCCGCGACCTGGGGGCAACGGGTTGCGCTGAAGCGCTCGATCAGCAGACGGGCGAATTCCTTTGATGCATTCAGCATTGCCATTGCGCGACGGGGCAAGCGCCGCGGACGGGTATAATCGCCGCATTCTAGCGAACTTCAACGACATGAAAGAGATTCTCGTCCTCTACTACAGTCATCGCGGCTCGGTGCGTGCGCTTGCCGAGCACGTCGCGCGTGGTGTGCAGCGTGTTCCGGGGGCGATCCCTCGGGTGCGCACCGTGCCGCGAGTTTCGGCGGTGTGCGAGGCGGTGGAGGACGACATACCGTCGTCCGGGCCACCTTACGCCGAGCCGCGCGACCTCGACGAGTGCGTCGGGCTTGTGCTGGGCAGCCCGACACGCTTCGGAAACATGGCCGCGCCGATGAAGTATTTTCTCGACGGTCTCGCCGGTGCCTGGGTCAACGGTGCGTTGGCGGGCAAACCCGCCGGCGTGTTCACCTCGACCGCGAGCCCGCATGGTGGCCAGGAGTCGACCTTGCTGTCGATGATGATTCCCTTGTTCCACCACGGCAT
This sequence comes from Rhodocyclaceae bacterium, assembly GCA_041916775.1. GTDB lineage: Bacteria > Pseudomonadota > Gammaproteobacteria > Burkholderiales > Rhodocyclaceae > UBA2357. The sequence goes on along the minus strand of JAYRYZ010000017.1, from coordinate 54,371 downwards.
GCTGCTGGTCGGCCTGCCCTACTCGGAGCCCGAGCTCAACACGACGCGAGGCGGCGGCTCGCCCTATGGGGCGGGGCATCTCGCGGGACCGGACGGAGATCCGATCCTGCTGCCGGAAGAGGCACGTCTCGCAGAGGCGCTCGGGCAACGTGTCGCGCGTATTGCACTGCGCCTGGAGAGCGGACGATGAGCGAGGCGAGGCTGCGCAGCATCACCGGCCTGCTGCTGGTCGTATTGATCGTGTTGTCGCTGTTGTGGGAGGGGTGGCTCGCGCCGCTGCGGCCGGAAGGTTCATGGCTGATCCTCAAGGCCATGCCGCTGGTGGCTGCCCTCAATGGTGTCTTCAGGGGACGACGCTACACCTACCAGTGGTTATCGATGGTGGTGTTGCTGTATGTGGCCGAGGGGTCGGTGCGGGCCTTCGACCCGGGGCTCACTGGACTTCTCGCGCTACTCGAGGCTGTGCTGGCGGTCCTGCTCTTCGTCTGCACGCTCGCCTACTGCCGCGTCACCGCGCCTTCGCGCCAGAGCGGGGCAGGCTGAACGCGGAAGGGGCACGGGACGCCATCCGCGCTCCGTACCCCTTCATCACAAGCGCTCTTGCGTCACACCTGCGGGTTGAGGCGCTCGATGTTCTCGTGCAGCTTGTTGAGCGCGTTCAGGTAGGCTTTGGCCGAGGCCACGATGATGTCGGTGTCCGCACCCTGGCCATTCACCACCTTGCCGTCGTGCGCGAGCCGCACCGTGACCTCGCCTTGCGCGTCGGTGCCGGTGGTGATCGCGTTCACCGAGTAGAGCAGGAGTTCCGACCCGCTCGCGGCGACACTCTCGATCGCCTTGAAGGCAGCGTCCACCGGGCCGGAGCCGCTCGCGGCGGCGCGCACTTCACGGCCACCCGCCGAGAGTGTTACCTCGGCCTGCGGCACCTCGCCCGTCTCCGAGTGGAAGCGCGACGAGACCAGCCGGTAGTGCTCCTGTTCCGGGGTTACTTGCTCGTCACCCATCATCGCGTGCAGATCCTCATCGAAGATCTCGTGCTTCTTGTCGGCGAGTTCCTTGAAGCGGGCGAAGGCGTTGTTGAGGTGCTCCTCGGACTCGATGACGATGCCGATTTCCTGCAGGCGCGAGCGGAAGGCGTTGCGCCCGGAGTGCTTGCCCAGCACCAGTTTGTTCGCACCCCAGCCGACGTCCTCGGCGCGCATGATCTCGTAGGTTTCGCGGTGCTTGAGCACGCCGTCCTGATGGATGCCGGATTCGTGCGAGAAGGCGTTCGCCCCGACGATGGCCTTGTTCGGCTGCACCGGGAAGCCGGTGATGCCGGAAACCAACTTGGAGGCCGGCACGATCTGGGTGGTGTCGATGCGGGTGTCGCAGTTGAAGACGTCACGGCGGGTGCGCACTGCCATCACGATCTCTTCCAGCGACGCGTTGCCCGCGCGCTCGCCGAGGCCGTTGACGGTGCACTCAACTTGGCGCGCACCCGCCATCACTGCGGCGAGCGAGTTCGCCACGGCGAGGCCGAGGTCGTTGTGGCAATGTACCGACCACACCACCTCGTCGGCACCCGGCACGCGCTCGACCAAGGTGCGGATGGTTGCGGCGAACTGGTCCGGCACGTTGTAGCCGACCGTGTCGGGCACGTTGATCGTCCGTGCGCCGGCCTTGATCACCGCCTCGAAGATGCGGCACAGGAAGTCGATCTCCGAGCGGCCGGCGTCCTCGGCGGAGAACTCGATGTCGTCGGTGTATTCCTTAGCCCAGCCGATTGCCTTCACCGCCTGTGCGACCACCTCGTCGGGCGTCATGCGCAGCTTCTTCTCCATGTGGATGGGGCTGGTCGCGATGAAGGTGTGGATGCGACCGCGTGCGGCCGGGCGGATCGCCTCGCCGGCGCGGCGGATGTCGTTCTCGTTGGCGCGTGCGAGCGAACAGACGGTGGACTCCTTGATCGCCTCGGCGATCGCGCGCACCGCCTCGAAGTCACCGTTGGACGCTGCGGCGAAGCCCGCCTCGATGACATCCACGCGCATTTTCTCAAGCTGGCGCGCGATGCGCAGCTTCTCATCGCGGGTCATCGAGGCGCCAGGGCTTTGCTCACCGTCGCGCAAGGTGGTGTCGAAAATGATCAGCTGATTGCTCATGTCGGGCTCCTCTCCGAAGTGTTCGTATTGTTCGGATTGTTCGGGTTGTCGCCTGCGGATTCGGGCGGCGCAGTCGTGACCTGCGGATCCGCGGAGGGCGCATCCGTGGGCGCCCCTTCGCCGGACGTTACGCCCGGGCCACGGTGGCGCCGGCGCAGGCGCCACAACCAGACGGCGTAACCCGAAAACGAATAGGCGAGAAACAGCCCGAACAGCACGCCTGGCGGATAGCTGGATACCAGCGCGAAGGCCAGCACAAGCGCGATCAGCACGATGAAGGGCACGCTCTTGCGCAGGTTGATGTCCTTGCCGCTCCAGAACAGCACGTTGCTGACCATGGAGAGGCCGGCGAAGATGGTCAGCGCCATCGCGAACCAGCGCACGTCGTTGCCATCGAGGCCGTTGTCGATGACGACCCACACCATGCCGGCGATCAGCGCTGCGGCGGCGGGGCTTGGCAGGCCCTGGAAGTAGCGCTTGTCCACCACGCCGATGTTGGTGTTGAAGCGCGCCAGCCGCAGCGCGGCGCCCGCGCAGTAGATGAAGGCGGCGACCCAGCCGAGCTTGCCGAGATCCTGCAGCGCCCACTCGTACATCACCAGCGCGGGCGCGGCGCCGAAGGACACCATGTCGGACAGCGAGTCGTACTCGGCGCCGAACTCGCTCTGGGTGTGGGTGAGGCGGGCGACCCGACCATCCAGCCCGTCGAGCACCATCGCGACGAAGATCGCGACCGCGGCGTACTCGAAGCGATCGTTCATTGCCTGGACGATCGCGTAGAAGCCGGCGAACAGTGCTGCTGTCGTGAACAGGTTGGGCAGGATGTAGATGCCGCGCCTGCGCTTTTCAATCGGAATCAGGGGCATGCGAAGTTTCCCGGGTCGGGCGAGACTGTGAGCCTCGAATTCTACCGCAAGCGCATTGCGCTTCCGTCACGCGTCTGCGAACGCGCGCATGCGTCTCGACGCCAAGGGCAAGCGGGTTTTGTGCACGCGTTGGGCGCCAAAAGGAAAAAGGCCGGCCCGCGGCGACGCGGAGCCGGCCTTCCGACTGGGCTGCGATCAGTTCTTGGACTGGTCGACGAGCTTGTTCTTCTTGATCCAGGGCATCATCTCGCGCAGCTCGGCGCCGACCGTCTCGATCGGGTGGGCGGCGTTGAGGCGGCGGCGGGCGGTCATGCTCGGGTAGCCGGTGCGGCCTTCCAGGATGAACATCTTCGCGTACTCGCCGGTCTGGATGCGCTTGAGAGCCTCGCGCATCGCGTAGCGCGATTCTTCGTTGATGACTTCCGGGCCGGTCACGTACTCGCCGTACTCGGCGTTGTTCGAGATCGAGTAGTTCATGTTGGCGATGCCGCCTTCGTACATCAAGTCGACGATCAGCTTCAGCTCGTGCAGGCACTCGAAGTAGGCCATCTCGGGCGCGTAGCCCGCCTCGGTGAGGGTCTCGAAGCCCATCTTCACCAGCTCGACGGCGCCGCCGCAGAGCACGGCCTGTTCGCCGAAGAGGTCGGTCTCGGTTTCTTCACGGAAGTTGGTCTCGATCACGCCACCCTTGGTGCCGCCATTGGCTGCAGCGTAGGAGAGGGCGATGTCGCGGGCCTTGCCGGACACGTCCTGATGCACCGCGATCAGCGACGGCACGCCACCGCCCTTCAGGTACTCGGAGCGCACGGTGTGGCCGGGGCCCTTCGGGGCGACCATGATCACGTCGAGGTCGGCGCGCGGCACGACCTGGTTGTAATGCACGTTGAAGCCGTGGGCGAAGGCGAGGGCTGCACCCTTCTTGATGTTCGGTTCGACTTCTTCCTTGTACACCTGCGGGATGTTCTCGTCCGGCAGCAGGATCATCACGACGTCGGCGCCCTTGACGGCCTTGTCGATCTCCTCGACCTTGAGGCCGGCGTTCTTGGCCTTGTCCCAGGATGCGCCGCCCTTGCGCAGGCCGACGGTGACCTTGACGCCAGAGTCGGACAGGTTCTGGGCGTGGGCGTGGCCTTGCGAGCCGTAGCCGACGATGGTGACCTTCTTGCCCTTGATCAGGGAGAGGTCGGCATCCTTGTCGTAATAAACTTTCATGTGTTTCCTCGTTGCACAGTCATTGGCGGGATGGTGGGTTTGCCCGGCTCGTGAAGCCCGCGGCGTGCCGCGGCCGGGTCGCCCGTGGTTCAAACTTTCAGGACGCGGTCGCCGCGGCCGATGCCGCACACGCCCGAGCGCACGGTTTCGAGCACCAGCTCGGGCTCGAGCGCGGCGACGAAGGCGTCGAGCTTGCTCTGGTTGCCGGTGAGCTCGATCACGTAGGACGTGTCGCTGACGTCGATGATGCGCGCGCGGAAGATGTCCGCCATGCGCTTCATCTCCTCGCGCTCCTTGCCGGTGGCGCGCACCTTCACGAGCATCAGCTCGCGCTCGATGTGGGCCGACTCGGAGATGTCGACCACCTTGATCACCTCGACGAGCTTGTTGAGCTGCTTGGTGATCTGCTCGATGATTTCGTCGGAGCCGCTGGTGACGATGGTCATGCGCGACATCGAGGCGTCTTCGGTGGGCGCCACGGTGAGCGATTCGATGTTGTAGCCGCGCGCGGAGAAGAGCCCCGACACGCGCGACAGCGCGCCGGATTCGTTTTCGATCAGTAGCGAGATGACATGTCTCATGTTGAACCCTTGAAGGATCTGGGTGCGCGGGCCGCCGGGTGCTTCGGCCGCCCGCGTGGGCGGGCGCGGGTCAGAGATCCTCGGCCGAGAGAATCATCTCGGTGAGGCCCTTGCCGCCCTGGACCATCGGATAGACGTTCTCGGTCTGGTCCACCTGGAAGTCGAGGAAGACGAGGTCGTTCTTGCGCGAGAACGCCTCGCGCAGCGCGCCTTCCACGTCGGCCGGGCGGTCGATGCGCAGGCCCACATGGCCATAGGCCTCGGCGAGCTTGGCGAAGTCGGGCAGTGAATCCATGTAGGACTCGGAGTAGCGTTCGCCGTGGAAGAGCTCCTGCCACTGACGCACCATGCCGAGGTAGCGGTTGTTGAGGTTGCAGATCTTGATCGGCAGGCGGAACTGCTTGCAGGTCGACAGCTCCTGAATGCACATCTGGATCGAGGCTTCGCCGGTGACACAGGCGACCGGCATGTCGGGATGCGCGAGCTGTGCGCCCATCGCGTAGGGCAGGCCCACACCCATGGTGCCGAGGCCGCCCGAGTTGAGCCAGCGGCGCGGCTTGTCGAAGCGGTAGTACTGTGCAGCCCACATCTGGTGCTGACCGACGTCGGAGGTCACGATGGCTTCGCCGCCGGTGACCTCCCAGAGTTTCTGGATCACGAACTGCGGCTTGATGATCTCGTCCGAGTTCCTGAACTGCATGCATTTGCGGCTGCGCCATTCCTCGACCTGTTTCCACCATGCGGCGAGCGCGTCGGGATTCGGTTTGGCGCTGCCGGACTCGAGCTGGCGGATCATCTCGTCGAGCACTTCGTTCACATCGCCGACGATGGGCACATCGACCTTGACGCGCTTGGAGATCGATGACGGGTCGACATCGATGTGAATGATCTTGCGCGGCTCCTCGGCGAAGTGCGCCGGGTTGCCGATGACGCGGTCGTCGAAGCGCGCGCCCACGGCGAGCAGCACGTCGCAGAAGTGCATCGACATGTTCGCCTCGAAGGTGCCGTGCATGCCCGGCATACCGAGGTACTGGCGGTCGGAGGCGGGATAGCCGCCGAGCCCCATCAGCGTGTTGGTGATCGGGTAACCGAGCAGCCGGGTTAGCTTCGTGAGTCGTTCCGCCGCGTTGGACAGGATCACGCCACCGCCGGTGTAGATCATCGGCCGTTTGGCTTCCAGCAGGAGCTGCACCGCCTTCCTGATCTGACCCTGATGCCCCTTCACGACCGGGCTGTAAGAGCGCATCGCGACTTCGCGCGGGTACTCGAAGGCGCACTTCTGGTTGGTGATGTCCTTGGGGATATCCACCAGCACCGGGCCGGGCCGGCCGGTACGCGCTAGATGGAAGGCCTTCTTCATCGTCGCGGCGATGTCGCGCACGTCCTTCACCAGGAAGTTGTGCTTCACGCACGGTCGCGTGATGCCGACGGTGTCGACCTCCTGGAAGGCATCCTGACCGATCGCCGCGGTGGGCACCTGGCCCGAGATGATCACCATCGGGATGGAGTCGCAGTAGGCGGTGGCGATGCCGGTGACGGCATTGGTGGCACCCGGGCCGGACGTGACCAGCGCGACACCGACCGTGTGGGTGGAGCGGGCGAAGCCGTCGGCAGCATGTACCGCGGCCTGCTCGTGGCGCACCAGCACGTGACGGACCGATTTCTGGTTGAAGAGCGCGTCGTAGATGTAAAGCACGGCGCCGCCCGGATAGCCGAATACGTATTCGACCTTTTCTTCCCGAAGGCACCTGATTACAATTTCCGCACCCGTAAGCACCATCTCACACTCGCATCGACATTGAATCAAACGGCGAACGTTACCGTCCGCAGGTGTTTTGGTCAAGGTCGCCACCACTGAGGTCGTTACCACTTCGCTGTCCGAGGCGGTCCGCATTGCGGCCGGTGGGGCGAGGTTTTCCCGGGCGCGCTCCTGTTTCAAGGCCAAGGGTGTGCGGCTCGCCCTCGAAGCTTCGCACATCTGCCGAATCCTTCCACGACGATACCGATGAAGAAAAAAAACGCCCAGCAGTCTCAAGGCATGAACGCCGTCACCGGGCAGGGTAGTGGCCCTGCAGAGCCGGGGGGGCGTACCGTCGTCGAACTTGCCGGCGTGCGCAGGCGTGTCGCGAGCATGGTTTACGAGGTTCTGCTGTTGGCCGGGATTCTCGCGCTGACGTTCATGGTGCCAAACCTCATCCTGGGGGTCCTGTTCAACTGGACGATGCCCGGATGGCTGATGTGGATCCACGTGTTCCTCGTACTGGGTGCCTATTTCGTCTGGTATTGGACCGGGCGGGGTCAGACCCTTGCGATGCAGACCTGGCGGCTTTGCATTGTCAATGCTGCGGATGGGCGCACGCCGGGCGCCACGACCGCTTGGTTGAGATACCTGCTCTGCTGGCCTTCCCTGTGGCTGTTGGGCATCGGCGTGTTGTGGGCGCTGGTGGATCGTGACCGTCAGTTCCTGCACGATCGTCTGGCAGGTACGCGCATCGTGCTTATGCCGCTGCCACCCAAGACGCAGGCAGGATGAGCGCTTCATTGACTGCAGCAAGGCTGCGAACGCTTTCGCCGCCTCGTGGTCAGCTCGATTGAATCCCGGGAGAATCCCTTATGCATGATGCGACACGCACGATACTGGTAGGCACGGATTTCTCCGCACCTGCGACTGCGGCGGTGAACCGGGCGGCGATGCTCGCCGCGATGAATGGAGCCGGGTTGAGGCTGCTGCATGTGGTGAAGCGTGGTGCGCTCGACGTGCTGCACGATCTCCTCGTCCCCGATGGCGGAGTTGGCGTCGGTGACGATGTGGTGCGCCAGGAGGCAGACGCGCTTGCGGCGCTGGCACGCGCCCAGTCGGCCGATCACGGCATCGCCGCCACTGCGCAGCTGACGATAGGCTCGGCCGTGAAGGAGATCGCCGACCAGGCCGAGCGTGAGGACGCTGCGCTGGTCGTGTTGGCGGACCGCGGCGCGGGCTTCATCTCGGAGCTGGTGTTGGGGACGACTACCGAGCGCGTGCTGTCGCGTCTCCGGCGCCCGCTGCTGGTGGTGAAGAACGTGCCCGAGGCCGCATTCGGCAGGGTACTGGTGCCGGTCGACTTCTCGTCCCAGTCGCTGCCTTGCCTGACGCTCGCGCAGCGAGTTGCGCCCGAGGCCGAGGTCGTGCTGTTGCATGCGTTCGAGGTGCCGTTCGAGGGAAAGCTGCGCCATGCCGGAGTGGATGACGAGCAGATCGGGCACCTGCGCATCGCCGCCAAGCAGCGCGCGCTGGAGCAGATGAACCGGCTCGTCGCCGAAGCCGGGTTGCCTGAGGACCGAGTGCAACGCGTGCTCGTGCATGGCGAGCCGACGCGTGCGATCCTGGAAGCGGAGCGCGAGCATGGCTGCGACCTCGTCGTGCTCGGGCGCCAGGGCAAGAGCCTGATCGAGGAGTGGCTGGTGGGCAGCGTCGCGCGGCATGTCCTCGGGTTCTCGACTGGCGATGTGCTGATCGTGCCTTGAACGCCCGGTTCCGACCTTGCGGCCGGGTCACGACTGCGTCTCCACACTGTGACCACGCCGTATCCATTCCGTAACGCTCATCACAGCCATACCGCAACCCGCACCCGGGGCGGACAGGACAATCAGGACAAGTTCATGACTTCGAATGGCACCGTTCTTCGCGACGCCTACACCCCTCCGGCATGGACCGTTTCACAGGTCGATCTGCGATTCCGCCTCGCCCCGGAAGATACGCGCGTCACGAGTATCTTGCAGTGCCTCCGTAACCCTGCGGCCGCGATTGCGCCGCTGCGTCTGGACGGCGAGGCGCTCGAACTCCTCGGCCTGCTGGTGGACGGCCATCCGCCGGAACCCGGCCAGGTTCGCAGCTTCGAGGGGGGCATCGACGTTGCGCTTGGCGGCGACACCGCAGTGCTGGAGATCGTCACCCGCATCAACCCACGCGCCAATACCGCGCTGTCGGGCCTTTACCTGTCGCATGGCGGCTACTACACCCAGTGCGAGGCGGAAGGCTTCAGACGCATCACCTACTTCCCCGATCGCCCGGACGTCATGGCGTGCTACACCGTCACCATCGAGGCCGAGCGCGCCGTCTGCCCGGTGCTGCTCGGTAACGGCAACCTCGCGGCGAGCGGCGCCCTGGAGGACGGCTGGCATTACGCGCGCTGGGTCGATCCCTTTCCCAAGCCGTCCTACCTCTTCGCGTTGGTTGCGGCCGATCTGGTGGCCGCGGAGCGGCACGTCACCACCATGTCCGGGCGCGAGGTGTTGCTGCAGGTGTGGGTGGAGCCGGGCAACCTTGACCGCACCGCGCATGCGCTCGCGTCGCTCGAGGCGGCGCTGCGCTGGGACGAGCGCACCTTTGGGCTGGAGCTCGATCTCGACCGCTACATGATCGTCGCGGTGTCGGACTTCAACATGGGGGCGATGGAGAACAAAGGGCTCAACATCTTCAATGCCAAGTACGTGCTCGCGAAGCCGGAGACGGCGACGGACATCGACTACGAAGGCATCGAGAGCGTCGTCGCGCACGAGTACTTCCACAACTGGACCGGCAACCGCGTCACCTGCCGGGACTGGTTCCAGCTCACCCTCAAGGAAGGGCTCACCGTCTTTCGCGACCAGCAGTTCTCCGCCGACATGCTTGCGGACGAGGCGGGCGCAGTCTCTGCCGCCTCGGCGCGCGCGGTCAAGCGCATCGACGACGTGAAGGCGCTGCGCGCTGCGCAGTTCCCCGAAGATGGTGGGCCGATGGCGCACCCGATCCGGCCGGACAGCTACGAGGAAATCAACAACTTCTACACTGCGACGGTGTATGAGAAGGGCGCCGAGGTCATCCGCATGCTGCACACACTCCTCGGCAACGAGGGTTTTCGCAATGGCATGGATCTCTATTTCAGCTACCACGACGGCAGTGCCGTGACCTGCGACGACTTCGTCGATTGCATGGCCGAGGCCAACGGCCGGGATCTCGACCAGTTCATGCGCTGGTACAGCCAGGCCGGCACACCTCGGCTGCGGGCAACGCTCGAGCACGACCCGGCGACGGCCAGCTGCACGCTCACCATCACCCAGCGCACACCGCCGACCCCTGGGCAGTCGGAGAAGTTGCCGCTGGTGATCCCGTTCGCGCTCGGGCTGATCGGCCCGGACGGGCGCGACCTGCCGCTGCGGCTGGAGGGCGAAGCGGCTTCAGGTGCGACCACCCGCATTTTCACGCTCACCGAGGAGCGCACGGTCCTGCGTTTCGTCGATGTGCCGGCGCGTCCGGTGGTGTCGCTGCTGCGCGGTTTCTCCGCGCCGGTGATTCTGGAGTTCGACGAGTCCGACGCCGACCTCGCCTTCCGCATGGCGCAAGATGCCGATCCCTTCAACCGCTGGGATGCCGCACAACGTTACGCGGAACGTGTGGTGTTCTCGCTGCTGGACGGCGAGGGGGCGCTACAGGTCGAGGTGCCTGCGCGTTTCATTGCGGCGCTGCGCGCGCTCGTGAGCGACGTCACGCTCGATCCGGCTTTCCGCGCGCTGTGCGCGACGCTGCCCGCCGAGATGGTGCTGCTCGACCGCATGACACCCGCTGATCCTCCCGCACTGCGCGGTGCGCTGCTGCGGCTGATGCGGGTGCTGGGCGAAGCACTCGCAGACGACTGGCTCGCGCTTGCGGCGAGCATGCGCGTCGAGGGCGCGTATCGCTACCACCCGGACGACGCCGGGCGACGCGCACTGAGAAATCTGGCGCTGCGTTACCTGGGTGCGGCTGGTCAGGAAGCAGGGCTGCAACTCGCGTCGGAGCAGTTCGATCAGGCGACCAACATGACAGACCGCGTCGGCGCGGTCGCAGCGCTGGTGCAAAGCGCCGATCACGCGCGCGCCGCGTATGCGCTGGCGCAGTTCCGCGAGCGCTTCGGTGGCGATGCCCTGGTGATGGACAAGTGGTATGCGCTGCAGGCCGGCGCCTGGCGCTGGGCTGCCGACGCTCCGCCGGTGCTGGAGAAGGTGGAGGCGCTTTTCGCCGAACCGGCTTTTCCGCGCGACAACCCCAACAAGGTGTACGCACTTCTCGGCACTTTCTTCCGCGCCAATCCGGGCGAGTTCCATCGTGCCGACGGCGCGGGCCATGTGTTCTGGGCGGATCGCGTGATTGCGCTCGATGCGCTCAATCCTCAGGTGTCTGCACGCATGGTGCGCGCGCTGGAGAACTGGCGCCGGTTGAGGCCAGATTTGCGCGACTCTGCGCATGCGCAGCTCCAGCGTGTGGCTGCTCACGCCGGATTGTCGGGCGATGTCGCCGAAATCGTCGGCAAGGCGCTGCGCGACGTTTGAGCGACTGCCTGGCGCGTGGCCGAAACGACTGCGGGCCCGGATCGATGATCCGGGCCCGCGCAATTCGGGTCTGCAGTGGATTGCGGCGTGTCAGGTCGCGAGGTCGCCCGCGATGTAGCTGGAGAGTTGCTGGATTGTCGCCTGCTGCTCATCCATCACCGCCTTCACGACGTCGCCGATCGTGATGATGCCGACCACCTCGCCGTCATCCAGTACCGGCAGGTGGCGAAAGCGTTTGTGCGTCATGGTGCTCATCACCGAGGCGATGTCGTCGTCCGGCGCCACGGTAAACACATTGCTTGTCATCATCTCGCCGACCAGGGCGGTTCGCGATGTCAGCCCCTTGAGTACGACCTTGCGCGCGTAATCCCGCTCCGTGAAGATACCCTTCAGTGCGTCGCCTTCCATCACCAGCACCGCGCCAATATCGTGCTCGGCCATCAGGGCCAGGGCGTCGAACACGCTGGTGTCGGTGGTGACCGAAAACGTCTTGCTGCCCTTTTGCGCGAGTACCTGCTTGACGAAGATCGAAGTCGTGCTCATGAGTCCCTCCCGGGTGTGGGTTCGCTTATTGGTCTGGGGTCTTGCTGCCGCGCATATTCTCGCACAGCTGCCAGCCATGCGTTCAAAGACACCATTCGACGCGGTGTAGTTCCGGCCGCTGTCAGATCTCGAGGTTGTCGATGAGGCGGGTACGTCCGAGTCTGGCCGCTGCGAGGACCACCAGCGGGTCGTCCTCCTGCACCGGCGGCTGGAGGTCTGCCCGCCGACGCACCGCAATATAGTCTGGCACCCAGCCCACCGCCTCCAGTTCGGCCATCGCCTCACTCTCGAGCTTGAGGAAGTCGTGGTCACCTGCGCGCACCGCATCGCGAATCATGGTCAGGTGGCGGTGCAGTCGTGGCGCCTCCGCGCGCTCCTCGGGAGAGAGGTAGCCATTGCGCGACGATAGCGCCAGCCCGTCCGGCGCGCGCACCGTTTCGCCAGGCAGCACCTCGACCGGCAGCGCCAGCTCGCGGATCATGTTGCGCAGCACGATGAGCTGCTGATAGTCCTTCTTGCCGAACAGTGCGATATTGGGCTGCACGATGTTGAGCAGCTTCAGCACCACCGTTGCCACGCCGCGGAAGTGCCCGGGACGGAACTCGCCCTCAAGGATGGACACCTGAGCGGGCGCCGGGTCGACGAAGAAGTGCTGCACCTCCGGGTAGATCACCGCCTCGGTGGGTGCGAACAGGTGCCGTACGCCTGCAGCTTCCAGCCGCTCGCAGTCGGCCTCGAGCGTGCGCGGATACTTTGCGAAGTCCTCGCTCGGCCCGAACTGCAGGCGGTTCACGAAGATGCTTGCGATCACCGAGTCCGCATGCTCGCCGGCCTCGCGCATCAGCGTGATGTGGCCATCGTGGAGATTGCCCATGGTGGGTACGAAGGCCACCTTGCCTGCGCGTGCGCGGGCGGCTCGAATGCTGTCGATCGAGTCGTGAATCTGCATGACGTTCCAGTGCGGGAAAAGGTCGGGGAGTGAGTCGCTCGCGGCGCTTCCTGAACTCAGTAGCTCTGCGCTGCGCTCGGGAAACTGCCATCCTTGACGGCCGCCACGTAGCGTGCGACGGCTTCCTGGATGCTGCCTGCGCCTTCCAGGAAGTTGCGCACGAAGCGGGCCTTCTTGCCGGGATAGACGCCGATCATGTCGTGCAGCACCAACACCTGGCCATCGCAGCCGGCGCCTGCGCCGATACCGATCGTCGCCATGGTGGTGAGCTCTGCAGTGATGGCGCTGGCGACGGCTGCCGGCACCATCTCCAGCACCATCATTGCGGCGCCAGCCTGCTGCAAGGCCAGCGCATCGCTGCGCAGTTGGCCTGCGCCCTCGTCGGTGCGACCCTGCACTCGGTAGCCGCCGAGTTGGAACACCGACTGCGGCGTGAGGCCGATGTGCGCGCACACAGGGATGCCGCGCTCGACGAGGAAGCGTACCGTCTCCGCCATGTAAGCGCCGCCTTCGAGCTTGACCATGTGCGCGCCGGCGGCCATGAGCCGCGCCGCGTTGTCCAGCGCCTGAGCGGGGGATGCCTGGTAGCTGCCGAAAGGCATGTCGGCGACGATGAACGCGCGCTGCGCGCCACGCGCCACGCAGGCGGTGTGGTAGGCCATGTCCTCGATTCGAACCGGCAGCGTGGATTTGTGACCTTGCAGGACGTTGCCGAGCGAATCCCCGACCAGCAGCACGTCCACGCCAGCCGTCTCCAGCAGGCTCGCAAAGCTCGCGTCGTAGCACGTCAGCATGGCGATCTTGCGGCGTTCACCGCGCATCTTGCCAAGTTCGGCCAGGTTCAAGGGCTTCTGTTCCTGAAGATAACTCATCGCGTGCTCCAAATCAGGGCGTGAGTGTTCCGCAAATTGATCCGATGCACAAGCCACAATCGTAGATGAGATGACTGTCGCAATGTCGTTTTCGCGGGAACCCAGGTGTTTTTGAACAACGTCGGCAAGCCAAATCCGGCAAATGCGTTGATAATGTCAATAAGTTTCATCTTTCCGGTATGTCGGTTGTTTCCCGGTCTCCCAACCACCAGACGACAGCTGGCGAAGCGGGTTGGTGTATGGTGAATCCGGGCGTTCGAGGAGTCCATGCAGGACGAACCAGAAGAACACAGCGCGAGCCTCAAGCTGCGCTTCCTGCTCATTGCGGTGATGCTCACGGCGCTGGCCTCGATCGCGTCGTGGAGTGCGTTTCAGCTCATCGTGCAGCACGTCATCGAGCAGTGGGGCACGCGGGCAGTGCAGATCCAGGTACGTTACGAGAGCGCGCGGCTGTTGAAGCCCCTCGAACGCGAGATCGCGCTCGCGCGGCAGATGGCGCAATCGAACGTGCTCAAGCGCTGGGCGGCGCAGCCGCCCACAGCGGAATTGCACGCCGAGGCGCTGAAGGAGATGGAGAGCTACCGGCTGGGCTTCTACGACAACAGTTTCTTCGTTGCCAGGCTGGACACCGGCGAGTACTTCCACAACAACGCCGCCAACGAATATGCGGGGCGCGAGCTGCGTTACAGCCTCTCGCCGGACAAGCCTGACGACGCCTGGTTTTACCAGTTGCTGAAGAATGGCCGCGACATTCATATCAATATCAACCCCGACGCGGAGCTCGGCGTCACCAAGCTGTGGATAGACGTGCTGTTGCGCGACGGAGACCGCCTGCTTGGGGTGGTGGGCACCGGCATCGACCTTGAGGACTTCCTGCGCGAAGTGGTCGATGTCGGCGAGCCGGGGGTGTCCAGCCTGTTCGTCGATCACTTCGGGGCGATTCAGCTCTACAAGGATGAGCGCCTGATCGACTTCGCCAGCCTGGTGAAGCCGGAAGGGCAGAAGAACACCATCGACCTCCTGCTCGATGTGCCCGCCGAGCGCCAGTCGGTGCGCAACACGATGCAGCGGCTGCGCGAATCCACCGACCCGGCAGCGGGCCAGAGCGTCGTGCATACCCAGTTCGTGATGTCGGGGGGCAAGCGACACCTCCTGGGCATGGCGTATCTGCCCGCCATCGGATGGTACGACATGACGCTCACCGATCTCGACATCATCATGCCGACCGACCAGTTCACCCCCGCAATCGCGCTCTCGGTGCTGATCTCGCTGCTGAGCCTGTTGCTCTTCAACCAGGCCTTGCGCCGCCTGATCCTGAACCCCGTGGCGAAGCTGGAGGCGGCCATGCTGCAGCTGCGCGATGGCCAGTCGATGGCGACTCCGCTGCCTCGAGCCAAGGGCGAGATCGGCCGCCTGATCGAGCATTTCGGTGCGATGGCAGAGGCGATACGCAGCAACACCCGCACCCTGGAGGACAAGGTGCGCGAGCGTACCGAAGCGCTCAATCGGCTCGCACGCGTTGACGCCCTGACTGCGCTCATCAACCGCCGTGGCATGACCGAGATGCTGGAGGCACAGGCGGAGCGTGCGCGTCGCACCGGAGGGCGCTACGGCGTGCTGTGGCTCGATGTCGACGAATTCAAGGCGGTGAATGACCAGTACGGCCATGGCGTGGGCGACCGCGCCCTGGTCGTGGTCGGCGCGTTGGTGAAGGAGAGCGTGCGCGCTTACGACCAGGTCGCGCGCTGGGGGGGCGACGAGTTCCTGGTGTTGCTGGCGCCATGCGATGCGATCACGCTCGCGTCGATCGGTGAGCGCATTCGGGTGAGCGTGGAGGAGCGCGCCGCGCAGCAGGTCGGTGCCGCGATCACGGTCAGTGTGGGCGGCTATCTCGCGGCGGATGAGGCGCTCGAAACCGTTCTGCAGCGTGCGGATGCCGCGCTGTATGCGGCGAAGGCTGCGGGACGCAATGCGCTGCGTGTAGATGGCATCGGGCATGACGAGAAGGTCGTGTCCTGAGCGTGCTCGCGACCCCGCCCGCTACGCCCGACGACTGCTGCGTGCGGCGGCCTCACCCTGCTGAAGCAGGGCACAGCGGGCCGCAGATCGGAGGCGACGCCGTCAGCCGACTGGCAGGGGCAGTGCACTGACGACCCGGTTGCGACCTGCCGCCTTGGCCGCGTAGAGCGCCGCGTCGGCCTGGCGGATCGCCTCGGCGGCGTCGCGGTCTTGCTCTCCATCCCAGCTGTGGCAACCGATGCTGACCGTGATCCTGCCGACGTCGGGGAAGCCCGTCCCTTCCACTGCGACGCGGATCTTCTCGGCGACGGCGTGTGCCGCTGCGGCGGCCGGGGTCTCCGGCAACAGGACGGCGAACTCCTCGCCGCCGAAGCGTGCGACGAAGTCGGTGACCCGGGTGGTGTCGCGCAGGATGCCGGCCAGCTGGCGCAGCACGGCGTCGCCGACCGGATGACCGAACTGGTCATTGACGCGCTTGAAGTGGTCCGCATCGATGAGCAGCAGCGAGAACCCTCGCCCGGTGCGGGCCGCGACCTGAACACACTGGGTCAGGCGCTCGTCGAAGCTGCGACGGTTCCTGAGGCCGGTGAGCGCATCCTGCGCAGCCAGTTGCGCAAGTTGGCGATTCGATTCCGCCAGTGCCTCGGTACGCTCCATCACTTGTTGTTCCAGCGTGTGGTTCATCGACTCGAGCTGGGTCTCCCGTGCGAGCAGGGTATGCGTCATCGACTGCATCGCCCCTTCGAGCTGTGCCACCTCGCGCAGACCGGCATTGCGCGACGGGGCCGGCATGCTCCGATGCGCTTCGATGTCGCGCGCCACCGCGGCGAGCCGCTCGATCGGCCTGCTGATGCGGTGAGCGAGGCGTGAGGCGACGAACGTGATGAGGGCGACCGCAAGAAAGCCCAGCAGCAACATGCGGTCGCGCAAGGCGTGCACCGGGGCCAGCGCAGTGGCGAGCGGCTGGCGCACGACGATCTGCCAACCGAGCTCGTTCGCTGTGCCCGAATGCACCGCCACCCGGCTTGCGAGGAAATCGTCGCCATCCCAGCGCACCGTCGCAAACGCCTTGTCCGACTGCATCGATGCGGGCAGTCGGTCGGGCGTGCGGCCCGGTTCCGGGTAGAGGATGGTGCCATCGCCGCTCGCAACCAGGATCTCGATGTCCCGGTCGGCGGCATGGCGGCGCGCCACCACCTCCACCGTCCGCGTCACCCAGCTCCAGTGCGCATGGGCACCCAGCACCCCGATCACCTGGCCGTTGCCGCCGATGATGGGGGCCGCGAAGTCGATGAAGCGTAGCGGCTCGCCCGAAGCCTGCGCAGGGAGGAGCTTGGCGAGCAGCACCGCTTCATGCACGTCTCCTGCATGGACGCCCTTCAGCCCCGCGATGAACCACGGCCGTTGCGCCACGTCGGCACCCACCAGCAATCCGTTCACCGATTGCACAACGCGCCCTTCGGCGTCGGTGACGCCCATCCACGCGAACTCGTCGCGCAGGCGGACGCGGCGCTCCATCGATTGCAGGACGTGCGGGTGTTCCAGATTGCCCGCCACGAAGTGGGGGGCCTGGCTGAGCAGGGCGATCTCGAGCTCACGTTCCCTGAGGTTGGCCCCGAGCAACTCGGCCGCAGCCATCGCCGAGGTGTGCAGCGCCTCACCCGCCTGATCCGCGGTGCGCGTCATCACCATCTGGCTGGCGTAGATCCCGACGCTCAGCATTGCCGCGAGCGACAAGCCCCCGAACCACAGCATCAGGCGGTCGCGCAAGCCGGGCAGTTGTCCTGCAGCTGAGGCTTCGTTCGCCACGCCGTCTCCTAGCCCATGTCCTTGTATCCGTCCAGCAGCGCCGCCAGCCAGCGCCCGCGCACCGCTTCCCGCGACAGCCGCACCAGCAGCGCGGCCCCCGCGACCGCCAGCAGCAGGACGCCGAGATCGGCCGTGTCGAGGACCTCGAAACCGTAGTAGGTCTCGCCGTGCAAGAGCACAGAGGCGCGCTCGGTGAACATGTCGGCAACCACCAGCAGCCCCTGCACCGCCAATCCGGCCATCACCACCCAGCCGAAGAGGTTGATCATCCACACCGTCGCAAGTCCGAAGCACAGGATGAAGATCGGCAGGAACAGGCCGGTGTTGTAAGCATCCGCGGCCGGAAACAGCGGCAGCGTGCCGAGCACGACCAGTGCGCTGCGCAACAGGTAGGCGGGCACCGGCGAGCGCTTCGAGACCCGCTCCGCGGTATGGCGCCTCGTCATGTTGCGCTCGATCGCAGCGACCACCTCGGCATAGTTGTCGGGGTTGCACTGCACCAGCATCAGCGTGCGCCAGGCGTTGCGCAGCGAAATTCTGCGGTGTCGTTCGTCGAAGCGGGCGATGAAGGCGCCGGTCCAGCGAACCTCCATCGTCTCCTGGGATTTCGCGATCAGCCCGGCGCCCACCGTCTGCGGGCTGCGCGCGATCACGCCGACCACCACCGCGAGGCGGTTCCCGGCACGCGCGCGGCGGTCTACCGTCTCGCAGCGCAACGCCTTGTCGCTGAGGGTGTAGCGCATCCGCACCCGGCCACGGAAAACCACCGCCATCACCGCGAGCCCGAGCAGCCACAGGCCGCCACACACCGCGAGCGCGATCGCGCCGAGCGGCAGCAGGTCGGCCCAGTCACCGCTCGCGACGAAGGCACTGCCGACGATGATGAACATGACCAGCGCGCTGAGCGCCATCACCAACGTCCACTGCACCAGCATCTGGCGCGAGAAGAGCGGGAGGTCTGCTTCCCATGCGATCGGAGGATGTCGTTCGGCTTTCATCGCTTCACCACGGGCGTTGAATTCGTATTGAAGCGCAAAAGTTGCCTGCAATGCCGACAATCCACACGAATGCTTGATTTGTGTCAATAGCGACAACGAATCTGGCTGGATGCGTGCGACCGTGTCAATCTCTCGGAGTAAGATTGTTACATCAGGTGTCAACCAACGACAGCGCGAGCGGGAGGCTTCATGTCCTCAAGACGAATGCATCAACAAGGTACGGCCTGGATGCTGGCCGTGTTGGGTTCATCCTGTCTGATGGGTGCTGCGCTCGCACAGAGCCCGGCGCCGGCTGCGACCGCTAGCGACGCGGCCACGGCGCCGGTGGGGGCTGGGCCGACCGGCGCGTTGCCCTTGCCGGAAGGCCTGGACCTAGCAACTCCTGCAGCCGCACCCGGGGCGGCCCAGGCGCCCGCGCCGGAGGCTGCAAACGGTGCTGTGGCCGGCGCCGCTGTCACCCCTGCCGGTGCGGGTGCAGCTGCGACGGTCGGATCTGCAAACGCACTGGAAGGCGCGGGCACGCCCGCTGCCGCTGCCTCGGCGCTGGAGGGCACCCAGGGCAATGCGGCGCCCGCCGCTGCGATTGCTGCGGCCCCTGCAGCGACGGGAAGCGAGGGCATTCAGTGCGACGCAGTCAAGCCCTGCGTCGAAGTCGCCACGCAACTGCCGCTGCGCGCGCTGGCGCGGCCGTTCTCCAGTCTGTATCGCGACGCCGCGGCCGAGCAGGCCGGCGTGGTCAGCGCCAACATGCCGGCCTTCCGACCGCTGTATGTCTATGCGATGAAGGATGTCGACCTCTCGGATCCGGTCGCGCCGCGCGGCTGGTACCAGGTCGGGCGCGGCAGCGAAAAGGCCGAGGGCTGGATGCAGGCGAAGGACGTGCTCGAGTGGCGCCAGGCGCTGCTCGTCTCCTATACCCACCCTGGCAGCCCGCTGGAGGGCCGCAATCCGGTGCTGATGTTCCGCGATCAGGCGAGTCTGCAGGCGATCGTCGACGACATGGACATGGCCGGCCGCGCCAAGGTGCTGTACGACGAGATCAAGGCCGGCAAGTCGCCCGATGCGGTGGTGAGCATGGAGCCGCAGCGCTTCGTCGACATCACCCAGAAGTTCTACGTGCTGCCCATCCTGCAGTGGTCGCAGACCCAGATCGGCGGCGACGACGTGCGCATGCTGCAACTGGCCGCCGCGGTGCCGAGGAGCCGCGGCGCGGATACGCTCGAGAACGCCGAATACCGCGACCAGGCGCAGGTCGGACGCGAGGCGGGGAGTGCGGCGCTGAAGGACATCAAGGCCGACATCGTGTTCGTCGTCGACACCACCCGCAGCATGCAGCCCTTCATCGACATGACGCGCGAAGCGGTGGCGAAGATGACCAAGGGCTTCACCGCACAGACCGCCGACCGCTTCCGCTTCGGCCTCGTCACCTACCGCGATTCTCTGGATGCGGTGCCGCAGCTGGAGTACCTGTCGCGCAACCTCACGCCCGAGCTCGTCAATGGCGAGACGCTCGTGGGCCTGCTCGACAAGGAGGCGCGCGCCACCGCGGTCGGCAGCCTGGACTACGCGGAGGAGGTGTTCGCGGGCGTGGACGTGGCGCTGCGCTCCAACTGGCGGGATGACGCACTGCGCTTCGTGATCCTCGTCGGCGACGCGAGCAGTCACCCGAAGGGACATGTTCAGAACAAGACCGGAAAGGACGAGACCGACCTGCGTCGCGAGTACGACGACGCGCAGGTGCACCTCCTCGCGATTCACCTTCAGGACCCGCGCGCCGCCGAGGATCACCCGGTGGCGAAGGCGCAGTTCGCTCATCTCTCGCGGGTGCGTGGCCAGGATGGCAAGTCCGCGCTGGAGGAGGTGAACGCCTTCGAAGAGGCGGAGTATCGCGCGCTGGTGGACCGCGTCACCCAGGACATCAACGCCAAGCTCAATCAGACGCTGGGCGTCGCTGCCGCGCCGGCAGCAGGCGGTGCTGCACCGGCCGCAGCACTCGAATCGGTGTCGGATCTGTGGGAGGCGGCGCTGATCGAGTACATCGGCAAGGAGGCCAGCCCGCCCAAGGACATCGTCGCCTGGACGGCGGACCGCGACCTCATCAACCCGGCCGATCGTGCGCTCGACGTGCGCGTGCTCGTCACCCGCGAGCAGCTGTCCACACTCGCGCAGGCGCTCGACAAGGTGGTGCAGGCGCTGATGCGCGCCGAGGTCACCCAGGCGCAGTTCTTCGACGCGCTGCAGAGCGTCTCCGGCCAGGCGATGAAGCGTCCCGAGGACATCGGAGGCGCCACCCGTCTTGCCGAAACCGGTCTCTTGCCCGCTTTCATCCAGAGCCTGCCGTACAAGAGCGATGTCCTCTCGCTCACCGACGACATGTTCGCCAGCATGACCGCCGAGCAGCGCTCGCAGCTGGAGTGGAGCATCCTCGCCAAGCTCGAGCAGTACCGCGCGATCAACGAGCAGGTGGATGCGTGGTTCCGTGTCAACGACACCGACCCGGACCGCGAGATGGTCTATCCGCTGCACCTGGACTATCTGCCCTGAATGGAGGCTGGTCATGCGTCCGCCGGCGGCACCGATGCTGAGCCTGGAAGGCGTCGTCAAGACGCGCAGCCAGGCCGGCAGCCGCTTCACGTTACAGGTGCCGCGCTTCTCGGTGGGTGCGGGGCAGCTCGTCGCGCTGGTCGGCGCGAGCGGCTGCGGCAAGAGCACGCTGCTCGACATGCTCGCGCTGGTGATGGCGCCGAGCGAGGTCGCGCGCTTCGAGATGAGCCCGGCGACCGGCGGCACCATCCACGACGTGCGCGCCCTGTGGGCGGATGAAGACGAGGCTGCGCTCGCCGCCTTGCGCCGCGACCACCTCGGCTACGTACTGCAGACGGGCGGTCTGCTGCCTTTCCTGAACGTGCATGACAACATCGCGCTGCCCGGCCGCATCAAGGGCGGCGCGCCCGACCCGGCGCGCATCGCCGCGCTCGCGACCCGGCTGGGGGTGGCCGGCTGCCTCGGGCGTATGCCGGATTCGCTCTCGATCGGCCAACGCCAGCGTGTCGCGATCCTGCGCGCGCTCGCGCACCGGCCGCGGCTGGTGCTTGCCGACGAGCCCACCGCCGCGGTGGACAAGGCACGCGCCCGCGCGATCATGGACGACATGCAGGCGCTCGCGCGCGACGAGGGGGTGGCGGTGGTGCTCGTCACCCACGACGTGGATCTCGTCGCCGGGCGCGCGGACGTCACCTACGGCTTCGACACCACCCAGGTGACGCCGGAGGAAACCCGCTCAGACTGCAGGCCGATTGCGGGAGGTGCCCGGTGAACGCTGCGCCGCGGCCCCTGCGCCTCATCCCCGGTCTGGCCGCCGCCAGCCTGCGGCACGAGTGGATTCTCACGTTGTGCCTGGTGATCGCGCTCGCCGCCGTGATCGCGCCGCTGCTGGTGCTGCTCGGGCTCAAGCACGGCACCATCGAGACCCTGCGCGAGCGCCTCGTCGAGGATCCGGTGTTCCGCGAGATCCGTCCGGCGCAGACGCACGAATACCCGCCGGAGTGGTTCGAGGTGCTCGGACGCTGGCCGGGCGTGGCTTTCCTCACGCCCACCATCCTGCCGCTGTCGTCGGTGATGGGCGTGGTGATGCCGGATGGCCGCCGCGCCGAGCTGCTGGACCTCGTGCCCACCGCCGCGGGCGACCCGCTGCTGCTCGAGAACGGCGGCGTGATCCCGGCCGACGGCGAAGTGGTGCTCACCGCCGAGGCCGCGCGCCGTGCCGGCGTGGTCGCGGGCGGGGAGATCGTCGCACGTGTCACGCGCAGTCGCGCCGGGCGCAGCGAGCAGGTGGAGCCGCGGCTGCGCGTCGCCGCCGTGCTCGCGCCGCGCGCCGGCAGCCTGCCGCGGGTGTATGCGACGCTCGGTTTCGTGCTGGATGTGGAAGCCTACAAGGAAGGCTACGGCGCGCCCGCGCGCGGCTGGACGGGCGACACGCCCGAGCCCTATCTCAGCTTCGACGGCGCGGTGCTGCTGGTAGCCGAGGCGCTGGCACCGATCGCCCGCACCGGGCTCATCATCAACACCGGCTTCGGCCGCATCGAGGACCTCGGCGCCGAGGAGGCCGCCGCGCTGCTCGGCTTCGCGCCGCCGGCCGGCTTCACCGCCTACGACCTCGGCAGCCCCGGTGCGCAGGTCACCGTCTCAAGCCTGCGCGCGATCGAGCAGAAGCTGCGCGGCCAGACCCGCGTGCTGCTGCCCTATGTGCGCGACGTGGCGCTGCGCGGGGTGGATGGCGCCACGATCGCGCCCATCGGCCTGTCCGTCGATGCCGAGCAGGCGCGTCTCCTCGGCATCGCGCCCACCCCCTGGGGCGGGCTCGTGCCCAGGGCCGGCGAGGCGGCGCGGCTTCTGGGCGCGCTGTGGCCGGGGCAGGGCGGCGCGCCCGCTGCGGCGCGCATCGAGGTGCGGGCGGACGGTGTTGCACCGCTCGCCTTTCCGCTGCAGAACGTCGGTGCCAGCCCCTTCGCCCGGCCGGTGGTGCCGGTGGAGCTCATGGGTCTGCTGCGTACCGCGAGCCTGCGTGCCGTCGCCTACGAACGCGACAATGCCCGCTTCGTGATGGCGCGCGGCGGTTACCGCGGCTTCCGCCTCTACGCGCAGAGCATCGACGATGTGCCGCGCATCTTTCATCAGCTCAAGGCCGAGGGCGTGGAGACGGTGGCCGAGGTGGAGGCGATCGAGCGCATCCAGGTGCTGGACGGCGGCCTCACCCGGCTCTTCCTGCTGATCTCGCTCCTCAGCGTGTCGGGCGGCACCGCGGTGCTGGTCGCGAGCCTCTATGCCGCGGTGGAGCGCCGCCGCCGCGACCTCGGCGTGCTGCGCCTGCTCGGGCTCGCGCGCGCGCATGTGTTCTTCTTCCCGGTCGCGCAGGGGGCGATGATCGCGGTGCTCGGCCTCGCCGCCGGCTTCGGCGGCTATGCGCTGCTCGCCTACACGATCAACCTCAGCTTCGCGAGCGAGCTCGCGCCCGGTGAGGCCTTCTGCGCGCTGCCGGCCCACTACCCGCCCATCGCCGCCGCAGCGACCCTGCTGCTGGCGGTGCTCGCCTCGCTGATCGCGGCCTGGCGCGCCACCCGTATCGATCCTGCGGAGGCCATTCGTGACCAATGAAGCCGTTCGACCCCTTGCATGGCTGCTTGCGCTGGGCTTCATCGCCCTGAGCGCGGCGGCCGGGGCACAGACACCTGCTGCGAAGACGCCAGCAGCAGCGCCGGCTGCGGCGACCGCTGCCGCGTCAGCCCCCACGCCTTACAACCCCAAACCGGCGGATGGCGACCTGGTGCTGCCGATGCCCGACGGCGCCGAGATCGTTTTCCGCCGCGTCCGCGTGCCCGGCGCCGGTTTCTGGGGCGACCGCGCGCGCGTGATCCAGCTCGGCGACGCCGCCGGCGGCATCTTCGAGGGCCTGCAGCGCACCCAGATCAGCGGCTCCTTCCCGGCCGCGGACAAGCAGGGGTGGGAAATCCTGCTCGGCAAGTACGAGCTCACCCGCGGCCAGTACGTCGCGGTGATGGGCATGGAGGCGCTGCTCGCCGCGAGCGGCGACCCTGAGGACCAGAAGCTCCCGACGCTGCAGGGCCGGCCGCTGCGCGACGCGCTGATGAAGCCGCTCGCCTTCGTCAGCCACCAGGACGTGCTCACCTTCCTGCGGCGCTACAACCAGTGGCTGTTCGACCCGGCGCATCCCGAACGCATCGCCGGGCTGCCGCGGCTCGACGGCGTGCCCGGCTTCCTGCGCCTGCCCACCGAGGAAGAGTGGGAGTACGCCGCGCGCGGTGGTGCCGAGGCGATGAAGGCCGGCCGCTTCGACGACCGCCTGCCGTTCCCTGCTGCGGATGTGAACGAGTTCGCCTGGCACCTCGGCAACGCCCGTCACCAGCTCCGCCCGGTGGGCTTGCGCAACGCCGATGCGCTCGGCTTCCACGACCTCTTCGGCAATGTGCAGGAGATGACCTCCGGCCTCTTCCGGCCGGAGATCTGGCAGGGCAAACCGGGTGGCGTTGCGGTGCGCGGCGGCAGCGTGTCGACGCCCGCGACCGAGCTGCGCAGCGCGCTGCGCGCCGAGCTCGACGCTTACGCCTGGAACGCCGACAGGAAACTCATGGAGGAGCGCCGCTCCTTCAACACCGGCGCGCGCCTCGCGATCGGCGCCAACGTGGTGGTGAGCAGCGCCCAGCGCGGCGAGATCGAGAAGGAATACGAGGCCTACCGCGCCGATCTCAGGAAGACCATGCCGGTGGGCCGCACCCTCGACAACCTGGTCGCGCAGGCCTCGGTGCAGCTCGGCTCGGCCGACCCCATCATCGCCCGCCTGATGAACGAGAACCCCGGTCTGCGCGAGCCGCTCACCACGGTGCAGGCCACCATGGACAAGGCGCGCGAGCGGCTCGAGCTGGCGCAGCGCGAGAGCGCGCGCAGTCTCGCGCAAGATGCGGCGCGCAACGGCGTGAACCTGTCGGTGTATCTGTCGCGCATGGAGCGCCTCGCCGTCACCCTCGCGTCGGCGAAGGAACTCGCCGCAATCTCCACCCGCTATCAGGAGCAGGTGGATGCGGTGGAGAAATCCATCGCCGATCTCGACAAGGCCGCGCGCGAGCAGTTGCAGGGCTATCGCGAGAAGGTCGCTCAACTCGGCGAGTACGAGAAGGCCTACATCACCCATGCGTTCGGCGCGCTCGCCGAGCGCGAGGTGCCGCCGCGCGAGAAGGCGGTGATGGAGCTCCTCAAGGCGCATGTCGAGGCGTTCGGCGACAAGCGGCGCGCCGACGTGGATGCATGGCGCGAGGCCTTCCGCACGCGCTTCGAGGGCTTCACGGACAACTGAACAACGATGCGCCCGGTGCGCACCGCCAACCCACTAGGAGGAACACAGCATGAACACCGCCAGACTCACACTCGTTGCACTCCTCGTCGCCAGCCTCTCCAGCGGCTGTGCAAACATGGACGACCAGGACCGCACCAAGGCCGAGGGCACCGCCACGGGCGCGCTCATCGGTGGCGTCCTCGGTGCGCTCATCGGTGGCCGCGACGGCGCAGCGATCGGCGCAGTGGTCGGCGCCGGCGCCGGCTATCTGGTGGGTAACGAGGTCGCGAAGCGCAAGCAGGAGTACGCCAACACCGAGGACTTCCTCGATGCCGAGATCGCCCGCACCCAGGAGTTCAACAGCACCGCTGTGGCCTACAACCAGCGCCTCGGCAAGGAGATCAAGTCGCTCGAGGCCGAATCACGCACGCTGCGCGCCAACTACGACAAGGGCAGGGTCAAGCAGGACGCGCTCGCCGCGAAACGCAACGATCTGCAGAAGCGCGTTGCCGAGAACAAGAAGCTGGAGGATTCGCTCGCCAAGGAGCACGAGGTGCAGACCGCGATCCTCGCCGAGGAGCGCAAGACCCGCCCGGCGAACGACCCCTATATCGCGCGACTCGAGAAGGAAGTGCAGCAGCTGCAGAAGAACCTCGACAAGCTGCGTGACGGCAGCACCCAGCTTGCCCGCATCGACCAGAGGCTTTCGGTATGAGCACGCGCGCACTATTACCGTGGCTCGCCGGCGCTGCGCTGCTCGGCGGCTGCGCCAACGTCTCCACCGACCCGCGCGAGGGTGGCTTCTTCGGCGGGGTGAGCGGGATCAATACCGGAGCCTATGACGAACGCCTGCGCGAGCGCGACGACCGGCTCGCGCAATTGCGCGACACCCAGCGCGGG
This sequence comes from Rhodocyclaceae bacterium, assembly GCA_041916775.1. Lineage (GTDB taxonomy): Bacteria > Pseudomonadota > Gammaproteobacteria > Burkholderiales > Rhodocyclaceae > UBA2357. Next base: position 28,307 of record JAYRYZ010000017.1, on the reverse strand, counting down.
CTGGAGGCGGAGCAGGGCCAACTGGAGTCCAAGCGCTCGGCGCTGGAGCACGAGGTGCGCACCGAGCGCGAGCGGCTGAAGAAGCTCAACGCCGATGTCGCCGCGCTCGACAAGCGGGTGAAGACCCTCGCATCACAGCAGGGCAAGGACCAGAAGCGCGTGAAGGAGCTGCAGACGCGCCTCGACAGCCTGAAGTCTCAGGCCAGGCAGCAGGGCTCCGCGCTCGACGCGCTGGAGGGCAGCGGCATGGGCGACGCCGAGGCCGACCTCAAGCGCAAGCAGCTCGAGGCGCAGCGCGACGCGCTCAACCGCGAGTACGAGCTGCTCATGAAGATGCAGATGGAGCTCGCACGCTGATGCGCCATGCGGTGCGGCGTCTCCCTGTGTGTGCGCTGGTCCTCGCGATCGGGGGAATGTTGCTGGCAGCGCCGCAGCATGCACTTGCAGCGCCGCTGGAGGAGATCCGCGCCGTGCTGCGCGAAGAGCTCGCCACACCGCCCGCCGAGGCGGCGCTCACCGCGCTGGGCGGCAAGGACCTTGCCCGCGGCCTTGCCGCGATCGACCCCTACGCGCGCCTCATCCCGGCGCAGGCCTACCGCTCGCCGCTGCTCGGCCCGGAGGCCTGGACCGGCATCGGTGCGAGCCTGGTGTTCGTCGGCGATGCGGTGCAGCTTGCGGTTTACCAGGGCGGTGCAGCTGATCGCATGGGGGTGGTCGACCGCAGCCGGCTGGTGAGCGTGGACGGCAAGCCGGTGGCCGGCCTCGCGCCGGCCGAGATTGCCGCGCGCCTGCGCGGGCAGGCGGACACCGAAGTGGTGCTCGAACTCGTCGAGCCGGGTGGTGGCAAGGTGCGTGCGCATGTGCGCCGCGAGGCCTTCCGCCCGCTGGATGTGGAGCTCGTCGAACCGGGCGACCAGCAGGTGCTGCGCCTGCGCGAGTTCATCGCCGGGCTCACCCGCCCGGCGCTGCTCGCAAGCGTCGACTTCCTGCAGCGCAAGGCGGGGCGCGCGGCGTCGGCCGAGGCGCCGCTCTTCATCGACCTGCGCGACGCGAGCGGTGGCGACCTGTACGAGGCCTTTGACCTCGCGGCCCTGTTCCTGCCGGAAGGCACCACGCTCGGTGCGCAGCAGTCGCGCGGCGGCACGCCGCAGCCGGTGCGCGCGCCGGGCGGGCACAAGCTCGTGATGCCGCTGGTGCTCATCGTCGGGCCGGATACCGCGAGCGCGGCCGAGGTGTTCGCCGGCATCCTGCAGCAACACGGCCGCGCCCGGCTCGTGGGGCAGAAGACTTTCGGCAAGTGCAGCTCGCAGACCGACACCAGGCTCTCCGACGGCAGCATGCTGCGCTTCACGAATCGCGAGATCCTGCTGCCCGACGGCAGGAGCTGCACCGGACGTGGGCTTGCGCCGGATGTGGTGGCGAGCGCGCGCGAACTCGGCGACCTCGCTGCGCTCGTGCGGCAGGCTGGGCGACCATGAAACGCGAGCAGAAGGCGCCCGCGAGAAACACATGACGATACCGACGACAACGACGACAACGACGACAACGAAGATGACGGAACGACGCCCGGGAGACCCCACCATGAAGACTCGCAAGAACGCCAGAACGCTTCTGGTCGCCAGCTGTGCCGCGCTGTGGCTGCTGCCTGCCGGGGCGCAGCAGGACTCGGAGGTGCTCGAGGTGGAGGGCGTGGTCGAGCGTGCCAGCGGGCCGGCCGATCTCCTCCGGCTCGACGGTGCCAGCAAGCTCACGGTACGCGCGCTGCGCGGCTTCGGGTTGCTGCCGGACGAGTACGCCAAGCTTGCGCTCGGCTTGCGTGGGCAGGGGGTGGATCTGCTCGCCGCCGGGCCGGACGAGGTGCAGGCGCTGATTGCGCGCGCCGAGGCCGGTTCGCTCAAGACCGATGTCGCGGCGCTGAAGGCGCTTCACGCGCTGATGGTGCAGCGCGACTTTTACCAGTGGGCGCCGCTCCAGCCGGGGGCCAAGATTGCGCTCGGCGAGGCCGATCTGTTGCGTGGCGAGGGCCGCGCGGTGTTGCGCGACCCGGCCGGCAGTGTCGTCGCTGTCGCACCCGGCGGCAAGTCCGCACCGCTCGCGGCACTGGCGCAGCCGAGCGCGGCGCCCGCAGCACAGACGGCACCATCACCTGCAGTCTCGGCTTCCGCGTCTGCGCCCGCCGCGCCAGCGCTTGCGACGCCGGCAGCTCCGGCTTCGGCCGAGACCGCGCCTGTGGCGCAGGCGCCCGCGACGGCGCCGATGCAGGCAGCGCCGTCCGAGGCTCTCCCGCTCGGGCCAGCCCCTCAGGGCGGCGAAACGGAGGAGGCCGCGGCGCCGACGGCCTCCACCCCTGCTGCACCCGTGGCCTTGCCGCGCAGCTGGCCGGCGGCACCGGCGAACCGCCGCTTCGATCTGTCGATGCCGGACTTCTCCAGCGCAGTGGAGTGGCAGGATCTGGCCACTCTCGCCGCCGCCGCTGACGGAGGCCATGTGCTTGCCGGCAGCGTGCAGGCCCCGGCGAGCCTGCAGGCCTGGGTGGCACGTTACGACGCGCAGGGCATGCCGCTGTGGACGCGCACGCTCGCCGGCGGCGTGAACCTGCATGTGCAGTCGGCCGGCGTGTTTGGCGACGGCGGGGTGCTGCTCGCCGGTAGCCTGGGCGAGTACCAGCCGGGCTTTCTCGTGGCGCTCGACGCGAAGGGCGCGGTGCGCTGGTCGCGCGTCACCGATCGCGAATGGCAGCAGAACATCAGCAGCGAGGAGATCGAAGCCGTTGCGGTATCGGGTACCAACGCGCTCGCGGTGGGGCAGGTTGCGCTGCCGAGTGGCGAGCGCCACGGCATGGCGATGCTGGTGCCGGCGAATGGCGAGCCGGGCTGGCGCGTGCTCATCGACGACACCACCCGCATCCATGCGGCGCTCGCCGATGGCGACGGCTGGCTGGTCGCCGGAGAATCCCACACGCCCTACCAGGCGGCCTGGCTGGCGCGGCTGGACGCACAGGGCCAGGTGCAGTGGCGCCACACATACGGGCAGGACAATGGGGGTGCAGCGCGCACGCTGGCACGCCTGCCCGGTGGCGAGTTGCTCATCGCCGGCCAGGCGCCCGAGTCGCAGCAGGCATGGCTGCGCCGCGCTGATTCCAGCGGTGCGCCGATCGCAGAGCAGACGGTGGATCTGCGCATCCAGGGCTCGCCGGTGATCGGCAGTCTGCGCGGCATGAGTGTCACCACCGACGGCGATCTCCTGTTCGCTGGCGAGACCGACAGCGCCGACGGCTGGCTCGCGCGGCTCGCGCCCGATGCGACCCCGCGCTGGGTGAAGGTGTTCGGTGACGAAGAGGAGGATGCGTTCAACGCGGTGCTGGCACGCCCGGACGGCGTGGTGGCAGCCGGCCGCAGCACGCACCCCGAGCGCATCCGCGCACATAGCCTGTGGACACTGCGTACCGACGCGGCAGGCGAGCCGATCACGCCGAAACTCTCCGCGCCGGCACAGCAGGCGCTCGCGGTGCTTGGCGCCGGTGACGCCGAGGTGCAACCCGACGTCTTCCAGCAGGCGGATGGCAGCCTGCGCATGCTGATGCCGTTCCGCGTGCTGGGCGATGACCTTCCGCTGGGCGAGGCGCTCCTCCCTGAGACCACCTTGCTAGCGTTCAGCGGCCGTCCGCAGGACAAGGACGGCAAGCAATGGCGCTTCACCGCCGAACTGCCGGACGCACTCGCGCTGCGCGATGGACAAGGCAACGAGGTTGCGAGCCTCGTTGCCGACAGCAAGACGCTCGCCTTCGATGTCGACACCACGGTGGCCTCGGTGGTCGGTATCGACGCCAGCCTCACCGGCGTGAAGATCACGGCCGGCGCAAAACCGCAGCTCGCCGGGCTTTACGCGGGCCTCGGCATGACGCAGCTGGCCGTTTCCCAAGGTGAGCCTGCCGATCAGGAACAGGACGTCGCCCCTCAGGGCGAGGCAAACGCGCAGGGCGAAAGCGAATCGCCGCAGCCCGAGGCACAGGCGCCAGCGTTCGCAGGTGCGAGTCTCGCGAAGCTGGCGCTCACGCTCAAGCTCGCGCCGGATGCTGCCGGGCGCTGGGGCGGTCCCTTGCGCTTCAGCGCGAGCGACTGGAAGCTGCTCGGCGAGGATGGCAAGCCGCGCGGCCAGCTTGCAGGCGCCGACCTCTCGGTCGACTACCACAATGTCGACCTGTTGGCCCTGCGCAAGCTGTCCGACGAGTTCGAGAGCTTCATGAGCATGGAGAGCGAACCGGACGATCCGCGCGCCACGGTGACGCGACTGGTGGAGTCCTTCCTCAACGCCAGTGGCGAAGCGAAAGGCAGCTTCCGCCTAACGGGCGCGAACGTGAAGGGGCCGGCACCGGACGAGGCATTTCAGCTCGCGGAGCTGAGCGTCGAGGGCGGCGCAGCGGCGAGCCAGGCCTCCGCGCTGTTGCGCGACATCGATGTGCGCTACGGCCTGAAGGGCCTGTCGCTGAAAGGCGATGGCACGACTTTCGAACTGGGTTCGGCCTCGGCCGCGCTGAAGGTCGACCGCCTCGCGCTGAGCAGCATCGCACAGACGGTGTTCGGCATGATGTTCGGCGAGCCGCCTGCGGAAGGCGAGTTTGCGGCCACCGCCGCGAAGCTGCTCGGTGGGCTCGATCTCAGCCTCGGCATGGAAGGCCTTGCCGCCACGCCGGCCGGTGAGCCGCCCATCGCGCTTGCGCGGTCCGAGATGAAATTTGCGCTGTCGGCCCTGGATACGCCGGCTCCGGCGCTCAGGCTCATGTTCGGCCACGAGGGGCTGAAGGGCATGCCGGGCACCCCGCCCGAGCTCACCCCCGGCGACATGAAGCTGGACGCCACATTGAGCAACCTGCCGGTTGCCGCGCTGATCGCCGGGGCGATGGAGGGCGGCGACGATCCCTTCATGCTGCTGATGCAGTTCGCCCAGGCGGCAACGCAGCTCAAGCTCGACACCCTCAGCTTCGACATGCCGATCGGCGGCGTGAAGATGAGCGGACTCGCGCTGACCGAGACGCCGACGGCCAAGGACCAAGCGCCACGCATGCGTGCCACTGCCGACATTGCGGTGCGCGGGCTGGATGCCCTGGTCAAGCGCTATGCCGCCGACCTCGGCGAGGCGGAGCGCAAGGATCTCCTCGCCAGCGCCGCGCTGGTGAAGCTCGCCGGCATCGAGGAGAAGCAGGGCGACGCGCTCATCTACCGCTTCGCAGTGGTCGCGACCAGCGATGGCGAGCTCACCGTCAATGGCAAGGATCTCGCACCGCTCCTCGCCGCGGGCGGTGGGGAGGGCGGCGCGCGGCAGGGCGCGGCAGGCGGCGGTGAGTCCGCCGCTACGCCGGATGCGGCTGCGAAGGCGGCACCCAAGGCCAAGCCGGCGCAATAGGCGTAGCCGGGGGGCGATGCCGCGCAGCCTCGGCGGGGATTTGACGGCACAGTTTGACGGCACGGATTGACGGCACGGATTGACGGCACGGATTGGCGGCACAGGTCTCGCACCGGGAGTGCCGAACGTGGCCGGAGGATGGTTGGCATGAACGCGATGAAGCGCCTGCGCCGGGCGCTGCATGAGTCGGCGCGAATCGGCATGCTGCTGTGTTGCGGCCTGGGCGTTGTGATACCGGCTTCCGCCTGCGAACCGGTGCTCGCGGTCGAGCGCGACGGCCGCATCCTGACCTGGCAGGCACCCGGCCCGGCGCGGGATCGCGTCGCCGGTGCTTGCGCCGCGCTGGATGCGACGGCGACGCGACTCGCCTACTGCATTCATCCGGATACCGACGCGCATCACGCGACCCAGCTCTTCGTGCAGCCGCTCGCGGGTAGTGCTGCGATGCGCGTGCATGCGGGCGCCGAGGGCGAGTTCATCTCCGAGGCGGCATGGTCGCCGGACGGGGCGCGGCTGGCGTTCATCCTCACCGATGCACGCTTTCGCAGCCACCTGATGGTGGTCGAGCCGGGCCGCGCGGCAGTGCGCATCGCCAGCGCCGCGAACCCCGAGAACCACCAGTGGTGGAGCCTCGGTTGGCGCGCCGACGGCAGCGCGCTGGGCGTGCACGACATGACCGACTACACGTTCTTTGCCGCCGATGGCAGCGGCCTCGCCGAGTCCATCCCGCTCGCGCAGATCCTCGGCGAAAGAGCCGGCATGGTCACCAGCACCGACAAGGTGCTGCCCTCGCCCGCCGACCCGACGGTCTTCGCCTACACCCTGGCGGTGAAGGGGTCGGCGCGCTTCGAGCGCGTGATGCATGAACCCAACAGCGCGCTGTTCGTGCATGACCGTTTCCTCGGTCGGGGCAAGAATCTGCGCCTCAGCGGCGAGAACGTCACCGTCGTGGATGCGGCCTGGGCGCAGGACGGGCGCAGCCTCTACTTCAGCGGCTATCTCGACCGTCATGTCGAGGAGTCGGACCCCTTCCGGGTGTATCGCATCGAGCGCAACGGCAAGGGCATGCAGGAACTCCTGCGCGGCGAGCGGGTGAGCGCGGGTTGCCGCCCGCGGCAGACGGAGGCAGCAAGATGAAATGCGGTGAAACGCAGCGCACCAGCAGGCGTACCGCGAGGTGCTCGGCCAGGTACGGCGCGAGCGTGCTTGCCTGGCTGGTCGCTGGCATGCTGGGTCTCTCTGCGCTGGCGCAGGCATCGGAGCCGGTCGCGGTGGAGGTCACCGGCTGCGTGATTGCGGGCGCGCTGGTCACCTCGCGCACCGATTTCGGTACCCATGCGAGTGAAGGCGTGTACACCCTGCGCAGCTACACGCGGGACAGCCGCAGCCCGCTCGACCTGAGCCGCTTCGAGGGCCGTCGGGTGATCGTCAAGGGCGCACTGTTGCCCGGCGACAGCTTTCTTGCCGATCCTGCCAGCCTGCGCGAGCTGGGCCGTTGCGAGGCGGTGACGGGCGCCACGCCTGCCGGAGCACCTGCGCAGATGCCGGCCGACATGCCGCCCGAAACATCGTCCGAAACATCGTCCGACGCGCTTCCCGCCGAGCTCGCCGCACTCGCCGCACAGGACGCGCTCAGCGTGCGTGCGCTGCGCGCCTGGAACCGGCTGCCGGCGCGCTTCATGCAGCTGGCGCTGGAGCTTCAGCAGGCCGGGTTGGACGTGCTGCCGCTGCATCGCGCCGAGCTTGCGGCGCTGGCGCGCGAGGGACGGGCGTCGGATTCGCCCTGGCACGCCTGGACCGAGGGGCTGGATGCGCTCGCGGAGCATATGACGCTGCTCACCACCGCGGCACGCGGGCGAAGCGAGGCGACGCAGGCCGGAGCCGCACAGTCGTCGCCGGTCGACCCGACGCAGGTCGGAGCCGCACAGTCGTCGCCGGTCGACCCGACGCAGCACACGTCAATGCCATCGCAGCAGCCACTTCGGTCTCAACCGCAAACGCACCCCCAGGCGCAGCCCGCCGCCTCTGCAGCGTCCGTCGTGGCGCAGCCCGACGCGCCACGGCCGCACCAGATCGGGGGCGTGCGCGTCGCCGACTGGGTGCGGGCGAGCTTGCCGCCGACGACGAGCCGCCAGACGGTCTCTGCCGGCACGGCCTTCAGCGCGAGCTTTCCCGCCTCGGCGCTGGCGGCGGGCGGTGAGGTGTCCATCGGTCGGGTGGAGGCCCTGCCCGCCGAGCTGATGGGCGGCTTCGACACACTCTGCATGCACGAGGTGACGCTCGCCGGGCGCACCACCTTCGACGACGATGTCGAGATCGCCTGCAGGCCCGATCCCGCGATGCTGGACCCGCTGCGTCCGCTGGACGAGCAGGTGGTGGCGGCGCGCTGGGATGCGGCGCGGCAGCTGTGGGTGGAGCTGCCCACCGAGTACGATCCTGCGCGCGGCGTGCTGGTCGCGCGCACCCGCCATCTGTCGCTGCTCGGCTGGATCTACAACATCAAGGTGATGATCGCCGAACCGGTGAAGCTGCTCTCCGGCAACGTCATCCGCACCACGCACTTCAGGCTCTACTTCGACGTCGACACGCTGCGCCAGAACAAGGCGATCGCAAACTGGCGCGGCGAGAGCGGCTTCGAGCCGGCATACCAGGCGCTGTGGGACTACCGCAACCCGGGCTGGATCCCGTTCATCCGCGACCTCGCCTACTACCTCGAACGTTCGCACGCGCGCTACGCCGCGCTGGGTCTCACACCGGTGAGGACGCCGCTGCCGGTGGAGATCTTCCCCGGCGTGGCCGGCAAGGGGGCTGCCGGTGGTTACGAGTACCAGAGCCGGCGCATCCTGCTGCCGAGCGAGAAGTTCAGGGCGGATCGGCGATCGGTCAAGCACATCGCCGCGCACGAACTCTTCCACGCAGTGCAGCACAGCGCCTTCCCCGACGACCCGGATACCGGCGTGAGCGCCTCCAGCCTGTGGTGGTTGGAGGCGAGCGCCGATTACGCCGCAGCCGCCATCGCCTGGGATCATCTCGACCAGAACCTGATCGGGCGCGGCGACCCGTATCCCTTCCTGCTCGAACAAGTGCTCACCGACACCGGCAAGCCCGCCGATCCGCCACCCAACAGTGATTACCCCGAGCTCGAGTATGCGCGCGGCTATCTGCTGGCCTATCTCGCAGCCCAGGGGGCGGTCTATCCGCCGCTGCATCACGCAGCGCTTGCGGGGTTGGCTGCAGATGGCGACGCCCTGCGTGCGCTGGAGCTGCACCTGATGCAGAGGGGCCCCGGCGCGTTTCCGGCACAGTTTCGCGGCTTCGCGCGCTGGTACCTGCTGGACCAGAAAGGGCCGCTCGGGCATCTGGTCGACGATCCCCTGGTGAGCGTGCGCCGTGCCGCCAGGTTTGAAGTGTCGATGGCGGACGGTGCGCCAGCGGTGAAGACGGTGATCGCGCTCGACGCGCCCTATACCGCGAAGCATCTCGCGTTCACGCCCGCGCCAGCACCCGCGGCTGCCGTCACACGTCAGCTCGCGGTCGCCGCGACCGGGCTCGACGGCACCGCGCTCGTCGATCTGTACGTGATGAACGCGGGCAACCGCGACGCGCCGCCACGTGCGGCCGGCAGCGTGCTGCGCAGCGACGCGGCGCTGCGGGTGAATGTCGGCCCGGAGCAGCGGCTGCACGCGATCGCGCTCAATCCCGAGGCGTCGCGCAAGGCCGGGTTCTCGCTGGAGGTGGCGCAAGGACTCGCGATCGAGGTGGATGGCGTGGTGGATGACGCCCCGCGTGCCGGCACGCCCAACAATGGCGACGGCCGCTTGCAGCCGGGCGAGCAGATCCGGATTCCGCTGCGCCTGAAGAACCACGCGCCCTGGCCGCACCCCGCCTATCGACTCGTCGCGCGTGGCATCGATCCGCTGCTGCAACCCGGCGCGGTGGAGGCGGATGAAGGCGAGGCGCTTGCGCCCGGCGCGGTCGCCAAGCATCGGCTGTCCGCGGTGGTCGGCGACGTCGAACTCGACAGCGCGCCGGGGTTCGCGATCGAGGTGTTCGAGGCGGGCCGGGAGGACGGGCTGCGCTTCGATCTCGTCCTGCCCCCGGCCAGGCCTGCGCTTGCGGTGCTGCGCCTGCCGACGGCGCTGTTCGCGTTCGCCGAGGAGGCGGCCAGCCTCAACGCAAGCCTGCCGCCACGCCTGATGCCGGCGCAGCCGGTGTTCATCTGGCAGTTCAGCGACACCACCGAGGTGTGGCGCACGCGCGAGGGGCGGCTCGCGCGCCACTTCCCGCTCGATGCCTCGGGCATGGTCCGGGTGCTGCTCTACGACGGCGCGAGCGGAGAGCTGGTTGCGGGCGGTGGCGGGCTGGTGGTGGTGTTCGGCCTTTCTGCCGATCTCGGCCAGCGCGGCGGCGAACGCCAGGCGGTGATGCAGATGGCGGCGATGATCGAGGGTCAGACGGCGGCGGCGCTTGCACACCTGCCCGGGGCGACGCTGGACGAGAAGTATCAGGCAATGGTGGCCGCGAACGGCGCGCCGCAGCCGAGCGAGGCGGAGCGACTCGCGGCGCTGCAGCAGCTCGCCGGCATGTACGGCGGCGCGGTCGACGTCGAGCGCATCCGCGCCGGCATGGCGCGGTTGCTGGCGGATCCGCCGGCACGGCTTTCGGCCTTTGCCGGGGCGACCGAGGCGAAGTGATCGGATCACGGGAGGCGCGGACAAGACCGCGCGAAGGAAGACATCATGTTCGAACAGATCGGATCCCTGCGCAGCGCGCCGAGGCGCCTGCGCACGCGCATCTGCGCGGCTTTGTGTGTGGTCGGGCTCGTGCTGGCGGGCGCTGCGGCCGGGGCGCAGGACGCAGTCGCGTGGCGTTGGATGCCGCCATTCCATGTGCCGGTGCCGGTGGATTGGCAGCCGCTGATGGATGACGGCGCGGTGGCCTTCTACTTCGGCCGCCAGCCCGAGTCGGACAAGGACGACATGCCCGAGGGCATGGACGAGGCGGCGATGCGCGCGCTCCCGTTCGGTATGGTGCGCGTTGGCCTGGAGCGGGCGCCGCGCAGCAAGGACGGCAAGACCGGGGTCGAGGCCTTCCTCGCCGAGTTCGAGCGCATGGGGCAGGAGAAGGACGTCCAATCATTCACGCTGAACCAGGAGGCGATCACGATCGGCACCCGGCCGCTTACGCTGATCACGGTGCGGGCGTCGCGACTTGTCGATGGTGTGGCGCAGGCGCTGGATCTCAACGTGGCGGTGGCGCCGCAAGCGGACGCCGACGGCCGCCACCTGATGGTGGCCATCGCCGGCACGCGCGACTTCTACGACGCCAACATCGCGCGCATCAAGGCCATGCTGGCGGGCGCCGACGACCAGCGCCCACCGCCGCTGCGGGCGCTGCGCGAGATTCCCTATGCGGTGGAGGGTGACCACTTCATGTACGTGTTCGGCCCGGCCGCCGCCCCCGATGGCGTGACCGCGCTGGGCGACAGCCGTCATGGCCGGGTGCGGGTGTTCGCCGCCGACGGCACACTGCTGCACGAATGGGGCGAGAAGCACGACAAGGTCGATCAGCCCGCCACCGGCCGGCTGCGCAGCCCGGTGTCTCTCGTCTTCGGCCCGGATGGAAATGTGCATGTGCTCGATGACGGGATGGACGGGCCCAACATCCAGATCTTCACGCGCGATGGCCAGCCGCGCGGCCTGGTTGCGCTGGGCAAGACGGCGCTCGGTGAGCAGGCGGTGCGGGCGCCTCAGCGACTGTGGGTGGCGGCAGACGGCGGCATGACGGTGCAGGCCGAGCGCCTCGCCGACAAGGCGCATGTGCTTGTGAGGCTCGCTGCGGATGGCAGCCTGGCGGGTAGCATGGTGCTGCCCGAGTTCGGGCTGGTGGCGCTGATGCCGGACGGCGGCGCGGTGCTCGCCACCGACCGCAGCCCGGCCGACCTGATCCGCCGCTTCGACGCCGGTGGCGCGCAGTTGGCCGAGTGGTCGGTGCTCGGCACCGGGTTCGCGGGCTTCCCCGGGGATAAGCGCACCTACTTCTCGGTGGAGAATCTCGACGTCGACGGCGATGGCCGCGTTCATGCCTACGACCGTATGGGCCGGGCGATCTGGATCTATGACGCGGAGGGCACATTCCTGCAGGTGGTGCCGTCGTCCGGGATGGTGCAGGGGCGGCTCAACGAGATGGTGGTCAGCGCGCGCGGCGATGTGCTGATCCAGGATCAGCCGAGCGCTTACAGCGGCAACGGCGGCGCGCTGCGCTGGCTGGAGAGCGGCATGCCGGCCGGCGCCGGCGCGCCGATCGCACCTGCGCTGCCGACCGCGCAGGCAGCGCCCGCCGATGAGCGCCCGGCCGAGCTCGTCGCGCTGGCCCGCGCAGGGCAGCTCACAGTGCGGGCGCTGCGCGGCTTCGGCCAGCTTGTGGCGGCGGACGACGCGCTGGCGCTGCAGTTGCGTGCGCTCGGAATGGATCTCTACGCTGCGGATGCAGGCACGATCGAGACCTGGCTGCAGGCGGGGCAGGTGCCGGAAGAGGCACGCGAGCGGTTGCAGGCGCTCGTAGCGCGCATGCGTGCGCTCGCAGCAGAGGCCGCACCTGCGCCGGCCGCGGCGCCGTGCGTGTGCGTGGATCTGCATGGCGACGGCAGGCACAGCGTGATGCGCTACGGTCAGGGGGCGCCGGTGAGCCTGCGCATCGACGCCGGTGACCTCAACGCCTGCATGCAGCATGTCGCCACCATGCCGGAATGCGCGGTCAGGCCCTGAAGAGGCCTGTCGAGGCCGTCGATCAGAGCCCGGTTCTTGCGCCGCGCATGCGCAGCGACTCGGACGGCAGGCTGCCGAAGGTGGCCTTGTAGAACTCGGAAAAGCGCCCGAGGTGGGTGAAGCCGTATTCCAGTGCCACCGCGGTGATGTTGCTCACCTCGACAGCCGGGTTCATCAGCGTGGCGTGCACCCGCTCCAGCTTCTTCTGGCGGATGAAGTTCTTGGGCGTGGTGTCGGCATGCTTCTCGAACAGCATGTAGAGCGAGCGCAGGCTCATGCGCGCCTGTTGTGCAAGCTCCTCGGGGCAGAGGTCGCGCTTGATGTTCTGCTCGATGTACATCACCAGCTTGTCGAATGCGCCACGCCCGCTGCCCGCGGCATCCATGCAGACGTTGTGCTTCAGCAGCATCATCAGCTTGGAGGCGGCGACGCGGTTGTAATGCTGCAGCATTTGCGGCGTCGCGCTGCGTGACTCGGCCTCCTCGCACAGCAGCGACAGCAGGGTGAACAGGCTTTCGAGTTGGGAGAACTCGTAGGGGACCGGCATGAACTTGATGCCGCCGCCACGCTTGCACCAGTTGTGTTCCAGGCAGGCCTCGTCGAGCAGCGGGGCGGGAACCTTGACGATGAGCTTCTCGCAGTCGTCCGAGTAGGTAAGATCGATCGGCTCGTCGGCGTTGAGCACCATCACCTGGCCGGCGCCGAGCTCGAGGGTGTCGCGCAGCACCTCGAAGCGGCAGTGGCCCTTGAGCACGAACTGGATGTGATAGATGTCCGGCAGACCCGCGGAGAGGACGCGCGCCTCGCGCCCGTAGCTCAGGCGGCACAGGTCCAGGTTGCCGACACGCTGATGGCTCAGGCGCGCATTGCCTTCGCCTCGCTGAGACAAACGCAGGGTATGGTTGCCAACGTGACGGTTCACATACTCCGACACTTCATGCGGATTGGCGCCGCCGAAGATGTTGCAGCGCTCGCCAAGCAGGGTGAGCGGCCTGTGGTCGTGCAAGGGGCTGCTGCTGGCGAACTGAAACGCACTTGCCACGGTCTCTCCTCCGTTTTGCCTTCTTGCTGGGGCGTCGATCAGCCAGGGTGATCTGGAAATCGATAATTTATTTGAATCTCGTGTTTACGATCAACGGCATTTTTGCGCCACTAGATTTTTTCTATAGCGTCGGGTCCAACCATGCAAAAACTACAATCTATTGTCGAATCCTCAGGATTTCAGAGATTCGTGATCGCAGTCATCGTGATCAACGCGATCACCCTGGGGTTGGAGACCTCACCGACCGTGATGGAGAAAGTCGGACCCTGGCTACTCGTTCTCGATCGTGCCGCGCTCATGGTTTTCGTGGTCGAGATCGTGCTGAAGCTCCTGGTCTATCGTCTAGGCTTCTTCAAGAGCGGCTGGAACGTGTTCGATTTTCTCATCGTCGCGATCACCCTCGCGCCGGTGGGTGAGGGCTATTCGGTCCTGCGTGCGCTGCGCATCCTGCGCGCGTTGCGCCTGATCTCGGTGGTGCCGTCGATGCGCAAGGTGGTGAACGCCTTGTTGAAGGCCATTCCCGGCATGACCTCTGTGCTCACGCTGCTGTTGTTGGTGTTCTACGTGGCCGCGGTGATGACGACCAAGCTCTTCGGGGCGAGTTTCCCCGACTGGTTCGGCAGCATCGGTGCGTCGTTCTACACCTTGTTCCAGATCATGACGCTCGAATCCTGGTCGATGGGCATCGCCCGCCCGGTGATGGAGGCCTACCCCGCGGCGTGGGTGTTCTTCGTGGTGTTCATCCTGCTCACCACCTTTGCGGTGCTCAACCTCTTCATCGCGATCGTCGTCGATGCGATGAGCGTGGTCGAGCACGACGAGCAGGAGAAGACCCGCGAGACGGTCGATGCCGACAGCCGGCTGGTACTCGCCGAGATCCGCGCGCTGCGCGAACAGGTGGCGGCGCTGCAGCGGCAGTCGGAACATGGAGGGGGGCGCTGAAGACTTACGGGCGGTGCTCAGGCGCGTCGGGTGCGATCCGGTATGTATCGTGCTTTTGTATACAAAAAGCCACCGGAGCGCATCCATGAAAGCCAACACTTCTTCGCACTGTATCGACTTCTCCACCCTCAGCCCGCATCAGCGCTACAAGATCCTGATCGGCAGCATCGTGCCGCGCCCGATCGCCTGGGTGACGACGGTAGACGCCGCGGGGCACGTCAATGCTGCGCCCTTCAGTTTCTTCAATGCGCTATCGGCCGATCCGCCCTGGGTCGGTCTCGGCGTGCAGCGGCGGCAAGACGGCGGCCCCAAGGACACCTTGCGCAACATCGAGGCGACCGGGGTCTTCACCGTGAATGTCGTCGCGGATGAGTTGGTGGAGGCAATGAACGTGTGCGCGGTGGCCTTCCCCGCAGATATCGACGAGCTTGCCGCGGCGGGGTTGGAGGCCCGGCCTGGTGCGGTGATTGCGGCGCCGTGGATTGCGCAGGCGCCGGTGGCGCTGGAGTGTCGCAAGGTGATGGTCGTGCCCACCGGGCCGCGCGGCGACATCGTGCTTGCGGAGGTCGTGCTTGCGCACATCCGCGCGGACCTGTGCGACCCGGCGCAGCTGCACATCGACCCCTTCGCCCTCGACGCGGTCGGGCGCATGGGGGGGCAGGGCTATGCGCGCACGCGCGACTACTTCGATCTGGCGGTGAAATCGCCGGAGGAGTTCCACGCGAGCCCGGACGGCGGTGTGCGGCACTGGCCGCGCTGATGGCTGACGAACGGGTGACGAGCGCCCCAATGCAGGGCGCCGAGGCGGCAGCATGCACCATGGGCGGACGCCCGGTGCGTCTCCGCCGGGCGTATGCGTGTTCGTCTGGTGGCGAATGCGTGGCGTGCATGTGTGAGGATCGCGCTGTATCCCGCGGTGTGGCTGGTAGTGCAGCTTTCTGCGGCCGCAGCGCGTGGATGTTGCCCGGGTTGGCACGCAAACTGCTTTGATTGTGCACATCGATTGTGTACAAAAGGAGCAGATGATGAATACAAAGGAACGGTTCGCAGCGCAATCCGCAGGTGCCTTCAGCCGGCGCGATTTTCTCAAGCTCGGCGCGGGCGTGGGCGCCGCCTCCTTGGCGGCAGGGCTGCCGTCGCTCGCGGCGGCCAGCGAGCCGCGCGTGCTGAATTACCTCGCCTGGCCCGGCAATGCCGACCCGTTCGTGGTGGCCGAGTTCGAGAAGGCCAACAACGTCAAGATCCGCATCAAGGAGTATGTGGGGGGCGACCAGATGCTGGCCCTGCTGAACCAGTCGCCACCGGGGTCGTTCGACGTGGTGATGGCCGATGCGGAGTACATGCACCTCCTCAAGGCGGGTGACTTTCTCGAGAAGCTCGATCCGGACGATTATCCGCTCAAGGACTTCTGGCCCGAATTCCAGCAGTTCCCGCTGCACTGGTTCGACGGTGATCTCTACTCGGTGATGACCGACTTCGGCTACATCGGCCTTGCCTACAACACCGAGCTCTTCAAGCCCGAGGAATTGCAGTCCTACGACGTGATGTGGAGCGAGAAGGCGAAGGGCAAGGTGGGCTTCTTCGACTTCTATCTGCCCTCGATGGGCTGCGTGAGCCTTGCGGCCGGGCATCGTCCGCCGTTCGACCTCGACGACGCCCAGTTCGCGGCCCTGAAGGCCAAGCTGATGTCGCTGCGCGGCCAGGCGTCCGGCTTCTACACGATCGCCGACATCTTCTCGTCGCTGTCGAATCGCCAGGCGCTCTTGATCCCGGGCATCGGCGAATGGATCACGCTCGGGCTTAGAGAGAGCGGGGTGCCGGTGGATACCTACATTCCGAAGGAGGGCGGCCTGCAATGGACGGAGTCGATGTCCATCCTCAAGGGGGCGGCCAACAAGGACCTGGCGCGCAAGTTCATCCAGTACACCACCTCGCCGGAAGGGCAGGTGCGGATGGCGACCAAGCCCGACAACAAGAAGAGCATTCCCAGCAAGGCGGGTTGGGAGTTGCTGAACCGGACGCTGCCGAAAGAAGCCGAGCTCCTGCGCATGCGCCTGGATGCGCCCAATGTGATGGACGAGTACCGGGCGAAGAAGATCGCCTATCGTCAGCTGCCGTCGCGCCAGTCGATCGAGCAGTGGAACGAGCTCTGGAGCGATTTCAAGAGCGCGTGACGAAACTTGCCACCCGGCCGGCATCGCGCCGGCCGCGGCCTGGAGGAGTGAGCCCATGAGCGAGCCAATCGCCCTGACACGATCCATCGCACCGCCAGTCGGCGCCCGATCCCGCACGTCCATCTTCAGCGCGGCGGCGAGGAAATCCTTCGGCGTTGCACTGGGCAGTCCGCCGTTGATCTGGCAGACACTGTTCTTCGTGCTGCCGATGCTGTTCCTGTTGACGATCACGTTCTGGAAGGTCGAGGCCTTCAGGCCGGTACCGGCGTTCAGCCTCGACAATTGGACCCGTGTGCTGGGTTCGACATCCTTCCAGCGTGCCTTCATGCACACGCTGGAGCTGGCGCTGACAAGTGCCGCCCTGGCGACCTTGATTGCGCTACCCGCGGCCTACATCCTGGCCTTCCGGCTGCGGCCCGCATGGCGCACGCTGTTTCTCGCGCTGCTGGTGGTGCCGGTGTTCACCAGCTACGTCCTGCGCGCCTATGCGTGGCAGATCGTCCTGTCGCCGCAGGGGTTCGTGAACACCCTGGCCGGTGTGGTCGGGCTGGAGCCGATGAACCTGCTCGGCGGACCGCTTTCGCTCTACATCGGCTTCCTGACGCTCAGCCTGCCGGTGGTGATCCTGATCCAGACCTTTGCGATGATGGGGGTGGATCGCACCCAGCTCGAGGCGGCGGCAAACCTCGGCTGTCGGCCGCACCAGGTCCTGCTGCGGGTGCTGTTGCCCTCGATACGCGGTGGCTTGGTGCTCGGGGCGAGCACCACCTTCATGCTCACCTTCGGTGACTACATCGCGCCGCTGCTGCTCTCGGGCAGCAAGCCGCCGACGCTGAGCATCCTCATCGTGGATACGGTGAAATCCGGTGCCCAGTGGCCACGCGCGTCGGTGATCGGCATCGTCATGATGCTTGCGATCGGGGTGATGCTGCTGCTTGCGCAGGGTCTCTCGAAGCGGAGGGTGGGAGCATGAAGATCCGCGAGCGCTTTACCACCCTGCTGCAGCGCGCCTATCTGCTGCTCGTGCTGGGTTTTCTCGCACTGCCGATCGCGATGATCGTCGGCTTCTCGTTCAACGCCGACCGCTTCGCCAGCTTTCCCTGGGGCGGCTTCAGCCTGCGTTGGTACGAGGCGATCGCGAGCGAGCCGATGGTGCTCGAGGCCGCGCTGAACAGCCTCAAGGTGGGTCTGGCGACGGCGGCGGGGGCGACGCTGATCGGTTTCTGCGCAGCCTACGTGGATCATCGCTACCGCTTCAGGGGCAAGGCGGCGGACAACATGAAGGACACCGTACCGCCGGCGATTCCGGCCACCGTCATGGGTATCGCGCTGCTCGCCTTCCTCGCTCGCATCGGCCTCTTCGGCACCCTGCAGGCGGTGGCCTTCGCCCACATCGCGATCGCCGCGTCCTTCGCGATGGCGATCATCCGCCTGCGTCTGGACGAGCTCGGGGCGGAGCTGGAGGCGGCGGCATGGAACCTGGGTGCCAGCGAGTGGCAGGCCTTGTGGCATGTGGTGCTGCCCTTCTGCCGCAACGCGCTGATCGCAGCGTTCTTCCTGTCGCTGGCGGTGTCCTTCGACGAGTTCATGATTGCCTGGTTCGTCGGCGGCATGCACGAGACCTTGCCGGTTCGCATCCTCAACCTCCTGCAGGGGCAGGTGAGTCCGCGCATCAATGCGATCGGTACGCTGGTATTCGCGGTGTCGATCAGCCTCGTGCTCGGTGCGCTATGGGCGATGCGCAAGAGCGGCCGGCGCGCGGCGGGCGGTTGAGGGAGAAACGATGCATGTCGAAGCAGATCAACTGCCCGGCCGGAAGGCGGTCGCGGGCGAAGAGGGGGAAAACACGATGAGCGATGCCTTTCTGGTGTTGGACAAGGTCGGCATGGCCTACGCAGACCACCAGGCGGTGAAGGATGTGAGCCTGAGCGTGCGCGCCGGGGAGTTCATCGCGCTGATGGGGCCGAGCGGCTGCGGAAAATCGACGACGCTGCGGCTGATCGCCGGCCTGGAGGAGCCGACCACCGGCGAGATCCGTGTCGACGGGGTGAGCCAGCGTGGCGTGCCGGTGTGCGAGCGGGGCGCGCCGATGGTGTGGCAGAGCTTTGCGCTGTTCCCGTTCCTGAACGTGCGGGAGAACGTCGAGTTCGCGCTGCGCATGAAGGGGGTGGCACCGGCGCAGCGCAGGCAGCGCGCGGACGAATGGATCGCGCGCATGGGCCTGGCCGAACTGGCCAAGCGCAGCATCGCGCAGCTCTCCGGCGGGCAGCGGCAGCGTGTGGCGCTGGCGCGGGCGCTCGTCACCGAGCCGCGCATGCTGCTGCTCGACGAGCCGTTGAGCGCGCTCGACGCGCATCTGCGCGTGCGCATGCAGACCGAGCTGACGCGCCTGCATCGCGAGTTGGGCATCACCTTCGTGTTCGTGACCCATTCCCAGTCCGAGGCGTTCGCCATGGCGGATCGGGTCGTCATCATGAACCAGGGCATGGTGCAGCAGGTGGGGTCGCCGCGGGAGGTCTATCGTGCGCCGGCCAATACCTTCGTTGCCGAGTTCATCGGCATGAACAACCTGCTTCCCGGAAGGGTTGCCGAGGGCTCCGTCGGCAGCCCCTCGATCATCACCGAACTCGGCCAGTTCGACGCCGCCCGATCGCCGCATGGACTGACGAGCGGCGCGGAAGCGCGTCTGGTGGTCGCGGCAGACTGCATACGCCTCGATGGCAGCGGCAGCCAGCGGGTGCGCGGCCGGATCAGCGGGGAGGAGTTCGTCGGCTCGGTGATCACGCTCTTCGTCGAACTCGACAACGGGGTCGAGTTCCGGATCCAGCGCCAGCAGCACGAGATCGAGGCGCTCGACGTCTCGCCGGGTGCGCCGCTGGAGCTCTCATGGGAGGCCGAGCATGCCTTCCTGCTTGCCGCGTGACGCAGCGCGCGGCCAACACTGCACAGGAAAATCGAACATGTACGACGACGTCTTCATGCAGCGCGCGATCGCGCTGTCCCGACAAAGCCTGGATGTGCCGGGTACCCAGCCCTTCGGCGCAGTGATCGTCCGCGACGGCACCATCGTCGGGGAGGGCTTCAACCATGCGGTTGCGCGCTTCGACCCTACCTCGCATGGCGAGGTCGAGGCGATCCGCGACGCCTGCCGGCGGCTGCAGACGCTGGACCTGTCCGGCTGCGAGCTCTACACCTCGTGCGAGCCGTGCTCGGTGTGCGTGGCGACGATGTATGGTGTGGGTATATCGCGGCTGTATTATGCGGCCGACCTGCAGGCCTCGACCGCCGCGTTCCTGCCGCTCGCCGAAACGGCGTACCGCAACATCGACACCGAATGGGTACGCACCCAGGTGGGCTTGCCGGTCGGGGCGCGCGACATGCCCGCCTCGCAGCATCAGGCGGAGCCGGCGTTGGCGGTGATCCAGACGTGGGCGAAGGCGCGTCTGGTGACGCCCGCGGAGTGATGATCCGGCGCAGCCAGGCTGGATCAGGACCAAGCACGTTCGAACCGCAGCACGATGTGAATGAGGAAGTGCAATGAGCAAGAAGCGTTCGTCCATCGACCTCGGCGCGATGCAGCCCGAAGAAGGCATGCCCGGCGCGGGGCGTGATGAGGCGATCTACCGCAACCTGTACGCGGCCATCGTCGAGAACCACCTCGAGCCGGGCACGAAGTTGCCCGAGGACACACTGGCCGAGGCATTCGACGTCAGCCGTACCAGCATCCGCAAGGTGCTGCAGCGGCTTGCCTACGAGCGCTTGGTGGATATCCGCCTCAACCGGGGGGCGACCGTGGCACAGCCCACGGTCAAGGAGGCGCGCGACATCTTCGCCGCACGTCGCATCGTCGAATGCGGCGTGATGCCGCAGGTCGTTGCCAAGGCCACGCCCTCGAGGCTGGATGCACTGCGCGACGTGGTGCGCCGCGAGCACGAGGCCGAGGCGCGCGGCGACCGACGCGAGGCGATCTACCTGTCCGGTGAGTTCCACGTCGCGCTCGCCCGCACCGCCGACAACGAGGCGATCGCCGACTTCCTTGCAGGCCTGGTGTCGCGGTCGTCGCTGGTCATCGCGACCTATGGCGCGCCGCTGGCGGGAAGCTGCCGCCACTCCGAGCACCACGACGTCCTCGACCTCATCGCCGCGGGCGACGTCGAGGGCGCGCGGGCATGGATGGAGCGCCACCTCAAGGATGTCGAGCGCAGCGTGGTGCTCGTCGAGGAGCCCGCAGCGCCGGCGGACCTGAAGCGGATTCTCGACGAGGTCGCGCGCCGTCACCGGGCCGCCCGATGAGCGCGCGCCGCCGAATTCCGCTGCATACCGCAGCATCCCGAACATCGAGACGAACCTGAGCGCAATGCGTATCCGCCTGATCAACCCCAACACCACCGCGTCGATGACGACGCGTATCGCCAGCGCGGCCGCCCGTGTCGCCGCGCCGGGTACCGTCGTCTCGGCGACCAACCCCGCCGCCGGCCCGGTCTCCATCGAGAGCCACTTCGACGAGGCGATCAGCGCCGTCGGCGTGCTGGACGAAATCCGCCGTGGCGATGCGGAAGACATCGACGCCTACGTCATCGCCTGTTTCGGCGACCCGGGGCTGCTCGCCGCGCGCGAGATCACCGCAGCCCCGGTGATCGGCATCGCCGAGGCCGCCTTCCATCTCGCCACCCTGATCAGCACCCGATTCTCGGTCGTCACCACCCTGAGCCGCACCTGCATCATCGCCGAGCATCTGCTGCAGACCTACGGCTTTGCCCAGCACTGCCGCAAGGTGCGGGCTGCGGAGGTGCCGGTGCTCGATCTCGCCGACGAGAGCCCCTGCGTGTTCGAGCGTGTCGTGGCCGAGTGCCGTCGCGCACGCGACGAGGACGGCATCGGTGCGATCGTGCTCGGCTGCGGCGGCATGGCCCATCTCACCGACGAGATTCGCGAGGCCGTCGGCCTACCCGTCGTGGAGGGCGTCAGCGCAGCGGTGAAGCTCGCCGAGTCGCTGCTCGGGCTGCGGCTCGCCACCAGCAAGCGCGGCGACCTGGCCTTCCCGCGGCCGAAACCCTTTACCGGGCGCTTCGCATACCTCGGAAGCTGAAACGGCGGCTTCACCATCGACCCGTCGGTTGTGCTTTCGTGGCATGCGCATCGTGTGGGCTGCGTGAAGGTGCAGGCTGGCGCGCCATGACGACGGGGCCGCGGCAAGGACGCGGGAGGGCAAAGGCCGTAGAATCGGCATTGTCCCGCCCCCGTTGCGTCAGGAAACCCCATGTCCGCCGTCCCGCACCGCAGGAAGCTGCCGATCGGCATCCAGACCTTCGCGAAGATCCGCGAGGATGACTACTACTACGTCGACAAGACCGCGTTCGCGCTGCGCCTGATCGACGGCGGCACGCACTATTTCCTCTCCCGCCCGCGCCGCTTCGGCAAGAGCCTGCTGATCGACACGCTGGCCGAACTCTTCGCCGGCAACGAGCCGCTGTTCCGCGGGCTCTACTGTCACGATCGGTGGGATTGGTCGGTGAAGCATCCGGTGATCCGCATCAGCTTTGCGGAGGGCATCCTCGATAGCGCAGCCTCTCTGCAAGAGCGCATCGATTTCGTGCTCGCATACAACGCACAGCATCTGGGCTTGGCGCCACTGCCACCCGGGGCGGTGCACAACCGCTTCAGCACGCTCATCGAAGCCGCCGCGCAGCGCTTCGGCCGGCGCGTGGTGATCCTGATCGACGAATACGACAAACCCATCCTCGACAACCTCACCCGCCCCGAGCTCGCGCGCGAGATGCGCGACGGGCTGCGCGACCTTTACTCGGTGATCAAAGGCCAGGACGCCCACATCCGCTTCGCGATGCTCACCGGGGTGTCCAAGTTCAGCAAGGTGAGCCTCTTCTCGGGGCTCAACAATCTCAACGACATCACCGTCGATGCGCGCTACTCGGCCCTGTGCGGCTACACCGACGAGGACGTCGACACGGTGTTCGCGCCCGAGCTGCCGGGACTGGACCGGGAGCAGATCCGCGCCTGGTACAACGGCTACAACTGGACCGGCGAGGCGGTGTACAACCCCTTCGACCTGCTGCTGTTGTTCGACAATCGTGAGTTCCGCCCCTACTGGTTCGAGACCGGCACACCCACCTTCCTCATCGATGTGCTCACCGAGAGGCAGAGCTTCCTGCCCGGGCTGGAGCGCCTGCAGGCGAGCGACGCCTTGCTGTCCGCGTTCGAGGTCGGCGACATCGGCGTCGAGGCGCTGTTGTTCCAGACCGGCTACCTCACGATCGACGCGGTGCAGCGCATCGGCGTGATGCCGCGCTACCGCTTGCGCTATCCCAACCTGGAGGTCCGCGCGAGCCTCAACGAGGCGCTGCTGCGCCGCCTCTCGCCCGCGCCGGGGCCGGTGCTGGAACGTTCGGGGCGGCTCTACGAGCTTCTCCTCGCGAACGACTTCGCCGGCATGGAGCAGCTCTTCACCGCCTTCTTCGCGAGCATTCCGCACGACTGGTTCCGCAACAACCCGATCGCGCAGTACGAGGGCTATTACGCGAGCGTGTTCTACGCCTACTTCGCCTCGCTCGGGCTCGACATCGTGCCGGAGGAAGCGAGCAACGCCGGGCGGCTGGACATGGCAGTGCGCTTCAACCAGCAGGTTTATCTCTTCGAGTTCAAGGTGGTGGAGCTCGAGCCCGAGGGCGGCGCGCTCGCGCAGTTGAAGGCGCGCGGCTATGCCGACCGCTACCGCGACCGCAATGAACCCATCCACCTCGTCGGGGTCGAGTTCAGCCGCGAACAGCGGCGCGTGGTGGGGTTCGCGGTGGAGACGCTGTGAGCGCTGCCGTGGCGTGACAGTTATTGACGATCCGGGTGCGCCTCATCAACCAAGATACGACTTTCAGGAGGACAAGATCATGGCCGACCTTTTCGAGAATCCGATGGGACTCATGGGCTTTGAGTTCGTGGAGTTCGCATCGCCCACCCCGAACGTGCTCGAACCGCTGTTCGAGCGCATGGGTTTCACCCGCGTCGCCGAGCACCGCTCCAAGGACGTGACCCTGTACCGCCAGGGTGAGATCAACTTCATCGTGAACCGGGAGCCGCGCAGCATTCCCGCCTACTTTGCTGCCGAGCACGGGCCGTCGGCCTGTGGCATGGCCTTCCGCGTGCGCGATGCGCAGAAGGCGTTCAACCGCGCGCTCGAGCTTGGCGCCCAGCCGCTGGACATGCCCACCGGCCCTATGGAGCTGCGTCTGCCGGCGATCAAGGGGATAGGCGGCGCGCCGCTATACCTCATCGACCGCTTCGAGGAGGGACGCTCGATCTACGACATCGACTTCAACTTCATCGAGGGCGTGGACCGGCACCCCGTCGGCCACGGCTTCAAGCTCATCGACCACCTGACCCACAACGTCTATCGCGGGCGCATGGCGCACTGGGGCAGCTTCTACGAGCGCATCTTCAACTTCAGGGAGATCCGCTACTTCGACATCAAGGGTGAATACACCGGCCTGACCTCGCGCGCGATGACGGCGCCGGACGGCAAGATCCGCATCCCGCTGAACGAGGAAGCGTCGCGCGGTACGGGGCAGATCGAGGAGTTTCTGATGAAATTCAACGGCGAGGGCATCCAGCACATCGCGCTCCTCACCGACGACCTCTTCGCCAGCGTGGATGCCTTGCGCCGCGCCGGCGTGCCGCTGATGAGCGCGCCGCCCGAGACCTACTACCAGATGCTCGACGAGCGCCTGCCCGGGCACGGCGAGGACGCGAGCCAACTGCAGGCGCGCGGCATTCTCGTCGATGGCAGCACCGAGGGCGGCACGAAGCGCCTGCTGTTGCAGATCTTCTCGGAGATGCTGCTCGGGCCGGTGTTCTTCGAGTTCATCCAGCGCAAGGGCGACGAAGGCTTCGGCGAAGGCAACTTCAAGGCCTTGTTCGAATCGCTGGAGCGCGATCAGCTCCGGCGCGGCGCGATCAGCCCAGACGCGACCGCCTGAGTCGCGCCGGATCGGCCGCGCCCGATCCGGCGCGCGGCGCCCGCGTTCAGCTGAACGTGTCGCCCATCAGGCTGCGGAACCAGACCTGCATGTCCTTGTAGTTCTCCGCGCTCGCGCCATTCGCGGCAATGGGCTTGCCCGTGTTGTGCTGAGCCGGGATCACCATGCTGCGTGTGACCGGGTCGTACTGGTAGACCGCCGACAACCAGCTCGCCGTGCTGGCGGTGATCGGGGTGTAGCAGGCCGAGTTGGTCACCGGTGCCGGATCCGGTTGCTTGCCCGACAGCAGGCGCAGGATCGCATCGGCGCAGGTCTTCGCCTGTTGGTTGCCGATGTGTCCGGCCTTGGGCTGGGTCGTGTGGCTGGCGTCGCCGATGACATGCACGCCCGGCGCCTTGGTCGATTCATAGCTCAGCACATCGACGGCGGCAAAGCGTCCGTTCGGGCTGTTGAGCAGGCCTGCGCGCTGCAGCAGCGCCGGGGCACGCTGGGGCGGGATGGGGTTGATCACGCCGGCCGCGATCGTGTCCGCAATGCCTTTCCAGGTGAAGCTCACCGTCAGGTTCGCACTGTCGAGATCGGTGACGGTCGTGCCCGGCCGGTAGTCGATCACGCCGGCATGCGTCGTGTTGAAGGCATCGCTGAAGTTTTCCTTCTCGACGATGATGTCCGGGTTCGCATCCAGCACCACGACGCGACTGTTGGGCCGGTTCTGCTTGAGCCAGTCGGCGATCACGCAGGCGCGCTCGTAGGGCCCGGGTGGGCAGCGGTAGGGGGCAGGCGGGATGGTCATCACCACGTCCTCGCCGTCGCGCAATGCAAGCAGCTGATTGCGCAGCAGTTGCGTCTGCGGCCCGGCGGACCAGGCGTGCGGCACGCGCTCTTCGTACTCGGCGAGCGCGGTCATGCCGGGCATCAGGTCGAACTCGAGCCCGGGCGCCAGAACCAGGCGGTCGTATGCGAGCGGCGCGCCTGCCGAGTGGTATACCAGCTTGGCGTTAACGTCGATGTCCTCCACATCCGCCTGCACGCGGGTGATGCCGTAATGGTTGGCGAGCACGTCGTAACCGAACGCGAGGTCGGCCATGGTGCGTTGGCCGTTGAGCACGGTGTTGCTCATGATGCTGGAAACGTAGGCGGGGCGGCGTTCGATGAGCGTGACGCTCACGCCAGTACCACCCCACAGGCGCAGGTACTTCGCCACCGTGGCTCCGGCCATGCCGCCGCCCACGACGACGATGTGGCCAGTGATGCCGGTGTTGCCCGGCACAGGGAAGAGCACCGGAGCCTTGTCCTTGTCATCCGCGCGGACCAGCGGTGCGAACGAGAGGCCGAGGGTGCCGAGGCCGACGAGCCCCATGAATGTGCGACGATCCATTTCGTGATGCTCCTTATTGACCGGCGAGGTAATCGGCGATGGCTTTCATCTGCGCATCGGTATAGCCCATGCTGTGGGCCGCCATGATGCCGCCCTGATCTTCCCGGCCGCTGGCGAATTCGCGCAGTTCCTCGAGGATCTCGTCGCTGCCGCGCAGGCTGTCGAAGCCGCCGCTGCCATTGGTGCCGTGGCACTGGTAGCAGTTGCTCGCGAGCAAGCGGCCCTGCGACGCGTCGCCGGTGACTGGCGGCTGTTCCTGCGCTACGGTGACCTGCACGACCACCTTCGTTCTGTTGTCGCTGATCGTCACGAGCGTGGTGCCGGCCTTCCTGCCGGTGAGGGTCACGGTGCTGCCGCTCAGGCTGGCCCTGGCAACCTCGCCGCGCGTATTCGAGATGCGCACCCGGCCGGAAACGTTGCTGATGGCAAGCGTCGTGCTCTTCCCGACTGCAAGGGACGCGCTGGTGGGCGATACCGTCAGCGGCGCGAGTACCGTGATCCGCGACTGGGTGGTGCCGCTGCGGTCGGTGGCGATCAGGTTGGCCGTACCGGCTTTCAGCGCGGTGATCGTGATCTTCTCGCCGGAGCGGACGATGCTCGCCACCGCCGGATCGGACACCGCCAGCTGCAGGTTGCCGCTGATCCGGCTGACCTTGACGACACTCGTCTGCCCCGCGGACAGGGTGACGGTGCTCGAAGACAAGCGGGCCGCCTGCGACGGTACGGCGGCGACTGTCAGCATCAATAGCGCAAGCCAGCGCATGGGTGTGTGTGGATGCATCGTTTCCTCACTGAGATGGGTGACGCGTTGGGTGACATGACCGCGTCACATGCGAGGATGTGCTGCGTTCAGGTCACAGTATTTGACAAAGTGTATGAATGCAGCCTGAACGGAAGCTTAAGCGGAGGTGTTTCGGGGGCGTGGTGTGAAGCAAGACCGCCGCATTGGAACAACACCATGGAGGTACGCAGACATACCCCGGCGATCCGACCGTCACACGGCGTCGGGTTCCTGCATCCATGCGGGGATGTCCCGCTGACCGTGCAGTACACGCAAGACGTCGATGTGCTCCGGATGCTCGACATAGAACACGAGCTGCGGGTAGCGCGTCAGTGGCCAGGCGCGCAGGCCGGGCAGATTGAGCTCGTGGGCGTGACGCGGTGAGCCCGTTGCCGGATGGCGACCGATGTGGTCGTAGGCCCGCTCCAGCGCATCGATGAAACCAAGCGCCACGGCTTCGACGGCTTCACTCAGGTAGTAGTCGAGAGCCTCGTCGACATCCCGGTTGGCCTGCGCACGCGGGATGACCGGCTTGGCCTTCACGCCTCGGCAGCGGGTTCGGCGGGCTTGCGCACCCGGTGACGCAGGCCCTCGAAGTAGCGGGCATCAGCGGGTGCGGTCGGGGCCGAGGCCGCGCCGGCCAACAGCAGGTTGCGCAGCTGCACGCGGTCCTGATCCTTGCGGATCAGCTCGCGCAGATACTCGCTGCTCGTGCCATAGCCGCGCTGACTGACCTGTTCGTCCACGAAGGACTTCAAGGCTTCGGGGAGAGAAATGCTCATCGTGCTCATGACGAAAAGTCTGGGCTCATTGGCAAAATTTGGCAACACCCCCAACACATTGCCCACTCCAAAACACCCCGACTCCAACATGCCGGAGGAAGACATCCATGCCTAGCGCCTCGAACGCCTCGCGCTCGAAGTGCCACCACACGTCGAACGAGCGCGCAAAAAAAAGGACCACAGCGCTCTCGCGCCGGGTCCGTGAAATGCTCGCCCGCCGGTGAGGACGGGCAGGGCAGGGAGGGAGTTCGGGGTCAGCCCTGGTCGCCGCCGCCGACCGGGATCACCGTGCCGGTGATGTAGGCGGCGTCGTCCGAGGCGAGGAAGAGGATGGGGCCGGCCTGTTCGTCGAGGGTGCCGTAGCGCTTCATCAGGCTGGTGTGGATGGACTGGCTGTAGATCTGTTCGTACCAGGCCTTCTCCTGCTTGGTGGGCGGGGCGGTGTTGCGCGGGATGCGGCGTGGCGGGGCCTCGGTGGCGCCGGGGGCGACCGCATTCACGCGGATGCCGCGTTCGCCGTTCTCGAAGGCGAGGCAGGCGGTGAGCGCATTCACGCCGCCCTTGGCCGCGCCGTAGGGCACGCGGTTTACGCCGCGGGTGGCGATCGAGGAGACGTTGACGATCGCGCCCTTGCCGGCGTCGAGCATGTGCGGCAGCACTGCGCGGCAGCACCACAGCGTCGGGAACAGCGAGCGGCGCACCTCGGCTTCGATCTCGCTTTCCTGGTAGTGCTCGAGCGGCTTGGTCCAGATCGTGCCGCCGACGTTGTTCACGAGGATGTCGATGCGGCCGAACTTCGCGACCGCCTCGGCCATCACGCGCTCGCATTCGGCGAACTGCTCGAGGTCGGCAGTCAGGCTGAGCACCTTCTTGTCGCCGCCGAGCGCGTCGACGAGCTCATGCACGATCTCGGCGCGGTCGACCAGTGAATCGCCCCGGGTTTCGTAGAGGCTCCGTGGTTTAAGCACAGACGGGTTCTGCCTGTTGGGCGAGTTGCAAATAATACCGTTGCTCAGCCTCGGCGGGCGGGAGGTATCCGATGGGCTCCAAGAG
>JAYRYZ010000016.1:0-116983 GCA_041916775.1 Rhodocyclaceae bacterium | reverse complement strand
AAAAGACGAGAGTAGACGCGATTTCGAGGGTGTACACAATACATATGAATAAGCTATTGATCGTGAACGACTATTTTTTACGGCTCATGCTATGTGAGAAAATGATGGACGAGTGCGGAAGCCCTGCTCCCGTTAGGGCTTTGTTCGAAGCGCCTTTTCCGACTCTGCATTCTGATGGCGGTGAACTGCCGTCATGCACTTCTCGTTTCCGGAGTTGGCAGAATCCGTCATCTCGACCATGGCCTTGTGCAAGGTTTCGCAGTCAGGATTGGAGCAGATGCTGGGCTGGTTTCTGCCGAAACTCCTGAAGCCCGCATTGACATGCTCGAACGAGTACGGCTCGCTCCTCGGCCTCGTAGAAGCGATGCAGGCCCAGTGGTGATCGGACACGTCCTTGATGATCGCCTCGTAAGCATCGCGGTAGCGTCTGCACTCGTTCGGCGATGTTGGCGCCAACGGAGAGTAAGGTCTCGCAACGACCGAAGCGGCCGGGTTGTAGCCCATTGGCCAGCGGGCCTTGAACTCGGCAGCCTTGGCTTGGGCGTACCGCTGGACAGCACTTTGCTGCTGAGCCCTTTGGATGGCATTCGGCAGATCACCATACACGCCTGCGCCTGCCCATCCCGGCAGCAGGAGGAGCGACGCGAGCAACCTCGCCACTGTCGGTCTGCTCATTTCAGGCCCCAATGCATTTCTGGTGGAGAAGCGGCAACACGGTGCGAGCGCAGTCAGAACCTGCCCTGCGCACGGCAGGCAGCCAGCATCCGCCTACGATACTCGCGGAGGTCCGCCTGGCACTTGGCGAGATTTGGGTCATTCGAACTGCACACAGTCTCGCAGGCTTCGGGGCAGGCAAGACACTCATCGCCAGCGCCCTGAGTCTTGCCAAGGTTTCGAGTCGCCTCATTGTTACGCTTTACCTGGCACTCGAAGCGGGAGTGGCCCTCCAGAGCATCACAGGGGTTCTGCAACGAAGTCTGCGCATGCCCGGCACCACCCAGTGCCAACAGTGCTGCTGCGGCGTAAAGACGAAGCCAATACTTCTTCATGCTTGCTCCATGGAGGCACAATGGAAGTCGCCCCGCCGTCTAGTTTATAGAGGTCGGTCACTGCCTCGTCAAGGTGATCCGAGGCATGACGATAGAGATACGAAAACATGAGCTGGCCCGACACACATGCCTCTGCGTAAACTCCGTAACACAGCCGTCCCGAACAACCATGTAAGCGCATACACCATGACCACAGCCCTCTTCCACACCGATAGCTACGCCACCACCTGTGACTCCACCGTCCTGCGGGCCGAGCCCGGCGCGGTGGTGCTGGACCGGACGGTGTTCTACCCCACCGGCGGCGGGCAACCGGGGGACAGGGGGGTGCTGGTGCTGGCGGATGGCGGGCGGGTCGAGGTGCTCGATACGGTGAAGGGTGAGGACGGCGCGATCGTGCACCGGGTGGCGGAAGACGCCACGCTGCCAGCGCCGGGCGCGGCGGTGCGTGCCGAGATCGACTGGCCGCGGCGCTACCGGCTGATGCGCCACCACACCTGCCTGCATCTGCTGTGCGCGGTGGTGGGTGCGCCGGTGACGGGTGGGCGCATGGCGGAGGACAAGGCGCACCTGGATTTCGACATCGACATGGAGAAGCTCGTCGCGGCCGACATTGAGGCGGCGCTGAATGCGCTGATCGCACGCGACCTGCCGGTGGCGATCGGCGCGATCAGCGACGCCGAACTCGACGCCAACCCGGGGCTGGTGAAGACGCTGTCGGTGCAGCCGCCGCGCGGCCAGGGCACGGTGCGCACGATCCGCGTTGCCGAGGTCGATCACCAGCCCTGCGGCGGCACGCACCTGCGACGCACCGGCGAGATCGGCACCGCGCGGGTGGTGAAGATCCGCTCCGAGGGCAAGCGCAACCGGCGGGTGACGATCGCGCTCGATGACTGAAGCGACGCGCGCCGTGCCTGTGCGCGCTTGACAGGCGCGGGTGCCGCCACCGAACATCCGCCCACCATGCCGTCGCACCCCAAGCCCGCTGCCCAGCCCTTTCTGATGCGCGTTCGCGAGAACGTGGCGAACCTGCATCCCACCGAGCGCAAGCTCGCCGAGTTCGTGCTGGATTTTCCCGGCGAGCTGGCAAGCTATGCGGCCTCGGAGCTCGCCCGGCTGGCGGGCGTGTCGAATGCCACCGTGACCCGCTTCATCCGCCGCCTCGGCTATGCCAGCTACGAGGAGGCGCGCCGCCATGTGCGCGAGGAGAAGGAGACCGGCTCGCCGCTGTTCCTCGCCGACCGCAGCGTGGAGAGCGGGCGCAGCCGCTACGAGGAGAGCATCGAGCAGGGGCAGGAGAACCTGCGCCGTACCTTCTCGCGCCTGAGCGAGCGGACGGTGGACGAGATCGTCACCAGCCTGCTCGAGGCACGCAAGGTGTGGATCACCGGTTTTCGCTCCAGCCAGTCGCTCGCCACCTACCTGCAGTGGCAGATCTTCCAGGTGAAGGAAGACATCCAGGTGATCCCCGCGCCGGGCGCGACCTTCGGCGAATACCTCGCGAGCATGACGGCGCGCGACCTGGTGATCGTGTTCGGGCTGCGCCGCCGCCCGGCGCGGCTGCGCAAGATCCTCGCGCAACTGTCGGAATCGGGTGCGCGCGTGCTCTACATCACCGACGCCCAGCTCGCGATCAACCCGGCGGTGACCTGGCACGTGCAGTGCGCGTGCGCCGGGCCGGGCCCGCTCGACAACCATGTGGCGGTGATCGCGCTCTGCCACCTGCTCGCCAATGGCGCGATCGAACGCGCCGGCGCCACCGGGCGCGAGCGCCTTGCGGCGATCGAAGCCGCGCACGGCGAGCTCGGCGAGTTCTGAACCCGGGCCCGCGACGGCCCCGCCCCCTCCTTCCCTCCTCCTGCCGCTTCCTTCGCTCTCCCGCTCCGCTGCCCTCCACGAAAGCCCCTCGTCGGCCGTCCGCGGCGAGCGCGCTCACCAGTGTTGTGCGCGCTCGCACCATCCATGTGCCGTATCGGGCCCAGGCACACAGGCTCAGGCGACCTCCCGATCAACAACATGATGCGCACATTCCATCAAGCCTTTGATTTATCGCAACTACCTCTTAGCTTATGTGAAAACATTTTTTCTCATAACATCTGGCAAGAAAACTGCTTTGCTCAAAGCACGCAACACCCACCGCGATAACCCGTCGAGAGGAAAGCCAAATGAATGCTCTTGCAACGCCCACAGCCCAGCCTGCCCGCCCCCAGTGCGCCGTGCGCGCGTCGCGCCCACACCACCCGCTGCGTACCGCACTCGCGGCGCTGTGGCTGGGCGTGGGCCTGGCGGGTGCGCCCCTCGTCGCCGACGCCGCAGGCACGCTGCGCGTGGCGATGCAGGCGTCGGACATCCCGCTGCCCAACGGCCAGACCGACCAGGGTGCCGAAGGCATGCGCTTCATGGGCTACACCGTGTTCGAGGCGCTGATCGGCTACGACCTCTCATCGGCCGACAAGCCGGTGACGCTCACACCGGGGCTCGCGACCGAGTGGCAGGTGGATGCGGCGGACAAGACGCGCTGGACCTTCAAGCTGCGCCCCGGGGTGAAGTTTCATGACGGCTCGGACTTCAACGCCGACGCCGTGGTGTGGAACCTCGACAAGATCCTCAAGCAGGATGCCGAACAGTACGACGCACGCCAGGCCGCGCAAGGGCGCGGGCGCATTCCCGGCGTGAAGGCCTACAAGGCGATCGACCCGCTCACGGTCGAGATCGTCACCGCCGAGCCGGATGCGCTGCTGCTCAACCAGTTCACCTGGATCGTGATGTCCAGCCCGGCGCAGTGGAACGCGGTGGGCAAGAGCTGGGACGCCTTCCTGCAGAAGCCCGCCGGCACCGGCCCGTGGAAGCTGCAGACCTACACGCCGCGCGAGCGCGCCGTGCTGGTGCGCAACGACGGTTACTGGGACACGGCGCGCGTGCCGAAACTCGACTCGCTGGTGCTGCTGCCGGTGCCGGACGCCTCCGCGCGCGTCGCGGCGCTGCGCTCCGGCCAGGTGGACTGGATCGAGGCGCCTCCGCCGGACGCGATCGACAGCCTCAAGGGCGCGGGCTTCAGCATCACCAGCAACGTCTACCCGCATGTATGGCCGTGGCACTTCTCGCGCGCCGAGGGTTCGCCGTGGAACGACATCCGCGTGCGCAAGGCGGCCAACCTCGCGATCGACCGCGAGGGCATGAAGGCGCTGCTCGGCGGCATGATGGTGCCGGCCAAGGGCATGGTGCCGCCCAACAGTCCGTGGTTCGGCACGCCGGCGTTCGAGGTGAAGTACGACCCGGCCGCGGCGCAGGCGCTGATGCAGGAAGCCGGCTACTCCAAGGACAAGCCGCTCAAGATCCGCTCCATCATCTCGCCTTCGGGCGGCGGCCAGATGCAACCGCTGCTGATGAACGAGCTGATCCAGCAGAACCTCGCCGCAATCGGCATCCAGGTGGAGTTCGACGTGCGCGACTGGAACGGCCTGCTCGCCAACTGGCGCGCCGGTGTCAAGGACGCGAGCACCAACGGCGCGACCACCACCAACAGCTCCTACTTCAGCCAGGACCCCTTCACCGCGCTGATGCGCCATGTGGACAGCCGCCTGATGCCACCCAAGGGCACCAACTGGGGTTACTACAGCGACCCGGCGATGGACGCGCTGATCGACGGCGTGCGCACCACCTTCGAACCTGAGGCCCAGATCGCGCAGATCCGCAAGATGCACGAAAAGTATGTGGACGAGGCGCTGTTCCTCTTCGTCGCCCACGACGTCGCACCGCGCGCGATGTCGTCCAAGGTGAAGGGCTTCGTGCAGGCGCAGAACTGGTTCCAGGACTTCTCGCACATCACCATCGAGTAACACCGCAAGAACCGTACAGCCGCCCTCGCCCGCACGGGCGGCGGCGGCCGGCACCACCTGAACGAGGGCCCGCATCATGCTGCTCTACTTCCTGAAACGCATCCTGTACACGCTCCCGATCGCGGTCGCGGTCAGCGCGCTGTGCTTCGCGCTGGTGTTCCTCGCACCGGGCGACCCGCTCTCGGCGGTGCTGCCCGCCGACGCCTCGCAAGCGATGATCGACAGCGTCAAGGCGCGCTACGGGCTCGACCTGCCGCTGCCCGAGCAATACGCGCGCTGGCTGGGCCGCGCCCTGTCGGGCGACCTGGGGCAGTCGATCAGCACCGGCCGTGCGGTCGCACAGGAGATCGGCAACGCCATCGGCAACAGCGTGCTGCTCGCCCTGATGGCGGCCACACTCGCAGTCGCGATCGGCGGGGTGCTCGGCGTGCTCGCCGGCTATCACGTCGGCACACCGCTCGACCGCGTGCTGTCGGCGCTCGCGATCTCGGGCGCCTCGGTGCCGCACTACTGGCTGGGCATCGTGCTGGTGGCGATCTTCTCGGTGGAGCTCAACTGGCTGCCCGCGATGGGCGCCGGCCCGGGCGGCTCCGGCGCGTGGGCGTGGGACGCGGAGCACATGCGCTACGCGATCCTGCCGGCGATCACGCTCGCCGCGATCCCCACCGGCATCGTCATGCGCTCGGTGCGCGCGCTGGTTGCGGATGTGCTCAAGCAGGAGTTCATCGTCGGCCTCATGGCCAAGGGCCTGGGGCCGTGGGCGATCTTCCGCCATGTGGCGAAGAACATCGCCCCGACCGCGCTCGCAGTGGTGGGCGTGCAGCTCGGCTACCTGATGGCGGGCTCGATCCTGGTCGAGACGGTCTTTGCCTGGCCCGGCACCGGCCTCTTGCTCAACAACGCCATCCTGCAGCGCGACGTACCGCTGCTGCAGGGCACGATCCTGGTGCTGGCGACGATCTTCGTGATGCTCAACCTGCTGGTGGACATGCTCCAGCCGCTCTTCGACCCGAGGATGGCCCGCTCATGAACACGACCGTCCAACACGGAGCACCGGCGCCGGGCGCTGCCGCCGCCGCTGCACCCGCCCCTTCCGCGGTGCACGTCTCGCACGGCTACTGGCGCGGCACGCTGCAACGCCTTGCGCGCGACTGGGTCGCGATGGCCTGCCTGGTGGTGCTGGTGCTGATCGTGCTGAGCGCGCTCCTCGCCCCCTGGCTCGCGCCGGGCGACCCGAGCGTGGGCAGCGTGCTCAAGCGCCTGCAGCCGGTGGGCACGCCCGGTCATCCTCTCGGCACAGACGAGCTCGGCCGCGACATGCTCACCCGCCTGCTCTACGGCGGGCGCCAGTCGCTGCTGATGGGCACCGCGCCGGTGGCGCTGGCGCTCTTCATCGGTGGTTCGCTCGGCATGCTTGCCGGCTTCGCCGGCGGGCGCATCAACGCGCTGATCATGCGCAGCACCGACGTCGTCTTCGCCTTCCCCTCGGTGCTGCTCGCGATCGCGATCACCGGCATGCTCGGCGCGGGTGTCGGCAACACCCTGCTGGCGCTCACCATCGTGCTGATCCCGCCGCTGGTGCGGGTCGCGGAGAGCGCGACGACGCGGGTGCGGACGATGGACTTCATCGAGGCGGCACGCGCGAGCGGCGCCGGCAGCTTCACGATCCTGCGCGTGCATGTGCTCGGCAACGTGCTCGGCCCGGTGCTGGTGTATGCGACCAGCCTGCTGTCCGTGTCCATCATCCTCGCCGCAGGCCTGTCCTTCATCGGCCTGGGCGCCAAGCCGCCGACGCCGGAGTGGGGGCTGATGCTCAACACCTTGCGCAATGCGCTCTACACCCAGCCGCTGCTCGCCGCCCTGCCCGGCATCCTGATCTTCGCGGTGTCGCTGTGCTTCAACCTGCTCGCCGACGGCCTGCGCAACGCCATGGAGGTGAAATGAACACCCAGCCATCCACATCGCTGCCGCCGCGCAAGGCGGTGGAGGTCACCGAGCTGCGCAAGCACTTTCAGGTACGCGCGGGCGGCTTCAGCCTGCTCCGCAGGGCGCGCGCCGAAGTGCATGCTGTGTCGGACATCTCGTTCTCGCTCCCGGCGGGCGAGACGCTCGGCATCGTCGGCGAATCGGGCTGCGGCAAATCCACGCTGGCGCGCCTGCTGGTGGGCCTCATCCCCGCCGACGCGGGCGAGATCCGCATGGCGGATGCGCCGCTCGTCACCGATGACGCCGCGGCGCTCAAGGCGATGCGGCGCAAGGTGCAGATGGTGTTCCAGGATTCCTTCGCCTCGCTCAACCCGCGCCTCACGATCGAGACATCGATCATGTTCGGCCCCGAGGTGCACGGCATGCGTCGCGAGGAAGCGCGCGCGGTGGCGCACCGCCTGCTGGCACGGGTCGGGCTCGACCCGGCGCGCTTCGCCGGGCGCTACCCGCACGAGATCTCCGGCGGCCAGCGCCAGCGGGTGAATATCGCGCGCGCGCTGGCGCTGGGGCCGGAGGTGGTGGTGTTCGACGAGGCGGTGTCGGCGCTCGACAAGTCGGTCGAGATCCAGGTGCTGAACCTCCTTGCCGAGCTCAAGGCCGAGCTCGGGCTCACCTACCTCTTCATCTCGCACGACCTCAACGTGGTGCGCTACATCAGCGACAAGGTGCTGGTAATGTACCTCGGCAAGGTCGTCGAGATGGGGCCGGCCGAGGCGGTGTATGCGGCCCCCGCCCACCCCTACACGCGCGCGCTGCTCGCCTCGATGCCGAGCATGGACCCGCGCCGGCGCACCGAGTCCGCCCCGATCGCAGGCGACCCGCCCAGCCCGATCGACCCGCCCAGCGGCTGCCGCTTCCGCACCCGCTGCCCGCATGCCGAGGCGGTGTGCGCGGAACGCGAGCCGCTGCTGCGCTTCACCGGCGCCGCACTCGGCGCGGCGGAAGATGCCCACCGCGCCGCCTGCCACATGCTGGAGCCCGCCAGCGGGCACTCTCACGCCCCCGCACGCACAGGAGAATGCGCATGAGCCGCGAACACGACAGCCGCGCGCCGCTGGTCTCGGTGCGCGACCTGCAGGTGCGCTTTTGCACCGGCCAGGGCGAGGTGAGCGCCGTGAATGGCGTGAGCTTCGACGTCGCCCAGGGCGAGGTGCTCGGCCTCATCGGCGAATCCGGCTCGGGCAAGAGCGTCACCATGCGCGCGCTGATGCGCCTCCATCCGCCCGCGCGCACCCGCATCGAAGGCCGCATCGGCGTGGCCGGCGAGGATGTGCTGGCGCTCTCGGGCAAGGCGCTGCAGCGCTACCGCGGCGGCACCACCGCGATGATCTTCCAGGACCCGATGCTCGCGCTCGACCCGGTGTACACCATCGGCCGGCAGATCGAGGAGGCGATCCTCGCCCACTTGGGCGGTGGCCGCGCCGCGGCGCGCGAACGTGCCCACGACCTCCTCGACAAGGTGCGCATCCCGTCGCCGCGCGCGCGCCTCGACAACTATCCGCACGAGATGTCGGGCGGCATGCGCCAGCGCGCGATGATCGCGCTCGCGCTCGCCTGCGAACCCAGGCTCATCCTCGCCGACGAGCCCACCACCGCGCTCGACGCGACGGTGCAGATCCAGGTGCTGCTGATCATGCGCGAGTTGCAGCGTGCGCTGGGCATGAGCGCGATCTTCGTCACGCACGACCTGGGCGTCGCCGCCGAGGTGTGCGACCGCATCGCGGTGATGTACGCCGGCCGCATCGTCGAGATCGGCAGCGCCGAGGACATCCTGCGCCGCCCGCAACACCCCTACACCCGCGCGCTGCTCGCCTCGACCATCCACGGCAACCTGCGCGGCCAGCGCATCGAGGGCATCCGCGGCGCGCCGCCCGATCTTGCCAGGCTCCCCGCCGGCTGTGCCTTCCGCGAACGCTGCCCGGAGGCCGAGGCGCGCTGCGCGCAGCACTGCCCCAGCCTGGTCCGCGTGCCCGGCGCGGGCGAAGCAGCCTGCGTGCGGCTCGCGGACACCGTTGCGCCGGCAGGCGCCTGAACCACCGATCATCCCCTCGACCCACGGCCCAACATGCATCCATTCCAGACCCCCTGCCCCGCAACCCGACATATCGCGTTGCTGAACCCGAACACCAGCGAGGCCACCACCGAGCTGATGTTGCGCAGCGCACGCCGCGGCCTGCCCGCCAGCGTGGAGGTCGCAGGCCGGACCGCACCGCGCGGCTGCGCGATGATCACGACGCCGGAGGAACTCGACGCGGCCGCGATCGTGGTCGCCGACTACGGTGCCGCGCTCGCCGGCGAGGGTTTCGATGCGATCATCATCGCCGGTTTCGGCGACCCCGGCCTGGATGCGCTGCGCGCGCGCGTTCGCGTCCCGGTGATCGGCCTCGCCGAGGCCGGCATCGCCGCAGCCGCCGCGGGCGGCCGGCGCTTCTCCATCGTCACCGTCACCCCCGCGCTCGAGGACAGCCTGCGTGCCACCGCGTTGCGCCACGGGCAAGCCGGTACCTTCGCGTCGCTACGCTTCACCACCGCACCGCTGCACGCGGTGATGCAGACCCCTGCGGGCCTCGCCGCCGCGCTGCTGGAGACCACCCTGCGCGCAGTGCGTGAGGATGGCGCCGAGGCGGTCGTCATCGGCGGCGGCCCGCTCGCGCAGGCAGCATCGACCATCGCCGCCGAGTTGCAGATCCCCGTCATCGACCCGGTCGCTGCAGCGGTCAACCTCGCCTGCACGAGGTTGCCCGGCACGGCCCGGCTGCGTCAGCCATCCCGCCCATGATCCGCGCCCACCCGACCCATCGTCACACCCATCCATCCCAACCCGGAGAACACCTCATGCCCGCCAACCCACGCAGCCTCAACGCCACGCTTGCCGCCGCCGCGTTCGCCAGCCTCTGCCTGCTGCCCGCGCAGGCCAGCGCCGCCGAACTGACGATGCGCGTCGCCGGCAACTCGTCCGCCAACGTGCGCCACTCCGACGGCATCGAGAAGCCCTTCTTCGTCGGCCTACCGGCCGCAACCGGCATCGACATGAAGGTGCGCTTTAACCCGATGGACGTGGTGAACGTGAAGCCGGACGACGCGCTGCGCATGCTGCGCTCGAACACCTTCGACGTGATGTCGGTGCAGATCGGCTCGGTGGCGCGCGACGACCCCTTCTTCGAGGGCATCGACCTCGCCGGCGTATCGACCAACATGCACCAGCTGCGCGCGGTGGTGGACGCCTACCGGCCAGCCTTCGACGCGCGGCTGCAGGAGCGCTTCAAGGCCAAGGCGCTGACGATCTGGCCGTTCGGACCGCAGGTGTTCTTCTGCAACAAGCCGATCAGCTCGATCGAGGACTTCAAGGGCCTGAAGGTGCGCAGCTTCACCCCGAGCATGTCGGCGATGCTGCAGCACCTGGGCGCGACCCCGGTGACGCTGTCGTTCTCTGAGGTGTATTCCGCGCTCGGCAACGGCGTCGTCGATTGCGGCGTGACCTCGGCCAACTCCGGCAACTCGGGCAAGTGGCCGGAAGTCACCAAGTACTTCTACCCGCTCGCGGTGGCAGGCTCGGTGCAGGGCCACTTCGTCGCGCTCGCGTTCTGGGAGAAGCTCAGCCCCGACCAGCAGGCGCGCATCGAGGCCGAGTTCAAGAAGATGGAAGACCAGATGTGGGCGCTCGCCGAGGAAGGGACGGCCGACTCCATCGCCTGTAACACCGGCCAGGCATGCAAGAACGGCACCCCCTTCAGCATGACACTGGTGCCGGTGAGCGCCGCCGACGAGGCACGGGTGAATGCGGCCTCGGCCGCGACCGTGCTGCCGATGTGGAAGGAAGTCTGCAACAAGGTGCTGCCGACCTGCAGCGCGACCTGGAACGACACCGTCGGCAAGGTCCGCGGCATGACGATCAACTGACGCATTCTTAGTGCAGGAGCGCCGCGCCATGGCAGACCACCGAACCGACAACCCGATCAACCGGCGCATCGTGCCGCCGGTACGCTGGGCCACCCTCCTCTGCGGTTGGGCGGTGTTCGCCTATGCCGTGGCGCTCACGCTCGAAGTGCTGGGGCGCAAGCTGCTGACGACTTCGTTCAAGGGCATCGACGAGCTCGGCGGCTTCGTGCTCGCGATCAGCGCCGCGATCGGCGCCGCCTGGGCGCTCACACAGCGCAACCACACCCGCGTGGACGTGTTCCTGGTGCGCTTTCCGCGCGGCCTGCAGCGCGTGCTCAACACCCTGGCGATGCTCGGCTTTGCCGGCTTCGCGAGCTTCGCGGCATGGCGCGGGGTGGCGGTGCTGCGCGACACGCTGGAGTTCGGCAGCACCGCCACCAACCTCGAACAGCCGCTGTGGGTGCCGCAGGCGCTGTGGGTGGCGGGGCTCGCGCTGCTGGCGCTGGTGGCGCTCGCGTATGCGCTGCATGCGCTCTACCTGCTCGTCGCAGGGCGGCCCGAGCTCAACACCTGGTACGGCCCGGCGGGCGCGAAGGAGGAACTCGACGCGGAGCTCGATGCAATCGCTGCGCGCGGCGTCACGGCCGAGACCATGCCCGTTTCCAACCGACCGTCCTGACAGGCAAAGATCATGTCCGAACTCTCGCTACCGGCGGTCGCCGCCGGCTTCGCGCTGCTGATCGCGCTGATGAGCCTTGGGCTGCATGTGGCCTTCGTGATGTTCCTCGTCAGCTTCGTCGCTGCAGCAGGTTACCTGGGGTGGCCCACGGCGCTCGAATACGGCACGCAGTACTGGAGCGCCAACAACAACTTCGTGCTGGTGTCGGTGCCCTTGTTCATCCTGCTCGGCGAGCTGCTGGTGCGCGGCGGCTTCACCGACCGGATGTACCGCGCGCTGTCGGACTGGCTCGCGCCGCTGCCCGGCGGGCTGCTGCATTCCAACATCGGCGCGTCGGCGCTGTTCGCGGCGGTGTCGGGTTCATCCGTCGCGACGGCGGCGACGATCGGCACCGTCGCGCTGCCCGCGTTTCGCCAGCGCGGCTACGACGTGCGGCTGGTGCTCGGCACGATCGCGGCGGGCGCGACGCTGGGCATCCTCATTCCGCCTTCGATCAACATGATCATCTACGGCGCGATGACGAACACCTCGGTCGGCAAGCTCTACGCAGCAGGGGTGATCCCCGGGCTGCTGCTCGCGGGGCTCTTCATGCTCGCGATTGCGATCGCCTGCCTTTGGCGCCCCTCTTACGCCGGCACTCGCGAGGCGCCGGGCGAACTGCGCGACAAGCTGCGCAGACTGCTCGACCTCGCACCGCCGCTGACGGTGATCATGCTGGTGATGACCAGCATCTACACCGGCTGGGCCACGCCCACCGAATCGGCTGCGCTCGGGGTGGTGGTATCTGCGCTGCTGTGCCTCTTCAACGGTCGCCTCAGCGTGCGCATGCTGCATGAGGCCTTCATCAGTACCTTGTCGATCACCGCGATGATCATGCTCATCGCCGCAGCCGCGTTCTACCTCAACTTCGTACTCGGCATGCTCGGCGTGCCGGACATGCTCACCGAGTTCGTCGTGGGCCTGGAGGCGAGCCCCTGGCAGATCATCGTCGTGCTCACGCTGCTGTACCTGCTGCTGGGCTGCTTCCTCGACGCGCTGGCGATGGTGGTGGGCACGATCCCGATCGTGTTCCCCATCGTGGTCGCGCTCGGCATCGACCCGGTGTGGTTCGGCATCTATCTGATCATCATGGCGGAACTCGCGCTGATCACGCCGCCGGTGGGCATGAACCTTTACGTGGTGCAGGGAGTGCGTGGCGAGGGCAACATCATCGACGTGATCCGGGGGGTGCTGCCCTTCCTCGCGATCATGCTGCTGCTGGTGGTGCTGATCTGGTTCTTCCCGTCCATCGTGATGTGGCTCCCCGGCCTCATGAAGTGACGCCTGCGGCGGCGCGCAGAGCGCGCCTGCGCTTGGTGCATTGCCGCATCCAACTCGGGGGAGGATGCTCAGCAAAGGTGCAGTTTCTCCGTATGGTAGATCTCGAAAAAACGTAAAGCACTGTAAGAAATAGGATTCTACATTCGGCACGGGTTTTGCTATTTCCCTTTGGGAACTTTTATTCACCCAAGAGAAAACAAAAACGTTTCATCCCAGCCTTGTGTAGACGGAATCGATCTTTCTTAAACCACGTTTCGAGGACAAAACCATGGAACCAACCCCAGAGAACCTGGCCGAGCTGAAGCGGCTCATCGAGATGTCCGGCACCATCAACATGGAAGTCTTCTATTGGTGGTGCACCGCGCTGATGGTGATCATCCACGCCGGCTTCCTCGCCTACGAGATCGGCGCCTCCCGCCTCAAGAACGCGCTCGCCGCGGGCGTGAAGAACATCCTCGCGTTCGCGTTCATCGTGCCCACCTTCTTCTTCTTCGGCTGGTGGATCTATCTCGCCTTCCCGGACGGCTTCACGCCGCGCATCGCGGACGCCGCCGCGGGCGTGCCCTGGGGCGATCTGATGGGCCCCAACCTCAGCGACAACGCGAACGGCATCTTCTGGGCTGCCTTCGCGCTGTTCGCGGCCACCACCGCCTCCATCATGTCCGGCGCGATCATCGAGCGCACCCGCATGAGCGCGTTTCTGATCCTCGCGATCCTGCTCGGCTCGGTGGTGTGGATTCTCGGCGCGTCCTGGGGTTGGCACCCGGAAGGATGGCTGACGGTGCAGTGGGGCTTCCATGACGTGGGCGCGGCGGGCTGCGTGCACCTCGTCGCGGGCTTCTTCGCGCTGGGCGTGGTGATGAACGTCGGCGCGCGCATCGGCAAGTTCAACCCGGACGGTTCGGTGAACAAGATCTCCGGCCACAGCATGCCGATGAGCGTGATCGGGTTGATGCTGATCATCGTCGGCTTCTTCGGCTTCCTCGGCGGCTGCATCATCTACAACGTCGGCGGCCAATGGACCAACATCTACGGCCAGCCGGCGACGCTGTCGGCGTTCGCGTTCAACACGCTGATGGGCTTCTCGGGTGGCCTGATCGGCGCCTACCTGTCCACCCGCGAGCCGTTCTGGATGATGTCGGGCGGCCTCGCCGGCATCATCTCGGTCGCCCCCGGCCTCGATGTCTACTACCCGGCACTGGCCTTCGTGATCGCGATCTGCGTGTCGGCGACGGTGCCACTGATCGACAAGTTCCTGACCAACCGCTTCAAGCTCGACGACGCCGTCGGCGCCTTCGCGGTGCATGGCTGCGGCGCCTTCCTCGGCCTGGTGATCAGCGGCATCTTCATCGCCGGCTACCCGAACATGGCCGAAGGCGTACCCGCGACCAGCTTCATGGGCCAGCTGGGCGGCGCCGTGGTGTTCGCGGCACTCGGCTTCATCCCGGGCTACGGCGTGTCCTTCCTGCTGAAGAAGCTGGGCATGCTGCGCGTGCCGGCCGAAGTCGAGGAGCGCGGTCTGGACCTCACCGAGATCCCGGCCACCGCGTATCCGGAAGGCGTGCCGGCATCCGGCATCAAGAACGGCGCAACGCCGGTACCCTCGGCAGCCTGACGCACCACAGCGGCGGCGCGTAGCGAAGCGCCGCCGCTGCCCGGCACCCATGCAAAACCTGATGATGAACTCCGCGCCGCGCGCGGCGCATTGAGACAAGGAGATTGAAATGGCCAGTCCGATCACCAGCTGGGAAGGCGCCGCGGCGTACTTCACCTTTGCAGACAACCCCGGCGCGATGGGCGTGATCTTCACGATCGCGGTCGCGCTGACCGTGTTCGCGATCGTCTCGACGATCCGCCACGAGCACCACAGCTACAAGAGCCCGATGCCCAAGGACAAGCTCAAGTAGCCGGAATGCGGCGAACCATGCGTGCCGAGCGGTGAGCGACGAGCCGCCGCAACGCACTGCGGGGTGCGTGCCGGAAGGCCGCACCCCGTCTTTCATGCATCTTCATGCAACTTTCAGCCGCTCAGAACGGCCCCGCGCACAGCGCAGCCTTCGCCGTGCGATATTCGGCACGCAAGCGTGCGACGAGCTCCGCCGCGGGCATGACCTCGCCGATGGTGCCCACGCCTTGGCCGGCGCCCCAGATATCCTTCCAGGCCTTGGCGTCGCGCTCGCTGCCGAAGCTCATCGCGGTCTTGTCCTTGTCGGGGAGGTTGTCGGGGTCGAGGCCGGCGGCGACGATGCTCTTCTTCAGATAGTTGCCATGCACGCCGGTGAAGTACGGGGTGTAGACGACATCCGCCGCGGCGGAATCGATGATCGCCTGCTTGTAGGCCTCCACCGCGTTGGCTTCGCGCGTGGCAATGAAGCGGGTGCCGATGTAGGCGAAGTCCGCGCCCATCGCCTCGGCCGCGAGGATTGCGCTGCCATTGGTGATGGCGCCTGAGAGCGCGATCGGACCGTCGTAGAAGCGACGGATCTCACCCACCAGCGCGAAGGGGCTGAGCGTGCCGGCGTGGCCGCCCGCACCGGCACAGACCAGGATCAGCCCATCCACCCCGGCTTCGAGCGCCTTCTCCGCATGCCGCACGCTGATCACGTCGTGGAAGACCTTGCCGCCATACGCGTGCACATGCGGCACGATGGCGTCGGGCGCACGCAGGCTGGTGATGATGAGCGGCACGCGATGCTTCACGCACAGCGCCATGTCGTGCTCGAGGCGCTCGTTGGAGTGGTGGATGATCTGGTTCACCGCGAAGGGCGCCGCCTTCGGGTCGGCGGCAAGTTCGGTGGTGATGCGGGTGAGCCACTCGTCGAGGCGGTCCGCAGGCCGCGCGTTGAGCGCGGGAAACGCTCCGATGACGCCGCTGCGGCACTGGGCGATCACCAGGTCCGGGTTTGAGACGATGAACATCGGGGCGCAGATCACCGGCAGGGTGAGGTTGGTCGCAAGCGACGCGGGTATCGGCATCAGTGCTTCTCCATGGTGGTCAGCCGCCCTCCTTCAGGGCGCGGCGCAGGATCTTACCCACGTTCGTGCGTGGCAAGTCCTCGCGGAACTCGATATGGCGGGGGATCTTGTAGCCGGTGAGCACGCTGCGGCAGTGTTCGATGAGCGCCGCCTCGGTGAGGTTCGGATCCTTGCGCACGACGAAGATCTTCACCGCCTCGCCGGAGTGCTCGTCCGGCACGCCGATCGCGGCCACGTCCATCACGCCGGGGTGGGTCGCGACCGCCTCCTCCACCTCGTTGGGATACACGTTGAAGCCGGACACGAGGATCATGTCCTTCTTGCGATCGACGAGGAACACATAGCCGGCGGCATCCACATAGCCCATGTCGCCGGTGCGCAGAAAGCCGTCGGCGTGGAACACATTGGCGGTCTCGTCCGGCCGGTTCCAGTAGCCCGCCATCACCTGCGGTCCGCGCACGCAGATCTCGCCGATGCGGGTGGGCGGGAGATCCTCGCCGTCGTCGCCGCGAATCGAGATCTCGGTCGACGAGATCGGCAGGCCGATCGCGCCGTTGAACTTCTTGAGATCCAGCGGGTTGATCGTCACCGCCGGCGAGGTCTCGGTAAGGCCGTAGGCCTGCAGCAGCGCCGTGCCGGTCACTTTCTCCCAGCGCTCGGCGACCGGCGCCTGCACCGCCATGCCGCCACCCAGCGTGACCCGCAGCGGGCTGAAGTCCAGTTTGGCGAAATCCGGGTGGTTGAGCAGCGCGTTGAAGAGCGTGTTCACCCCGGTGATGACACTCACCGGATACTTGCCCCACTCCTTGATGAAGCCGGGAATGTCGCGCGGGTTGGCGATCAGCAGGTTGCGCGCGCCGATCATGATGAAGGTGA
This sequence comes from Rhodocyclaceae bacterium, assembly GCA_041916775.1. Taxonomy (GTDB): domain Bacteria; phylum Pseudomonadota; class Gammaproteobacteria; order Burkholderiales; family Rhodocyclaceae; genus UBA2357. Next base: position 100,382 of record JAYRYZ010000016.1, on the reverse strand, counting down.
GGCAATTCGCCGTGAGCGCGAAGATGTGATAGAGCGGCAGCGCGGTGAGGATGAGCTCTTCACCGGGGCGGATCACCGGCTTGATCCAGGCATGCGCCTGCATCACGTTCGCGGCGATGTTGCCATGGCTGAGGACGGCCCCCTTCGACACTCCGGTGGTGCCACCGGTGTACTGCAGGAAGGCGATGTCCGCATGCGCCAGCGCCACCGGCTTCCAGCCGTGGCGTCGGCCAGCGGCGAGGGCATCCTTGAAGCACAGCGAGCCCGGCAGCGACCAGGCCGGCACCAGCTTCTTCACGTGGCGCACCACCAGGTTGACGATCGTCCCCTTGAGCATGCCGAGCATCTCGCCCATCGGCGTGACCACCACGTGTTTCACCGCGGTCTCGCCGATGATGCGCTCCAGCGTGTGGGCGAAGTTCTCGACGATGACGATCACCGTCGCGCCGCAATCCTTGAGCTGGTGTGAGAGCTCGCGCGAGGTGTAGAGCGGGTTGCAATTCACCACGACGCAGCCCGCGCGCAGGGTGCCGAACAGCGCCACCGGGTATTGCAGCAGGTTAGGCATCATCAGCGCGACGCGGTCGCCCTTCTTCAGCCCGAGCGACTGCAACCAGCCGGCAAAGGCGCGCGTTTCCTGCTCCAGCTCGCCGTAGCGCATCTCCTTGCCCATGCTGATGTAGGCCACCTTGTCGCGGTACTCGTCGCAGGCCTTCTCGAACAGGTCCACCAGCGAGTCGACATGGTCGATGCTGATTTCCGCGGGAACCCCGGGTGGATAGCTCTGGACCCAGATCTTCTCCATGGTGCCGTCTCCTTTATTGTTGTCGTCAGGAACCCAACATCGCCGCCTTCAGACTCTTGTCGACCGGGCTGTCGCCCAGCCACACCTTCAACAGCGCGCGGCCGAACGCTTGTCCGGGGACCTGGCCGCGCACCGCACCATTCACGCTGAGCTCGATGCCGTCGGCAAGAAAATCGATCGCGACCGCGTCGCCGACCGCGACCTTGCCCACTTCACGCATGATGCCGGCGAGCTGCGCCGTCTGTGCCGAGAGTGCGACCAGTTCGGCCGGTGGATGGTTCTCGGCGAGGCCTTCTTCGAGCGCCTTGGTGAGCACCTCCGCGTCGAGGTCGCGGCGCATGTGCATGACGATGCGGCGTGCGGCGCCATCATCGATGATCGCCGCGGGCGAGCTCGACCGGTTCGTCACATACAGCGCGCCCACGTAGATATCGACGAAGAACTTGCTGCGCACGCCGGCGCCGTTGAGCTGCAGCTCGCCGCTGCCGGCACGGATGCGTTCGTCCAGCCGCACTCCGGCGACCTCCATGGCCTGCACCGGCGTGGCGGCCAGCAAGCCGGCGAGCAGCGACGCCGCGAGGGCCGGCCTGAATCCCGGGAAGGGGTTGATGCGCATGTTCATGTCCTCCGCCCTACAGCGCCTCGATGATGCCGGCTGCACCCATGCCGGTGCCGATGCACATCGTCACCATGCCGTACTTGCCGCCGGTGCGCCTGAGCCCGTGCGCAAGTGTCGCCATGCGGATCGCACCGGTGGCGCCGAGCGGATGGCCCAGCGCGATCGCGCCACCGAGCGGGTTCACCCGCGCCGGGTCGAGCCCGAGCTCCTGGATGACCGCGATCGCCTGCGCCGCGAAAGCCTCGTTGAGCTCTATCCAGTCGAGCTGGTCCTGGCGGATGCCCACCTGCGCGAGCGCCTTGGGGATCGCCGCGACCGGGCCGATGCCCATGACCTCCGGCGCCACACCCGCCACCGCGAAACCCGCAAAGCGGGCGAGCGGGGTGAGCTGATGTTCCTTGAGCACCCGCTCCGACACCAGCAGCACCGCGCCCGCGCCGTCCGACATCTGCGAGGCGTTGCCGGCGGTGACCGAGCCGCGCGCATGGAACACCGGACGCAGCTTGGCGAGCTTCTCGAGCGAGGCGTCGGCGCGCGGCCCCTCGTCGTGCTCCGCAACGCGCTCGCGCACGCGGATCTCGCCGCTCGCGAGATCGGGCAGGTGTTCGCGAATGGTGTAGGGCGTGGTCTCGGCCCTGAAGTGGCCGGCCGCGATCGCGGCGCACGCCTTCTGGTTGGAGGCGAGCGCGAACGCATCCTGCGCCTCGCGGCTCACCTTCCAGCGGTTCGCGACCTTCTCGGCGGTCAGCCCCATGCCGTAGGCGATCGTGACGTTCTCGTCCTTCTCGAACAGCGCCGGGTTCATCGAGGTCTTGTTGCCCATGATCTGCGGCATCACCGACATCGACTCGGTGCCGGCAGCGATCATCACGTCGGCGAGGCCGAGGCGGATCTGGTTGGCCGCATCCGCAACCGCCTGCACGCCCGAGGCGCAGAAGCGGTTGATCGTGATCCCCGGCACGCTGTCGGGCAGGCCGGCGAGCAGCGCGCCGATGCGCGCCACGTTCATGCCCTGCTCGGCCTCCGGCATCGCGCAGCCGACGATGACGTCGCCGATGCGCGCCGGATCGATGCCGGGCGCCTGAGCGACCACGGCGCGGATCACCGCGGCGAGCATGTCGTCCGGCCGCACGTTGCGGAACATGCCGCTGCGCTTGCCCACCGGCAGGCGGGTGGCGGCCACGATGTATGCATCCTGGATCTGTCGGTTCATGTCGTGTTCTCCAAGCGCGGATCAGTTGCGCAGCGGCTTGCCGGTTTCCAGCATGTGCCGGATGCGGGCCTGGGTTTCGGGGGTCTTGAGGAGCTCGACGAAGAGCCGCCGCTCGACCGTGAGCAGCCACTCCTCGTCCACCAGGCTGCCGGTCTCGACCTCGCCTCCGCACAGCGCCACCGCGGCCGAGCGCGCCACCCGGTAGTCGTGCGCCGAGATCATCCCGCCCTCCTTCATGTTGACCAGCATCATCTCGAAGGTCGCGATGCCGTTGCGCCCCGCCACCGGCACCGCACGCGGCATCGGCGGCGGCACGTGGCCGACCTCGGCCATCGCGCGTGCCTCGCGGAGCGCGACCCACAGGAGCTCGTGCGGATTGAAGAGGATGGTGTCGGTGCGCTTCGCGAAGCCGAAGTCCACCGCCTCCACGGCACTCTTCGCGACCTTCGCCATCGCAATGGTCTGGAACACCGGCTGCAGGAAGCCGAAGACCTCGCCCGGCGTGGCGCTGCGCGCGGCCCACGCCGCGGCGCGCAGCGCAAACTCCTTGCTGCCGCCGCCGGCCGGGATCAGGCCGACGCCCGCCTCGACCAGGCCGACGTAGCTCTCCAGCGCCATCACGCGCTTGCCGGCGTGCATGACGAACTCGCAGCCACCGCCCAGCGCCATGCCCTGCACCGCGGCCACCACCGGCACGCGCGCATACTTCAGCGCCTGCGAGGCGCGCTGGAACTTCTCGACGGTGCGCTCCAGCATGTCGAACTGCCCGGCGGCGATCGCCTCGCTCACCTGGGCGAGGTTGGCCCCCACCGCGAACGGCGCCTCGTGCCACAGCACCACGCCGTCCAGCGTGGCCTCGGCCTGGCGCAGCGCGCTCAGCACGCCATCGAGCACCTCGTCGCCGATCGCGTGCATCTTCGACTTGAACGAAAGGATGCCGATGCCGGCATCGACATCGGGCAGACACCACAGGCGCACGCCGTCGTTCTCGTAGAGGGTGTCGCCCGACTTCGCCGGCGACGAGGCACCCTCGCCCAGCACCGTGTCGGGGAAGAGCTGGCGGCGATACACCGGCAGCGTCGAGCGATCGGCATGGCGGCCGGCACGCGGCGACCACGAGCCGAACGGGGTGTGTACGCCGGTACGCCCGGGCTCCAGCGCCCACGCCGGCAGCGGTACGCTGCCCATGCCCCAGCCCGCAGCGATGTCCTCCGAGATTGCCTCGGCGATCGCCCCCCAGCCTGCGGCCTGCCAGGTCTCGAACGGCCCCTGCGTCCAGCCGAAACCCCAGCGCATCGCAAGATCCACGTCGCGCGCGTTATCGGCGATGTGCTCGAGCTGCACCGCGCAGTAGTGGAACACATCGCGGAAGATGGACCACAGGAACTGTGCCTGCTGATGCGGGGACGCGCGCAGCGCGGCGAAGCGCTCGGCGGGGTTGCGCAACAGCAGGATCGCATCCACCTCGGGCGCCACCACGCCATCGGCGGGCCGGTAGTCCTGCAGCGCGAGATCCAGCACCTGGATCTCCTTGCCCTGCTTGCGGAAGATGCCGCCGCGCGTCTTCTGGCCGAGCGCGCCCTTCGCGATCAGGGCCTGCAGCCACACAGGCAGCGCGAAGTGGCGGTGCCAGGGATCGTCGGGCAGGGTGTCCTGCATGGTCTTCACGACATGCGCGAGCGTATCCAGCCCGACCACGTCGGCAGTGCGATAGGTGGCGCTCTTCGGCCGACCGATGCGCGGCCCGGTGAGCGCGTCGACCTCGTCGAAGCCCAGACCGAAGGCCTGGGTGTGATGCATCACCGCGAGAATGGAGAACACGCCGATGCGGTTGGCGACGAAGTTGGGCGTGTCCAGCGCGCGGATCACGCCCTTGCCGAGACGGCTGGTGAGCCAGGTCTCGAGCGCGTCGAGCATGTGCGCCTCGCTGTCGCGGGTGGGGATGATCTCGACTAGATGCATGTAGCGCGGCGGGTTGAAGAAATGCACGCCGCAGAAGCGCGCACGCAACGCCTCGGGCAGCCCGTCCGCGAGCGCATTGATCGACAGGCCCGAGGTGTTGGACACCAGCACCGCGTGCGGCGCGAGTTGCGGCGCGATGCGTGCGTAGAGATCGAGCTTCCAGTCCATGCGCTCGGCGATCGCCTCGATGACGAGGTCGCACTCCGCAAGCCGCGCGAGATCGGTCTCGTAGTTGGCCGGATCGATCAGCTGCAGCGCGCTCTTCGTCGCGAGCGGCGCCGGATCCATGCGGGCGAGGCCGGCGAGCGCCTTCTTCGCCACCGCGTTGCGGTCGCCCTCGCCGGACGGGAGATCGAACAACACCACCGGCACATTCGCATTCGCAAGGTGTGCGGCGATCTGCGCCCCCATGACACCGGCGCCGAGCACGGCCGCCTTCCTGATGTCGAGCTTGCCCATACTGTCCTCCGTGACGGAAAAACCGCCTCGACAATTATTAAACGAACGTTTGAATTATAGAGTGCAGTTCGCCGCTGTCAAGCATTGATCTTTGAATTCAAACAAGAATTACTGGCACGCCGGTGGACTCGGTGGCGTGCCAGGCGGCAAGACCGGTCAGAAGCGGTAGTTCATCTGCACTGCCAGCACGTCGGCGCTGGTGTCGAAATCGCCACGCACCGTCTGCAGCGTGACCCGCTCGGAGGTGTCCTTCACCGCCCGCTCGATCGACGAGTCCTTGAAGAAGATGTGGGCGTAGCCGAAGTCGAGCGACATCTCGTCCGACACCGTCCAGCGCGCCCCGAAAGCGAGCCAGATGCGGTCCGAGTCGGGTACGGTGAGGGTGCGACTCTGCGCGTCCGGCACCGGCGTCTTGTCGTAGGCGACGCCGGCGCGCAGGCTCCAGGCCGGATCGAGCTGATACATCCCGCCCAGACCGAAGCGCCACGAGTCCTTGTAGTTGTAGCGCAGCGGCGCGGCGGCGCGCGAGCCGTCGGGATAGACGGCGGTAAGCGCCTTCACCGAGCTCCAGCCCGTCCAGGTGGCATCGGCGAGAAGCACCAGGCGGTCGTTCACGCGCTGGTGCAAGGCGAGCGAGAAGTTGTCCGGCGTCTCCAGCCTGGCGGTGATGTCGCGCCCGATGTTGAGCGGCGCGCCGATCTGCTGCCGCCCTTCGAGATCGAACTTCATCGTCGAGCGGTAGGTGACACCCACGCGGGTGTCGGGCGAGAGCTGGAACATCAGGCCCGCGTTCCAACCCCAGGCCGTGTCGTCGCCGCTCAGCTTGCCGTCCGGCGCGCCGACGAAGGGCGTCGTCTGGCGGAACTCGACATCGCTCTTCGCAAAGTTGAGCCCGAAGCCGAGCGAGACGCGATCGTTCAGGCGCCAGGCCAGTGTGGGGTTGAGGTTGATCTGGTGGATGGAGGTGTAGTGCCCCGAGAAACGGCCGGCGAAGTTCGGGTCGTACTCGGTCTCGCTGCCATAGGTGACGGTCAGGCCGAGTCCGACCCAAAGATCGGGGCTCAACGACTGGGCGTAGAACATCGAAGGCAGCAGTGACTGCCCCCCTCCCTCGCCACGGCCATTGCCGATCGGGTGAAACGCGCCGGTCGGCATGCCATTGAGCGGGTTGATGACCGGCATCGGCGTGGTGCCGGTATCCGAATACTTCAGCGAACGATGCAGATAGGCCCCTCCCACCGAAACGCTGCGACCGGCCGGCAGATAGGTGAGGCCGGCAGGGTTGAAGAAGATCGTGCTGGCGTCCTCCGCGACCGCGGCCACGCCGGCATAGGCGTAGCCGGTACCCGCCGCGTTCTGACTCTGCAACTGGAAGCCCGCCGCGACGGCCCCGCCCGCGTAGAGCACGGGAAACGCCAGCAGGATCATTTTTGTTACATTCTTCTGTTTCATCTTGGGTCTCCTCCTGTTTGATTTTGCATGCGCGCTCCTGCCACTGTCATGGTCCCAGGCTGGAACACGCATGAATATCCGGCATATGACACAGGCCGGACTGCCATGCCACATCATTTAATGTTCTGGGTGCTTGCGCGCGCAAGCGGCCCTCCGGTAAAGGGCGCGAAGCCCATACCGAAGATCACACCTGCATCGGCAAGATCGGCGTCGGCGACGACGCGCTCTGCGACCAGATCCCGCGTGCGCTCGATCAGCGGCTGCACAAGGCGCTCCGCCAGCCCGGCCGGCACCGCGCCCGCCGGGCCCTTCTGCGGCTTGCCTTCCTTCCAGGCATAGAAGCCCTGCCCGGACTTCCTGCCCAGCGCACCCTGCGCCACCTTCTGCTGCAGGCAGCGCGGCGCTTCCGCCCCGGCGGCGAGTTGCCGACCGGCCGCCATGGCGATGTCGAGGCCGACGGTGTCGATGAGCTCGATCGGCCCCATCGGCATGCCGAAGGCGAGCATGGCCTCATCCACCGTCTCGGCGGCGATGCCTTCGTCCACCGCCCGCATCGCCGCCAGCATGTAGGGGGCGAGCACGGCGTTGACGAGGAAGCCGGGCGCGCTCCTCACCGGCAGCGGCAGCTTGTCGATCTGGCGCACGAAGGCGCAGGCGGCCTGCAGTGCGGCCGGGTCGGCGCTGTCCGCCTCCACCACTTCGACCAGCGGCATCATCGCCACCGGGTTGAAGAAGTGGATGCCGACCAGGCGCTCCGGCCGGGCGAGCACCGTGCGCAGATCCTCCAGCCTGAGGCTGGAGGTGTTGGTGGCGAGGATGGCGCCCGCTTTCATGCGCGGCTCCAGCGCCCGGAACAGCGCGTGTTTGGCCGCGACGTCCTCGAAGATGGCCTCGATGACGACATCGGCGCGCGCCACCCCGTCACCCGCCGGGTCGGGGATCAAGCGGTCGAAAGCGGCACGCACCGCGAGCGGTTCGCGCAGTTTCTTGCGGAAGAGCGCATCCGCACGCTGGATTGCCGGCGCGATACGTTCCACCGACTGATCCTGCAGCGTCACGGTGAGGCCGCGCAGTGCACACCAGGCGGCGATGTCGCCGCCCATGACGCCGGCGCCGACGACATGCACATGGCGGGCAGAGAACGTGGAGTCCTTGCCGAAGCCCTTCAGCCGTTCCTGCAGGCGGAACACACGCAGCAGGTTCCTCGCCGTGGGCGAGGCGATGATGCGGTCGACGACCTCCGGCGCGGCCAGCGCATTGCCGCGGTGCTGCTGCCAAAGGTCGATGATGGCGAAGGGCGCCGGGTAGTGCTCCGGCCGTGCCTTTGCCGCGACCTGCTTGCGCGCCCCCTTGGCGACCAGCGCCTTGAGCGGCCCGGCCATGAGCTTCTGCGTGAGCGGCAGCGCACGCCGCCGCTGGCGCGAGAGCACCAGCTGGCGTGCCGCCATCTCCATGACACGCGGCGGCACGCAGTCGTCGGCGAGGCCCATCTTCTTTGCCCGCCGGGCGTCGAGGCTCTTGCCGGTGAGCATCATGTCGAGCGCGGCTGCCGGCCCGACGCGCTGCGGCAGGCGCAACATGCCGCCCCAGCCGGGGAAGATGCCGAGCATGACCTCGGGCAGCGCCAACTTGGTATCGGGTGCATCCACCGCGAGCAGGTAGCGGCAGGCGAGCGCCAGCTCCAGGCCGCCGCCCAGACAATGGCCCCGGACCAGCGCCAGAGTGGGGTAGCGAACCGCGGCGAGGCGGTTGAAGAGCGTCCAGCCGCGCGCCACCAGCGCCCGGCCCTGCTCCGGCGTGTCGAGCTGCGAAAACTCGTCGATGTCGGCGCCGGCAACAAAGCCTGCCGCCTTCGCCGAACGGATGATCAGCCCCTTGGGCGGCTGACGGTCGAGTTGGTCGAGGAGCTGCGCGAGTTCCGCCATGACCTCGGCCGACAGCGCGTTGGTGCGCTCGCCGGCGCGGTCGAGCACGGCGACGGCGATCCCCGAGTCTTCAATGGTGAGTTGCCAGTGCTTCATGCGCAGGCCTCCACCAGCATCGCGCCGCCCAGGCCGCCACCGATGCAGATCGTGGCGACGCCGCGGCGGGCCTGGTTCCGGCGCAGCACCTGCAGCAGATGCAACACGATGCGCGCGCCCGAGGCGCCCACCGGGTGGCCGATGGACACCGCCCCGCCGTCTACGTTGAGGCGATCTGCGGCGATCTCGCCGAAGGCACCGTCCAGACCGAGCTCGTCGCGGCAGTAGGTTTCATCCTTCCAGGCAGCGAGGCAGGCGAGCACCTGCGCGGCGAAGGCCTCGTTCAATTCCCAGTAGTCGATGTCGGCCAGACTCAGCCCATGGCGTTGCAGCAGCGGCGTGCTGGCATGCACCGGCCCGAGCCCCATCTGCTCCGGCGCGAGGCCGGACCACTGGCTGTCGACGATGCGGCCGAGCGGCGTCAGCCCCCACTGCTGCACCGCCGCTTCGGACGCGAGCAGCAGCCAGGCGGCGCCGTCGGTGATCTGCGAGCTGTTGGCGGCGGTGATGTTGCCGTACTTCCTGTCGAAGAAGGGCTTGGGCTTGGCCATGCCGGCGAGCGAGGCATCGGCACGCACCCCGTCGTCCTCGGCGAAGACCGTGCCGCTGCCATCGACCAGCGGCACGATCTCGTCCAGATGCCCGGCCTGGCGCGCGGCGCAGGCACGCTGATGGCTCTGTACCGCGAAGGCGTCCATCTGCGCGCGGCTGATGCCGAACTTCCACGCCAGGTTCTCGGCCGTCTGCCCCATCAGGAGCCCCACCACCGGATCGGTGAGCCCCTTCATGAGGCCGACCACCGGCGTCAGCAAGGCCGCCGGGCGCAGCTTCAGGAAGTGGCGCGCCTTGGCCATGACGTTGCGCTGGCTCATCATGCTGGCGAACCAGCGCACCATCGCATCGGAATAGAGGAGCGGCGCCCGCGACAGCGCATCGACACCGCCGGCCAGCACCAACTGCGAACGGCCCAGGCGGATATTGGCAATCGCCGAGTCGAGCGCCTGCATGCCGGAAGCGCAGTTGCGCATCACCGTCCAGCCCGGCACCTTGTTACCGCAGCCGAGGCGCAGTGCCACCATGCGGCCGATGTTGGTCTCGTCCGGCGACGGCGCGGCACAGCCGAGGATGACCTCGTCGAGATCGGACGGCAGAAACGGCTGGCGCAGCAGCAGCGCCCGCCCGGCCTGGGTCGCGAGATCCGAGGCGGCGAACGGCCCCGGCCCTTTCTGCGCCTTGAGGAAGGGGGTGCGCGCCCCGTCGATGATGTAGATCGGCGCCGTCATGCCGCCTTCCTCTCTTCGGCGGCCGCCTTGCCGGCGGCCAGGCCGAAGTCGAAGGGGAAGTCATCGACGCGCACCACGATGTCGCGCAGCTGGTTGCGGCGCAGCACGATCGCGTACTCGGCTGCGCTGATCACGCCCATCTCGTGCGCCACCCCGGCGATGTCGCGCACGTTGGCGCGCGGGTTGCCGTCGAAGCGCCCGGCCTTCTCGGCCTCGCGGATCTTCGCCTCGATCGGCTCGGCATCCAGCGTCGCCTGCAGCGCAAGCTCGATCGCACCGACCGGGTCGGCCTCGTCCTGCGGCAGATAGCATTCGGCGGTGAGGCGGTCGCGCGTGGCCGAAGGTGCGATCAGGCGCTTCGCCACCTGATGCCCGATCTCGTCGGAAGGCACGACGTAGGGATGGCCCCAGGGGAAGATCGCGCGGTGCAGGAAGGCGGCGATGAACCGCACCGGGAAGTTGGCGATGACCCCGTCAAAAGCCTCCTGCGCCTTGTACATGCTGTCCCAGATCGCCCAGTGGGCGAGCGGCGCATCCTCGGCCTTGCGCCCTTCCGCCTCGTAGCGCTTGAGCGCGCACGACATCAGGTACATCTGCGCGAGGATGTCGCCGAGCCGCGCCGACAGCTTCTCGCGCCGCTTGACGCTGCCGCCGAGCACCAGCAGCGAGATGTCGGAGATGAACGCGAAGGCCGCAGAGAAGCGCGTCAGCTGCTGGTAGTAACGCTTCATCTCGGGCGCGACGTCGGCATCCACCTTCACGAAGTGCGAGCCGGTGATGCCCAGCCACAGCGCGCGCAGGCCGTTGCGCAGGGTGAAGCCGATGTGGCCGAACAAGGCCTTGTCGAAATCGGCCAAGCCCTTCTCCACGTCCGGGTTCTGCGCCGCCTGCATCTCCGCGAGCAGGAAGGGATGGCAGCGGATCGCGCCCTGGCCGAAGATGATCAACGAGCGGGTGAGTATGTTGGCGCCTTCCACGGTGATGCCGATCGGCACCTGCTGGTAGGCGCGGCCGAGGAAGTTCGACGGGCCGAGGCAGATGCCCTTGCCACCGATCACGTCCATGCCGTCATTGACGACCTGGCGGCCGCGCTCGGTGACGTGGTACTTGGCGATCGCCGAGACCACCGAGGGCTTTTCACCGAGGTCGATCGCGCCGGCGGTCATGGTACGCACCGCGTTCATCATGTAGGTGTTGGCGCCGATGCGGGTGAGCGCCTCTTCCACCCCCTCGAACTTGCCGACCGCCATCTTGAACTGCGAGCGCACCCGGGCGTAGCCGCCGACGGCGCGCGCCGTCATCTGCGCCATGCCGGCATTCGACGAGGGCAGCGAGATCGAGCGGCCGGCCGCGAGGCACTCCATCAGCATGCGCCAGCCCTGCCCGGCCATCTTCGGCCCGCCGATGATGAAGTCGAGCGGCATGAAGACATCGCTGCCGCGCACCGGCCCGTTCATGAACATGGCGTTGAGCGGGAAGTGACGGCGGCCGGTATCCACCCCCGGGTGGTCGTGCGGCACCAGCGCGCAGGTGATGCCGATGTGCTTCTTGCCGCCGAACTGCGGACCGAGCAGGCCGTCCGGGTCGTACAGATGGAAGGCGAGGCCGAACACGGTGCACACCGGCGCCAGGGTGATGTAGCGCTTGTCGAAGGACACACGCATGCCGAGCACTTCCTCGCCCTTGTACATGCCCTTGCACACCACGCCGCTGTCTGGGATCGAGGCGGCATCCGAACCCGCCCAGGGGCTGGTGAGGGCGAAGGCGGGAATGTCGATGCCCTTGGCGAGGCGCGGCAGGTAATGGTCCTTCTGCGCCTCGGTGCCGTAGTGCAGCAGCAGTTCGGCCGGGCCGAGCGAGTTCGGCACCATCACCGACACCGCCAACGCCGACGAGCGGGTGGACAGCCGGGTGACGATCTGCGAATGGGCGAAGGCCGAGAACTCAAGGCCGCCGTACTTCTTCGGGATGATCATGCCGAGGAAGCCCTTCTCCTTGACATAGCGCCAGGCCTCTACCGGCAGGTCGTGCAGGCGGTGGGTGACCTCCCAGTCGTCCACCAGGCGGCAGACCTCGGCACACTCCTTGTCGAGGAAGGCCTGTTCCTCCGCCGTCAGGCGCGGCACCGGGTAGGCCTGCAGCTTCTTCCAGTCCGGCTGACCGCGGAAGAGCTCGCCCTCCCACCACACGCTGCCGGCCTCGAGCGCGTCGCGCTCGGTGTCGGACATCTGCGGCAGGACCTTGCGGTAGGTGGTGAAAGCCGGTCGGGTCACCAGCGCCTGGCGCAGCGCCGGCACCGCCAGCACCACGGCCACGCCGGCGAGTGCCAGCAGGATCAGGGTCATGAGTAGTTCGAACATCGTGCTGTCTCCTTCAAGTGTTGCTTGTTCTTGTGTGCTGCGGGGTGTTGCGGGGTGTTGCGTGACGACCTCAGGCGTCCTGTTCCGGCGTGAACTGCGGCAGGGACGCGCGCAGTCCGCCGAGCAGGAAGGCCATCAACCGCGGCCGCAACCGGTCGAGGCGGTCCACCGTCTCGTCCGGTTCGAGCTGCCAGTCGGTGACCAGGCGCAGCGCATCCGTGCCCGAGATCGCGTACGAGGTCGCGCCGAGCATGAAGTGGAAGCGCCACACGATCTCCGCCTTGGGCACATCCGGCAGCGCGCGGAACAGCGCCTCCTTGTAGCGGTCGAGCACCACCTGGTACTCGTGCGCAAGAAAGGCACGGATGAAGTCCGAAGGCTCGGTGAGCGTGCGCCCCAGCAGTCGCAGGAAGGTCAGCCCGCCATGCTCGTCATCGGCGGCCATGCGCAGCAGCGTGCCGAAGAAGGCATCGACGATCGCCGAGGGCTTCACCGGCTGATCGCCCGCCTCGCGCTCGAGCGCATCCAGCACCCGCATCCGCTCCTCGTTGAGCCAGTCGAGACGACGCCGGAACACCTCGCGCATCAGCGACTCCTTGGAGCCGAAGTGGTAATTCACCGCCGCAAGATTGACCGCCGCCTCGCCGGTGATCTGGCGCATCGAGGTGCCCTCGTAGCCGTGCGCCATGAAAAGACGCTCGGCCGCATCGAGAATGCGTTCGCGTGTATCGATAGAGCGTGTCTCACCCATGGTCAAGCTCCGTAATTCATACGTTCGTTTGAATATACGGCATGCGAGCACGACCCGCAAGAGACATTTGTCAGGTTTGGTGAGCGATGGATGAAAGCGAGAAGACACCTCGCAAGAGAACGCTCCTAGTGCAGAATGGATGGGCGGACCCGCTCTGGTGGAGTGAAGTGCAGCAATGACCGAATTCAGTTAGCCTGAAGGTGTTCCATTCTCGAACTCGATCGAAACCATGCTGTTCTACGGCAACACCTCCCCCGACGCGGAACTCGTCGTCCTCTACGGCAACTGCCAAACACCGTTTCTGGCCATGCTTCTGGCTGCCGCCTACGGGGAGAAGGGCTATCTGTGCGTGCTCAATCACGCACCTCCGGGTCAGGTGGCAGACCAGCCCACTCCAGAGCAGATGCGACGCTGCTGCCTTTACCTGGAGCAGTACGACAGCCAGCCTGAACTGCCGACCACGGAGCACATGTCGGAGCTCCGTCAATTCAGACTGCATCTGCGTCAATACCTCCGCAATCACTGTCCAGACGGTTGTCCGAGAATCGTCTTTCCCGGCATCGTCATGACCTGTATGTGGCCGTTTGCCGCCATTGGCAACCCCCGGAATGTCGCCGAGCCTGGCTATGCATGGGGGCGTTATCCCTATGGCAACCGGTTGGCGCAGGAAATCGTCGCACGTGGCCTCAAGGGTCCGTCAGCACTTGAGGCCTACCTGCAACTTTCCGCCCAGCGCATGCCGGACCTGAGCGCACTGCTGGAAAGATCTCGACGCAAGCTGGAGGACCGGGACGCACACTGTGACGTGAAGATCGGCGACTATGTGTGGGCCAATTTCCGTGAACGTCATCTGTTTCTGACTTATGCGCACGTCCGTGCAGAGGCTATCGGCGAACTGGCCATGCGCACACTGTCAGCCATACAGCCCTTCATGAGGGGTGACGCCGAGATGGCAAGATCGCGATTGGCCACGGCACTATCCGCGATGCCGGACATGGACGTCATCGAGGAGCCAATCGAACCCGCCGTTGCCGAAGGTCTGGGGCTGAAGTTTTACCGACCGGATATGCGCTTTCGCTGGCACACGCAGCAATGGACCTTCACCGAGTACATGAGCCGCTATCTGGATCACGACACCAACTGGTGAGATCTGGGGCGTCAGAATCGTAGCGCCTCGTCCATCTCATGTGCATGGCGGGCGTATCGTCTCAGACATGATCGCCCCCCGTGCATCGCCCGGCAAGATGCCTCATGCCGCCAACCGTCTTGCGTGCTGCGTACCCGAATATCCGCTGCGCCGGCGCCACATCGCAATCACCACGTGAAGCCCTGCGCCCAGCAGGAGCAGCAGCCCGCTGCCCAGGCCCCAGATCACCCAGGACACCAGCGTCAGGCTGCCGGTCAGCGCTGGCACGGTCTGGAGCAGAGCTTCGACGACCGGGGCAAGATCTGTCAGCAACGCGGTCATCGCCTCGACTTCTTCCGCCGGTACCCAGGGTGACAGCCACACCGGCAGACCAAGACCCTCTGCACCTTGTGCGACACCGCTCAACGTGTCGGCATTCGATACCGACCACACGGCAACGGCATGCAGCGCCCAGACTGCCAGCGACCAGAGTGCGACCAGGCCGAACACCAGGAACCAACTGAGTGCATAGAACACGATCATCTCCTGTAAGTAATGCAGTAATGGAGACGATTCTTGCACCGTCAATACTTCGAATAAATCAGCAGAAAGAAGAATAAAGCTCCTGTTCTTCCGACATTTGATCTGACGCGGTGCCCCGATGGTCGTGCCGTCTCGGCGCGCAGCGTGGGAGGACTCTGGCGCCAAGATCCCCGAAGGTCATGCCCCGGAGATGTAGCGGCGCCAGATGGGCCGAAATTGACGGCGTCCCTTGTCACAAGTGGGCCGCGTCATCGCACCGTTGGCGTTCGCAGGCCTCAGGCGGCGCGGATCCACTCAGCGATCGTTGCGCTCGTCGGAATCCGCCCCGACGAGACCAACTTGCCACCAATCACCAACCCGGGCGTCTTGAGGACGTCGTGGGCGACGATCTCCTCCATATCGGTGATCTTGACGACCTCGGCCTGTATGCCGGTGGCGGCGAGCGCATCGCGGACGAGTTCCTCCAGCTTGCGGCAGTTGGCGCAGCCGGGGCCGAGCACCTTGATTTCGAGCATGATCAGACTCCTTTGGGTGAGGACGCGTGACGGCTTGCAAGAGACAGCAGCAGCGCCATCGACGCGATGAAGCCCGCGAGGTACAGCGCGAGCGCGAGCAGCGCAGCGCCGTCAATCCAAGCGCCGTAAGTGAAGCCCGCCGTGGCGCTGAAGAGCGCGACCAGGCCGACGTAGGTGAAAGTCTTCCGGCGGCCGATGATCGCGGAGATGATCAGGATGCTTTGCAGCGAAAGCTCGGGGTCCGACATCAGGTAGGCGAGCAGCGGGCCGCGGTGCATGCCGAGTTCGAGGAACATCTTCGCGATCGGCACCTCGACCAGGGTGGGGAAGTACATGAACACGCCGAACGCCACACCCGCCAGGTTTCCGCCGAGCGAGTTGGTGCCGGCCACCATCTCGATCCATTCCGGACGGATCAGCACCCGGATCATGCCGACGATGAAGACCCCCACCACCAGCAGCGGAAAGATCTGCTTCACGAAGCGCCAGGACTCCCACAGCCAGTCGCGCAGCTCGTCCTCGTTGAGGTGACGACGGATGATCACATGCAGCAGCGCGAGCGCGGCCGCCACGCCGAAGAACTTGCCGGTGAGGCCGATCCGCAGCCCGCCCTCCACCGGCGCGACGGAAAGCGCCGCGACCAGCAGCGTGGCTGCGATCAGCGCGAGGCTGGCCCAGGTCCAGGCGTTGGCGCCGTCGACGATGTTCTCCAGCCCGCGCCAGGCGGCGAAGCCGATTGCACCGAGCAGGCCGATCAGCGCGACACCCTGCAGCGACACGCCCTCCTCGCCTTTTGCCGCGTCATAGGGAACGAGGCGATCGAGCGCGGCCTGCCAGCCCTGCGCGTCGCCAAGCGGGAGGTCGAAGCTCAGGTAGGTTCCGGTCAGCACGCCGAGCTTGAGCGTCCCCGCGAGCAGCAGCGCGACCCACACGAACAGGAACACCAGCGCCATCCGGCCCATGCCCGCGCCCTGCGCGCCGAAGGCCGTGTCGGTGGCCCGGTCGTGCGCGGCGTCGTCGGCGCTGAAGAGCAGCGCCATGATGAGGCCGATGCCGATGCCGAAGACCAGCGACAGCAGAAAGCGCGCAACCGCGAGGTCGGGGCCGATGATGCCGCCGGTGTAGACCAGCGCCAGGATGTTGGCGGCCGGCGCGAAGAACAGGAAGGTGATCGCCGGGCCGAGCCCCGCCCCTTTCTTGTAGATGCCGGCGAAGAGCGGGACGATGGTGCAGGAGCACACCGCGAGCAGGGAGCCGGCCGCCGCCGCGGCAGGGTACGACACGGCCTTGCTGGAATTGCGCCCCAGGAAGCGGGTCACCGTCTCCTTGGGAATCAGCGCCGACATCGCGCCGGCGATGAAGAAGGCGGGTAGCAGGCACAGCAGCACATGTGCCGCAAGGTAGGCAGCAAGGTTACCCAGCCCGCCATGCAGGACAGGCAGAGACCAGGAAAGCATGGTGTCCATGATGCTCGCTCCAGCAGAGACAGCCCCATTGTGCGCCTGTCCGCCTCAGATTGCAGCCTGATTCACCCGCGCCGACAGTTCGGCGGCGCTCTCCTTGCGCTCGCTGTAGCGATCGACGAGATGGGGCGCGATGTCGCGCGTGAGCAGCGTGAACTTCACCAGTTCCTCCATCACATCCACCACGCGGTCGTAATAGGCGGAGGGCTTCATGCGGTCCTTGTCGTCGAACTCGAGGAAGGCCTTGGCGACCGAGGACTGGTTGGGAATCGTCAGCATGCGCATCCAGCGCCCGAGCACGCGCATCTGATTGACCGCGTTGAAGGACTGCGAGCCGCCGCACACCTGCATCAGCGCGAGCGTCTTGCCCTGCGTGGGGCGCACCGCGCCGATCGACAGCGGAACCCAGTCGATCTGCGTCTTCATGATGCCCGTCATCGCGCCGTGGCGTTCCGGCGAGCACCACACCATGCCTTCGGCCCACTGCGTGAGCGCACGCAGCTCGACCACCTTGGGGTGGGTGTCGGGCGCGTCGTCGGCGAGCGGCAGGCCGCTGGGGTTGAAGATGCGCGTCTCGGCGCCCATCGCGCGCAGCAGCCGGGCGGCCTCCTCGACGAGCAGGCGGCTGAACGACCGCGCGCGCAGCGAGCCGTACAGCAGCGCGATGCGCGGCGGATGGGCGGACGGTGGCGCCACGTGCAGCGCTGCCGGATCGGGCACGCGGAACAGGTCCGCGTCGATGTTGGGCAGGTCGTCTGCCTGCCGGATCTGCGTGGCCTCAGACACGGCGCCCCTCCGCATCGACGACGCGCTCGCCGTCTTCCTTGGTGAAGGCGCCGCGCTGCGCCTGGGGCAGGATGTCCAGCACCACCTCGGATGGCCGGCACAGGCGCGTGCCCAGCGGCGTGACGACGATCGGGCGGTTGATCAGGATGGGGTGGGCCAGCATCGCGTCGATGAGCTCGGCATCGCTCGTCGCCGGGTCATCGAGGCCGAGCTCGGTGAACAGCGCCTCCTTCGCGCGCACGATGCCGCGCACGCCGAGGCCGGCGGCGGCGATCAGGGCGAGCAGCGTCTCGCGTCCGGGCGGAGTCTGCAGGTACTCGATGACCCTCGGCGCCTCGCCGCTGTTGCGGATCATCGCGAGGGTGTTGCGCGAGGTACCGCAGCGCGGGTTGTGATAGATCGTGATCTCGCTCATGGATGTCCTCATTGTCTTGCCATGACTGGTCGTGTGTTGTTTGCCGGGTCAGTTGCGCTGCGCCTCCGCCGCTGCGGGAAACCATTGTCGGGTGCGGTTGATGATGGCCACCAACGACAGCATCACCGGCACCTCCACCAGCACGCCGACCACGGTCGCCAGAGCCGCGCCCGAGTTCAGCCCGAACAGCGAGATCGCCACCGCCACCGCCAGCTCGAAGAAGTTCGAGGTGCCGATCAGGCAGGCGGGGCCGGCCACGTTGTGCGGCAGCTTCATCACCCTGGCAGCCACATAGGCGATGAGGAAGATGCCGTAGCTCTGCACCAGCAGCGGCACGGCGATCAGCCCGATCACCAGCGGCTGGTCGACGATGGTGCGTGCCTGGAAGCCGAACAGCAGTACCACGGTGGCGATCAGCCCCACCACCGACCACGGCTTGAGGCGGCCGACGAAGTCGCCCACCGCGTGCGCCGAGCGCTTCTCCAACACATGCCGGGTCGCCATGCCGGCGACGAGCGGCAGCACCACGTAAAGCACGGTGGACAGCAGCAGCGTCTCCCACGGCACGGTGAGGTCGGTCACGCCGAGCAGGAAGGCGGCGATCGGGGCGAAGGCGAACACCATCACGATGTCGTTCACCGACACCTGCACCAGCGTGTAGTTGGGGTCGCCCTTCACCAGCTGACTCCACACGAACACCATCGCGGTACACGGCGCCACGCCGAGCAGGATCATGCCGGCGATGTACTCGCCTGCGGACTGCGGATCCACCCAGGGCGCGAAGAGGTGCTGGAAGAACAGCACGCCCAGCGCCGCCATCGTGAAGGGCTTGATCAGCCAGTTCACCACCAGGGTGAGGATCAGGCCCTGCGGCTTCCGGCCGACGTCCTTCACCGCGTGCCAGTCGATCTGGATCATCATCGGGTAGATCATCACCCAGATGAACACCGCAACCACCAGGTTCACCTGCGCGAACTCGAGGCCGGCGATGAGCTGGAAGGCGCCGGGCGCCACCAGCCCCAGGCCCACCCCGGCGAGGATGCCCAGCGCGACCCACACCGTCAGGTAACGTTCGAAGAGGCCCATCTCACACCTCCGCCGCGCCGAGGGCGACGGATGCGCGCGGGGCGGGCCGGTGTCGGCCGTGGATCTTGCAGTTCATTACAGGCTCCGTTTGCTTGCAGGTGCCCGGATCGGCCGGGCGTGATCGTGTTTCAGCATTTCAGGCCGCTTGCACAGGCGTCGATGCCGCACAGTTCCGGCACACCGCTGCAGCACTCCTCGGTGAGGTAGCCGACGAGTTCTTGCATCAACCCCATGTTGGCGCGGTAGCGCTGGAAGCGCCCTTCCTGCACCACCGACACCAGGCCGGCGTGGGTCAGCGTCTTGAGGTGGAAGGACATGTTGGTGGGAGCGACTTCCAATGCCCCCGACAACTCGCCCGCCACCATGCCCGCCGGGCCGGCACGCACCAGCAGGCGGAAGACGTCCAGTCGCGTCCCCGACGACAGGGCCTCGAAGATCGGCAGTGCGGTGTTCTTGTCCATGGTGCGCGTCATGCTCTCGTGTGGAGGTCGCCCGGGGCCGCTCAGGGCGCCTGTCGTGCAGTGTCGTGGCGTGTCGTCGGCAAGGCCAGCGTCGCGAACCAGCACAGCGACAGCATCACCGCCGAGCCGATCAGGGCGAACAGCAGCCCGCCCCATTGGTACAGCAATCCCGACAGCAGCGTACCGATGAAACGGCCGAGCGCGTTGGCAGCATAGTAGAAGCCGACATCCTCGGCGGCCTTCTCGGAGCCCGCATAGGCGAGCACGAGATAGGAGTGTACCGACGAGTTGATCGCAAACGCGACGCCGAACAACCCGAGACCACCGACCACCACCCATTCCAGGCTGGGGAGTTCCAGCCACACCGCGAGCGCGAGCGCCGCCGGCACGAGCGCGAGCAGGGCCGACCACAGGCGCGCCGCAGGCACCTCGTGGCTCAAACCGTCCTCGCTGCGCCTCACCAGCTGGGGGGCGAGCGCCTGCACCAGGCCGTAGCCGATGGTCCATGCCGCGAGGAAGGTGCCGACCATCGTGAAGGTCCAGCCCGCCGAATAGAGGAACACCGGCACGCCGACCACGAACCACACGTCGCGCGCACCGAACAGCACCACGCGTGCGGCCGCCAGCGCGTTGATGCCCGGGTTCTTCGCGAAGAGTTCGCGCACCGAACGCGACGCCTTCTTCTTGCCCATCATCGGCGGCAGCGAGAACACGACACCTGCGAGCACCAGCGCGAGCAATCCGGCCATCGCCCACAGCGCCACGCGAAACCCGAGCACCTCCAGCAGCACGCCGCCGAGGAAGAAACCGAAGCCCTTCATCGCGTTCTTGCTGCCGGTGAACCAGGCCACCCACTTGAAGAGCTGGCCGGTGCCCGCGGCCTTCGCCTCGGCCTGGGTGATCTTGATCGCGGACTTGCTCGCCGTCTTGGTCAGATCCTTGGCCACGCCGCAGACTCCCTGCGCGATCACGACCCACGCGACGGCCATCGCCGCGGTCCATGTCGGATCGAGCGCCGAAAGCAGCAGGAAGCCGCTGATCTGGGTGACCAGGCCCACCACCAGCATGCGCGCAATGCCGTAACGCGTCGCCAGCCAGCCACCCAGCAGGTTCGCCACCACGCCCGCCGCCTCGTAGAGCAGGAACAGGAAGGCGAGCGTGAAGGGCGAATAGCCCAGCCGATAGAAGTGCAGCAGCACAAGCATGCGCAACGCGCCATCGGTGAGCGTGAAGCCCCAGTAGGCGGCCGTGACGATGGCGTAATTGCGCTCGGCGGGCTGCAGACCGCCGCCGGGCTTCCCGGAGGCGGGGCGCCCCCCCTCGGGGGGCTGCGAGGGCAGCGGACGTGTCGACACCTTCATGGCCCTCAGATTCCGACGCTTTCCATGTGGCAGGCGAGATCGACCATGCGGCAGGCGTAGCCCATCTCGTTGTCGTACCAGGCATACACCTTCAGCAAGGTGCCGTCGGTCACCATCGTCGACAGCGCATCAACGATGGCGCTGCGCGTATCCCGCGCGTAATCGACGCTCACCAGCGGACGCGCCTCGTAGCCCAGGATGCCCGCGAGCGGCCCTCCCGCGGCCGCCTTGAACAGCGCATTCACTTCGTCGGCCGTGGTCTCGCGCTGCAGCTCGAACACGCAGTCGGTCAGCGACGCGTTGAGCACCGGCACGCGCACCGCATGGCCGTTGAGCTTGCCCTTCAGCTCCGGGTAGATCAGCGCGATCGCGGTGGCGCTGCCGGTGGTGGTGGGCGCAAGGCTCATCAGCGAGCTGCGCGCGCGGCGCAGGTCCTTGTGCGGCGCATCGACCACCAGGTTGGTGTTGGTGGGGTCGTGGATGGTGGTGATCTGGCCGTGGCGGATGCCGAGGTTCTCATGCACCACCTTGACCACCGGCGCGAGGCAGTTGGTCGTGCACGACGCCGCAGTGACGATGTGGTCGCGCGCCGGGTCGTACTGCTCGTGGTTGATGCCGACCACGATGTTGAGCACGCCACCCGTCTTCACCGGCGCGGCAACGATCACGCGCTTCGCGCCCCGGTCGAGATGGCCTTGCAGGGTTTCGGGCGTGAGGAACTTGCCGGTGCACTCCAGCACCACATCGACGCCGAGCTCGCCCCAGGGGATCTCCGCCGCGGTGGCGTGCGAGGAGAAGGACAGCGTGCGCTCGTCGATACGAATGGTGTCCTCGCCTTCGGCACGAATGTCCGCACGCCACCTGCCCTGCACGCTGTCGAATGCCAGCAGGTGGGCAGTCGCGGCAGCGCCGCCCTTCAGCTCGTTCACATGCACGACCTCCACGCGGTTGCCGGCGCGCGGATCGTCCGCCTGCCGTTCCGCCGCGCCCATCGCCGCACGCAGGGCCAGGCGCCCGATACGACCCATGCCGTTGATGCCGACTCTCATGTCTTGCTCCAATATCGCGATATTTTTAGAAGTCTTGAATTATAGTGAGCCAAGATGAAGAAAAAGTGAAGATCTCGTGACAAGCGGAGGTCACCGCAAGGCAGTATTCCGGGTGGCGCCTGCCGACCACGCCGCCGGCAGCGCAATCGGCCGATGCGGGATGATGATGCGAGAAGGAACATGGACGCAGACGATTTCAGCTTCACCCGGCAGCACGACGCAAACGGCATCGCCGAGGCGATCAACCGCGGCTGCGACTGCCGCAGCCTCGATGCGGAGCGCCTGCGCCAACAACTGGAGGCCGAGCCGAGCCTGCACGGCCTCGCCGCCGAGATCGGCCGCAGCCGGCCGCACCTCTTTTCCGCGACGGCCGTGTTCATCGCGCCCGGAACCCTGCAGGCAATGGCGGACATCGTCGCCGCGATCGAGACGGTCGTCGCATTGCCCGCCTATCGGGCGCTCGCGCTCGAGCGCGCGCCGGCCATCGCGCGGGTCGATCATGGGGCACAGTCGGTGTTCATGGGCTACGACTTCCATCTGGGCGAGGCAGGCCCGCAGCTCATCGAGATCAACACCAACGCCGGCGGCGCGCTGCTCAACGCCGCACTCGCACGCGCACAGACCGCCTGCTGCGAGGCCATCCAGCCCTTTCTTCAGCCGACGGCGGCGCTGGATGAGCTGGAGCAGCGCTGGCTGGACGACTTCCTGGCCGAGTGGGCACGCGCGGGGCGCAGCGGCCGGCCCGCCCGTGTGGCCATCGTCGACGAACAACCCGAAACGCAGTACCTCTATCCGGAGTTCCTGCTCTTTCGCCAACTCTTCCGCAGTGCCGGCCTCGAGGCCGTGATCTGCGATCCTGACGCGCTGTCGCTCGATTCCGGCCGGCTGATGCACGCGCATGGTCCGGTCGATCTGGTCTACAACCGCCTGACCGATTTCACCCTGCAGGCACCCGCGTTGGCGCACTTGCGCGCCGCCCATGAAGCAGGGGCGGTGGTGATGACCCCGCACCCGCGTGCCCATGCGCTCTACGCGGACAAGCGCAATCTCGCGGTGTTGAGCGACGCGGCGCAGCTGGCCGGACTCGGTGTTCCGCAGCCCGGCATCGACCGCCTCGTCGCAGGCATCCCGCACACGACCGAGGTCACCCCCGAACGCGCCGAGGCGCTGTGGGCGGCGCGGCGCACCCTCTTCTTCAAGCCATTCGCCGGTTTCGGCAGCCGCGCGACGTATCGCGGCGACAAGCTCACGCAACGCGTCTGGCAGGAGATCCTCGCCGGTGGCTACGTCGCGCAACGCATTGCGACACCTTCGGAGCGACGGGTGGCGGTCGACGGGCAGCGCAGCGACCTGAAGCTGGACGTGCGTGCCTATGCCTACGCCGGCACCCTCCGGCTCGTCGCTGCGCGCCTCTACAGGGGCCAGACAACCAACTTCCGCACGCCCGGCGGCGGCTTCGCACCGGTGTTCGTGGCGGGAGCCAAGGGGCGCCCCTGGTAGCTCGACTTGCACTCGGCAAGGCGGCCCGCCGCTCTGCCCCGTCTTCAAGGATCACATGCCGCTGGATGCCCTGGCCTATCCCGCCCTCTTCCTCAGCGCCTTCGGCGCGGCGACGCTGCTGCCGCTGCAGTCCGAGGCGGTGCTCGCCGGCCTGCTGCTCAACGGCGCGCATCCGGCCTGGGCGCTGCTCGTCGTCGCCACCTTCGGCAACGTGCTGGGTTCGGTGGTGAATTGGGGGCTCGGGCGCTATCTCGAGCGCTGGCGCGGGCGGCGCTGGTTCCCCGTCCCGGCCGCGCAACTCGGCAAGGCACAGGCCCACTACCACCGCTACGGCCGCTGGTCGCTGCTGCTGAGTTGGGTGCCGGTGATCGGCGATCCGCTCACCGTCGTCGCCGGTGTGATGCGCGAGCCGCTGTGGAGCTTCGTGCTGATCGTCACCATCGCCAAGGCGGGGCGCTACCTGGTGCTGGCGGGCTTCACGCTGGGCGTGCTGGGCCAGGGGTGATGGATCTCGATCGTGGAGTGCACGACCTCCTCATGCACCGCCAGGCGGGCACGCACTGCGTCGGGGGTGAGCGCGGAGTCGGTGGTCACCACCGCGATCGCGCATGCGTAAGCATTCTTGCCGACGCGCCAGACGTGCAGGTCGGTGATGCGGGTGTCGCCACGTTGTGCACCGGACTCCACCACCTCGCGAATCTCGGCAACGACCGGATGATCCATCTCGCGGTCGAGCAACACCGTGCCGGTGTCGAAGAGCAAGCCCTTGGCCCAGATGGCGATCAGCACCGCGCCGACGATGCCCATGGCCGGATCCAGCCAGGCCCAGCCGTACATCCAGCCGCCGACGAGCGCCACGATGGCGAGCACCGAGGTGGCCGCATCGGCGATGACGTGAAGGTAGGCGGACCTGAGGTTGAGGTCGTGATGATGGTGTTCGTGCCCGTGCCCGGCATGGTCGTGACCGTGGTGATCGTGGTGACCATGGCCGTGATGGTGCGCCTTGCCGAGGATGAGCGCGCACACGAGGTTGACCGCCAGGCCCAGGGTGGCGACCACGATCGCTTCACGGTAGTGGATGGGCTGGGGCGAGACGAGACGTTCGATCGAGCCGACGACCATCATCGCCGCGACGCCGAGCAGAAAGAGGGCGCTGGCGAAGCCGCCCAGGATCTCGATCTTCCAGGTACCGAAGGCGAAGCGTGGGTCCTTCGCGTAGCGCCGCGCCGCGCCATAGGCCAGCGCGGACAGGCCGATCGCGAAGGCGTGCGAGCTCATGTGCCAGCCGTCGGCGAGCAGCGCCATGGAGTTGAACCACCAGCCCGCGGCGATCTCGACCACCATCGCCATCGCGGTGATCCACATCACCACCCAGGTGCTGCGCTCGGCCAGCGCATTGCCGCTATCGAAGATGTGGTCGTGGGCCCCGGCGGATGGATTCTCGGCGTGCATGTTCGGGTTCATTCGCGTGTTGCGACGGAGGACGCGGCGTGGGGCACGGCCGTCGGCCGAGCGCCGCGGCGCAACTCCCACTGCTTCACCAGAGCATACAACACCGGGATCACCGCCAGCGTCAGCACGGTAGACGACACCATGCCGCCAATCATCGGCGCCGCGATGCGGCTCATCACCTCGCTGCCGGTGCCGGTGCTCCACATGATCGGCAGCAGCCCCGCCATGACGGTGATGACGGTCATCATCTTCGGCCGCACACGCCCGGCGGCGCCCTCCATGATGGCCTGGTAGAGCTCGGCAACACCGGCCTCGCGACCTTCCGCGCGGCAGCGCGCGCACGCCTCCTTCCAGGCCTGCTCAAGGTAGATCAGCATGATCACGCCCGTCTCCGCCGCGACGCCGGCCAGCGCGATGAAGCCCACCGCGACCGCCACGCTCATCTGGTAGTCCAGCCACCACATCAGCCACACCCCGCCGACCAGCGCGAACGGCACCGACAACATCACGATGAGGGTCTCGCCGAGGGCGCGGAAGTTGAGGTACAGCAGCACGAAGATCAGCGCCAGCGTCACCGGCACGACGAGCTTCATCTTGTCCTTGGCGCGCTCCATGTTCTCGAACTGACCGCTCCAGGTGGCGTAGTATCCCTGCGGGAACACGACCTCGTCGGCCACCGCCCGTTGTGCGCGCTCGACGAAGGCGCCCAGGTCCGGCTCGCGGGTATCCACGTACACATAGGCGGCGAGCAGTGCGTTCTCGGTGCGGATGCCGGGTGCGCCGCGTGCGAGCCTGACCTCCGCGACCTGGCCGAGCGGGATGGGGCCGTTCATGGTCGGCACGAACACGTCGGAGGCCAGCCGCGCGGGGTCGTCGCGCAGGCTGCGTGCATAGCGCACCGACACGCCGTAGCGCTCGAGGCCTTCCACCGTGGTGGTCACCATCTCGCCGCCGAGCGCGGTGGCGATCACCTCCTGCAGCATGTCGATGGTGAGCCCGTAGCGCGCGAGCTGATCGCGGCGCGGCAGGATGTCGACGTAATAGCCGCCGGCGACACGCTCGGCATAGGCGCTGCTCGCGCCCGGCACCTTGCGCACCGCAGCCTCCACCGCCTGCGCCACCTGTTCCAGCGTCGCGAGGTCCTTGCCGAACACCTTCACCCCCACCGGCGTGCGGATCCCGGTGCTGAGCATGTCGATGCGCGCCTTGATCGGCATGGTCCACGAATTGGCAAGGCCGGGAAAGCGCAGCGCGGCATCCATCTCCGCGATCAGCGTGTCGGTGGTCACGCCGGGGCGCCACTGATCCTGCGGCTTCAGGTTGATCACGGTCTCGAACATCTCGAGCGGCGCCGGGTCGGTTGCGGTGTTGGCGCGGCCGGCCTTGCCGTAGACCGACTCCACCTCCGGGAAGGTCTTGATGATGCGGTTGGTGGTGGCGAGCAGGCGCCCGGCTTCCGTCACCGACATGCCGGGCAGCGCCGCCGGCATGTAGAAGAGCGTGCCTTCGTTCAGGGTGGGCATGAACTCCGAGCCGATCTGGCGCGCCGGCACGATGGTGGCGGCCATCACCAGCAAGGTCAGCAGCAGCGTGACGGCCTTGAAGCGCAGCACGCCACGGATGACCGGGCGATATATCCAGATCAGGAAGCGGTTCACCGGGTTGCGCTGCTCGGGCAGGATGCGTCCGCGCACGAAGAACAGCATCAGCACCGGCACCACCGTCACCGACAGCATCGCGGCGCCGGCCATCGCGAAGGTCTTGGTGTAGGCGAGCGGCGAGAACAGCCGCCCCTCCTGCCCTTCGAGCACGAACACCGGCAGGAAGGACACGGTGATGATCAGCAAGGAGAAGAACAGCGCCGGACCGACCTCCTTGCAGGCCTGCACCAGCACGGCGGCGCGCTGCGCCTGTGGCGCATCGGCAGGCAGGTGCTCGAGGCGCTTGTGGGCGTTCTCTATCATCACGATCCCGGCGTCCACCATCGCCCCGATCGCGATCGCGATACCGCCCAGGCTCATGATGTTGGAGCCCAGGCCGAGCGACTTCATGGCGATGAAGGCGAACAGGATGCCGAGCGGCAGCGTGATGATCGCCACCAGCGCGCTGCGCACATGGAGGAGGAAGACCACGCACACCGCGGCGACGATCAGGCTCTCCTCGAGCAGCGTCCACTTCAGGTTGCCGATCGCGCGCTCGATCAGCTCCGAGCGGTCATAGACCGGCACGATCTCCGCACCTGCCGGCAGGCCCGGGGCGATCTCGGCGATCTTCGCCTTCACGTTGGCGATCACGTCGAGCGCATTCTGGCCGAAGCGCGCCATCACGATGCCGGAGGCGACCTCGCCCTCGCCGTTGAGCTCGGCGATGCCACGCCGCTCGGCAGGCACCAGCTCCACCCGCGCGACATCCCCCACCCGCACCGGCGTGCCGCGTTCGGTCTTCAGCACGATCGCGGCGATGTCCTCCGAGCCCTGAAGGTAGCCGCGCCCGCGCACCATGTATTCCCGCTCGGCGAGCTCCACCACACGGCCGCCGACATCGCGGTTGGAGGCGCGGATCGCCTGCGTCACCTGGTCGAGGGTGATGCCATAGCCGGCCAGCCGCAGCGGATCGATGGTGACCTGGTATTCGCGCACGAAGCCGCCCAGGCTCGCCACCTCCGAGACGCCGTGCGCCTTGGTGAGCTGGTAGCGCACATACCAATCCTGCAGGCTGCGCGTCTCGGCGAGGCTCATGTCCTTGCCGAGCACCGCGTACTGGTACACCCAGCCCACGCCGGTGGCGTCGGGGCCGATCTGCGGCGCCACGCCCTGCGGCAGGCGCCCGGCGGCCGAGCTCAGGTACTCCAGCACGCGCGAGCGCGCCCAGTAGATGTCGGTGCCATCCTCGAAGATCACATACACGTACGAGGCGCCGAACATCGAGAAGCCGCGCACCACCTTCGCCCGCGGCACCGCCAGCATCGCGGTGGTGAGCGGATAGGTGACCTGGTCCTCGACCACCTGCGGCGCCTGGCCGGGGTAATCGGTGTAGACGATGACCTGCACGTCGGAGAGGTCGGGCAGCGCATCGAGCGGCGTATGCCGCACTGCGTAGAGCCCGCCGCCGACGAGGAACAGGGTGGCGAGCAGCACCACGAAGACGTTGCGCACCGACCAGTCGATGACGCGATCGAGCACGCCGCCCGTTGCCGGTTTCGGGGCCGCGTCGGTCGGCTGGTGGCCGGCGGCGCCTGTCACGGGATCATGCACCTCAGTGCCCCTCATGAGCGCCGGCGCCCGGCGCGGCCGCAGCGCCTGCAAGCGGCTCGATGCCCGTGATGATGTACTCGCCGGGCTCACCGGCCTCGAAGACGAAGCGCACCGGCGTACCCTGCGGGATGTCCTTCAGCAGCGCAACATCGGCAATCAGGAAGTCCATCGTCATTGCCGGCCAGCGCAACGCCGGAATCTCGTCGTGGGTCATCGTGACGCTGCCCGACTGCGCATCCAGCCCCTCGAACGTGCCCTCGGTCTCGTAGCGGACGACATCCCCGCCTGCCCCGCCCTCCGGATCGGCCTCGACCAGGCCGGCAAGTGCCGCCTTGAGCTGGCTCTCCGAGTCGAGCAGGAAGTTGGCGGACACCACGACCCGATCGCCCACCGCGATGCCTTCCAGCACCTCGACCACTTCGCGGCCACGCTCGCCCAGACGCACCGGCTGGGGCTTGAAGCGCCCCTCGCCGAGCGCAAGCAGCACCACCCGGCGTTCGCCGTCGTCGATGACGGCCGACGCAGGCACGACGAGCTTGTGGACGGCATCGCCCGCCAGGGACACCCGAGCGAACATGCCGGGGCGGAACAGGCCCTCCGGGTTGTCCATCTCGAGTCGCACCCGCGTGCTGCGCGTGGCGGCATCCAGCGTCGGGTAGAGATAGCCCACCCGCGCCGTGAAGCTGCGGTCCGGCCAGGCGTCGAGCGTGACCTGGGCCGTCTGGCCCGGCTGCACCCGCGCGAGATCCTGCTCGTAGATGTCGGCGATGATCCACACCCTGGACAGGTCGGCGATGCGGTACAGCGCCTCGCCCGCCATGAAGCGCCCCCCTTGGATGGCGGTCTTCTCCAGCACCACGCCGGCCGCCGGCGCATGGAAGACCTGACGCGGCCCGTGCTGGCCGGCCACCTCCAGGTTGCGCAGGCGGCTGCGTGCCGCCTCGACGAGACGACGCGCGGACTCGCCCGCGACCGCGTCCTCGCCGGCGCTCCGGCTGGCGAGGCGCTCGGCGATGCGCAACTCCTCGCCGGCGGACTGCAGCTCCGGGCTGTAGGCGGTGAAGAGCGGCTGGCCCTTCTTCACCGCATCGCCGACCGCATTCACATGCAGGCGCTCGATCCAGCCCTCGAAGCGCGGCGCCACCACCACCTGGCTGCGCTCGTCGATCTCGACCCGGCCGCTGGCCCGCACCGCGGCATCCACGGCCTGGCGCGCCACTTCGGCGGTGCGGACACCCAGCGTCTGGATGCGCGCCGGGCTGACCGCCACCACGCCGCTGTCGTCGGGTTTGTCGTCGGCATAGACAGGAACGTAGTCCATGCCCATCGAGTCCTTCTTCGGCACCGGAGAGGTGTCGGGCAGCCCCATCGGGTTGCGGTAGTAGAGGATGCGGCGTTCCCCGCCAGACGCTGCACCATTGGACTGCGCCCGGCTCTCGCCGATCAGGAGCACCGCCGTCGCGGCCTCCTGCGGGTGCGCCCCCCAGTATCCGGCGCCTGCGGCCATCGCCACACTCAGCGCGAAGGCCGTCTTTCGAACCGCTGCATTCACTGCAGATCCCCCGTGAGTTTCCTGATTTCGGTCAGGGCCAACCGCGTGTCGAGTTCCACCTTGAGACGCTGGAGGCGTATCTCGATGAGCTGGCGCTCCGCTTCGATCACGCTGTCGAAATCCGCCTTGCCGCCGTCGAGTGCGGCCCGGCTGGCGTCCCGCGCGGCCTCGGCCTGCGGCAACATCGTCTGTTCGATGAGGCGCAGGGTCTCGCGGCCTTGCGCGTACATGGACCAGGCGGACCCCAGCTCGCCGGCGGCACGCGCCCTAGCGTCCTCGCGGCGCGCCTCGGCCGCGATCAGCATGTGCTCGGCCTCCCGCTCCCTGGCGCGGCGGCTGGACTGCTGCAGCGGGATCATCACCTCGAACATCACGTCCCACGAGGCCTTGCCCTCGTCAGGACGGTTGTTGCGCACACCGACCGCAAAGTCGGGCAGGCGCTCCCGATACGTGCGTTCGCGCTCGGTGCGGGCGACGTCGATGCCGCGGGTCGCGGCCGTCACCTCCGGGCTGGCGCCCGCGAGTGCTTCGAAGAGCGCGGCCGCGTTCAGCGTTGCGGGCAGCGGTGGCGGGTCCGCGGGCGTCGCGAGCGGCGCATCGTGCGCCCGGCCGATCAGGCTGTTCAGGCCCGCGACGATCCCGGCGCGCCGCTGCTCGATGTCGACGAGCATGAGACGCTGGGCGGTGACCTCGCGCTGCAGGCGCAACACCGCCTGCTGCGGCACCAGGCCAAGCGCGTAACGGGTGAGACCGAGCGTCTCGAGCGCCTGCAGCAGTTCCAACCCCTCGCGGTTGAGGCGGCGCTCGCGGTCGGCCGCGTAATGGCGCAACCACAGCGTCTCGACCCGCGCCGCAAGCTCGGTCCAGGCCGCATCGCGCATTGCGTGCGCCTGGCCTGCCTGTGCCTCGGCCGCCTCCACCGCCAGCGCACGCTTGCCCCAGCCGGGCAGCGGCTGGGTGATGCGGTAGCGCGTCTCGCCGACCTGGCCGGGCAGCAGCGAAGCCGGTCGGCCGTTCATGGTATTGGTGGCGTCCATCAGCTCGACCTCGAAGCTCGGGTCGGGCAGCGCGCCGGCCGAGCCCACACGGGCCTCGGCCGCAGAGGCCTCCGCACGCGCGGCGGCAAAGCCCGGGTTGTGCTGGCGCGCGAGTTCGATCAGGGGCTCAGGGTTCGAGCCGAGCGTCAGCTCGGGAGTGGCTTGCGCCCGGACGGGGCCGGCCCCGCTGGCGAACACCAGCGCCGCCACCCACATCGATGTTGCTGCGAGAGTGCTTGCTGCGAAAGTGGATTTCATGGAGAGCGTCGATTTCGGCGGGTGAGCGCCCGTTGCAGGCGCCCCGCCGCCCGGGCAGTCGGGGTGAGATGTCGTCAGCCGACCTGGATAGTGCCGATCATGCCGGCCTCGAAGTGGCCCGGGATGAGGCAGGCGAACTGGAACTCGCCCGGGCGATTGAAGCGCCAGATCATCTCGCCGCGTTCTCCGGGCGCGATATGCGCCATCCACGGCTCGTCGTGCTCCATGCCGGGGAAGCGCTTCATCAGCTCGGCGTGCTCGGCCAGTGCCTCGGGCGTGCCGATCACCATCTCGTGCATCACCGTGCCGCGGTTCTCGTGGGTGAAGCGGATGGTCTCGTCCAGCTTCGCCGCGATGCGGTCGGGCACGAAGCGCATCTCGTCGGTCATCGCGATCGCGATCGTCCGCGACACCGCTTGCGGATCGCCGGCGATGCCCCACGGTTGCTGCTCGTTGTTGAGCTTCGCGGCAGGCTTGGCGGCATGTCCGGCGTGCCCGGCGCTGCCATGCGCGAATGCGATGCGGTGGGCGGCGAGTGCGCCTGCGGCAAGTCCGGCGGCCAGGAATCGACGACGACTGTGCATGGGGGTCTCTCCATTGCTGGGGTTGCGGTGAAGACTCAGCCTGGATGTTGCGCCTGCGCAGCTTTCGCTGGCCTGACCCGGACATTACATTTCTGTAAGCCGGCATGCTTTCCCGACCCAGGGGGCACAATTGACGACGTTTGGCGGGCAAGCGGAGCGACACCATGAAGATCCTGATCGTTGAAGACGAGGCGAAGACCGGCGATTACCTGCGTCAGGGGCTGAGCGAGGCCGGTTTCGTCGTCGATCTTGCGCGCGACGGGCTCGACGGGCTTCACCTCGCGCTGGATGGCGACTACGACCTGATCGTGCTGGACGTGATGCTGCCTTCACTCGACGGCTGGGGCGTTCTCCGCACGCTGCGCCGAGGCGGTCATGGCGTGCCGGTGCTGTTCCTCACCGCGCGCGACCAGATCGAGGACCGCGTCCGCGGCCTGGAGCTCGGCGCGGACGATTACCTGGTCAAGCCGTTCGCGTTCTCCGAACTCCTCGCGCGGGTCCGCACCCTGCTGCGGCGCGGAAGGAGCCATGAGCCGGAGCTTCTGCGCTCGGCCAACCTGGAGCTGGACCTGCTGCGCCGCCGGGTGCTGCGCTGCGGCCAGCGCATCGACCTCACCGCCAAGGAATTCGCCCTGCTCGAGCTGCTGTTGCGGCGCAAGGGCGAGGTGCTGCCCCGCTCGCTCATCGCCTCGCAGGTGTGGGACATGAACTTCGACAGCGACACCAACGTGATCGAGGTCGCGGTGCGCAGGCTGCGGGCCAAGGTCGATGACCCCTTCGAGCCGAAGCTGATCCGCACCGTGCGCGGCATGGGCTACGTGCTCGAGGCGATGGAGCCGGGCTGACGATGTTCCGCATGCGCTCGCTCACGGCGCGGCTCGCCGCCCTCTTCGCCGCTCTCACCGCGGGCCTGCTGGTACTCGCGGCGGTACTCTTCGTGCATATGCTGGAGCGGCATTTCCAGGAACTGGACGAGCACGAGCTGGAGGGCAAGACCGTCCTGATCCGCAATGCGCTGCATGACGACACGAGCCTCCCGGGCACCGAGCGCATCCGCGCGCTCGACCGATACTTCATCGGGCACGAGAGCATGGGCGTGCTGCTGCGTGACGACGCCGGCCGGGTGCTGCATGTCATCCACCCGGAGCACTTCACCGCAGGCCAGCTGGAGGGCGAGCGGCTTGCCGCCGGCCTGGCGGACTGGATGGTGGATGGACTGCCCCATCGCGGGCTCGAGGTCGAGGTGGCGCTGCCTGGCCTTGAAGCGCAAGGCACATCGATCCGGGCGCTCGTCGCGCTCGATCTGTCGCACCACGTCCATTTCCTCGAGTCGGTGCGCAAGGCAACCTGGGCCGGGGTCGTCGGCGCAGCGCTGGCGGCGGCGCTGTTCGGCTGGCTCGCAGCGCAGCGCGGGCTCGCCCCCTTGCGCCGGGTCACAGACACCGCGCGCAAGCTCTCCGCGCGGCAGCTGGCCGAACGGCTCGCCATCGACGACGCACCGCTGGAGGTACGCGATCACGTCGAAGCCTTCAACGGCATGCTCTCCCGGCTGGAAGCCGCCTTCCAGCGGCTCGGCGACTATTCGGCGGACATCGCCCACGAGCTGCGCACGCCGGTCTCGAACCTGATGACACAGACCCAGGTCGCGCTCTCCCG
This sequence comes from Rhodocyclaceae bacterium, assembly GCA_041916775.1. Classification (GTDB taxonomy): domain Bacteria; phylum Pseudomonadota; class Gammaproteobacteria; order Burkholderiales; family Rhodocyclaceae; genus UBA2357. Next base: position 67,359 of record JAYRYZ010000016.1, on the reverse strand, counting down.
GCCGCGCACACCGGAGGCCTATCAGGACATCCTCGCATCCAACCTCGAGGAGTACGAGCGCATCGCGCGCATGGTCAGCGACATGCTGTTTCTCGCGAAGGCCGAGGAGAACACCCTCGCGCGCGGCAGCGAAACCGTGGACCTCGCGCAGGAGGCCGAAGCGCTGATCGACTTCTACGAGGCCCTGGCGGACGAGCGCGGAATCCGCATCGTCTGCCGCGGTCAGGCACAGGTTGCGGGCGATCGCCTGATGCTGCGCCGCGCGCTCTCGAACCTGATCTCGAACGCACTGCGTCACACGCCCGACGGAGAGCGGATCGACATCGACATCTCCACCGACCCGGCAGGCATCCGTCTTGCCATCCGCAATGTGGGCGACCCCATCCCCGCGGATCAGCTCGATCGCATCTTCGAACGCTTCCACCGCGGCAGCACCCAGCGCGGCGCGCGCGGCGAGGGCGCGGGGCTCGGACTCGCGATCACCCGCTCCATCGTCCGCGCCCATGCGGGCGAGATCACCGCGGAATCAGCCGATGGCGTCACCTGCTTCACGATCCGCCTGCCTGCGGGTGGAGCGCGTCACAGCTGACACCGAACATCTCTGTCACTGCCTAACGAGCGCTCCGGAACCCGGGTTGGACCGGGCTGGCGCGACGCTGCCTGTCGCCCCCCGAAAGCGTTTCCTGACAGGCTCGCCAGCGTCGCATGCTGGTTCTGCCATGGCGGCTGGCCTGGGCATGAGACCAAGGTCCAATTTCGGGCGCGGAGCGAGCGCCCTAGAGTCGGCACGTTGATGGTGATCACTTCCGCGCCACCGTGAGCGTGGATCCACCCCAAGGAGTCTTACACATGAACACCGCTACCATGACTAGTCCATTCGCCTGGCTGCTCCGCCTTGCCCTCGCACTGATCGGCTTGCTCGCCATCGGCTTCGCGCACGCCAACTCGGCCCGGGAGATCGACGTCCAAGCCGATGCGGCATTGTCCGAGTTCCGGAGGACCGTCTAGGGCGCTGACGAATATCTGGCCGCCGCAAAAGGGGTGCTGGTGATACCCGAGGTCAAGAAAGTGGGCCTGGTAGTGGGCGGGCAGTGGGGTGAAGGTGCGTTGCGCATCGACGGCAAGACAGCCGACTACTACAAGATGAGTGCTGCATCGATCGGCTTCCAGGCAGGCGTTCAACAGGCAAACTACGTGTTCATCTTCCTGACCGGCGAGGCATTGGAGGATTTCCGCACGGGCAAGGGATGGGACGCCGGCATAGACACGGGGGTCACCTTGATCGACGAAAGCATTGGCGTGTCGGTGGACACACTGAAGGCCAAGTCGTCGGTGGTGGCCTTCATCTTCGGCAAGGAAGGACTGATGGGCGGCTACTCGTTGAAGGGGCAAAAGCTGAGCCGATTCGTCCCGGAGTGATTGCGTTCGGGCGTTTCGGGTTGAACTGCGTCGTGGCAGACGACTGCCTTCGGATGAACCGGGCAATTGTTCGCGATCCCGGCCTTGCACGAAGGTCGCAGCGAATATCGTCGCCCTCGATGCTGCTTCCCCACGCATACCGCCAGGCCCTGCGCTGCAGGACTTCATGCGTTGTCAGTTGGACCAAGGCCCAATAGTCGGCGCGATGCGTCGCTCCCTAAGATGCGCTTACGTAGTCACAGTCACCTTCATCAAAGGAGTGATCGAATGGGCACTTCCAAACGCCTGGCCGGAATGGCCTTGGCAATGGCACTGTTCGCCGGACACGTCGTCGCCGCAGACGTGATGGACGGCGCATCGGGATTCCTGTCGGCGAAGCTGTACGCCGAAATGGAACAGATCGAGTCGCCGTCGGGCGCAGCCGCGAAGCGCTGGATCGCGCCCGGTGTGTCGCTGGGCAGCTACGACTCCGTCATGATCGACAAGGCCGCCTTCCATCCCGAACCTCAGCCAACCTCACAACTCAGCAGCGCCACGCTGAAGCAGATCTCGACTTACATGGACGAAGCTTTCCATCGTGAGTTGAAGGGCGTTCTGAAGGTCGTCGACAAGCCGGGCCCCGGAACGCTGCGCTTCCGGCCTGCGATCACGGCAGCCGCCGCCAAGAACGAGGGCCTCAAGCCATACCAACTGTTGCCGGTCGCCTTCGTCCTGACCCGCGGCCAGACCTCCAAGCGGGCCGTGCTCGCGGTCGAATACGAAGTCCAGGACGCCGCTACCGGAAACGTTGTCGCGGCAGGCATGCGTGAGGGGCAAGGCGAAGAGCTGGAGTCCATGGAAGACACCCTGACGCTCGACAAGATGAAACCCGCGATCGATGCATGGGCCAAGGACGCACGCGACTTCATGCTGGCCGCAAAAACCGCCCGCTGACGGCGACGATCGGGTTTCACCATGAGCGGGGGGCGGAAACACCTCCTGCACTGACTTTCGACATCACCCAGGAAAACAAATGACGAATCTTCACTTGCGTAGCGCAGCCCTGGTCGGCGCACTCCTGCTTCCCTTCGTGCCGACCAGCCTGCTCGCCCAGCAGGCACCGGTCGGGATCATCTCCACGACCAACCAACCCGGGAAGGTGTCTGCCGTGGAGGCGGTCCAGGCAGCCGCAAAGGTCGAGGCCATCGACGCTGCGACCCGGTCCGTGATGCTGATCGGCGAGGAAGGCCGCAGGTTCGGGGTCGTCGCCGGCCCGGACGTGAGGAACTTCGAGCAGATCAAGGTCGGCGACGAAGTGGTGATCGAGTACATCCGCGCCACAAGCCTGCAAGTGCGCAAGAGTACCGGGGTTCGGGAACTGTCCGAGCAGACGGCCGGCGAGCGGGCCCAGCCCGGCGACAAGCCTGCAGGTGCCATCGGGCGTCAGGTGACGGTCGTCGCCGATGTCATCGCACTGGACAGGACGAAGAGCACGATCACGCTGCGTGGTCCCGAGCGCAACGTCATCGAGCTGGACGTGCGCAATCCGGAGCACTTCGACGTGGTCAAGGTCGGCGACCAGGTGGAAGCGAACTTCATCGAGTCGGTGGCGATCTCGGTGAACGCCACGCCGGCCACCCAAGGTCGCTAGCCATCCGACCTGCCTCATGAGGGCACAACGGAAGCACACCCTGCCGGCATGCCTGGAAGGCCGGAGCCGCCCCCGATGAGCCGGCCGATCGCCTTCCTGCTGCTCTGCTGGGTCTGCCTGAGCGCGCAGGTCGCACTGGCGGCGAACGGCTATATGGGCGTTGCGCAGTGCGCGAGCTGCCACGAGGCCGAAACGCAGGCCTGGCGGGGCTCCATGCACGAGCACGCGATGGCCGAAGCGAGCGAGACCTCGGTGCTGGGCGACTTCGCCAATGCCACCGTGACGGCGCACGGCGTGACCTCCCGCTTCTTCCGCAGGGACGGCGCGTTCTTCGTCCACACCGACGGGCCGGACGGCAGGATGCAGGACTTCCGGATCAAGTACACGTTCGGCTGGAGTCCGCTGCAGCAGTACCTGATCGAATTCCCCAACGGCCACATTCAGGCGCTCGGCCTCGCCTGGGACAGTCGTCCGGCCAAGGCGGGCGGTCAGCGCTGGTTTCACCTCTACCCCGACGAGAGGATGGACAGCCGCCATCCCCAGCACTGGACCGCGCGCAGCCAGACCTGGAATCACCAGTGCGCCGAGTGCCATTCGACCAACCTGCAGAAGAACTATGATCTCGAGCGCGATCGCTACGACACGACCTGGAGCGAGATCAACGTGGCCTGCGAGGCCTGTCATGGGCCGGGCGCACGCCATGTGGAGTGGGCCCGTGGGGCGGACCGCGCCGGAGCGCCGCAACCCGGCGACGACAAGGGACTCGTCGTGCCGCTCGCCCGGACGCAGCAGGCGCAATGGACATTCGACCACGCGGCGGGCAAACCGCTGCGGACCGGCAGCCCCACCGCCTCGGCGGAGGTCGAGGCCTGCGCCCACTGCCACGCGCGGCGCGAGGCGATCCATGCCGGAGAACATGGTGGAAGGCCCCTGGGCAATACCCACCGGATCGCGCTGCTCGAGGCGCAGTTGTACTTCCCCGACGGGCAGATCAAGGACGAAGTCTTCGAGTACGGCTCCTTCGTGCAGAGCAAGATGCATACGGCCGGCGTCGTGTGCTCGAACTGTCACGACCCGCACAACCTGAAACTGCGTGCCGAAGGTAACGCCCTGTGCACCGGCTGTCACCTCGCCAGCCGCTACGATGCCGGCACGCACCACCATCACGATGCCGGGAGCGCGGGCGCGCAGTGCAAGAACTGCCACATGCCCGAGCGGGTGTACATGGTGAATGACTGGCGTGCCGATCACAGCCTGCGGGTTCCGCGCCCGGACCTTTCGGTGCGCCTCGGCACGCCGAACGCCTGCACCGGATGTCATGCCGACGAGGGTGCGCCCTGGGCCGCCGGGATGGTCGAGACCTGGTTTCCCGACAGCCGATCGCGCGGCCCGCACTTTGCGGAGGCCTTTCACGCCGCCGAGAGCGGAAAGCCGGACGCGACGGCGCGCCTGATCGAGGTCGCGAACAACCCCAGCCTCTCGGCGATCGTGCGCGCAAGCGCGGCGAGCCGCATCGCGAGCGGCGCGAGCGCCCCGCCGCTGCCGACGGTCCAGAAGCTACTGGCCGACCCCGAACCCCTGGTGCGCTCGGTGGCGCTGCGCTTTCTCGATGTCCGGGATGCGCGGATACGCCTCGACCTGGGGTGGCCGCACTTGCGCGACAGAAGCCGCATCGTGCGTCTGGAGGCCGCCCGCGTGCTGGCACCACTGGCGCCTCAGCCGATGCCGGCTGCGGCTCGCGACGAACTGGTCGGCGCAGTCGCCGAGTACGAGACGTCGTTGATGGTGAATGCCGACCTGCCGGAGGCGCACATCCAGCGCGGACTGCTGGCGATGTCGGTGGGTGCGGCGGATCAGGCGGAGCAGGCCTTCCGCACCGCGCTGCGCCTCGACCCCCGCGCGTCTGCCGCGTACATCAACCTGGCGGATCTCTACCGCCTCCAGCAGCGCGACGGCGAGGGGGAACGGCTCTTGCGCGAGGGTATCGAGCGCGTTGCCCACGACGCGGATCTGCGTCACACGCTCGGGCTGCTGCTGGTGCGGCAGGGGCGTCTCGCCGATGCACTCGTCTGGTTCAGGCAGGCGGCCGAAGCCGAACCGCACTCCGCCCACTACAGCTATGTCCATGCCCTCGCGGTGTCGGGCGCCGGCGATCCGGGCGCCGCGCTTCGCCTCCTGCGCGAAGCGAACGCGCGCCATCCCGACGACCGCGAAATCCTCTTCGCACTCGCCACCATGAGCCGCGACCAAAACGCACTGGCCGACGCCATCGCGTACGCAGAGGCGTTGCTGCAGCGCTTTCCGCAGGACAGGCAGGCGCGGGCGCTGCGCGACGCGCTCGGCCCCGCGCCGGCGCGATGACGGTTCCGGCCACATCCGCGGAGCCGCCGCGGGCTGCGGGGCGGTCGGCGCGGTCGAATTGGACCTTGGTCCAATACTGGCCGGTACGCCACGCCTCTAACATGGTCTGGCCACATCCCGGCATGACGGGCCGTGGCGGGCATCCGGACGGTCATACAGCGTGGACCTCTGGTGACGTCTCGGGAAACGCACGCTGCCCGGGCGGCACCCGGTTCAGGAGCGAGGGGATAGTGATGAGAATGAAGCGTGAAGCGATGGCCGTGCTTGTTTTGCCGGCCTTGCTTGTGACATCGGTCTTGACCGCCTTGCCGGCCGCCGCGCAGGGCGCTTCGGCCTCGGCGACGGCCGCCACGAGTTTCAGGCAGGAAGAGCTCGAGCAGCTGGCGGCACCCATCGCCCTCTATCCCGACAGCCTGGTCTCGCAGATGCTCATGGCAGCGACCTATCCGCTCGAGGTCGTGCAGGCCGAGCGCTTCGTTGCCCAGCACAAGAACCTTCAGGGCGAGGCACTCGCCCGCCAGCTCGATGCGCAACCCTGGGATCCGAGCGTGAAGTCGCTGGCGAACTTTCCGCAGGCCTTGCTCATGATGAGCAGCCAGCTCGAATGGACGCAGAAGCTCGGCGATGCGTTTCTCGCCCAGCCGCGCGAACTGTTCGCCGCCATCCAGCGCCTGCGCGCCAAGGCACAGGCTGCGGGCTATCTGAAGTCGAGCCCCGAGCAGACCGTGGTGGTGCGGGAGAACGTCATCATCATCGAACCTGCCAGCACCACGACCGTGTACGTGCCCGTCTACGACCCGGTCGTCGTGTACGGTACCTGGCCTTACACGGCCTACCCCCCCTATTACTACTATCCGCCCGGCTACGTGGCCGCGCCCCGCTACGGCTTCGGCGCCGGCATCATCCTCGGCCTCGCGTGGGGTTATGCCTGGGGCTCGGCCGACTGGAACAGAGGCGAGATCGACATCGACGTGGACAGAAACATCCACTTCCACAAGCACGTCCATCGCACCAACATCACCAACCTGCCCGCGAAGGGCGCCTGGCGACACGACGTCGATCATCGCCGCGGCGTGCCCTACCACAGCGCAAGCGTCGCACAACGCTATCGTCCGGATGGCCATGTTGCCGGCTCCAGGGACCGCCAGACCTATCGCGGGCACGCAGCGCCCGAGGCGCGGACGGGCGCAGCTGCGGCCGGGCGGGCCGGGCCGGCGCCGGAGCGCACGGCCCGGGCAAGCAATCCGGACGAAACGCGGTTCGAGCGTCCCGGCTCCGCAGCGAGCGCGAACCGGATGCTCGACCGGCAAGGTGTCGGCGGGGCCGAGGCACGCGCTCATGCCGACAGGGGTGCGCGCAGCCGCACGGCGGCCGAGATGGTGGGGCCGGACAGAGGCCTGCGCCGAAACTGAGCTTAATGGTTGAGCCCCTGGCGACGGAATGAAGGAGACGAACTTGGCTGCACTGAACGGAACCCCATTTCTCGCGCTGCGCCGTATTGCCGGCGCATGCGCGGGGACGATCCTGTTGCTCGGCACGACCGCGCCGTCCTTGGCCGGGCAGACACTTTTCGGCTCACCCGAGGCCGCGATCGAAGCGCTGGTCGCCGGGCTGAAGAACGACAGCATCGCCGAGCTCACGGTAGTGCTCGGCGCCGATGCCGACCGTCTACTCGCTTCCGGCGACGCGGTGGCCGACAAGCAGGCGCGCGCCACCTTCCTCGCCTCGTTCGACGAGTCCCACAGGATCACACTCAGCGGCGACGCCCGCGCGGTCCTCGAGATCGGCAAGGACGGCTGGCCTCTTCCGGTGCCCATCGTGCGGGGACCGCAAGGCTGGTACTTCGACACCGCCGCGGGCGAAGACGAAATGGTCAACCGGCGCATCGGCCGCAACGAACTGTCGACGATCCAGGTGATGCTGACCTATGTCGACGCCCAACGGGAGTACGCATCAGAGGACCGGGACGGAAGCGGCGCGCGGTCCTACGCGATGAAGCTTCGCAGCACACCCGGCAACCGTGACGGCCTGTACTGGCAGACAACCGAGGGCGAAGCGCAAAGCCCCCTGGGTCCGCTTTTCGCCGACGCTGCAAAGGAAGGCTACCCGGGGCACGACGCCGCCACGACAACGCCCACCGCCTATCACGGCTACTACTACCGCATCCTGACCGGCCAGGGTGCGGACGCGCCCGGTGGGGCCTACGAATACGTCGCCGGCGGGCGGATGATCGGCGGCTTCGCGCTGCTCGCCTATCCGGCCAGCTATCGCGTGTCCGGCATCATGAGCTTCATCGTCGGCCCGGACGGCATCGTTTACGAGCAAGACCTCGGCCCCGACACGACGGGTATCGCTGCTGGGGTGACGACATACAACCCCGACCGGAGTTGGCGTCGGGTTGATCAATAGGCAAACGTCAACCCGGCGCGGAACGCCCCACTTCTTCATGCGCGCCGGGCGCCTGTCCGTTCCGGGCGCGCGGCGCCTGTGCGCGGCGTTCCCGAACATGCGCACCACGTGGGCAGCCATGCTGACCCTGTTGGTGCTTGCCGGACTCCCCTCAGAGATCTGGGCCCAGGTGGGCGCAGCACGTCCGACGCCGGACGGCGGGCCGACGATCGTGAGGGTCGCGATCTACATTCTCGATATCGACCACATCGCCTCTTCCGAGCAGACCTTCACCGGCAGCGTGTATCTCGAGGCGCGCTGGCGCGATCCGGGCCTGGCACACGGGCGCAAGACCATCAAACGGACGCTCGATCAGATCTGGCATCCCCAGCTTCAGATCGCCAACCTTCAACGCTCGTGGACGACCTTTCCGCTGTCGGTGGACATCTCCGGCAACGGCGAGGTCATCCTCAAACAACGCTACTGGGGCTGGTTCCTGCAGCCGCTCGCGCTCCGCAAGTTTCCCTTCGACCAGCAGGTGCTGAACATTCCGATCGTTGCTGCCGGATACGGTAGCGACGAGGTCCAGCTGGTCCCGCTTTCCGCCGGAGAGGTGAAGTCCGGGGTCTCGCCCACACTGTCGATTCCCGACTGGACCATGCTGCACTGGAACGTCGAACCCACGCGCTTTGCCGCCACGCCGGGCGGCTCGGGCATGGCTGCCATGAAGCTGACGCTGACGATGCAAAGACACTGGGAATCCTTCCTGTTCAAGGTCCTGCTCCCGGTGTGTCTGATCGTCGCGATGTCGTGGATCTGCTTCTGGCTGGGGCCGGATACGATCGCCACGAACATCTCGGTCGCCGTCACCTCGATGCTGACGATGGTCGCCTACCGCTACTCCATTGGCCAGTCGCTGCCGCTGGTTCCCTACATCACGCGACTCGACGCGTTCATTCTCCTGTCGATGATGATGGTGTTCGCGACCGTCATTCAAGTGACCATTGACGCGATATTGCTGCGAAAGGGCCGCTCCGATGCAGCAGCGAGACTTGTGCGGGTCGCGAGAATCGCCTATCCGATGACGTTCGTGGCAATGCTCATGCTCATTGCACTTGCAATATGAGTGAGCCGTCGCGAAGTCGTCTTGCACGGGCAGGCCCGCGCAAGACGTGGCGCCGGGTAGCACACAGCCGGCCCGGCGGAATGAAGCCCTGCTAGAAGTGGAAGGTCATGCCCACGTAGAGCCCATCGCTCTCCATGTTGTACAGAAAGTCACCCTCGTCGTAATCGACCTTGTAGTAGCGGTACCCGAAAGTCGCCGACGTGCTTTCCGAAACCTCGTAGATCGCGCCGAGCGACACCTGCCAGGTCGAATCCGCACCGACGCCGAAGCCACCGACGTCGGCGAGCCCAACGAGCGTCCAGCGCTCGGCCAACGGATGCTGAACCCGGAACCCGATGTACGGATCCACCCAGTCCTTGTCGCCATGGCGATTGACCTGCCCGCTGAGACCGAAGAGACCCGCATCGACCTTGGCGTCGATATCGAGGTTGGTGTAGCGCAGACCGCCGAAGACATCCACTGCGGTATCGACCTCCAGCACCCGGTAGGCCACGGCGCCGGCGAGTACGCTCTGCGCAATCTGCGCCTTGGCATTGACGTCGAGCGACACGATACCGTTCGGGCCGGTCCTGGATGCTACAGCGGAGTCCGACAGTTTCATGTAGATCGCGTCGAACATCAGTCCCCAGCGGTCCTTTCTCGCCTCGAACTGTCCCATCAGGCCGAAATCGAGCGTGTCCATGATGTCGGTGAACTGCATGTCAACCCGGGTCCGGGGCAGATTGCCCGCCTCCGCATCGCCCTTCATCCCAGCCGCCCACAGGTAGGGGGTGAATGCAAAGCTCCAGTCATCGGCGGCCTGCGCCGGGCCGAGCGGCCCGAGCGCGACGACCAAGCCGACTGCCGCGATGGACAGCCGGGTCTTCGAAGTTCTGCTCATATCTGTTGCTCCTTTCTGGTTCTGCACATACGCTCCGGTGCCGCTCACTTCTTGCTCTGGAAGGGGCCGTCGCCGGTGAGAATGACGCCGCTCTGCTGCGCGTACTGGTCCCACAGGGCGGTCATCACCTTGAGCTTGGCGGGCTCGGTCTGGGCAAGGTCACGCTGCTCGGTGGGGTCGTCCTTGAGGTTGAAGAGGGCCCACTCACCGGATCCACCCGCAGCCTTGAGGATCGACCGGATCTTCCAGTCACCCTGGCGCAGCGCACGGTTGCCGAAGAGCTCCCAGCCGATCCAGTCCTGGTCGCTGCGGATGCTCTGCGCCTTCGCGGAGAGCACCGGCAGCATGGACTTCCCGGTCAGGGGCGCGAGTCCGGACGTGCCGGATTCAACGGGGTGGCGGACACCGGTCAGCGCGAGCACGGTCGGCACGACGTCGGTGACGTGCATGACCGCATTCGAGAACTGGCCGCGCGCATCGACCTGCGGACCCGCCACGATCAGGGGGGAGCGGATGCCGCCCTCGGCGGTGTAGTGCTTGAAGTAGTCGTAGGGCGTGGAGCCGACCTGTGCCCAGGCGGCGCCGTAGTCGCATACCGACATCTTGCGGCCGCAGTTCTCGGGCTTGGTGTCCCAGTTCTTCTCCAGCCATTCGCGCATCTTGGGGTCGACGGATGCGGCGAGCGCCAGCAGTTCGACCGGCTCGGCACCGTTGTCGGACATGAACAGGACCACGGTGTTGTCGAGCTTCCCGCTATCCTTCAGATGCCCCAGCACCCGCCCGATGTGATGGTCTGTGTTCTCCATCATGGCGGCGTAGACCTCCATCTTCCGCGCAGAGATCTTCTTCTGCTCGGGCGTGAGGCTGTCCCATGCCGGCACGTTGGGCATGCGCGGCGCGAGTACGGCGTTGGCGCCAACCAGTCCGAGCGCCTTCATCCGCTCATGGCGCTCGGCACGCAGGGCATCGTAGCCCTTGTCATAGCGGCCCTTGTACTTGTCGATCCAGTCGTCCGGCAAGGCGAAGGGGCTGTGCACCGCCTGGTAGGACAGATAGGCGAAGAAAGGCTTGCCGTCCGCCTTGTTTTCGTCGATCGACTGGAGGATGAAGTCGCTGAACGCGGCGGTCGAGAAGTGCCCGTCGGGCAGCTTGTCCAGCAGTTCGCCGTTGCGGGTGAAGGTCAGCGTCGGATGCTGCGGATTGGGATAGCCCATGTCCGACCAGTGGCTGCCACCGCCTTGCATCAGGGTGAAGTCGCGCTCGAAGCCCTTGTCGGCCGGCCAACTGCCCTTCTCCTCGCCGAGGTGCCATTTGCCTGCCATGTAGGTGTGATAGCCCGCGTCACGCATGACGCTGGCGAGACTGGTCACCCGCTGGTTGAGATGCCCTTCGTAACCGGGCTGGCCCTTCTGCTTCGGCCCCAGGTACTCCGACATGTTGCCAAAGCCCGCCACATGGTTATCAGTGCCGGTGAGCAGCATCGACCGGGTCGGCGAGCAGGTGGGCCCCACGTAGAAGTTCGTGGCGCTCATGCCGCGCTTCGCGAGACCGTCGATGTTCGGGGTGTCGATTTCTCCGCCGAATGCGCCGATGTCGGAATAGCCCATGTCATCCACGACGATCAGCAACACATTCGGGCGCGCGGGGGCGTCAGCCGCAACCGCAGCCGGAATGCCGGGCAACAACGCGAGGCCCGCCGAAATCAGCAGGCCCGCGCACAGCTTCAGCCCTCTCCTGCCCCTGCCGCGGAGTCGCTGGGGTTTCTCCTGGGTAACGTTCATTGTTCTCTCCTTGCGTCAAAGTCGGCCCTCGACGGACCTCTATGCAGGGACGGCGCGACAGCGCGCCCCAAGCATCGAGGTGAACGTTATGTCCGGGGGGATTGGCGAGAAATGAGACCTTGGTCCTACTCGGCGACGCAGGCACTCTCGCCCGGCCGATGGGCTGGAACCGCGCTGGCCGATACCACGCAGCCCCTTCGTCCGATTTTCAGCCTTGCAGGGGCGGCAATGAGAAGCAGAACACCGAACCGCCTCCTGCCCGCGGTTCGGCCCAGAGCTTGCCGCCGTGCGCAAGCATGATGGTGCGGCAGATCGACAAGCCCAGCCCCATGCCATGCTTCTTGGTGGTCACGAAGGGGTCGAATATCCGGTCCGCGAGATCGGGCGAGATACCCGTCCCTCGATCCGCGACCGACACCATGACACCGAGAGGCCCGGCCACACTGCGGACGGTCAGGGCAAGCGGTTCGCAACCACCTTCGATCGCATCGCACGCATTGTTGAGCAGGTTGAGGAAGACCTGCTGCAGTTGCACCTTGTCGCCACGCACGAGAGGCAGTTCGGTCGAAAGCTCGAGCAAAATCTCTATCCCCCGGGCGACCGTGTCGCTACGTGTCATCCGCAGGATGTCCGTGACCACCTCGTTGATGTCCAGCGCCTCACGGGTCGAATCTTCCTTCTTCAGCATCAGGCGCAGCCGCCAGATGATGTCACCCGCGCGCCGATCCGCTTCGATGATGTCGTTGAGGATCGGCCCCAGCTCGTCGAGCTTCGCCGCACCGCGCGCCAGGAACAACTGGGCGGCCTGGGCATTGCTGAGGATGGAAGCCAACGGCTGGTTCAGCTCATGCGCCAGGGCGCCCGACAGCTCGCCCAACATGGCAACACGGGACAGGTGCGCGAGCTCGTCGCGTTGCTTCGCGGCAGCCTGCTCAATCTCGCGATTTCGCGCCTCGCTGCGTTTGCGCTCCGTGATGTCGGCCACCACCCCGAGCATCTTGTCCGACTGGCCATCCGCACCGCGAACCACCGTTCCACAGGCTTGCACCCAGCGGATTTCGCCCCCGGGCAAAAGAACCCGGTAGGTCGTCTCGTATCGCTGCGAGGCCTCTATGGCCGTAGTGACAGCGCGCGAGACCGCAGCCCGATCCTCGGGGTGAACGCGATTGAGGAAGCGCGCGAAGTTGACATGTTCGCCCTGGGTGAACGCGAACATCGCATAGCCGATATCGTTCGCCCAGAACACATCCTTGCCGAGATCCCACTCCCACAAGCAGAGCTGCGCAGAGTGAACGGCGAGCTCGGTGCGCTGCTCGCTCTCCTTCAAGCGGATGGCAAGCTGTACCGACCTGAACACGTCGAACCCGAGCTGACACGACATCGCCAGCACGATACCGAGAAAACAGAATCCGATCAGATAGGGTGGCGGGACCACTCCAAGATGGAACAGCGTCGCGTGCCCCGCCGCAACGAGAAAGAAGAACGCACTTCCGCCCCCCGCCAGCAACGCGCGCCGGCGCACCAAGGGATCCTCATGCCGCCATGCCGAGATCGAGGTATCCACAATGAAGATGAGCAGCAGCAGATCCGGAAGGTTGTTGAGCAACCAGTGGAAATCCACCAGAACACCGACCGGCATCGCGATGCGGTCGTCTCCGAATGCGGCGATCTGTTCGAGCGCGGTGATCTCGGCGAATACGAGGTTGCCCTCGGATACGAAGTTGATCGGGATACCAATGGCGCGCAGGACACAGATCGACCAGAAGAGCCAGGCACGCCCACCTTTGAGATGCCAGCGTATGAAGGCGGCGAGGCTGATCTCGCCGATCGGGACCACGAACATCATCAAGCGCAACACATCGCTGTATTGTCCGGGGCTCCCGGCGCGCATCAGGAACAGTTCGCCGAGCGTGTAGGCGCACACACAGATTGCGAAGACGGCGAACGCGAGATAATCCCGTTGCGATCGGAGGCGGCTCCAGACAAACAGGAAAATCACCGCCAGGGTAAGGCTGGTGGCGGCCATCATCGGCCAGACCAGATTGATAAGGTTCATGCCCAGCATGGACGCGAATGGACCTCCAACAGTCGGCACAGGCCTTGCCGGTAACTGCACGCGTCACCGAATGCCTGCTCCTCCGGTGATCCACCTGATTGCATCGAGCAACGCCATTCCATCGATGGGTTTGTGCAGCAACAAGCCTACCCCCAGATCGCGCGCAACACGAACGGTTTCTTCATCGTCCATCGCGGATACGGCAATCACCGGGACCCTTTCGCCCAACGCGCGCAGGTGCGACTGGACGCGCGCCCCACCCAGCGCTGGCGGAGTGATGTCGAGAACCACACAGTCCGGAACGATCTCCTGCAGCTGCGTCATCAAGGTCTCGATCGTCCCGATCATGACGGGCGAATGTCCCGCAGACCGCATCAAGCGCGCCAGGCCATTCCGGACCAGGTTGTCGTCATCGACGATGAATATGGTCAATCCTTCTGCAGCGTTATGCACGCTCTACCTCCCGATCAGGTTGCCGCACGGATGGATGCCGCCGCGCACGACCAATCCGGACCGTACGTCTATGGCCACAGGATGTAGGCCAAGCCGATACCTGCGGTCACCTGGCTGTCACTGCCGCGCTGGCTGACGACCGGGCTGTCCGCCGCGTCGCCGGCAATGTGGCCGTAGCGGACGCCCGCGCCCACCACCCACTGCCTGCTGAGATAGAAAGCCGCACCCAGATTGACGAAGTACTCGTTGGCTCCCCCGTCCGCCTCGAACATCGGCAGGGCGGAGGTTCCGACATTCGCGGCGTCGACGCCGAAGTAGTGGTCGTTGTACTTCTCGTCGGCATAGATCAGGCCGGCGCCCAGGTGCACGTCGACCGCCTGACGCACCTGCTGCCAGTAGCGCACCGACAGCCGCGCGCGCAGTCCGTCGCTCTCGCCGCCCGCATCCTGCAGGAGCATGCCGCCGATGACGAGCCGGTTGCGGGGGTTCGACGCGTCGATCCAGGCGATGTCACCAAACAGCCCGAGCTCGACGGTGCCGGAGATCTCCTCCATGTGCTTGACCACGCTGTCGTCCACATCGCCGTCCCGGCCGAAGTGGTAGTTCACGACCGGACCGAAGCGGTACCGGGCGCTGTCGAGCACATTCACGGTGAGCTCGTTGGCAAAGAGCTGCACGTAGCGCTGCCCGGCAAACGTGTGGCGGGCGTATGGCGCAGCGCCTGCAATGGTGTCATCCGAACCCTTGTAGTCCGGAACGGTGCCGACCCCGAGACCGATGAAGGTCGGGGTCTGCTCGAGCTCCAGAAAACCTTGAGCCATGGCGCTCGTGCTGACGCCGAGCCCAAGTGCCAGTGGCAGGAGCGCGGCAAGTCCATGGGTAAAGCTGGTCGGAAGGCGCATCACGATACTCCGCTTGAAATGGGTGCACGGATGGTATTGAGCGGGCGCACTTCAGCGAAATTGGGCTTTGGTCCCATAGCACCCTGCGGACGCGGACACTCGCCATGCGCAAGGCCGCCGCGCTGGCCGCGCGTTGAAGCAAAGCAGCGTCGATCCGGCCGGGCAGCCCCGGTCAGGCCCGCGAGCCTCCGCCGGTGGTACCGGTCGGCGTGTGCCCGCTCCGCTCCAGGAGGCGCACGAGCGCCGCGACGGAGCGCACCTCCATCTTCTCCATCACCCTGCCACGGTGAACCTTGACGGTCTTTTCCGCGATCCCCAACTCGGCAGCGATCTGCTTGTTGAGCCGCCCCCCCGCCACCAACTCCAGCACCTCCCGCTCCCTGGCGGATAGGCGGTCGAGGCGAGTCGCTGCCAACTGCGCTTCATGCGACTGCTCCATTTGCGCGGTGTGCCTTTGCAAGGCCTGCTCGAGCGCAGCAAACAGTTCGGCGCTTTCGATCGGCTTGGTCAGGAAATCGACCGCACCGCGCTTCATGGCACGGACACTGGTCGGTACATCACCCAATCCTGTCAGGAACACCACCGGCAACCCGATGCCGCGCGCAAGCAGCTCCTCGTGGAGCTGCATGCCGTTCAGACCCGGCATGTGAACGTCAAGCAGCACACAGCCTGCACCCAAGTAAGGGTCGCGCCCGAGAAATGCCTCTGCGCCGCCGTAGGCTTCGACCTTCCAGCCTGCAGCGCTCAGCAACCTGGACATCCCGACCCGGATGCCTTCGTCGTCATCGATGATGAAAACGGTCGGAGTCTGCTCATCCATGCTCAGTGCTCCTCAAGGTCCACGTGACGATACGCAGCAAGTTCAAGTGCGCCCAAGCGGTCGCCACGACACCACGCCACGTGCCGTTCCGTGCAGGGGCACAACATGCTCAGAATGGCCGCCCCAGATAGAAATAGAGGCTGCTGTTCCCGTCTTCGGCGCGGCCGTATCCCAGATAGGTTGCACCCAGTGGGCTGTCCGCCGCAACAAAGATGCTGGCCGACTTCAGGACGCCAGTCGGGCTGCCCGCGACGACGGGATTGCCGACCTTGCCAACCTCCAGGGAGATCCCACCATACGTACCCTCCAGCAAGGACCCGCGCAGAATCCTGTGGTAGTACATCAGACGCGCGAAGCGCAGCTTCTCCCCCAGCAGTTGTCCTGTCGAGTAGCCGGACTGCTTCAGGAAGCCCCCCCATTGGAACATGTCGTAATAGGGCAGATCACCCGAACCCGTGCTGCCACCGGCCTTGAGTGCCAGATTGAAGGTGTGGTCGTCGAAGGATGTAACCGCGTTCCACTCGGTATCCCAGCGGGTATAAGACCGATCGGCACCAAGAGCATCCGTCGACGCATACACGGTCGCGTTGCCCCGCCAACCCGAGCGCGGGAAATGGACGCTGTCCAGCTGGTCGAGCACCAACCTGGCGCGGACCGCGCCGAGGCTCAAGGACGACGCCTCGGGCGCGAGCACAGCGGGCCCGGTATCGAGCTCGGGATCGAGCACGCCTGCGAGAACCCCGAGCCGAAACTCACCGTAGCGCGACATGTGGGTGCCGACATCCAGGCCGGCCTGCAGCGCCGTCGATTCGTAGCGTGCAAGCCGCTGATCGCCCTGGTACAGCGTCGTCGCAGTACGGTTCAGCTCGATGTTCGGGGCGACGAACAGATATCCGCGTTCGTCGAGCGGCTGATGGAACTCGGTGCGGATGCTACCCGTGCGCCCGATCTGCAGATCCGTGCGCCATTCGCCGCCGAGGGCATTCAACCAGGTTCTGCGATAGCTGGCGAGGAGGTTGAAATATGCGTCGCTGCTGAAGTCGCTGGACAGACCGAGCCCGAAGCGCACGTAATCAGGCCCCCAACTCTTCTCGACCGCTTCGACAGCCAGGACACGGCGCCCCGGCTCCTCCAGAAAACGGTAGTTCACATGCTCGAAGTCGTCCGTACCATAGAGCCGGCGCATGTCCTGATCGAGTACGCCCTGCTCGATCAGCTGCTTCGCTCGGGTCTCCATCACAACCTCTGCACTACGCGGATTCACTCGCTGCAGGCCGACGAAGCGGATTTCGTCGACCGGCTCCAGGTTGGGTACGACGAGTGCGGTCTGCCGCTGCCGAAGCGCAGCGTACTCGATCGGCGTGACCGACAGCTCGGCCAGGCGTGCGGCAACATGACGCGCCGCCGCCTCGCCGAGCGGCGCGATCTGCGGCAGGTGATCGAAGTCGCCCGTCGAGTAATCCCCCAGCTCAGGGGTGATCAGAACATCGCCCGGCTTCATGTGCGACAGCGAAGTCTGCACGTTCTGTTCGGTCAGGATGCTGAGCATCTGCCCGGTGACGCCGAGAATGCCGCCCAGTTCTTCCTTCTTCAACAAGGGCGTGCCGACGTTCACCGCAATCACGATGTCCGCCCCCATGGCTTGGGCGACCTCGACCGGCAGGTTCCCGGTCAGCATGCCATCGACGAGAATCATCCCGCCGAACTCCGCGGGCGCGACTGCGCCGGGCACCGACATGCTGGCGCGCATCACGTTGGCCAACTCGCCGTCCCGGAAAACCACCGCCTTGCCTGTCACCAGATCGGTAGCGACGGCGCGGAAAGGAATCGGGAGGGTGTCGAAGTCGTGATAACCCTTGGCCTTCGACAGGCGACGCAGCACCGACTCGAGCTGCACGCCGGTGACCACCCCCTTGCCGAAGGACAGGGAGCCGTCCTTCACGCCCATTTCAGGCCCGATATAGAACGCGTAGTCGTCCTGCTTGCGGCGCATTGCGCGCTCCTCGCGCGGCGGCTTCTCCTTGAAGAGCAGTTCGGAGGAGATACCCTGCATGGTCTCCTCCATCTCATCGATCGACATCCCGCTCGCGTAGGCGGCTCCCACCAGCGAGCCCATACTGGTGCCCGCAATGCAGTCGATGGGAACACGGTACTCCTCGAGCACCTTGAGCACACCGACGTGCGCCGCGCCGCGCGCGCCGCCCCCCGAGAGCACCAGGCAGATCTTCGGCCGCGGCGGGGTCCCCGCTTCGACATCCGCTGTGGCCGCCAAAACCGGCCGCATTCCGAACGCGGCAACCTGGATGACTGCGCAAACCAGGCCAAGCCTGACGAGCTGCCGATGCAAGAATCCCATGTGTTCTCCCCCTCCCGGCCCGCCGGACTGCGCGCTTAACCAATCGGCTGGCGTCCGTATCAGGCTAACAAGGGGGCTACGATACGACCATTGGCCTTTGGTCCAATTTCTAGAGCGTTTGGAACCCGTGATCCGCAGGCATGGCCCCGATCACCCCGCCGCAGGCGAGAACAGCTTGAGCCCCGCAACCCCCGCGACGATCAGCCCCAGGCACACCACGCGCCCGACGTTGGCGGGCTCGCCGAGATAGACGATGCCGTAGATCGCGGTGCCGACCGCGCCGATGCCGACCCACACCGCATAGGCCGTGCCCACCGGCAGGGTGCGCGTCGCGAGCGCTAGCAGGTAGAGGCTGAGCACGATGAAGGTGCCGCAGTAAAGCGTGGGCCACAGCCGGGTGAAACCCTCGGTGCGGGGGATCACCGCGGCGTAGCACACCTCCGCCAGCCCGGCGAGGAACAGGAGCAGCCAGCCACCGCTGGTGCCAGAGAACATGGGCGACTCCTCGAGTAGCGTTTGCGAAGCGATGACGAAAGGATGGCGACGGGAGCGCGCGCCGATGGCGACGGCGGCCGTCCCGCCCGCCGTCGCCATGCCGGAGCATCAACCCTTGGCGGTGCGCTTCTTCTTGTCGGGATCGTCGAAGGGCATGGTGTGGGCGATCGCCTTCGCCGCCAGACTGCCGCGCACTTCGAGCGGGAAGCCCTGCTGCGCGCAGGGCACATCCATGCGCGCGATCGCCATCGACTTGCCGGTGAGGCGCGAGAACATCGCGCAGGTGATCACGCCCACCTGCTTGCCGTCCGACCACAAGGTGTCGCCGGCGGCGGCAGCCTGCGTGCCCTCCAGCAACACACCGAAGATCCTGAAGCGCTCCTTGCCCTTGAGGCGGCGATGCTCGTAGCCGCCGCGGAAGTCGCCCTTGGTGGGCGACACGGTGAAGTCCAAGCCCAGCTCCCACAGGGTGTCGCCGGCCGCTTCGTCGGCGAAGGGGAAGAACTCGGAGTTGTCGTACGGATAGAAGAGCAGATAGCTCTCCACCCGCAACCAGTCGAGCGCGGTGAAGGCGCAGGGGATGATGCCGAAGCCCGCACCCTTTTCCAGGATGGTGTCCCACACGGTGGGCGCATCCGCCGCCTTGCAGAAGATCTCGTAGCCGCGTTCGCCGGTGTAGCCGGTGCGCGAGATCATCACCGGGCAGCCGAAGAGGCGCGTCTGCATGTGGTGAAAGTAAGGCAGATCGCGGATGCCGGGCACGTGCTCGGCGAGGAAATCCACCGCCTTCGGGCCCTGCAGCGACAGGTCGTGCAGATCGTCGTCGAACAGCACTGCGACGTTGCGCCCGAGCGCCGAGCGGGTGAGCACCTCGTGGCCGGCACCGGAGCCGTGCACCACCATGAAGGCGTTGGGGCCGGTGCGGTAGATGATGCAATCGTCGATGAACTTGCCGGCCTCGTTGAGCATGGTGGCGTAGGCCGACTTGCCCGGGTAGATCTTCGAGACATCGCGGCTGGTGGCGTATTCCAGCAGCGATTCGGCATGCGGGCCGACGTAATGCACCTTCTTCAGCCCGGAAACGTCCATGAGCCCGGCGCGGGTGCGGATGGCTTCATGTTCGTCGGCGAGATCGCCGGAATAGGTCCAGGCGGTGCCCATGCCGCTCCAGTCCTCGAGGGCGGAACCGAGCGCGCGATGACGCGAGGCGAGCGCGGAAATGCGCCAGGAATTGGCCATGTGTGAGTCTCCTGTGGGGTTGGGAGTGAGTCGTTGTGTGTGTTGTCGGCGAGTGCGTGGCGAGGCGGGGCAGCGCGCCTCAGACGGCGGTCGCCGACGCCGCCTCGGGGTCGAACTGGGCGAGCCAGTCGACCACCGTCTTGCGGTAGCGGGTCAGGCCCTTGTAGTCGGCGATCGCGTCCGGCAGGTCGCGCAGCACGCGGTGCAGGCGGCACGCCCAGGCCGGGTTGGTGACGAGCTCCTCGAGGCTGATCAGATAGGTGCGGATGCTGAACAGCAGCGCGTTGCTGCGCGGCAGGCGCGGCATGAGCTGCAGCTCCACGCGCAGATGCACCATCTTCGCGACGTTCTCGGGCGTGACCAGACCGCGCTCGTGCCCCCACTCGTGGTAGGTCTCGGGCGAGGTGTCGAGGCGCGGGTTGATCGTCATCGTCCAGTTGAGGCGGCGCGCCGGCCTATCCACCGGAATCGCCAGCAGGTATTTCAGCGCCCGGTCGAACACACCCATCTGGTGCGCCATCGGCACCGGCGCATGCCATTGCTTGAAGCTCATCCCGGCGTCGAAGGCGAGCGACCAGTCCGCCGGCGATGTGACCATGCCGGCATCCATGAAGAGGTCGCCATCGCGCTGGTCGAGCAGGGCGATGTCGCCCTGCACCTGGCGGGTGATGAACTCCATCGGCTCGCACGGCAGCGTCGCCGCGTCGCCGAAGGTGAAGCGCTGGGTGAGCTGCAGCGGGCGGTTCTCCCAGGTCCATTGGCTGCCGTCGCGGGTCAACGAGAAGTGTTCGGGGTAGTCGGCGGCGAGATGCGTCATCAGCATCTCGAGCGCATCCCAGGCCGCGGTCGCCATGTGCGGCATGACGATGCAGCGGCGCGGATCCTGCTCCAGCACGCGGGCGCGCTCGGCCATCTCGGAGAGGTAGTGCTCGTCGATGTCGAACCAGTGCGCGAACACCGAACCCGGCTCGCGCGGCGTGGCGGGCTCGAGGTTCACCGAGTACATGTAGCTGTCCTCGGGAAAGGGGAAGGGGAAGCGGCGGATCGCCTCCGCGCTGTTGCGGAAGCTGAAGTCGTCGCGGTAGGTTTCGATGGGCTTGAGGGTCACAGGCATGGGGGGCTCCTAGAGATCGAGCAGCAGCGTGCTGCCGCGGCAACCGCGCGAGACGCAGGGCATCAACGCGCCGGCACGCTCGGCGTCGGACAGGAAATGGTCGCGGTGCTCGACCGCGCCCTCGCGATACGCGGTCACGCACTGTCCGCACACACCGCCACGGCACAGGCTGGGCACGTCCACGCCCGCCTGCTCGAGCGCCTCGAGCAGACTCTCGTCGGGCGCCACCGCGATCTCCGCACCGGTGGAGGCGATGCGCGCGGTGAAGGGGTCGCCCGGGCGCGGTGCGACGAAGGCTTCCCAATGCACGCGCCCGGCGGGCCAGCCGAGCTTGTCGGCGCAGGCGCGCACCGCGTCGATCAGGCCTTGCGGGCCACACACATACACATGCGTGCCGAGTGGCTGGCGCGACAACAGGCCGGGCAGGTCGAGGAACACCCCGGCCTCGGCGTCGTAGCGGTGCAGGCGCTCGCCGAGCTGCGCGGCGAGCTCGTCGGCATAGGCATCGGTGAGCCCGCCGCGGTAGGCATAGTGCAGCTCGAAGCCCGCCCCGGCCGCCCCGAGCGCGGCGACGTAAGCGCGAAACGGCGTGATGCCGATACCGCCCGCGATGAGCACGCTGTGGCGCGCGCGCGAATCCGGCGCGAACAGGTTGGCCGGCGGCGACAGGCGCAGCCGATCGCCCACCGCCACCTTGGTGTGCATGAAGCGCGAGCCGCCGCGAGAGTCCTCCTGCAGCCGCACCGCGATGCGGTAGGTGCTGGTGTCGGCCGGGTCGCCGAGCAGCGAATAGGCGTTGCGGTAGGCGCGCTCCGCGCCCTGCATATGCACGACGACGTGGCTGCCGGCAGAGAAACCCGGCAGCGCGCCGCCGCCATCGGGCACCAGTGTGAACTCGCGCACCAGCGGGGTCAGGATGCGGATCGCCGCGACCCGCACGAGAATGTCCGGGCTGCTCATCGCGCACCCTCCGCATAGGGTTGATCGGGGTCGATGCAAACGCCCATGTAGGCACCGAGGCGGCGCGAGAAGTGCTCGCGCACCATCAGCCGCACGCGGCATCCGCAGCACACCGTCTCGGTCTCGTCGGAGATCTCCTGCAGCGTCGAGCAATGCACGCAGTACATCTGGCGGCGGGCGCCGACGCGCAGCGCCTCGATCTCTTCCTCCTGCAGGCCGGCCTTGGTGGCCTGCCGCACGATGCGCCAGATGAAGCTCTCGTCACCGCACACATAGAGACGCAGGCCCGCGTGCGCTGCGGCGAGAACCGCATGCAGGGCGCTCTTCAGACGGTCGGGGTCGTTGCAGCATTGCTGTGTGACGGCACCATCGCAGCTGCCGTAGAGGCTCAGCAACTGCAGCGGCGCAGCGTCGGCGGCGAGCTTCGCGACCAGCTCGGCCACCGCCTGCACGCGCGCATCCTGCGCAACCAGCACCCGCTGGCAGGCCGGGGCAACGGGCTCGGTCAGCCCATACACCGGCTTGCTCAGCAAAACACCGAGGGTCTCGGCAGTCATCGCTGGCACCTCCTCATTCGTTGGCGAGATAGGCTTCGAGCGAGTCGTCGAGCGCATCCTTCCACGGCGTGTGGTGCGGCGGCGACACGGTGCCGGTGATCGCGGAGGTGTAGCAGTTGTTGCGGAAGCCCATGATGTCCTTCTTCTTGTGCTTCTTCCATTCGAAGAAGGCCTGGGTCATGCCGTCGATGTTGAACTCCGGGTAGTCGGTAAGCGCCACCAGCGACTTGATGTAGTCCGCCTGGTATTCGATCGCCTTGTAGTCGTCCGGCAGCCCCTCCTCGCGTCCGCGCCAGTCGGCGCTGTCGGCCGCCATCGCCGCCGCACTCGGCAATTGGATGCGGCCCATGATCACGTCGCGGGCGAACCAGGCCTGGGCGTCGAACATGTTGAAGGTGAACCACTGGTCCTGCATGCCGAGGTAGAACAGCCCCGGGTTGCGCTCCCACACCACGCCCTTGTAGAGCCCCAGCGGCCACAGGCGGTTGTTGGTCTTGAGGCGCAGATCGTCCGGCAGGAAATTGAAGTAATGCTGATAGCCAGTACACAGGATGATCGCGTCGATGTGCTTGCTGCTGCCGTCCTTGAAGTGCGCGGTGTGCCCCTCGACGTACTCCAGCAGCGGGCGCTCCTCCCAGTTGTCCGGCCAGTCGAAGCCCATCGGCTTGGTGCGGTAGCTGATCGTCACCTACTTGCAGCCGTACTTCCAGCACTGCGAGCCGATGTCCTCGGCCGAATAGCTGGTGCCGATGAGCAGGATGTCCTTGCCCGCGAACTCGACCGCATCGCGGAAGTCGTGCGCGTGCAGCACGCGCCCCTTGAAGGTGTCGAAGCCGGGGAAGTGCGGCACGTTGGGCGTGGAGAAGTGTCCGGAAGCGACCACCACGTTGTCGAAAATCTCGGTGTAGACGCGGTCGGCCACCAGATCGTGTACCGTCACCGCGAACTTGCCGCTGGCCTCGTCGAAGCTGACATTGCGCACCGGCGTGCTGAAGCGGATCCAGTCGCGCACCCCGGCCTTCTTCACACGGCCTTCGATGTAGTCGAACAGCACGGCGCGCGGCGGATAGGACGCGATCGGCCGGCCGAAATGCTCGTCGAAGCTGTAGTCGGCAAACTCCAGCCCCTCCTTCGGGCCGTTGGACCACAGGTAGCGGTACATCGAGCAATGCACCGGCTCGCCATGCTCATCCACCCCGGTGCGCCAGGTGTAGTTCCACAGCCCGCCCCAGTTGTCCTGCTTCTCGAAGCACACGATCTCGGGGATCTCCGCCCCTTTCGCCGCGGCCGACTGGAAGGCCCGCAGTTGCGCCAATCCGGAGGGCCCCGCCCCGATCACTGCCACACGCTTCTTCATGCGATTTCCCCTCTGTTATTTCACGTAAAGAACTTTTTGTTCTCCACATGAAAGCACGAGACGTGCCATTCCCGCCCTCCGTACTCAAACCCTTGTGCTGACGGGGAGAATCGACAGGACCGACAAATCGCGCGCGTCAGGACGACGCAAAATGGGCACCCTCATGGCGCATTTGCACGAAGGTCGTCACGATTTCGGTGCAGGGCGTGCGGGGTGGGAGGGTGCCGGGGTGAGTCGGGAACGCATGCGTTCCCGACTCCATGAGGATCCGCAGGAGGCGTTTGTGACGCCGATTACGCTCGCAGCAGCGCCGCCACCGCGTCGGCCACGCTCACTGCGTTCGACGCATGCGGGATGCAGTCGGTGCTCCAGACCTTGCCGACGCCGGCGTCGTGGAGGAGCTCGATGGCGCCCGGGGCGAAGAGCGCGTGGGTGACCGCGACGTCGACCGAGGCGGCGCCGGCGGCGACGAGTTGGCGGGTGGCATCGGCGATGGTGTGGCCGGTGCTGATGACGTCGTCGATGAGCACGACGGCGCGGCCGGCGTAGGTGGCGGCGGGCAGCTCGACGTGCACCGCACGGTCGCCGTGGCGGCGCTTCTCGCACACCAGGAAGTCCAGCCCGCAACGATCCGCGGCGGCGGCCACCCACTGGCGTGCCTCGTCGTCCGGCGCAACAAGCAGGGCGCCGGGGCGTTCGCGGGTGACCAGGTCGGCGAGCAGGGGCGCGCCGCTCAGGACCCGCGCACGCTGCGTCGGTACCGCCTCGGCAAGCGTCGCGACGCGGTGCAGGTGGGGGTCCACCGTGATCACACCATCGAACAGGCCGGCGAGAAAGCGCCCCACCACCCGTTGGCTGACCACCTCGCCGGGGGTGAAGGCGATGTCCTGCCGCATGTAGGCGAGATAGGGCGCAACCAGCGTCAGATCCCGCACCCCCAGCGCGCGCGCGCCGCCGGCGGCGAGCATCAGCTCCACCAGCTTGTCGTTGGGCCAGTGCAGGGAACGCAGCAGCACCACGCGCGCCGGCAGCTCCGGCGGCAGGCGCAGGCGGGTCTCGCCGTCGGGGAAACGGTGGCGCTCGATCGGCGCGCACGCCAGTCCGGCGCCCGTTGCGATACGCGCCGCAAGCCCGGCCTCGTCCTCGAAATGCAGCAACACGTCGGCCACGAGTCAGAACTCCACGAAGAGATGCGGCACCGCCGCCGCGTCGCCGATCACATAGCCGCTCACGCGCGCGCTCGCCTGCCGCGCGAACTCCAGGTCCGAGGGATAGGCCGCGTGCACGCGATACAGCGGCTCGCCCGCGCGCACCGGATCGCCGAGTTTGCGGAACAGATCCACCCCGGCGCCGACCACCTTGGGCGCACCCGCAAAACGCGCGATGCGCGCGATCTGCAGGTTGTCGATGCCGGTGACCACGCCATCGGCATCCGCCACCACCTCCAGGCTCAGCCCGCCGAGCGGCGGCGCATTGTGGTCGAACGGGCGGGCGCCCTGGGCGCGGATGATCGCGTCCATCTTCGCCAGCGCACGCCCGGAATCGAGGATGTCGCGCGCGATCGCGAAGCCGTCGCCACCGCGCACGTCCGGATCGAATTCCAGCATCCGGCCGGCGAGGCGCAGCGCCTTCTGACGCAGGTCGTTGGGTGCGCGCGGATCGTTCTCCAGCACCCGCATCACGTCGCGCGCCTCCAGCGCCGGGCCGATGCCGTTGCCGATGGGCTGACGGCCGTCGGTGATCACCACGTCCAGCGCGAGGTTCATCGCTCCGGCGACATACTCGAAGAGCCGCCGCAGCCGCTGCGCCTCGGGCATCGAGCGCACCTTGGCGCTGGGGCCCACCGGGATGTCCAGCACCAGGTGAGTGGAGCCGGCGGCGATCTTCTTCGACAGGATGGAGGCGACCATCTGGCCGGGCGAGTCGATCGACAGCGGCCGCTCCACCGAGATCAGCACGTCGTCCGCCGGCGACAGGTCGGCCGTACCGCCCCATGCGAGGCAGCCGCGATGCACGCGCACGATGTCGGAGAGTTCGCCGAACGGCAACTCCACCCGCGCCAGCACCTCCATGGTGTCGGCAGTACCCGCGGGCGAGGTGATCGCGCGCGACGACGTCTTGGGGCACAGCATGCCGTGCGCGGCGACGATGGGCACGACCAGCATCGAGGTGCGGTTGCCGGGGATGCCGCCGATGCAGTGCTTGTCCACCACCAGGCGCTCGTGCCAGTCGAGGCGGCGGCCGGAGGCGACCATCGCGTCGGTGAGGAAATACACCTCCTCGCGGTCGAGCTCGCCCTGGTTGGACGCGACGACGAAGGCGGTCAGCTCGATCTTGGAGTAACGGTGCTCGGCGATGTCGCGCACGATGGCGCGGAAGTCCTCGCGCCCGAGCCGCTCGCCGGCGATCTTGCGATGCAGCGCATGGATGGAACCCGGCGGCTCGGCCTGCGAAACCTGGGCGGGATGCCCGTTCTCGACGCCGAGTTGGTGAAAGCCGTCCTCGGAAACGCCGACCTCGTCGCAGGCGACGATGGATGCGTCGTCCACGACGTTGAGGGTGGCGAGGATGCGCCGCCCGTTCGCCTGCACCTCCACCTTGGAGAGCGCCTGGAATCCCTCGGCGCGATACACCGCGCAGTCGCGGTGCAGATAAGCGACGTTCTCGCGATAGGTGTCGATCGCCACCCGCCGCAGCCGCAGGCGCGAACCCGCCTCATCGCAGGTGGCAGGCGGCGCAATCGGCGAGGAGTGGACGGCATCGTCGCTCATGCGGTGAACACTACACCCGTCCTGCGGGCAAGAGAACGCTGCATGATCGCGAATTTGCGGGATTGCCCGCTTCGTCCGCAATTCGCGGCTTCGGGCTAAAGAATGTCAGAATCGGCGCCGTTGATATGTGCATCAGCCAGAAGATCACCGCTTTCGTCCCGGAGCCATCCCATGAATCTCATCGACAACCTGAGCATGCGCGGAAAACTGTTCCTCGTGTCTGCACTCACCGGGGGTTTGCTGGTACTCGCGATCGCGGGGATGCTGTATGCGGTCCACGATGCGCGTCAGCAGGTCGAGACCATCCAGACCCACACCATCCCCGGACAGGCCAAGGCCAGCGCGCTGAGCCAGCTGCGGCTGCGCTACCGCGTGCGCAGCCTGGAGTTGCTGATGCCCGAGACTCCGGAGAACCGCAAGAAGATCAGCGACTCGCTCGACGGCCTGGATCGCGAGCTGGCGAAGGCGCTCGACGACTACCGCACCTTTGCCCGTAGCGACGCTGAGCGCGCGCAGATCGAGACAGTGACGAGTCGGGCGCAGGCCTACCGCGAGGTCGTGCTGCAGGCACGCACCCTGCTCGAGGCCGGCGACGAGGATGGCGCGCAGGCCTTGCGACGTGGCATCTGGGTGAAGAACGCGAACGAACTGCGCGATGCGATCGATGCGCTCGCGGAGACGTCCGCGCGTCGCGGCGAGGAGGCCGGAGCGCGCGCGATGACCAACATCGACAAGGCCTTCATGACGGGTGTCGTCGCTGCGGGCGTGGCCTTGCTCGTCTGCGTGCTCAGCACCTTCCTCATCGCCGCGCGTGTCAGCCGTAGAGTGCAGGGCACCGTGGAATCGGTGCAGCAGATCGCCGATGGCAACCTCATGACGACGCTGCCACCCGAGTCCGGCGACGAGATCGGGGCGCTGATCCGCGCGGTCGGCGCGATGCAGTCGGCGCTGCGGGCCACGATCAGCGATGCGCGCAGCGGCGCCGAGCGCGTCGCGAGCTCGGCGCGTCAGCTGAAGGCAAGCTCGGCACAGGTCAACGACAGTTCCAACGCGCAGAGCAGCGCCGCGGCATCCATCGCGGCCAGCATCGAGGAGCTCACCACGTCGATCAACCTCGTCTCCGATCGCGCTTCCGAGGCCAATCAGCTCGCGACCAGCTCCGATCGCGAGGCCACGGAAGGCCATACGCTCATCGAACGGCTGGTTGGCGACATGACGCGCATGACCGAGGTCATCGCTGCCGCCGCCGCGCAGATCGACAGTCTCGAGGCAAAGTCCGAGAGCATTTCGCGCATCGTCGCGGTGATCCGCGAGATCGCCGAGCAGACCAACCTGCTCGCACTCAACGCCGCAATCGAGGCTGCACGCGCCGGGGAATCGGGGCGCGGCTTCGCAGTCGTGGCGGACGAGGTGCGCAAGCTATCGGAGCGCACCGCGCAGTCCACGCAGGAGATCTCGGCGATGGTCTCGGCGGTCCAGGACTCGACCCGTGAGGCCGCGCAGAGCATGGAGCGCGGCGTCACCACGGTGCACGCCGGCAGCACGCTGGCGACCGAGGCCGGCGCTCGCGTCGCGCAGCTGCAGGGCATGGCCCGTCAGGTCGCGGCGATGATGGGCGAGCTCGACATGGCGCTGCGCGAACAGGCGTCGGCGTCCACCGAGGTCGCAAAGCGGGTCGAGGAGATCGCAGCCCACTCGGAGTACAACAGCCAGGCAACCGCCCAGTCGGTGCAGTCGGCACAGGCGCTCGACCGGGTGGCCGACGACCTGGTGCGCAACGTGCAGCGCTTCCGCACCTGAGCTGCGGCTCAGGCGGGCCGCAGCACCTTCTTCAGCCAGGCCTCGATGTCGCGCACCTCCTCCAGCACCAAGTGGTGCTCGGCGAAGTAGGTGTGCCACTCGACAGGATAGCCCTGCGCCTCGAGCAGCGCGCAGGACTGACGTGCGAAGTCGTGGGGGATCACCGAATCGTCCCGTCCATGCGCCATGAACACCGGTACGTCGCGGTTCGCCGCATGCGCCTCGGCGGCCAGCGTCGGGGCGAGCGGCAGGAAGGTGGACAGCGCGAGGATGCCAGCCAGCCGCTGCGGGTGACGCAGCCCGGTGTGCAACGCGATTGCCCCGCCCTGCGAGAAACCCGCCAGCACGATGCGCGCATCCGGGATGCCACGTGCGTTCTCGCGCGCGATCAAGGCCTCGACCTGCGCGGCAGACTGCGCCGTGCCCTCCGCGTCCTCGCGGCGCTTGCCGTAGTCGCGCGAATAGATGTCGAACCACGCGCGCATCACATAGCCGCCGTTGATCGTCACCGCGCGCGTCGGTGCGTGCGGGAAGATGAAGCGGGTCGGCGGCAGGGCATCGCTGTCGAAGGCCTCGACGACGGGCTCGAAGTCGTGGCCATCGGCGCCCAGGCCGTGCAGCCAGATCACTGCGTGGGTGGGCTCGGAGCCGGTGGCGAGTTCCACGCAGGGCAGGAGCGCTGTGTTGGCGGATGCGGCGTTGTCGGTGGTCATGGCGAATCCCGGGGTGTGTTGGCGGTGACTCAGTCAGGATAGAGCAGGAAGGGTTTGCGCGCGATGCGCCAGGCTGCCTCGTCCGCGCCCGCGAGCGCCTCGAGCGCGGCGACATCGGCCTGCGGCGCGTCCACCCATTCGCGCAGCAGCGGGCTACCGTTGATGAGGTCGATCGCAAGCCGGTCGTGCTCGTACTCGTAGGCGAAGTCGCGCCACAGCGGGTAATCCGGCGCGAGCTCGCGGATCGCGCGGAAGGCGAGTGCCTGCAGCCGCCAGGGGCGAAAAGCCGTGTGGTCGTAGTGCGCCTCGTCCTCGACATGGATCTGCACACCGGCGCACAGGCGGCCGGCATGCTTGTGGAAGGTGGGCTCGAACCAG
Organism: Rhodocyclaceae bacterium; assembly: GCA_041916775.1. Classification (GTDB taxonomy): domain Bacteria; phylum Pseudomonadota; class Gammaproteobacteria; order Burkholderiales; family Rhodocyclaceae; genus UBA2357. The sequence continues at coordinate 37,803 of JAYRYZ010000016.1, read as the reverse complement.
CACGGCCGCAGCACGCAGCCCTGCAGCCAGTGCGGCGCGAGCACGCGCATGCGCGCGATGATGGCCTCTGCGTCGAGGTCGGGCGCGCCGAAGAGCTCCAACGGCCGGGTCGTGCCGCGCCCTTCCGAGAGCGTCGTGCCCTCCAGCATCACCGTGCCGGCATAGCAGCGCGCCATCGACAGGTTGGGCGCGTTCGGGCTGGGGTTCACCCAACTGCGCGTGCCCAGCGGCCAGCCGTATCCGGGCGCGGCCTGAGGCGCCCAGCCCTCCATCGCGATCACACGGCAATCCACCTCCAGCTCCAGGGTGGCGACGAACCAGCTGGCGAGCTCGCCCATGGTCATGCCGTGGCGCATCGGCATCGCGCCGGCACCGACGAAGCTCTCCCAGCCCTCACGCAGGCTCAGGCCTTCGACGATGCGCCCGGCCGGGTTGGGCCGATCCAGCACCCATACCGACTTGCCATGCGCAGCGGCGGCCTCCAGCACATAGCGCAGCGTGGTGATGAAGGTGTAGATGCGGCAACCCAGGTCCTGCAGGTCCACCAGCAGCACGTCGAAGCTCTCCATCATCGCCGCCGTCGGGCGGCGCACCTCGCCATACAGGCTGAACACCGGGATGCGATGGCGCGGATCGAGGAAATCCGGCGACTCGACCATGTTGTCCTGCTTGTCGCCGCGCAGGCCGTGCTGAGGCCCGAAGGCCGCCGCGAGGGTGATCTCCGGCATCGCCGCGAGCGCATCCAGACTGTGGGTCAATTCGCGCGTCAGCGACGCAGGGTGCGCGAGCAGCGCCACCCTGCGTCCCGCCAGCGGTGCGCGCAGGCTGGCGTCTTCCAGCAGGCGGTCGATTCCGAACTTCATGAAACCTCCAGATAGGGGTCAAGAGTGCCTTCGATGCTCAGGACGAATCCGTCGCGATGATGAAAATCCGGACGTGCGCCGGGATGGCGCAGCGCCCACCATGAGAGCGTGCCCTCGCCAACCTCGGACACCGCATCGGACACCACCTCGAGCACCGCCGCCAGCCCCAGCCGCCAACCCACCGTCACCGCGCGCGGCGGCAGGCAGCCGGCAGGCAGCTGCACCTCCAGCGCATAGCCGTCCGCCCCCGCGCTCGCCCGCATGCTCGGCGCCGGCACGTCCGGCAGCCCCCCCTGCACGCGGTAGTCCTCGAAGTCGTACGCAGCCCAGTCGCCGCATGGCGAAAAGTTGAACTCCCGATAGGCGCTGCCACCATCATCACTGCGGATGAAGAGCTCGCAGCAGGTACGCTGCCACAGCCCGTCGAGTCGCTGCGCGCCCGCTGCGCAGGTCGCTGCACCGCCCGGCCAGGCCAGGGCCCCCTCGTCCGTCCGCAGACGGTAGGCGAGCAGCAGCCCGCCATCGCTGGCGTGTCCGAGCGCCACCGTCACCGCATGCACCCTGCGCGGTGACGGCAACCCGTGATGGGGGACGAGCCTTGCGTCTTCGATACGTGCCAGCGACATCTGCAATCGATCTCCTGCCCGACAAGGCGCGCATTGTCCGGCGCCCCCGTGCGCTTGGCAACCGCGTGCGTGCGCTGCGCACGTGTTTCCAGCCGCGGGCGAGGCGCTGAGAGCGACTGAAAGCCAATCGAAAGCCCGCCCGCCTACTCTGCGCCCCATGCAGGCCCGCCCATGCGAGGCCTGCTTCACCAAACAACGCCAGGAGGAGATCACCATGATGCTCAAGAAGACGCTCGTTGCCGCCGCCGTCGCCCTCACCGCCACGATTGCCACCGGCATCGCGCATGCCCAGCCCGCCAAGCCCGAGTGCATCGCGCCGGCCAAGCCCGGCGGCGGCTTCGACCTGACCTGCAAGCTGGTGCAGAGTGCGCTGCAGGACGGCAAGTACATCGAGGCGCCGATGCGCGTCACCTACATGCCGGGTGGCATCGGCGCGGTGGCCTACAACACGGTGATCGCCAATCGCCCGGACGAAGGCGGCACGGTGGTGGCGTTCTCGGGCGGGTCGTTCCTGAACCTCGCGATCGGCAAGTTCGGCAAGTACACCGAAAAGGACGTGAAGTGGGTCGCGGCGGTCGGCGCTGACTACGGCGCGGTCATCGTCAAGGCCGACGCGCCCTACCAGACGCTGAAGGACCTGATCGAGGCGACACGCGCCAACCCGGGCAAGATCGTGTACGGCGCGGGCGGCTCGGTGGGCAGCCAGGACTGGATGAAGTCCGCGTTGATCGCGCGCGAAGCCGGCGTCAACTACAAGAGCATGCGCTACGTCGCGTTCGAGGGCGGCGGCGAGGCAATCACCGCGCTCATGGGCGGCCATGTGCAGGCCTACACTGGCGACGCCTCCGAGATCGCTGCGCACCTCAAGGGCGGCCGAGTGCGGGTGCTCGCGGTGCTGGCACCCGAGCGCCTGCCGGGCGAACTGGCGGCCATCCCCACCGCGATCGAACAGGGCTACAACGTCGACTGGACGATCGCCCGCGGTTACTACATGGGCCCCAAGGTCGCCGATGCCGACCTGAAGTGGTGGACCGGCACCTTCGACAAGATGCTCGCCTCGCCCGAGTTCGACAAGCTGCGCACCGAGCGCGGCCTGTTCCCGTTCGCACTCACCGGTGACAAGCTCGACGAGTACGTCACCAGGGAAGTGGAGCGCTATCGCACGCTCGCCAGTGAATTTGGCCTGATGGCCCAGTAAGCGAAAGGGTCCCGGGTGCGCGCCGGGATCGGCGCGCACCCCTCACTGGAGATTGCCATGAGTGAAAAAATCTTTGCCGTCGTGCTGTTGTTCATCAGCGCGGCGGGGATCTGGATCGGCTGGGACCTGCAGCCGCCGGTGTCCTACGAGCCGGTCGGACCGCGCGCATTCCCGCTGCTGGTGCTGGTGCTGCTGGCGATCAGCGCCATCGCGCTGATGCTGGAGAAGAAGAGCGAGACGGTGTGGGCCCCCGGCCCGGTGCTGATCCGCATCGCCGCACTGTTCGTCGTCGTGCTGGTGTATGCGCTGCTGTTCGACAAGCTCGGCTTCATCGTCACCACCGCGCTGATGACCATCCCGGTGGCGCGCTTCTTCGGCGGTAGCTGGAAGCAGGGCGTGGCAGGCGGGATCGGACTGGGCGTGGGCATGTTCTTCTTCTTCGACCGCCTGCTCGACGTCGCGCTGCCGACCGGGCTGTGGCTCAACAAACTGGTGGGGTAAGCCATGGAAACCTTGTCCATGCTGATGCAGGGCTTCGCCGTCGCCGGCACGCCCGAGAACCTGATGATCGCCCTGATCGGCTGCTTCATCGGCACCGTGGTGGGCCTGCTGCCCGGGCTGGGGCCGATCAACGGCGTCGCGATCCTGCTGCCGATCGCGTTCGCGATGAAGCTGCCGCCCGAGTCGGCGCTGATCCTGCTGTGCGCGGTGTATGCGGGCTGCGAGTACGGCGGCCGCATCTCGGCGATCCTGATCAACGTGCCGGGCGATGCCGGCGCAGTCATGACGACGATGGACGGCTACCCGATGGCGAAGAAGGGGCTCGCCGGCCCGGCCTTGTCGATGTCGGCGATGGCTTCTTTCACCGGTGCGCTGCTCGCGACGGTGGGTATCGTCGCGTTCGCGCCCCTGCTCGCCGAGTGGGCGATCGCGTTCGGCCCGGCTGAGTACTTCGTGCTGATGGTGCTGGCGCTCTCCTGCCTGGGTGGCCTGGTCGGCGACTCGCTGCCCAAGGCGGCAGTCGCGTGCCTGATCGGACTGCTGCTGTCGACGGTGGGCATCGACGCGAACAGCGGCGTGTATCGCTACACCTTCGACGCGCTGCACCTGCAGGACGGCATCCCCTTCATCGTCATCGTCATCGGCCTCTTCGCGGTCAGCGAGCTGATGCTGATGCTGGAGAACGAGCACAAGACGAGCCAGCCGATCACGCTGACCGGCCGGCTGATGTTCAACCTGAAGGAGTTCATGCAGGCCAAATGGACGATGCTGCGCTCAGCGTTCGCCGGCTTCTTCATCGGCGTGCTGCCGGGTGCGGGCGCGACGATCGCGTCGGCGATGTGCTACGCGATGGAGCGGCGCATGGCGGGCAAGGGTCACACCTTCGGCGAAGGTGACATCCGCGGCGTGGCCGCACCGGAGGCGGCCAACAACGCCTCGGCGAACGGCTCGCTGGTGCCGATGCTGACGCTGGGCGTGCCGGGCTCCGGCACCACCGCGGTGATGATCGGCGCACTCACGCTCTACAACATCAACCCGGGGCCGACGCTGTTCCAGGACCAACCGGTGATCGTGTGGGGGCTGATCGCCTCGCTGTTCATCGCCAACGTGATGCTGCTGATCATGAACATCCCGTTGATCCGCCTGTTCGTCGCCTTCCTTGCGATCCCCAACTGGCTGCTGGTGCCGGGCGTCGCGGCGATCTCGATGGTGGGGGTCTATGCGGTGCATGGGACGACCTTCGACCTGATCATGGGAACCGTGATCGGCGGCGTCGGCTACCTGCTGCGGGTGATGAAGTTTCCGATCGCGCCGTTCATCCTCGGCTTCGTGCTCGGCGACATGATGGAGCAGAACCTGCGCCGCGCCCTGTCGATCAGCGATGGCGACGTCGGCATCCTGTTCGCGAGCCCGATCGCGATCGGGCTGTGGGTGGCTGCGGCCGGCATGCTGATCGGCCCGCGGGTGATGAAGATGATCGAGGCACGCCGCCAACCGGCGGTCGCGCGCTGACCCCCTCCCCCTCCCCTTCCCCTTCCCCTTCCCCTTCCCCACTCAGTCTGCCCGGCCGGGCACCGCAGGCCCCTGCGGTGCCCGGCCCGTTTCGGCCACTGCCTCGCGCAGGGGCAGCTCCACCTCCACGCACAACCCCACCCCGCCATCGCCATCCTTGAGGGCGATCCGCCCGCCGTGCGCCCAGCAGATCTCGCGCACGATCGCGAGCCCCAGCCCGCTGCCGTCGGTATCCCCCTGTCCGAGGATGCGGTAGAAGCGCTTGAAAACGTTCTCGCGCTCGTCCTCGGGAATGCCCGGCCCCTGATCCGAGACGCTGATGATCGCCTCGTTCCGCCAGGCGGCCAGCGCGACCAACACCGTGCCGCCCGCCGGGCTGTAGCGGATGGCGTTGTCGATCAGGTTGGCGATCATCTCGCGCAACATCGGGGCGTTCCCGAGCATCAGCACCGGGCGCTCGCTCCCCTCGAAGGCGAGATCCACGTCACGCTTGAGCGCCAGCGGCGCGAGGTCGATCGCCACCTCTCGCACCAGAAGGCCCAGCTCGAGCTGGCTGCGGTCACGGATCAGGCCATTCACCGCCTCGGCGCGCGACAGGGTGAGCATCTGGTTCGCGAGCCTGCGCGTGGCCCTGATCGTGGCCAGCAGGCTGGTAAAGGTGCCACGCATCTCCTCCACGTTGGCTTGGCGCTGGCCGACTTCGGCCTGCGTGGTCAGGACCGCAAGTGGCGTGCGGATCTGGTGCGCGGCATCGGCGAGGAAGCGTCGGCGTGCCATCAGCAAGGCCGACAGGCGTTCCATGTGGTGGTTGATCGCGTCGATCAGCGGTGCGACCTCGGTCGGGATTTTGTCGGCCACGACCGGGGTGAGGTCCTCGTCGCGTCGCGCCCGGATCGTGTCGCGCAGTTGCAGCAAGGGCTTGAAGGCGCTGCCGAGCGCAAGCAGCACCAGCACGACGCCGAAGCCGATGAGGAGCAGTTGGCGACGCAGGTTGTCGAGGAAGAGATCCGTCGCGAGCGCGGTACGCGCACCGGTGGTCTCGGCGAACACGATCATCACCGCGTCGCCCCCCGGCAGCGCGGGATCGTAGAGCCGCTTCAACATGGCCGCGAGGCGGACCGGTTCTCCGCGATACTCGGCGTCGAAGATGCGGATCACCCCCTCAGCCTGAGGCACGATCGGTGGCCGCAAGTCAGGATACCCGGTGACGGTATCGCCCGATGGGTGCACGATCGCGTGGAAAACGCGCTCCTGGGCGCTCTCCTCGAACATCTCGAAGGCCGCATAGGGAATGTCGGCCTCGATCTCGCCCTCCAGCGAGTGGGTGCGCTCGGCGATCGCCCTGATGGACGCCGAAAGCGAGCGGTCGTAGGCCTGGTTGACCGCCACAAGCGCCGCGCGGTAGGACAGGACCGCATTGATCGCCATCAGGATCACCAGCGGTGGCAGCAGCCACCACGCTACCCGGCGCCTGAGGCTGAAACGGCCACCCCGCCTGCGGAGCGGCCCGTGCGCACCGCCTGCGGGCTCATCCGCCGCCGGGACCTCACTCACCGTCGCCCTCGCTCAGCACATACCCCAGACCGCGCAGGGTGGTGACCTTCACCCCCGAGCCGTGCAGCTTCTTGCGCAGGCGCGAAACATAGATCTCGATCGCCTCGACGCGCGCATCCGCGTCGAAGTCGAACACCTTCTCGAACAAGGCCTCGCGCGCCACCGGCCGCCCCTGGCGCGACAGCAAAGCTTCCAGTACTGCGAGCTCGCGCGGCGTGAGCGAAAGCGCAGCGCCTTCCACCGACGCCAGCCGCGTCGTGGTGTCGAACACCAGGCGCCCGAGCCGCACCTGCGGGGCCTGGTTGCCACTGCGCCGCAACAGGGCCTTGATGCGCGCCTCGAGCTCGGCGAGGTCGAAGGGCTTGGCGAGATAGTCGTCCGCGCCCATGTTGAGCCCCTTCACCCGCTCGTCGGTGGTGCCACGCGCGGTCAGCACCAGCACCGGCGTGGGGACGCCGCGCTGGCGCTCGCGCAAACGCCGCAGCACGTCCAGCCCGTCCATGCCGGGCAGCGAGAGGTCGAGCACGACGAGATCGTAGACCTGGGTGGAGAGGGCCAGATCGGCGTGGTCGCCCCGTTGCAGAACGTCCACCACATAGCCGGCCGCGCGCAAGGCACGCGCCACCCATTCGGCGAGTTCGGCATGATCCTCTACGAGCAGGAGCCGCATGCTGTCATCGAAAGTTCATTGAAAGGCGATCGGCCGATTATGGTCGCAAAATATCGGTCGCGCCATTGCCGACCGAACGGTGGGGCGCATCCGCACAGCCTCACAGGAGACCGCTACATGCCCACGGCACGCACCTCGCTGACAAGACTGGCCACCATCCTGCTGGCCACGACCCTGTTGCTGCTCGCCCCCCACGCGTTTGCATACTCGCCGGATCCCGTCAGGCTGGAGCGGGCTGCGCGCGAGGGCAAGGTAGTGGTGTACGCGGCCACCGACCAGAACGTGGTGCAGCCGCTGATCGACGATTTTCAGGCGCGCCATCCCGGCATTCGCGTCGAGTATCACGACATCAACTCGAGCGAGCTCTACAACCGTGTCGTCAGCGAGGCTGAACAGGGCGGGAAGGCGGACATCGCGTGGAGCTCGGCGATGGACCTCCAGGTGAAGCTGGTGAATGACGGCTACGCCCAGCCACATCAATCGCGCGAAACCGCGGCGCTCCCAGGGTGGGCAGTGTGGAAGAACGAGGCCTTCGGCACCACCTACGAACCCGCCGCGATCATCTACAACAGGCGCCTGCTGCGCAGCGAGGACGTGCCGCGCACGCATGCCAGCCTGTTGCGACTGGTCACGGCCAACAGCACGCGCTGGCAGGGCCGCATCGTGACCTACGACCCGGCCCAGTCGGGCGTGGGGATGCTGCTGCACAGCCAGGACGCGCAGGCCAACCCTTCGGTGTTCTGGCAACTCGCGCAGGCCTTCGGGGACAACCGGGTCGCGCTCGACGCCAGCACCAACGCCATGATCGACCGCATCGCGCGCGGCGAAGCGCTGATCGGCTACAACCTGCTCGGTTCGTATGCCGACAGCCGCGCCCGCACGGATGATGCGCTGGGCGTGATCTGGCCGCAGGACTACACCCTGGTGCTGACAAGGGTGGCATTCATCCTGCGCAACGCGCGCCACCCCGAGGCCGCGCGGCTGTGGCTGGACCACCTGCTGTCGGCGCATGGCCAGGCGCTGCTCGCCGAGCGCGCCGGCCTGTTCTCGGTACGGGAGGACGCCGAGCGGCTCACCACCGCCGCCGGCCTGCGCCGACAACTCGGCGCAGCGTTCCGCCCCATCCCGCTCGGCTCCGGCCTCCTCACCTATCTCGACCAGGCCAAGCAGCGCGCCTTCCTGGAGCGCTGGGCCGCCGCGCTGGGTGACGCCAAGCCGTGAGCCCCTCAGCAATGCGGCGCCATCCTGCAGCCGACCACCGAACGACCTCCCCATGCCACTCCCCCTAGTTCTCGCCCGCGCCGAATGGCGGCGCATCCTGCCCACCCTGGCGCTGGCCTTCGTCGCCGGCCTGGCCGCGCAGGCGGTATCCATCCCGCTGCCGTGGATGATCGGCCCGCTGTTCGCGGTGGCGGGCGTGCGTACCGCAGGCGCCGGGATCCTGCCCATGCCCGGCGGCCGCCAGTGCGGCCAGTGGGCGATCGGTGCGGCGCTGGGGCTCTACTTCACCCCGCCGGTGGTGGCCGAGTTGCTGCTGACCCTGCCGCTGGTGATCACGGCGGCACTCTCGTCACTGCTGCTCGGGCTGGTGTGCGCACGCTTCACGCTGCGCTACGCCGGTGTCGATGCGCCCACCGCCTTCTTCGCCTCGCTGCCGGGCGGGGCGTCCGAGATGGCCAATCTCGCTGACCGCTGGGGCGGCGCGGTGGACCGCATCGCCGCCGCACACGCGATGCGGGTGATGATGGTGGTGTCGATCGTGCCGATCGCGCTCACCGCCGCGGGCGCGCACGGCTCGGACATCTTCACCCCGCTCGCGCGCGAGGTGGATTGGCTGCGCATGCCCTTCCTGATTGTCGCAAGCCTCGCCGGTTACGCGCTGTTCCGTCTCTTGCGCCTCGCCAATGCCTGGGTGCTCGGCCCGCTGCTCGGCGTGGCGCTCGCGACCGCGTTCGCGCTGCCGTTGTCGGCGCTGCCGGCGTGGGTGATCAACGCCGGCCAGCTCTTCATCGGCTGCTCGCTCGGCTGCCGCTTCTCGCGCAGCTTCTTCCGCAACGCGCCGCGCTTTCTCGGTGTGAGCGCGCTCGCCTCGCTCCTCTCGATCGTGCTCGCCTTCGCGCTGGCGCTGTTGCTGGAGCGGCTCTCCGGCGTGCCGGTGGCCACCCTCAGCCTCGCCACCGCGCCGGGCGGGGTGTCGGAGATGTGCATCACCGCCAAGGTGCTGCAACTGGGCGTGCCGCTCGTCACCGCCTGCCATGTGCTGCGGGTGGTGGTGATCACGGTAGGCGCGCAACCGGCGTTCGGCCTGTTCACACGCTGGGTGGGGCGCAGCCCGCCCGGCTGAGATCCCGCACCGCCGCGGCGCATCCAGCGCGCCCGACGCACCGCAGCAGTGCACGCCCACGGCCACAGCCCCCGGCAAGCCCCCTTGCGCGGCATGGCTTGCGGCCGGAGCACATGCCTGGCACGCGTTTCGCTAGATGACCAGCGTGCGGGAGCGGTCCGGCGAAGCGGACTGAACGCACCACAATCTGACAATGGATGACTAGGGTTCCGGTCCGCTCGCGCGGACGACTGGTCCGAGAGTGATCGACCTCCAGCGAGGTTACACGGCGGGACAAAAGCCCGGGAGAACGCAACGCATGCGCTGCTCCCGACCGTCCGCAAACCGACTGGAGAAACCGATGACCAAGATCCGCCACCTCGCCGCCGCCGCGCTCGCGACCCTCGGCCTTGCCGTGTCCACCCCTGCGGTGCATGCCGCGCCCAAGAACGAATTCAAGGTCTGCTGGACGATCTACGCCGGCTGGATGCCGTGGGAGTACGCCGGCGCCAAGGGCATCGTGTCCAAATGGGCCGACAAGTACGGCATCAAGATCGACGTGGTGCAGGTGAACGACTACATCGAGTCGATCAACCAATACACCGCGGGCGGCTTCGACGGCTGCAGCATGACCAACATGGACGCGCTGACGATCCCGGCTGCGGGCGGCGTCGATTCCACCGCGCTCATCGTCGGCGACTTCTCCAACGGCAACGACGGCGTGGTGTTGAAGGGCGAAGGCAAGACGATCGCCGACATCAAGGGTCTGCCGGTCAATCTCGTCGAACTGTCGGTGTCGCACTACCTACTCGCGCGCGGGCTGGAATCGGTGGGCCTCGCCGAGCGCGACATCAAGGTGGTGAACACCTCCGACGCCGACCTCGTCGCCGCCTTCGCCACCAAGGACGTGCAGGCGGTGGTGACCTGGAACCCGCTGCTCGCCGAGGTCGCCGCCCAACCCAAGGTGAGCAAGGTGTTCGACTCCAGCCAGATTCCGGGCGAGATCATCGACCTGATGGTGGTGAACACCCAGACCCTGGCCGACAACCCCAACTTCGGCAAGGCGCTCGCCGGCGCGTGGTACGAGGTGATGGCGCTGATGAGCGCCGACACGCCGGAAGGCAAGGCGGCGCGCAGCCACATGGCGGCGGCATCGGGCACCGATCTGGCCGGCTACGACGCGCAGCTCGCCGCGACCAAGATGTTCTACACCGCGGCCGACGCCGTTGCCTTCACCACCAGCAAGGCGCTGCCCGAGACGATGAAGAAGGTTGCCGGGTTCAGCTTCAGCCACGGCCTGCTGGGCGAAGGCGCGAAAAGCGCGGACGCGGTCGGCATGGCCTTCGCGAACGGCGTGACCACCGGCGACAGCGCCAACGTGAAGCTGCGCTTCGACCCGAGCTTCATGCAGATGGCGGCCGACGGCAAGCTCGACTGATCGCTCCCGTTCAGCCATCCCGCCCAACCGACGGAACGCCGACATGCGCCTCATCAACCTGAAGCCGGGCCGCGCCTGGCACATCAGCCTGGTCATGCTGCCCTTCGCGCTCCTCATCGTCGCCTACCTCGCCGGCTCGGCCGCACGGCTCGCCGACAATCCGCAGGACAAGCTGCTGCCGAGCCCGGTGCAGATGGCCGACGCGGTGAAGCGCATGGCCTTCGAGGAAGACAAGCGCAGCGGCCAGGTGCTGCTGTGGGTGGACACCGCGGCGAGCCTGAAGCGCCTGGGGATGGGGCTCGCGATCGCGGCGCTGGTGGGGCTGTGCCTCGGGCTCGCCGCGGGCACGGTGCCGCTCTTCGGTGCGGCCCTGTCGCCGCTTCTGACGGTGCTGTCGATGGTGCCACCGCTCGCGATACTGCCGGTGCTGTTCATCGTGTTCGGGCTGGAGGAACTCTCCAAGGTGATGCTGATCGTGATCGGCATCACCCCGGTGATCGCGCGCGACCTGGAGCAGCGGGCGCGCGAGATCCCCACCGAACTGCTGATCAAGGCGCAGACGCTGGGCGCCAGCACCTGGACGCTGATCCTGCGGGTGGTGCTGCCGCAACTGCTGCCGCGCCTCCTGATCGCGCTGCAGCTTGCATTGGGCGCTGCTTGGCTGTTCCTCATCGCGGCCGAGGCAATCGCCTCCACCGACGGGTTGGGCTACCGCATCTTCCTCGTGCGCCGCTACCTCGCGATGGACGTGATCCTGCCCTACGTGGCCTGGATCACCCTGCTCGCCTGGCTGATGGACCGCGGCCTCAAGCTGGCCACGCGCCGTCTCTTCCCCTGGTACGACGGAGGTCGGGCATGAGCTTCATCAAGGTTCGCAACGTGTGGCAGCAATACGGCGATCAAGTGGTGCTGGAAGGGCTCAGGCTCGACGTCGACGAGGGCGAGTTCTGCACCCTGGTGGGCGCCTCGGGCTGCGGCAAATCCACCTTTCTGCGCATGCTGCTCGGCCAGGAGCGCCCCAGCCGCGGCGAGATCCTGCTCGAAGGCCAGCCGCTGCCGGCCGAGCCGGACGCGAGCCGCGGCATCGTGTTCCAGCGCTACACGGTGCTGCCGCACCTGTCGGTGCAGGACAACGTGGCACTGGGGTTGGAGCTGCCGCGCGCGCCGCTGCTCGGGCGGCTGTTCGGCGCCGCCAAGCGCGCCGCGCGCGACGAGGCCGCCGCGATGCTGCAGCGGGTGGGGCTGGGCCACGCGCTCGACAAGTACCCCAGCCAGCTCTCGGGCGGCATGCAGCAGCGCCTCGCGATCGCCCAGGCGCTGATCATGAAGCCGCGCATGCTGCTGCTCGACGAGCCCTTCGGTGCGCTCGACCCGGGCATCCGCAAGGACATGCATGCGCTCCTGCTGGAGCTGTGGCAGGAGACGCGGCTCACCGTGTTCATGGTCACCCATGATCTCGCCGAGGGCTTCAGCCTCGGCACCCGCCTGTTGGTGTTCGACAAGGTGCGCCACGACCCGCATGCGCCCAACGCCTACGGCGCGCGCATCACCTACGACATTCCGCTCAACACCGACCGCCGCGCCGCGCGCGCCGCGGTCGACGCGCTGCCGGCCCGGTTGCAGGCCAGCCTCGCCGCCAGCGCGGCCGACCTTTGAAGAGGACCCCATGACCCGACCCACCGCCTCCCTGCCGGTGCTCGCCGAGGAGCTGCTCCCCGGCGGCGGCCACCGCTCCTTCGTGCTCAGGCGCGGCCAGCTGCTGCGCATCACCGACCTCGAAGGCGGCGCCAACCTCAGCCTGCTGATGTTCGCCGCGCACGACAAGACCGAACGCCTCAACCTGCCGGACTCGCTGAAGTGCCAGCACACCGCGAAGCTCACCCGCGGCCACTGCCTGTATTCCGACATGGGGCGGGTGCTGGCGGCCATCGTCGAGGACACCGCGGGTTGGAACGACAGCCTCGCCGGCGTGCTCAACGCCGCCGAGACACGCGACAAGTACGGCAGCGGCCGTTATCAGGAACTGCGCAACGCCTGCCATCGCAACGGCAGCGACAACCTGCTGGTCGAGCTCGGCAAGTGGGACCTCGGCCTTGCCGACCTCCTGATGGTGCTCAACCTGTTCTCGAAAGTGACGGTGGATGGCGACGCGCGCCTGCATTTCGTGCCAGGCAACAGCCAGGCCGGCGATCTGATCGAACTCTACGCGCCGATGGACACCCTGCTGGTGATGACCGCGCTGCCGCACCCGATGGACCCGTCCCCGCTCTATGCACCCCGCCCGCTGAAGCTCGAATGGTGCGCCGCCGGCCCCGAGGTCGCCGAGCACTGCCGCCTGTCGCGCCCCGAGAACGGCCGCGGCTTCATCAACACCGAACGTCTTTACCTGTGAGGAGCGCCACCATGACCACACTCGTCGAAAGCCGCCTCCGCGCCGAGGACGCCGACTTCCGCCACGTGATCCCGGCGGGCGAGCCCTGGGTGGGCGAGGTGCGCGCCGGCCAGACGCTGCGCATCCTCGATCTGGAAGGCAACCAGGCAGTGGACACCCTGTTCTACGGCATCGCCAACCCGCGCGAACGCTACGACCCGCAGCGCACCCTGCGCCGCCAGGGGCGGGTGTATCTCACCACCGGCAGCGTGCTCTACTCCAACCTCGGGCGACCGATGCTCACCATCGTCGCCGACACCTGCGGCCGGCACGACACCCTGGGCGGCGCCTGCGCGCAGGAGAGCAACACGGTGCGGTACGCGCTGGAGAAGCTGCACATGCACAGCTGTCGCGACAACTTCCTGTGCGGCTGCCTGCACGACGGACGGCTGGGCAAGCGCGACATCGGCGCCAACATCAACTTCTTCATGAACGTGCCGGTCACGCCGGATGGCGGACTCACCTTCGAGGACGGCATCTCGGCCGCCGGCAAGTACGTGGAGCTGCGCGCCGAAATGGATGTGATCGTGCTGATCTCCAACTGCCCGCAGCTCAACAACCCCTGCAACGCCTACAACCCCACGCCGGCCGAAGTGCTGGTGTGGAACTGAGGCGGCGCGGCGCGCGGCAACGGCCGGGGGACGACCCCCGCGCCCATCGACATCCGGCGGGACGACCCGCCGACGCACACGTCAGGTGTGAGCCATGTTCAAGAAAGTCCTGATCGCCAACCGCGGCGCGATCGCCACCCGCATCCTGAGGAGCCTGCGCGCGCTCGGCGCGGCGGGTGTCGCGGTGTATGCCGAAGCGGACGCAGCGAGCCGCCACATCGTCGAGGCCGACGAGGCCCACAGCCTGGGTGAGGGCCCGGCCGCGGCGACCTATCTCGCGGTGGACAAGATCCTCGCCATCGCCGCCGCAAGCGGCGCCGAGGCCATTCACCCCGGTTACGGCTTCCTCTCGGAGAACGCCGCCTTCGCCGAGGCCTGCGAGGCCGCCGGCATCCGCTTCATCGGCCCGACGCCGGAGCAGCTGCGCGTGTTCGGCCTCAAGCACACCGCACGCGCGCTCGCCAAGGCGCACGGCGTGCCGATGCTGGAGGGCACGGAGCTCCTCGCCAGCGTCGACGAGGCGCTCGCTGCGGGCGAGACCGTCGGCTACCCGGTGATGCTGAAGAGCACCGCCGGCGGCGGCGGCATCGGCATGCGCGTGTGCCGCGATGCGGCCGAGCTCGCCGACAGCTTCGAGGCGGTGCGCCGGTTGGGGCAGAACAACTTCTCCGATGCCGGCGTGTTCATCGAGAAGTACATCCAGCGCGCCCGCCACCTGGAAGTGCAGGTGTTCGGCGACGGCCACGGCGCGGTGATCGCGCTGGGCGTGCGCGACTGCTCGGTGCAGCGGCGCAACCAGAAGGTGCTGGAGGAAACCCCCGCACCCAATCTACCCGACGGCATGGCGGAGGCGCTCTGCGCCGCAGCGGTGAAGCTCGCCGCCGCGGTGCGCTACCGCTCTGCCGGCACGGTGGAGTTCGTGTACGACAGTGACGCGGGCCGCTTCTACTTCCTCGAGGTGAACACCCGCCTGCAGGTCGAGCATGGCGTCACCGAGGAAGTGTGGGGCGTGGATCTCGTCGCCTGGATGGTGGCGCTCGCCGCCGGCACGCTGCCGCCGCTCGCCGAACTCGCCGCGGGGCTCTCGCCGCGTGGCCATGCGGTGCAGGCGCGGGTCTATGCCGAAGACCCGGCGCGCGACTTCCAGCCCTGCCCCGGCCTCCTCACCGAGGTGGTCTTCCCGCCGGCCGACGGGCACGCGCTGCGCATCGACACCTGGGTGGAATCCGGCTGCGAGATCCCGCCCTATTTCGACCCGATGATCGCCAAGGTGATCGCCCACGCCGACAGCCGCGCTGCGGCGATCGCCGCGCTCGACGCCGCGCTGGCCGCCACCCGGCTGTACGGCGTCGAGACCAACCGCGACTACCTGCGGCAGATCCTCGCCGCCACGCCCTTCGCCAGCGGTGCGCCGTGGACGCGCTGCCTGGAGGGGCTCGCGTATGTCAGCCACAGCATCGAGGTGATCGCGGCCGGCACCCAGACCACGGTGCAGGACTGGCCGGGCCGGGTCGGCTACTGGGCGGTGGGCGTGCCGCCCTCCGGGCCGATGGACGACCGCGCGCTGCGCCTCGGCAACCGCCTGCTCGGCAACCCGGCCGATGCCGCCGCGCTCGAGATCACGATGAGCGGGCCGGTGCTGCGCTTCAACTGCGACGCGGTGGTGGCCGTCACCGGCGCGCCCATCCCGGTGAGCCTGGACGGCGTGCCGCAGCCCATGCACACCGCGCTGCGGGTGCCGACGGGCGCGAAGCTGGTGCTCGGTACGATAGCCGGCGCCGGTGCGCGCAGCTACATGTGCGTGCGCGGCGGGCTGGACGTGCCGCACTACCTCGGCAGCCGCGCCACCTTCACGCTCGGCCAGTTCGGCGGTCACGGCGGCCGCGCGCTGCGCGGCGGCGACGTGCTGCACATCACCCCGCTCGCCGACCACAGCGCCGGCGCCACACTGCCGGCGGCGCTCGCAGCACCCCTGCCGCCGCGCCGCTGCCTGCGCGTGATCTACGGCCCGCACGGCGCGCCGGAGTACTTCACCCCGGACTACATCGCGCGCTTCTTCGCCACCGATTGGGAGGTTCACTTCAACTCCAGCCGCACCGGGGTGCGCCTCATCGGCCCCAAGCCGGAGTGGGCGCGCGACAGCGGCGGCGAGGCCGGGCTGCACCCCTCCAACATCCACGACAACCCCTACGCGGTGGGTGCGGTGGATTTCACCGGCGACATGCCGGTGATCCTCGGCCCGGACGGCCCCAGCCTGGGCGGCTTCGTGTGCCCGGTGACGGTGATCGAGGCCGACCTGTGGCAGCTCGGCCAGCTGAAGGCGGGCGACCGCATCCGCTTCCTGCCGGTGACGCCGGCCGAGGCGCGCGCCCTCACGCTGCAACGCAACGCCGAGGCCGAGGCGCTGGACGAGGCCTACGCCGCCTCGCTCGCCCCGCTCGATGCCCTCGCAGCGCCCGCGCTGCAGGCGTTGCACTCACCGGTGGTGCTCGACATCGGCAGCGGCGACAACCGCCTCGTCGCGCGCCTCTCCGGCGACACCCATGTGCTGCTCGAGATCGGCCCGCCGGAGCTCGACCTGGTGCTGCGCTTCCGCGCCCATGCGCTGATGCAGGCGATCGAGGCCGCGGCCCCGGCCGGGCTGGTGGACCTCACCCCGGGCATCCGTTCGCTGCAACTGCACTACCAGCCGGAGCGCTGGCCGCTCGCGGCGCTGCTGGAGACGGTGGCCCAACTGTGGCAATCGGTGTGCGCCGCCAAGGATCTCAGCGTGCCGTCGCGGGTGGTGCACCTGCCGCTGTCCTGGGACGACCCCGCCTGCCGCCTCGCGATCGAGAAGTACATGACCACGGTGCGCAAGGACGCGCCCTGGTGCCCGAGCAATCTCGAGTTCATCCGCCGCATCAACGACCTGCCCGACCTCGACGCGGTCCGCCGCACCGTGTTCGAGGCGCGCTATCTGGTGATGGGCCTGGGCGACGTGTACCTCGGCGCACCGGTCGCGACGCCGCTCGACCCGCGCCACCGCCTCGTCACCACCAAATACAACCCGGCGCGCACGTGGACCGCGGAGAACTCGGTGGGCATC
Source organism: Rhodocyclaceae bacterium (assembly GCA_041916775.1). Classification (GTDB taxonomy): domain Bacteria; phylum Pseudomonadota; class Gammaproteobacteria; order Burkholderiales; family Rhodocyclaceae; genus UBA2357. The sequence continues at coordinate 20,988 of JAYRYZ010000016.1, read as the reverse complement.
GGCGGCGCCTACCTGTGCATCTACGGCATGGAAGGCCCGGGCGGCTACCAGTTCGTCGGCCGCACGCTGCAGATGTGGAACCGCTACCGCGCCGTCCCCGCCTTCGGCGGCAAACCCTGGCTGCTGCGCTTCTTCGACCAGATCCGCTTCCATCCGGTGAGCGCGGAAGAACTGCTGCGCATCCGCCGCGACTTCCCGCTCGGCCGCCATCCAGTGACGATCGAGGAGACGACGCTGCGGCTCGCCGACTACCAGGCCTTCCTCGCCCGCGAGGCGGAGGACATCGCCGCCTTCCGCGCCCGCCAGCGCGCTGCCTTCGATGCCGAGCGCACACGCTGGATCGCCACCGGCCAGGCGCATTTCGAGGTCGACGAAGTCGCTCCCGATCTCGGCGAGGACACACCGCTGGGCCTCGGCGAACATGCGGTCGAGAGCCACATCGCCGGCAACCTGTGGCAGGTGCAAGTCGCCCCCGGCCAGGCGGTGGAAGAAGGCCAGACGCTGGTGATCCTCGAATCGATGAAGATGGAAATCCCCCTTACCGCGCCGCGCGCGGGCATCGTCAAGGAGGTGCGGGTCGAACCCGGCTCCCCGGTGCGCGCCGGCCAGCGAGTCCTGATCCTGGAGGAAGCATGAACACCCCCGACCACGCCCGTCAGCCCGACCACCCCTTCGACCTCGGCCTGGATGCGCTCGCCGCCGCCTACCGCGAAGGCCGTCTCACACCGCGCACGCTGATTCCGCAGCTGCTGGCGCGGGCGCGCACGCTGAACCCGGACTACCGGCTCTTCATCCATATCCTCGACGACGCCGAAATCGAGCCCTACCTCGCCGCGCTCGACGGCAAGTCGCCCGACAGCCTGCCGCTGTACGGCGTGCCTTTCGCAGTGAAGGACAACATCGACCTCGCCGGCATCCCCACCACTGCCGCCTGCCCGGCCTTCGCCTATGTGCCGGAGCGCTCGGCGACGCTCGTCGCCCAGCTCGTCGCGCTCGGCGCGGTGCCGCTCGGCAAGACCAACCTCGACCAGTTCGCCACCGGGCTCAACGGCACGCGCTCGCCCTACGGCGCCTGCCGCAACGCGGTGCGGCCGCAGGAATACCCCTCCGGCGGCTCCAGCGCCGGCTCGTCGATCGCGGTGGCGCTCGGGCTCGCGAGCTTCGCGCTCGGCACCGACACCGCCGGCTCGGGGCGGGTGCCGGCGGCGCTCAACAACCTGGTCGGCACCAAACCCAGCAAGGGCATCCTGTCCACCGCCGGGGTGGTGCCGGCCTGCCGCACGCTGGACTGTGTCACCTATTTCACCGCCAGCGCGCGCGAGGCCTCGCGCCTTCTCGGCCTCACCGCCCAGCCCGACGACCACGACAGCTACAGCCGGTCCAACCCGCTGTGGAACGACGCCAGCGCCTTCGGCACGCCGCGCCCCTTCCGCTTCGGCGTGCCGCAGCGCGGCAACCTCGCCTTCTTCGGCTGCACCGAAGGCCCGGCGCTGTTCGCGGCCGCAGTCGCGCAGCTCGAGGCGATCGGCGGCACCGCGGTGGAGATCGACTTCGCCCCCTTCCTCGAAGCCGCACGCCTGCTGTACGAGGGCCCCTGGGTCGCGGAGCGCTACACCGTGGTCGGGCCGCTCGCCGACCGTTATCCGGAGGCGGTGCTGCCGGTGATCCATGCTGTGCTGGAGAAGGCCCCCGGCGCGAGCGCAGTGGATGCGTTCAGCGCCCACTACCGCCTGCAGGACTTCAAGGCGCAGTGCGATGCGCTGATGAGCGGGCTCGACTGCGTGCTGACGCCGACCATCGGCCGCCCGGTGACGCTCGCCGAGCTCGAAGCCGAGCCGGTGAAGCGCAACAGCGAACTCGGCTACTACACCAACTTCATGAACCTCCTCGACTACGCCGCGGTTGCGGTGCCGAGCGGCTTCATGGCCAACGGCATGCCCTGGGGCGTGACGCTGTTCGGCCGCGTCTTCACCGACCAGTACCTGCTGAGCCTCGCCGACGCGCTGCAGCGCCACCATCGCCTGCCGCTCAGCGGCAACCGCCCGCCGGCGGCGTCCGCGCCGGTCACGGTCGCGCGCAACGACCGCGCCCGCATCGTGGTGTGCGGCGCCCACCTCGAAGGCCTGCCGCTCAACTGGCAGCTGGCGAAGCGCGGCGGTCGGCTCGTCGAGCGCACCCGCAGCAGCCCGCACTACATGCTGCACGCGCTCGCCGGCGGCCCGCCCCTGCGCCCCGGCATGACCCGTGTCGCCGCGGGCGGCGCGGCGATCGAGGTGGAGGTGTGGGAATTGCCGAGCAGCGAACTCGGCAGCTTCCTCACCGGCATCCCGGCCCCGCTGGGCCTGGGCAAGGTGGAGCTTGCCGACGGCCGCTGGGAGACCGGCTTCATCTGCGAGCCCTATGGGCTCGACGGGGCGAGCGACATCACGCACCTGGGTGGGTGGCGCGCCCATGTCGCCCGGCGGGACTGACGGTGCACTCGAACCAGGAATTTCAGATCGTCACAAGTGTTACAGTGATTCATTTATGTCATATTTCATGACAAATGTCACACCCCGCTACAAATGACATGTGATAATGGCGGCCGTTTAACCACGAAAGAACGACGTCATGAAACAGAGTCAGGTACTGTCCCTCGGCTTCGCCACCCTTGCATGCACGCTCCTCGCCGCTTGCGGCGGGGGTGGGGGCGGGGGCGCCGAGACCCCACAACCCGCCCGAGGGGAACTGCGCAGCACTGCCCAGATCGCGCTCACCCTGCCGGCCGCCGGCATCGATGCCGAAACGGCGCAGACCGGTCTGCAAGCGCTCTCCGGGCCGGCACGCTGCAATGTCAGCATCGTCCCGCTGGACTTCCACACCCCGGCCCCTGCCGGCGAAATGACCAACTCCACTGGCGTGCTGCTGCTGCCTTCCGGTAGCGACCCTGCCTGCCAAGGGCCCCATCCGCTGGCGGTCATGAGCAAGGGCAGCGAGAGCACGCGATTCCCGAGCGTCGCCGACCCCAAGCACCGCTATACCGGCCTCGTCATCGCGATGCTCGCGTCGCAGGGCTATGCGGTCGTCAGCGCGGACATGCTCGGCTACGCGGGCTCCAGCCTCGGGTTCTCCCCCTATCTGCACGCCGACTCGGCCGCCACGACCACCATCGACTCGATCCGCGCCGCGCGTGCTGCGGCACGCGCTCTGGGCGCGACGCTGTCCGATGGGCTGCTGCTTTCCGGCTATTCGCAGGGCGGTCACACCACCGCCGCAACGATGCGGGCGATTGAGCGCGAGGCCAAGGGTGAGTTTCACGTACTGGCAGCGTCCCTGCAGTCTCCGCCGCTGGATCTGGAGGCCTCGGTACGCTCGCCGGACGCCGTGATCGGCTACCAGGACTTCGCGACCATGCTGATCGTGGGGTACCAGAAGGTCTACGGAAACATCTATACCGCCCCTGGTGAGGTGTTCCGCCCCCCTTACGCCCAGGACATCGAGAACATCCTCCCGGCAATGGACTACGCCGCCGTGATCGCGGCCGGCAAGCTCCCGGCGCTGCCCGACCCCACTGCAAATCGCGACCTCCTGCTGCAACCGGCCTTCATCGATGCCGTCCGGCACGATGACGCGAACCCCCTCGTGCAGGCGGCGCGTGCCAACAGCCTGCTGGGCTGGATGCCGCAATCACCGACGCTGGTGTGTTATGGTTCGAAAGACCAGACCGTCCCGTCCGCACTGCACAGCGAGGCCTTCGCCGCAGCAATCTCGGCCAGCGGTGTCGCTCACGTGAGCTTCGTGGATGTCGACCAACAGGTGACCGAGCTCTTCACCCACGGCGCCCCCTTGCCCGACGATCCGGTCGCCGCCTACGCGGCTCGCGCGAGCTACCACGACACCTTCGTGCCGCCCCTGTGCATGGTCGCCACGCGCCAGTTCTTCGACCAACTGCGCTGACAAATTGTGAAGGCCGCCGGGCGAACAGTGCCGGGCATCGGCATATGCACGCGACGAGCCGACTGCTCCGGGTCATGACCGCCTCGAACATGACCCGGACGGAATCCGGCTGGCCGCGGGCCATCCCGCCGGATCACGTCATAGTCGCCTTGCGGCATCTCGCTCGGTGGCCATCCACCCGCCCGGCAACGACAAGCCAATCAGCAACAGCACGCCTTGATCGGTGAGTCCCAGCGCGCGCAGGCCGCGCACCTTGCTGGTTTCGGCGATCAACGGTGGTAGCGGAAAGACCTGGTGGGCCGGTAGTGCGATCAACTCGACCGGCCCCTCGACCAGCACTTCGGTGAGCCCCTCGCCGGAGTCGACGACCAGGCAGGTCGGCTGCTGCATGCGCGCCAGGCTGTCCAAACCCAGGAGCGCGTCCAGCCTGGGGATTTCGGAAAGGCTCTCGGCTTCTCCGGCCCGGCGTGAGCGGCGCACATGACGCGCCTCCACGCCGACCCGACCGCGCCGGCATGCGAATGTGACGAGCATCAGCGTGGCGTCGCCGTGATCGGCCTGCGGTGGCTTGTGGGGCTCAGGCATCGGTGCTCAGCGCAGCAAGCACGCGTTCCGGGACGAGCACGGTCACCGGCGTACCATTGCGCTGCAGCATGTTGCCAACGAAAGGACGCAGCGCCTCCGGCAGCGCCTCGGGTACGGGCTGGAGCAGGCTTTCGGGAAGATCCACTACATCCAGCACACGATCGACCCTCAGGCCGCCGCGAACGCCGCCCGCCTGGGTAACGAGGATCTGGTTGCCAGCCGCCTCGGCGCGCTCCACGAGCCGCAACACGCGGGCAAGCGTGATGACCGCCTCGATGTCGCCGCGCAGGTTGATGACGCCCTCGATCGCAGGCGTGCAGCCGGGGACGTGGTAGATCCGCGCATCGGCGACGATCTCCTGCACGGCCGACCCGGGCAGCGCGTAGAGATCGCCGGCGAGCAAAAAGATGACCAGCTTGACGGTCGCCTCGTCGACGCTGACGAGCTCGGCGCCTTGCCGCTGTGCGAGCAGCGCCTCCAGCGAGGTTTCGCTCATGCCTGACCTCCGTTGTCGAGGACGACCCGGTCACGCCCGTGCCGCTTTGCGCGATACAGCGCCTGGTCGGCGGCCTCGCACAGGCTCTCGAAGCGCATGCGCCCGCGACAGGCTGCGACCCCGGCGCTGAAGGTGCACGAGAACTCGCCGCCGCCCGCATGAAAGACGATGCGCGAGAACATGGTGCGCAGCGTATCCATGATCGCGCCGGCCTCCTCGAGCGGGGTGTCCTGCAGGATCACGGCGAACTCCTCGCCGCCGTAGCGGCCGACCACGTCCGAACGGCGCAATTGGTGGCGTAGCATGCGCGCGAGCGCGATGATGACCTGGTCACCGGCGGGGTGGCCGTAGGTGTCGTTGACCAGCTTGAACGAGTCGATATCGATCATCACGAACGCCAGCGGTGAGGCGCGGCGGTCGGCCGACGCCATCAGCGCCTCCAGCATCTGGGTGATCGCAGTGTGGTTCAGCAGCCCGGTGAGGCTGTCGCGCGCGATCAGCCCGCGCAGCGCGCGCATGCGTTCGGCGCGAATCGCCACCGCGGAGACGAGCTCGTCCGCCTTCACTGGCTTCACCATGAAGCCGTCGGCACCGATGCGCATCGCCACGAACTGCTTCTTGCGATCGGTCTCGCTCGAGAGGTAGACGATGGGCAGCGCGAAGTGGTCGGGCATCTGGCGAATGACCTGCGCCAGGTCGCTGCCGAGACAGCCGGGCATGTACATGTCCATCAGCACCATGTCCGGATGGAACTCCTTGAGCACTTGCAGCACGCGGGCGGGCTCCGCGACATGCCGTGTCACCATCCCCGCCTCCTGCAGCATCAGGCAATGGTAGCCCGCCACCGCGGGGTCGTCGTCCACGACGAGAATCCGGTAGGGTTCGGAAACGCGCAATCCGGTGAGCTCGTCGAGCAGGCCGACGATCTGCAGCGCGCTCGGCGGCTTGACCACGTAGGCCGCACCACCGGCGCGCACCGCGTTCAGTCGCGCATCGAAGTCGTCCCGCGCAGAGAGGAAGATGGTGGCGACCGGGTGTGACGCACCACGGTTGAGCTCGCGGATCGAGGTCGTGCCAAGGTCCCGCTCACCAGGAAAGGTGATGTCCATGATCACGCAGTCCGGGCGCTTCGACAGCACCGCCTCGCACAGGGCATGGGCGTCGGCAAAGACCGCGGTCCGGTAACCGAAGCATTCCAGCTGACCCGCAAGCTGCTCCAGCGGCCCCGGTTCATCATCGCATAGGTAGACGAGCCGGCCGGCGTCGGACGGGAGCGCGTGCGCCTGGGTGGAGATCGCCATGAAGCCGGACAGCTCATCTTCGTTGGAGCGTTCCCCATGCCGTATCGACGCGCAGATCGCCACGATTGCCGCGACCGCGCGCGTCAGCCCGCTCACGTCAGGCGCCCCCTGCGCAAGCCCTGCGGCCGCAAGCGCCTCGCCATCGGACGCGGCCGCACCGAGCGCATCGAAGCCGAACGCGGCGCCGGACCCCTTGAGGTTGTGCAGCAGACGATGCAGCTCTTCGCCCGCGTTCTGATCCGCCGGCTCCCTTTCGAGCGTCGCAAGCGCCGCCCTCATCCTTTCGATGCGCAACGGAAGTTGCTCGACAAAGGCCGCGCGCAGCGCCGCGATACGATCGACACGGGAGGGCTGGGCTGGTTGCGTCATCGCACCTCCGCACGGTCCGCGAACGCGCTCGCACGACACCGCTCATGGGTCGCGACGAGTGTCGCCGACAGGGTCTCGACGAGCCCGGCGTCCTTGGTCAGGCACCCGTCCAGACGCGGCTCCTGCACGAGCAGAGCGGCGGGGTCGTCACCGGTCAGCAGCACGAATGGCAAGCCACAGCCATCATCCCGCAACATCCTGAAGAGCTCGACACCGCTGACCAAGGGCATGTTCATGTCGCTCACGATCATGTCGAAGTCATTGTCCTGCCCCAGCCGCTCCCCGGCATCGATCGCGCTGGCCGCAAGCACCACCGCATGCCCGGCCATCTCCAGCACCGCGGCGATCATCTCGCCGGCCATTGCATCGTCATCAACGAGCAGAATGCGCATCGGTGACTCCCTCCTTGACATCGGTTCATCTTCATCCAAGCAACGCACGCAAGGTGTCGATCAGGTTGTGCTGATCGAAATCGCCCTTGACGATGTATGCGTCGGCACCCACCTGCATCCCACGTCGCTTGTCCTCTTCCTTCTCGCGCGAGGTGATGATGAGTATCGGGCGGTGCCGATAGCGCTCCTCCTCGCGCAGGCGGGCGGTCAGCGTGAAGCCATCCATGTGGGGCATCTCCACGTCGGTCAGCACCGCATCGAACTCCTCCGCCAGCGCCTTGGCGAGGCCGTCGGCGCCGTCCTCGGCCAGCGTGACCCTGTAGCCATGCGCCTCCAGCACGTCCTTCTCGATCTCGCGGGTGTTCAGCGAGTCGTCGACGACCAGCACCCGCCAGGGCGCACGTGCGCCGGGTGACGCCGTTGCGGACGGATCGCCCGCGGAGAGGGAGACGCCGCGCACCGCACGCGCCGCGGTGAGCAGGGCCGGCGCATGGAGCACGCTGGCGACCTCGTTGCGTCCGGTCACGACGACCCCGGCGACCAGCGGATTCCCGCGTAACGCCCCCGGCAGCGCCTTGATCACCATATCGCCCTCGTCCACGAGCCCATCGACGCTCACCGCGAGCTTGTCATTGCGCACACGCAGCACCAGCAACAGCGCACCGGGCACCCCGGAGGCCGCGGCACCTGCCGGCCGGGCCGGTAACTGCAGCAGCTCCGCCAACGACACCACCGGTACGAACTCGTTGCGCACGATCACCGCGCCACGCCCGGCCGCCGTGAGGAGTACATCCGGCGCAACGCGCATGAGGTCCGACACGCTTTGCGCATTCAATCCCAGGATCTGGCCGCCCGCCTCGACCAGAAGGACGCGCGCGACCGCGAGTGACACCGGCAGGCGCATGCGAAAGGTGCTTCCAAGCCCTCGCCGGGTCTCGAGATCGAGTTCGCCATGCAGCTCGGTGACGACGGCCTGGCGCACGATGTCCAGCCCGACGCCGCGCCCGGACACATCGGTGATGATCGCGGCGGTCGAGAAGCCCGGCCGGAAGAGCAGATCGAGCACCTCCTGCTCGCTCATCTCCAGCGCCCGGGTCGCATCGCACAAGCCCTTGCGCACCGCCCTCTCACGCACCGCATCCAGATCCACCCCTGCACCGTCGTCGGTCACTTCGATCACGACCCGTCCGCCGTCCTGCCTCGCCTGCAGCGCGACCCGCCCCTGAGCCGGCTTTCCGCACTGCGCACGCACGGCCGGCGCTTCCAGGCCGTGATCGATTGCGTTGCGCAGCAGATGGACGAGGGGGTCGGCGAGCCTGTCGATGATCTGCCGGTCGAGCTCGATGCCGTCACCCGAGACCGTGACGAGGAGATCCTTGCCGATCGAGCGGGCAAACTCGCGGGCGGTGCGCGACAGCGGCTCGAACACGATGGACAGGGGCAGCATGCGCATCACCAGCGCACGATCGCGCAGCGCGCCGATGAGGGTGTCCTGCGCCTGCAGTTCGTCGCGCAGGCGCTGACCGAAGCGGCGCAGCGCACGGCGTGCGGGCTCGACCTCTTCCGATTGCACCGAGAGGCGCCCCAGCGCAGACTCGATCTCGAACACCCCGGCCGCGCGCGCGCGCAGCTGTGCGTGCCCGGTGGCCACTTCGCCCATCAGGCGGATCAGCTCGTCGAGCTTGTCGATACGCACCCGCACCGACTCCGGCATCCGCGCAGGCTCCACCGCCACGCCAGAGGTTTCCTCGGGCGCCATCGTCGCAGGCCCGCCCGGCGCAGCCGCCAGCACACCGGATGGCACCTGCGCCACACAATCCGACAGCCGCTCGCAAAGCGCCGCATCCGCTGCCGGCAGGCTCGCCGGATCGCCACTTCGGGCGAGGAGCTCGACCATCGCGGCGATCGCATCGATCCCCTCGTAGAGCCGCCGGACGAGCACCGGCGTGACCTCGATCGCGCCATCCCGCAGTGCACCGAGGACATCCTCCAGCCGATGCGCGGTCTCGCTGATCGGCAACAGCTTGAGCATCCGCGACGACCCCTTGATGGTATGCGCCGAGCGAAACAAGGCGTTCACCACCGCGGCGTCCGTCCCGAGCGCCTCCAGCGAGACAAGCCCGTCGGACATCTGGCGGATGTGATCGCGCGCCTCGTCGACGAAGCGGGCGATGAAGCGGCCGATATCTATCGCCATCGCGGCACGCCCTCGCTGTCTGCCGCCACTGCGAGCGGCGCGCCCGATACGCGGCGCTCGCACAGGAAGCGGATCTCCTGTTCACGCAAGCCAAGCGGCAGGTGCCGGATGCCGCTGTCGACCGAAGCGTCCGCCAGCAGCTGCAGGCAGCCGCGCCATGCGCGCATCGCGGCACGCTCCTCGCCGATCGCCGTATACAGGCCGCCGAGGAAGTAGTGCGCAGGCCAACAGGTGCTGCAAAGGTAGACCGCCTTCCGGAACCAGTCCGTGGCCTGCTGCAGGTCATGCTGCCACTTGGCGGACATGCCGAGCAGGAAATGCGCATCGACCGACCATGGGTCCGTCTCGATCACGCCCCGTGCGAAGGTTTCCGCAAGCAGGAACTCACGCCGGTTGAGGTTCGCGTACGCATACAGCAGCCGCGCGGCGACATCTCCTGGCGTGTCCTGCAGCAGGCGCTCGAGCAGGGGTAGCGCCGACGCATAGCGCTCCTCGCTCACCAGTTGACGGATTGAGGCGAGGTCGGTCAGCGCTTCGGTGACTGGCGCTTCCGCCGTCAGCGGCGTGAAAAATGCACCCGCCTTCGGTACGGCGGCAACCGGCGGCACCGCAGGGTACCTCCCTGATGCCTCGCCGGGCCGCATCGCGCCCGCGGCCGCCACCAAGCGCCCGGCGGTCTGGCGCATGGATCGTGGCCGGAGCTCATGCCCGGAGCCATGGACGAAGTGGAAGTGACCCTCATCCTCTACGAGCCGCAGCACTCCAAGGTCGTTCGCCAGGGTCTCGGCGGACCCGGTGACGAGAACCGCGCCATCGTTCATCAGCGTGACGAGATTCTCCTGGATGCGCCTGCGCGTCGCCCCGTCGAAGTAGATCGAGACGTTGCGCATCAGCACGAGATCGTAGCGGCAGCCATCCTGGAGCGCCGACAGATCGACGAGGTTGAGTTCGACGAAGCCGACCATCCGACGGATCGGCTCCTTGAGGCGATAGCGCCCATTCACCCCATCGAAATGCGCGTCGCGCAACGCCGGGGACATCGCCCGGAAGGAGAAGGCGGTGAACGTCGCGGCTTGCGCGCGCGCAATGACGTTGCTGTCGATATCGCCCGCGACGATCTCGAACAGTTGCGGCGCTGCCGCGCCGTAGCGCTGGTGCAGCGCGATCGCCAAGGAATAGGGTTCCTCGCCGCTCGAGCAGCCGGCGCTCAGCACGCGCACACGTCCTGCCGGCCCGCGGCGGGATAGCAGCCGGGGGACGATGCGGTCGACCAGCCAGTGGATCTGCTCCGGATCCCGGAAAAAGTAGGTCTCGTTGATCGTGAGCAGGTTCACCAAGGCCCGGAATTCGCCCTCGTCGGCCTGCAGCAGCGCGAGATAACGCCCGGCATTCGGCTCGCCGAGCGCGCGCATGCGCTCCGCGAGGGCAGCCTCCAGCCGGCGCTCCCCGACCCCCTCGAAAGTGAGCCCGCAGCGGGCGCGGACCAAGGGTTTGAATGGCTCGACGTCGATCACCATCATGCCCGCCTCTGGTCGGCGAGACTCACCACCGCGTGGGCAATACGCTCCAGCGAGAGCACCTGCTGCACCACGCCGCGCTCGATCGCGAGCCGGTTCATGCCGAATATCACGGAGCTGGCCTCGTCCTGGCCTATCGTCGCGCCGCCGGCGTCGTGGATCGCCTCCATGCCGCGCACCCCGTCACGCCCCATTCCGGTCAGGATCACGCCGACTGCGGCGGCGCCGAACACGCCTGCGACCGACTCGAGCAGCACATCGCAGCTCGGCCGATAGACGTCGCCACCGCCCCGCTCACGCAGCGCAATGTTCCGCGCGGGGGTCACCACCATGTGCCGCTCGGGTGGCGACAGATACACGACCCCCGCCTCGACCGGCACATCCGCCTCGGCAAGGCGTACCGGCACGCTGCAGAGCCCCGCAAGCCAGTCCGCCATGCCCTGGGCGAAGCCATCTGACATGTGCTGTGCCACCAGCACCGGACAGCAGAAGCTCGCCGGCAGTCCCGCAAGAATGCGCGCCAGCGCTTGCGGGCCACCGGTCGAGGCGGCGATCGCGATCGCAGCGGGGGCCACGCGCCGCGCCGGATGCATGCGCCGCGGTGCCGCCACAGCGCCACCGCCTGGCGACGCAGCGGACGGCACCTCCGCCGGGGCGCGCGACGAGCGCAGCCGCGTGATCACCGGTACGCCGGCGAGCAGACGCACCTTGGCCGCAAAGTCGGCACCTCGCCCGGACTGGTATTCGGGTTTGGAGACAACCTCGAGCGCGCCCCGGCGTATGGCTTCGTCGATGGCCGCCGGGTCGGTGACGTTGCTGACGACGAGAATCGGGATCGCCCGTGTGGTCATGATCTCGTCGATCGCGTCCATGCCGGTCATCACCGGCATGTCGAGATCCATCGTGATCAGATCGGGCCGAAGCGTGCGCGCGAGCTCCACCGCCTGCCGGCCATTGCTGGCCTCGCCCACGACCTCCATCGCCGTGGTCCGCTCCAGGTAGCCGCGCAGCAGCTTCCTGGCGACCTGGCTGTCGTCGGCTACGATGACACGCACGCGTTTCACCATCTCGATCGCCCCGGCTTACTCCGCGCTGCGCGGCCCGGTTGCCTGACGCTCTCCGCCCGCCCCCCGGTCGCCGGCGATGGCATCGTCGCCCAGGCGGAATTGCCTGGTGGCGCTGAACAGCGCCGACGACAGGCGCGACATCTCCTTGCCGACCTGCACGATCCGCGCAGTCGACTTCGCGGTGTAGGCGTTCGCCGAGACGATCTCGCGCAAGGCCACCACGACCTGGCTGCTGGCCGTCTTCTGCTGCTGGGTCGACAGCGAGATCTGCTGCGCCGCACTGCTGGTCTCGGTGGCGGCGTTGACGATCTCGGACAGTTTCTCGGCCGCATTGCCACTGGCCGCGATGCCGGACGCGATCACCTGCGCCCCCTTCTCCGAGGTGATCACGAGACGGCTGATGGAGTCCTGGATCTCGTTCACCCTGGTCGCGATCTCGCCGGTGGAGTCGGTCACACTGTCGGCAAGGCGCCGGATCTCCGCGGCGACCACCGAGAAGCGCTTGCCCGCCTCTCCGGCGCTGGATGCCTCGAGCGCCGCATTGAAGGCGATCAGCCTGGTCTGGTCGGCGATCGTGTTGATGATCTCCATGACCTTGCCGATCTCCTTGGATTTCGCACCCAGATCGACGATCTCGGCCAGGTTGTGCTGGTTGTCGGCACGAATGTCCTGCATGCGCGCGAGCACGCTCTGCACCCCCTCCGAGCCCTTGCGGCTGTTGAGCAGGGTCTGGTTGGCCATACTGACGACTGCCGACGAGTTCTCGGCGATCTCCGAGGAGGAGGCCGACAACTCCTCCATCGTCGAGGTGATCTCGGCCACGGACGAGGACATCTCGGCCGAGGAGGCCGCCTGGTGCTCGACGGCAGCGCTGATCTCCTGCGCCACTTCGTTGACCTCGGAGGCGTGCCTCGCGACCTCCGCGACCAGGTCCTGCAGGCGAATGCGCATTTCGTTGGTGGCGCCCGCCAGGCGTCCGATCTCATCATGCGCGTCGGTGACCAATGCCCTGCCGAGGTTGCCCTGCGCAACCTCGTTCACGCCCGACATCACGTCGCTGATGCGGCGTGCGAGCGGCCGCGCCATCAGGTAGGCGAGCCCCAGACCGAGCACGAGCGACACCGCGCCCTCCAGAGCCGCCATCCAGACCGCACCACGCCACGCCGAAAGATAGCCCGACCTGTCGATCGCGATCACCGCCACCGCCACCGGCCGCCCCGCATGGTCGGCCAACGGCGCCGCGAGCAGCGCGCGCGGCACACCGTCGAGGTCGCGTTCATCATGCCAGGCCCCTCCGGCAAGCACCGCCTTCAGGCGCTCGTCGGGCAGGATCGCGCGTTCGCCCAGTGTCGACGCCACCGTCCTGAAGCGTCCGCCATCCGGTACATGAATGGCCACGTCGGCTACGTTGTCGTCCTTGAACGCCTGCAACGCATCCTGGGCAATCGTCGTGCCGAACACAAGGCTGCCGAGGTGTCGTCCATCGCGCAGGATGGGCGCCACGGCGCGCACCCGCAGTGCTTGCGGCGAAGCCTCCAGCTCGCTCGACAACGCCCTGCGGGCACCGGACGCGACGATGAGGTCGGTTGGCGCGCGCTCCGCAGCGTCCGCTTGCGCCGCCTGCTGCAGCACGACGAACGGCTCACCGGACGGCCGATGGAACTGAAACTCGGCAACGCCGAAGTCTCGCGCCAGCGCCGCATACACGGCACCGAAGCGCTTGCCGAGCGCCTCCGCTGCGCCACTGTCGACCTCCTCCTGCACGCCGGGCGCGCTGGCAAGCAGCACCGCCATGGAGGACATGCGGCGGGCCTCCGCATCGATCAGCGCCTGCAGCGCGTTCAGCTTGACGGCGAGCGACTCGCGCTCGGCTGTCAGAGCCAGGTTGTCGAGGTCGCGCAGGTTGGTCACGCTCAACAGCACGACCACCGCCAACACGGACGCGCTCATGCCGACCATCAGCTTTGCCCAGAGGCGCAGATTCTTGAACATTTGGCTCCCGTTGATCATGGACAGATTCCGGCCGCAGACAGCTCGCCATCGCGGCGACCGCGCACGTGCTGCAGTGCCGCCGCCACATTAATCCTAAGTCCGCTGCGCGTCAGTGCCTTGATGACTCGCTACATCAACAAAGAACGCCAATTTCGTAAAACATTGTCAAATATGATATTTGCAACTCTGCTCACCGCCCGGAGCACCCGATCTAAGGCCGCCCCTGCCCCCCGAGAAACTGCTGCAGGGCACGAAAGAACGCGATCACATGCACCATTTGATTGCGATGCCGCGACGAATAGGCGGGTAGCACGGTATCGACCGGCTTGACCCGCAATTGCATGATGCCCACGACGCGCCACTGACCGTCCGCCGAACGTTCGAGCACGGGGCCACCTGACATGCCGCGCTCGAAAGCGCAGTCGAGCCCGACCAAGCCGACCACCGGCCCGCGCTCGCGAGCGTGGCAGCCCTGCTCGACCGCAACCCCGTCGCGCCCATGACGCGCCGCAGGATAGCCAATGGTCATCAGATCGCCATGCGGCAATGGCTGGTCGGCGTCCGGCCGCATCGCATCCAGGAAGCCCGTCCTGCGGCCGACGCAGTCTGCCAACTGCAGCACTGCCCAATCCCCCGCCATACCGCGTGGCGTCCCCGGGTGATACTGCCCGGCGAGCGAGAGCCGCGCCGCGGTCTGCGCATGAAACAGCCCGGGGACGACAGGATCCGGCTCACCATGGAACATCAGCAACGGTGCTGCGCCATCAGCGCTCGGCGCTGCATGCTGCGCCAGCAGCACCGAGTGCATGGCCGTCATGGCGTGGCATTCGCCCACCAGAAAGGCGCTGCCGACCTGCCGGTCCGCAACCGTGAGCATGCCCACGGCTCGCGCGGGCAAGGTCGCGGCCGGCGCGAAAACTCGGGCATCGCGTCCGAACACGTTCGCGCCAGCCGAATTCACCAGCACCAGCACGCATGCCAGCGCAAGCGACAACGCAACGCAGGTGCGCCGGCAACGCGACAGCCTTGAAACCGATTCCCCGTCAGCTTGCATCTCCGACGCCTCCAGCGCGGCGAGCCCATGCGCTCGGACACATGCCGAACCATGCATGTTCCGTGAGCACCTGTTCTCGTGTTCTGCCATTTCTGGGACTATCACATGATATTGACGTTTGAGTCACAGCATGTAACTGAATTTAATACAACTCCGCCCGGAGCCCGATCCATTCAGTTTGGCCGGGATCTATGATTCCAACACGAGGACAAAGGTCATAGGTCATGCCATGGATGCGCAGCGCCGCCATACATTCGCACGTTCGTCGCCACGCGAAGCGCCACCCATGGCCGAGGAATACTTCAGCCTGGCCGGAGCACGCAGGCTGGTGCTCTCCGGCCAGGGCGTGTCCCGGGACGGCAGCCGCTACCTCGCCCATCGCATCGTCGACAACCCGAACGACCTGCGTGCCCATGTGCAGCGCATCTTCCTCCTGCTCGCGTCGGAAGACGAAGTCACCTTGCGCGCGAGCCTCGTCGATCTCTTCATCGTACTCGGCGACAAGGGCCATGCCCTGAAGGTGCGCATGCTCGACTATGCAACGCCCCAGCTGTCCAGAACGGTCGCTGCCTTTCTCCGCAAGCACCTCCAGAGCGGCTTCAAGCCATGGGACCGGACGATATCCGGCATGCGCATGTCGCTGCTGTCGCTGGGTTACATCGGTACGCGGGAGCTCGTGCGGCGTCGCCACGCAACCATGCGCCCCCCTCTGATCGACGGGCTCGCCCCGACACGCGGAAACCTCGAATACGGGCATCTCGAGGTGGCCATAGAATCACCCGAAGCTGCGAACGAGGCGTTTCCCGACGACTGGGAGGTGGTCACCGCACTGGAGGAGTTCCATCACCATGACGACGACGATCGTGACGATCGCAGTGACAAACAGCGCCGCGCGCCAGAGGGGCCGCAGCGGATCGCACAGGCCAACGTCCGGGGATAGCAGAGCATGCTCGACCCGATCGCCTCGCCCCCGCCGCTCAAGCTCGCCCTTCACGGCCTCAACGAGCGCAGCCGCAACGCCCTGCTGATGTTCTTCGAGGGTCAGGGCCGCAAGCACGGGCAGATCGTGCAGGCCTTCGAAAGCGAGGTCGGCATCATCGACGTGGACACCCTGGAGGGCAAGGACATCTGGGCGCGCGTGCACGCCCCCTCCCAACGTCCCGCCCTCCTCCTCTCGGTTCGCGAGCGCACTCACCCGAACGCACTGTGGGTGCGCAAGCCGCTCGACTGCGAGGACCTGATCGGCGCACTGCGGCGTATTCGCGAGCAGCTGCACTCCAGCCTGCACGGCAGCACGGAGCGACCGCATACGGAGGAATCCGGCGTTCCTCGCGCAGCTGTCGCCACGACAGGACTCGGCCCCCGCCCGGATAGCGTGACCTACCTGCGCGACCTGCGCTGCCACTACGGCATGTTCGAGGACACCGCCTACCAGGACGCAACAAGGCGCGGCGAACTCTTCTACAGCCCTGACCGCTACCTGCAGGGTGCGCTGGCCAGCGCAATGCGACTCGCGGTGCGCCGCGGCATCGCATACGCCCTCGAAGGCCTGGGCAAATCGCTGATCGTCGATCCGGTGCGCCAGCAGATCCTCACCGACATGCACGACCATTATCTGCGCAGGCTGTGCCTGCAATCGTCACGCACGCTTGCGATCAGGCTGCGCCCGGCGGATGACCCGCACGAGGGGACACAGCTCGGCGGCTGGCAGGATTTCGACGCTGCACTGTGGAAAGTCGCGCTCTGGTGCGCGCGCGGACGTGTGCCCAACGGCACGCCGCTCGACGCCCCGGTACATCTGCGTGCACAACCGGATTTCACTCGACTTGCAAGGCCGCCGCATGCGTTGGAGGTTATCGAGGGCTGGAGCCGGGAGACGCTCAGCCTGGCCGATACCGCCGCTGCGCTCGGCGTTCCGCACCGCGCAGCCTATTCCCTCTTCAGCGCCTGCCGCGCGCTCGATCTGAGCGGGCCACCCCCATGACCGGATCCGACCTGATCCACGCACATGAGCGCAGGGGCGCGCGCCCCGGCGACGCGCGACCGGTGACATCCCTCGACAGGCAAACCATGTCCGATTTCCAGATCCTTCCCGGGCTGTTTCTCGCCCCAACCCCTGCCGGCGCCTACGATGCGGTTTCCGGACGCGCCTCGGGCCGCGCGCGACGCATCATCCTGCACGCGATGCGCGACCGCGAGAGCCCGGCGTTGACGGCGGAGAACCTCGTCCGGATGAGCGGCCTGCCCACGGAAGAGGCAGTGGCCTACCTGTACCGGATGCAGTCACTCAATCTGGTGCAGGGCCTGGAGGCCCCCCGCAGCCTGCCGGCGGAGAACCTCGAGACGGCGCTGCCGCGCGTGCTCGCGGATATCGCCGGCGCCAACCGGGCCCTGCTCGCCGACGCGCATGGCTTCTACCTCGCCAGCCACGGCTTTCATCGCGAGACGGCCGAGGAGCTGGCAGGCCTCTCCGCCGACATCGGCACCCTCCATGTACGCCACCAAGGGCTCATCACCGGCAACCTGTCGGTGCACACCGCCGCCTGGGCGCTCATCAACGCTGCGGGAAACAGCGAGATCGGCTTCTGGCCGCTGGTGGTCGGGGATAACCGCTTCGTGCTGATCCTGACCGGACTGCCGCACCTGAACCGCCCCGCGACCGTGGATCTGATATGGATGCTGGTGCAACGCTACGGACGCACGGACGAAGCCTGAGAACCTGCAGCCTCCCGCATACCCGCCTACAACCACAACCAATCGAACTCGCAGGAGAAACTGCAATGCGCGAAGACATGCTGACCGCGATCCTGTCGGACCTGAACGGGACCTCGGCCGACATCGAGGCTTCCGCGGTCATTTCCACGGATGGCCTGATGATGGTCTCGCTGCTGCCCGCCGGCATGGACGAGGACCGCATCGGCGCGATGAGCGCGGCGATGCTGTCGCTGGGCGACCGAACCGCGAAGGAGCTCTCGCGCGGCGATCTCGAGCAGGTGCTGGTGCGCGGCAGGGGCGGTTACATCCTGATGACCCACGCAGGCGCAGAGGCCGTGGTGACGGTGGTCACCAAGCCGAACGCGAAGCTCGGGCTCATCTTCCTGGACGTGAAGCGCGCCGCCGAGAGCATCACCCGCATCCTCTGAGAGCTTGTGAAGAAATCGTCGCGGGCAGAGCCGAATGCAAGGCGCGAGTGAGCGACCGACGAGACATACCATATGGATAGGCGAGGAGTGAGCGGGTGGGCAACGCAGCAATCGGTTCGCGCAGCAGATTCATTCACAGGCTCTGAGCCTGCGATCACCAGGCAGGAGTCGGACGATGCTCATGGACATGGACCCGCAACACGTGCTGCCCGGCGCGACGCGCGTGGATCAGCCTCTGTTCGGCCAGACCAAACGCACCCTGCTCCTGTGCGATCACGAGGTTCCCTACCCCGACGGCAAGCTGATCGTATCGCGCACCGATACAGCGGGCATCATCACCCACTGCAACACTGCCTTCGTCGAGATGTCGGGCTACAACCAGGGCGAGCTCATCGGCGCGCCGCACAGCATCCTGCGCCACCCGGACATGCCCGCCGCCGCGTTCAGGGGGCTGTGGGCCGACATCGAGGCCGGCCGGATCTGGCACGGATACGTGAAGAACCTGCGCAAGGATGGGGCCTTCTACTGGGTCTTCGCGACCGTGATACCGAATGTGCGCGGCGGCCGGGTGGTCGGCTACACCTCGGTAAGACGCAAACCGTCGCGCCGCAAGGTGGAGGCTGCGCAGCAGACGTATGCGCGCTTGCTGGCGGCGGAGAGGGGCCGATGAGAACCCCCTACCAGATGAGCGTGAGCCCGGACTTCGCCCCCCGAAACACATCGGCGTGGTTCATCTTCAATACCTGGCTGCAACGGCGCCTGAGCCTGCCGATACACCTCGAGCTCTTCGACGACTTCAGCAGCCAGCGCGCGGCGATCTCCGCCGACCGGATCGACATCATCTTTGCGAACCCCTACGACGCATCGATGCTGGTAAGAGAGCACGGTTTCATGCCGCTCGCGCGCCCCGCAAGCGGTGCCGACGAGTGTGTGATCGTGGTCCCGTCCGGGTCGCACGCACGGCAGGTCGAGGACCTTCAGCCGGGCATCCGCATCGCGAGCACCGACGACCCGGATGTCCAACTGATCGGCATGATCATGCTCGAACCCGCCGACCTCGACGGGAGCAACACGCTCGCGGTCATCGTCCCCAGCCATCCGCTGGTGGCCGCCCAGTTGTTGCGCGGCCGAGCCGACGTCGGCCTGATCCTCGAGGCGGCCTTCGAGGACTTGTCCTCCCTCACCCGCGGCCGCCTGCGTCCGCTGGTGCGCAGCCAGATCAGCGACATCCGGCACGTGCTGCTGATCGGCCCGCGCTTGCACCCGCTGCGCGAACGGGTCCGGCGCATCCTGCTCGGCATGCACGAGGAGCCGTCCGGCGCGCGCATCGTTGCGGAGCTCGGCATGCCGAGCTGGGAGACGATGGATCCGGAGGATACCGAGTTCATGATCGACCTGATGGACACCCTCAAGGCCTGACCCGGGTCCGGGCGTCAAGAAGACAGCTACGCGGTCGCAGCCGTGGCGCTGCGCGTGACCAGCACCTGGTCGATACGGTGATTGTCGATGTCCACGACCTCGAACTTGAAGCCGGCGTACTCGACCGAATCGGTGCGGCGCGGCACCTTGCGCAGGCGGAACATCAGAAAGCCGGCCACCGTCTCGTAGTTCTCGAATCCCTCGAACTCGGCGATGTCCAGCGCCTGCATCACGTCCTCGATCGGGGTCAGCCCGTCGATCAGCCATGAATGCTCGTCGCGCCGCACGATCAGCGATTCCTGGTTGGTGCTGCCCAGGTCACCCATCACCGTGTTCATCACGTCCTGCAGCGACAGCAGCCCCACCACCAACGCGTATTCGTTGATGACGAGCGCAAAATCCTCCTTCGCATCGCGAAACCGCTCCAGCGCCTCGAACAGCGTCAGCGTGTCCGGCAGCATCAGCACCGTGCGCACGATGGGCTGTGTACGCAGGGAGAGATCCTGCCCCTGCAGGATGCGCGGCAGGATGTCCTTGGCGTCGACATAACCGATCACGGTGTCGATCGAGTTCTCGCATACCGGGAACTTGCCGTGCGGATGCTCCGCGATCTTGTTGCGGATGCTCTGCTCCGCCTCGCCCAGGGTCAGGAAGACGATGCTCTCGCGCGGGGTCATCGCCGACGGCACGATGCGGGAATCGAGCTCGAACACGTTGCTGATCAGATGCTGCTCCTGGCGCAGCAAGGCGCCCGTCTCGGCCCCCGCATCCGCCATCGCGACGATATCGTCGGCGGTGATCTCCTCGGTGCGCCGGCTGGGCACGCCGGCCCAGTGGAAGATGCGCGACGCAACGCCGTTGAACACCCACACGAGCGGCGCAAAGAGCAGCACGCAGAACTGCATCGGCCGCACCAGCGCAACCGCGAAGCGCTCCGGCTCGACCATCGCGAGGCGCTTCGGCATCAGGTCGGCGAACAGAACGAACAAGGACGTCACGAACACGAAGGACGCGACGAAGCTCGCCGTCGCCAGTGCCGGGCCATCGTAGAAGACGCTGATGAGTGCCGAGACATGCGGCGACAGCGCCTCCTCGCCGACGATGCCGCCGAGAATCGCCACCGCATTGAGCCCGATCTGCACGACGGTGAAGAAGCGCCCGGGGCTATCCTGCAGGCGAATGACGCGCTCGGCGTTGCCGTTACCCGCCTCCGCCATCAGCCGCAGCTTGGTCTTGCGCGACGCAGCGAGCGATATCTCGGAGATCGAGAAGAACGCGCTGACGAGAATCAGCGCAAAAATGACCATCAGATTGCTGAGGAGCGACACGACGCCTCCAGACGCGGTTCAGGGACCACCGGCCACGCTGCACACCGCGCGACTTCCGACAGTCTAGCCCGGAGCTCGCTCCCGCTTCCAGATCGGGATAGGGGCGGTCAGCTTACCTGACCGTTCCCCTCCCACACCACCCGGCATGCGGGTCCGCACCGGGCGGTTCGAGCAGTTGAGGTCATGAGAGCC
>JAYRYZ010000015.1:0-121602 GCA_041916775.1 Rhodocyclaceae bacterium | reverse complement strand
ACCCGCGTCTTCAGCGTCAAGATACACGGTGATGACGAGGCAAGGCGCCTCGCCATTGCGGCACGTCAGGCGTTCGAAGCCGAGTATCCGCAGATGGCGGTGCATGTGCTGGGGACGCGCAAACGGCTTGGCTCGCAACGTACGCCCGATGTGGCGCCGGAATTGCAACCGCTCATCACAGCCGGCGAACAAGGTAGTCCGATGCCACCCTCAGTCGCGTAGCGAGATGGCGCGGATTGTGCGCCAGAAGGCCTTCAATGAGAGCGTCATCCATGAAGGCAGCGGCCCTTCTGGGCCGGTTCTGCAATTGCTGGAACCGGCCCGTGCTGCATGCCTGCGGAAAACAGACCTCAGCGATTGTCGGTGCGGTAAATCTTCTCCGCGTTCATCTTCGGCGACCACGGCAGGCCGCTGTTCTGCCAGCCGTTGGTGAGGCGGAAGCCCGCCTGCGGTCCTTCCTTGATCGCGCTGCCCTGGAAGCCGTTGATGACGTAGCGCGCGTTCGGGAAGCCGTTCTCGCGCAGGAAGGCGGCGC
Source organism: Rhodocyclaceae bacterium (assembly GCA_041916775.1). GTDB lineage: Bacteria > Pseudomonadota > Gammaproteobacteria > Burkholderiales > Rhodocyclaceae > UBA2357. The sequence continues at coordinate 121,067 of JAYRYZ010000015.1, read as the reverse complement.
TGGGTTCGCCGCGCTCGCTGCCGGAGCGGCACAGGGTGATCACTTCCGCATCCATGCCCAGGCCGCGCTTTTCCAGTTCGGCCTTGATCTGGGCAGCGAAGTCGGGGTTCTGGTAGAGGCGGAACACGCCGCGTTCGTTGCTCCAGGCGTTGCGGTCGACCATCAGGTAGGGGATGTTGACATGCACGCTGTCGGTGAAGCCGACGAACATGATCTCGACCGGATCGCGTACATCAACGAACAGGACCTTGGCGTCCTGCTGCTGGACCTTGGCATGGACCTCCTCGGCGCTGATGCCGATATCGGCGGCGACCACGGTGAGCGCGTTCAGCGCCAGGGCGAGTGCGATGAGACTTTTCTTCATTGATACGGATCCTCGGTGTTGCGGGTTGTTGTCGATCCCTGCGTGTCAGGCGCGGCGCATCGTCGCGGCCAGCGGGATGGCGAGCAGCGCGGCGATCGCACCAAAGCCGGCGGCGACTGCGAAGAGGTTGGCCCAATCCACCCAGTAGCCCATCTCGCTCAGGCTGGATTGGGTGAGCCCGGGAATCGTCAGCAAGCCGAGCACGGTGACGATCACGCCGACGACGATGGCGGGCTTCAGCGATTTCGCCCAGGCCGGTTTGCCGCGCTTGAAGGCGATCGCCATCAGCGCCAGCCACACGACGGCAATGCCGACCACCGTCGGCAGGTACATCAGCATCAGTTCGAAGAGGATGTTCAGTGCGAGCCAGATTTCATACATGTTCGTTCTCCCTCAGACGCGGCCTTTGGCGACCGCCATGTAGGCGGGCTTGAGCAGGCGATATTTCATGAGCCAGGCGAAATAGCTGTCCTGCAGCGGGTCGATCATCGGCAGCGAGGGCACCAGCCGCCCCTCGTAGTCGAACTCGACCAGCAGCGCGGAGCCCTCGCGCAGCAACAGCGGGCAGGAGGTGTAGCCGTCGAACTTCTGCGTCGGTGCCTTGCCCTGGATGACGTCGATGAGGTTCTGCGCGACGATGGGGGCGCTCTTCTTGATCGTCGCTGCAGTCTTGCCGCGGCCCGTGCCGTTGATGTCGCCGAGGCCGAACACATTGGGGAAGCGCCGGTGCTGCAGGGTCTCCTTGTCCACCTCGAGCCAGCCACCCGCTGCGAAGCCACCCTCCTGCCAGGGCAGGGCGCTGTTCTTCACCGCATCGGGTGCGCGCATCGGCGGGACCACATGGATGAAGTCGTAGTCGAGTTGGCTGCGCTCGCCCTCGGGCGTCGTGAAGGTGGCGCGGCGTGCGTCGATATCCACCGCGACCAGTTTGTGGTTGAAATGCACCGGGACGTCCAGCACCTTCCAGCGCTCGAGCACCTCGTCGTTGATGCGCGGTACGCTGAAGATGTTGCCGAGCGCCGAGTGGAAATCCACCTTCGAGTTCGCGCGGGTGCCGGCCTGCTTCAGCCGGTCGACCAGCATGAAGGTCATCTTCAGCGGGGCGCCGGCGCACTTCAGCGGCGTGGCCGGCAGCGTCATCAGCGCGGTACCGCCCTTCTGGCGGAAGCTGTCCATCGTCTGCCAGGTGGCCTGTGCTGCAGCCGGGCTGGGGTACACACTGGTGAGGCCGTTGGTGCCGATGCGCGCGACGTCCATGCCTTCGATCTGCGCATAGTCGAGGTGAAGGCCGGTGGCCACGACAAGGTAGTCGTACTGGATGCGCTTGCCGCTCTCGGTAACGACAGTGTTCGACTGCGGATCGAACTCGGCGACCATCTCGCGCACCCACTCCACGCCTGCAGGCTGCAGGTCGATGTTGCGATCGCTGACCTTGTCCACCGGCCAGATCCCGGTCGCCACCAGCGTGTAGCCGGGCTGGTAGTTGTGCTCTTCCTTGCGGTCGATGATGGTGATGCGTGCGCCCGACAGCCCCTTGGAAAGTCGGCTCGCGATCGCCAGCCCGCCCAGGCCGCTGCCCGCGACGACGATGTGCGCCTTGGTGGCGACAGCGGCCTGTGATGTCTTCGCTTCCAGCCCCATTGCCGCCCCCGCCGCCAGCGGCATCAGGCTCGCGGTTCGCAGCCAGCGTCGCCGCTGCGGGTTGAAGTTCGCATCATCGGGAACTGCCGAGTTCTGTTTCATGGTCTCCTCCACGTATCTGGACTTGCGTGTCCGGCCCTTGCGATAGGCTCGAATAGTTTCTGAATATGAATATATAAGAAAAAACTAAACGTAAAGGGACGAGTTTGATATTTTTTGTGCGCCCGATGGGCAGGGTCGGAGCGCGGCGGGCGCTCAGGCCTGGAGGCGCGGGGTCATGGCAGAGACTGGATTGCGGTAGCGCCGCCGAGGCGCCAGCCGGCGAGTGCCAAAGTCATCACGCACGCCGTCGTGGAGAGCAGCCAGCGCGGCAGCGGATGATGGGGAATGAAACCGACGCCGCGCACGAAGCCCGCGCTCATGGACCAGAACAGCAGCATCGCGCCGATGTGATCCGCACGCCCGGCGGCATCGGTGGCGAGGCCGGGCAGCACGGTGAGCAGCACCAGGATCGCGAGCGCGATGCCGAGCGGCAGCGGTGCGATCCCCGGCTGGCGGATCTCAGCCTGCGTTGTCATGGTCGTGACCTTGCAGCGACGCCGCGCGTGCTTCTTCGTTGTCGCCCCACAGGGCGTTGAGGATGGCGAGCAGCACCGCGAAGCCGACGCCGAGTGCCCAGGCGAAATACCACATGGTGAATCTCCTTGTGTCCTGATGCCGCTTCAGTAGGCGGCGTGGTCGTTTTCACGGATGTAGGCGGCGGTGACCTTGCCTGCCATCACCTTGTAGGCCCAGCTGGTGTAGGCGACGATGATCGGCATGAAGATCAGCGTGGCCCACAGCATGATGCTCAGCGTGAGATGGCTGGAGACGCTGTCCCACACGGTGAGGCCGGAGCGCAGGTCGGTGGACGAGGGCATCACGAACGGGAACAGCGAGGCACCGGCGGTGCCGATGATGCCGACGATGGCGAACGAAGAGGCGACGAAGGCGGCCAGCGTCGTGCCGCGTGCGGCAAGCCACATCGCTGCGAGCGTGCCGGCGTAGGCGAGCACCGGCAGCAACATGGTCAGCGGATAGCGGCCGTAGTTGGCGAGCCAGGCGCCGCTCTCGCGCACCACCGTCTTGTCCAGCGGGTTGGGGAGCGCGGCGGCATTCACCGTCGAGCTGATCGCATAGCCGTCGATGCCCTGCCACAGCCACACGCCGGCCGCCGAGAAGCTCGCCAGCAGCAGGCTGCCGAAGATCAGCATGGCGCTGCGGGTGCGGCGGTAGACCGCGTCCTCGGTACGGTGCATCAGGTAGATCGCGCCGTGGAAGGTGATCATCGCGGTCGATACCACGCCGCAGAGCAGGGCGAAGGGATTGAGCAGGCCCCAGAAGCTTCCGGTGTAGTAGGGCATCAGGTTGTCGGCGAAGTGGAAGGGCACACCCTGGAAGAGGTTGCCGAAGGCGACACCGAAGATCAGCGGCGGCACGGCGCCGCCGACGAAGAGCCCCCAGTCCCAGGTCCTGCGCCAGGTCGGGTTGTTGATCTTGCTGCGGTAGTCAAATCCCACCGGGCGGAAGAACAGCGCCCACAGCACCGCCAGCATCGCCCAGTAGAAGCCGGAGAAAGCGGTCGCATACACCAGCGGCCAGGCGGCGAAGATCGCGCCGCCACCGGTGATGAACCACACCTGATTGCCGTCCCAGTGCGGCCCGACCGTGTTGATGACGACACGCCGCTCGACGTCGTCGCGGCCGACGAAGGGCAGCAGCGTGCCGACGCCCATGTCGTGGCCGTCCATGATGGCGAAGCCGATCAGCAGCACGCCGACGAGCAGCCACCAGATGATTTTGAGTGTGGGGTAATCGAAGATCATGACGGGTCCTCAGGCGTGGATGGGGGCAGGCGCGGCATGGTGCGCCTCGTTGTCGTAGCGACCGGTGCCCAGGCTGCCCGGGCCCTGCCTGGCGAAGCGGACCATGAGGTACATCTCGACGATGAGCAGCAGGGTGTAGAAGCCGACGAAGCCGGCGAGCGAGCCGTAGAGGCTGCTGACCGACAGCGTCGATACCGACATGTGGGTGGGCAGCACGCCGTAGATGGTCCAGGGCTGGCGGCCATACTCGGCGACGAACCAGCCGAGCTCGCAGGCGAGCCACGGCACCGGCAGCATCCACAGCGACCAGCGCAGCAGCCACGGCTTGTCGGAAAAATTGCCCTTGATCGAGGTCCACAGTGCGGCGCCGAACAGCGCCAGCATCAGGAAGCCGAAGGCGACCATGAGGCGGAAGCTCCAGAACAGCGGCGCGACGCGCGGGATGGTGTCGGCCACCGCCTGTTCGATCATTTCGGGTGTGGCCTGACTGACGTCGACGATGTACTTCTTCAGCAGCAGGCCGAAGCCGAGGTCGGCCACGTGTCGCTCGAACAGCGCCTTGGTGTCGGCGTCGTCCGGGTTCTTGCGCAGGCGCTCGAGCGCGCCGACCGCGATCTGGCCGGAGAGGATGCGCTCGCGGTTCTTCTCGCGAATCTCCTTGATGCCGGGAATCTGCCTGTCGAGCGAGCGGGTGCCGATGATGCCCATGACCCACGGGATCTCGATCGCGAAGTCGTTCTTCATCTCCGCCTCGTTCGGAATCGCGATGAGGTTGAAGCCGGCCGGCGCCGGTTCGGTCTCCCACATCGCCTCCATCGCCGCGAGCTTGGTCTGCTGCGCCTCGCCGACGGTGTAGCCGGATTCGTCGCCGAGCACGATCACCGAGCAGATCGACGCGAAGCCGAAGGCCGCGGCGATGCGGAAGCTCTTCTTGGCGAACTCCACGTTGCGCCCGCGCAGCAGGTAGTAGGCCGAGATCGACAGCACGAACATCGCGCCGGTCACATAGCCGGCCGACACGGTGTGGACGAACTTGGCCTGCGCGTCGGGGTTGAACAGCACCGCCCAGAAGTCGACCATCTCCATGCGCATGGTCACGTAGCTGAACTCGGCGCCGACCGGGTTCTGCATCCAGCCGTTGGCGATCAGGATCCACAGCGCCGACAGGTTGGTGCCGACCGCCATGAGGATGGTCACCAGCAGGTGCTGCTTGCGCGACAGGCGGTCCCAGCCGAAGAAGAACAGGCCGATGAAGGTCGATTCGAGGAAGAAGGCCATCAGGCCCTCGATGGCCAGCGGCGCCCCGAAGATGTCGCCCACGTAGTGCGAGTAGTAGGCCCAGTTGGTGCCGAACTGGAACTCCATGGTGATGCCGGTGGTGACGCCGAGCGCGAAGTTGATGCCGAACAGCTTGCCCCAGAAGCGGGTCATGTCCTTGTAGATGGCCTTGCCGGTCATCACGTAGGTCGATTCCATGATGACGAGGATCCAGGTCATGCCGATGGTCAGCGGCACGAACAGGAAGTGGTACATGGCAGTGATCGCGAACTGCAGTCGCGATAGGTCGACGAGCTCTTCACTGAGCATGGGTGTCTCCAACGAGGGACGGGGATAAGGGGAAGGGTGTGTCGGTTGATCCCGCGCCGGCGATCGGTCTGGCAAGGCTTGCCTGCGTCACGCGTTGCGCCATCTCGTCGCTTTCGACGTGTACCCGCACATCGCGGATGAACATCCACCAGATCGCGGTGATCAACGCGAGCTTGATCGCGATCGCGAAGGCCAGGCGGCGCAGCAACTGCCGGTCGGAAAAGGACATGTGACACTCCTGAAGTTGTCTCAAAGCATTACAAGTGTCGTGCCAGTTCAGCGGCCTGCAAACAAACATGATGAAAATCAAAAGACTGAGAGAACGTCTTGGAATCCATGAGTCATTCGCACTGGCGTCGCTGCTGACGCCGTGGCAGATGTGTGGCAGGATCCGGGTGTGAACTGCCGAATGTGGCGGTCCTCTCTGGCAGTCAGCCGAAACCTGCGAGCCCACCATGAGCCACGAGAATCGTCCCTTGCCTGAACTGGTCTCCTTCCTCGAAACGCTGGAGGCGCCGCACATCCTGTGCGACCGCGAGTACCGCGTGATCGCCGCCAACAGCGCCTACCGAAAGTCGCTCGGCGGCGGGCGCAGCGTCGTCGGACGCACCTGTTACGAGGTTTCGCATCACTACAGCGTGCCGTGCGACCGCGCCGGCGAATCCTGTCCGCTCGCGCGCAGCCTGGCGTCGGGGCAGCGCGAGCGCGTGCTCCACCTGCACCAGACGCCGCGCGGCGAGGAGTACGTCAACATCGAGCTCTCCCCTGTGCGCGATGCCTCGGGCGAGATCGCCTGGTTCATCGAGCGCATGGAGGCACTGCCGGTGGCGCGTGGGGTGGCCGACCATCGTGGTCTCATCGGGCGGGCACCGGCGTTCCAGGACATGCTCGCGCTGATCGCGCGGGTGGCGCCGTCCGAGGCCTCCGTGCTGCTGCAGGGCGAATCCGGCACCGGCAAGGAGCTGGTCGCGCAGGCCGTGCATCAGGCCAGCCATCGTTCCGAGCGCCCGTTCGTGGTGGTCGATTGCTCCGGCTTGCCCGACACCCTGTTCGAGAGCGAGCTCTTCGGCCATGAGCGCGGCGCCTTCACCGGCGCGGTGGCGCGCAAGGCCGGGCTGATCGAGGCAGCAAGCGGTGGCACGCTGTTTCTCGACGAGGTGGGCGACATCCCGCTCGGCATGCAGGTGAAGCTGTTGCGCCTGCTCGAGACCGGCACCTACCGGCGCGTCGGTGCCACCGAACTGCGCAAGGCCGACATCCGCCTCGTCTCCGCGACCCACCGGCCCCTGCAGGAGATGGTGGCGGAGGGCCGCTTCCGCCAGGATCTCTACTTCCGCATCAACACCTTCCCGATCGTGGTGCCGGCGCTGCGCGAGCGCCTGGAGGATCTGCCGCTGCTGGCCGAATCCCTGCTCGAGCGCGTCTCGCCCAAGCGCAGGCTGGTGCTGTCCGCTGCGGCCTTGCGGGTGCTGAGTCGCTACGCCTTCCCCGGCAATGTGCGCGAGCTGCGCAACCTGCTGGAGCGCGCGAGCCTGATGTGCGACGGCGAGGTGATCGGGCCGGAGCACCTTGCCGCCGAGCTCACCGCAGCGCAGCCGGACCACGTGCTGGCAGTGCCCGGGCACCCGCCGCAGGTGGCCAACCGGCAGGGCGCGAACGCGGCTGACGACAACCTGCCGTCACCCGACTTCGACGAGATACAGCGTCAGGCGCTGCTGCGCGCGGTGCGCAACCACCACGGCAGCCGCGGCGAGCTTGCACGCAAGCTCGGCTTGAGCGAGCGCACGCTTTACCGCAGGTTGCGCGCGTTCGGTATCAAGTGAACCCGATGCTGCCAGTTGCGGCTGAGTACTGACGAGAATGGCAGTGATATGGCATTCATCTGGCACTGCTGGCATCGCATGACCGCGCCTGGTGGCTCGTCGGGGGCTTGATCAGAAATTAAACGCATTGAAAACAGTGGCTTGAAGGACGTGTTCGGTTGCCGGGAGAAAGTGGCCCGGGGTTTGCTTTATATCGACTGCGAGATGGGTATGCTGTACGCCCAACGAGCCGTTGCCCCCGGCTCGGACTTCCCCTCAGGTCGGCAGTGGATTTCCCTCGACCCATCTCGCCCCTTTTCTGATGTGCTTCAACGGGCCGCAGGCCCCGGGAGAGACCATGACCGATGTGATCGAACAGCGCCGCCAACTTCTCCTTGTCACCAGCGGCGCGGGTGTCGTCGCCGCCGCTGCGACAGCAGTGCCCTTTGTGGCGAGCCTCACGCCGTCCGCGCGGGCGCTTGCCGCCGGCGCGCCGGTCGAGGCGGATGTCGGCAAGCTCGCGCCTGGCGAGATGATGACGGTCGAGTGGCGCGGCAAACCGGTGTGGATCCTGCGGCGCACGCCCGAGATGCTGGCGGCGCTGGAGCAGGGCGAGGACCGCCTTGCCGACCCGCAATCCCGCGAGCCCCAGCAGGCCGACTATGCCGCCAACCGCCACCGCTCCATCGTGCCCGAGTATCTCGTCACGATCGGTATCTGCACCCACCTCGGCTGCTCGCCGTCGTCCAAGTTCGAGCCCGGCGTGGCGAGCGGGCTCGGCGCCGACTGGCCGGGCGGCTTCCTGTGCCCGTGCCACGGCTCGCTCTTCGACCTGGCCGGGCGCGTCTTTCTCAACCAGCCGGCGCCGACCAATCTCGAGGTGCCGCCGTATCGCTGGCTCACTGAAACCCTGGTACGCATTGGCGACGACGGCAGCGCCGCAGCCTGAGCGCTGCTGCGCATGCCCGATGCCGCGCTGATGCTGGCAGCGGCGCTACCCGTCGTGGTGGCGTGCGCATGGTTTGGTGCGGGCCGAGCGCTGCGCCGCGCGCTCGCGCCCGAGCGTCTGGCGCATCACACCGACCCCGCGGAACTGGGCCTGTCGTTCACGACACACCGCATCCCGGGCGAGAACGGCAAGTCGCTTCATGCCTGGCTGGTCGCTCCGGCCGCAATGGCGGAGATGGCTGCGCGACCGGCGCCTGCGGTGATCGTCATGCATGGCTGGGGCGGCAACGCAGCCATGATGCTTGCGCTCGCAAGACCGTTGGCGAACGCCGGCTTCGCCGCGCTGTTCCTTGATGCGCGCTGCCACGGGTTGAGTGACGAGGACGACTTCACCTCGCTGCCGCGCTTTGCGGCGGACATCCAGCATGCCCACGCGTGGCTGTGCCGCAGACCCGAAGTCGATGCCGCGCGGATCGCGCTCCTCGGCCACTCGGTGGGGGCCGGCGCGGCGCTGCTCGCGGCGAGCCGCCAGCCGCAGATCGCGGCGGTGGTGAGCATCTCGGCCTTCTCCCACCCGGTGACGATGATGCGCCGCTGGATGGCGTGGCGGCGCATTCCGCAAGGCCTGATCGGCGCCGGCGTGCTGCGCTGGGTGGAGCGCACCATCGGCCACCGCTTCGACGACATCGCGCCGCTCACGACGGTTTCCCGGGTGGAGGCGCCCGTGCTGTTGCTGCATGGCGAGGACGATACCGTGGTGCCGGCCGACGAGGCGCGCCAGATCCTCGCCGCAGGCAGGCCGGGCCGCGTGCGATTGGTGCTGCTCGAGGGCAGCCATGACCGCTTCGCCGAGCCGGACAACGAGGCTGCCCGCGTGGTCGAGTTTCTTGCCGCCGCGTTTGCGGCGCGTGCGCGCCGCCCCAGCGACTGACGCCTGTTCGCGCTCAGGTGCGGTGACCTGCCGACATGCTTACGCCGCCTGCCGCCGCAGCGCCTCCATCGCGTTGATGAAGCCGTCGCGGTTGCCGTACTGTGCCTGCTTGCTGCGCAGCTCGGCGAGGGTCGCTACCCGGCGCCCGTCGATCGGGTGAGCAGGGAAAACCAGGGTCTCGCCGGGTAGCTGGAACAGCCTGGTCGTCAGGCTATCGTACATGCGCCCCGGATCCGCCTCGACGCCCGATGCACAGCTCACCACATCGAACGCGTCGCCGCAGAAGAGGCGATCGCGCCACAGGTAGCTCAGGCAACAAGGAGTGTGGCCAGGTGTGGCAAGGACACGCATTACCTCGCTGCCGAACACGACATGCTCGCGCGTCTGCTCGCGTGTCGAGCCCACCGGCACCACCGAGTCGACGGCGGGTGTGAGCAGCGTGGCAGCGGTACGCGCGGCGAGCGCGGCGCAGTCGTCTTCGTCGAGCGCATGTACATGAGTGCGGAGGATGTGGGTGAGCGCAAGACCACGCTCGGCGAGCAGCGCGAGCACGAGTTCCGTCAGCGTGGGCGGCGGGTCGATCGCTGCGGCCTCCCCGAGCGCGAGGTCGGACAGGAGATAGCCGATGCGGCTGCGATCTTCAAGAATGCGGAAATACATGGTGAGGGGCGTTCGCTCGGATACGGGTCAACTTCACACGATACAAGTTGCATGCCAGTGCGCCTGCCCCAGGCCGCGCCCTGCGTCGATCGTGCGTACCCGGCCGGATTCCCGCGGCGCGGGCGAGTAAGCCGTCTTCGGCGTGGTTCTGCCGACAGGTTTCAAGGATGACAGGGACTGTCACTTTCTGCCATGGCAGTGAGAGGATGGCAGAATGACAGTCAATTGGCAGTGGCGCCCGCTTCGTTGTGCACGAGAACTGCCGCGGCTGCAGGGTCGGCACGCGGTGCGGCAAGAGCGTTCCTGCCGGGCCCGGTTTTTGCATAAGCAAAATCTAAAGTACCATGCGGCCTCGCGGTTCGTGCCGCATGCCGGCCATGCACCGGCGAGACCCAAGTCAACCACCACCATCTCTGGCGATCACGATGACAAGCGCAACTTCCCATCCTGCGGACGCCTCCGCCGCAACAGCAGCACATAGCCGGCTCGCTCACTTTCCCGTGGCCCTGTTCTCCACCGTCATGGGGCTCGCCGGGCTGACATTGGCGTGGCTCAAGGCCCACCACGTGGGCGGCATGCCGGTTGAGGTCGGGGCGAGCTTGCGCTGGGTGGCGAGCGGTCTCTATGTCTTCCTGCTCGTGATGTACGCGGCGAAGATCCTGCGCCACCCGGCCGAGGTCGTGGCCGAGCGCATGCATCCGGTGCGGCTCAACTTCTTCCCGGCGATCTCGATCGGCCTGATCCTGCTCGCTACCAGCTGGGCGCCGGCGGCGCCACGTGCCGCGTTGTGGATGTGGGGCGTGGGGGCTGCGTTGCACCTGGGCTTCACGGTGTTCGCGATGAGCAGCTGGATCCACCACACCCATTACGACATCAAGCACGCCAACCCGGCGTGGTTCATCCCGGTGGTCGGTAACATCCTCGTGCCGGTCGCCGGCGCGAAGCTCGCCGCGCCGGACATCAGCTGGTTCTTTTTCAGCATCGGGCTGGTGTTCTGGCTGGTGCTGATGACCATCGTGCTCTACCGGCTGTTCTTCCATGAACCCCTGCCGGCGCGGCTCACGCCCACGCTCTTCATCCTGATCGCGCCACCGGCAGTGGGCTTCCTCGCCTATCTGTCGCTCACCGATTCGCTCGACGCCTTCGCGCGCGTGCTCTACTTCAGCGGTCTGTTCCTGACCCTGCTGCTCGCCTCGAACGCGCTGCGCTTTCTGCGCCTGCCGTTCTTCATCTCGGCCTGGGCGTATTCCTTCCCGCTCGCCGCGATCACGATTGCGAGCTTCGAGATGCATGCGCGCAGCGGCACTGGCTTCTACCTCGCGCTGGGATGGGTATTGCTGGCGCTGGTGACCGCGGTCATCGGAACGCTGGTGGTGAAGACCTTGATCGCCGCGGCAAACGGACGCATCTGCGTTCCGGAGTGATCGTCCCGACGTGTGCGCTTCCCGGGTGGGTGGCCCTGCCCAGCCGCAACACGTGTTCGACGGACGTCATAGCCGGACTTCCGTCTCGATGTGCTGAACCATTTCCCCTTGCGACTGGCGGTCCAGCCAACGGACCGTCACGATGCATGTCGGCCCCTTGCACTCCACCCCGCCGCTTGCGCCGTCGCCCAGCAGCAGAACGAGCTGTTCCCGCCAGGCGGCGAGCTGGCTGGCTGTAGCGGCGGTGTGCGTATCCAACGAAGCGCCGGGGGCAAGGTTGAATGCCCCTGCGATCGCGGCAGCACGGTCGGCACGCAGCGTGTCGATGATCGAGTAGGACCCCATCACCGCGATGCTGCGGTTCAACCCGCCGCGCTCGGTCTCGTCCCGGTGGGCGAGGAGCGCGCTCAGCGCGATGGCCGCGATGGCGATCGAGAACGCGAGAACGATCGCGGCGAGCAGCCCCATGCCGTGCTGCTGCCGGCGTTTGCGTGGTGGCTTCCTGAAGCATCCCGAGTTGAAGTACTGTGTGTGCATGAGTCAATCTCCTCGCGGACGTGACGCAGTGCGCCCGTCGGCCGTCATCGCGGTTTCGATGTGCGCAGCCTGCCTGCCGGTGCGTATGGGAGCCGTGCGGGAAATCACGTCACATTTGGTAATTCGCTATGCGAAACACAAATTCAAACATAAATGGAAAATTTGATAATTTCGCGCAACTCCCGGAGTGGTGGCATCGGGTGGTCTTAGCTGGGCGGGAAGGGGGGCTGTTTTATCGCGCTCGGTTCGCGTGCGCTGCGGTTGCGCTGATCCTCTCGACCGGGATGGCGTCTGCGCGTGCAGAAGCGGTGGATCAGACCGCTGCAGAGGATGCGCTGGTGCGGCCCAACATCGCGCTGTACGAGGCCTATGCCGCGTTCAAGATGGCGCGCTATGCGGAAGCGAAGCGAACCTGGGAGCGCCTCGCAGAGCGCGATGTTGCCGAGGCCTGGTTCAACCTCGGCGTGCTCGCCGAGGATGGATTGGGAGAGCCGCGTGATGACCAGCGGGCATTGCGCCTCTACCAGCGCGGCGCCCTGGGCGGGTCGGTGAAGGCGCAGTACCGGCTCGCGCTGATACACCTTGACGGCCGGCTCATCGAGCCCGATCGTGCGGTGGCGGAAGGGTGGCTGGAGGCCGCCGCGGCTGCCGGCCATGACGATTCACAGCGGCTGCTCGGCCAGTTGCGCGAGGGCGGAGGCGGTGACGACGTACTGGTTGCACGCCTGCTGGAATCCGAGGGGCGGGTCGAGGAGGCTGCCGCGATCTACCAGCGCCTTTCGGACCGCGGTGATCTCGCCGCGCGGACCAGACTGGCTTGGATGCACGAGGCCGGCCGGGGTGTGCCGCGGAATCTCGAGCGGGCGGCGGTCTTGTTCGCTTCCGCAGCAGAGGGGGGCGATCCCGAGGCGCAGTTTGCGCTGTCGGTGATGCTCAGGACCGGCGCCGGACGTGAGCGCGACCCTGTCGCAGCGGATGTCTGGCTGCAGCGCGCCGCCGATGCGGGCCACGCCGAGGCGCAGCGCCTGCGCGCTGAGTAGCCGCGCTTCGATTGTTGGATTGTTCGATCGCAATGACGAGGTCGGGATGAACACGGTACGCATTCCTGCCAGCTGGATGCGCGGTGGCACCAGCAAGGGGCTGTTCTTCGTCGCGGACGACCTGCCTGCCGATGCGGTGCGGCGGGATGCCTTGCTGCGGCGCGCGATCGGTAGTCCCGACCCCTATGGCAAGCAGATCGACGGCGTCGGCGGTGCGAGCTCCAGCACCAGCAAGGTGGTGCTGGTGAGCCGTTCGTCGCATGCCGATTGCGATGTCGATTATCTCTTCGGTCAGGTGCCGGTGGGCGACGGGCCGATCGACTGGTCCGGTAATTGCGGCAATCTCACTGCCGCGGTCGGGCCGTTCGCGATCACTCGCGGTCTGCTCCCTGCACCGCACGATGGTGTGGCGACGGTACGCATCTGGCAGGCCAACATCGGCAAACGCATCGACGCGCAGGTGCAGGTGGCGCACGGTGCAGTGGTCGAGGCGGGCGACTTCATGCTGGATGGCGTGGCTTTTCCCGGCGTGCCAATCCGGCTCGACTTCCTCGACCCGGCGGGCGGGCGACGCGGACTGCTGCCCGCCGGGCAGGCCGCCGTGATGCTGGCGGTGCCCGGGCTGGGCGGGGTCGAGGCCAGCCTGATCGACGCCGGCAACCCGCTGGTGCTGGTGCGTGGGGAGGCGCTGGGCGTGGATCTCGCAGCGGCGCCGGCGGCGCTCAACCAGGACGCGGGCCTGCTCGCGCGCTGCGAGGCGGTGCGGGTTGCGGGCGCGATCGCGATGGGGCTTGTCACCGACGCGCAGGCCGCCGCTGCCCGGCCGCACACGCCCAAGCTCGCGCTGCTCGGCACGCCGGTCGATTACGTCGCTGCGGCAGGGCGGACGGTTGCGGTGCGGGATCATGATGTTGCGGTGCGGGTGCTGTCGATGGGCGTGTTCCACCATGCGATTCCCGGCACCGCCGCCATCGCGATCGCCGCGGCGAACGTCATTCCGGGCACCATCGTCGATGCGCTGGTTGGCGCACCGGGCGGGCTGCGCATCGGTCATGCCTCGGGTGTGACCGCGATCGAGGTCGAACTGGAGAGAGCGTGTGCGCGCGCCGACGATTCCGGCGCCGCGCATGCAGGTGACGCACTACCGGTGATCCGTCGCGCGACGCTCCAGCGCAGCGCCAGGCTGCTGATGGACGGTGTCGTGAGCGTTCCGGTGCATGACGCGTAATATGTCGCGGTGGTGACATTTTAGTTTCACACGGTTAGTCTAACGTTCGCTTCCTTCAACCACGCTTCACTGACGAGGACGTTCGGCCATGACGATGACAAAGGGAATGAAGCTTGTGAAACTGGGTGGGCTCACCGCGATGATCGCGATGGCATACCCCCTGAGCGCCGCTGCGGCGGAGGAGTTGCGCCTCCTCACCTGGGGCGGCTACGCGCCGGACGAGGTGGTGCAGCAGTTCGAGAAGGAGACCGGCATCAAGGTGCTGGTGACGCTGTCGAACAACGAGGACATGATCTCCAAGCTGCGCGCCACCGGCGGCGCCGGCTTCGACCTCGCGCAGCCCAGCCAGGACCGCATCACCAGCGCGCAGCAGGAATTCAACATCTACAAGCCGATCGATCTTGCCAAGATCGACAAATCCCAGATCATCGAGTCCATGCTGGCTGCCACCCAGCGCAACACGGCTGTCGGCAACGACGTCTTCGGCGTGCCGCATGTGTGGGGCACCAGCGGTCTGATCGTGAACACCAAGGCGGCCGACCAGGTCAAGGACTGGAAGGACATGTGCGGCGCGGGGCTCGAAGGCAAGGTGTCTTACCGCGTGCGCCGTCCGATCCTGATCGGCATGGCCTTCTCGATGGGCGAAAACCCCTTCGAAGCCTACGCGGATGCGGCGCGCTATGAAGCGATGATGACCAAGGTGGGTGACGCGCTGATCGCCTGCAAGGGCAACGTGAAGGCCCACTGGGGCGGTAGCGACGAGCTCATCAATCTCGTGTCGTCCGGCGAGGTGGTCGCCGCCGAGGGCTGGGACGCGGGTGGCTGGAAGCTGCATGACCAGAAGGCGGAGATCGTCTTCCGCGCGCCCGCGAGCGGTGCGCTCGGCTGGATCGACACCTTCGCCCTGCCGCGCAAGGGCAAGGCGGATGATGCCGCCTACAAGTGGATCAACTTCGTCATGAAGCCCGAGATCGCCGCCAAGATCACCAAATCGGCAGGCAACTTCACCGCTGCCAAGGGGGCCGAGGCGCATGTCGATGCGCAACTGAAGGCCAACTACCAGGCCTCGTTCGACCAGGCCGCGATCGACAACATCAAGTGGTATCCGCCGGTGCCGGCCGGGCTCGAGGCGCTCGAAGGCAAGATCCTCGACAAGCTCCAGGCCGCCAAGTAAGCCTGTCGTCCCAATCCAGCCCGTACATCGTCGCCCCGCGCGGGCGATGATGTCATGGGTGCGCAGCGAGTGTTTCAATGCCGGAATCGCGTCTGCCAATCGACCTCGAATGCCGTGAGGTGTGCAAGACCTTCAATGCGCACCGTGCGGTACGCACGGTGTCGTTCGCGATCCCGCAGGGTTCGTTCTTCTCCATCCTGGGGCCGTCGGGCTGCGGCAAGACCACCCTGTTGCGCATGCTGGCGGGTTTTCTCGAACCCGATTCCGGTGACATCCGCATCAAGGGTGCCTCCATGCTGGGCGTGCCGCCCAATAGGCGCCCACTCAACATGGTGTTCCAGCATCTGGCGCTGTTCCCGATGATGAGCGTGGCTGAGAACGTCGGCTACGGCCTGCGACGGCGCGGCGTCGCGCGCGACGAGATCGACCGGCGCGTGCGCGAGATGCTGCGCAGAGTGGAGTTGCCAGATGCCGGGCCGAAGCGGGTGGATCAGCTCTCCGGCGGGCAGAAGCAGCGCATCGCGCTTGCGCGCTGCCTGGTGCTGGAGCCGGCGGTGCTGCTGCTCGATGAGCCACTCGGTGCGCTGGACCTGAAGCTGCGCGAGCAGATGAAGATCGAGCTCAAGCAATTGCAGCAGACCTTCGGCACCACCTTTGTCTATATCACCCACGACCAGTCCGAGGCGATGGTGATGTCCGACCAGGTTGCGGTGATGAACCATGGCCGCTTCGAGCAGGTGGGCACGCCGCAGCAGCTCTACTATGCGCCGGCGACGCCGTTCGTCGCCGGCTTCGTCGGCGACAGCAACCGCCTCACCGGCACCCTGCGCGAGCTGGGGCCGATGCCGATGGCGGAGATCGCCGGCGGCATGTGGGTGGCGGTGACGCGCACCGGCGAACGCCTGCCCGAGGTCGGCGATGCGGTGGAGGTCTTCATGCGGCCGGAAGCCATCCACGTCGCACGTGGTGACGCGCCGGTGGAGGGCGACAACCGCATCGTCGGGCGGGTCGAGAACGTGCTCTTCGATGGCGCGAACAGCCGTATCGAGGTGCGTGACCCGCGCACCGGCATGGATCTCCTCGTGCGCCTGCCGCAGACCCACGCGTTTGCCGACCTGCATCGTGGCGAGATGGTGTCGCTCGGCTGGATGGCGGCGCAGACCTTATGCTTCGCCGCGCGGCCGGCCAGCGAGATCGACCCCGCATGAGCCGGCGCGGCCCCGCCGGCGACGGCATCCGTCTCGCCACCTGGCTGCTGCTGGGGCCGGCGCTCGTATGGCTGCTGCTGCTCATCATCATCCCGCATCTCGACCTGATCGGTGTGGCGCTGCGCGAGCGGGTGAGCTACGGCGAGTACCGCTTCAGCCTCAGGCACTTCGCCGAGTTCTTCACCGAGCCGTTGTACTGGCGCACCTTCATGCGCACCGCGGTGATGTCCATCCTCGCCACGCTGCTGACGCTGGTGATCGCCTTCCCGGTGGCGTGGTACATCGCGAAGATGCTGCGCGGACGGGTGCGCTCTCTGCTCTTCATGGCCTGCCTCGTACCCTTCTGGGTGAGCGAGTTGGTGCGCACCTACGGCTGGATGATCCTGCTGCGCGAGTCCGGGGTGATCAGCGGCTTCCTGCAGTGGGCCGGGCTCGCGGACGGCCCGGTGGAACTGCTCTACAACGACGTCGCGGTGATGGTGGGGCTGGTGTACGCGTCGATGCTCTTCATGGTGGTGCCGCTCGTGACCACGCTCGATGGCCTCGACGACAGCCTCATCGAGGCGGCCTACGACCTCGGCGGCAACGGCTGGTCCATCCTGCGTGAGGTGGTGATCCCGTATGCAATGCCGGGCATCGTCTCGGGCTGCATCGTGGTGTTCATGCTGTCGCTCGGCAACTACCTCACGCCGGTGCTGCTCGGCGGCAAGGGCAGCATGTGGTTCACCGAGCAGATCTTCAGCCAGTTCATCATCCGCTTCAACTGGGAGCAGGGGGCGGCCTTCGGTGTGTTGCTACTGGTGCTGTCCTCCCTGATCGTGTGGCTGGGGCTGAAGCTCACCCGCCAGAGCTTCGTCGAGGTGATGCGATGAGGGTGCGGTCATGATTCCCTCGCTGCCACGCTCCGCCGGGGTACGCTTCGGCTTTGCCGCCTATGTGACGCTTTTCTTCATCTATCTCGCGGCGCCGCTTCTCATCGTCGGGCTCTTCGCCTTCAACGACAGCCGCTTTCCCGCACTGCCCTGGAACGGCTTCACGCTCGACTGGTTCTTTGCCTCGGGCGGCGAGCGTACCGGCGTGTTCCACGACCGCGCGATTCTGCGCAGCATCGGCACCAGTGCGTGGGTGGCGGTGTTCGTCACGCTGACGTCGGTGAGCTTTGCGACGCTCAACGCCTTCCTGTTCGAGCGCCACCAGTTTCCCGGCAAGAACCTGCTGTATGTGTGCATGTTGCTGCCGCTGGTGATCCCGGGCGTGATCCTCGGTATCTCCATTCTGGTGTTCGCGAGCGGCATCGCCAACCATGCCGACGAGTGGCTCGGGCTGGAGATCGAGTTCCTGCGCCCGGGCTTGGTGCTGGTGGTGATCGGCCAGTTCGCCTTCCTCACCACGATCGCCACCCTGATCATCTCGGCACGGTTGCGGAAGTTCGACCGAGCGCTCGAGGAGGCGGCGTTGAACCTCGGCGCGACGCCGCTGGTGGCCATCCTCACGGTGACCATCCCCTACCTGCGCCCGGCGCTGATCGGCGCCGCGCTGGTGTGCTTCCTGATGTCCTTCGAGAACTTCAACACCACGCTGATGCTGGTCGGCTCGGATGCGCCGCTGACGATCACGCTCTTCAGCCGCCTGCGCGAGGGCGCGACGCCGCTGCTCAACGCGGTGTCGCTGTTGCTGATGCTTGCCTCGAGCGTGCTCGCGATCATCAGCGTGCTGGTGCAGCGCAAGCACTGACGACGGCGCGGCACGTGTAGAATCGCCAGCCGGGCCGACTGCCGCCATGCCGGCAGGGACGGCAGACCCATCCACGACACTCCCGAGTCTTCCCTTGGTCAGATTCTTCTCGATCTTTCTCGTGCTGCTGCTGGTGCTGTTCACCGCCGAGCTCACACACACCGCGCAGAACTACGTGATCCTGCCGTGGACGGCGCTGTTGGCGAAGATCAGCGCGGGCCTCGTGAGCGCATTCGACCCCGACGTGCTCGCCTTCGGCAAGGTATTGCAGGATGCGAAGTCCGGCATCGGCGTGTCCATCGAGCCCGGCTGTAACGGGGTCGAGGCCTGCATCATCCTGCTCGCGGCGATGCTCGCCTACCCGGCCGGTTGGCGCTTCAAGCTCGTCGGAATTGCGATCGGCATGGTGGCGATCCAGGGGGTGAACGTGATCCGCATCATCACGCTGTTCTACCTTGCGGTATGGAACACCGCCGCGTTCGAGTTTGCCCACCTCTACCTGTGGCAGGCGCTGATCATGATCGACGTGGTGGTGGTGTGGCTGCTGTGGATTCGCTGGGTGTCGCGCGCGGAGGTGGATCGTGGCGTCCTCGCTTAGTGTCGTCGGTGGCTTCTTCCTGCGTTGTGTGTTGTGGCTCGCGCCGTTGCTCGCGCTGTGGTTCTGGGCGGGCGACTGGGTGATCCGTCCGCCAACCTGGCTTGCGGAGCGGGCCATGCTGGGATTTTTCCCATCCTGGGTGCTGGACGTCGAGTTGCGTGACGGCAGCGCGCTGCTGAAGACGACGTTCAAGGCGGTCGGGCCCGGTGGCAGGGTCGCCGAGCTTTACAATGCGGTGCATGTGATGAAGTACGCGTATGGCCTTCCGCTGCTGCTTGCGCTGTTGCTTGGCGCGCGTGCCAGCGGCGTGTGGTGGAAATTCCCGCTGGGTGCGCTGGCGCTGGTCGTATTCCAGGCCTGGGGCGTGTGTTTCGAGTGGCTGTCGAACATTGCGGTGCAGGTGGGCGACCTCACGCGCGCGCAGACCGGCTTCGGCTACTGGCAGACGACCGGCATCGTGCTCGGCAAGCAACTCGGCTATCTGATCTTTCCGACTCTGGTGCCCTTGCTGATCTGGTTCGGCTTCGAACGCCAGTTCCTGCGCTCGGTAATCCTCGAGGGCGCGCTGGACGGGCTGGTGCGGGTAGGACGCGTCCGGCACTGACAGGCGAGGTGCGCGAACGCACCTTCTTCGATCCTTCACGGCGCTGAGCCACCGCTGCAACGCCAAGGTGTATATCAAGACGATCACGGCAATGAATACCGCTTGTTCCCCAATCGACACCTGCGCTGCGTCAGCTTCTGGAAACCCGGCCGCGCGCGACTTTCGCAAGGGCGCGGCGCTGGTGCTGCTCGCTGCCATGGTCTGGAGCCTGGGCGGTGTGTTCAGCCGCATGCTGGACATCAGCGACAACTGGACGGTGGTGTTCTGGCGCTCTTTCTGGGCGGCGGCCTTCCTCATCGCCTACATGTTGCAACGCGAGGGCCTGCGCGGAACCCTCACGCTCTTCAGCTGCATGGGCTGGCCGGGTTTCGGCGTGGGCCTGTGCTTTGCGATCGCCTCGTCGGCCTTCGTCGTGGCGCTGTCCTACACCACGGTCGCGAACGTGCTGCTGGTGCAGGCGGGGGTGCCGCTCTTCGCCGCACTCATGACCTGGGTGTTGTTCCGCGAACGCATCGGCACTGCGACCTGGGTCGCCATCCTTGCGGTGATCGGCGGGGTCGGACTGATGGTGTCGGAGTCGCTCACCGGCACCTTGTCGCCGGTGGGTAGCGCGCTCGCGCTGCTGGTGGCGCTGAGTTTCGCCTGTGCGACCGTGATCAGCCGCCGTTACGCACATGTGCGCATGGCGCCGGCGGTATGCCTGGGCACCGTGATGGCCGGTGCGTTGGCCGCGGGGCTGAGCGGCGGGCTCGCCGTGTCGGCGCCTGACATGCTGGTGCTGGTCGGTTTCGGGGCGCTCAACCTGGGGCTGGGCATGGCGCTATTCGTTGCCGGGGTGCGTCTCGTGCCGGCCGCGGTGGCCGCGCTCATCAGTACCGTCGAACCGATACTCGGACCGGTGTGGGTGTGGCTGGTGCATGGCGAGGTTCCCTCGTCCCGCACGCTTATCGGTGGCGGTATCGTGCTCGTCGCGCTCATCGCGCACATTGCCTGGCAGATGCGCGGGCGCAGTCGGCTGGAAGGGGCAGCCACCAGCTGAGTCGCAGCGGCTCCAGCGGATCCCGCCTCGGACCTTTCAGTCGCTGCGCTGCGCCTGAGCCTTGAGGTCCTCCTGAATCATGCGTACCGCGCGGAAAAGCTGCTCGCTGCGCACCTGTAGCGCCTTGTCACGCTGCTCCAGGTGTTTGGCCGTCTGATCCGCTGTCTGCAGCAGTTCCGGAGCGGTGTTCGTTGCGGTGCCGCGACGCAGGACGTCCAACATCTCAATCTGCTGCTTGATCGTGCCCTGCTCCGCCTCCATGGCCCGTGCGAGTGCGTCATCGGCGCTGTCGAGGGCAGCCGCGAGCGCCTTCGCGAGTCGGACTGACGGCGCCACCTCGTCGCGGCGCGCCTTGTCGCGCAGTTCAGGCATGTCGGGCACATCGATCACGAGACCCGGCGTCAGGCGGCGCGCATCGCGCAGCGCCGGGTTGGCGCGCCGCAACGCGGCCTCGACCTGCCTGCGCTGTTCCGGGCTGAGGTCTGCGAACAGTCGGTCGGCGATTTCGCCCAAGTTGCGTTCGCCGCGCAGGGTGATGGAGGGCATGGTAGGGCTCCTCTAGACGCCGATCAGGTTGGTGAGCATCAGGTCGTTGGGCAGTGGTGCGCCGACCACCTCGATGCGGCCGGTGCTGGTGTTGCCGATCACGATCGCAAGCTTCTCCTGCGGATGCAGCCTCAGCGTGGGTGCGTCGCCGGTGCCGATCAGGCGGTTGTTGCCGGCGTTGAGGGTGCGCGCCGCGATCTCGCCAACCTGAGCCTCCTTCGCCCGCGAGCGCTGGCTCTCGCCATGGTTGCCGGTGAACAGGCAGTGAGTGATGCCGTTGCACAGCACCAGCGGCAGCAGCGACTCGTGGCCGCGCAGCTGGTTGTCCTGGATCGCCGCTTCGCCCGGGCGTGCTGCCTTGCTCTCGACGGCGCTCGCGGTCAGCAGGAAACTCACTTCGCCGGTTGCGAAGTAATGCGCCGGCGCCACGCGCATCGCGTCTCCCGGGGCGCCGGTGCCGATGCGGATCGCGCACCAGGGGGCGCTGGCGACCTTGCGCGCGAGATCGCCGACGCGGTCGAGGTGGTTGTCCGCGATCACGATGCGCTCGCACGGCACCAGCACGCGCAGCGCGCCGAGCTCGCCGCCGCTGCGTTCCGGGCCGATCGCATGGATACGGTTGCCGCGCACGCGCAGCTGGCCGATCGCAGCAGCAAAGAGGCCATCGATCGATGCCGCCGCGGTCGATTCCGGCGCGACCGTGGCGATGGTGTTTTCGGTGACGTCGCAACGCTGCACGCGGATCAGCTGCAATGCGGCGAACGCGGACTTCTCGCGTTCGGTCGCGAGTCCCAGGCGCTCGCAGTGGTTGGCGTGGATGGTGAGCGACGCCGCGGATGCGTCGCGATCCATGACGATCGCGCCCAACCCGGTGTCGTGGATGCGGTTTGCGTCGATGCGGCCGGACTGCAGTGGGCGCGACAGGCGGATCGCGTTGCCGGCGATCCGGCGCAGCTGGTTGTGACGGATCTCGATGTCCACAAGCGGCGCGACAAAGAGCCCGTCGTCGATGACGATGCCGTCGGCAGCCTGCGCGCGGGTATCCTCGGCCGCCTCGGTGCCGTTGATCCGGTTGCCGGCGATGCAGAGGCCGGACACCCCGGCGAGGATGCCGCCGCCCGCGCTGTGGATGACGTTGTCCGCGATGCGCAGTGCTGCACCGCCGAGCACCGCGCCAGTCGCGACGATCGCCGGCGCTGCACCGTTGAGCATGAGGTTGGTGCAGATCGCGGTGTTACCGAAGTGCAGACTGACCTCGTCGCAGCGCACCGCATGTCGGCTGCAGATGAAGACGTTGTCCCGGATCACGAGCTCGCCGCTGAAGAGATGGGCCCGGTCGCGCACCGTCACGCGGGCGATGCCCTGCGTCGCCACCAGCGCGCAGGCGGTGATCCGCGCGCCGAGCAGGTTGCCGCTCAGCCCGATACCGATGCCAACCGCGCCTCCGTTGCCATCGCTGCCGGCGTCGCGTTCGGCCAATGCGAGCACGTTGATGTGCTCGGCCTGGAAGTCGATGGTGTTCGTCACCTCCACCATCGCGCTGCTGTCTTCCCGCGCGGCGCTGCCGATGACGCTGAAGTTCTCCAGCGCCACCCCGGTGCCGTCGGCGATGCGCAGCACGCTCCCCGGCTCGCGCGCGACGAGCAGCGTGGCCCAGCCCTGGCCGCGCATGCGCAGCGAGCGGACCTCGCTCAGGTCCAGCGGCCTGTCGATGACGTAGCGGCCGATGCCGAGGCAGAGCGTGCCGCCGCTCGCCCTGATCCGGTCTATCGCCTGCTGCAGCGTCGCCCGGCCGCTGTTGTGCTCGTCGGCGCTCACGCACACGGTGCAGTCGCAGCCGTGCCCCGCGCTGGTCTCGGGTGGCCAGAGCGTGCGGCAATCGCTCACCGTGGCCGGGAAGCTCACCATCGCGAGGCGCGCGAAGTGGTGATGAATGCCGCGTGGAGGGGCGCGGTCGAGCAGCTCGATGCTGGCGTCGGCCGCGCGTGCCGCGCACACCCACCAGTCGCCGCTGAGGAACTGTCCTCCGGGGGTTGCGAGGCTGAAGTCGACGAGGATGCCGTTCTCGAGGAAGAGGCGCGTGCCTGCGGCCGGAATCAGGATGCCGGCGGACCCGCTCGCGTCGAGATCCTGGTGGTCGCTGCCGTCTTCGCGCCGCACCATGCCGGCCTGGTCCCAGCGGCGCACCCGGGTATTGCGCGCGGCGGTGGTTGCCCCCTGTGCGTTGGCGGGGAAGAGGCCGGGGGTGAGCGCGGACTCCAGCGACAGGGTGCGCGCCGACTCGTCCACCCCGTCCGCGACGCGGATGCGGCGCAGCTCGCCCGGCAGGTTCTTCAGCTCGCGCCAGTCGTCGATGATCTCCACCCAGTCGCCGTCGTTGAAGCGCAGGAAGTCGTCGCGGCCGATGCTGTCCACCGTGATGCGGTCGCGCGCCGGGTTGATGTGGGTGACGCGCGCCGCCACGGTCGCGTTGTCGCGCGACCACTTGAAGGTGGCGGTGCCGACGGGGCCGCCGGTGTGCACCTCGATGCGGTAGAGCTGGTTCTCCAGCCCGCGGTAGCCGGCCGCGGGCGGCAGCGCGCAGGGGTTGGCGGTGTCGCCCGGATCGCCGGTTGCGGTGCTGAGGCGGCCCGCGGAGGGTGCGGTGGCGGCGAGCCAGCCGGGGATGTCCTCGTCGTCGCTCGCGCAGGTGGCGTTACCCACGTTGGGCAGAACCTTCACCTGCCACACCGTCTGCAGCCGGCCGGTGGTATCCACCCCCACCGCCTGCTCGATCAGCCCGGGCTGTTGCAGCGGGGTCACCTCGCGCTGCCACACATCCACGTACACCAGGTGGCGACCCGCCTGCGGCAGCGCGGGCGGGTCGGGGAAGTAGGGTTGGGCGGTGTAGGCGAGCGCGGCCGTACCGGCGGACTCGGCGAGCGCAGGGTGCCAGGCGTCCGGCGAGCCGCCATGGTTCTCGGCGAGCAGGCCGTCCACATAGATGCGCCCGGGGCCGATCGTCAGCGCGCCGTTTGCCGCCTGGATGCGGAAACCCTCCGGCGTGGTGCGCGGCACGACGTTGCCGGAGAAAGTGTCGAGCGTGCCGGCCTGCAGGCGGCGCGCGAGCTGCGCCACCCACGCGTTCCAGTCCGCATCCAGCTGGACGCGCCCCTGCTGCATGACGACGCCGAGGAAATCCTCGCGCGCGTCGAAGCGGATGCGGCTCAGATCGAAGCTCATGATCGGGACTCCCTCAGGATGCGTTGAAGATGCCGGCGGCGAGCCCGGCACGCAGATACTCGGCCAGCCGGATGCGCAGGTTGGCGCTGCGCTGGGGCTGGAAGAGGTGGTGCAGCACACCCATCTCGCCCTCGTCGTCGGCGCCGCGCGCGATCTCGTCAGGCGTGCCGGCGGCAAGCTGCATGTAGGCCGGCGTGCCGTAGCGCACTGCGCTGAAGCGCGGCGCGATGCGGCCGGCGTCCGCGCTCGACGCCGGCTGGCAGCGGTGGCGTGCGGGCATGATCGCGTCGAAGGGCAGCCACGAGAAACGCACGCAGCCCACCTGGCGCCGTGCCGCGCGCACTGCCACCGGCCAGCTGTCGCCGGCCGCGAGCGTGGCGAAGAGGATGCTGTTCGAGATCGTGCCGACTTCGGCGACATGGAGCTTGCCGACGACGGTGCAGCCGGCGAGCGAGAGCGCGGCGCCCGCGCCGCTGTCATCCGCTGCTGCGAGTGCGACCAGGGTGGGGTCGCAGGCGTCGATGACGCTGTCCACCGCCTCGACCCGGCTGCGGTCGTCGGCGCGGATGCCACCCGTGATGGTGCGCACGAGCGTGGTGGCGAGCCCGGGCAGGGCCAGCCGCAACGAGGGTTGGCCGGGCTGGGCCGGCGAGGCGTCCGCGTTCAACGCGCGGCCGGGCACCAGCGTGCAATCGATGAGGGTAAGGCGCGCGAGCGTGTTGGGTGTGCCCGGCGCATCCGGTGGCACCTCCAGCGCCGCATCCGCGATCAGTAGGCCGTCGAGCGTGCACGCGCTGTCGCGGCCGCCGCGCAACGTGAGTCCGGTCAGCGCGAGCAGCGGCCGGCAGCGGTTCGCGGCGCGCAGCGTCACATGCCCGTCGTCGGCCACGGTGATGTCGAGCGTCTCGCTGTAGCGCCTGCCGTCGCTGATCTCCACCACGCCATTGCCGGCCACCAGCGCGAGCGCATCGGCGATCGTCGCCGCGTCCTGCGGCACCCGCGCGATGGGCACGCCCGCAGGCGGCAGCGGCAGTTGCGCGCCGCGTTCGTATTCCCCGCCGCCGATGTCGGCGCTGAAGCCTTCGTGCCAGGTGAGGCGCACCTCGGCCGGATCCGCCGCGTCGCCCGGCAGCGCGATGCGGCCCAGCACCGGGTCGATCGCGAAGTGGCCATCCGGCGGCGGGGTGTGCGCCCAGCCGCCGCCATCGTCCGACAGATTGCAGACGTGTACCCGGTTGCGGGCGATGAGCGCGCCATCCACCCACAGCTCCAGCGACGGGTTGGGGTTGTCGACCGCCGCCGCGGCATCCGCGCGTTGGCCGTAATGCAGTGCGAGGTCGCGTGCAAGGCGCCGCCGGCTCAGGGGCTGCGGCACGTTGTCCGGTTCGGCGAGGTGGGTGATGTCGTCCTCCGCCAGCGGGCGGTTGTAGAGCGGCGCATCCTGTCCGAGCGGGCTCGCGCGGTAGCAGCGCGGCGCAATGTGTGCCGCCGGGGCGAGGGTGCGCGGATGGGCGCGGATGCGCCACAGGAAGAGGCCGATGTTGGCGATGTTGTGGCGTCCGCGGCCGGACTCGATGCGCCGCACGTC
The DNA here is from genome assembly GCA_041916775.1 of Rhodocyclaceae bacterium. GTDB lineage: Bacteria > Pseudomonadota > Gammaproteobacteria > Burkholderiales > Rhodocyclaceae > UBA2357. Next base: position 95,327 of record JAYRYZ010000015.1, on the reverse strand, counting down.
CACCGTTCGCGCGCTGCCGTCGAAGGCGCCCCCCAGCCACTCCAGCGCCGCCGCGTCGCGGATGCGGGTGACGGACAGGTTGTGCAGGCGCGGATGGTTCATGTGCTGGGTGGTCGCGAGGCGCTGGAAGTACTCCACCGCGCGCGCGTCCCAGCCGGTGACATCGCGCGCGAGTTGCTCCAGCACCAGCGCCGTGCCCTTGCGCCGCCGCATCGCGATCGTGTGCGCAACCTCGGCGCGCGCGCTCGCCACCTTGGGCGCCACGCCGTGCAGCGCCTCGACCCCGATCAGGTCGCCGATGTAGGGCACCATCCATTCCGCGCAGGTCTCGATGAAGAGGTCGTCGTAGAGCTGCGCAAGCTGTTCGTCGGCAACCGCGAACTGCTCCGCGAACACCGCGAGCAATTCCTCGAGCGGCCCGCGCGCGAGGCCCAGCGATTGCGCGAGCTCGCCATCGCGCAGGCGGTGGATCGCGGGCAGCAGCGCGAAGAGGTCGCGCGGCGCGTGCTGTTCGGCGCTCATGGCAGCACCTCCAGTTCCAGGCCTTCCGCCGCCAGCGTCAGGATCTCGGCAGGCGCGGGCGGGGCCGTCGGCGTTGCCTGCGGCAGGCGCGCGAAGAGGCGGGGTGCGCGCGAGGCCGCGCTGCCGGCGCGGTGCAGGCGCCGCACATCCACCGCCTCGACGCCGGGCACCGCCTGCGCGACTGCGGCCAGTTCGTCCACCGATACCGCCTGGCCGAACTGGCGCGCCGCGAAGGCGAAATGGCGGCGCAGCGCGGTATCGACCAAGGCCAGCACCGCATCGGCGTCGTGGCTCGCGAGCACCTTCACCGCCACCCGGCAGCGAAAGTGCAGGCCGGCGTGATTGACGATGGAGAGCGGCAGCTGTGCGTCGCCATGGGCACGCAAGGCGTCACGCAGATTGACGAAGGTGCTGCCGTCCTCGGGCACGGGTGCCCCGTCCACGCCAGCGATGCTGAGGAACACGCCGCGCGCCGGCCCGACCGGGATCCAGGCGGCATGTGCTTTGGCGATGCCGGCGAAGCTGCGGGCGAAGTTGGCGTAGTCGCTCACCGACACCGCGCGCTCCAGCGTCAGCACCGTCACCGGCGCGTTCTCCCGCGCACGCTCGAGCGGCTCGGCGTCCTCGCCGCCACTCGCCGCGACTGGATTCGCCACCGCGGTCACGCCCAGCGGTCGCGACAGCAGCGTCGTGAGCGAGCCCGCGGCTACATTGCCCGCCAGCCCAAGGCCCTTGCGGTAGCGCACCCGCACGTTCGCGCTGCCGCTCGGCAGGCGCGCGCCTTCGATGCCGTCACCGAACTGCAGCGTGGTGACGCCGCGGTCGTCACGCGTCGTCTCGAAAACACGCGCCTCGGCCGGGGCTGCGAAGAGGCTTGCCCGTTCCTGCCACAGCACGTCGTATACCCGCACTTCCAGCGTCGAGGCGCTGCCGCCCGGTGTTGCCGCGCTCACATGAGTGAGCGGCGCCTGCGCGAGCGTGAAGCGCTGGTTGGCGAGGCGCGCATCGCCGCTACCGGCGATTGCCTGCACCGTCTCGCCATGGGTTGCGGGCGCGACGTTGGCATTGATGCGCAGCCGGCGGCGGTCGTAGGTCCGCGTCGTTGCGTTCGCGAGGCGCAGCGTGCTGCGGTCGCGGTCGTGGCTGATCGCGTCGTCGCCGCTGGCGATGAAGGCGATCTCTGCCTGCGCATCGTCCCCCTCCAGTGCCTGCGCGAGCAGCACCGCGTGGCCTTGCACCTCGACGCGGCCTGCGAGTCCGTCGCGGTCGGCGAGTTGCAGGCGCAGCCGCACCGACGCATCGCCGAGCGCTGCGCCGAAGGCCGTTGGCGAGAGGTATTCGGCGGTATTGCCGATGAGGCGCTCCGGTGGTGCGATGAGCTGCAGGCTGTCGCCTTCGGCGAGCGTGCGCAACGCGCTGCCGTCGCCCGCGAGTAGCAAGGTGCCGCGTCCCGCATGAGTGATCGCGATGCGCGGCGCAGGGCCGCCGAGCGCGATCGCCTGACCGGGCAGCAGCCCCTCCACATGCACATCCAGTGCCAGCGTTTCGCCGTACACCGGTGTCGCGAGCGGGGTGCCGGCGAGCTGGAGTTCCTCGCTTACGACATGCACGCTGAGCGCGCGCACCGCATGCTCGAAGGCGGCCGGCAGGCGTCCGTTCGGCAAGGGGCCGGCGAGCTGCAGGCGCGTGGTCTGGCCGGAAAGCAGATACTCGGCGCGGTTGCCGGTGCCCGCCGCGGCGATGCGGTACAGCGTGCGCTGGCCCGGCACCGACAGCAGCGCCCAGCCACCGGCGGTGACCGCGTCGTCGGCGGGGAAGAGGTCGATGCTGTCGGGCGTGCGCAGCAGCGGCGCGCGACGTCCGGAGGTGGTGCCGAGCTGACCGAGCAGCACGTGATCCACCTGGCTGACGATGGCTTCGTAGGCGCTCTGTGCGCCGTTGCGCGGGGCGTTGGCGAGATCTTCGCCGGACTCCAGCAGGTTGCCCAGCGCGTTCATGTCGAGCGGGTTCTGCAGCGTCGGTGGCAGCGCCTCACTGATCGCAGCGATCGTGCCGGACACGGCGTCGCTCGTCAGCGGCGATCCGCCGGCGCGCGCGACGCCGAGCGCGGCGAAGTGGCGGACGATTTCTGCCAGCGCTTCAGGCGTCGCGGGTGCAAGCTGGGCGGGCAGCATGCGCGCGATGGTGACTGCGGCGCTCACCAGCCCGGCGACGTCCGCAGCGGCGGCGGCACCCAAGGTGGCCTGTGCGGCGCTGCGCAAGCTGTCGTTGACCGCAGTGCCGGCCTCGCCGAGGGTCGCGAGATGCCCGGCCGGGTTCAGTTCGGCATTGAAGGCGAGCAGGGCCGTGCTGGCTGCGGTTCCGAGATTCGTCAATTGGCTGCGGATGCTGGCCAGTGCGGAGCCGACCGGGTCGGTGACATCGACATCCGGCATGAAGCTGTCGATCGTCGTCTTGGTGCGTGCGACGACGTCCTCCGACGCCAGCTTGACGGCCTCGGTGACCGCGGCAGCGCTCTCGCTGGCGGACGCGAGCGCCTTGTTGACGAATGCGCCGCTTGTACTGAGCACGCTGCTCGCGCGGCTCGCCGCGGTGTGCATGGCCTGTGTCGCGGTCGCCTCGGCAATGCTGGTCGCGGCCAGCGCCACCTGCTCCAGCGTTGCCGGCACATGCAGCTGCACGATCGCGTCGCTGCCCTGACGCTGCTCCGGGTACACCGGCGCGAGCGCGCTGAAGTCCGGCCATTCGCGCAGATCGCCGGGTCGCACGAGCTGGGCAGCGCCGGGCAACCCGATATAGGTGGCTTTCGCGTCGTCGGAGAGCGCGCGCCAGTCTGCGGCGCTCGCACCGAACACCGCGGCACGCTTGCGCAACGCGAAGATGCGCACCTTCTCGCCAGGTGCGGGCGAGAAGAGCGTGTCGGCGCCCAGTGGCTGGCGCCAGGCCACCTCGGTGAGTGCGCGTTCGGCATGGACGCTGACGCGACTCAGCACCCGCGCAGACCAATGGGCGACGTCGCTGGGGATGGCCTCGGGGCCGAGCGCGGCGATCAGGATCATGTCGCCGGCGGCGAGCCCGGTGGCGTTGCCCTGCAGCCATAGCCGCGTGTCACCGGCGGTGGGCGAGTGGAACACCGCCTGCTGGGCGGCGAGCGCGTTCCATTCGGCACGGGCGTCGACCGCGGCGACGGTCTCGAAGGTCTGGGCTGCCTCGTCCTGGCCGGGCACGCTCTGCACCCGCGTCCCGATCGGGATGGTGATCGGCCCGAGCGTCGCGCCGGGTACATCCTGCAGCGTGAACGCGAGGTGGGTGGATGCCGCCACGCCCGGTGCGGCCTGGTAGCCGATGAGGCGCGCGAGCTCGATCACCGACAGGCGCTCGGTGGCGGTGCGCAGGGTGTGCTCGTTGGCGAAGCGCTCGGTGTAGAAGGCGAGCACATCCAGCGAGGCGGCGAGCGCGTCCGCCATCGCCAGCGTGAAGTCGCTCGCCTCGCGACTGCCGAACGCTGAGAGCGCCGGATAGGCACTGCTCGACAGGCGCGCCTTCATCGAGGCGAGAAACTGCGCGTGGTCGCCGCTGCGATACGCGATCGCAGCCTGGCCGGGCGGGTTGTCGATCCGCGCCGGGGTGTGGGTCGCGACACCCTGGCAGCAGTCGCAGTGCGGTGCGGAGGTGGGGCGCATCATTTGCCTCCGTGGAGTTCGAGCCGCAGCACGCCGTGCTCGGGGTGGTTGGGGTCGTTCGCAAGGCGCGCGATTTCCAGCCGGCCGAGGCGCATGAAGCCGTCGGCGAGCGGCTTGGGATCGTCCTGGCCCTGGCGGGTGAAGCGTCGCACTTCCACCGAGCGTACGCCCGCGACAGTGCGCGCCGCGGCGTAGAGCGGGCTGAGGTACACCGTCTGGCCGAAGCTGAAGTTGTCCGGATGGAAGAGGCCGCGCTGGCCGTTCGGCAGCATGCGGCTGCCCAGCACTGCGAGCAGGCCGCGGCGCACGTCGCTGCGGAAGTGGCCGTCGGCGACGCACACCAGCAGCGCGATCTCGAGCGACACCGGCACCGGGTCGTCCACCCGCAGGTCGTGGCCGGCCATGCGGAAGGGTTCGAGATGCGCGACGACGCTGTCGGCGAAGTCCGCATCCACGCGTGCGCCGCCGCTACGGTCGACCGTGACGAACATCGTGTGCCAGCTTCCCGTCCAGCGCTGGGTGGCGGCGGCGCGCTGTACGTCGGGGAGGCGTCCGGTGACTTCGGCATAGTCCGCAGGTGTGACCGCGCGTGCCTGGGTGCGGAAGGCGTGCGGTGCACGGCGGCGCACCTCGGCCATGGTCTCGGGCGCGACGCCGCCCTGCGCGGGCAGCGGATTGTCGACCGCGACGATGCGCGCATCCGCAGTGATCGCATGCGCGATCGCCTGCGCACCGACATTGCCGGCCGGCCCGTTGCCGACGCGGTAGCGGGCGGAGAAGGTGCTGCCGCTCTCGGGGCGCCGGCCATGCGGCGCGAAGCCGAAGCGCAGCCGGGTGGTGCCGTCGGCCTCGGTCTCGACGACGAAGTGCGTGTCCGAAGCGTTGCTCGCGAAGAGATCGCGCCGCGCCCGCCAGTGCTGCGGCGGTGCGCTGTCGCGCGTGCTCTCCAGTTCGATCTGCGCCGCCGCCCGGTCGAGCGGCCAGCGCATCGCCGCGGCTGCGGCAGCCTCGCTGTCGAAGGGCAGCCATTCGGTGCGACGCAGGCCATGCTCGATGCGCACGCAGGCGACCATGCCGCGCCGCGTGAGCGGCCCTTCGGCCAGCGTGGGGCGGAAGCGCACCGGCAGCGGCTGCGGCGCTTCCGGGTCGCAGACGGCGGGCCGTGCGGGATGGGCGAGTAGCGGTTCGGGCACGCTGCCCAGTGCTTCGGCGTCGATGCCTAGGCCGTGATCCACGAGGATGATGTTGCCCAGCGCCACGCTGACATCTTCGAGCGTGCGGCTGCCGTGGGCCTCGTCGCTGACCGAGGAGATGCACAGGGCGAACGGCAGCGCGTCCCCTGCGTGCCAGGCGATCTCGGTGATCTCGGTGCCGTCCAGCGGATCGGTGAGCGGGGCCGCGCCGTTCAGGGCACGCACCCGGGTGAGGCGCACCGCGTGGCGGTGGGCGGGATCGGCGTCGGCGGCGAGCCCGGTGCGCGGGCCGAGCTCCTCCTGCAGGATGAGCACGTCGCCACGCGCGAGCGCCGGCCAGTGGCCGCGCAGGGTCGCGGCGGTGGCGCCCGCCGGCAGACAGCAGCGGCTGTCGCCCCAGCTGTGGAAGGCGAAGCGGTTGTGCGCGGCGTGCAGCATGATCGGCGCTGCCGCCGGCAGCAGCACCGGTTCGAAGACCTGGGCGGTGGCGAGCGCGCGCCGTGCCGCATCGCTGTCCGGCACGAGGCGCGGCGCGAGATCCTCGCCGCGGGTCGTGAAGCGGATCCCGGCCGGCAAGGCGAAGGGGCCGCTTCCCGCCTCATCCACCTCGATGTGCAGCCAGGCGCGCGCGTTGCAGCCGTCGTGCAGCGCGTAATCCACCAGCAGGGCGTGGCGGCGCAGGCTGGAGCGCAGACGCGCGGTGGCGAGATAGGCTTCGGTGGTGACGGCGTCGAGTTCGTAGTGCTGCAGGTCGCCGACATAGGCGATGAGCTCGGCGAGCGTGGTGACGAGGTCCGCCGGGCTGCGGTCGCGCCAGCCGGGCATGCGCTGCGCGAGGCGGTCGAGCAGCAGGCGGCGCAGGCTTTCGAAGTCGCGCGCGAGAAGGTCGAGATCTGGCGTCGGACGCGGATCCGCGCCGCAGTCGTGCTCCGGACGGCAGTCGAAGTCGCTCGGGCATTCCACCTTGAACGAGAATTCGACCTCGGCCAAGCGCGGGTCGAAGTTCGCCGGCGGGTCGTCGTCGCCGCTGCCGCGCACGAGGCGCAGCCGATAGCCGGCGTGATCGCCGCTGCTGTCGGTGCGGATCACCAATACCCGCTCGGCGGCGGGGAGGGCGGCGAACAGCGCCTGCTCGGCCGCCGTGGCGTCGGCCGGCGGCGCGCTGGCGATGCCGATCCAGACGATGCTGACCGTACGGATGCGCTCGCCGCCTTCCAGCCGCAGGTTGTCGCGCGTGAGCCCGGCCGATACCGGCTTCAGGAGCCGCAGCAGCAGCGTCTGCTGGCGTGGACTGCCGGGCGGCGCTGCGCGGTCGAGCACCTCCAGCCAGTCGATGCCGTTCAGCGTGGGGTGGGCCTCGACCCGCGCGCGCCGGAGGCTGTCGCAGCAGGTGTAGCGTGCGTGCGTCTCGCTCATGGCGCCACCCCGTGCTGGAAGGTGTCGATCACGCGCGTGTCGCTCCGGCGGATCACGTACCGGACACTCACGCTGAGGCTCGCGTCCACCGCGACGACGTCGACCGCCTCGACCACGATCAGCTCGGCCAACCACTGCTGCAGCGCGCTCTGCACCAGGAAGCGGGTGGTCGCGGCGAGCTCCGGGCTGTTGGGCGCGAACACGAGCTGGGCGAGGCCGCTGCCGAACTCGGGGCGCATCACCCGTTCGCCCGGGGTGGTGAACAGCAGTTGCTCGATCAGCCCGCGTATCCACGCCGCCTCGTCGTCCTCGCGGGTGCGGCCGCGGCCGTCGAACTGGTAGGGGAAATGCACGCGCACGCTCATGATCAGCTCCCGATCACGCGGGTCTGGGCCGCCACCGGCAGCAGCGGCGTGCCGTTGGGCGCACACACCGCCTGGCTGTCCATCAGCACCAGCGGCTGGCCGTTCGAGAACACCCGCGTCGCCGCCACCACCCACTGGCCGGTGACGCAGGGCACCGGGCTGCCGGAGACGTTGAAGGGGCACCCCGCGACCACATAGGGCGCGCTCATCACCACGCTCGGCTGGCCGCTCAGCAGCACGCGCGGGTTGGGCGCGGTGGGCGTGGCGCTGCCGCCGTGTGCGCACAGCACCGTGGCGCCGAGGTGGAGGAGGGGGCCGGGCATGCTCACACCACCGTGAGCGCGCCGGCATTGACCGTGACGGTGGGGCCGACCAGCGTGATCGAGGCGCCCTTGCCGTTCTGGATGTAGATGCCGGTGTCGTTGACGATGAGGGTGGCGCCCGTCGCGCTCTTCAGCATGATGCCGCCGCTCGGGCCGGGCAGATCGGAGATCGTGAGGCCGTTCTGCAATGGTGTCTGGAAGGTGATCGCTGCCAGCGCCGGCGGCGTGGCGCGTGCGAGCGCCGGCACCTCGGCGGCGCTGCCCCAGAAACAGCCCACCCAGATCGGATAGTCCGGATTGCCCTGCTCGAACTCCACCCACACGCCTGAGCCGATCACCGGCAGCGCGAACATGCCGTTCTGGATGCCTGCGATCGGCACGCAGGGCATCGCCCAGCTCGCCGGCGCAAGGCCGGCCACATCCGGCACCTGCACCAGCAGCCGACCTTGCTGCAACGGATCGATGTTGTTGAGCACCATGCCGCGGTACTTGCCCAGATACGGTCCGCTCATGCCGGCACCCTCGGAGTGATGGAGATGAGCCCGTTGCGGCTCAGGCCGAACTGCTGCTTGAACTGGCCGCGCCGGATCGTGCTGGTGACGCGCGTCACGTAGTAGAGCCCGTCGTAGGCGACGCCCGCACCGCGCACCCCGACCAGACGCCGCGCCTTGAGGATGCGGCCGTAGCGCAGCACGTCCAGCGTGCCGTTGCCGCTCACCGCGTCCTGCGACTTCTTCGCCTCGGCGAGCCCGCGCGAGATCGCCTGCATCGGGTTCATCTTGGCCGTGTCCTTGAGCACCCGCAGGTTCGCGATCGGCGCCGGCAAGGCGCCCAGCGGCGGCTGCAGCGGGTTCACATCGGGGATGGGGATGGGGATCGGCACCCGGCTCAGCGCGTTCTGGATCAGCACCACCGGCAGTACGCCCTTGGTCGGGTCGAAGCTGAAGCTCAGGGATTCGACATTGGTGTGGGCGTCCATGTCGATGTTGAGCGCCGGTTGCGGCGGGCCGACCTTGATCTCGGGTCCGAAGTAGGCGATGTTGGTGAGCGGCGCCTCGCCCGGCTCGATGTAGAACACATGGCCGACCTCGTCGGCGAGCTGGCGGATGTAGGCAAGGTCGCTGCCCTGCTGCGCCGGGATGCGCTCGACCGGGATCGGCACGTCCGGGAAGAAGGCCGGCACCGGCAGCGGGATCAGGCCGAAGGCGGCATATTTGGCGCAGATCAGCGCCACCCGCGCCTCGATCGGCATCGCCGGGTAGGGCAGGCCGGAGAAGTCGATCATGTCCATCACCCGGGTGAGATCCTCGCCGGTGACGGTGATGCTGCCCGGCTGGCCGCTCTGCCCGGGCTGCACTTCCACGTTGGTGACCACGCCGTCGAAGAGCGGTTGGGGCCGTCCGTGCAGCGTGACGATCAACACCACCCGCAGCGGCGGGGTCGCCATGCTGGTGTTCTGGCCCACCGCGATCAGGAAGATGGTGTTGAGCTCCGACTTGCTCGTCACCCTGAAGCGCAGCTGGAAGCCGCTCGGCCCATCGGCCGCGGTGGTCGCGCTGACTTCGTCGAGCGCATCCACCATCATCGCCGGCACCGGGATCGGCACCACCGGGCCGATGAGAAGCGACAGATGTACCGCGCTAGTCATCGCCGCCTCCGCCCGGCGCCACGCCCGCGGCGCCTGCCACGCCCTCCGCCAGCGTGATGCGGATGCGCGCGCCCACCGTGCCGGTGAGCGCCTCCGGCCGCAGCGTGCGGTTGCCGTCGCAGATGCGCCAGTACTGCTGCGGGTCGCCGAGGTGGCGTGCGGCCAGGTTGTCGAGCCGGTCGCCCTGCGCGACGCGCACCTCGAGCAGCGTCGCGAGCGCCTCCGGTGGGGGCAGGAAGCGGCGCGTGACATAGGGCACCTGCGTGCCGTCCGGGCGCTGCCAGTGCGCGAGCGGCAGCCCGTGGTAGCGGCTGTCCTGCGGGAAGGCGGGGGTCTCCAGCGCGGTGGCCTGCATGAAGGCCTTGAGCGGGTCGATCATGGCAATCCTCCCAGGCCGAGGGTCTGCAGGCCGCTGCCGGCAGCGCGGTTCGCAAGCTGCTCGCGCGATTGCAGGTAGGCCATGAAGAGCCCACCGCCCTTGTGGTCGAAGCCGAGGTCATCCACCGACAGCACGCGCAGGCTGAGGCTCACCTTGGCGCGGATCGGGTTCAGCGCGGGGTCGAAGGCCTCCTCGGTGATCGAGAAGTCGCTGACCCGCACCGGCGCGATCCGGTTCGCACCCCACACGAAGAGCGCCAGCGCCGACTCCATCGGTGCGATCTCCAGCGTGCCGGCCGCGGCGAGCGCCTTGCGCGACAGCAGGTCCGTAGCACTTGGCTGGATCAGTCCCTCCAGTTCGGCGAGCTGCGGCGCGATGCCCGCCTCGACCACCGTGCGGTGTTGGTCGGGAAACGCGAGCTGATCGGCGGCGTCGATCTCCGCCTCCAGCCGGTAGGTCTCCACCGCCGGCCCCTTCAGCCGCAGCGCCTCGGAACGGTCGGCGCCTTCCCCTGCGCCCTGCACCTGCAGGCTGCGCGACAGCGTCTCCGGGTTGTACTGCAGCGCGATCACGCGCCGCACCGTGCCGGACTGCGGATCCACCAGCACGATGCCGGCCTTGAGCAGGCGGGGGGAAAGGGGTGTGCTCATGGCGTCCTCATTTCACCTTCGTGGTCTTCCACTGCTTCAGCCATTTTTCCTTGTTGCCCTTGCCGATCTTGCCGTCGGCGCCTTCGATCTGCAGGCGGCGGATACGGCCGCCGGAGCGGTCGAAGAGGTCGCGCATCGCGGCAATGCGTGCCTTGTCGTCCGCTTGCGGAGGCAGGTCGCCTTCCGCTTCGAGCGCCATGGATTGCGCTACCAGCCACTGGTCGAAGCTCACGCCGAGATTCCTGTTGCCGGCCTTGACCCGGGCATCGATCTCGGCGGTGGATTTCACGCCCACCCAGCTACCCTTCTGCCCGGCGATCTTCTGGCCTTCCTCACCCTTGTCGGCCGGGCGTACGAACTCGTCGAAGGTGGTTTTCAGCGTGTCGTCGATCGCCTTCACGTCGGCGTTGAAGACAGTGCTCACCGCTGCGGTGGATTTTGGCGTGGCGCCGATATGGCAGCCCCAGAACTCCACCGTCGCCCCCTCGGTCATCGCGCTCCCGGCCTTGGCCGTCAGCGTCTTGTCCGCCGACATCTTCTCGAGCTCCTCGGCGCTGACGAAGCGGCGGTCCGTCTCGCCCTTTGGCGTCATCTTGATTCCGCCGGTGGTGCTGCCATGGCCGACGATGCGCACCGCGCTGATGCGCCCCCCGGTGTTCTTGGCGTGCTGTTCGAGGTAGTCGGCCGCCTCGTGCAGGTTGTTCACCTCGACCACGCTCTCGTTGAGCGTGTTCTTCACGTAGTCGGTGACATCGCGGGTGAATTCGTCGTCGGGCGCGCGCAGCACGAAGGTGACCCGCGCCGGCACGGCCGTCTTGGCTTCGGCCCCGGCTTGCTTGTCCTGCGGGGGCTTGTCGTCGGCCTGGATGCGCGCTCCGCCGCCGATCCGGAGCCCTGCACCAACACCACGCGCACCGATTGGTGCGTCGGCGGCCTGGTCGGCCTGGCGCTCGTCCGTGGCATTGCGCCCCAATGGCGCCACGCCATTCGTCTCCTGCGACTGCTGCTGCACGACATGGGCCAGTTCATGGGCTAGCAGGCGCTGGCCCGCGGCTCGAGTGGGCGCGTACTCGCCAGTGTTGAAGGCGATATGCCGGCCCAGCGTCAGTGCCCGCGCATTGAGGCCCTCTGTGGCCTCGGCCGCCGAGCGGTCCGCGTGGATGCGCACCTTCGAGAAGTCGGCGCCAAAGCGCGCCTCCATTGTGCGACGTACCCCGCCGGGCAGGGATTCGCCATGCTCACGCGCCACCCGGTTGGCCTGGCTCACCGCGGCCGGCACCACGGAGTGATCCGGTGCGGTCGTCCTGGACGGGCTGATTCTGCGCGTCTCGCTCATGATCATGGCTTCTGAACGCGGTACCACGCCTCACGCCCGGGACGGATCAGGAAGGGCTTCTGGCCTTCCGGCGCAAGGTTGATGATCTCGCTGTTGGTCGAGGTCAGCGTGAAGTACAGCCAGCGGATATTCGCATTCTTGTCGTCCGTCTTTTCTGTCGGACCAGCGGTGACCTTGTACTGGAGCTGGCAGTAGTAGGCCTTCTTGTCGTCACCGATCCATTGCAGCGTCATGGTGGGGGTCGCGCCCACCTTGGTGCCGGAGGTGATCGGATTGCCGGAGGTGACGAACTGATAGTCGCGGATGTAGCCGTCCTCGATCTCGCCGGTGAAAGGTCGCGCACGCGTGAAGTTGCCGCTCTCGGCGCCGGATTTGCCGCCTTCCCCGGACGGGGCCGTACCGTCCTTCATTTTGCTGCCGCCCCCCTTGCCGCCACTTCCGGCGGCGTTACCCGAGCCGGCTTCCGATCTGGTCTTGTCGCCGTCGCCCTTGGGCTTGTTCTTGTTCTCCAGCGCCTTTTCGATGCGCTTGCGCATGTCGGCCTCGGACAGGCTTCCGGGCCGCCAGTCCAGCGACTTGATGTACTCGATGTCATCGGCCGTGAGGTCGCGCGTGACATTGAGCAGCTTCTCCACCCATTGCGAGGTGGGCACCATGTATTGCCCGGAGGGGTCGCTGTCGGCCAGATGCTTGAGCAACTGCATCTGTGGAGCGCGGGCACCACTGAGCAGCTTCGTCACCTTGGCAGCCTCGGAGGCCGCCTTCTCGCGATCGACGTCGCTGGCGCCGAAGGGCAGGATCGGCAGTACGCCGAGTGGCGCGCTGGTGGAGGTACCGGCCTTGCCCCGGCTGTCGGTGCCTGTCGTTGCCGGTGGTGCGGTGGCAGTGCCGGTGCCTGCCTTGCCAGTCGCTCCACTGGCACCCGCCTCACCCGCCGACCGGCCTTCCCTCTCCCCTCCGGTGCTCTTGGCTTCGCCCGTCCCTGCGTCTTCCGCTCGTGCGGTCCCCTTGCCTTCGCTGGTACCGGCGCCCTTGCCCTCCGCCTCGTCGTCCTCGGCACTTTCCTCGCCGGACGGCACCTTGTCGGCGTCCGGACCGGTGACATCGCTGGGGTCGATCGGCTTCTTCGGCGAACCGGCGCTGACCCCCGACGCGCCGGACAATTTGCCGGAACCCGTCGCCCCAGCCGCCGCCACCGAGCTGTCCTTGATCTCGCCTTTTCCTGCAGCGCCGGCCACAGCCGCCTGGGTGTCTTCGCTGTGGCCGGCCCCTGCTGTACCCGCTGCGGCTGAGCTGCTGCCCTTGGCGGTGCCCGCGCCCACGACACCGACACCGACCGATTCGCTGTCTTCGGAAATGCCCACACCCGCCGCGCCGGCTGCGGCACCCATGCTGTCCTTGCTGACGCCGGCTCCGACCGCTCCGGCCGCAGCGGCATCGGAAAACCAGCTGATGCCTGCGCCGGCGGTGCCGAAGCTGGCGCTGGTACTGCCAACCGAGACACCCACACCTGCATTGGCGCCGCCCACGTTGGCACTGAAGATCGAGATGCCGATGCCCACGTTGCCAGCCCCCGCCGAGCCCTGTGGTTTGGGTGCCTTGGGTTTCTTGATCTTTGGCTTCTTGGTCTTTGCTTGCGTTTTCTTCTTGGTGCTCTTCTTGCTGTCCTTCTTCTTTTTCTTGTCCGTTTTCCTCTTCACGCACCAGTAGCCGATTGCACCCTGTCCCACTTCCTTGGCGCGCAGGGTGCGAGTCGGATCAAGCGAAAAGGGGCCGAAATCCTCCGTCCCCGTGATCGCCCCCTTTAACAAATCGAAGGCGGAGGTCGAGGTGAACGGCCCTGCCAGCGCAGCGAAGGCAAAGTCGTCGAGCCCCGGCGGGTGCCGACGGCACGGTCCGGTGCCGGTCAGACGTTCTTTGGACTGGGTGGCGCGGCGCCGATAATGCAGCGCCTCGGCCCGGGCGAGCACACCGGCCGACCAGTACGGCTTGATCTCACTGATCGCCACCCGCGGTCGCGCAATGCGGACGACGTCGGCGAAGCCCATCGGCGTGTCGTCAGGCTGGCACCTGCGCGAGGTCACGCCGGCGGCCTTGCTGGCTCGCGGGATGGGCATTTCCACCGCCATGCCGCGTGTCGCCAGGCGCGTCTGAATCTGTACGTGTGCCGCTCCGCCCAGCAGGGTGGCGGTGGCCGCCGAGAGCAATCCGCAACTGCCGGGCCCACGGCCCTTGCGCTGCAGGCGCGCAGCGCCACCTTGCTGCACCGTGTGGGCCAGTTCATGCGCCATCAACTGGCGCCCGGATGGCGTATGTGGCGCGTACTCGCCGGCGCCAAAGACGATCTGCTGGCCATAGGTGAAGGCGCGCGCATCGACCGACCGCGCGGCGGCATCGGCTTCGTTGTCGCGATGCACGCGCACGCGCGAGAAGTCGTGGCCGAAGCGCGGCTCGAAGAAAGCGCGCGTGGCGGGTTCGAGCGGTGCTCCGGGGGCACGCAGCACACGCTGCACGGCGGGCGGCAGATCGTCGCGCATGGGGCCGCTGCCGAGGCGCTGCAGACGCGGTGGCGTGACCGGCTGCCGGGCGTCGGGTGCGCGGTGCTGCAACACCTGCTCGGCGGCGCGATCGGCGGCCACCTCGTGCGGATCGCTGGCGGATGAGGTGCGTTGTGAGGTCAGGGGGGGGGCGCGGGATGGGGCAAGCAGAGCGGCAGGCGGGCCGAAACGCCGTGCCTGCTGGCACTGCGGGCATTCTTTGGCGAGCGGTGATGTCGTTCGCCCGCACGCGCACTTGCGCTGCAGGAAGAGGCCGGCGGATGCGTTGCCGTTGGCTGCGGCGGGTTGGTAGGCGGCGCGGCTCATCGCCGGACCTCCTGCGCGATGCGTGCTGCCACGCCGTTCGCGAGCGCCGTGGTAGCGGCGCCGGCGGGCAGGTGCAGCGGTGCGCGCGGCGTTGCATGCGATAGGGCGTGTGGTGACACTCCGGGGCTGGCGAGGATGCGCGTGAGCGCATCCTGGATCGCAGCGGACAGTGCCGCCGCGTCGGAGCGATCGACGCCGCGCAGCACCAGCTTGTCGATGTGGATGACGAAGCGCGTCATGACCAGCCCCTCGTCTCGGCATCGGAGAACGGCTTCTCGCGCTTTGCCGCTTCCATGTGTGCGGCCTCGCGCAGGTGCGCCATGGTGATCGCCGTGCCCGCGTCGGCGGCGAGAAAGGCCGCCGAGAGGGCGATGTTGCGGATGGTGCCGCCGGTGACCGCAAGCTTCGCGAGCCTTGTCGGGTCAACGTCGGCGAGCGGGGTCGCGGCGGGGAACACGCTGCGCCAGATTGCCTCGCGTTGGGCATGATCGGGAAACGGGAAATGCACCACGAAGCGCAGGCGGCGCTGGAAGGCGGTGTCCAGCGCCGCCTGGTGGTTGGTGGTGAGGATGGCGAGGCCGCGGTAGGCCTCCATGCGCTGGAGCAGGTAGCTCACCTCGATGTTGGCGTAGCGGTCGTGGCTGTCCTTGACTTCGCTGCGCTTGCCGAAGAGCGCGTCCGCCTCGTCGAAGAGCAGCACCGCGCCGACGTCCTCGGCGGCATCGAAGACACGGCGCAGGTTCTTTTCGGTCTCGCCGATGTACTTGCTCACCACTGCGGAGAGATCGATGCGATACAGCGTGAGCCCCAGTTCGTGGGCCAGCACCTCGGCGGCGAGTGTCTTGCCGGTTCCGCTCTCGCCGCTGAAGAGTGCCGCCAGCCCGAGGCCGCGCGCGCCCTTGCCGGCGAAGCCCCAGTCGTGCAGCACGGTGAGTCGATGGCGGGTGTGCACCACCACTTGCTGCAGCATGCGGCGCTGGGCTTCGGGCACCACCAGATCGGCCCAGCCGGCGCGTGCCACGATGCGTTGCGCGAGCGGGCCGAGCGCACCATCCGCCGCAGGGGGGGTGAGCAAACCGTGATCGGCTTCGCCCGTGGGGCGGTCAGGGTACTGTAGGCTCAGCTGGCGCGCCATGCGTGCGATCTGGCGGGCGCTGCAACGTTGCCGGTTGGCGAGCGTATCGAGCGCCCGCGCAGGCAGCACGTTGGGGGCGAGCGCCTGCTGCCAGAGCGCGCGCCGCGCGGGAGCATCGGGTTTGTCGATGATGTGATGGTGCGCGTCGATGTCCGCAAGAATGCCGCCCGGGCCCGCGATGAACACCAGCCCCTGCAGGTGCGTGATGAAGTGCGCAAGCACCTCCGCCTCGTCATCCCGGCCGCTGCGCGCGATCAGCAGCCCGGCGTCGAGCAGCGCAGCCTCGCGGGCCCACAACAGGGCGAGTGCGTGCCGTTCATGCGCGGCACGCGGTATCGCGTCGCCCGAGAGGGCGAAGAGCGCGAGCCCGAACTGCCCGGCCACCTGCGCCGCGACGTCACGCTGCCCGTCCGCGTCGTCGCCGGTGAACAGGATGGGCCTGGGATGCGCGCCATCGGCCTCGAGCGCAGCGGCGAGCCGTTCCGCCACGTCCGTGTGCGCGTCCGCCATCGTGCCGGCTGCCCGGATCGGGACCAGCAGTGGTTCCAGACGCGGATCCAGCAGATTCAAGCCGGCGAGATAGTGCAGGATCCGCTCGTCGATGCGCAGGCGGCCGTGGGTGATGCCGGCCTGTTCATCGAGCTCCAGCAGGCGCCAGCGGCGCAGCGCCGCGGTGGGCGCCAGCGCGCTCCAGTGCGCGTCGGGCAGGGTGGCGAGCGCGAGTCCGAAGCTCGCGCAGGGTGCGCCACTTCGGCCCTGCGCCTCGTTGCAGAGGGCAGCGAGCGTGGCGTCCATCTCCACGCCTGCGGCAAGCAGCAGCAGGTCGCGCTCGAAGCCGCTGAGACCGAAACGCTGCGCGAGGGTGTCGATCGCTGCGGGCGCCGTCATGCGCGGGTCCTGCGTGTCGAGCGGGGGGGCGGTGTCCGCTGGTGGCGCGCGTCGCGCATCGTCGTCGTGATGCGGCATGAGCAGGGCGCGCAGGCGCGCGAACTCCGCCACCAGCAGCTGCTGGTTGGCGCGCGTCCAGTCGAGCGCGGTGGCGGGCTGTTCGCGCGGTGCGTTCATGTGACCGTCACCGTCATCGGCAGGAAGCGTGGCGGCGTGGCGCCCCGGTCGGCCACCGGGCTGTCGATGCCATCCACCCTGATGCGGGCGAGATGCTCGCCGGGCTCGGCGTCGGGAATCGTGAAACGCAGGTTGCCGGTGACGGCGGTGGGCGACGTGCCGGCGATCTCGCGGCTGCCGAAGAGCAGCGACAGGCGCTGTCCGGGGCGGATGTGCGGCAGCACGGTGAGGTCCAGCGTCACGCTGTTGTCCGCCGCGCGCGCCACGGTTTGCGGCAGGTTGGTGATCGCCGGGGCGATCGTGCAGCCGAGCCGGTTGGTGTCGCGCGGGTGGGGTTCGGGCGGGCGGACCAGGCTGGCGCTGATCTCATACACGCCCACCGGGAAGTCGGCGGCGCGCGCCGCGGGGATGACGAAGTCGAGGCCGTCCGGCGCGGCTGCACCGCTCGCCGGCAGGGTTGCGTCGATCGCAAGGCGCGGACTGGCGAGCCTTACGCTGAGCGCCTCGCCATCCAGGTGGTGGCCGTCGAGGTGCACCGTCGTGCCGAGCTGGATCGCAGCCTGCTTTGCGGCCGGCAGCACGGCGTTGATCGTGGGCAGGGGCGGGATGAGGCTCGCGCCGACCACGACGCCGCGATCGCGCCCGCTTTCCGGGTCGACCGGGCCGCGGCTCAGCACCGGCAAGCTCGGGCGGGTGGGGTGCGTGGCCTCGATGAGCACCACCGAGACCAGGTAGGCGGCGCTCGGGCGGAAGCTCGACTGGGTGGCGGTCCACAGCCGCGAGCTTTCCTCCGGCCCGAGGGTCTGCGGGGTGATGCGCAACTGTTCGAGCTGATCCGCGAGGCCGCACTCGGCGAGCGCGCGCAGCGCCGGTGGCAGCGCCGCGCCGACGTCCGGCGAGGGGTTGAGCGCGGTGCGGATCATCTCGCGGGTGATCACCGGAAAGCTGTGCATCAGCTGCATCGCATGGCCGAGCAGGATCTCGGCATGCAGGTCGCCCCCGCTGTAGGCGGAGACGAGGTAGTGCAGGTCGAGCGCGAGCGGCGGGTTGCTGAGTCGGTGGCGCCCGCGTGCATCGTGCGAGGGTAGCCCCTCGTTGCGCCAACCGGGGTTGGGTGTGACCTGGTAGAGGAAGAGGTTGAGCTGGCTCGTCTCGTTGCCTTCGGCTGAAACGACCCTGTCCGGCGAGCGCACGCTGACGGTGACGGTGTTGCCGATGAGGCCGGCGATGTTGTGGTTGACGATGCCGTCGTTGAGGCGGTCGCGCAGCACCGCGGTGACCCCGGCGATCGCGAGCGCGGTGCTCATCGCCGCTCTCCCTGGCGGCGCGCAAGATACTCGTCGAGCGACATCGGCTGCCGCCCGCGCGTGCGCGGCTTGGCCGCCGGGGCATCCTGCAGTGCGGTGACCTCGATGCGGCCGATGTGGACGTGCACCTCGTTGGGTGCGCTGTCGGGCGATCGCGTGTCGGGTAGCCTGGCGGAGAGGCTTTGCCGGTTCGGGGGCTGCTGACCCGGCCCGGAGATGGTGCCGGCGAAGGCGCCTCGCGGCGGGTGACTGTCTGTCCCCGCGGCGAAAAGCGGCGCCGGCATGGCATGGGTGTCCGTGGTCGGGCTGAGGAAGCTTGCCGTCGTGCCGGCTGCTGCGGCCGGCGTATGGGCTGGCGTATGGGCCGGCTCCGCATCCATGGCTGCGGCTGGAGGGGTGGCCGTGCGCGGTGGCAGCAATCGGGGCGGTGCGGCGAACTGCCGGGGAGCGTCGAGGACGGTGTATGGGGTATCCCGCATTCCGTCGCGCCCCGGCACGTCGGCCTCGTGCGCGACGCGTGCGCCATCTGCCGTGGCGTCGGCGGCGCGCGCTGCGTATGTCGTCGTGGCACCAATCCGTCTTGTATCCGGCGCGGCCGTTTGCGTCGGCGGCTTGGTGGAGGCGGCGCCTTGTGGCGCGTTGCCAGCGGGCGCGCCCGCGGCGTCGCCTGCGGGTACGGCGTCGCCAGGCGGTGCAAAGCGTGGTGTGATGCGCGCCCGTGCCATCAGCGGCGCAGGGCCGACGACCTGGCGGGCGAGGCGCTGCAGCAGGCCGCTCACGCGAGCACCCGCGCGAGGTAGGCGTTGCGGCGCGCCGGGCCGAGGGCCAGGATCTCGGCTTCGCTCCAACCGTAGCGGGCGGCAAGGAGGTGGACCTCGTCCAGCAGGCGCTGCGCAGCGGCATCGATTGCGTCCCACAACGCGGCGCCGGGGTCGAAGAGCGCGGTGTCGGGGTGTCCGCAGGCGGGGCATGCGACGTCGGCCGCGATTTCGGCCCACGGGTCGGCTTCGCTCAGTCGCGCTTCGACCTCGGCGATGAGCGCGTCAAGCGCCGCGTCGTCGGGCAGCGATTCCGGTGCCAGCGCGCAGGCGCGCAGCAGGGCGCGCGCGGCCGTGTGCGGATGCGTGTCCTGCAGCCTGCCGAGCTGCGCGAGGTGGCGTGTGCTGGGCAGCGCAAAACGCAGCCCGCCGACTTCGATCGGCGCGATCTCGTCGTCGGGGCAGGGTGCGACATCGCACACGCCTGCCGGTGCGAACGGAAAGGCCATGCGCTCGCCGCAGGCCGGGCAGTCCACCACCAACTCCAGCGCCTTGCCGAAGAGCCGCTCGCGCAAGCGCAGCAGACACAGGTTGCGCTGTCCGAGCGGGATATCCGCAAGCCGTGCCGCAGGGACGTCCGGGCAGGCGAGCGTCAGCAGCAGCAGCGCGCGGTCGAGCGGGTGGCGCGCAAGGCCGTGTTCCCAGACCGACAGCAGGGTGGCGGGCGCGAGGGCGGACATGAGCTCACGCCGGTTCGTTGAAGCTCGGCTCGGCCGGCTCGGCGACCTCGTAGTCGCGCTCCCAGCCCTCGTTCTCGAGCTTGATGCTCTGGATCGCCACCGCGTTCGCGTTCGCGTCGAGATCGGGCAGCGCCTGGTACTCGGACACCCAGCAGCGGTAGACCCTGTACGCGAGCACGAGCTGGCCGGCCTCGTTGTAGACCTCGAGGATGATGTCCTTGCGGAAGTCCTTCAGCGACACCTCGGCGCCCCGGCCGGAGCCGAAGTTCCACACCTTGTTCGCCCACTTCTCGAACTCGGTGTCGTGGGTGACGCCACGCTCGAGCGTGATCGCCTCGTATTTGGTGCGCCCCGGCGACTTGCGCGAGGTGGATGGATCGCCGCCCTCGCGATGCTCGATCGGGTCGGTGCTGCGCTTCAGGGCGCCCACCTTGCTGACGCCGGCGACATAGCGCCCGTCCCATTTGACGCGGAATTTGAAGTTCTTGTACGGATCGAAGCGCTGCGCGTTGACGCTGAACTGGGCCATGGCGTGTTCCCCTCTAGACTTCGACCTGACCGGCCATTTGCTGGAGTTTGATGACGACGAACTCGGCCGGCTTGAGCGGCGCGAAGCCCACCAGGATGTTCACGATGCCGAGGTTGATGTCGTTCTGGGTGGTGCTCTCGCGGTCGCACTTGACGAAGTAGGCGTCGCGCGGGCTGGTGCCCTGGAAGGCGCCCTGGCGGAACAGGTTGTTCATGAAGGCGCCGACGTTGAGCCGGATCTGTGCCCACAGCGGCTCGTCGTTGGGTTCGAACACCACCCACTGGGTGCCGCGGTAGAGACTCTCCTCGATGAAGAGCGCGAGGCGCCGCACCGGCACGTACTTGTACTCGTCCGCCTGCGCGTCGCCGCCCTTCATCGTGCGTGCGCCCCAGACCACCTTGCCGTAGGCGGGGAAGCTGCGCAGCGCATTCACGCCGCGGATGTTGATCGTGCCGTTCTCGATGTCGTTGAGCGTGCGTTCGAGCGCCGCGACCCCCTTCAGGCTCGCGTCGGTGCCGGCGGGCGCCTTCCAGATGCCGCGCTGGCTGTCGGTGCGCGCATACACCCCGGCGATGGTGCCGGAGGGCGCCATCGCGCGGTCGCGCAGGTCGTCGAGCGGGTCGGCGATGCGCAGCGGCGGGAAGTACACCGCGGCGTTGCGCGACTGGCTCACGCCATTCGCCCAGCCGGCGATGCCGGACAGCGTCTGCACGCTGGGCGCATCGACGAGGTAGAAGGCGCGCTCCTCCTCGCATAGCGCCGCCGCCGCGGCGATCACGCTGTTCGCCTCGGATTCCGACAGGTCGAAGGTTTCCGGGACGCTGAGGAGGTTGAAGAGGTCCACGTCGCGCAGCGCATAGAGGCCGGTCTTGCCGCTCTGGCTGCCGATCAGGTCAACCGCGCCACCCTTGCTGCCGTCTCCGCCGAGGCTCGTCGGCGATACGTCCGTGACCACGGACGGTCTGTGTTCCGCGTTGCCGGTGAACTCCCGTCCGCCATTGGCGAGCCCGATGCGTATCGTGGCGGCGAGTCCGCCGAACACGCCGGACGACACCACCACCGCCGAGCGTTCGCCGGCCGACAGGGAACCCAGGCGCAGGCAGCCGGTGCCGGTGGTGTCGCCGCTGGCGTCGGATTGGGCCGCCTGCAGGCGCGCGGCGAGGCCGGCGGCGGTGAGGGCGCTGTTGATCGCGCTGACGAGTGCGCCGATGTCGGCCGGCGTGGCGGCGAGGGCCACGCGGAAGGGCGTGTTGCCGTCGATCACCCCCTGGATGACGCCGTCACTGACGCTGAGCGGAAAGCTGATCGGCGTGCTCACCGCGAAGCCGCGGTTCGCGAAGGCCATGCCGCCCGGGCGGGTGGCGCGGATCAGCTGCGAGGCGCTGTTCACCACCGCCGCCGCGTAGTTGGGCGAGTTCGCGTTCATGTTGAGGTTGCGGTGCTGCTCGCGCACAACTGTTTGGGTCGCGCCGTTCTGCTCCACCAGCTGCGACACCACGAGGTTGAACTCGGCGTCCGGGTTGCGCGTGCCGGTGTGCTGCACGCTCAGCCGCACGTTGCTCGCCCAGCTGCCGGGGCTCGCCGCGTCGACGTTCAGCACCACGCCATTGGCGTCGCTCAGCGCCCAGCGCGCGGTGGCGTGTCCCACCGCCACCCGCACCACCCAGGCCTCGGCGCCGCCGTTGAGGAAGAACTGCCGCACCGCGTAGGACACCGGGCTGTCGCGGTCGAGGCCGCCATGGCTGCGCTCGAAGTCACCGAAGCTGGTGACATGCACCGCCTTGTCCGGCACGCCCTGGCGCGTGTAGCCGACGAAGGCGGCGATGGAGGTGGCGACGCCGGCAATCGTGCGTACCCCGCTGGGCACTTCCTCGATGTAGACGCCGGGGTAGGTGAGGGCAGACGGCATGTTGGCGACTCCTGGCTGCTGAAGCGGACCTGAAGCGTGACGTCGCGCCCGGGCTGCGGAGCGCATGGACGTCGTCATGGGGCAGAACGGGGTCTCGACGCTGCCACTCGCCAGAAGGCGTCCCCGGACGTTGGCCGCGGGGCGCATGACCCGACTCCAGGCAGCCGTCGCGGTGGGTGGGGGACGGCCGTGATTCGCCCTTCTTGCGCTCGCGATGACGAGCTTTGCCGAGGCGATATCGAGATTGACTAGCGCATGTGACTGAGGCGGATGCCTGGTAGGGCCCCGGTCGATATGCAATCGTCAGTCTAGATCACGCTCCCGGTAACGCAAGGCTCGTTTCCGACATGTGTCGGGTGCGCGGGCGGGCGCGAGGCATAAGGATGTGTCCTGAGTGCGTCGCGCAGCGGAGTTGCGTACAGTGTCGGCCCGCGTGTCGATCGCGTTGAACCCGTCTGCCTGGAGTGTGCATGTCCCTGAATCCCAAACTGACGCTGATGCTGGTGACGCCACCGCTGCTGTGGGCCGCGAACGCGGTGCTCGGCCGGGTGGCGATCGACAGCATCGGCCCGCTGTGGCTCAACGCTTTGCGCTGGATGGTGGCCGCTGTGATCCTCCTGGTTTTCGGGCGGCGGGTGCTCGCCAGCGCCGTGGCCCGCAAACAGATCGCCGAGCGCTGGCCTTACCTGGCGCTGCTCGGGTTGTTCGGCATCGGTGCCTACAATGCGCTGCAATACATGGCCCTGCGGACGAGCACGCCGCTGAACGTGACCCTCATCGCAGCGAGCGGGCCGGTTTGGATGATGGCGGTGGGCTTTCTCGCCTACCGCGTCGTGCCACATCGCGGCCAGCTCCTTGGCGCGGTGCTGTCGCTCGCCGGTGTGGCGCTGGTGCTGTCGCGCGGCGATCCGGCGGCGCTGGCGCAGATCGCCTTCGTCGAGGGCGACTTGCTGATGCTGCTCGCGATCGTCGGCTGGTCCTTCTACAGCTGGATGCTTGCCCGCCCGCCCGCGCACATGCAGGGCGCGGCGCGGCCGGACTGGAACTGGGCGGAGTTTCTCGTGGCGCAGTGCGTGTTCGGACTGGTGTGGGCGACCGGCGCCGCGGTGGTGGGCGACATGCTGGTACCCGAGGTGAGCACCCAGTGGTCGCTCAAGCTCGTGCTGCTCATCGCCTTCGTCGCGATCGGCCCGTCGGTGATCGCCTACCGCGCCTGGGGCCTGGCGGTGGCGCAGGCCGGGCCGGCCACCGCGGCGATCTTCGCCAACCTCACACCGCTGTTCGCGGCGGTGTTGTCGGCCGCGATCATCGGCGAGTGGCCGCGGCTCTTCCATGTGGTGGCCTTCCTGCTGATCGTCGCGGGCATCATGGTGTCGTCGCGCGGCAGCGCCACGCGCTGACGGCCCGGCGCATCCTCTGGCGTGGCCCGGCCGTGCCAGAGGCGCTTCAGCCGCCGCTGCCCTTCGCCTTGCCGTCTCCGGCCACGGCCGGCGGGGGCGCATAGTCCGGCACCTGGTTGCGCACCGGCGGCTGCGCCATCAGGTAGGCGAACATCGCGCGCAGATCCTCGTCCGGCAGCTTGCCCAGTGCCTGCCAGGGCATGGGCGGCATGATCGGGCGCCCCACACCGAGATGCTTGCCGCTGCGCATTGCGCGGATGAAGGTGTCGACATGCCAGGTGCCGATGCCCGTCTCGCGATCGGGGCTGAGGTTGCTCGCGTAGCTGATGCCCCAGGGGCCGACGAAGGCGGTGGTGCTGGCCGAGCCGGCCCAGTTCCAGGCCGCATCGAGTACCGGGGGCGGTGGCAGGGCCATCTCCTGCGGGTGGCCGGAAAGCCCGCGGGCGAGGTCCTTTTCCGGGCCGTTGGGTCCCATCCTGAATGGCGTGTGGCAGTCCATGCAACCGCCGACGCCGACCAGGGTTGCGCCACGCTCGATGCTTGCGGCGCTGGCCGCGTCGCTGCTGTCGCCTGCAATGGCATGGTGTGCAAGCCCGGAAATGGCGATGATCGCGGCCGAGAGGCTTGCGCGTGCGAGATGTAGATGTTCTTGCATGATGGTCTCCGGAAATCGTCCTGGGGGTCGTGAGTCCGGCGCGCCGGTAGCGACGTCCCTGCCGGGAGCAGCGCTGCGACGACACCGTGTGTTTGCGTGGGAGGCAGTCTAGGACGATCGCGGCGCGTTGCGCGGGCCGCCGCCGCCGCTTAGCGGACTTTTAAGAAACGCTGAATGAAGATTTAAGAAGTGGCGCGCGCTGCGCTGTGCGCGACCGCCGGAGAGGCTGCGCAGCGGCTCAGCCGGACATCAGTTGCACAGCGCGGGCGACGCTGAGCGAGAAGCGGCCGCGGCCGGTGCGGGCAAGCCGGATGCCGGCGGCACGCTCGTCGAGGCGGCGCTGCAGCAGCACCAGCCGCGCCTCGAGGTTGTCGCTCACGCCGGGCAGGCGGATGCGCGGATCCAGCCGCAGCCCCTTGTTCGTGAAGCTGGTGCGCCCGCGCGCGGTGAAGTCGCTCAGCAGGGCCCAGAGTATCGCCCCGGCCACGCCCTTGATCAGGTAGTCGTCGTCGATGAAGACGCTGTCGTTGGCCGCGAAGTGACGCACGACCAGCGGGGGCCCTTCCGGCGTGGTTGGTGCAGGGGAGGGTATGGGGGAAGGCGCGTCGTCGGGGCTCTCCGCGCCATCGTGATGATGATGGATCGCGAGCCCGAGTTGGGCGGCGAAGCATACGAGAGCATCTTCTTCGTCATAGCCGAAATGCAGGTCGGTGACGCTCTCGACATAGAGCACGCCGAGGAGGCTGCCGAATGCGATGATCGGCACGGCCATCTGGCTGTGTGCTTCGGGCAGGCCGGGCAGCGGGATGGCGGTTTCCAGTGTGTCCGTCTCGCCGCTGGCGGCGAGCTGCTCGCGCATGTTGCTGCCGTAGGCGTACTCGCTGGTCATGTAGCCGATGCGGATCGGTACACGCTCGCGGGCACAGATCCCGATCACTCCGTCACCGACGGCGATCTCGGAGCCGATGCCGGACTCCGCATAGCCGAGGCTGGCGATGGTATAGAGACGCGCGCGCTGCGGGTCGTGCATCAGCAGCATCGCGTGGCGGATATGGAAGGCCTCGGTCATTGCCTGGAGGGTGGCCTCGAAGAGGCCTTCTAGACTGCTGCAGGCGGCGACGAGGTGTGTTGCGCGGCGTAGCGCATTGAGGTAATTCACCGGCGGGGGCGGTGGCGCGAGGCTGTCGCCGGGTACTTGTTCGATCGCGCAGATGCGGTAGATGTCCGCGCCGAGCAGGCGGAAGGTGCCGCTCATGCCGGTGTGCGAGGCGATGCCGGCGAGCTTCGCGCGCATGCGCTCGAACAGCGGGCCGGCGGTTTCGGTACGCTGGTAGGCGAGCACCAGCCGGTACTGGCGGGCGGTGACAGGGCTGGTCAGCAACAGGCGGATACGCGAACCCGAGAGGATGTTGCGGCGCGTGTTGTTGAAGAACTGATAGGACAGCGCGAGGTGTTCCTCATCGACGAATTCCGCTTG
This sequence comes from Rhodocyclaceae bacterium, assembly GCA_041916775.1. Taxonomy (GTDB): domain Bacteria; phylum Pseudomonadota; class Gammaproteobacteria; order Burkholderiales; family Rhodocyclaceae; genus UBA2357. The sequence goes on along the minus strand of JAYRYZ010000015.1, from coordinate 69,973 downwards.
CGAGAGATAGGCGAGGTTGGGCATGCCCGCGCTGTCGCAGGTTGCGATGTGGCCAGGGATCAGGCCCTCCAGGCATTCGCGGATGGCCTCGATGCGGATGTTCATGGCTGCTGGGCGACGAGCGCGCCCGCGCGTGGGCCCGGAGTCTGGGAGTAGGCGGCGAGCGGCGTGTAGCGCACCCCGACGAGATCCTCGGGCGTGTAGCTGAAAAGCGCGCGCACCAGCGCCTCTGGCGTGCCCAGCGGCACCACCTCGGAGATGAAGTCGGCGATGTGTCTGTCGACGATGGCGAGGTCGCCGTCCTGAAGCGCAAGCAGGCCTGCGTCCGCGCCCTTCAACTGCAAGGTGCGGTTGGTGCTTGGGAGGCTGAACACGTTTGCCAGCCTTGCAGTATCGGCAATGTTCTGCAGCAGCTCGAGCGACTGCGAGCGCCGCACGAAAACCGTGATGGTGCCATCCATCCCGGCACGGCAACCGAAGCCCCGGCTCATGCACGGAAGCCCCTGAATGTCACAGGCCGCGACACTGATACTGACACCTGACTGAATGAAATCGCGACTCGCCTGATCTAACATCACATCAACACCATGACGGAGGGTAGTTTTCAGGCATCGCTATTTGTCATTTTTGTTGTCTTGGCTGCCCTTTAGTTTTAGATTGTAACGAATACGGCCAATCGCACCAATTTGCCCGGATTGACCCGGCGGTGGCGGGTGGCGTGTAACTTGAGGATGCATCCCCGAGCCGAAGGCGTGGCGCCGGATGCACCGAGGAGGCCGACATGTTCGCAGCGGGCCCTGTTACTTGCGGTATCGGGAGCCCGGCTGTGCTTTTTCATAGACGGATTCGCATGGGCAGGGCGGCGTCATGACCGCCTTCAAGGTCCGCTACATCGATGGCGACCGGATCGTGGATGGCGATTCGGCGCTGCAGCTGCTGTTCGACCATACGCCGGCGATCTCGGTGCAGGGCTATGACCGTGATCGCCGGGTGATCTACTGGAACAAGGCCAGTGAGGCGCTCTACGGCTACACCGCGGCAGAGGCGCTTGGCAGGCAGCTTGAGGATCTGATCATCCCGGACGAGATGCGGGAGCTCGTGATCGCCGCGCAGCAGGCCTGGGTGAACGGCGGGCCGGCAATCCCGGCTGCCGAGCTGTCCTTGCGGCGCAAGGACGGCAGCCGTGTGCTGGTGTTCTCCAGCCATGTGATGATCGAGGGCGCGGACGGCCAGCGGGAGATGTACTGCATCGACGTCGATCTCACCTCGCTGAAGCGTTCCGAGGCCGAGCTCGCGCGGCTCGCGCACTTCGACACCCTGACCGGTCTGCCCAACCGCATGATGGCGCAGATGCGCCTGCAGCACGCGATCGACCGCGGGCGACGGCACAGCTTCGGCGTGTCCGTGTTGCTGATCGGAATCGACCGCTTCAAGAGCGTCAACGAGAGCTTCGGTCATCACGTCGGCGATGAGCTCCTCGTGGCCATCGCGCGTCGCTTCACGCAGCGGCTGAGGGTGAGCGATACGCTCGCACGCTTCGGTGGCGACGAGTTTCTCGTCGCGCTCGAGAGCATTGGCGAGCCCTCCGAGGCGGCGCGCGTCGCGCAGTCGCTGATCGACCTGCTCGAGGAGCCGTTCGTGCTCTCCGGCGGGCAGACGCTCTTTGTTGCCGTGAGCATCGGCATCAGCCACTTCCCGGCCGACGCCGAGAACGTCGGGCTGATCGTGCAGCATGCGGATACCGCTTTGCATCGTGCCAAGGCGGAGGGGCGAGGGCGCTATTTCTTCTTCACGGCCGAACTGGCAGCGGCGGCCAAGGCGCGGCTGCAGACCGAGACCCGGTTGCGCTGGGCGCTGGAGCGTGGCGAGTTCGTGCTGTTCTACCAACCCAAGGTGCAGCTCGACAGCGGACGCATCATCGGGGCCGAGGCGCTGCTCAGGTGGCGCGATGGTGAGCGCGGTCTCGTGGGCCCTGCCGAGTTCATCCCGATCGCGGAGGAGACGGGCCTGATCGTTGCGATCGGAGAGTGGGCGCTGCGCGCGGCATGCGAGCAGCTGGTGCGGTGGCATGAGGCCGGGCACGATTCCTTGACGCTGGCGGTAAACCTCTCCGCGCGGCAGATCTGGCAGACCGATCTACCGGACCGGGTCGCCCGCATCCTCGCCGACACCGGAGCACTGCCGGAACACATCGAGCTGGAGCTCACCGAAAGCATGCTGATGGGGCAGGAGGAGTCGATCGCCGAGCGGCTGCACGCGCTGAAGCGCCTCGGCGTGTCGATCGCGCTGGACGATTTCGGCACCGGCTACTCGTCGCTCGCGTATCTGCAGCGCTTCCCGATCGACGTCCTGAAGGTCGATCGTGGCTTCGTCAAGGATATCCCCGCTGATATCGACAGCATGGAGATCACCTCGGCGATCATCGCGATGGCGCGGAGCCTGCGGCTCAAGGTCGTGGCCGAGGGGGTGGAGACGGACGAGCAGGCCGCCTTCCTGCTGGCGCACGGCTGTCGGTTCGCGCAGGGCTACCACTTCGGCCGACCATTGCCGGCGGCAGACTTCATGCACCTCTTCCTCGCGACCTGGCTGGGTGATCTCTAGGCCGCTAGCCGGCTCAGTGGGCGAGTTTCAGCTCCGCAAGCGGATGCGCAGCGTGGCGGCGACGTTGCGCGCGACCCGCTCGACGTTTGTCCGCGCCTCCGCCAGCGCCTCGGGCAGCGTGCATGGGCGTGCCACGGCAGCGAACACCGCATCGATACCGTGTGCGTGCACGACCTCGACCTCAGCACCCAGACAGCCTGCAATGCCGATCACCGGTTTGCCGTGGCGCTTGGCGAGTCTGGCGACACCGATCGGAGTCTTGCCATGCGGGGTCTGGCTGTCGATGCGGCCCTCGCCCGTGATCACCAGGTCGGCATCTGCAAGCTGCGCTTCGAGGCCGACCGCGCGGGTGACGATGTCAACACCCGACTGCAGCGCTGCGCCAAGGAACGCGATCAGCGCCGCGCCCATGCCGCCCGCGGCGCCGGCGCCGGGCACGTCCTCGACCTCGGCACCGAGATCGCGCCGTACGACGTCGGCGAAATGGCGCAGGTTCGCGTCGAGCTGCGCAACCATGGTGGGCGTGGCGCCCTTCTGTGGTCCGAACACGGCGGAGGCGCCGCGAGACCCGGTGAGGGGGTTGTCGACGTCGCAGGCGACCTCGATGCGGCATGTGGCGAGTCGTGGATCGATCCCGCTGCGGTCGATGTGCGCGAGGCGGGCAAGCGCACCGCCACCCGGCGGCAACTCCGCACCTTCCGCGTCGAGAAGCCTCGCCCCGAGCGCCTGCAGCATGCCCGCGCCCGCGTCGTTGGTGGCGCTGCCACCGATGCCGAGGATGAGGTGGCGCGCGCCGGCATCGAGCGCGGCGCGGATCAACTCACCGGTGCCGTACGAGGTGGTGATCAGCGGATTGCGCGCGGCAGTCGGCACCAGCATGAGCCCGCTCGCGGCGGCCATCTCGATCACCGCGGTGGCGCCGTCGCCGGTCAGTCCGTAGAAGGCGCTCACCGGCGTGCCCAGCGGCCCTCGCACCGCGACGTCGCGGCGGCTGCCGAGCGTGGCGGCAACCATCGCGTCCACCGTGCCCTCGCCACCGTCCGCGACCGGCACGCATACGATCTCGGCATCCGGGAAATGCGCCCGGAATCCGGTCTCGATCGCACGCGCCACCTCGAGTGCGGAGAGGCTTTCCTTGAAGGAGTCGGGGGCGATGACGATCTTCATGCTGTAGGTGCTCCTGCATTGCCGGGTGGGCGTGCTGCGAGGGTACAGGACTTCGCAGGCTGAAGGCGCACCTGTGCGTGCCCGGCAGTAGGGCTCACAGTTCCTCGAGGATCGCCAGCGTGCGTGCCGCTTGCGCCCGCAGCGCCACCTGGTCGGAACGGGGCATCCTGTCCCAGTTGCGATACACCATCGTCAGCCGGTGGTTGCCGCGCAGGCGTTCGTCATGGCGCGCGAAGAAGTCCCAGTAGAGCGCATTGAAGGGGCAGGCACGGTCGCCGACCCGAGCCTTGTGGTCGTAATGGCAGCCCTTGCAGTGGTCGCCCATGCGGTGCAGGTAGGCGGCGCTGCTCACATAGGGCTTGGTCGCGAGGCGGCCGCCGTCGGCGAACTGGCTCATGCCGAGGGTGTTGGGGGCCTCCACCCACTCGAAGGCATCGATGTAGATGCCGAGGTACCAGCGGTGCAGCGCCTGCGGCGACAGGCCGGCGAGCAGGGCGAAGTTGCCGATCACCATCAGGCGCTGGATGTGATGCGCGTAGGCCTGTTGCAGCGACTGGCCGATCGCCGCGGCGACGCAGGCCATGCGCGTGTTGCCGCTCCAGAACCAGGCGGGCAGGGGGCGCGTGTGGGCGAGCGCGTTGGCTTCGGTGTAGCCCGGCATGTGCGCCCAATACACGCCGCGAACATACTCCCGCCAGCCGATGATCTGGCGCACGAAGCCCTCCACCGCCGTGAGCGGGGCCCGGCCGTCGCGCCATGCAGCCTCCGCTGCCTGCACAACCTCGAGCGGGTCGAGCATCTTCACATTCAGCGCGAAGGACAGCAGAGAGTGGAAGAGCCGTGAGGCGCGCGTCGACAGCGCATCCTGATAGTCGCCGAAATGCGGCAAGGCGTGGCGGATGAAGGCCTCGAGCTGCACCAGCGCCTCGGCGCGGTCGAGCGGCCAGCGCAGCGCGTCCGCCTGCGGGTCGCCGAAGTGGTCAGCGCCGCTGGCGACGATGGTCTGCCACAGCGCGCGGTGGTCGTGTGTGGGGCGTGCGTCGGGTGGCTCGGCAGGCGTGCCCGGCCAGGCCTTGCGGTTCTCGTGGTCGAAGTTCCATTGCCCGCCTGCCGGTTTGCCGTCGGCCGTCATCAGCACGCGGTGGCGACGCCGCTGGGTGCGGTAGAAGTGCTCCATCAACCACTGCTTGCGGTCCGCGAAGAGCCGCGCTGCTTCGTCGCGCGCGGTGAGGAAGTGCTCGCCATCCACACCGCGCACTGGCACGCCGGCACGCGCTGCCCATGCTGCAAGCTCGGCATCCAGCCGCCACTCGTCCGGCGCCTGGTACTCCACAGAGGCGGCCTGGTAGTGAGCGACGAGCGCTTCGAGGTTGGCAGTGAGCCGCTGGCGGTTGGACGGGTCATCGATCGCGATGTAGCGCACGCGGTGGCCAGCCGCCTTCAGGGCACGTGCGAAGGCGCGCATCGCGGCGAAGATCGCGAGGATCTTCTGTGCGTGGTGGCGCACATAGTCGGTCTCCTGGCGCAGTTCCATCAATACGACCACTACGTCGTCACGTGGCGCAGCGAACCAGCTGTGACGCGGGTTGAGCTGATCGCCGAGGACGAGGCGCAGCGTGAGTCGGGGCGCGGGGTGGGGCGGGGCGGACGCATCACTGTCCGGCGCGAAGTCTGTCGCAGCCGTCGCGCCGGTCATGATGCAGCCGCCCACAGCGCGCGGTAGGCGCCGTCCGGGTCGTAGTCGCGCGCCTGCTTGTCGGGATTGAAGCGACGGCCGCCGCGCGGATCGGTGCCGTGGCCGGAAAGGTAGAGCCAGTTGCCCTGGTTGCTGCACACGTCGAAGTCGATGAGGCGGGATTCGAACCACGCAGCCCCCGCGCGCCAGTCGCAGCCGAGTTCATGGATGAGGGCGCTCGCCACGTTCTGGCGCATGCGGTTCGACAGGTAGCCTGTGGCGGCGAGCTCGCGCATGCCCGCGTCGATGAAGGGATGGCCGGTCTCGCCCCGGCACCAGCGCGCGAAGGCGGCCGCATCGTGCGGCGGGGTGGCGTACCTGTCCGGAGCGCGTGCGTCGTTCTGGCCGAGACCGCGGGCGTGATAGAGGCGTCGGCCGTGCTTGCGGTGCAGGAAGCGAAAGTGATCCCGCCACAGAAGCTCGAACCACAGCCAGTAGGTGCCGTCGTTGGCGCCGTGCGCGGCCGCGAAGCGGCGGACCGCGTCCCACGCAGTGCGGGCCGACAGCGCACCGGTCGCAAGCCAGGGCGACCACTTGCTGGAGTAGTCGATACCGATCAGGCCGTTGCGCGTCGATTTGTAGCTGTGCGGCAAGCCGCGGTCGCAATAGCGGTGCAGATGGGCGAGCGCGGCACGCTCGCCGCCGTCGAAGGCCGGGTGCGCGCAGGGGAAGGCCGCGCGCGGGTCGTCGGGCAGGGTGGGTGGAGCGGTATCAGCTTCTGCGGGGCAACCGGGTATCCGGTCCACGCCGGGTACGCGGGGCGGCAGCGGCGGCAGCGTGCGGGGGGCGGGAATCGGTGGGGCCGCGCGCAGTTCGCCCGATGGCCCCGCCTGCTCGATGCGCTGGCGGAACACGCTGAAGGTGTCGGGCACGTCATCGGCGTCGAAGGGCAGGCTGGCGGGGTCGAGCAGTGTGGATTGCCACACCGTGCGCACCTGGAAACCGCGCTCGCGCAGCGTCTGCACCATGCGCCGTTCCTCCGGTGCGGGGATGTCCTCGCACACGAGCAAGGGCCTGCCCAGCGCGTCGAGGAGCGATGCGAGCTGCGCCACGCTGTCGCCTTCACACTGCAGCAGGTGGCTTCCGCGCGCTTCGAGCTGATCGCCGAGATCGCGCAGGGCGCAGTCCAGCCAGGCACGTCGATGGGCGCCCATGCGCACGAAGCCCCATCGGGTGGTCGCGCGCTGGGCGCTGTCGTGCACGAAAACGGGCAGCAACCAGGCGCCACCCGGGGGGCGGTTATCGAGCGCTGCGCAGGCTTCCTGCGCGGTATGCAGCGCCGGGTTGTCGGTGAGACGCAGGTCGTTGCGGAACCAGAACACGACCCCGGGCGCTGGGGCGGGCGGTGTCAGCATGGTGCGGCCGACGCAGCGTGGGTGCGGCGGCCGTCACGGCGGCAGCGCTCGGAGCAATGGCGCACCGCCTCCCAGTCCCGCGCCCATTTCTTCCGCCACGCAAAGGGACGGCCACAGACCGCGCACACCTTGGTCGGCAGTTCGGACTTTCTGCGCATCTTCATCGGTAGTGACTCGTTGAATCGGAGATGGCGTCCGGACGTGGCGACCGAGCCGGGAAACGCGCCTCAGGCGTTCGCCTCGACGAGACGTGGATAGTCGGTATAACCCTCCGCACCCGGCGAGTAGAGGTAATCCACCCGCGGCGGGTTGAGCGCCGCACCGACGCGGAAACGCTCGGGGAGATCCGGGTTGGCGAGGAAGGTCATGCCGAACGCGACCGCGTCCACCTTGCCGCTCGCGATGGCCGCGTCGGCTTCCTCGGCACTGTAGCCCATGTTGCCGATGAGCACGCCGCGGTAGGCGGCGCGGATCGGGCTCATGATGTCGCCTTCCTGCTGGCGTGCGAAATCACCGCGCATCGCATGCAGGTAGGCAAGCCCGAAGCGGTTGAGCTCGCCTGCGAGCCAGCCGGAGAGTCCCACCGGATCGCTGTCGCGCATGTCGTTGTAGCTGTTGAGTGGCGAGATGCGCAGCCCGACCCGATCCGCGCCGATCGCGCCGCACACCGCATCCAGCACCTCGAACAGCAGGCGCGCGCGGTTCTCGCGCGGGCCGCCGTAGGGGCCGCTGCGCTTGTTGCTGCCGTCGCGCAGGAACTGGTCGAGCAGGTAGCCGTTGGCGCCGTGTATCTCGACACCGTCGAAGCCTGCGCGGCGTGCATTCTCGGCCGCCTGGCGAAAGCCGGCGACGATGCCGGGCAACTCGTCGTCTGCGAGCGCGCGCGGCACGGTGTAGGGCTGCTTGCCTTGCGGGGTGTGGACTTCGTCGTTGCTGATCGCGATCGTGCTGGGTGCCACCGCGACGCGGTTGTCGTTGAGCAGCGGGTGGCAGGCGCGGCCGCCATGCCAGATCTGCAGCACGATGCGGCCGCCGGCGTCATGCACCGCCCGGGTCACGCGCGCCCAGCCGTCGATCTGTGCCGCAGAGTAGATGCCGGGCTCGCGCCAGAATGCCGAGTGGCCCTCCATGGCCATCGTTGCCTCGGCGATGATCAGGCCGGCGCTGGCGCGCTGCGCATAGTACTCGGCCATGAGGGCGTTGGGGACGTGACCATCTTCCGCCCTGCAACGGGTGAGCGGGGCCATGAAGATGCGGTTCGGTACCTCGATGGCGCCGAGGGTGAGCGGGGTGTAGAGCTGCGTGAGCGGGGTCGTCATGTGTGCACTCGGGCGTTGATGTTGGGACGGCACTGCAGACCGCGGCGCGGCCGACGCGTTCCGTGGATGCATCATTTCTTTGCAGAACGTCGGCCCCCGAGCAGAGCATGAAGCAATGCGCCGGCAACGCGCTGCCCCACGAGACGGAGCGCAAAGCCGCTGCGAAAGGCTATGGCGATCATGACGGGGTGGAGGTACCTGATATGCGCGCAAGCCCGGAGTCGGGTGTCAGCGGGCGGTGGGAGATCACTGCTCCGCTGCGATCGCACTACGCGCGGATTCGATCGCGTTGATGATGTACTGAGCATAGAAGTCGGGCAGCCGCATGCCGATGATCGGATCACCGATAGCCTGGCCGTCCGGCGCGTAGAGCATGACGGTCGGGGTCATGTCGATCTTGCGCGCCTTGGCGAATTGGCGGTGGCTGCCTGCCTGCCCCGCAAAATCGCTCAAGATCGCTTCCGAGTCGATATCGATCTGGCGGAAGACGGCCTTTTCCCGGGTACCCGATGTCGTCGAGAGCGGCACGATGTAGCGCCGCGCCTCTTCGCACCAGTGGCAACCCGCCTGGCTATAGAGGATCAGAACCGGAGCGCCAAGGCGGCGTGCTTCGCGCCCGTCCAAGGCCAGATCGATCGCGGTTGGCAGGGTCGGGGGCGCAGCGGAAGCTGCGGCCATGAATGCGGATACGGCGGCAATGATGATTGACGACGCCACCCGACCGGGGGCCTTGTGCAAGTTGGATGGTGGGGGCATGGTGCTGGACTCAGGGGCGTTGTGCGAGGGGTTGCTGCGCCATGCTGTTGGTCTGGCCGTCGACGAGGCGGTCGGTAAGGCTCGCGCCAAGCCACATGCCGGCGAGCGCGATCCAGGCGGTGAGTGCGAATACCGCCGCGCCCGATACGCCCGCACCCACGGCGCAGCCGCCCGCGAGCACGCCACCGAAGCCCATGAGCACCGCGCCGATGATATAGCGTGGCATCGAGTACGCGCCCTGGAAGCCCTCGAGCTTGAGCTCCCGCGCGAGCAGGGCGGCGATGAAGGAGCCCAGGAACACCCCCGGCACCATGCCCAGGTCGAAGTTCAGTGCTTGTCCCGGCGGCGAGAGCACGAGCATCAGCACGTCGGCCGACGGCGAAGTGAATGAGAGACTCTTGATCGGCGAGGGGTCGAAGGTTCTGGATGACATTGTGAAGGTGAACCACCATGCCAGCGCAACCACGGCGCCGGCACCGACTCCGCCGAACCAGCCCCAGGCGCTGATCCGATGGCGCAGGCCGAAATGGACCGCGGCCGCGAGCCAGACCAGGCCGAACAGCAGCCCACCGCCATGACCGATGCCGCTGAGCGAGAGGAGGTCACGCGCGCTGCCGCCGTCTATCGTCCACCACGCACTGACCGCTTCTCGGAAAGGGCTGAGGATGCCGCTCATCGAGGCTTGCGCGACCATTGCGAACACGAGCCCGGAGAGCAGCGCACGCAGGTTGCCGTTGGCGGCCAGCACCAGCAGGCGGCTGGAGCAGCCGCGTGCGAGGATCATGCCGATACCGAACAGGATGCCCCCAATGAGCGCGCCCGAGAGACTGCCCTGGCTGGACAGTTGCCGGACGTTGGCGGTGTCGAACTGTCCCGAAAGTTGCAGGATCTGGGTCACGATGATGGCGCCGGAGAAGGCGAGCAGCCAGACCGCAAGCTTGGGGCCGAGCTGCCCTTGCGCCACCTCGATGACCGCCGCGCGCAGGCAGAAGCGTGAGCGTTGCGCGAGGACCCCGAACAGCGCACCGATCAAGAGGCCGCCGAGCGCGAGGGTTGTGTCCTCGCCGATCCTGTCCATGATCGCGATCAAATCCGGCATGCCTGCATCCCTTGTGCGCTGTTGCCGCGCATTCCGTCTGGAGCGTGCGGCCAGGTTCACGACGCGAACCCTTTGTTGTTGCCGCGATTTTACTCGGAACGCCGACCCGGGGTAGCCCCGCCGCCGCGCGCTCGGCGTCGTGCAGGGAGGTCAAAACGCTGCCGCCTCGGCCTCCAGATAGGCGATGCTCACATATTTGCCGATATTGCTCTCGAAGCCGAGCGTCTCCGCGGCACGGCTCGCGACGCGCGGGTCCTTGAGCACGCGCTCGCGCGCGACGTCCATGCCTGCGCCTTCCTCGACTGCGGCAAGGCAGGTTTCGTAAATGCCTTCGAACAACGCCTTGTTCCACTGCAGCACCTGGTCGCCCGGCTTTCCGTGGCCCGGCACCCAGATCGAGGAGGCAGCGTTGCGCTCGAGTGCGTCGATGAACTGCAGCGTGCCGGCATACGAGCCGTCGTCCATGTTGGCGATGCGGCGATCCATTGCGACGTCGCCGACATGGGTGAGTCTGTCCTCGACGACCTGCACGCAGATGTCGCCCGGTGTGTGCGCGGTGCCGTAGTGGTGCACCCGCAGGGTGACGTCGCCGAAGCTGAACTCGGCACCGTGTTCAGCCGTACGGTTGGGCGGGACGATCCGGGTTCCCGCCGTTGCCTGGTTGGTCCAGCGCTCGAGCAGCCCCTTCCACATGCTGCCCGCCACACCCTCCATCTGCTGTCTGGAGACCGGATGGGCGTAGATGGGGAGGTCGGCGCCGTAGGCCTCGACGAGCGCGTGGTTGGCCAGCCAGTGATCGCCGTGATAGTGCGAGTTGAACACCGCGACCACGGGCTTGTCGGTCAGCGTGCGCAGCTGGCGCAGCGCCATCTCGCCGATCTGCACCGATCCGCCCGGGTCGAGGAACACCACACCCGCCTTGGTGATCACGAAGGTGATGTTGCTCATCATGCCCTGGTTCTCCGGTGTCGGAAAACCGTCCTTCGCGTAGATCATCCAAACATGTTCGGACAGGCGCTGGGGCGCGATGTCGGGGACAGGCGGCCCCTTGACGAAGTCTTCCAGCTCCGCGGCGAACGCGGCGAGCTGCGGAAAGGCAGACGCGAGTCCGAGGCTCGCCCCCGCGCCGAATCCCAGCTTGAGGAACTGGCGGCGCCGATGTGCTGCATGGATCTGGCTCATGGTGGATCCCTCCTGGCGTTCTTCATGCAAGCCCGGGGTTGCCGGAAAGTCCCTTCAGGACAGGCATGTTGGGCGCGCGCTGGGTGACCACCTTCTGGTCGCGCAGATGGCGAGCGACCACCTCCCAGACCGGCGCCCCGGAGTTGCGCGCCTCCTCGGAAACCGGCGCCCAGCCGGCGACCTTGTAGGTCTTGGTCGGGTCCATCGGCTTGCCTGCGAGCATCATGTTGCTGATCCGCTGGCCCATGCCGGCAGCCGGGTCGCAGGTGTATTGCATTCCGCCGACGCGCACCATGTCGCCGCCTTGCTGGTAGTAGGGGTCGGGATTGAAGAGGTTGTCGCAGACGTCTTCCAGGATGGTCTTGATCATCTCACCGCTCATGTTGGTGACCGTGGTCCACGGGTAGGTGATCGCGGTCTGGTCGAGCAGGTGCTCCATCGTGATCGTGTCGCCCGGCAGCAACGAGGTCCCCCAGCGGAAGCCGGGCGAGAAGGCGATCTCCGCATCCAGCTCCGACATGAGTGCGTCGACGAGGAGCTGGTCCCATGAGCCGTTGAAGTTGCCGCGTCGGTAGAGCAGACCTTCCGTGACGGCAAGCTTTTCGCCGAGCTTCTCGATGAACGGGGCGCGGACCTTCTCGATGAAGCTCGCCATCTCCGCGTCGGCCGGGAGCAGATTGGAGAACACCGGCAGCAACTTGTAGCGGAAGTCCGCGACCTTGCCATCCTTGACCTCGAAGTCCATCACGCCCAGGAACTTGCCATTGGAGCCGGCGTTGGTCACGAGTGTCTTGCCGCCGGCGTTGCTCACCACGATCGGCGCGGGGACGCCATCGTGGGTGTGCCCGCCGAAGATTGCGTCGATACCGGTGACGCGCGAAGCCATCTTGAGGTCGACGTCCATGCCGTTGTGAGACAGCACCACGACGACCTGTGCGCCTGCAGCTCGCGCGGCATTCACCGCTTGCTGCATCTCCTCGTCGCGGATGCCGAAGGTCCAGTCCGGCGTCTGCCAGCGCGGGTTCGCGATCGGGGTATAGGGGAAGGCCTGACCCACGATCGCGACCGGCACGCCGTTGATGTTCCGGATCACGTAGGGTTTGAACACCGGGTCTTCGAAGTCGGTGGTGCGCACGTTCTGGGCGACGATGTCGATATGGCCGGCGAAATCCTTCTCCTCGACTTCCTTGACCCGCTCGGCACCATAGGTGCTCTCCCAGTGGAGTGTCATGACGTCCACACCGAGCAGCTTGCAGGCGTCCACCATGTCCTGCGCGTTGGTCCACATCGCAGTGCCCGAGCCCTGCCAGGTGTCGCCGCCATCCAGCAGCAGGGCACCGGGGCGGCTTTCCTTCATGCGCCTGACCAGCGTGCGCAGGTGTGCGAAGCCACCCACCTTGCCGTAGGTGCGCGCGGCCTCGACGAAGTCGATGAAGGTGAAGGCGTGTGCTTCGAGGCTGCCCGGGGCGATGCCGAAGTGGCGCAGCAGCTGTTCGCCCACCAGATGGGGCGGAGCGCCGGACATCGCACCGACGCCGAGATTGACGTTGGGCTCGCGGAAATGGATCGGCAGGAGCTGGGCGTGGCAGTCGGTCATGTGCAGCAGGCTCACGTTGCCGAAGCGGGGGTGATCGTATAGGGCTTCGGCTGCCTTGGCAGCACGTGCCTGATCGCTGTGCAGCGACATTCCGCCGGCCGCGGCGATTGCGAGGATCTGCAGGAACTCACGACGGTTCATCGACATGGGAGAGCCTTGTGCGTGGATTGGGTTGAGGCACGAAGCCTGCGCGCCGGCGTCGAAAGTCCCGCGAAGCCGGCGCACAGCTTGTCTGCTTACTTATTGACGGGTGAGGCGGGGTCGAACAGGTAGGCCATCACATGCCTGATCTGTTGCTCGCTCAGGATGCCGCCGAAGCCGTTGCGTGGCATGGTGCTGCAGGCGTTGTAGGCCTTGGCGTTCCAGAGCTTGCCCCAGGTGTACCTGAGGGTCTCCTCGGTGGTGCCGCGCAGCTTGCCATAGCCGTGCAGCACCGGCCCGATGGTGCCGTAGGACTCGTTCGCCGGGTCCAGGCCATGGCAGTTGTAGCAGCCACCCCCGTTCACCGTGTCGGCCGTGTCGGTCCAGGTCAGGCCGCGTCCGCTGAGCGCAATCTTCTGGCCCTCGCGCCAATCACCGCCCTGGTAGTAGTCACCGTTGGCCGGCCATTGGATGGTCTTCATCTCGGCCGCTTCGAGCCGCTGCATGGTCTGCGCATCGGGCAGGGTGGCGCTTGAACAGGCCTTCTGGATCTCGTCCTGAACCTGGCGATCCAGTGAGGCGATTCCATTTGCCTGGAAGGAACTCTTCATCATGACCTCGACCGGCGTCGCTGGGTCGGCGGCGAACGCGAACGAGGCAAACAGCGCCATCGGCGCAAGTATCGTCTTTCTCATGGTTTCTCCTCGTCAGCGCTTCACGCCCGGCCACACGATCGGCCCGCCGTTACCCTTGCCGGCCATGAAGGTCGACAACGCAATCGTGACGTCGGAGCCGTAGATGGGTTCGGCCGTGCGTTGCTGGCGGAAGCAGTCCCACAGGCGGTGCTGCATGGTCCAGAACTGGGAGTTCGACACCCGGTAGGCCGGCCATGAGCCCCAGCCCTCCGCGGCGCCCTTGGCCGTGGTGATGTTCGGCAGGGACGTGGCCCGGATACGCTTGCCGTCCTCGCCGTGACAGCTCGCGCACGAGAAATCCATCGCGCCGACACGATAGTGGAAAGCCTGCTCGCCGAGCGCGTACATCTCCTTGACCTTGGGGTGGGAAAGGTCGACCTCGATCGGTTTGCCCTGCGATCGGGTCACCACGTACGCAACCAGAGCGGCCATCTTGGCGCGCTCACCCTTGCCGAACTTGCCCTTGACGAGCTCGGCCGAGGGAATGCCCTGCAGTGTTTCCATGCAGTGCATCAGCCGCGACTCGAGATCCTGAACGCGGCCGGTGTCCTCGAAGTAGCGAGGCAGCCGCGCTGCAGCGCCATCCACGACACCCGCGCCCAGACCCAGGTCGCACTGCTCGAGACTCGCATTCCTGGGGCCGCGCGCAGTCGTCCAGAGCTCCTCGCCTTCCATCTCGTATAGTTCGGCCGGGTTTCCGTCGGCGAGCATCTGACGATACTCGTCGAAGTTCAATTCCTCGGCCAGTGCGGTTGATGCCATACCTGCGATGGTCGCGCCGAGCGCCATCGTCATCAGTTTTCGTCTCATTGTCTCTCCTCGTGCGGCAGCCTAATTCAAGCCTGCCGACAGGCTCGGCGAACGCCGGTGCCTGCCCCTGCTCCAGAAGTTCCGGGTCGATCCGCGCGTGCCCTACCGGGCACGGAATCTCCGCGGGTCGCAGCGTGTGAATGAATCGGCTGCGTGATCCAATCGCCGTGTTGTGCGCTCGCGTCGTGAATATCCACAGACCTGTGGTTTGCTCGACCCCTGCACACGGCTCGCCAAGGCTTCGTCAAAGGCGCTCAGGAAATCTGGACTTCGTCGGTTCGGCTCTCGCCCTTGTTGTCGACCCAGCTCACGCTCACCTTGTCGCCCTTGGCGCCGCCCTTGAACTTGAACGCGAGGTAAGGGTTGGTGGAAACCGAGCCGCTCATCTCCGCGCTGAGCACAACCTTGTCGTTGTGCTTGGCGGTGAGTTCCGAGATGTGGTGCGCCGGGATGATGTTGCCGGACGAATCCTTGCGCTGTCCGGTTTCCATGGGGTGGGACATCAGTACCCTGACTTCGACGATGCCATCCTTTTCAGCGGCACGAATACGCATTGGACCTGCCATGTTGGTTTCTCCTGTGATCGATTGTGGTTCAGCCGCCGCAGCCGCCGAGGGTGACCTTGACCTCTTTTCTCGCCATGTGGAACTTGCCGTCTGCCTTCACGACTGCAAGCACATCCGAGGTCTGGCCCATCTTGATGCGCGTCTGCACATCCGGCATCGCACCTGCGCCGAAGGTGAAGGACGCCGCCACCATGTTGGGGTTCTTCTCGACCATGATCGCCACCATCTCCGTGTTGGGGATGCTGCTCGCGACCCCAACGGGTACGACGGCACCGTTTTCGGCAATGTCCGGGGCGGTGATCGCGATGTCGGCGCTCTCGGCCGGCTTGCCGGCGCCGAGTGCAGCGAAGGCCTCTTCCAGCGTCTTGGCGGCGAAGACCTTGCGCTCGTCGGCGGCATACACCATGGCCGGTGTGACGATCCCGGCCGAAATCAGCGCACCGAAGATTCCTGCGCCGCTGATCGCCTTCAGTACATCCCTGCGTTTCCCGTTCATCCTGTCTCTCCTCTACGTTTTCGTGCTTCAGTTCTGCCATTCATTGCGCTTTCGCGCCCGACAACACCCAGCGGACGATGCGTTGCACTTCCTCATCCGAGAGATGCCCTTGCGGCGGCATCGGCGTCGCGCCCCACACGCCTTGTCCGCCCGATTTCACCTTGCCGACGAGGTAAGCCTCGGCGTCTGCGCGGTCCTTGTACTTGGCGTGTACCTCGTTGTAGCCCGGGCCGAGGATCTTGTTGCTCAGGCCATGGCAGGCCATGCAGCCCTTCGCAGTGGCCAGGGCCACAACTTCGGCTGCCTCGGGGTTCGGTGCTGTCGCCCCGGCCTCGGGCTGCGCACCGGTCGCCACGCCGCGTACCGGGCCAACCGGGCGGTTCTGTTCCGCCAGGTTGCCATGCGCATCCTGGGCATAGTCCGGCAGTGCCGATGCAATGACGACCTCCTTCTTGCAATTCGTCATGCACGCGTCGCCCTGCACGTCCGGCTTGCCGCCATTGCCGATGCCGCCCTTTGCCGCAGATGCGCCCGGCCACATGCCGTGGTCGGTCGTCATGCCGTTACGGTTGGGCATGCGCGTCTGTACCTCGGCGATGTTCTGGTCGCTCAACACGAAGTCGGCCGGCACGACTTCGGCGAGGTTGAGCAGATAGGCGAGCAGGGCGTACACCTCGTCGTCCGAAAGCGACTTCGGCTCGGTCCAGGGCATGGCACGCTTGATGTAGTCGAAGAGCGTCGATACGGTTGCGACCTTCATGAAGGTCGAGCGCTGCGGAAAGGAGTTGTCCACCAGTGCAGCAACACGGCCCGTTTCGATGTCGCTTGCGCGGGTACCGCCCACCAATGGGGTGAATACCTCGTTCGACTCGCCGAACACGCCGTGACACGAGGCGCACTTCGCCTCCCACAGCGTCATGCCGTCGTCGACGTTCCCGGACCCCTTCGGCAGGCCGGTGAAGTCGGGCCGCACATCGATGTCCCAGGCCTTGACCTCGGCTGGCATCGCGGGTCTCCCCAAGCCTGGGTAGGCTTCGAAGGAGAGCGCCGGACCGGACGCGCCGATCAGCAATGTAGTGATCAGCGCCTTAGAGAACCTGGACATTGCTCACCTCTCCGGATTCGATCACCTTCCAGGACTGGATGGCGTTGTTGTGGTAGATGGACTTGGTGCCACGCACGGCCCGCAGTTGGCCGTAGCTCGCCTGGACATGGCCGGTGTCGTCGGTGGCGCGCGATTGCAGGATTGCCGGCTTGCCGTCCCAGACCCAATCGAGGTTGAAGCGCGTGATCGCCTTCGACAGAACCGGCGTTTCGAGCCGCGCCTCGCGCCAGTTGATGCCGCCATCGGTGGAGATGTCGACGCGCGTGACCTTGCCCCGGCCGGACCAAGCCATGCCGGTGATGTTGTGAAAGCCCTTGTCGAGCAGGATCTGACCGCCGGAAGGGCTGGTGATGACCGACTTGACCTCCTGAATGGAGGTGTATTGGCGGTGCTGACCGTCGGGCATGAGGTCGATGTAATGGACGGCCTCGTCCTTGGTGGCCCAGGGCTGATCGCCGACCTCGATGCGCCGCAGCCACTTGACCCAACTCACACCCTGGACGCCCGGCACCACGAGGCGCAGGGGATAGCCGTTCTCGGGGCGCAGCATCTCGCCGTTCATACCATAGGCCACCAGCACCTCGCCCGACTCGACCATCTCCATCGGGATCGTTCGGGTCATCGATGAGCCGTCCGCACCTTCAGCCAGGATGAATCGACCCTTCTTGTAGTCGGCGCTGCACATGTCGAGGATGAGCTTGAGTGGCACGCCCGTAAACTCGGAACAGGAAATCATGCCGTGCGAGTACTGCACGGTGGGCACCGCGACGTTGCCCCACTCCATGCCGGTGTTGGCGCCGCACTCGATGAAGTGGATGCGCGACACCGCCGGCAGGCGCATCAGGTCGTCCATCGTGTACACCGCAGCCGTCTTCACCAGACCATTGACCATGAGGCGATGACGCGAGGGATCGATGTCGTGCCAACCTTGGTGGTGACGCTCGAAGTGCAGGCCGGAGGGCGTGATGATGCCGAACAGGCCTTGCAGGGGCGTGAATGCCACGGACGATCCGCCCACCCGGGTCAAGCCGGGGCTTTCGCGGCGCACCAGACCACGCTCGTACTTCGAAGGCATGCCATAGGGGTTGGCTGCAACCGGCATGCCGAGCGAGGTCGACCAGGGAGGCAGTTCCAGAATCGCCGGGTCGCCGGCTGATTGTGCGCGTGCGACCGCAGGCGCCACCATCGCGGCGCTTGCCGCGAGGAAGGCGTTGCGCAGGAAGTCCCTGCGTCCGCCCTTGTTGATCGCGGCAATGTCCTCGTCGGACAGGAAGTTCTCGGGAGCCGGCCTGACCCTGCCGGGCCTGGCAAAATCTTTTGACATTCTGTTTGTCCCCTCTTCTGCTTGGTGTTTCGACTCGCTGCGGGCTTGAGCCCTACTTGTGGCTTACTCCGATCAATGTCCGTTCCAACTGCCGTATCGACTCCTGACGCGGTGCATCGCCGCCGCGGGCCGCGATGGTGACGCACACGGTTCTGCAAAGGTCCGAGAAGTTCGGATCGATGATCCTGTAGATGATCTGAGTCCCCTCGCGTCGCCGCTCCACGATGCGTGCGCGGTAGAGCATGTTCAGGTGCCGCGAAGTGTTGGCCTGCGATAACCCGGCGGCTTCCACGACCTCGTTCACCGACAACTCGCCACGACACAGGCAATGCAGAATGCGTAGCCGCGTAGGCTCCGCAAGCAGCCCGAAGTACTCCGCGACGCTCTCGAAGACCTTGTCAAGTTCATCCATTTTTCTGATCGGTGATTAACATTCTTTAATGACATTATTCGTATAAGCGAATATAGTCAACCAATAATATTTGTGCGCTGCGTCATGCACGCTTGCTCCATGCGCGAGGAAAATGCCTTCCTTTACATGGCTTTGCGTGCGATATACTGCGGACGCTGAACCCCAGACGAGGCCGCTGAAGCCTCGATCTGCAGGGCGCCCGGAGGCTGCGTGTCGGGCACTTCGAGAGCAGGAATCAACCCGTGGAGGAGGAGTCGTGAGATTGAAGAGATATATGTTCGGAATATTCCTGTCCGTTTCGGCAGCTGCGTTGCACGCGCAGGACCCTGACCTTGGACGGAACCTTGCCGCCACGTGCGCGAACTGTCATGGCACCAACGGCAACGCGATCGGTGAGGCCAAGTCGCTTGCGGGCCAGCCCGCAGACGAGATCATCCAGAAGGTCGCGGATTTCCGCTCTGGTGATCAGCCTGCGACCTTGATGCATCAGATCGCCCCGGGCTACACCGAGGCGCAGATCAAACTCATCGCGGAATTCTTCGCGGCGCAAAAGTAGAGGAACGGATCAATGGCGAACAGACGCAATTTCCTGAAATCGCTGGGTGCGGTCGCGGCCGGCGGTGCGCTCCAGGCACCGATCGCCGCAGCGGCAGCCACAACCGCAAATGGCAAGGCGGGTCATGTCGTGGTGGTCGGAGGTGGTTACGGCGGCTCGACCGCGGCCAAGTACCTGCGCATGTGGAGCAATGGGGGTGTCAAGGTCACACTGATCGAGCGAGAAGCCAGCTTCGTTTCTTGCCCGATCTCCAACCTGGTCGTCGGCGGCCTCAAGAGCATGGCGGACATCACGATCGGCTACGACAAGCTTCGCACGCAATGGGGTGTCGACGTCGTGACCGATGAAGTCGTCGCGGTCGACGTTGCAAAGCGCGAACTCAAGCTGGCCAGCGGCAAGACCACGACGTATGACAGGCTGGTGCTTTCACCGGGTATCGACTTCCTGCTCGACGATGTGCCCGGGCTCGCCGGCAATCTCGAGCGCATACCGCATGCATGGAAGGCAGGGCCACAGACGGCGTTGCTGCAGAAGCAGCTCGAGGCGATGGAGGATGGCGGCGTGGTGGCGATCCACATCCCGAAGGCGCCCTATCGTTGCCCGCCGGGTCCCTACGAGCGCGCTTGCCTCGTTGCAAACTACCTGCTCGAACGAAAGCCGCGTTCCAAACTCATGGTGCTGGACTCGAACCCCGACATCCAGTCGAAGAAGGGTTTGTTTACCAAGGCTTTCGAGGGACGCTACAAGGCCAATCTGGAGTACGTGCCCAACAGCACCTTGGTGTCGGTCGACGCCGGGGCGATGAAGGCCGAGCTCGACTTCTCCGAGGTTCAGGCGAGCGTGCTGAACATCATTCCGCCGCATCGTGCCGGACGCATCGTCGATATGCTGGGCGTCAATCTGATCAACGGCCGTTGGGTGGATGTCGATTGGCTCACCATGGAGGCGAAGGGCGCGCCGAATGTGCACGTGCTTGGCGACGCCATCTTCCCCGCGCCGACCATGCCGAAGTCCGGCCACATGGCCAATCAGCATGCCAAGGTCGCGGCCGCTGCGATCCTGAACATCCTCGCGGGGCGGGCCCCGAGTGCCGAGCCCGTGGTCATGAACACCTGCTACAGCTTCGTCGATGCCAGGAACGCGATGCATGTGGCCTCGGTGCATCAGTACAACGCTGAAAAGCGCACCTTCCTGCCGGTCGAGGGCGCGGGTGGTGTCTCGGTCGCGGCCAATGAACTGGAGGCCAAATACGCGATGGCTTGGGCGCAGAACATCTGGGCGGACATGTTGTCCTGATTGCGCCGACAACCCGGGCCGCAGGTGCAAGCGTGCGGACCGGGTGAGCGGGAGGTGAGGGCGCCTTAACTCAATCCATTGTATTGATATAGGCCGCGACCGCCTTGATTTCGAGCTCCGTCAGCCGCGAGGCGATGACGTGCATCACCTCGTTGTCGTTGGTCCGCTCGCGCTTGTTGAACGATTTCAACTGGTTTTCGATATACCGGGGGATCTGGCTGGCGAGCCGTGGCAACTGGGCCGTGCCACGCCCATCCTGCCCGTGGCAGGAGGCACACGCGGCGACACCGGAAAATTCGTTGCCGCGGTGGAACACGTAACGACCAACTGCCGCGAGCTCCGGGTCTTTGGGCTGGCCAGGCTTGGTCGGCTTCTTCTCGAAGAGCACGCCCAGCGCGATCATCTCCTCCTCGCTCAACTCCTGCACCATGCCGTTCATCGTATCGCTCGCGCGGCGTCCCGACTTGAAGTCGGCGAGTTGCTTGGCGACGTATTGATAGTGCTGACCTGCAAGACGGGGGTAAAGCGGGGTCGAGCTTTCGCCCTCGGCACCGTGACACATGAAGCAGCGCCCCATGTGGATCTCCTCGGCACGCGTCAGATCGACCGGAGGCGGGTCGGCAGCCGTCACGCTCAACGACATCAAGCCCGCGATGAGGCCGAGGGCACTGGTTTTCATCATCCTTGAAGATGTTGCAGACATGCGATGTCTCCCCGAAGGCGTGGGACTGAACTTCCGTGCAGTGAGTAGCAGGGCCTCATTCGAACTTGTAGAAGTGCTTGTTCAGAAAACCGGCCAGATGATGTTCGTCTTCCGGGAAGAGATCGAGGTTCAACATCGTCGTACAGGCCGTAAGCTGCTGCGCCAACCCGCTGGGTGTCGTGACCCTGCGATCGGGCCGGGTGTAGATGTTCGAGCCCCCCTCGCCGCCGAACTTCTCCATGTGGCACTGAACGCAGAGCTCCATATGCTTCTCTTCCGCTTGGTCGAGATCCGCATCCGGGAACGGGTTTGCGATGACATTGGCGCTTGCGAGCGCCAGTGCCGTCGCGAGGCTGAGTGAGATTGCCTGTCTCATGGGCGAACTCCTGATGACTGTCTTCGGAAGCATGTCGGGGTCGGTTCCGAGTACTCTACATCAGTATTCGATTATTTATAAGTACTGATTGATCCATAAGGAAGATTGATCGCAATGGTGTGATCTCGGCGGTTTCTCGACCGCGGTTGAGCAGACGGGCACACAGGGATATCGCTGGACGATACACCGCCGAAATGTGTGGCCCTGAGCGGCCAATTCGGGTAGCTGGCGAAGTCCGCAGGCTTCCGCAGGAGCCCCCAACAACACGTGGGAACTGGTGCGATCAGGCAAGAAAAAACCCCAACCGAGAACGGTTGGGGTTTCAATATTGGTGGCGGATGGTTGACCATATGCCGACTTGCCTCCCGAGCTTGTGAGCACTCCTGCGGGTTGCTGCGGGTTGGCGCGCAGTTATCCGGAATTTCCGGAAAACTGACTTCTATCACCCACCGTTGATGCCGAGACCACAGGCTTATGGGCGATAGAAGGTGTTGATTTTGAAGGCCAGCCGACTGAGTTGACCAATTTCTATCACCCATCTATCGCCGATTCACTTCGACCATTCGTTTGACAGCGACTCCGCTTGTTTGAGAACCAGCTCGACCGCATCGGCCTGCTGGTCGGGCGGGTACTTCCACTTCTGCAAGCAGCGCCTCACCAAAATCCGCAGCCGCGCCCGGACACTCTCGCGCACCTGCCAATCCACCGTCGTGCTGGCACGCAATTTTTCTGTGATCTCGATGGCGATCTTCTTCAGGATATCGTCACCCAACTCACGGACCGCGCTTTCGTTATTGGCCAGTGCATCATAGAAAGCGATCTCATCCTGACCCAAGCCCAGTGCGGCTTCGCGCTCCAGCACAGCCTGAAATTCCTTGGCCATCTGGATCAGCTCCTCGATGACCTGTGCCGTCTCGATGGCACGGTTGTGATACTTGCGCAGGGTCTCCAGCAGACGGTCGCCGTACTTCTTCTCCTGAACCACGTTGTTGCGTGCCCGCGCCTTGATCTCGTCGCGCAGCAATTTCTCCAGAAGCTCAACGGCCAGGTTGCGGCTCTCCATCTGGCGCACGTCTTCAAGGAACTCGTCCGACAACAGACCGATGTTTGGCTTGTCGAGCCCCGCCAGCGCAAAAATGTCGGCAACACCGTCGGCAACGATGGCGTTGTCCAGGATCTGCTTCAGCGCACAGTTCTTCTCTTCGGTGGATCGTTTCTTGTCCACCGTGGTGAACTTGGTGATGGCCGCCTTGATGGCTGAGAAAAAGGCGATTTCCTTGCGCAGCACAGCGGCCTCGTCCAGCGTGCCGCACAGTGAATAGGCCTTGGCTACCGCCACCATCGTGTCTAGGAAGCGCTGCTTTCCATCCTTCAAACCCAGCAGATGGTTGGCACAGGGCACCAGCAAGGCCGCCGCCTGGGTCTCAAAACCGCTGTAGTCGCAGCCGTGCATCATGCCGCGCACGATGTCCATCTTCTCGAGTAACACGGCCAGCGCTTCGGCGGCGTTGTGCGTGGGGTCGCCTTTGCCCTTGGCTTCGGTGTAGGTCTTGAGCGCGGCTTTCAGTTCATTGGCGATGCCGATGTAGTCCACCACGAGGCCGCCCGGCTTGTTCTTGAACACCCGATTCACCCGTGCGATGGCCTGCATCAGGTTGTGGCCCTTCATGGGTTTGTCCACGTACATGGTGTGGCAGCAAGGCGCATCAAAGCCGGTCAGCCACATGTCACGCACGATCACCAGCTTCAGCGGGTCTTTGGCATCCTTGAAGCGCTTTTCCAGTCGCTTTTTCACCTGCTTGCTGTAAAGGTGGGGCTGCAGCAATTCCTTGTCAGCCGCCGAACCGGTCATCACCACCTTGATGGCACCTTTTTCCGGATCGTCATCGTGCCAGTCTGGCCGCAAGGTGACGATGGCCTTGTAAAGCTGGGCACAGATGTCGCGGCTCATGCACACAATCATGGCCTTGCCATCGAGTGTCGCGCTGCGAGTTTCGAAGTGTTCAACCAGATCCTTGGCCACTTGCGCCAGACGCGGTTCCGCGCCCACTAGCTTTTCCAAAGCGGCCCATTCGCTCTTGGTTTTCTCGCGGCTGGCAATGTCCTCTTCGTCCTCCACTACCTCGTCGACCTGCTCGTTGAGCGCGTCGATCTCCGCCTGCTTCACATCCAGCTTGGCCAGACGGCTTTCGTAGTAGATCGGCACCGTGGCACCATCATCCACCGCGTCCTGAATGTCGTAGATGCTGACGTAATCGCCAAAAACCGCGCGGGTGTCCTTGTCCTCCAGCGCAATCGGTGTACCGGTGAAGCCAATGAAGGTGGCGTTCTTCAGTGCATCGCGCAGATGCTTGGCATAGCCGAACACATATTTGCCTGCCTTCTCATCGAAGCGCCCCTTGGTGCCGTACTGGCTGCGGTGTGCTTCGTCCGAGATGACCACGATATTGGATCGGTCGGACAGAAGCGGGTGTTCATCTTCCTCATCCAGCAGGGCGAATTTCTGCACCGTGGTGAAGATGATGCCGCCCGCCTGACGCGAGGCCAGCATTTCGCGCAACTCATCGCGGCTGCCCGCCTGTAATGGCGTGGTCTTGAGCAAGTCGCTGGCGGCGCAGAAGGTGGCAAACAGCTGACCATCCAGATCGTTACGGTCCGTCACCACCACCAGCGTCGGGTTCTTCATCTCCGGCTGTTGCAGCAGCTTGCCCGCGTAGCAGGCCATGGTGATGCTCTTGCCCGAGCCCTGCGTGTGCCACACCACACCGGCCTTGCGTGAGCCCTGTTTCACCTCTTTGCCATAGGTGGCGCGCTCCTCTCGCACCTCCAGCAAGCCCTTGTCAGGCGAACTCGCCGCGATCACCGTGGCGCGTACCGCCTCACGCACGGCATGGAACTGGTGATAGCCCGCGATTTTCTTGATTACCGCATCGCCATCCTGCTCGAACAGCACAAAGTGGCGGATGTAGTCAAGGAACAACTCCGGCGCAAAAAAGCCGCGCACCACGGTTTCCAGCTCCAGTTGCAGGCGGGGGCGATCATCTTCGTTGGCGATGGTGCGCCAGGGCAGCATGCGTTCGGCATTGGCCGTGAGCGAGCCCACCCGCGCCGTCCAGCCATCGCTGACCACCAGCGCCTCATTACTGTTGAACAGGTCGCTGATTTCGTCCTTGTAGGTTTGCAGCTGGTTGAAGGCATCCCAGACGTCGGTCTGTTCGTTGGCCGGGTTCTTCAGCTCGATCACCGCCAGCGGCAGGCCATTGATGAAGGCCACCAGATCAGGCCGTCGAGGCTGCTTGGTGCCGGTGACCGTGAACTGGTTGATAACCAGAAATTCGTTGTGCTGAGGGTTGGCGAAATCGATCAGGTGCACCAGATCACTTTTCTTTTCATCCCCTACCGAAAACTCCACTGCCACACCCGAAAGCAGCAGCCGGTGAAAACTCCGATTGCGCACCACAGCCTGCGGCTCGCTGATGGTTTGCACAATGTGCACTACCTGTTCTAGCGCAGCGGTAGGAATGTGCGGGTTGATGCGAGCCAAAGCTGCCAGCAGGCGATCGCGCAGGATCACCTGCCGATAATCGGCCCGTTCCGGGTTCGCACCATCGTGGGCAATATCGGGGCCATGAACAAACTGCCAGCCGGTTTCCTGAAACCAGCCAATGCAAAGATCTTCGAGTTGTTGTTCGTTCATCATGGCTGTGCCAACTCCCTGATTTGTGCCAGCCACGCGGCAAAGAACGCACACTCTGCTTCGATCTTGGCCAGCCCAATCTTCTGGGCTGCGATGGGGCCATGCCTGCGCTTGCGATAACTGGGGTTATTCAATTCGCGCTCCAGATGCGCTGCAGGCTTGGTTTCGGGCCGGTCGTTGATGTGTTCGGGCGACTCGGCGGCTGCACGTGCCGCCGCCAATGCAACACTTGCCGCCTGCCAACCCGGTTCGACACGCGTCAATGTGGGCACATCGCTAAACAGTAGTGCCTCAAACTCATACGGCTGGATGTAGGGGATGAACCGGCCCGGCTGACAACCGGCCTCAGCCACCACATCGGCGTGCAGGGATTGCTTCAGAACTTCCAATCGCCGTGGTAAGTCTGGCTGCGCCCGCGATGCATCAAAACCGGGGAATCCGCTGTCGAGTCGATACAGGTCAAACAAGGTCGTGACCACCGGCGCACTGTTCTGGCGCAAGGTATTGCGCAAGTGGCGTTTGACCCGGTCGTACTTTAAAGCGCCGCCTTTGTGGCCGGGAGATGTCTCCACCATCTCAGGGATCAGGTTCAGGCCCAAGTCGTAGAAGGCCGGTGCCAGCACATCCCGCACGAAGGTTTCTTCGGTCTGCCCTTTGCAGACGATACACACGCGCCTCATCGGGTCGGCCTCCCGCCCAGCACATTGCGCTTCCACAGGTCACCGAGGTTGTAGTCCTCCAGCCAGTCCTTCAACTCCTCCGGGTCAAGCCACTTGAGCACCGTGGCACCACTCTCGCGCTCCACAACCACGACGTCTTGCGGCTCAAAGGCGTTGAGCAGTTCCACCGACTGGGTGGAGACGATCACCTGCTTGGTTTCGGCCACCTGTTTGAGCATGTCCGCCAGCAGGTTGATGGCATAGGGGTGCAAACCAAGCTCCGGCTCGTCGATCAGCACCGTGTCAGGCAGCAGGTGAGTGGGCTGCATCAACAGCGTGGTCAGGCAGATAAAGCGCAGCGTGCCATCGGAGAGCACATGCGCCTTGTACGGCGTGTCCGGATCAGTCTGCTCGAACCACTCCAGCTCGATGCTTTCGGGCAATGGGTCGCGGATGACAAAACCACCGAAAAAGGGTGCAGCCAGCTTGATGGTGTCCACGATGCGCTGGTATGCATCGGGAAAGGTTTTCTTGAGTTTGGCCAAATACGCCGCCAAGTTATCCGCCGCCGGTTTCAAGCGCAGATTGTCATTGCTGCCATGCGGGCGCTTTACAGCGGCGGAGTCGCTCGTGTCGTGGAAGTGGTACTGCCGCCAGCTTTGCATCGCAGGACGCACGTAAGTGCTGACTGGTTGTTGGTCATCGCGCAGCTTGGCCTCGTCATGGGCCGTTCCCAGTGGGATGGCCTTGGTTGTCAAATGCCCATCAATCCAGGTTTCTTCACGGCTAAAGATCAGCCGGTTGTCTGCGGTAGGCGTAAGACTGATCCGATAGCCATTAGCGATTCTGTAGCTGTTTTTCTCGAAATAGATTTCGGCATCGATCTGCTGCGTACGCTTGCGGCTGCCGTGCAGCAGGGCATCCGGCCCGCCTTGTTTCTGCACAAAGGTCTGCAGATTGCCATCGGCCAGCGCCGCCAGCAGCTTGAAGATGCCGATGAAGTTGCTTTTGCCTGCGCCGTTGGCACCGATCAGCACGTTGAGGTTGCGCAGCTCGAAGGCTTCCAGCTTGGCGATGGACTTGTAGCCACGCAGGGTGACGGTTTTGAGCTTCACTAGAACGTACCTCCATCGATCACAACATCGAGCTTGGCCAGTGTCATCACCTGCTCAACCACCTGTTCCCGCAAGGTTTGTGGGTAGCCATATTTGCGAAGTACCACGCGCACCACGTTGCGTAGACGGGCCTGCACGGCGTCGCGGGTTTCCCAGTCCACCACCTTGTTCTTGGCGATGGACGCGGCCAGCTCTTCGGCCATCAGGGCGATGCGGCCTGGCTCTACTTGTTCCGCACCGGCAGGCTGCCGCAGAACGTCTTCGATGCTGGTGAGCGTGGCAGTGCTTGCAGATACCGATGTCACTTCCGCATCCACCTGATCGGTTGCCGTCACGCTCTCCGTGATCGTCAGCTCGATGTGCTTGCCGCGCTGCTGGACCGCTGCAGCCATCTCCGCTTCGGTGGTGATGACGTTGCAGTATTCCGAGGCCCCGAGCAAATCAGGGAACAGGCTGGCGTGGTGAACGTTCATACGCCGCAGATGGCGCAGGCAGGCATCGCGCTCTTCGTTACGGATGTAAATTTTGCAGATGTAACGGGCCAGGATGTCTGGTTGCTCGTCTTCCGATGCCACACGTAGTTCTTCGTCGTCAAACAGCTCGTCATCGGCCAACACATTGGCCAACTTGTTCTCGATGGTGGCGTCGGTGGGCGAAAAGGTGAACAGCCCGGCCTGGTTGACCAAGCGCCCGTGGTCATCGCGGCGTGGTTCCCATATGCGAATACCGGTTTCGTTTTCGTGCTCGGCCAGAAAGCTTTTGTTGAGCACATACACCGCTCGGTAGGGGTTAGCGGCCTCTTCCTTGCTGTCATCCTTGTGAAAGGCGAAAAACAGCGCCACGTAGGGCGAGTAGGTCCAATCCAGCAGTGGCGTCATCAGGCCGTGGTGCTGACCTACGGACCACAGTTCATCATCCTCATCCACCATAGCGGCATCGTTGAGCCGCCCGCGCACTGCGCGTTTGAAGCGATCCAACTGCGCCTGCGCCAGCTGTTCGGTGACGATGCCATTGGTAGTCAATCGCCCCAGTGTGGGCATCAGGCTCCAGTCATAACGGCGATGCCCACGAAACACCAGTTGCACGCCGTGTCGGTTAAAGAAGTCACTCTCCAGCAGATCGGTAAAGTCGCGCCAGGATTCCAGCCGTGTAACGGGAATGCGGCCACTCAACTCATCGGCCATGATCTCGAAGCATTTGGCCGTGCGGTCAGAATGCCACAGTGGGATTTTCTCGAAGTAATCGCTGGATGGCTGATTCACTTCATCAGCTGGTGGCATGATCAACTCGCTCATACCGCAGCCTCCGCAGTGGCGTCGGTGACAGACAACTCGCCGGTGAGGAGTTTGGGGAGGAGTATGTCGCGAAGATCAGCCAGCGATTTGTTTTCTCCCGAATTGGCCCGAATGGCCTTACGTAATGTCGTTGCCTGTATATCAAACTGCTGCAGCGTGACTGAATCTGGGAGGACCAATTCGAGACGATAAACATTTTCCCGATTGAGGCCGGGCACGGCCGCATCGGTGTTCATTTTCTCAAGCCCCAAGATCTGCATTGTGTAGTAGCAGAAGGTTAGCGGCGCGGCCAACGGTCGAACATAGTAAGTCGTATCAATGGGAAAAAATGGATCGTCTTCCCAGTACAGACTCCCCACTGTTCCTTTGCGGCCGACAATGATTGAGCCATGTGTAACGAGCGCTGTGTTGTGGAATCCGGTGATCCCGCCAGAGCCATAAACCGGCACAGTGCCTTCTTGTCGGTTGGTTGACTTGAGTGCTTTGCCGTAAACCAATTCAAGCACGTTGCCAACACGCTGCACCTTCCAACCCTTCGGAATCTCACCCAACTCCGACTCCTCCATCTCATCCGGAAACAGTGCTGCGGGGGCGGCGAGTTGGGCGTATTGGTCGGGCGGCAGGGCATCAAGTTCAGCATCGGGTTTGCCGCTGATGGCGCTCATGGCGGCGCGCAGCGGGTCGCGGCCTTCAGCGATGGCGGCGATTTTGGCTTTGACCGGGTCAAAATCGACAAACCATGATTTGAAGATGGCTTGCGCTATGGCTTCGAGGGTTTGGTTGATGTGGCGATTGATGTCGATTTTTCGGTCAAGTGAAGCAAGCACCCCAGCAATGCGGCGTTGCTCATTCACGTCTCTAGGAACCTTGATTGAGAGTGCATGTGCGTTATCACGGTTCAAGCCCGGCACAGCACTATCCGAATTCATCCGGTCTAGCTGGAGCGTTTGAAGCAAATAATAGGTAAATCGAATGTCGCGGCGATCAGGGTCGTCTGCAACATAAAAAGAAGTATCGATTGGCCAGAAGGCCACCGGACTCAATGTGACACTTCCAACGGTTCCTTTTCTACCAATTACGATTCCTGCGGATTGGACAAGCGGCTCCGAATGAGTGCCAGTGACACCCGCAGAGCTGATCACAGGAATGGACCCCGGTCGACGTGCTCTCTCAGGTAGCGCTTTTCCGTAGCTGAATGGCGCAAATGCACCAATCGTTGTTTTCACCCAATCAGAGCTCATAACCCAACCCCGCCAAATTCTTCTTGATCTCCACCTCCAGCTTGGCGCTTTCAGCAAATTGCTCCGCAAGCTGCGCCGTGAGCCTCGCCATCTTGTCGGCGAAGACTTCGCCCTCGTCCTCTTGCTCTTCAGCACCGACATAGCGCCCCGGCGTCAGCACATGCTCGTGCTTGCGGATGTCATCCAGCGAGGCCGAGTAGCAGAAGCCCGCCACATCCTCATAACCTTCACCCATCTGCCAGGCATGAAAGGTGTCGGCCACCTTTTTGATGTCATCCACCGTGAAATCACGCAGCACCCGGTCTTTCATGTAGCCGAGCTGGCGGGCATCGATGAACAGGAACTGGCCGCGCCGGTCGCGTTTGGTTTTGTTCAGCGCCAGGCCATTACGCTTGTCGCGGGTGAGGAACCAGATGCAGGCCGGGATTTGCGTGTTGGTGAAGAGTTGACCGGGCAAGGCGACCATGCATTCCACGTAGTCGTCCTCGATCAGCTTTTTGCGGATTTCACCTTCGTTATTGGTGTTGCTGCTCATCGAACCATTGGCCAGCAGCAGCGCCATGCTGCCCGCCGGGGCCAGGTGGTAGAGCATGTGCTGCAGCCAGGCGAAGTTGGCATTGCCTTGCGGCGGCGTACCGGCGATCCAGCGCGGGTCGCTGGCCAGCTTTTCGTTCCACCACTCCTTCATGTTGAAGGGAGGGTTGGCCATCACGAAGTCGGCGCGCAAGTCGGGGTGCAGGTCGTTCAGTAGGGTGTCACCGGGGGCACCACCAAAGTTGAAGTCGATGCCGCGGATGGCCATGTTCATCGCGGCCAGGCGCCAGGTGGTGGGGTTGCTCTCCTGGCCGTAGACGCTGATCTGCCCGGTTTTGCCGTTGGCCACCTTGCCACCATGCTGCTCGATGAACTCTTCGCTCTGTACAAAAAAGCCGCCCGAGCCCATGGCCGGGTCGTACACGCGGCCCTTGAAGGGCTGCAGCATTTCAACAATCAGCGTGACGATGCTCTTGGGCGTGTAGTACTGACCGCCCTTCTTGCCTTCGGCCAATGCGAACTGGCCGAGGAAATATTCGTAGACGTGACCTAGGATGTCTTTGCTCTTCAGGCTCAGTGGCTGACCGTTGTATTCCTTGCGGTTGAAGTCGGTGTCAGAGAAGTGGGCGATCAGGTCGGCCAGCTTGTGGCTGTCAATCTGGGTGCGAGCGAAGTCCTTGTTGAGCACGTTCTTGAGCTTTTTCTCGTTCTCGCGCTCGATGGCCTCCATCGCGTTGTCAATCAGCCAGCCAACGCTGCGCATTTCTTCCGGTTCGTCCTTGCCGGGTTTGTTCCAGGGCAGCGGCGCTTTGGGCGGCAGTTGGGCGCAGTCGCGCAGGGTTTGCCAGCGCGCTTCCAGCGGTACCCAGAACACGTTCTTTTCGGTGTAGTAGTCGCGCACCTCCAGCTCGGCGGCAAGATGGCCCTCGTAGTCGTCGGCATAGTCCTCCGGGGCCATGTAGTAATCATGGTCGGGGTTCTGGAACTGCTCGCGCAGTTCTTTCTGCCGCTCTTCGAACGCGTCGGAGACGTACTTCAGAAAGATCAGGCCCAGCACTACGTGCTTGTAGACGGCGGCATCGAGGTTGGAGCGCAGCTTGTCGGCGGCGGTCCAGAGCTTCTTTTCGAGATCGTTGAAAAATTGTTGTTCGATGGGGTTCATGGCTTTTTCCCTGATGAATTCGCCTGGGCAGTAGTGGCTTGCCCGATAGCTTGCGGTATCTGTTCCCACTTGGCCGCACGACCTTTGCCCGTTGGCGTGATCAGCCCTTCGGCCTTCATGGCCCGCAAGACGACACGAACCATGTCGCGGCTGATGCCAGGGCAGGCTTCTTCGATTTCGGAGATCGAGAACGGCAGGTTTCTCTTGATGATTTCGGCGCGCACACGGTCGCCCTTAGCACCGCGCCCACGTTCAATGGTTCCGACACGTTCCTCGAATTCCTTGTAGGCCCGCAGCAGAGCCCCCCAGAAGTAGTCCAGCCAAGGGGCAATATTGTGAGCACCGTCATGCCAGCCCTGCGAACTGGCCTCCAGGGTTTCGTAGTAGCTTTCTTTCGATTCTTCGAAGATGCGCTCCAGGCTGATGAAGCGGCCCACCGCATAGTCGAAGTGATAGAGCAACTGCAGGGTCAGCAGCCGCGCCATGCGGCCGTTGCCATCCGGGAAGGGGTGGATGCAGAGGAAATCGAGGATGACCAGCGGCACCAGCACCAGTGGGTCAGCCAAATGTTGATCTAGCGCCGTGCGGTAGCGCGCAATCAGATCGCTCATCGCCATGGGCGTGAGATGCGCCGCCACGGGCCGGAAGCGAATGCGTGAGCTGCCATCGGGGTGGCGCTCGATGATGTCGTTGTTCGTGGCCTTCCAATGCCCGCCCGGCTGTGGCATGTAGCGATACAGAATGCCGTGAAGCTGCAGGACAGTGCCTTCCGAGAATGGCATTTGCTCGCCGCTTTCGTGGATCAGGCCCAGCGCATCGCGGTAGCCCACCACCTCTTGCTCGGAGCGGCTCTGCGGCGTGGCGTTTTTCAGCACCAGCGACTTCAGCCGGTGCGCCGCGACCACCACGCCCTCCAGGCGGTTGGATGACTCGGTGGACTCCACCACGGCCACCTGCCGCAAGTCGCTCAGCACCTCGGGCGACTGCGCTACGTAGAGTTGCTGCTTGCCACGGTACTCGCCCAAAGCGCGCAGCGTCGCCAGTTGCTGGGCATCAAAGCGCAGCTTGGCGAGGTAGTCGGGCAAGAGTGAGTGCATGAACGTTCTCGAGGGCCGTAAATGGGGTAATCGTACCCTGAATTGGGGTAATTTACCACTCCATTGCCCTTATAAATCAATAATTACCCCATTTGGCAACGCTTGGCTTCTTGATCGCTCAGCGCGTGAATGGAGTGTCATCCATCAACCCGGAACCAGCCATGAGCAACCAGCCTGCCGCCCTCGACACCTACCTGCAACGCCTGCCGATGATCCTCGACAAGATCGAGGCCCTGCGGCAACTGGCCGCCGACCACTTCGGCCATGACCCGGACGCCATCCACTGGGGCCACGTCGGTGACCTTGGTCGGGTGGATCAGGCGCTGGATGACCTGCTGGCGATCTTCGATGGGCGGGCCAAGTGAGGGAGGTAGCCATGGACACCCTGAGCAAACTCTCCCCGGCTCAAAGCCTGCTGCTCCGCACTGCCGCCTGCCGTCCTGATGGGCGAGTGATCCCGCCCGACACGCTGCGCGGAGGCGCACGGGTCAAGGTGCTGACCGCACTGCTGCAGCGCGGGTGGATCGAGCCTGCCGACGACGGCCACGTCGTGACCGACGCGGGCTACGCGGCCATCGGCCAGCAACGACCCATGCCCCCGGATGATGTCCAACCGATGGACGCCACCGACGACTTCCAACTTCTGGAGGGCATCCCGATCCGCCCCGGCACCAAGTTGGCCGCGCTGGTGATGGCGCTGCGACGCCCGCAGGGTGCAACCAACCTCCAACTGATGGTGGCCACCGGCTGGCAACCACAAACGGTGCGCGGGGCCATCTCCGGGATGCTGCGCAAGAAGCTCGGCCTGAACGTGATGCTGGCCCACAACGACACCGGCGAGCGGGTGTATCGCATCGATATTTCGACAGCGGTCTGACGCATCGGACGCAGTCTGACGAAACTTTCCGTGAGGCGCGCACACGCGCACGCGTATAGACAGAGTTACGAGGAACAGCGTCTGCTGCGTCAGACTGTGCGCAAGCGCCACGAGCAGTCTGCCTTTGCGTACCCTTGAAACGCCAAGCCTGACAAGGCATTCCAGCCGATTCGGCACTGGCGCGGGGCGGTTCTGCGTACCCTCACCGTTTTCTGCACACTCGCTGGCCGATTTCCCTCAATTGGGCGGAAAATCGTCTGCACCCCCGCGCCAGCATTGAGTTTTCGTCCCCGGCCGTTTTTCGCGGCGAGACTGCGCCACGCTCACCGATTTGGCGCTGTGGTGCGCGCAAATAGCCGCAAACCCGCGCTCAGGCTGCGTTTGCGTCGATCACCGTTTTCCCCTTGCCCGCGATGGCCACAGGTGAAGCGGGTCCTTCCGTGCCATTCCTCTATACGGGGGGCGCAAGCGCGGCGCTTCGCTACCGTCAGGATGCAAACCGAGGTTTGCAGGGTTTGCAGTTTGCACCCGTGGCCGAGGTTTACCTCGTCGGCGAGCGGTAACCGGTAACCTCGGGCGGTAACCCGGTTTCACGGCCAGATCCATCAGGGCCTGGTACTGGCTACCCGAGACCATGAACAATCGTTGGTCCAGCAGGGTCTGCTCGGCGGCCAGGCACGCGCTATCGAGGATGAAGTCGGTCAGCGATTTGTGGGCCACCTCGGCGGCACGGCGCAGCACCACCTCCTGTTCGGGGGTAGCGCGCAGCCCAAGTCGGGCGGAGCGAGCGGAAGGCGACGATGCAACGGCAGTCATGAAAGCACCTCTTTTGTTAGATCAACTGCCGCAATGTTAGTACAAGTGACGCACATCGTCTAGTTGTACTGGTGACCGGCGGCCTTGGTTGACGATGAACCGACGCGCGTAAGTTGTTGATTTTGCTAGGAACCCATCTGCGCCTACCCGCAGGCCAAACGGAGAACAGAGACGGCTCTGGCCGAGAAAGTGGCCGATTTCGGGGACTTCGGCGGCAGGCCACCCGCAGCACTGATGGCTGGAACCCCGCGTAGCGCGGGGATTTCAGGCAAGAAAAAGGGCCCGGAGATTATCCGAGCCCTTCAATTTGGTGGAGCCGGGGGGAATCGAACCCCCGTCCGCAAGCCCTCTACAGACAGATCTACATACTTATCCAACCAATTTGATTTGACCCCCTGCTTAGCCGATTGGCGGGCCGGCAGGGAGCGAGTTACCTAACCTTTAGCTGCGGAACCAAGTAACCCGGCTCTGCTCGCGATTCTCTGTAAATGACACTGCGGCGGTCCAGCTTACGCTGGAACCATCCGGCCCAGAGACATGCCGGTGCAGCGCCCGCCGGGATTAAGCGGCGAGAGCGAAACGCTCGTCGTTGGCGTTTGTAGTTTTCCAGATGGATTTACGAGGTGACTGGTCCTCGGTATGCACTGCGCTGCTTCGCGACCCACGTCGAAGCCAGGTCGGCCCCTTTTCGAGTCAACACCCATGTGGGGGCACATGAGTTCAATTCAAGCCCGAGTCTAGCATGAATCCCGGTTCAGCAAGCCCAGCAGCTCTGACGGGCGAACAATGATCGCATGCGCATTCCAGTCGCCGACTTCGGTGCTTTGACCGAGGTAGCCGTAAGCGGCAGCGACCGTGAGCATGCCAGCAGAGCGCCCGGCAATGATGTCGCGCAAGTCGTCACCGACGTACATGCAGCGCTCGGCACGCACGCTTGCGATCTTGCATGCGAGGTGCAATGGGTCGGGTGCGGGCTTCGGATTGGGGGTGCTGTCGCCGCTGACGATGCACGCCGCACGGTTGGCGAGCCCGAGCGCTGCGACAAGCGGGTTGGTGTAGCGGCTGCGCTTGTTGGTGACGATGCCCCATTTGATTCCGCTTTCATCCAGCGTGTCGAGCAGATTCGGCACCTCGTCGAACAACCGCGTGTCCACGCAGAGCCTGCGCTCGTAATGGGCGAGAAAGCGCTCGGAATACACGTCGTAGCCCTGATCGCCGGGTTGTAGCCCGAACGCCTGACCCAGCATGCCGCGCACGCCGCTCGATGCGTGAGACCGCAACTCCACAAGTGGGAGCGGTGCGAGACCCGCTTCGACGCGCAACAGGTTCGCTACGGCGCCAAGGTCAGGGGCGCGGTGTCGGCAAGCGTGCCGTCGAGGTCGAACAGAACGGCTTCAGGCCGCTTTGCGTGCATGGACAAGGTAATTGACGTCGGTGTCGTTGCCAAGAGCGTAAATCTTGGTGAGCGGGTTGTAGGTCATGCCGATCATCTCGCAAGTCTCGAGAGCGCTGTTGCGGCAGTAGCGGGCGAGCTCGGAAGGCTTTATGAACTTTCCGTACTCGTGGGTGCCGCGCGGTAGCAGTTTGAGGATGTACTCGGCGCCGACGACCGCGAATAGATAGGACTTCAGGTTGCGATTCAGGGTCGAGAAGAAGACATGGCCGCCCGGCTTCACGAGCGCTGCGCATGCTGCGATGGTGCTTGCTGGATCGGGAACGTGCTCGAGCATCTCCATGCAGGTTACGACATCGAAAGTCGCCGGATTGTCGGCGGCGAACTGCTCGGCGCTGACGTGTCGGTACTCCACGGCATGGCCGCTCTCGAACAGATGCAGTTTGGCAACGCTGAGTGCCTTTTCGGACAGGTCGATGCCGGTCACAGTCGCGCCGAGGCCGGCCATACCTTCCGCAAGGATGCCTCCACCGCAGCCAACGTCCAGCACACGCTTGCCGGAGATGGAGGCGATACGATCGATCCAGTTCAGACGGAGCGGGTTGATTTCATGCAAAGGCCTGAATTCCGAAGCGGGATCCCACCAGCGATGTGCGAGGTCGCTGAACTTCTGTAATTCGGCCGGATCGGCGTTGGTGTTCATCGATTGATTCAATCCGGTTGGTGACGCTCCCATTGACCGTTGAGCGGACCCTGGGTTCGCAGTGTTGGCCGCAAAAACGAAAGGCCCTGCCAAGGCAGGGCCTTTCGTCGAGAAACCGGGACCGAAATTACTTGGTGCCGATCACTTCGACTTCGACGCGACGATCCGGCTGCAGGCACGAGATCAGAGCAGCACGGCCCTTGACCTTGTCGCAGGAGGTGCCGGTCACCGGCTGGGTTTCACCCTTGCCTTCGGTATAGATGCGGTTGCCGTCGATGCCCTTGGAGACCAGGTAGGTCTTCACGGCAGCGGCACGACGCTCCGACAGCGCCTTGTTGTAGGAATCCGAACCCAGGCGATCGGTGTGACCAACGGCCAGGATCACTTCCAGATTGACTTGCTTGGCCTTGGCGGCGAGGTCGTCAAGCGCCTGCTTGCCAGCCGGTTTCAGCACGGCCTTGTCGAAGTCGAACAGCGCATCGGCGGACAGCTTGATCTTGTCGGCGGAGGGCTTCGGCGTCGGGGCCGGGGCAACTTCCGCAACCTTGCACTTGTCGGCCGGGACGATGTCGCTGTCGCAGGCGCAACCCACCGGGAACTGACCCGCCATGGCAGCTTCGGCGGCAGCCGGGCTCCAGAAGCCGGTTCTCCAGCACAGACCGAAGCCGCTGCGAGCGACCACGTTGCGGGCGTCGATCACGTAAGGGATGACACCCTTCCCGTCGACCACGACGTCCTGAACCTGCGCGAAGGCGCTGGATGCGGAGAAGCCGAGCGATGCAGCCGCGGCCAGGAGCAGCATGTGTTTCTTGGTGGTTTTGATCATGTTTTCCTCGTCGAAGGGAAGATCACTGAAAAGTGTCATTTATGAAAACAAACCGACGAACATCTATTCCCTTTTTAATGCTCGCCTTTGTCATTCACGCACTAGCTTATGGTGCCACATCGCCGTTATTCGGGGCAAATCGTTGTTGTGCGTTTGCAACACTGATTTTCCATGATCCACGCGGATTTCACCGTCGATCCACACGTGGGATACATGTTCGCGCCCGGCGACGAAGACGAGGTGGGAAACCGGATCGAAACACGGTTGGGTTTCCAGCGAGGAAAGTGAAACTGCGCAAAGATCCGCCCGTTTGCCGGGCGTGATCGAGCCGATGCAGCCGTCGAGCCCGAGCGCGGCGGCCCCGTCGAGCGTCGCCATGCGCAGCACCCGGCTGGCGGGAAGCACGCTCGCGTCGCCGCTTGCTACCTTTGCGAGCAATGCGGCGAGGCGCATTTCCTGGAATGGGTCGAGGCGGTTGTTGCTTGCGGCGCCGTCCGTGCCGAGCCCGATGCGCAGCCCGCTCTTCTCCAGGCGGCCAATTGGCGCGATGCCGCTCGCAAGTTTCATGTTCGAGGTAGGGCAGTGGGCAATGCTGCAGGCGTGACGGGCGAGGAGATCCATGTCCGAGGCGTCCAGATGCACCGCATGGACCGCGATCGTGCCGGGGCCGAGAGCGCCGAGGCCTGCCAGCCGGGCGAGCGGGCGCAGGCCGTGCTGCACCAGGGAGTCGCTGACTTCCCCTGCGGTCTCGTGAGCGTGGATGTGGATGGGCAAATCGAGCTCCGCCGCAAGTTCGACGACCCGTTCGAAGCTCTTGTCCGAGACGGTGTAGGGTGCGTGAGGCGCCATCGCGAAGTTCAGCCGTGCATGGCCTTGCCATGCATCGCGTGCCGCCAGCCCGCGCGCGATGTAGTCGTCCGCGCTGGAAGCATAGGCGGTGGGAAACTCGAGCACCGGCATGCCGAGCACGGCCCGCATGCCCGCCTCGTCGAAAGCTTCGGCGGCTGCCTCCGGGAAGAAGTACATGTCGTTGCAGGTCGTGATGCCGCCACGCAGCATTTCGGCGGCCGCCAGCAAGGTGCCGTCTCGGACGAACGCATGGGAGGCGTGGCGCGCCTCCGCCGGCCAGATGGCTTCCTGCAGCCATTGCATCAGCGGTAGGTCGTCGGCAATACCGCGCAGCAGCGTCATCGCGCTGTGGGCATGGAGATTTACGAAGCCAGGGATGAGGGCGTGGTCCGGGAGATCGGTGGAACGTTTGGGGCGGTAGCGCACCCCCGCCTCCGCCTGCGGCAGCAATGCAACGATCTCACCGTCACGGACGGCCACGGCATGGTGTTCGAGTGTGCAGGCCGCGGGTTCGACCGGGACCACCCAGCGCGCGTTGATGAGCAGGTCGATGTCTTCACGCATCCGGTTCTCGCTGCGCAACATAATAAAAACCCCGCTTTGTGCGGGGTCTGGTGGCGTGCCGTGACGGCTTATTTCGGCGCCGCGGAGATCCTGACGACTACGCGGCGGTGCGGCTCGAGGCACTGGATCAGCTTGCTGCGTCCCAAGCTGTCGGCGCAACTGACGCCGGGCACCGGCTGCGTCTTGCCGTAACCGATTACGTCCATGAGGTCGGGCGAGACGCCCCTCTGCACGAGGTAGTCGCGTACCGCGTTGGCGCGTCGCTCCGAAAGCGCCTGGTTGTATGTTTGCGAACCCAGACGATCGGTGTGACCTTCGATGGTGATCATCTTGATCTGGCCTGCCTGCGGCAGCTTTGCGATGACCTCACGATCGATCTCTGCCTTGCCCGCAGGCGTCAGCACTGCCTTGTCGAAAGCGAACAACGCTTTCGCAGACAGCGTGATCGGCTTGGGCGCCTCGGCTGCAGGCGCCGGGGCCGGGGCCGGGGCAGGCACAGTGCACTTGTCCGCGGCCACGATGTCCTTGTCGCATGCGCAGCCGACCGGGAATTGCCCGGCCATGGCAGTTTCGGCAAGGGCAGGGGTCCAGTAGCCGGTGCGCCAGCAGAGGTCGAAACCTGAGCGCGCGACCACATTGCGCGCGTCGATCACGTAGGGGACGACACCTGCCGGGTCGACGACCACATCGGCAGCTTGAGCACCTGCAGTCAGGCTGGCCATGGCGAGGCCGACGGCGATGGGGCGGGCGATGGACATGATGCGCATTTGATTCCTCCTCTGAAACCGGTTGTGTTGGCTGATTTGTAGTTCTTATCCCAATTTAAGCACAGGGCCGTTTGGTTGGACAACGTCGAATCGGCGGCGGAGTCCGGGACCGGGCGGGTGCCATCGTCGTTTCCAGCAGGATCGCAGCGGTGCGGAGAGCTGTAAGGTCTCCTCTGCAGGGGCCGTGTTAGAATTGAACGTTTTTTTCACCCGGCGCAAATCGCCTCCACCAGATGACGTCCTTCGCCAAGGAAACCCTGCCGATCAGTCTCGAAGAGGAGATGCGGCATTCATATCTCGATTACGCGATGAGCGTGATCGTGGGCCGTGCCCTGCCTGATGCACGCGATGGCCTGAAGCCGGTGCATCGCCGCGTGCTGTTCGCGATGCATGAACTGTCCAACGACTGGAACAAGGCTTACAAGAAATCCGCTCGTATCGTCGGCGACGTGATCGGTAAGTACCATCCGCACGGCGACATCGCGGTCTATGACACGATCGTGCGCATGGCGCAGGATTTCTCGCTGCGCTACATGCTGGTCGATGGCCAGGGGAACTTCGGTTCCGTGGATGGCGACAACGCGGCGGCGATGCGTTACACCGAGATCCGCATGGCGCGCATCGGCCACGAGCTGCTGTCCGACATCGACAAGGAGACGGTGGATTTCGGGCCGAACTACGACGGCTCGGAGAAGGAGCCGCTGATCCTCCCGGCGCGCATCCCGAACCTGCTCATCAACGGCTCGTCGGGCATCGCAGTCGGCATGGCGACCAATATCCCGCCGCACAACCTCTCCGAAGTCGTCTCTGCGTGTCTGAAGCTGCTGGAGTCGCCCGAGACCGACATCGAGGACCTGATCGCCATCGTCCAGGCGCCGGACTTCCCCACCGCAGGGCTCATCTACGGCCTCGCCGGCGTGCACGAGGGCTACCGCACCGGCCGCGGGCGGGTGGTGATGCGCGCGCGCACCCACTTCGAGGACATCGGTCGGGGCGACCGCCAGGCGATCATCGTCGACGAGCTGCCCTACCAGGTTAACAAGCGCACGCTGCTCGAGCGCATGGCCGAGCTGGTGAACGAGAAGAAGATCGAGGGCATCAGCGAGATCCGCGACGAATCGGACAAGTCCGGCATGCGCGTGGTCATCGAGCTCAAGCGCGGCGAAGTGCCGGAGGTGGTGCTCAACAACCTCTTCAAGCAGACGCAGCTGCAGGACACCTTCGGCATGAACATGGTGGCGCTGGTGGATGGCAAGCCGCGCACCCTGAACCTCAGGCAGCTGCTGGAGTGCTTCCTGTCGCACCGGCGCGAGGTGGTCACGCGGCGGACCGTGTTCGAGTTGCGGAAGGCGCGCGACCGCGGTCACATTCTGGAAGGTCTGGCGGTGGCGTTGTCCAATGTGGACGAGATCATCGCGCTGATCAAGGCCGCGCCGACGCCGGCGGATGCCAAGCGCGAGCTGCTCGCGCGCACCTGGCGCTCCGCGCTGGTCGAGGAGATGCTGTCGCGCGCGATGGCCGACAGCTATCGTCCGGAGGGTCTGCCGGCCGAGTTCGGCTTGTCGGCGCAAGGGTATCGCCTGTCGGACGTGCAGGCTCAGGCCATCCTGGAGCTGCGCCTGCAGCGCCTCACCGGGCTCGAGCAGGACAAGATCGTCGGCGAGTACCGCGAGGTGATGGACATCATCACCGACCTGCTCGACATCCTCGCGCGGCCCGAACGCATCACCGCGATCATCGTCGAGGAGCTCGTCGCGGTGCGCAACCAGTTCGGCGATCCGCGTCGCTCCGAGGTCGTGCTCAACACCGCCGAGATCAACATCGAGGACCTCATCGCGCCGGAAGACATGGTCGTCACCCTGTCGCACACCGGTTATTTCAAGCGCCAACCGCTTGCCGACTACCGTGCGCAGCGCCGCGGCGGGCGCGGCAAGCAGGCTACCGGCATGAAGGACGACGACTTCATCGACCGGCTCTTCGTCGCCAACACGCACGACCACATCCTGTGCTTCTCGAACCGTGGCCGCGTCTATTGGCTGAAGGTGTTCGAGGTGCCGGAGGGCGCGCGCAACGCCCGCGGCAAGCCGATCGTGAATCTCTTCCCGCTCATGGAAGGCGAGAAGATCACCGCGGTGCTGCCGGTGCAGGGCTTCGACGACAACCACTTCGTCTTCATGGCGACCTCCGAGGGCACGGTCAAGAAGACCGCGCTCACCTCGTTCAGCAACCCGCGCAAGGCGGGCATCATTGCGGTGAGTCTCGACGACGGCGATCACCTCGTCGGTGTGGCGATCACCGACGGCGCTTGCGACGTGATGCTCTTCTCGGACGCGGGCAAGGCAGTGCGCTTCCCCGAGGACGACGTGCGGCCGATGGGCCGCGAGGCGCGCGGTGTGCGCGGCATGAACCTGGAGGACGGCCAGAGGGTGATCGCGATGCTGGTGACGCGTGACGAGTCCCAATGCGTGCTGACGGCCACCGAGAACGGCTACGGCAAGCGCACGCCGGTTGCCGAGTACACCCGCCACAGCCGCGGCACCAAGGGCATGATCGCGATCCAGGCTTCCGACCGCAACGGCCGCCTGGTCGGTGCCTGCCTGGTGGACGAGAGCGACGAGGTCATGCTGATCTCCACCGGCGGGGTGCTGATCCGCACCAAGGTTCAGGATATCCGAGAGCTCGGTCGGGCCACCCAGGGCGTGACGCTGATCAGCCTCGACGAAGGCGCCTATCTTGCCGGCATCGAGAAGGTCGCGGAGTCCGATGTTGACGAGTTGGCGGACGCAACGCAGGTCCCGGACGGTGCGACCGAGATGCGGGCAGCCGAAGGTGAAGCGGGCGATGCCGTCGATGACGCTGGAGAAGCGTCCGGCGCCGACGACGACAAGATCTGACGAGGAACGCAACACGATGAGCCGTGTATTCAACTTCAGCGCCGGCCCTGCGGCGCTGCCCGAGCCGGTGCTGCGCCGCGCCGCCGAGGAGATGCTGGACTGGCAAGGTGCCGGCTGCGGCGTCATGGAGATGAGCCACCGGGGCAAGGCCTTCACACGCATCGTCGACAAGGCCGAGGCGGACTTCCGGCGCCTGCTCGATGTCCCCGCGAACTACAAGGTTCTGTTCCTGCAGGGCGGTGCGACCCAGCAGTTCTCGCAGATTCCGATGAATCTGCTCGCCGGTGGTTCTGCCGATTACCTCGTCACCGGGTCGTGGTCGCAGAAGGCCTTCAAGGAGGCGCGTCACCTCGTGGCTGCAATCGGCGGCAGCGTGCGGCTCGCCGGCAGCAGCATGGATGACGGCCCCGGGCGCCTGGTGGCGCACGAAGCGATGTCGCTCGACCCCGCGGCCCGCTATGTACACCTCTGCACCAACGAGACCATCCACGGCATCGAACTGCAGACGGACGATCAGCTGCCACGCAGCGCGGCGCCGCTCGTCGCCGACATGTCCTCGCACATCCTGTCGCGGCGCATCGACGTATCGCGCTACGGCATGATCTACGCCGGCGCGCAGAAGAACATCGGGCCCTCCGGCCTGGTGATCGTCGTTATCCGCGAGGATCTCCTCGGCACGGCCTGGGCCGGTACGCCGGGCGTGCTGGACTACAAGGTCATGGCCGACAATGGCTCGATGCTGAACACGCCACCCACCTATGCGATCTATGTCGCCGGCCTGGTGTTCGAGTGGTTGCTGGAGCAAGGCGGGGTCGGTGCGATCGAGGCGGAGAACATCGAGAAGGCGCGCCGCCTTTACGCGTTCATCGACGCCAGCGCTTTCTACCGCAACACTGTGCAGGCGGATTGCCGCTCGCGCATGAACGTGCCCTTCCTGCTTGCCGACGAGAGCCGCAACGAGGCCTTCCTCGCGGGCGCCGAGGCGGCCGGGCTGAGTCAGCTCAAGGGGCACAAGTCGGTCGGCGGCATGCGCGCCTCGATCTACAACGCGATGCCGCTCGCGGGCGTCGATGCCCTCATCGAATACATGCGCGACTTTGCCGCGCGCCAGGCTTGATCCGCTTCGGGAACCCGGTATGAGTGACGAACTGCTGAATCTGCGCAACAACATCGACCGTCTCGACGAGGAAATCCTCGCCCGCCTCGCGGAGCGCGCCCGCAGCGCAAAGCGCATCGGCGAGGTCAAGCAGGGCAACCTGTATCGGCCCGAGCGCGAAGCCCAGGTGCTGCGCCGTCTTGCCGACGCCAACCCGGGGCCGCTGCCGGACCACGCGGTGCAGCGCATCTTCCGCGAGATCATGTCGGCCTGTCTCGCGCTCGAGCACCCGCTGCGCGTCGGCTATCTCGGCCCGGCCGGCACCTTCTCCGAGAGCGCGGCGCGCAAGCACTTCGGATCTGCGCCCACCTTCACACCGCTCGCGGCAATCGACGAAGTCTTCCGTGCGGTCGAGGCGGGCAGCTTGGATTACGGCGTGGTGCCGGTCGAGAATTCCACCGAGGGCGCGGTCGGTGGCACGCTCGATCTGCTGCTGGCGAACAGCCTGCAGGTGTGCGGCGAGGTCAAGCTGCGCATTCACCAGAACCTGCTCAGCAAGGCGCAGGGCATCGGCGGGGCGAAGCGCCTCTACTCGCACGCGCAGTCGCTCGCGCAATGCCACGAGTGGCTCAACCGCAATCTTGCCCATCTGCCGCGTGTGCCGGTCGCGAGCAACGCAGAAGCCGCGCGGCTGGCGGCCGAGGACGCCGAATCGTGCGCGATCGCCGGTGAGGCTGCCGCCGAGCTGTACGGGCTGAACGTGCTCGCTGCGAACATCGAGGACAACCCGAACAACACCACGCGCTTTCTCGTCATCGCGAGCCACGATGCGGGGCC
The DNA here is from genome assembly GCA_041916775.1 of Rhodocyclaceae bacterium. Lineage (GTDB taxonomy): Bacteria > Pseudomonadota > Gammaproteobacteria > Burkholderiales > Rhodocyclaceae > UBA2357. The sequence goes on along the minus strand of JAYRYZ010000015.1, from coordinate 26,260 downwards.
GTCGGGCTCGGACAAGACCTCGCTGGTGTGTTCCGCACTCAACCGCCCGGGCGCGATGCATGCGCTGCTGGAGCCGTTCGCGCGTCATGGCGTGAGCATGACCAAGCTCGAATCGCGCCCTGCAGCGGGTGGTCTTTGGGAGTACGTGTTCTATGTCGACATCGAGGGGCATCGCGACGATGCGCCCGTCGCGCGGGCACTGGAAGAACTCGGCCGGCAGGCCGCGTTCATGAAGGTGCTCGGGTCCTATCCCGTCGCTGCCATCTGAGCGCAGCGCGGGCAGGGCCGACAACAAGCATAACGAGGAGATGATCATGAGCGTTGTCAACGAATCGCCGGAGTATGTCCGTTCCATTTCGCCCTATCAGCCGGGCAAGCCGATTGGCGAGCTGGCGCGTGAGATGGGCCTGCTCGAGGCGACCATCGTCAAGCTCGCCTCGAACGAGAACCCGCTGGGCATGAGCGCGCGCGCGCGCGAGGCCGCCATCCAGGCGATGAGCGGCATCGAGCGCTATCCGGACGGCAACGGTTTCCAGCTCAAGAGTGCGCTGGCGGAGCGGCTCGGGGTGGACATGGCGCAGATCGTGCTCGGCAACGGCTCCAACGATGTGCTGGAGCTCGCCGCCCGTGCCTTTCTCGGGGCGGGGCGCTCGGCGGTGTTCTCGCGCTATGCGTTCGCGGTGTATCCGCTCGCGACGCACGCCGCCGGCGCACGCCCGATCGAGGTGCCGGCGCTTGAGTTCGGTCACGACCTCGACGCGATGGCCGCGGCGATCGAGCCCGACACCCGGATCGTGTTCATCGCCAACCCCAACAACCCCACCGGCACCTTCCTGAATGGCGCCGACATCGAGGCCTTCCTCGCGCGCGTATCGCCGCGCGTGCTGGTGGTGCTGGACGAGGCCTATACCGAGTACCTCGCGCCCGAGCAGCGCTACGACAGCATCTCATGGGTGGCGCGCTTTCCGAACCTGCTGGTCTCGCGCACCTTCTCCAAGGCGTACGGGCTTGCCGGGCTGCGCGTAGGCTATGGCGTCGGTCACCCGGACGTGATCGACCTCATGAACCGCGTGCGCCAGCCGTTCAACGTGAGCAGCGTGGCGCTCGCCGCCGCACGCGCCGCACTCGACGATGTCGAGTTCCTCGAGCGCAGTGCCGACATCAACCGCCGCGGCATGAAGCAGATCACCGATGCGCTCGCAGCGCGGTCCTTGCCGTGGATCCCCTCGTCCGGCAACTTCGTCACCTTCCGCGTCGGAGACGCGGCGGCGGTGAATGCGGCGCTGCTCAGGCGCGGCGTCATCGTGCGGCCGATTGCGGGTTACGGCATGCCCGAGTGGCTGCGGGTTTCGATCGGATTGCCGGAGGAGAACGCGCGTTTCATCGCGGCGCTCAATCAGGTGCTCGACGAGGCCGGCGCGAATGGCTGACAAGATCGCATGCCTCGGCATGCGCGGCTCGATCGGAGAGATGGGCGCATGAACAACATCAACAAGCTCGTCGTCTGCGGCGTGGGTTTGATCGGCGGCTCGTTTGCGCTGGCCGCACGGCGAGCGGGTATCGCGCGGCACATCGTCGGTGTCGGGCGTAGCGCGCAGTCCATGCAGCGGGCAGTGGAGCTCGGCGTCATCGACAGCGCGGCGGCGGATTGGGCCGAGGCGCTCGATGGCGCCGACTTCGTGCTGCTGGCGCCGCCGGTGGGGCAGATGGACGTCATCCTCGGCGCGATGGCACCGCATCTTCAGCCGCACACGCTGGTCACCGACGCGGGCAGCACCAAGCGCGACGTGATGGAAGCCATCTACCGCCACCTCGACCTGCAGCTTGCGAACGTGGTGCCGGCGCACCCGATCGCGGGCGCCGAGAAGAGCGGCGTGGATGCGGCCTTCGCAAGCCTCTTCGACGGCAAGAAGGTGGTGCTGACCCCGCTGCCCGAGAACGCTCCCTCCGCGGTGCTGCGTGTGCGCGAGGTGTGGGAGGCTTGCGGCGCGGTGATCCACGAGATGCCGCCGCAGGATCACGACCGGGTGTTCGCCGCGGTCAGCCACCTGCCGCATCTCCTCGCCTTCGGGCTGGTGCACGATCTCGCAGGACGTGCCAACGCGGAGCAGCTCTTCGGTTTTGCGGCGAGCGGCTTTCGCGACTTCACCCGCATCGCCGGCAGCCACCCCGAGATGTGGCGGGACATCTGCATCGCCAACCGACAGGCGCTGCTGGGCGAGCTCGACCAGTACCTGGCAGAACTCGCCTACCTGCGCGCGCTGCTGCTGTCCGGCGACGGCGAGCGGCTGGAGCAGCATTTCGACGAGGCGCGCAAGGCGCGCAATGCCTGGGCGGAGCGCTATCTCGCGGGCGGCGCGGCGAATGTCGGTTCGGAACCGGCCTGAGGCACGACAAGGAACATGAGCATGGAATTTCTCGATCTCCCGCCGATGCTGTCGGCAAGCGGGCGGGTGCGTCTGCCCGGCTCGAAGAGCATCTCCAACCGCAGCCTGCTGCTCGCGGCGCTCGCGGAAGGCACGACCGAGATCCGCGATCTCCTCGCCTCCGACGACGTCGAGCGCATGCTCGAGGCGCTGAGCGCGCTCGGCGTGCGTTGGACGCGACGCGAGGGCAGCGACGACTACAGCGTGGTCGGCGTGGGCGGGCCGTTTCCGGTCAAGTCGGGCGATCTCTTCCTCGGGAACGCCGGCACCGCGTTCCGTCCGCTCACCGCGGCGCTTGCGCTGTCGGGCGGTGAGTACCGGCTGAGCGGTGTGCCGCGCATGCACGAACGCCCGATCGGCGACCTCGTCGACGGCTTGCGCCAGCTCGGGGCCGAAGTGCGCTATCTGGGCAATGAAGGCTATCCGCCGTTGCACATCCTGCCCGCGACGATTGCGCCGGGCGGCGTGCTGCGGGTGCGCGGCGATGTGTCCAGCCAGTTCCTCACTGCCTTGCTGATGGCTTTGCCGCTCACCGGCGTCGAGACCACCATCGAGGTGGTCGGCGAGCTGATCTCCAAACCCTACATCGCGATCACGCTCGACCTGATGGCGCGCTTCGGCGTGGTGGTCACGCGTGACGGCTGGCAGCGCTTCATCGTGCCGGGCGGCGTGCGCTACCGCAGCCCGGGCGTGCTGTACGTCGAGGGTGACGCATCGTCAGCATCGTATTTCCTTGCCGCAGGCGCGATCGGCGGTGGGCCGGTGCGCGTCGAGGGGGTGGGGCGCGACAGCATCCAGGGCGACATCCGCTTCGCCGAGGCGCTCGCACAACTCGGTGCCGAGATCACGATGGGCGACAACTGGGTGGAAGCGCGTGCACCGGCCGATGGGCGGCTGAAGGCCTTCGACCTCGATCTCAATCACATTCCCGATGCCGCGATGACGCTCGCGGTGGCGGCGCTGTTCGCGGACGGTCCCTGCCGGCTGCGCAACATCGCGAGCTGGCGGGTCAAGGAGACCGACCGCATCGCGGCGATGGCGGCGGAGCTGCGCAAGGTGGGCGCGGCGGTGGAGGAGGGGGGCGACTACATCGTGGTCACGCCGCCCGCGCAGTTGCAGCCCGCGGCGATCGACACCTACGACGACCACCGCGTCGCGATGTGCTTCTCGCTCGTGAGTCTGGGTGGATGCCGGGTGCGTATCAACGACCCGAAGTGTGTCAACAAGACCTTTCCGACATACTTTCAGGCTTTTGCAGAGGTCGCCCGGCCGGTGCCGGTGATCGCGATCGACGGCCCCTCTGCCTCGGGCAAGGGCACGGTCGCGGCGCGGGTGGCGCGCGAACTCGGCTATGCCTTCCTCGACAGCGGCGCGATGTACCGGCTGGTGGCGCTGGCGGCGATGCGTGCCGGCGTGGCCTTCGACGACGAGGCGCGGCTGGTGGAGATTGCCGCCCACCTGCCGGCACGCTTCGCCGATGGGCGGATCTGGCTCGGTGAGGATGACGTGGGCGATGCGATCCGCGAAGAGGATTGCGGCGCGGGCGCGTCCAAAGTCGCCACGCTCGCGGGGGTGCGCGCCGCGCTGCTCGACCGCCAGCGCGACTTTCGCTGCGCACCGGGGCTGGTTGCGGACGGCCGTGACATGGGCTCGGTGGTGTTCCCGGATGCCGGACTCAAGATCTTTCTCACGGCCAGCGCCAGGGCCCGCGCTGAACGCCGGGTTAAGCAGTTGATGGATAAAGGAATCGCTGCTAACATGCAAAGTCTTCTGAAGGACCTTGAAGAGAGGGATCTGCGCGATGCCTCCCGTCCCGTTGCCCCTCTGAAGCAATTGCCGGATGCGCTGCTGCTCGATACGACCGAAATGTCCATCGACGAGGCCGTCGCATTCGTGCTGAAAGCAGTGCGTTCCTGAACCGAGCGTACGCAAATCTGGTGCCGGGGGCGGCCACGTACCCCGGTTTCACTCACTCAACGACTGGTTGCCGCCGCCAGGCGGTATTTGGAATTTCCACTTTTATGACAACTGCCACCACCGCACCCGCCTCCATGGAAAGCTTCGCCGCACTGTTCGAGGAAAGCCTCGCACTGCAGGAAATGCGTTCCGGTGAGGTCATCACCGCTGAAGTCGTCAGCATCGATCACAACTTCGTGGTCGTGAATGCTGGGCTGAAGTCCGAAAGCTACGTGCCGATCGAGGAATTCCGCAACGATCGCGGCGAGCTCGAGGTCGAAGTCGGTGATTTCATCCATGTCGCGATCGACGCGCTGGAAAACGGCTTCGGCGACACCATCCTGTCGCGCGAGAAGGCCAAGCGCATCTCCGCATGGAACGATCTGGAAAAGGCCCTCAACGAAGGCATCCTGGTCAAGGGCGTGGTCTCCGGCCGCGTCAAGGGTGGTCTGACCGTCATGACCAACAGCATCCGCGCGTTCCTGCCGGGCTCGCTGGTCGACATGCGTCCGGTCAAGGACACCACGCCGTACGAAGGCAAGGAATTCGAATTCAAGGTCATCAAGCTCGACCGCAAGCGCAACAACGTGGTCGTTTCGCGCCGCGCCGTGCTCGAGGAGACCATGGGTGAAGAGCGCGAGAAGCTGCTCGAGAACCTCAAGGAAGGCATCGTCGTCAAGGGCGTGGTCAAGAACATCACCGACTACGGCGCGTTCGTGGACCTCGGTGGCATCGACGGCCTGCTGCACATCACCGATCTGGCCTGGCGTCGCGTGCGTCATCCGTCGGAAGTGCTCAATGTCGGTGACGAGATCGAAGCCAAGGTGCTCAAGTTCGACCAGGAGCGCCAGCGTGTCTCGCTCGGCCTGAAGCAGCTCGGCGAAGATCCGTGGGTCGGCATCGCCCGCCGCTATCCGCAGGGTACCCGTCTGTTCGGCAACGTCACCAACATCACCGACTACGGCGCCTTCGTCGAGGTCGAGCAGGGTATCGAAGGCCTGGTGCACGTTTCCGAGATGGACTGGACCAACAAGAACATCCACCCGTCCAAGGTCGTGCAGCTGGGCGACGAAGTCGAAGTCATGATCCTCGAGATCGACGAAGACCGCCGCCGTATCTCACTGGGCATGAAGCAGTGCATGTCCAACCCGTGGGACGATTTCGCCGAGAACCACAAGAAGGGCGACAAGGTCCGTGGCCAGATCAAGTCGATCACCGATTTCGGCGTGTTCATCGGCCTGGAAGGCGGCATCGACGGTCTGGTGCATCTGTCCGATCTTTCCTGGAGCGACAACGGCGAGGAAGCCGTGCGCCGCTTCAAGAAGGGTGACGAGGTCGAGGCCGTGGTGCTGGCGATCGACGTCGAGCGCGAGCGTATCTCGCTGGGCGTCAAGCAGCTCGATGGGGACCCCTTCACCAACTTCATCGCCACTCACGAGAAGAACAGCCTCGTGTCCGGCACGGTGAAGACGGTCGATGCCCGTGGTGCAGTGATCGCGCTGAACGAAGATGTCGAAGGGTACCTGCGTGCCTCGGAAGCGGCGCCGCATCGCGTCGACGATCTGACCACGGTGCTCAAGGTGGGCGACGAAGTCGAAACCATGATCATCAACGTCGATCGCAAGACCCGTTCGATCAGCCTGTCCATCCGTGCCAAGGATCAGGCCGAGCAGAACGAAGCGATGAACAAGCTGGCGTCCGACAGCGCGGCATCCAGCGGTACCACCAATCTGGGTGCGCTGCTCAAGGCCAAGCTGAACGAGCAAAAGCAGTAACCTGATTCGTCATGACCAAATCGGAATTGATTGCGAAGCTGGCGGCGCGTTTTCCCCAGCTGGTCGCCAAAGATGCCGATTGCGCGGTCAAGATGATCCTCGATGCGATGTCCGACGCGCTGGCGCGCGGAGATCGCATCGAAATTCGCGGGTTTGGCAGCTTTGCTTTGAATTACCGGCCGCCGCGTGTTGGCCGGAACCCCAAGTCGGGCGAGCAGGTTCATGTTCCTGAAAAATATGTGCCGCATTTCAAGGCCGGCAAGGAATTGCGCGAGCGAGTTGATATCATTGAGTGACCGCGCGGCGATCGGGTTAGTGATTTGATCTGTGGAAGGCGGCGAAAGCCGCCTTTCTTTTTGGTATCTGCCAGTTTCGACCATCCGGAGTTGATGAATCCCATGCGCATCCTGATGTGGGCTTTTCGCCTAGTCCTGTTCTTCCTGCTGTTCGGTTTCGCGGTGAAGAACGATCAACTCGTGACCCTCAAGTTCTTCTTCAATGCCGAGTGGCAGCTACCGCTCGTATTCGTCATTCTCGCCGCGTTCGCTGCCGGTGCGGTGCTTGGGGTGACATCCACCTTCGCCTCGCTGTTGCGCAAGCGGAGAGAGATCGGTCGCCTCAAGCGGGACCTGTCGCGAGTCTCCTGATCCATGGAAATCGAGTTCTGGTGGCTGCTTGCACTGCCACTCTTCTTCGCGCTGGGTTGGATCGCGGCACGCATCGACATCCGCCAGGTGGTGCGTGAGTCGCGCAGCCTGCCGCGTTCCTATCTGAGCGGTCTGAATTTCCTGCTCAACGAGCAGCCCGACAAGGCGATCGATGCCTTCACAGAGGCGGTACGCATCGATCCGCAGACCATCGAGCTGCATTTCGCGCTCGGCAGCCTGTTCCGTCGGCGCGGGGAGACCGAACGCGCAATCCGCCTGCACCAGAATCTGGTCGATCGCGAAGACCTCAATGACGAGCAGCGCCTAGAAGCGCTGGCCGCACTTGGCGAAGACTATCTGAAGGCCGGCCTGCTCGACCGCGCCGAGGCGGTGTTCGTCCGCCTGCGCGGCTCAGTGCGCGACGAGGCTGCGACACGCTACCTGCTTGAAATCTATCAACAGGAGAAGGACTGGGCCAAGGCGATCGAGATCGCCAAGGCATTGCCGGACAACCAGAGCGTGCATTGGCGTACCGAAGTCGCGAATTTCCACTGCGAGCTTGCCGCCGCTGCGCTCGCGAATTCCGGACTGGAAGATGCCAGCAGGCATATCGACGAAGCGCTCGCGATCAACCGGCGCTGCGTGCGCGCGAGCGTGCTGATGGGTGATCTGCATGTGGCCCGAGGTGACGACGAAGCGGCGATCGAAGCGTGGAAGCGGGTCGAGAATCAGGACCCGGGCTATCTTGCGCTGGTTGCGGAACGCCTGATGGACGCATTCACCCGCGCGGGCCGTCGTGACCAGGGACGCACGCTGCTTCGCGCCTGGCAGGAGAAACACCCGTCGCTGGATCTCCTCGATCAGGTGTTCCGCTGGGTGCTGGAGGCACAGGGCCCGCAGGCCGCCTATCTGCTCGTGAAGGACGAGCTCAAGCGCAACCCGACCCTGCTCGGGCTGGAAAAGCTTCTCGAGGCTGCAAATCTCAATGTGCCACAGGAGCAGCGGGCCGACGTCGAGTTGGTGAAGCAACTGATCCACGCCCACACCAGGCGGGTGGCGCGCTATCGCTGTACCGGCTGTGGTTTCAAGGCGCGCCAGTTCCAGTGGCGCTGTCCGGCCTGTGGCGGTTGGGAAACCTATCCGCCGCGGCGTACCGAGGAGTTCGACCTCGAGCCTTGAGCATGCCCCGTCTGCGCGCTTATCCGTGCGCGCGTTCTTAGTTTATTCCCACAGGGTGCTTCTCCCTGATGTGTGCCGGCGCTTACACTCGGGCCAACATTCTGCGCTGGCGGTAAAACCATGGAATTCAAGACTCTCGAGGACTACGTAGGCAACACACCGCTGGTGCGGATGAAGCGCATCCAGGCAGGGCGTAACAATGTCATCCTCGGCAAGCTGGAGGGCAACAACCCGGCCGGGTCGGTGAAGGACAGGCCGGCGTTGTCGATGATCATGCAGGCCGAGGTGCGTGGCGACATCAAGCCGGGTGACACGCTGATCGAGGCCACCAGCGGCAACACCGGTATCGCGCTCGCGATGGCAGCCGCGATGCGCGGCTACGGCATGATTCTGGTGATGCCGGAGAACCAGAGTGTGGAGCGCCGCCAGACGATGCGCGCATTCGGCGCGGAGCTCGTGCTCACTGCGCGCGAGGGCGGCATGGAGATGGCGCGCGATGTCGCCGAGCGCATGCGCGACGATGGCAAGGGTGTCATCCTCGACCAGTTCGCCAACCCCGACAACCCGCGTGCGCATCTCATCGGCACGGGGCCGGAGCTGTGGGAGCAGACAGGCGGGCGCATCACCCATTTCGTCAGCAGCATGGGTACGACCGGCACCATCATGGGCGTGTCCAGCTATCTCAAGTCGCGCAACCCCGCCATCCAGATCATCGGCTGCCAGCCCGAGGAGGGCTCGCAGATCCCGGGTATTCGCAAATGGCCGGAGGCATATCTGCCCAGGATCTACGACCACAGCCGGGTCGATCGGCTCGAGTATGTGAGCCAGGCCGACGCCGAGGCGATGACGCGGCGGCTCGCACGCGAGGAAGGCATCTTCGCCGGCATCTCCTCCGGCGGATCGATGCATGTTGCGCTGCGCATCGCCAGCGAGGTCGAGGATGCGGTCATCGTCTCCATCGTCTGCGACCGTGGCGACCGCTACCTCTCCACCGGGGTCTTCCCCGGCTGAGAGACGCCCGATGCCACGCGCGTGGAGCGGATCCGCACCGCGCGTCCGCCTCATGGCGGGCTTGGGTCTGGCTTTGGGCCTTGCCTGCGGCAGCGCACAACTCGGCGCGCAAGCGACGTTTGCGCTCTCGCTCGGTGAGCTGACCTTCGAACATGGCGACGGGCAAGCGATCGTGGCGCAAGGCGTCGTGCTGACCCTGCCGGGAGCCGGTGCGGAGGCCTCCCTGCACGTTGAGACGCTCATACTGCCTGGTCATGTGCTGTCCGGCGTGAGTCTGCGCTGTGCGCGGCTGGCCTTCGGCGAGGGCACGCTGCAGTGCGGGGACGGGCGTCTCATCGCCGATGGCTTGCCGCCCGGCACCGCAATCACGCTGGACGTGGCGCTGGACGGCAGCCGCCTCTCGCTGATGCTCGATCACGCCGCGCTCGGAAAGCTCGAAGTCGCGTATTCCGAAGATGGGGGGCTGAGGCTCGAGGCGCGCGACTTGCAGCTTGCCGCGATTGCACCACTGCTGCCGGAGGCGGCGCGCAGCGTCGCCGGCCGTGCGGATCTGTCGCTGCGTCATCAAGGTTCCGGCAAGGACGGGTCGCTCACGCTGACCGGGCGACTCGCCGACGGACGCTTCGCGTCGGCAGACGGTTTTCAGGCCGCCGAAGGGCTGGGCGTCGAATTCAAGCTGAATGCGACCGCGAACGCGCAGGGTTGGCAATGGCAGGGCGCTGCGTCGTGGACTGCGGGCGAGGCCTATCTGCATCCCTTCTACCTGCAGGCTGGCGTCACGCTCGCGCTGGATGGTGCGCTGCGCGGGGATGCTCTGCGTGTGCGGCAGGCACGCATCGACATGGATGGCGTGGGCGCCATGGTGGCCGATGCCGAGCTCTCTTTCGCGCCTCCGTACATTCTTCATGCACACGCGAAGCTTGTCGGCGCCGATCTCGCCACCATCGGTCCGCGCTGGATCGCGCCGCTGCTGCGACCGGGGCAGAGCGATGGTCTGCTCTTCGCGGGGCGAGCGGATGTGAGCCTGGAGCTGCGTGATGCGGCGCCGGTCGCTGCCGACATCAAGCTGGACCAGATCGCGCTCCACTTCGTCGATGAGGACATCGCGTTCGGCCCGGTGAGCGGACGCATTCCGTGGCGACAGGATGGTGTTGGCCGTGCGCAGTTGGAGATCGCGGGTGGCAAATGGCAAAGGCTCTCGCTCGGTGCGTTTTCCATCGACGCGGAACTGCGCGGCAGTGCGCTTGCGCTTGCCCCTCTCGACGTCCCGTTGCTGGATGGTCGGCTGCAGTTGCACGATCTCGCGGTGGAGCGTGGCGCGGACGGTTGGCGCGGGCAAGGCCGAGCGGAGCTTGCACCGGTGTCGATGGCAAGCCTCTCCGCTGCCCTTGGCTGGCCGGCGATGACGGGCGAGATCAGCGCGGTGCTGCCCGGGCTGCGCATCTCGCCGGGCGAGGTCCGGCTGGACGGCGTGCTGGATGTGTCCGTGTTCGACGGCAAGGTGACGGTGTCGCAGCTCGCGCTGTTCGAGCCTTTCGGCGCCGCCTCGCATCTTTCCGCAGATGTGAGCGCGCGCAATCTGGACCTGGGGCGCCTGACCGAGACCTTCTCGTTCGGCGGAATGACCGGGCGGATCGATGTCGATATCGGTGCACTCGAACTGGTCGGCTGGTCGCCCACGCAGTTCGATGCCAGCCTGCGCAGCGCACCCGGGCACTACCCGCGACGCATCAGCCAGCGCGCGGTGCAGAACATCAGCGCGCTCGGCGGCGCAGGCGCGATCGCGGCGCTGCAGCGCGGCTTCCTCGGCATGTTCGAAAGTTTTGGTTACCGCGAAATTGCCTTGTCATGCAGGCTGCGTGGCGGCGTATGCGAAATGGCCGGCCTGCCTGGCCTGGAGCCGGATGGCGAACGATTCCGCATCGTGCGTGGGGGGGGTGTGCCGGCGCTGGATGTCATGGGCTACAATCGTCGCGTCGATTGGTCGGATCTGGTCGGGCGCGTGCGTGCCGTGATCGCCTCCAACATGTCTCCGGTCATCGAGTAAGCGCCCCGGCACAAACCTGGAGAACACCGGATGCTGCACAACAAGTGGCTCGTCTGCACGCTGCTGCCATGCATCGTGCTGGCAGGATGCGTGACGATCAACATCTACTTTCCCGCCGCCGCGGCCGAGAAGGCAGCCGACCGCATCATCGACGAGGTCTGGCAACTGCGTGATCCCGCCGGGGCTGCCGTGCCTGCGGACAATGGAGAAAAGCAATGAAAGCCATCTCTCACCTGAGGGGGCTGCTCCTCGCCCTGCTCCTTGGGGTCAGCGCGCAGCTGGCCGCGCAGGGCAATCTGGAGATCAACACGCCGGCGATCAATGCCGTGCAGCAGTCCATGCAGAAGCGGCACGCGCAGCTCGCACCGCTGTATGCAGCGGGTGCGGTCGGGCTCGGCGCGGACGGCAATGTCGTGCTGAGGGATGCCAACGCGGTACCGCTCGCACAGCGTGCCCAGGCGAATGCGCTGGTGGCCGCCGAGAATGCCGACCGTGCAGCGCTCTACCGCGAGATCGCCCGAGCCAACGGCCACCCGGAGTGGGAGGCCGACGTGCGCAAGACCTTTGCGCAACGCTGGCAGGATCGCGCGCAACCCGGATGGTGGATTCAGGCGGGCGGCGGCTGGAAGCAGAAGTGATGGGCGTGCTCGTGTTCGACATCGAGACCATCCCCGATGTCGCTGGCATTCGCCTGCTGGAGGGTCTGCCGGCGGACATGCCCGATGGCGATGTCGCCGAGCACGCCTTCGCGCAGCGGCGCGCCTCGCATGGCAGCGATTTTCTCCAGCACCACCTGCAGCGGGTCGTGACGATCTCCTGTGTGCTCGCGGACGCGCACAGCTTTCGCGTGTTCTCGCTTTCCGAGCCGGATAACACCGAGAAGCAGCTCATCCAGCGCTTCTTCGACGGGGTCGAGCGCTTCACCCCGCAGATCGTGTCGTGGAACGGTGGCGGTTTCGATCTGCCGGTGCTGCACTACCGCGGCCTGATGCATGGCATCGCCGCGCCGCGCTACTGGGATCAGGGCGAGGGCGACTACGCCGACTCGCGCGACTTCAAGTGGAACAACTACATCAGCCGCTACCACAACCGCCATCTCGATCTCATGGATCTGCTCGCGCTGTACCAGCCGCGCGCGGCTGTGCCGCTCGACCAGCTCGCGAAGCTGATGGGTTTCCCGGGCAAGCTGGGCATGGACGGCTCGGCGGTCTGGGGTGCGTGGCAGGATGGGCGCATCGCCGAGATCCGCGACTACTGCGAGACCGACGTGGTCAACACCTATCTGGTCTATCTGGGCTTCCAGCGCATGCGTGGCGTACTCGACGATGCCGGCTTCGCGGCCGAGTGTGCACGGGTGCGGCACGCGCTCGAGGCGCTGGATGCGGAGCACTGGCGGCAATTCCTCGCGGCGTGGCCGCAATCGGCAAGGGAGGGGTGAAATGGGTTTCATCGGAACACTGCTCATTGGTCTCATCGTCGGCGCAGTGGCGCGCTTGCTGTTTCCCGGCCCGCAAGGTCTGGGGCTGATCATGACCATGCTGCTCGGCATAGGCGGCGCGATGCTCGCCACCTACGGCGGTCAGTTCGTCGGCTTCTACCGCCCGGGAGAGACTGCCGGTTTCATCGGTGCGGTGGTCGGCGCGATCATCCTGCTCTTCGCGGCAGGACGTCTCAGGAAGTAGTCTCCAAGGCGTCGCCGAGCGATCCTGCAGTCGTCTCCCGGACGCCCTTCGTCCGTCCCCCTCATCCATCGCCGCTCGCGCTCGCGAGATGGCGATTGTCATCATGACAATGGTCGTCTTTAATGGCATGAACGGGGTGAACAGCACGAAGAGGAGAGCGGCAATGGCGATGATCCTGATACGTGGCGTCGAGGGCGCCAAGGTGCGTGCGCTCAAGGCGGCGCTGGTCGAGGCGCTCGGTCCGGTTGCGACGGAGTATGCGGGTCTCGCGCTTGGCGACGTCTTCGATGCTGACACCGAGGCGGCGGTGAGGCGCTGGCAGACCGGTGTCGGCCTGATCGCCGATGGCGTCGTCGGACCGCGCTGCCAGGATGCGCTGGGGCTGGCCGAGTGGCCGGCGCTGAGCGAGCCGGTCGATCTCGCAATGGTCCAACCCTTGTTTCCGGCCACCAAGCCGGCCAACATCGCGCGTTACCTGCCCTATGTCATCGCCGCTATGTGCGCCGCAGGCCTTGTGGATCGTCCGATGCTGCTGATGGCGCTGGGCACGATCCGCGCCGAGAGCGAGGGCTTCCTCCCGATCGCCGAGTTGCCCTCGCGCTTCAACACCACGCCCGGTCTCGCGCCCTTCAGCGCCTATGATGCCGGCACACGCATCGGCAAAAACCTCGGCAATAATCAGCCCGGTGACGGTGCCCGCTTCAAGGGGCGGGGGTTCATCCAGCTCACCGGGCGCTTCAACTACAAGCGCTATGGTGATGCGCTCTCCATCGATCTCACCGCGAACCCGGACGGTGCCAACACGCCCGAGATCGCGGCGGCCTTGCTGGCCTTGTTTCTCGCGAATGTGGCGGGTAAGGTGCGGGCGGCGCTCGCCGCGGGGGACCTCCGTACCGCGCGCAAACTCGTGAATGGTGGCTCGCACGGCCTGGAGCGGTTCAAGGATGTGTTCGAGCGCGCTGCGAAGGTCTGGCCGACAATGATGCCCGCCGGGGCCGTTGCCGCCGCACCCGTGGGGCGCGCGCCGGCAGGCAGCAAGCGGCTGGATGCGACCCGTGACCCTTCCGATCTGCGCGATCGCCCCTACCAGCCGCCACCGCGCTCGCTGCCGGATCTCCTTCCGTCCGAAGAGCACATCAAGGCCTACCTCGGTGCCTACTCCGAGGCCGGGTTGATCCTCGACCAGGGGCAGGAAGGTGCATGCACTGGCTTCGGGCTGGCGTGCGTGGTGAACTACCTGCGCTGGCGCAAGGCCGAGTTCTCGCGGGAGTTCGACTCGGTCAGCCCGCGCATGCTCTACGACTTTGCGCGGCGCTACGACGAGTACGCCGGTGAGGATTACGAGGGCTCGAGCTGTCGCGGAGCGCTGAAGGGCTGGCACAAGCACGGCGTGTGTCTGGAGAGCGATTGGCCCTACAGCGCGAGCCAGGCGGTGATCCCGCGCTACGGCTGGGCCGAGCGTGCGACGCGGACCACGCTGGGCGTGTATTTCCGTGTCGATACGCAGTCGATCACCGACATGCAAGCGGCGATCCACGAGGTCGGTGCGGTGTATGTCTCCGCCTTCACCCATGAGGGGTGGAGCACCCTGAAGTCGAGCGCGAAGGTGCCGACGGGCCATGAGGACCTGCCGTCGATTCCGTTCGATGGCCAACCGTCGCGCAGTGGCGGTCATGCCTTTGCGCTGGTCGGCTTCAACGAACGGGGATTCATCGTTCAGAACTCGTGGGGGCGCAACTGGGGGCGGGGCGGCTTTGCCGTGCTCGGCTACGCCGACTGGTTGGCAAACGCGATGGACGCCTGGGTCGCTGCGCTGGGCGTGCCCGGGGTGGTGGTGGGGCGTCTCGCCGCGGGCGGCGCGGTGGGGGGCGGCCGCGCAGCGGTCGATGCCGGCAACTGGTGGAGCGAGGAGCGCGCCTACCGTCACAGCATCGTGCTGGGTAACGACGGGCGCATGGATCGCTACCTGACCGAGGACGAGGTCACCCGAACCCTGATGCACCAGGCCTGCGTGCTGCCGGACGCCTTCTTCCGCGCCACGCCGAGCGAGCGCAAGCGACTCGTGATCTACGCCCACGGCGGTCTCAACAGCGAGGCCGCCGGCATCGCGCGGGCGCGGGTGATGGGGCGCTACTTCACCGGCAACGGCTGTTATCCCCTGTTCATCGTATGGAAGACCGGCCTGCTCGAATCCATCGCCAACATCCTCGGCGATGGCTTGAGCCGTCAGCCTTCGCTCGCGAGGGGCATCGGCGATGCCATTAGCGAGGCAAGCGATGCCTTGCTGGAGCGCACCGTGGGGCGGCCGCTGGCACGGCCGATCTGGAGCGAGATGAAGGAGAACGCCAAGCGCAGCTGTGCTGCGGGACGCGGTGGCGATCTGCTTGCGCGGGCGCTCGCAAGCCTGAGCGGTAGCTGGGGCGACAGGCTGGAGATCCACCTGGTCGGACATTCTGCCGGCGCGATCATGCTCGGACGTCTGTTGGGCCTGTTCGGAGCGCGCGGGCTGGTGCAAAGCATCGCCACCGCGCACCTCTACGCGCCCGCGTGCACCGTGGAGTTCGCGGTGCAGCACTATGCAGCGCATGCGGACGTGATGAAGCGGCTTCATGTCCACGCCCTGTCCGACGAGAACGAGCGCGACGACAACGTGGCAAAGATCTATCGAAAATCGCTCCTCTACTTCGTCTCGAATGCGCTCGAGACCGATCTGCGCACGCCCTTGCTCGGCATGGACAAGGTGACCGACCCCGAGCATGGTGGCTGGGACGGCGCATCGAGCACTGCGGCGGCCCTGGGAAACTGGCGCGAGGCGGCGCGAGAGGCCGGTCTCGCGAAGCGCTGGCATGTTCTCAAGGCACGCAGGATCATCACGAGCCGCAGGGTACGTGATGGCAAGACGGTGGAGACTGACGCAGCGGCGAGCCATGGTGGCTTCGACAACGATGTGGATGTGTTCGGTCAGACCCTCGCTCGTATCGTCGGGTCGCCGCTTGAACTGGCAGTCGACGATCTGCGCGGATTCTGAGGCGCAGGCCGGCTAGAGGGCGGAGCCGGTCGACAAGTCGTGGCGACTGCTGCTAGTGTCCATCCGCTCTCAACAATGCAATACGATGGAGGAACAGCGGCATGGCCAACTGGTTTGCAGACAATGCGCTTTCGATCGGACGCACCCCGCTCGTGCGACTCAACCGTGTCACGGATGGGGCGGGGGCGACGGTGCTCGCCAAGATCGAGGGGCGCAACCCGGCGTACTCGGTCAAGTGCCGTATCGGCGCGGGCTTGGTGTGGGACGCCGAAAAGCGGGGGCTGCTCGGTCCGGGCAAGGAGCTGGTCGAGCCGACCAGCGGCAACACCGGCATCGCGCTCGCGTTCGTTGCCGCCGCGCGGGGCATTCCGCTGACGCTGACCATGCCCGAGACGATGAGTATCGAGCGGCGCAAGCTGCTCCTGGCCTATGGCGCCAAGCTCGTGCTCACCGAGGGCGCGCGCGGCATGGCGGGCGCGATTGCGAAGGCAGAGGAGATCGTGGCCTCCGACCCCGAGCGTTATGTGCTGCTCCAGCAGTTCAACAACCCGGCGAACCCAGCGATTCACGAGGCAACGACCGGCCCGGAGATCTGGGAGGATACCGACGGCAAGGTGGACATTTTCGTTTCCGGTGTCGGCACTGGTGGCACGATCACCGGCGTGACCCGCTATCTCAAGCAGTCACGCGGTCTGGCGGTGCAGTCGGTCGCGGTCGAGCCCGCCGCCAGTCCTGTGCTCACCCAGACACGTGCGGGACAGCCACCCGCGCCTGCACCTCACAAGATTCAGGGTATCGGCGCGGGATTCGTGCCCAAGGTCCTGGATCTCTCGCTGGTCGATGCGATCGAGACGGTGACGAACGAGGACGCCGTCACGTATGCCCGGCGCCTCGCTCGAGAAGAGGGCATCTTGGCGGGTATTTCGTGCGGCGCCGCAACGGCGGTTGCGGTGCGGCTTGCCAAGCGGCCCGAGAACGCCGGCAAGACCATCGTCGTGATCCTGCCAGACTCTGGCGAGCGCTATCTCAGCTCGGTACTGTTCGAAGGGCTGTTCGACGCCAGCGGCCAGCCGCTTGCTGCTGCGGGCTGAGGTTGTGGTGGAGGGTGTGCGACTGCGCATGTCGGGCCTGCAATGCTGATCAACTGCGTCGCCTATCAGGGCGGTGAGAAGATCGCCGATATCCGGCCAGATACCATCGGCGACTGGCTGATCAAGCGCGATTGTCTGGTCTGGGTCGCGTTGCGGGACGCGAGTCATGACGAGCTTGCGCGCATGCAGGAGGCTTTTGGCTTGCATCCGCTCGCGGTCGAGGATGCACGAAACGGGCATCAGCGCCCCAAGCTGGAGGAATACGGCAGCACGCTGTTTGTCGTGATGCAGATGCCGGAACTCGTGAACGGTGCGCTGGCAATTGGCGAGCTCGCGATTTTCGTCGGGCGCAACTTCGTGCTTTCCATCCGTCGCAGCAGCGATCGCGACTTCCTCGGTGTGCGCGAGCGTTGCGAGCGGGAGCCCGAACTGCTCAGCCACGGAGCAGGCTTCGTCTTCTATGCATTGATGGATGCGGTGGTGGATCGCTATTTTCCGCTCATCGACAACATCGAATCCGAACTGGACGAGGTCGAGGCCACGATCTTCGAACGCGGTGCCGCCCGCCGCAGCATCGAGCGGTTGTACGGGCTCAAGCGGCGTGCCACCGCACTCCATCATGTGGTTGCACCGCTGCTCGAGGTTACCACCAAGCTGCATGGCGGTCGCGTGCCGCCGGTGTGTGCCAGCACGCAGGAGTATTTCCGCGACGTGCATGACCACCTGTTGCGTATCAATACCTCGATCGATGCCATTCGCGAGACGATCGCCACTGCGATTCAGGTCAATCTCTCGATGGTGACGATCGAGGAGTCGGAGACGGGCAAGCGCCTGGCGGCTTGGGCGGCGATCTTTGCGGTGTCGACGGCGCTCGCCGGCATCTGGGGGATGAATTTCAGGCACATGCCCGAGCTCGACTGGGAATACGGCTACCCGTTGGCGCTCGGCATGATCTGTGCTGCGGGCGCGGTGCTTTTCTTCCGCTTTCGTCGCGCCGGATGGTTGTGAGAACCGACATGACGTCAGAGGAAGCGCCCTTGCAGGGCAGCGAGTCGCTGATGATCGTCGCGCTGTGCGCCGAGTGGTGCGGTACCTGTCGCGAGTTTCGACCCATGCTCGAGCGTCATGTTGCCGGACGCGAGGACTGCAGGATGCTCTGGTGCGACATCGAGGATGAGGCCGAACTGCTCGGCGACGTCGATGTCGAGGACTTCCCGACGCTGTTGATCATCCGTGCCGAGCAGGTGTGCTACTTCGGAACGAGCCTGCCGCTCGAACCCGTTGTGGCACAACTGCTGCGCGCCGTGCGCACGAGTTCGGGGCCGATTGCGACGATTCCAGTTGCGGTGCAGCAATTCTCTGCGCGGCTGCTGGAGCGCCATGCGGGCAACTGAGTGGCGTGCGCACGCGGTCCTGCATGCAGTGCACAACGATCTTCGGAGTTCGTCCGAAAATTGTTTGACAGCGCGCTTTGCCTCTGTATAATTCTCGGCTCTTAGCAGGCGCGTAGCTCAGTTGGTTAGAGCACCACCTTGACATGGTGGGGGTCGTTGGTTCGAATCCAATCGCGCCTACCAGTATTCAGGAGCCGGAAAATGTCGATCCGAACTACCCGCGAAGCCAGAAACTGAATCATCGGGCTCCGCAGTAGTGCTCCAGGAAAAAGTGCGGCTCGTCCGCACTTTTTTTTCGTCTGTCATTTGCAGAAACTCCAGTCAGAGGTCGCAAGCAATGCCAAATATCACCCTCCCGGATGGTTCCGTCCGCAGCTTCGACGAGCCCGTGACCGTTGCGGATGTGGCGGCCTCGATCGGCGCCGGGCTTGCTAAGGCCGCGCTGGCGGGCCAGGTCGATGGTCGCATGGTCGATCTGTCGCATCGTATCGAGCACGACGCAGCCCTTGCGATCGTCACCGACAAGAGCGCGGACGGGCTGGAGATCATCCGTCACTCCAGCGCGCATCTGCTCGCTCATGCGGTGAAGGAGCTGTTTCCGGATGCACAGGTGACGATCGGCCCGGTGATCGAGAACGGCTTCTATTACGACTTCTCCTACAAGCGCGCCTTCACGCCGGAAGACCTGGAGGCGATCGAGAAGCGCATGGCCGAGATCGCCAGGCGCGAGATTCCCGTCGCCCGCGAGGTGTGGCCGCGCGACAAGGCGGTGGCCTTTTTCGAGGGCATCGGCGAACACTACAAGGCCGAGATCATCGCCTCGATCCCGGCGGCCGAGGACGTCTCGCTGTACCGCCAGGGCGACTTCATCGACCTTTGCCGAGGCCCGCACGTCCCGAGCACCGGCAAGCTCAAGGTCTTCAAGCTCACCAAGCTTGCGGGCGCCTACTGGCGCGGCGACTCGAAGAACGAGATGTTGCAGCGGGTGTACGGTACCGCCTGGGCCAAGAAGGAGGATCTCGAGGCCTATCTGCACATGCTCGAGGAAGCCGAGAAGCGCGATCATCGCAAGCTCGGGCGTCAGCTCGATCTCTTCCATATCCAGGAAGAGGCTCCCGGCATGGTGTTCTGGCACGCCAAGGGCTGGACGTTGTGGCAGCAGGTGGAGCAATACATGCGCCGCACGATCAACGCGCACGGCTACCAGGAAGTGAAGACACCGCAGATCGTCGATCGCTCGCTGTGGGAGAAGTCGGGCCATTGGGGCATGTACTCCGACCTGATGTTCACCACCCAGTCGGAGAAGCGCGACTACGCGGTGAAGCCGATGAACTGCCCGTGCCACATCCAGATCTTCAACCAGGGGCTGAAGAGCTACCGGGACTTGCCGCTGCGCATGGCCGAGTTCGGCTCCTGCCACCGCAACGAGCCATCGGGTTCGCTGCACGGCATCATGCGGGTGCGCAACTTCGTTCAGGACGATGCGCACATCTTCTGTGCCGATGACCAGGTGCAATCCGAATCCGCCGAGTTCATCCGCCTGCTGCAGCAGGTGTATCGCGACTTCGGCTTCACCGATGTGCAGGTCAAGCTGTCCACCCGTCCCGACAAGCGCGTCGGGACCGACGAGCAGTGGGATGCGGCCGAAGCCGCGCTGGCGGCGGCGCTCGATGCGCAGGGGCTTGCCTACGACCTGCAGCCGGGCGAGGGCGCCTTCTACGGCCCGAAGATCGAATTCTCGCTCAAGGACTGCTTGGGGCGTGTGTGGCAGTGCGGCACGCTGCAACTCGACTTCAACCTGCCGGTGCGCCTCGGTGCCGAGTACGTTGCAGAGGACAACACCAAGAAGTTCCCTGTGATGTTGCATCGTGCGATCCTCGGTTCGCTCGAGCGCTTCATCGGCATCCTCATCGAGCACCACGCAGGCGCCTTGCCGCTGTGGCTTGCGCCGGTTCAGGGCGTGGTGCTGAATATCTCGGAGGGGCAGGCCGAGTATGCGACCGAAGTCGCGAAGCGCTTGAAATTGGCGGGTTTCCGGGTCGAAGCCGATTTGCGAAATGAAAAGATTAACTATAAAATCCGCGAGCACAGCGTACAGAAGCTGCCGTATCAGCTCGTCGTCGGCGACAAGGAAAAGGCCGGCGGACTCGTCACAGTGCGTGCGCGGGGCGGCCAGGATCTTGGCCAAATGTCCCTTGAAACGTTGATCGAGCGTTGGCATCGCGAACTCGAAGCGAAAGCCGACTCGGTTAGTCATTGATTTTTTTGGAGAATTGAACCATCGCTCAGGATAAGAAGCAGCGCGTCAATGAGGAAATCACCGCGCCCGAAGTTCGCCTGGTGGGAGATGACGGAGAGCAACTCGGCATCGTCTCGCTGAATGCAGCCTTGAACATGGCCGAAGAAGCCGAACTCGATCTGGTCGAGATCGCGCCGATGGCCACACCGCCGGTCTGCAAGATCATGGACTTCGGCAAGTTCAAGTATCAGGAACAGAAGCGGGCGCACGAAGCGAAGCTCAAGCAAAAGCAGGTGCAGGTGAAGGAAGTCAAGCTGCGTCCGGGTACGGACGAGAACGACTACCAGATCAAGCTTCGCAATCTCAAGCGCTTCCTGGGTGAAGGCGACAAGGCCAAGGTAACACTGCGCTTCCGTGGGCGCGAGATGGCCCACCAGGAAATCGGCATGCGTCAACTCGAAAGGATCAAGCTTGATCTCGACGAGATCGCAGTGGTCGAGCAGATGCCCAAGATGGAAGGGCGGCAGATGATCATGGTCATCGCGCCGCGAAAGAGCTGAGCGGAAAGATCCGAGCCATTTTCTGCTGAGCTGCAAGGCGTTCTGCCCCCGGACCTGGTGCCTTGGGGCGAATGACGACCGGTTAGCCGGTCGAAAACAAGTGAAGCCGGGTTTCGAAAGCGTCGTAGTTGGCGCTACCTGGCGTCATCCATAAATCAGGAGTTAGCAATGCCCAAGATGAAAACCAAGAGCGGAGCCGCGAAGCGGTTCAAGGTCCGCTCGAGCGGCGGCATCAAGCGTTCGCAGGCGTTCAAGCGCCACATCCTTACCAAGAAAACCACCAAGAGCAAGCGCCAGCTGCGTGGCATGACGGAAGTTCATGCCTCGGACGAGAAGCTGATCCGCGCCATGCTGCCTTACGCTTGATAGGAGAACGCAATGCCCCGAGTTAAACGTGGTGTAACGGCGCGCGCGCGCCACAAGAAAGTCCTCGACCAAGCCAAGGGTTACCGCGGCCGTCGCAAGAACGTATACCGCATCGCCAAGCAGGCGGTGATGAAGGCAGGCCAGTACGCCTACCGTGACCGTCGTCAGCGCAAGCGCCAATTCCGCGCGCTGTGGATTGCGCGTATCAATGCGGCCTCGCGCGAGCTCGGCCTGACCTACAGCACCTTCATGAACGGCCTGAAGAAGGCTGCGATCGAAGTCGACCGCAAGGTCCTGGCCGACCTGGCCGTGTTCGACAAGCCCGCCTTTGCGGCGCTCGCCGACCAAGCCCGCGCCAGACTGGCTGCCTGATCCTCGGTGGCTCAAAAAAGGGAGGCGTGGCCTCCCTTTTTTTTCTGAATCATCCACGGCATTGACATGGAAAACCTCGATCAACTGGTTCAAGCCGCCATCGCGGCCTTCGCGGAGTCGGCCGACGGCGCCCAACTCGAGCAGGCCAAGGCACGCTTCCTGGGTAAATCCGGCTCCATCACCGAGCGCCTGAAGGCCTTGGGCAAGCTGCCTGCCGAAGAGCGCAAGGCGGTGGGTGCGGACATCAACCGCGCCAAGACGGCCATCGAGAACGCGCTTGAGGCACGGCGCGAGGCATTGCGCGAGGCGCATCTGCTCGCTCAACTCGCCGCCGAGGCGCTCGACGTGAGTCTGCCCGGCCGCGGTGTCGCGAGCGGTGGCCTGCATCCGGTGCATCGCACGCTGGAGCGGCTCGAGGCGCTGTTCCGTTCCATCGGCTTCGTGGTCGCGGACGGTCCGGAGATCGAGACCGACTGGCACAACTTCACCGCGCTCAACACGCCCGAGAATCACCCCGCGCGCTCGATGCACGACACCTTCTACATCGAGGGCCGCAATGATGTGCTGTTGCGCACCCACACCAGCCCGGTGCAGGTGCGCGCGATGCTTGCGCACAGTGAGCAACACGCCGGCGCGGCGACGATGCCGGACCTGCGCGTGATCGCTCCCGGGCGTGTTTATCGCGTGGATTCGGATGCGACCCATTCACCGATGTTCCATCAGGTGGAAGGGCTCTGGATCGGCGAGAAGGTAAGCTTTGCCGATCTGAAGGGCGTGATCGCCGATTTCCTGCGCAAGTTCTTCGAGTCCGACGATCTGCAGGTGCGCTTCCGCCCGTCGTTCTTCCCATTCACCGAGCCGAGCGCCGAGATCGACGTCGCCTTCATGAGTGGTGCGCTGGAAGGACGCTGGCTGGAGATCGCCGGTTGCGGCCTGATGCATCCCAATGTGCTGCGCTTCGGCGGCATCGACCCCGAGCGCTACAGCGGCTTCGCCTTCGGCATGGGGCTGGACCGCCTGACGATGCTGCGTTACGGCATCAACGACCTGCGCCTGTTCTTCGATGGCGATCTGCGTTTCTTGAGTCAATTCAGGTAATCGAATCATGCAATTCTCGGAAAACTGGTTGCGGACGCTGATCGATCCGCAACTCGACAGCGAGGCGCTCGGGCATGCGCTGACCATGGCCGGGCTGGAGATCGAGGAGGCGCGACCCGCTGCGCCTCCCTTCGCAGGCGTGGTCGTCGCGCGCATCGTCGAGGCGGAGCGCCACCCCGGCGCCGACAAGCTCAAGGTGTGCAAGGTCGATGCCGGGCAGGGCGAGTTGCTGCAGATCGTCTGCGGCGCACCGAATGCCGCAGCCGGCATGAAAGTGCCGCTCGCCCGCGTGGGTGCGAGCCTGCCGGGTATCGAGATCAAGGCGGCAAAGCTGCGCGGGGTCGAATCCTTCGGCATGCTGTGCTCGGCCCGCGAACTGGGTCTCTCTGAAGATCACAGCGGCCTCATGGCCTTGCCCGAGTCCGCCGAGATCGGTCGCGATGTGCGCGACCTGCTCACCCTCGACGACACGCTGTTCACGATCAAGCTCACCCCCAACCGCGCCGACTGCCTGAGTCTCACCGGTGTCGCGCGCGAAGTGGCGGCGATCACCGGTGTGCCCTTCGTCGCGCCCGTGATCGAAGCGGTGCCGGCCACCATCCCCGACCGCCGCGAGATCGTGCTCGATGCGCCCGCGGCCTGCCCGCGCTATTGCGGCCGCATCCTGCGCGGCGTGAATGCGCGTGCAGCGAGCCCCGATTGGATGCAGCAGCGCCTGCTGCGCAGCGGTATCCGCTCGATCAGCGCGCTGGTGGATGTCACCAACTACGTCATGCTCGAGCTCGGTCAGCCCTTGCACGTGTTCGACGACAGCAAGCTCGCCGGCGCGATCCACGTGCGCTTCCCGGCAGCGGGCGAATCCCTGCTGCTCCTCAACGAGCAGACGGTGACGCCTGCGGCGGATACCCTGCTGATCGCCGATGAGGCGCGTGCCCTCGCGCTCGCGGGCATCATGGGTGGCGAGGATACCGGCGTGACGCTGGACTCCACCGAGGTGTTCCTGGAGAGCGCGTTCTTCGCGCCCGATGCGATCGCCGGGCGCGCGCGCGCGTATGGGTTCACCTCCGACGCGTCTCACCGTTTCGAGCGCGGCGTGGATTTCGCGCTTGCGCACCGTGCGATTGAGCGTGCGACGCAGCTGATCCTGGATATCTGCGGTGGGGAGGCGGGGCCGGTCGTCGAGGCGCTGGCGCAGGGTCATCTCCCTGCGCGTGAGCCGGTTTCGCTTCGCACCGACCGTGTGCGGCGTCTGATCGGCATCGACATTGGAGATGCGTCCATTGTCGCGTTGCTCGAGCGTGCCGGGCTGACGGTCGCCACCACCGGGGACGGACTGCGTGTCACGCCGCCCTCGCACCGCTTCGACATCCAGATCGAGGAGGATCTCGTCGAGGAGGTCGCCCGCCTGCATGGCTACGACAACATTCCGAGTGTGCCGCCGATGGGCACGATGGCGATGCTGCCGAGGCCCGAGGCACAGCGCCCGATCTGGACGCTGCGCCATGCGATGGTCGGGCGTGACTACCAGGAGGTGATCAACTACGCCTTCATCGACGAAGCCTGGGAGCGAGACTTCTGCGCGAACGCCGATCCCATCCGCCTCGCGAATCCCATCGCGAGCCAGATGAGCGTGATGCGCAGCAGCCTCATCCCGGGCCTCGTCGCGACGATGGTCGCGAACCGCAAGCGCCAGCAGGCGCGTGTGCGCGTGTTCGAGTCGGGGCGCTGTTTCGAGCGCAAGGCCGATGGGGAGCCGGTGTCCGGATACCACCAGCCCCTGCGTTTTGCCGCTCTCGCGAGCGGCCCGGCACTGCCGGAGCAGTGGGGGGCGCCCTCGCGCAGCGTGGATTTCTACGATGTGAAGGGCGATCTCGAGTCCCTGTTCCCACACGGCGAACTGGCTTTCGCGGTGGTATCGCATCCGGCCCTGCATCCCGGGCGCGCTGCGTCAGTCAGTCTCGGTGGTCGCCACATCGGCATCATCGGCGAACTGCATCCGGTGTGGGTGCAACGCTACGAACTCGGTACCGCACCGGTGGTGTTCGAGATCGAGCTCGACGTGGCAATCGCCAGGGTGGTGCCACTGTATCGCGAGCTTTCGCGCTTCCCAGTGGTGTCGCGCGACCTCGCCCTGATCGTGGACGCCAGCCTCCCCGCCTCGAGGGTGCAGGCCGTGCTGCGTGAGGACGCGAGCCCGCTGGTACGTTCGATCGAGCTCTTCGACGTGTACCATGGCAAGGGCATCGATCCGGACAAGAAGAGCCTTGCGTTCAGGGTGTTGATGCAAGATACTCAACGCACGCTTGAAGATGCGGAAGTGGATGCCGCTGTCGCCGCGATTGTTTCCCACGCCGAAAAGCACATTGGCGCGCGTTTGCGCGGATGATTCAAATGAGCATGACACTTACCAAAGCTGAACTGGCCGACATGCTGTTCGAGCGCGTCGGCCTCAACAAGCGGGAAGCCAAAGATATGGTCGAGGGCTTCTTCGAGGAGATCCGGCTCGCGCTCGAGAGTGGTGATTCCGTGAAGCTGTCGGGTTTCGGCAATTTTCAGTTGCGCGACAAGCCGCAGCGGCCCGGTCGCAATCCGAAGACCGGCGAAGAGATCCCGATTTCGGCCCGCCGGGTCGTCACCTTCCATGCCAGTCAAAAGCTGAAAGCCGCCGTGGAGCAGCTAAGCGATGCAAGCAAGCAGCCCTGAGATTCCGTCGGATCAGTTGCCGCCCATCCCCGCCAAGCGTTACTTCACGATTGGCGAGGTGAGCGAACTGTGCGGCGTCAAGCCGCACGTCCTGCGCTACTGGGAACAGGAGTTCACCCAGCTGAAGCCGGTCAAGCGGCGTGGCAACCGGCGCTACTACCAGCACCACGAGGTGCTGCTGATCCGGCGCATCCGCGGCTTGCTTTACGAGGAAGGCTTCACGATCTCCGGTGCGCGCAACCGTCTTGGAGAGGCGGCCATCCATCAGGAGGAGGACGCGCAAGAGTCCGCCGAGTTGCGTGCGCAGATTTCGACTATCCGTGCAGAGATCGTCGCGACACTTGCCATTCTGAAGCGCTGAAGTCGTGCAGGCGAAAACTGCATTGATTCGAGACACACATTCGACTGGCAATCCTTGAAACCGATGCTATAATGCTCGTCTGTGTCGGGGCGTAGCGCAGCCTGGTAGCGCACTTGCATGGGGTGCAAGGGGTCGCGAGTTCGAATCCCGCCGCCCCGACCAAAGAACCAAGCATCTAGCCAATCCTTCGGGGTTGGCTTTTTTGCTGTGCGCCCAGCATGGGCGCGATCTTGGAGGTGAAAGTCCTCCCACAAGCTGACCACGGCGAATGAAGCGAAGCGCAACTGCATGAGGGTGACCGAGTGTGGGGAGGAAGCGTGAAGCG
>JAYRYZ010000014.1:0-126683 GCA_041916775.1 Rhodocyclaceae bacterium | reverse complement strand
GAGCAGAGCCGAGTGCAAGGCGCGAGCGAGCGAACGACGAGACATATCAAATGGATAGGCGAGGAGTGAGCGAGTGAGCAACGCAGCAATCGGTTCGCGCAGCAGATTTATTCACAGGCTCTGAGCGGACATGGCGCAGGTAGCTCCACCGCGAACTGCGCCATGTCTCACCTCAACGTTGGCGCGGTTTGATGAACTGCGCCAAAATTGCCCAACCAGTCTCAAACGGCGCCAGGCTCGCAATGTCATCCACGACACATCTGCTCGAAAGTATCCGCACCTCCGAAAACGGCTTGACGCTGGCAGAACTCCTGACCCGTCACCCGTACATTGCCAGGCGCACGGCGCAGCGCCTGCTCGCGAAGCTGATCGAGCGCGGAGAGATCTCGGCCTCGGGTGAAGGTAGAGCCCGCCGCTATTTCGGGTCGGGTAACGCGGTCACGGAAGCAGCAGCCGTTCGCGAGGTCGAAGGCTTCCCGCCTGCCATCCCATTGTCCGCGGACAGCCTTGACATCCTTGCCTATGTCGACCG
This sequence comes from Rhodocyclaceae bacterium, assembly GCA_041916775.1. GTDB lineage: Bacteria > Pseudomonadota > Gammaproteobacteria > Burkholderiales > Rhodocyclaceae > UBA2357. Next base: position 126,151 of record JAYRYZ010000014.1, on the reverse strand, counting down.
AGCACCGGAGGCTCGCAAACCGGTAGGCTACCAGCGGGATTTTCTCGACGCCTACCGTCCCAACGAGACCTGGTATCTGCCGCAGCCCCTGCGCCGCCAGTTACACCGCATCGGCAGGACAAGGGACCTCGATGAACCCGCCGGCACATACAGCCGGGCCATTCTCGATCGGCTACTCATCGATCTGTCATGGGCCTCGAGCAAGCTCGAGGGCAATACGTATTCGCGGCTCGATACGCGCGAACTCATCGAGCACGGCAAGGCCGCGCGAGGCAAGGCCGCGATCGAAACCCAGATGATCCTGAACCACAAGACGGCCATCGAACTGCTGGTGGATAACATCGAGAGTGTCGGCTTCGACCGATACACGCTGATGAACGTGCACAGCGCCCTCGCAGAGAACCTGCTGCCCAATCCGGCCGACGAGGGACGCATCCGTCGGCACGCGGTCGATATCGGCAGCAGCGTCTACCGCCCGCTATCGACACCGCAACAGATCGAAGAGGCCCTGGACACACTGCTCGGCAAGGCCGGGGCGATCCGCGACCCATTCGAGCAATCCTTCTTCATGATGGTGCATCTGCCCTATCTGCAGCCCTTTGCGGACATCAACAAGCGCACCTCCAGGTTGGTCGCGAACTTGCCACTCTTCCGAGCCAACCTGTGTCCGCTGACGTTCCTGGATGTGCCCGTCGGCGCGTACGTTTGCGCCATGCTCGGCGTGTATGAAATGACGAGAGTGGAGTTGCTCAGGGACGTGTACGTCTGGGCCTACGAACGCTCAACCCAAGAATATCTGGCAATCAGGCAGAACCTCGCCGAACCCGACCCGCTTCGCCTTGCTTGGCGCGCCCTCATCAAGGAGACGCTCCGCGATGTCATCAGACGCCCCGAGTGCGAACCGCTCCTTCTCATCGAGCAGGCTGTCGCCGAGCGGGCACCCCAGGCTGAGCAAGAGAGCTTGCGCGCGCTGATCGTGGAGGAGCTGCGCAGGCTGCACGAAGGCGTGCTGGCGCGCTACGGCCTGCGGCCCTCGGAGTACGCCAGATGGAAGACAACGCATGGGCATTGACGGACGTCGCTGCAACGCCGCCAAAACCGCGCGCACGGTAGCCGATGCGTCGAGGACGACAAGCCTTAGCCTCAGCGCTCGCGATCGTCGCGCACCAGCACCTCAGGCGACGGCGCGCCGGCTGGCAGACGCCTTCCGCTCAAGCGCAAGGCCTCGATAAGCTGCAGGATGGTCATGGGGGCACTCCGCAGAATGGGACTTGCGCAGAACCTAATGAGCGCCGAACACGTTGTCAACATGCCCGACCCACCTACCCGACCCACCCCATCGCCGGTCGCCAGTCAAGCCCGTAACGGCTTGCGCAGACAAAAAACCCCGCACGCGGCGGGGTTCATGAAGGCTTGCCGGCCGAGGGCCGGCGGGAAACGGATCACTCGAACTCGATGATGACCTCGTCCACCGCGAGGCTTGCGCCCGGGCTGGCGACGATCTTCTTGACCTTGCCGTCCTGCTCGGCCTTGAGGACGTTTTCCATCTTCATCGCTTCGATGACGGCGAGCTTCTCGCCGGCCTTGACCTCCTGGCCGACCTTCACCGCGACCTCGCGCAACAGGCCGGGCATGGGCGACAGCAGGAAACGCGACATGTCGGGCGGCAGCTTCACCGGCATCAGCGACAGCAGGTGCGCGGCACGCTTGGTCATCACCATCGGCTCGACCTGCAGGCCGAAATGCGAGATGCGGTAGCGCAGGCCACGACGTTCCATCTGCAGGCACACCGGCTCGCCATTGACGGTGCCGCGGAACAGCAGGTCGCCGAAGCGCCAGTCGGAAACGATGTGGTAGGTGCGACCTTCCTGGGTGATCGTGGCGCCGCCTTCCTCGCGCGCGAGGCTCAGCGGGTAGTGCTTGCCGCCCATGATCACCACCCATTCCTTGGGCACGCGTCGGCCGTGACCGGCGAGTTGGCCTTCGATCTGCACCGCGCGCTCGATGTAGCACGAGCGGGCATAGGCGGCGATCGCGGCGAGCAGCGCCGGGTCGTCGTGCGGCACCATCGAGGCGTCGAAGCCCTTCGGGTACTCGTCGGCGATGAAGCCGGTGTTGAAGTTGCCCGAGCAGAAGCGCGGATGCTGCAGCAGCGCGGCCTGGAAGGGGATGTTGGAGCTGATGCCGCGGATGACGAAGGCGTTGAGCGCGTCGCGCATGCGGGCGATCGCAGCATTGCGGTCCTTGCCGTGCACGATCAGCTTGGCGATCATCGAGTCGTAGTACATCGAGATCTCGCCGCCTTCATACACGCCGGTGTCGACGCGCGTGGTGCCGTCCGCATCGACGCATTCGGCCGGCGGCTGGAACTTGACGAGACGGCCGGTGGAGGGCAGGAAGCCGCGGAACGGGTCTTCTGCATTGATACGGCACTCCATCGCCCAGCCGTCGATGCCGACGTCCGCCTGGGTGATCGGCAGCTTCTCGCCGTTGGCGACGCGAATCATCTGCTCGACCAGGTCGAGGCCGGTGATGAGCTCGGTGACCGGGTGCTCCACCTGCAGGCGGGTGTTCATCTCCAGGAAGTAGAACTCCTTGGTCGCGCCGGAGACGACGAACTCGACCGTGCCGGCCGATTCGTAGTTCACCGCGCGGGCCAGGGCGACGGCCTGCTCGCCCATCGCCTTGCGCATCTCGGGGTCGACGAAGGGGCTCGGCGCCTCTTCGATCACCTTCTGGTGGCGGCGCTGGATGGAGCAGTCGCGCTCGTTGAGATACACGTAGTTGCCGTGGCTGTCGCCGAGCACCTGGATCTCGATGTGACGCGGCTCGAGCACGTACTTCTCGATGAAGACGCGGTCGTCGCCGAAGGAGTTGCGTGCCTCGTTGACGCAGGAGGAAAAGCCCTCGTGCGCCTCGGCGTCGTTGTAGGCGACGCGCAGACCCTTGCCGCCGCCGCCGGCGGAGGCCTTGATCATCACCGGGTAGCCGATGCCCTGGGCGATCTTCACCGCCTCGTCGGGGCCGGAGATGGCGTCGTTGTAGCCGGGAATGGTGTTGACCTTGGCGTCGATCGCGAGCTTCTTGGATTCGATCTTGTCGCCCATCTTGGCCACCGAGTAGTGCTTCGGCCCGATGAACTTGATGCCTTCCTCTTCCAGGCGGCGCGAGAACTCGGCGTTCTCCGACAGGAAGCCGTAGCCCGGGTGCACCGCCTCGGCGCCGGTGGCCTTGCAGGCGGCGATGATCTTGTCGATGACGAGATAGGATTCCTTGGACGGCGCGGGACCGATGCACACCCCTTCATCCGCCATCTCGACGAACAGCGCGTCCTTGTCCGCCTCGGAGTACACCGCGACGGTGGCGATGCCCATCTTGCGGGCAGTCTTGATCACGCGGCAGGCGATCTCACCGCGGTTTGCAATCAGGATCTTCTTGAACATTTATCGTTTTCCTTGTGCGCGGATCAGAGCGGGATGTTCCCGTGCTTGCGCCACGGGTTGTCGAGCTGCTTGTCCTTGAGCATCGCCAGCGAGCGGCACACGCGCTTCCGGGTCTCGTGCGGCATGATCACGTCGTCAATGAAACCGCGCGCGCCGGCCACGAAGGGGTTGGCGAACTTGGCCTTGTAGGCGGCCTCGCGCTCGGCGAGCTTGGCGGGGTCGTTCTTCTCCTCGCGGAAGATGATCTCCACCGCACCCTTGGGGCCCATCACCGCGATCTCGGCCGAGGGCCAGGCGAAGTTCACATCGCCGCGCAGGTGCTTTGAGCTCATCACGTCGTACGCACCGCCGTAGGCCTTGCGGGTGATGAGGGTGACCTTGGGCACGGTGCACTCGGCGTAGGCGTAGAGGAGCTTGGCGCCGTGCTTGATGATGCCGCCGTATTCCTGGGCGGTGCCCGGCATGAAGCCCGGCACATCCACCAGCGTGACCACCGGAATGTTGAACGCATCGCAGAAACGCACGAAGCGCGCCGCCTTGATCGAGCTCTTGATGTCGAGGCAGCCCGCCAGCACCAGCGGCTGGTTGGCGACGATGCCGACGGTGGAGCCTTCCATGCGCGCGAAGCCGATGATGATGTTCTTGGCGTAGTCGGGCTGCAGCTCGAAGAAGTCACCGTCGTCCACCATCTTGACGATCAGTTCCTTCATGTCATACGGCTGGTTCGGGTTCGCCGGCACGAGGGTGTCGAGCGAATAGTCCATGCGGTCGGCCGGATCCTGCGCGGGCAGTGAAGGCGGCTTGTCGCGGTTGGACGCGGGCAGGAAGCCCACCAGGCGGCGGGTCATCATCAGCGCCTCGACGTCGTTCTCGAACGCGAGGTCGGCCACGCCGGACTTGGTGTTGTGGGTGATCGCGCCGCCCAGTTCCTCGGCGGTGACTTCCTCGTGGGTCACGGTCTTCACCACTTCCGGACCGGTGACGAACATGTAGGAGGAGTCCTTCACCATGAAGATGAAGTCGGTCATCGCCGGGCTATACACCGCACCACCCGCGCACGGCCCCATGATCAGCGAGATCTGCGGCACCACGCCGGAAGCGAGCACGTTGCGCTGGAACACGTCGGCGTAGCCGCCGAGCGAATCCACGCCTTCCTGGATGCGCGCGCCGCCCGAGTCGTTGAGGCCGATCACCGGGGCACCGACCTTCATCGCGTGGTCCATGACCTTGCAGATCTTCTCGGCGTGGGTCTCGGAGAGCGAACCGCCGAACACGGTGAAGTCCTGGCTGAACACGAACACCAGCCGGCCGTTGACGGTGCCGTAGCCGGTGACGACGCCGTCGCCCGGCACATGGTCGGCATCCATGCCGAACTCGGTGCAGCGGTGCTCCTTGAACATGTCCCATTCCTCGAAGCTGTCGTCATCGAGGAAGAGTTCGATGCGCTCGCGCGCGGTGAGCTTGCCCTTGGCGTGCTGCGCGTCGATGCGCTTCTGACCGCCGCCGAGGCGGGCCTTGGCACGCTTTTCGTCGAGCTGACGAATGATGTCTTGCATTGATGACCTCCTGGAGGAATTTCCCTTCAACGCCCCGCCGCACCGCACGGGGCATCCCTACACACAAAAACCGCGGACGCGCCGCCAAAACGGCACGTCCAGAACTCAACCCAGATGAGCGAGCAGCCGCATCGCGGCGGCCGAGGCGGTCATGCCGCCGGCCTCCACCGCCGCGGCGATGCCGGGCAGCTCGTCCCTCACCCGCGCGTGACTGCGAAAACGCTGCCGCAGCCCGCTGTCGATCATGTCCCACATCCACGCCAGCGCCTGGTGGCGCCGCTTCGCTTCGAACTCGCCGGACTGCGTGAGCGTGTCGCGATAGCGCACCACCGTATCCCAGAACTCGGCGATGCCGTCCTTCTGCAGCGCCGACAGGGTCAGCACCGGTACCGTCCAGTTCGGGCTCATCGGCCGCAGCATGTGCAGCGCGGTCTTGATCTGCGACTTCGCGCGCATCGCGGCGGCCGGGTCGATGTCCGCCTTGTTGATGACGATGAGGTCGGCGATCTCCATGATGCCCTTCTTGATCGCCTGCAGGTCGTCACCCGCGTTGGGGAGCTGCAGCAGGCAGAAGATGTCGGTCATCCCCGCCACCGCAGTCTCGGACTGGCCCACGCCCACCGTCTCGACGATCACCACGTCGAAGCCCGCCGCTTCGCACGCCAGCAGCGTCTCGCGCGTCTTGTCCGCGACCCCGCCCAGGCTGCACGCCGACGGGCTGGGGCGGATGAACGCCGCCGGGTTCTGGCTCAGGAGCTCCATGCGCGTCTTGTCGCCGAGGATGGAGCCGCCCGTGACCGACGACGACGGATCCACCGCCAGCACCGCCACCCGCAGCCCCTGCGCGATCAGGTGCAAGCCGAGCGCCTCGATGAAGGTGGACTTGCCCACCCCCGGCACGCCAGAGATCCCCACTCGCATCGCCCGCCCGGTGTGCGGCAGCAGCGCCTCGAGCACCTGCCGCGCACGCACCTGGTGGTCGGGGCGGGTGGACTCGATGAGGGTGATCGTCTTCGCCAGCGGACGCAGCTGACGGGCGAGGACACCCTCGACCAATGCGTGATCCACCGGGCTCAGAGCGAGAAGATGCTGATCGGCCTTATTCAATTTCCACTACACCCACATCGTCCATCTCGAGCGCGACCCCGATCTCGGCGAGGCGACTCGCGAGCCGCTCGCGCAACACCGCGTTGGACACATTGCCGCAGTTCAACCACACGATCTTCGGCGGATATCCGCGCAAAAGCTGCATCTCGAGGAAATCCACATCCTTCGAAACAATCACGAAGTCGTTGTCCGACGCGAACCGCCATAACTCCACGTCACTGGCAGACTCCATCCCAAGCAACTGCACATGGCTCGAACCAGGAAACACCTTTTCAAGCTGAGGCAAAAGTCGTCGCGACAGATTCTGATCCAGCAGCAACTTCAAGCGGCGACCCTCGACATGCGCAACTCCCGGCTGGCGGCAAATGCGAGGCAGGCGCGGATATCCGCGGCCTCCAGCTCGGGGTAATCGGCAAGGATGTCCGACTCGCTCATCCCTGATGCAAGCCAGCCGAGCACGTCATAAACCGTGATCCGCATGCCGCGCACGCAAGGCCTGCCGCCGCGCTTGCCCGGCTCCAAGGTAATGCGGTCGCCAAACTGGTTCATGACGTTCTCCTTGTCGATGCGCTCTTCTCAGGCCGCCTTCGCCGCGCGGATCTGCTTCAGCACCTCGCGCGCGGCGGTCTGGATCGGCGTGCCCGGACCGAAGATGCCCTTGGCGCCGGCGGCGTAGAGCGCATCATAGTCCTGCGCGGGGATCACGCCGCCGACGAAGGTGATGATGTCGTCAGCACCGAGGCGCTTCAACTCGTTGATGATCTGCGGCACCAGCGTCTTGTGGCCGGCAGCGAGGCTGGAGCAGCCGACGGCGTGCACGTCGTTCTCGACCGCATGGCGAGCGGCCTCTTCCGGGGTCTGGAAGAGCGGGCCGATGTCGATGTCGAAGCCGAGGTCGGCAAACGCCGAAGCCACCACCTTGGCGCCGCGGTCGTGGCCGTCCTGGCCGAGCTTGGCGATCATGATGCGCGGACGACGACCTTCCTCGGCGACGAAGGCCTCGATGTCGGCCTTGAGCGCCTGCCAGTCGCTGTCGTTCTCGACCACCGCGCCATACACGCCGGACACCGCCTGCGGGTTCGCGCGATAGCGGCCGAACACCTTCTCGAGCGCATCGGAGATCTCGCCCACGGTGGCGCGCAGGCGCACCGCCTTCACCGACAGGTCGAGCAGGTTGCCCTCGCCCGTCTCGGCGCACTTGGTCAGCGCATCCAGCGCCGCCTGCACCGCGGCGCTGTCGCGGCTCGCGCGCACCTTGGCGAGACGCGCGATCTGCGACTCGCGCACCGCGTGGTTGTCGATGTCGAGGATCTCGATCGGGTCTTCCTTGGCGAGCTTGTACTTGTTCACGCCAACGATGACATCCTTGCCGGAGTCGATGCGCGCCTGCTTGTCGGCGGCGCACTCCTCGACCTTCATCTTCGCCCAGCCGGACTCGACCGCCTTGGTCATGCCGCCCATGGCCTCGATCTCCTCGATCAGCGCCCACGCCTTGTCGGCCATGTCCTGGGTGAGCTTCTCCATCATGTAGGAGCCCGCCCAGGGGTCCACCACGTTACAGATGTGGGTCTCTTCCTGGATGATGATCTGGGTGTTGCGCGCGATGCGCGCGGAGAACTCGGTGGGCAGCGCGATCGCTTCGTCGAGCGCGTTGGTGTGCAGCGACTGGGTGCCGCCGAACACTGCGGCCATCGCCTCGATGGTGGTGCGCACCACGTTGTTGTACGGATCCTGCTCGGTGAGCGACCAGCCCGATGTCTGCGAGTGGGTGCGCAGCATCATCGACTTCGCGCTCTTCGGGTTGAACTGCTTCATGATGCGCCACCACAGCAGACGCGCGGCGCGCATCTTGGCGATCTCGAGGTAGAAGTTCATGCCCACCGCCCAGAAGAAGGACAGGCGGCCGGCGAAGGTATCGACGTCCATGCCGGAGTTGATGCCGGTGCGCACGTACTCCAGCCCGTCGGCCAGCGTGAAGGCGAGTTCGATCGCCTGGTTCGCGCCCGCTTCCTGGATGTGGTAACCGGAGATCGAGATGCTGTTGAACTTCGGCATGTGCTGTGCGGTGTAGCCGAAGATGTCGGCGATGATCTTCATCGACGGGGTGGGCGGATAGATGTAGGTGTTCCGCACCATGAATTCTTTCAGGATGTCGTTCTGGATCGTGCCCGAGAGCTTGTCCTGGCTGACGCCCTGCTCTTCCGCCGCGATGATGTAGCCCGCGAGAATGGGCAGCACCGCGCCGTTCATGGTCATCGACACCGACACCTTGTCGAGCGGGATGCCGTCGAACAGGATCTTCATGTCCTCGACCGAGTCGATCGCCACGCCCGCCTTGCCGACGTCGCCGGTGACACGCGGATGATCGGAGTCGTAGCCGCGGTGGGTGGCGAGGTCGAAGGCCACCGACACGCCCTGGCCACCGGCGGCGAGCGCCTTGCGATAGAAGGCGTTCGACGCCTCGGCGGTCGAGAAGCCGGCGTACTGGCGGATGGTCCACGGCTTGACCGCGTACATCGTCGGCTGCGGGCCGCGCAGGAAGGGCTCGAACCCCGGCAGGGTATCGGCATGCGCGAGTTCGCGCGTGTCTTCCGCGGTATAGAGCGGCTTGACGGTCAGCCCCTCGGGGGTGATCCAGTTCAGGTTGTCGAGATTGCCTTCCGGCGCGTGCTTGGCAGCGGCCTTCTTCCAGGCATCCAGGCTGGGTTGCGGATAGACCGGATGTTCGGGCTTGGACATCATTGACCTCTCGGATGCAGGCGCCGGGCGCGGCGCGGTTTCGTAATTTTGGATTTGCAAGTCGCCTTGACAGCCGGGCTGGTTCGCCGACGCAACGGACACCCTCCCGGCGCGACGACGAGACCACCCGCGGCGAGATCGCCCCGGGTGGCCGTCGGCGCTCCATTGCACGGCGCGTTCCCTCTCCCTCGCTTCGGATTTTCTCCGAAGTCTCCCTAGCCACGCCATGCAACGGAAGTTGACTTGCTGCAGAAAGGCAATAATACTTTATCCATAATTATGAATGCAACTCCATCCTTGCCAGAACGTTCAGTATTTCGACACTGGCCTGCGCCCCAAACGGCCACCGGCCATTGCTGGCCCATCCAACGCGCACACTGAAACGCCATGACCACGTCCCGTATCGCGCCGATTGCGCTCTACCAGGAAGTTGCCGAACGCTTGCGGCAGCGGATTTACTCGCACGACCTCGCGCCGGGCACCTGGATAGACGAGCAGGCGCTGGCGGACCAGTACGGCATCTCGCGCACGCCGCTGCGCGAGGCGCTGAAGGTGCTCGCCTCCGAAGGCCTGGTGACGCTCAAGCCGCGCCGCGGCTGCTACGTCACCGAGATCTCGGAGCGTGACCTCGACGAGGTGTTCGCCATTCTGGAGATGCTCGAAGGCCGCTGTGCGTCCGAGACCGCCGCCAAGGCGAGCAAGGCCCAGTTGGCCGAACTCGAAGCGATCCATGCGCGTCTCGAGGCCGCCGCGGCCTCGAACGACATCGACGGCTTCTTCGAGGCCAACCAGGCCTTTCACCGCGCGGTACAGGACATTGCCGGCAACACACGGCTCACCAACGTGATCGAGGACCTGCGCAAGGTCATCAAGCTGTCGCGCCACCACTCGTTGTTTACCGAAGGACGGCTGGAGCAGTCGCTTGCCGAGCATCGCGACATCCTCGCCGCGCTCGCCGCGCACCAACCAGCCCAGGCGGAACAGCACATGCGCGCGCACATCGTCAGCGGCCGCGCAGCGCTGGTGCGCATCGCCGACAACAGCCGCTCGCGCGTCGCCTGAAGCGCGACGCACAATCGTCACGCTTGGGCCTCACGCCAGGCGTTCGAGGGCGAACGCACCCGTGCGCCCAGCGCGCGAGATCGCGGATGTGCGATCATGCACGCCCCGTTGTCAGCAACGCTCCCCGCATCAAGACCACGAAATGAATACAGGCGAGATCCTCCATGAGACGCAGGACGGCGTCGCCACGCTCGTCCTCTCCAATCCGGCCAAACTCAATGCGATCAACGCGGCGATGTGGGTGCAGCTCAAGGCCGCATTCGACCGAATCGCCGAGGACGACAGCCTGCGCTGCGTGATCATCCGCGGTGCTGGCGACAAGGCCTTTGCGGCCGGCGGCGACATCGAGGAATTCCGCAGCGTGCGCGCCACCGTGGATGACGCCCTGCACTACCATGACGGGCTCGTGGCGGCGGCGCTGGAGGCGATCCGCCAATGCGCGATCCCCACCATCGCCGCGATTCAGGGCGCCTGCGTCGGAGGTGGGCTGGAGATCGCCGGTTGCTGCGATCTGCGCATCGCCGGTGCGTCGGCACGCTTCGGCGCCCCGATCAACAGGCTCGGCTTCTCGATGTACCCGGGCGAGATGGCCGGGCTGCTCGCGCTGGTGGGCCCCGCCGTGCTGCTGGAGATTCTGCTCGAGGGGCGCATCCTCGACGCCGACGAGGCGCTGCGCAAGGGGCTCCTGACCCGCGTCGTCGACGACGAGCGGGTGCAGGACGAGGCGCTCGCCAGCGCTGCACGCATCCGCGCCGGCGCGCCGCTGGTCGCGCGCTGGCACAAGCAGTGGGTGCACCGCCTGATGGACGGGTCCGCCCTCGGCGCCGAGGAAAAGCGCGCGGCCTTCGCCTTCCTCGACACCGAGGATTACCGGGAAGGCCTCGAGGCCTTCCTCGCGAAGCGCAGCCCGGTCTTCCGCGGCCGCTGAACCGATCGGCGTGAGCCGCCTCCCTCCATGACCCGGGGCCGCCTGAGGGCGAAGCTCTTCTCGCCGGGCAAGCCCCGACCGACCGGCGCGCGCGCCTATCTCGTCGCCGCGGGCGCGGTGCTGGTCATCGCCGCCTTCTGCTACCCGCTGCTGGGGCACCTGGAACTCGCCAACATCGCGATGCTGTTCCCGCTGGCGGTGCTGTTCACCGCGATTCATCTCGGCCGCGGGCCGGCAGTGCTCGCGGCCTTCCTGTCGGTGGCGCTGGTGGATTTCCTCTTCGTGCCGCCGCACTTCACCTTCGCGGTCAGCGACCTGCAGTACCTCCTGACATTCATCGTCCTGCTCGCGGTCGCGCTCATCGCCGCACACCTCGCCGACAGGCTGCGCCAGCAGCGTGACGAGGCCGAGCGGCGGGAGGCGCAGGCGAGCGCGCTGTACGAGCTTGCGCGCGAACTCTCGGCAGCGCTGTCCGCAGAGCAGATCGCCGAGATTGCGGCCCGCACCATCGAGCAGGCCTTCGGACTGCAATCGTGCATCGTCACCAACGAGGGCGTCGTGCTGGGCACGTGCGAACGGTCGCCTGCGGACTCGCCACCTCGGGAGAACGCCCTCGGCTTCCCGCTCACCGCGCCGATGCGCGAACGCGGCACGTTGCAGCTGTGGCCGGAAAGCGCGCTCCCCGCCACCGAGGAAGCCCGCGCCCTGATCGGCACGATCGCGACGCTGATCGCGATTTCGCTCGAGCGCGTCCACTACGAAGAGGTCGCGCGCGCGACGGAAGTCGAGATGGCCTCCGAGCGCCTGCGCAACTCGGTGCTCGGCGCGCTCTCGCACGACCTGCGCACCCCGCTCACCGCGCTGGTCGGCCTCGCCGAGACGCTTGCGCTGACGCAGCCGGCGCTGTCGGGCGAACAACGCGAGCTCGCCGACGCGATCCGCGACGAGGCGATGCGCACCACGCTGCGTGTGAACAAACTGCTTGAGCTCGCGCGGCTGCAATCCGGCAAGCTGAGGCTGCGGCGCGAGTGGCAACCGATCGAAGAGGTGGTCGGCGCCGCACTCGGTGCGATGAAGCAGGCCCTGACCCGGCACCGCATGGAACTCGATCTGCCGCAGGATCTGCCGCTGGTGGAGATCGACGCGGTGCTGTTCGAACGCGTGCTCTGCAACCTGCTCGAGAACGCGGTCCGCCATACTCCACCGGGGTCGTGCATCGGCATCGCGGCGAGGGCGGACGCCGCGTGGCTGGAACTCTCGGTGAGCGACCAGGGCCCGGGCATCGCGGTGGCGGACCCGGAGGCGCTGTTCGCCCGCTTTGCGCGCGGCGATGCCGAGGCTGCGGGCGGGGTCGGCCTGGGGCTCACGATCGCGCGCACCATCGTGGAGGCGCACGGCGGCCGCATCGTGGCCTCGAACCGGCCTGCGGGCGGGGCCTGCTTCACGATCCGGCTGCCGCTCGGCGAGCCACCGGCGATGCCAGCCGAGGCGACCGAGGCGGCATGAAGGGCCCGCGTCCGCCACAGCCCACGGTGCTCATCGTCGAGGACGAGGCGCCGATCCGCCGCTTCCTGCGTACCGCGCTGGAGTCCGAAGCCTGCCTGGTGGTCGAGGCGGGCAACTGCGCGCGCGGCGAGATCGAATGCCGCAGCAGAAAGCCCGACCTCGTGATCGTGGACCTCGGGCTACCCGACGGCGACGGCCTGACGCTGATCCGCAACCTGCGCACCTGGTCGGGCGTGCCGGTGCTGGTGTTGTCGGCACGCAGCGAGGAATCCGACAAGGTGAAGGCGCTCGATCACGGCGCCGACGACTACCTGACCAAGCCCTTCGGCGTCGCAGAGCTGCTCGCGCGGGTACGCGCGCTGCTGCGCCGGGCGCTGCGTCCGGCCGCGGACAGCCCCGGCACGGTCCAGTTCGGCGACATCGAGATCGACACCGAAAGGCGCATCGTCCGCCGCGCGGGTACGCCGGTGCATCTCACGCCGATCGAATTCAAGCTCCTCGGCCACCTCGTCGCGAACGTCGGCCGCGTCGTCACCCACCGCGAACTGCTCGCTCAGGTGTGGGGCCCGGACCGCATCGAGCACACCCACTACCTGCGCATCTACATGGCCGGACTGCGCCGCAAGCTGGAGGTCGACCCGGCGTTTCCGCGCCACATCCTCACCGAGTCCGGCATCGGCTATCGGCTCGCGATCTAGTTACCGCGCTCAGCGCCGCCAGAACGCCGGCGTGAGGACCACCAGCAGGGTGAAGATCTCGAGCCGCCCAAGAATCATCGTGAACGACAGCACCCAGACCTGGAAGTCGTTGAGGCCCTGGTAGTTGGACGCCGGACCGACCGCACCGAGCCCCGGCCCGGTGTTGTTGATGCAGGCCACCACCGCCGAGAACGCGGTCACGATGTCGAGCCCGCTCGCCGACAGCACCAGCGTGAGCGTGACCAGCGACACCATGTACATGAAGCTGAACCCCAGCACCGCGAGCAGCACCTGTTCGGAGACGGTGGCGCCACCCACGCGGATCGCGCTCACCGCGCCGGGGTGGAGCGAGCGCACGACCTGGCTGTAGATCTGCTTGTAGAGGATGATCGCGCGGATCATCTTGATGCCACCGCCGGTGGAGCCCGAGCAGGGCGCGAAGCTGCCGAGAAAGAGGATCAGAAGTTGGGCGAAGAAGGGCCACACGGTGTAGTCGAAGTTGGCCAGCCCGAGCGAGGTGGAGATCGACACGACGTTGAAGAACACGTAGCGCAGCGTGGTCGGCACATCCGCGTGGAAGTTCAGCGAGCCCAGGTAGGCCGTCAGCAGCAGGGTGGTGACCAGAACGGTGCCGAAGAACCACGGGATCTCCGGATCCTGACCGTAGGCCGAGACGTTGCGGCGCAGGATCGCGAGGTAGTGCGTCGCGTAGTTGCAGCCGGCGATCAGCGCGAAGGTGCAGGTCACGAGTTCGATCGGGATGCTGGCGTAGGCCCCGAGCGACGCATCGCGGTTCGAGAAGCCACCCAGCCCGGTGATCGTGAAGCAGTGGATCAGGGCATCCCAGCCGGGCATACCGGCGAGCCACAGGCTGATGCCACAGGCCGCGGTCAGCAGCAGATACACCGCCCACAGGCCCTTCGCCGTCTCGGTGATGCGCGGCGTGAGGCTGTTCTCCTTCATCGGGCCGGGCGCTTCGGCGCGGAACACCTGGCGTCCGCCGATGCCGAGCAGGGGCAGGATCGCCACCATCAGCACGATGACGCCCATGCCGCCTATCCAGTGCATGAAAGTGCGCCACAGGTTGATCGATATCGGCAGCACGTCCAGCCCCACGAGTACGGTGGCGCCGGTCGTCGTGAGGCCGGAGGCGGCCTCGAAGTAGGCGTCGGTGAAGCTCAGCTCGTCCAGATAGGCGAGCAAGGGCAGTGCGCCGAAGATCGGCGTGACCAGCCAGGTGAGCGCCACCAGCAGGAAACCGTCGCGCGGACGCAGATCGCTGCGGCCAGCTCGCGCGATCCACCACAAGAGACCTCCGCTCGCGCAGGTCGCGACGATCGCGATGTCGTACGCGGTGGTGGCGCCATCGCCGAGCCAGAACGAAACGATCAGTGGAAACACCATGACGGCGCCGAACAGCAGCAGCACGAGCCCCAGCGCCCGCAGGACCGGAAAGTAGGCCCGCATTCAGAGCCCCCGGGCCGACGATCGACAGGCGCGCCGTCCGCAGGGCACTGGCTTCGGCACGACAGGGGGCAACAGATCCTTCATGCCCGCGATGCTAGGCGGGCGGCCATAAAGATTCCGTAAAAACCACGGACCCCCAGGCCATGGCGCACGACTCAGGATGCCGGGCGTCAGCCGCCCCGTGTTCAGCGCGCGGGCAGTGGTGCCCAGCCCAGCCGTGCAGCCATGGCGTCGATGTCGATCGCGGCTTCGATCGCATCGGCAAGGCGGTTCAGATCCGCCTCGCGGCGGGCATCGAGATCCACCGGCGCGAATCGTTGCCCGCCCGCCCACTCCAGCAGCGCAACCAGCGCCTGCGGCGCATCGAAGAGTCCATGCAGGTAGGTGCCGAGCACCTGGCCGTCCGGCGAGATCGCGCCGTCACAGCGGCCGTCGTCGAATCTCACCAGCGGCGCGTCGAGGCCGGGGCCGCGGCTCACTCCCATGTGGATCTCGTAGCCGCGCACCACGGCCTCGCCCGCGAGGGTGAGCCGGCCGACGGCCTGTTGCAGGCATTTTTCGGCCGCGATGACGGTCTCGATCTCCAGCCAGCCGAAACCTGGTGCGCGACACGCGCGCCCCTCCAGACCCTGCGGATCGTCCAACCAGCGCCCGAGCATCTGAAAGCCGCCGCAGATGCCGACGAGCTTGCCGCCGTAGCGCAGGTGGCGCGCCAGATACGCATCCCAGCCTTGCGCGCGCAACCACGCGAGGTCGGCCTGCACGCTCTTGGAGCCGGGCAGCACCACCAGGTCGGCCGGTGGAATCGGCTGGCCTGGCCCGATCCAGCGGAAATCCACCTCCGGGTGCAGGCGCAGCGGGTCGAGATCGGTGTGATTGGAGATGCGCGGCGGCACCGGCGCGATGACGCGGATGCGCGCCGCGCCCTTGTCGGCGCGCGCGTCGCCGAGCGCATCCTCGGCATCGAGGAAGAGGCCGTGCAGGTAGGGCAGCACCCCCAGCACCGGCTTGCCAGTGCGCGCCTCCAACCAGTCGAGCCCGGATTGCAGCAGGCCGATGTCGCCGCGAAAACGGTTGATCACGAAACCCTTCACCCGCGCCTGTTCGGAAGGCGAGAGCAGCTCCAGGGTGCCGACCAGATGCGCGAAGACCCCGCCGCGGTCGATGTCGGCGACGAGGATCACCGGCACGTTGGCAAGCTCGGCGAAGCCCATGTTGGCGATGTCGCGGTCACGCAGGTTGATCTCCGCGGGGCTGCCCGCCCCCTCCACCAGCACGCACGGGTACTCGCTACAGAGCCGCGCCCAGGACTGCATCACCGCCGCCATCGCGACCGGCTTGTAGTCGTGGTAGGCGCGCGCGTCGAGTTGCGCGATCGCCTTGCCATGGATGATCACCTGCGCGCCGACGTCGGTGGAGGGCTTGAGCAGCACCGGGTTGAAGTCGGTGTGCGGCGGCACGCCGGCGGCCAGCGCCTGCAGCGCCTGGGCACGCCCGATCTCGCCACCATCCACCGTGACCGCCGAGTTCAGTGCCATGTTCTGTGGCTTGAACGGCGCCACGCGCACGCCACGGCGCGCAATGATGCGCGCGAGCCCGGCCACCAGGGTCGATTTGCCCGCATCCGAGGTCGTGCCCTGAACCATCAAGGTGTTTGTCATCGCGTAGAATCCCGTCCTTTTCCAGAGCCCGCGATTATCGCCCGGCAGCGCGTTTGCGCCTGCCTGCATGCGCCTTCGCCGTATCCATGGTCCTCCTCGTCAAGATCGCCCTTGCCCTCCTCGCCGACCGTATCCTCGGTGAACCGCAGCGCTGGCACCCCTTGGTCGGCTTCGGCCGACTCGCCGGCCGGATCGAGGCCCGCGTGCGCCGCGCAGGTGCAGGCCGGGCCGCCGGCCTCGCCGCCTGGGCGGTGGCGGTGCTGCCTGCCGTCGCCTTGGCGTGGGGCCTGCGCACGCTCCATCCCTGGCTCGCCTGGATCGTGGACATTGCGCTGCTCTACTTCGCGCTCGGCGCGCAGAGCCTCACCGAGCACGCCCGCGCGATCGCCCGGCCGCTCTCGGCCGGCGCGCTGGACGCGGCGCGCGCGCAGGTCGGGCGCATCGTCAGCCGCGACACGCGCACACTCGACGAGTCGGGCGTTGCACGCGCGGCCACCGAGTCGGTGCTGGAGAACGGCAACGACGCGATCTTCGGCGCCCTCTTCTGGTTCTGCCTCTTCGGCGGGCCGGGCGCCTTGCTCTTCCGCCTTGCGAACACGCTCGACGCGATGTGGGGCTATCGCACGCCACGCCATCTGCACTTCGGCTGGGCGGCCGCGCGCATCGACGATCTCCTCAACTGGCTACCGGCACGCCTGACGGCGCTCTCCTATGCCCTCCTCGGCAACACCCGCAACGCGCTCGCCTGCTGGCGCAGCCAGGCGCCCGGCTGGGACAGCCCCAACGCCGGGCCGGTGATGGCGGCGGGCGCAGGCGCGCTCGGCGTGATGTTGGGGGGGCCTGCGATGTATGCCGGCGCGCTCGAGCAGCGTCCGCCACTCGGCTGTGGCGCAGCGCCCGACGCAGCAACGCTGCATGCGGCGATCCGGCTGGTGCACCACACCATCCTGCTGTGGCTGGTCGTGATCGCGATCGTCACGCTCCTCGCGCTGCTGATCGCGCCACTTGGCGCTGCTCAGGCATGAGCAAAGCTCGCGTACCTCTTCCTGACGGACGGCTTGTGGATACACCGCCACCGGATGTACCTCTCCCGGACGCACCGCCGCCGGAACACGGCGGCCGCCTGCTCGCGGCAGCACGCCGATACGGCATTCCGCCCGGCGAATGGGTGGATCTGTCCACCGGCATCAACCCCGTCGGCTACCCGCCCCCGCCTGTGCCGGCGAGTGCCTGGCTGCGTCTGCCCGAGGACGACGACGCGCTGAGCGACGCCGCCAGCGATTACTTCGGCACCAACCAGGTGCTGCCGGTCGCCGGCTCGCAGGCGGCGATCCAGGCGCTGGCGCAACACCTGCCTGGGAAGCGAGTGACGCTGCTCGCGCCAAGCTATGCCGAGCATGCGCATGCATGGCGCAAGCGCGCGCTGCACCTTTGCAGCGGCACCGCCGAAATCGAAGCGGCGCTGCCCGATACCGACATCCTGGTGCTGGTGAATCCCAACAACCCCTCCGGCGCGACTTTCCCCGCCGCACTGCTGCGGGAATGGCATTGCATGCTCGCCCGCAGGGGTGGCTGGCTGGTGGTGGACGAAGCGTTCGCCGACGCCGAACCGCAACACAGCCTCGCCGGGCTGGCGGGTCAGCCTGGATTGGTGATCCTGCGCTCGCTGGGAAAGTTCTTCGGCCTTGCCGGCGCTCGCGTGGGCTTCGTGCTCGCGGACGTCGCCCTGCGTCATGCCCTGGCTGCCCATCTCGGCCCCTGGACGATCGCCGGCCCGTCCCGGTTCGTCGCAGCCGCCGCGCTCGCCGATCGCCCTTGGCAGGCAGCTTGCCGGGCGCGACTCATCGCCGACGCCGCACGGCTGGCGGCGCTGCTCGATCGTCATCCGTTGCTTTCCGGCAAGGGCGGTGGCACGGCGCTCTTCCAGTGGCGCTGCACCCCACACGCCCGCGCCTTTCACGAACACTTCGCCCGCCGCGGCATCCTGCTACGGCTGTTCGAACACCCTGCCAGCCTGCGCTTCGGCCTGCCCGCAACCGAGCAAGCCTGGCAGCGGCTCGGGCAGGCACTCCTGGAACTGAGGACACCATGACCAGAAGCACCTCCGGCACGATCGCCGCCGCGATCGCGAGCCTCGCCCTGTCGACCGGCACTGCGGCGAACGCGTCGCCCGTCACTGTACGCGACGACGTCGGCAACACGGTGGAGCTCGCGCGCCCGGCTACGCGCATCATCAGCCTCGCGCCCCACGTCACCGAGCTCCTCTTTGCCGCCGGCGCGGGTGCGCAGGTGGTCGGCGTGGTCGCCTACAGCGACTTCCCGGCCGAGGCGCAGAAGTTGCCCGAGGTCGGCAGCTACAACAACGTCGACATGGAGCGGGTCGCCGCGCTGCGCCCGGATCTGGTCGTGGCATGGTCGAGCGGCAACCGTGACGCGCATCTCGACAAGCTCCGCGCGCTCGGGATACCGGTGTATCTGAACGAGCCGCGCACCCTCGACGATGTCCCGCGCAGCCTGGAAGCGCTCGGCAAGCTTGCAGGCAGCGAGGTCGCAGCACAACGCAGCGCGGACGACTTCCGCGCGCGCCTCGCCACGCTAGAGAGCACCTACCGCGAGCGCCCGCGCGTACGCATGTTTTACCAGATCTGGAATCAACCGCTGATGACGATCAATGACGCCCACCTGATCTCGGACGTGATCCGGCTGTGCGCGGGCGAGAACGTATTCGGCAGTCTCGACCAACTCGCACCGCGCATCTCGGAAGAGGCGGTGCTGGCTGCGAACCCCGAGACAATCGTCGCGAGCGGCATGGGGGAGGCACGCCCGGATTGGCTGGACGGCTGGAGGCGCTGGCCGGCGCTTGAGGCGGTCAGTCAGGACAATCTGTTCTTCGTGCCACCCGACCTGCTGCAGCGGCACACACCCCGCATCCTGGAGGGGGCATCGCTGCTGTGCGCGCATCTCGAAACCGCCCGCGGGCGCCGCCTGGGCGGCAGCCGCGAAGGGCAGCAATGAAAGCTGTCAGGCGGACATGAACCGGGTGGCATCCTCGAGTTCGCCATGCACTCCGGCGTGATGCAATGCGGTGACGAACTTCGTCCACGCTTCATCGCCCACCTCGATGCGAAACACGGCGGTACGCTTGTCCCCCTGGGAGCGACGGACCAGCGACACCTTCAGGCAGGCACGATCGAACAAACCGAGATCCACGAACATCTGGCCACTGCAACCACTCGGTAGCGGGGTCTGGAAGCGGGCGCGGAATCCGTCCTGTGAACATTCGATGACCTTGCATGTCTGGAACACCCGCTTGCTGCCGAGATCGACCAGCAGCTTCGCAGGACAGATCACCGAAAAGCGCCGGTGTCTGCGCAGGATGACGCGCCCATCGGCCGCCTTCGCGATCGGCGGCGGCGGCAGGCTGTCCTGATAGGCTGGCAGATCGTACACCTCATGCAAACGCGCACGTGTGCGCTCATCCAGCCGCGCAAAGACGTCCGTGCGTTCGTTGAAGAAATAGTCGATCAGGGCCGGTGTCATTACCGGATCATTGGTGGTGAAAAAACGCTTGTGCGGAAACTGGATGTTGTTCAGCCTGACCGCAGTGAAGTACGTGAAGAGGTCCTTCTCAGGTGGCTTGCCCGAATAGTGGCGCTGAAACAGCGCGCGCGCGACGCGCAGATCCAGATGGGCACCGACTGCCGGCGCGCCATTCACGAAGTCGTAGTGCTCGACGGGTTTGGGCCGCAGCCGACGAAAGAACAGCAAGGACTCGTAAAGCCCGATGTGGCGCGGGTTGACCGCGATCACCAGATGCCGGGTGTCGAAGTAGCGCGTAGCGTACTCGTACATGAACTTCATCAGCGGAAACAGGATCGTGCCGCCAACCGCCCTGAAGCGTCGATCGATCGCAAGCGCCGAAACCTCCGCGATGTTGCCGCCCACGCGACGCACCGCCTCGATGTCGAAGATGCGTTGCATCGGGAAACCGAGCGCGCTGTCACGTATCAGTGAGAGCGTCCCGACTACCCTCCCGTCATAGCTCGCGAGCAGCGTGGAGGTGGTCGGCAGCGCGTGATAGACCGTCACCCGCATGCCCGAGGGGTGCGGCTTCATCAGGTCCGCGTCGACATAGGCATCGTGCAGGAGCTTGAAGCAGGCCTCCAGTTCGTCGCGCGTCTCCGCCAGCTTCAGCACCAGCTTGGGGGACGGATCCGGATCGCACCGCACCATGTTGCGATAGACCGCGTGCTCGGTCTTGCGTGGCAGAAAACGCACCGCCGTCCGCAACAATCCGCGGATGATGATACGCGCGCGGGCGCCCACCTTCCTCACTATCGCCCCCGGGGCAAACGCTCAGGAATCACTGCATCTCCCAGACCAAGAAATTCATGCTCTCTGAATACATGCAGACCCAGAGCCTGGCAAGACCAGGAAACGGAGCTTAACAATTGCGCGACATCACGGCAATTGAGTCCGCCTGAGTGCGCTCAACCCCGCCCATCGCGCGGGCTGTCCAGAGACTGCAGCGCCCGCAGCACCACGCTCCTGTAGTGGCGGCGCCACACGACGCGCGTTTCGGCCCACCACGCCCG
Source organism: Rhodocyclaceae bacterium (assembly GCA_041916775.1). Classification (GTDB taxonomy): domain Bacteria; phylum Pseudomonadota; class Gammaproteobacteria; order Burkholderiales; family Rhodocyclaceae; genus UBA2357. Next base: position 105,389 of record JAYRYZ010000014.1, on the reverse strand, counting down.
GTCGAACACCCAGGACAGGGTCGGCAGCAAGGGCTTGAGGTGCTGATCGGCGACGCTGACCTCCCGATGAGGGCGTGCAGGGGGCAGCACCTCCGGCTCGCCGAGCGCACGCAGGCGCTCGACCAGCGAAGGGTGCATGTCGTGGGGCTGGGGCGGGCCGCACAGTTCTGCCAGCGAGAGGTTCGCATCGGGCGGGCGGAAGCCGGCCGCAACGCCGTGCGCCATCTCCCGATACGGCCGGATCACGGGACGGGAGCGCGCACCGGACTGCCGCAACACCTTGCTCCAATAATCGCCGAACAGGAAACGCTCCTTGAGGGCCACTTCGATCAAGGCCTCGGCCACGCGCTCCGAACCAACCACGCGCGCGGCCTCCGCATCGGCCTCGAACTCATCGAGGCGCGAAAGTTCGACCGCGCGCATGATGTCCGCCTCGCCCCAACGATCGATGAGCAGTCCGCAGACAGGGCAGCTCCTGCTGATGCGCTCCGCGCCCCTGAACCACCAACTGCACACATGTCGCGCCCAGGCTGCGCCGCCACGCCGCTGCACTGCGAGATGGGCAAATTCGTGGGCGAGCACCGCCGTCAATTGTCGGTGGCTTATGCTGTGGGCAAGTGGCAATCCGATCAGCAGATGTGTCTCCATCGGCCCCAGCAACCCCCACGCCGGTCGCTGCAACACCGCGGCGTTCATGTCCGCAGTCACCCATACGGCATCCACACGCACGCCGCCGAAGCGTCCTGCCATGCGAAAGATCTTGCGATGCAGCGACGGTGCGGCGTGCACCGGGAGTCTCACCCCGTCCGGCAGGCGCGCAGGCTCGAGGAGTGCGAATGCGAGCCCCACCCCGACACCCGCGAGGGTCAGCGCACACAATGCTGGCAGGAGCACATCAGCCCACACCCCCTCGCCCGCGAGCGCAATCGCTTCCGCAGCCATCATCCAGGACGCCAGGAGCAGCATGACGCACGCCCCGAACACGAGCATTAGGGCGGCCGTCGCACGACGAGCGACCACCCGCAAGAGTCGGGCACGCCGTTGCGCGAGATTGATTGCGCTGTTCATTGCGAGGCTTCCCGTGCAGCGATCCAGAAAAATTCTTCGATTATAACCACTTAGATATATCAGTCAAATATGATAATGAAAAGAAGGCCACGGCGGCAGCGGGCCCGCGCGACACCGCAGGGGGATTCAGCAACGCATGACGCCCATGCATTGTCGCTTGGCCTGAATGCAGCTTGCCGCGCACATCCTGGTCATGGCGGCGCAATTTCTTTCCTGCTCGTGCTCTGCTGCAGTGCAAAATACCAGTACAATGCAGTTCGGCCCGCCTTGCCAATCGGCGGGAACCGCCGTCACTGCAAGACGCCCCACTCCGCCAGCCTCGATTGGTAGCCCTCAGCGGGCCAGGCTGTCGCTAAAGAAGATTCAATGTCCCCAGAAAATGCATTTGCCGCCCTCGGGCTGGCTGCCCCGTTGCTGCGCGCTGTCGCAGAAACCGGCTACACCGTTCCCACGCCCATTCAGGCACAGGCCATCCCGCTGGTGCTGGCTGGCGGAGACCTGCTCGCCGCCGCACAGACCGGCACTGGCAAGACCGCCGGTTTCACGCTGCCGGTGCTGCACCGCCTGATCAGCACCCCACCGCTGAATACGCGCCCGGGTCGCCCGCGCTGCCTCATCCTCACCCCGACGCGCGAGCTCGCCGCGCAAGTGCAGGAGTCGGTCGACACCTACGGCAAGCACGTTCCGCTGCGCTCGATGGTGATGTTCGGCGGCGTCAACATCAACCCGCAGTACGACGCGCTGAAGAAGCACATCGACATCCTGGTCGCCACACCGGGCCGCCTGCTCGATCACGCCGGCCAGCGCACGATCGACCTCTCTGGCGTCGAGATCCTGGTGCTCGACGAGGCGGACCGCATGCTCGACATGGGCTTCATCCGCGATATCCGCAAGATCCTCGCGATGCTGCCAACGCAGCGCCAGAACCTGCTCTTCTCCGCAACTTTCTCCGACGAGATCCGGGCACTGGCCAACGGCCTGCTGAAGAACCCCGGCTGCGTCGAAGTTGCGGCACGCAACACCGCCTCCGAACTCGTGTCGCAGGCCGTGTATGCGGTTGCGCAGAAGCACAAGCGCGAACTGCTCGCCCACCTGGTGCGGGAGAACGCGTGGCAACAGGTGCTGGTGTTCACCCGCACCAAGCACGGCGCCAACAAGCTCGCCGAATACCTCGGCAAGCACGGCATCGCCGCAGCTGCCATCCATGGCAACAAGAGCCAGTCGGCGCGCACCAAGGCGCTCGCACAGTTCAAGGATGGCTCGCTGCCGGTGCTGGTCGCGACTGACATCGCTGCGCGCGGACTGGACATCGACCAACTGCCGCATGTCGTCAACTTTGAATTGCCGAACGTCCCCGAGGACTACGTGCACCGCATCGGTCGCACCGGCCGGGCGGGCAGCGAAGGGAGCGCGATCTCCCTCGTCGACGACGAGGAGCTGAAGCTTCTGGCCGCGATCGAGCGCCTCATCCGCCGCCGCATCGAACGCGCCAGCGTGGAAGGCTTCGTGCCAACGCCAGTGGATGCCACAACCGAGGCCAGCCTGCGCAGCGATGCGCGTCCGACCGGCACACCGCGCGGACGTGGCCCGAACAACGCCAAGCCCGCTGCAGCCGGGCGTAGTCGCAGTGGCGGCGCATCAGCATCCGGGAATCGCGAGAGCCGCGACAATCGCGGGAATCGTGCCGAGCCCAATGGCAATCGCGCGGAGGTCAATGGGAATCGTGTGCAGGCACCGAAGCCGGATGTCGATGGCAACCGCATCGCACCGCCCCGCGGCGAGCACCGCACCCCGCGCCCACAGGGCAATCGCGGCCCATCCTCAGGCCAGCCGCGCAAGCCGCAGGCACCGCGCGCGGCACTCTTCTCCGCCAAAAGCGGCAATCGCTGACAATCCCGCACCCCGGACACAAGGTTTAACAGCTCCACGATGATCCCGGCCAAGCCGCGATCATCGTGGAAAGCCTTGTCACGAGCCGCTTTGCGGGCTTCAGTGGCGACGCGCAGCCCTGATCCATGCGATTGACATTGCACACAGAGCGCCCCGAGAATGACTTTGCCATAAGGCCACTCTCGAGGACATCGACATGAACAGGTTCATCCGCGCATTACTTGTAGCCCTCGCTATCCTGCCCTTCTCGGCTGGCGCCGCCGAGACGCTGGACATCAACACCGCAACCGCCGCCGAGCTCGAACAGGTGAACGGGCTCGGTCCGGCGAAGGCAAGTGCGATCGTGCAATACCGCAGCGAACACGGCGCATTCGCCTCCGTGGACGAACTCACCAAGGTTCCCGGCATCGGCGAGAAATCCCTCGAGAAGATGCGCAGCCAACTCGGCGTTGCCGCCCCGGCCGCCACCGAAGCAGCGACGAAGAAGCCTTAGCCACACGGCACCGGCCACCCGCAAGGTGGCCGGCACCATTCGGCCGAAACCGTGAATGCCGGCGGCCTCCCCCCATCCGTCGCACCCTGCGCGACGCAGCCTGGTCACCCCGCTCCGTCGTGCTCCGTGCGCACGACTGCACAACCGGCATGCGGCGGGTGAGCAGACGTATCGTCCTGCGGCACGAACCAGGCCAGGCGCGGATACAAACCCACGACCCCCCCTACGATGGTCAATGCCGGCGGACGAATACCGGCATTACGCACGACCTTCGGCAGATCGCCGAGCACGCCGGTGGCGATCCGCTGCGCATGGGTCGTACCTCGCTCGATCACCCCCGCCGGCGTCGCCTCGGGCAGGCCGTGTGCCATCAGGGCAGCACAGATCTCGCCCAGGCGCGAAATCCCCATGTAGATCACCAGCGTCTGGTTGGGCCGCGCGAGCATCGGCCAATCAAGATCCAGCCGCCCGTCCTTGAGGAAACCGGTAGCGAACACCACGGACTGAGCATGGTCGCGGTGGGTCAGTGGAATGCCCGCATACGCGGCGATACCGGCCGCGGCGGTTACCCCGGGCACGACCTCGACCTGAATGCCGGCTTCGACCAGGGTTTCCAGCTCTTCACCCCCCCGACCGAAAATGAACGGGTCCCCGCCCTTGAGTCGCACCACGCGCTGCCCTGCGCGCGCACGCTCGACAAGCAGCGCATTGATCTCCTCCTGCGGCAGGGTGTGATCGGCGGCCTTCTTGCCCACGTAGATGCGCTCCGCGCGCTCGGGCGCGAGCGCGACGATTGCGGGGCTCACCAGGTTGTCGAACACCACCGTGTCGGCCGCAGCGACGAGCCGCGCGCCGCGCAGCGTTAGCAGTTCCGGGTCGCCAGGACCCGCGCCTACGAGGCTGACCGTCCCGGCAGGCGGAAGAGCGCGCAAGGATTGGAGATCGGGTAGTTTCATGACGGAAATGCTCTTGAAGATCGTCGATTCAGATGGTGCAAACGATGTGGCACACCGGGCTTTGACCGAGCACGGCAACCGGCCACCTGCTGGGCAGAGCATAGACGACACCGGGGTCGCCCGCTCGCTCAGTCCGGCACGAAGAGCGCGCGTCCGCCGTGCGCGAGCGCGCGTATCGGATGACCGAAAGCCTGCGACAGGCAGTCCTCGCGCAGCACCTCTTCACGCCTCCCGGCCCTGACGCGCCCCTGGCCGTCGAGCAGGATCACGTGGTCAGCATAGCGCGCGGCGAGGTTGATGTCGTGCAACACCATCACCGCTCCGCAACCTGCCGCAACGCGGCGCTTGATGAGATCGAGGATGGCGATCTGGTAGTGCAGATCGAGATGATTGGTCGGTTCGTCCAACAGCAGCAGGCGCGGCGACTGCGCGAGCAGGCAGGCGATCGCCACACGCTGACGCTCGCCGCCCGAGAGCGTCAGCACATCGCGCCGCTCGAAGCCGTGCAGGCCGACCGCAGCCAGCGCATCACGCGCGATGCGGTGATCGGCGGCGCTCTCCCAACCCCAGCGCCCGAGGTGCGGATGGCGGCCGATGAGCACCGCCTCCAGCACGGAGGACGAGAACGCGTCCGGCTGCTGCTGCACGAGCAGGCCACGATAACGCGCCAGTGCGCCCGCCTCCCATTCGTCGGCAAGGCGGCCATCCAGCCGCACCGTGCCCACGCTCGGCGCGCGCAATCCGGCAAAGGTATGCAGCAGCGTCGTCTTGCCCGCGCCGTTGGGCCCGAGCAGCACCAGGATCTCACCCGCCGCGAGACGCAGGCTGAACTCACAGCACAACCAGCGTGCATCGACCTTCAATGCAAGCCGATCGACCTCGAGAAGATGCGCTTCCGCAGGCATGTCCCGTTCAGCGCGGATGACGTGCAAGCAGGAACAGGAACACCGGTACACCGATGAGCGCGGTCAGCACACCCACCGGGAGCTGCATCGGCGCCACCAGCGTGCGCGCGGCGGTATCCGCTGCGGTGAGCAGCACACCGCCGGCGAGCGTCGCGGCCGGCAGAAGAAGGCGCTGGTCGTTGCCGATGAGGAAGCGCACCAGATGCGGCACGATCAGACCGACGAAGCCGACCGAACCGACCAGGGTCACAGATACCGCGGTCAACAGCGAGGCGAGCCCATACACGAAGTAGCGCAGCCGCCCCACCTCCACGCCGAGCGCGCGTGCCGCGGCCTCGCCGCGCGCAAGCACGTTGAGATCGCGTGCGAAGGGCATCAAGAGCGCGAGCCCCACGATCAGCACCAGCAGCGCCGGCCAGGCGCGGCGCGCACCGCTGGCATCGCCCATCAGCCAGAACAACATCGACTGCACGCGCGTGTCCGGTGCGAGCGACAGCATCAGCGTCACCGCTGCGCCGCAGCCGGCAGCGACGATCACGCCGGTGAGGAGGAGACGCGTGCGGGTCCACGCGCCATCGCCGTGCGAGAGGCCGAACACCAGCAGCATCGCGGCGAGTGCGCCGACGAAGGCCGCCACATCCACCCACAGCGTCGCCATGCCGGCGAGGAGCGTGGCGAGCGCACCCACCGCGGCGCCACCCGACACGCCCAGCACGTACGGGTCGGCGAGCGGGTTGCGCAGCAGCACCTGCATCAACGCGCCGGCCAGCGCGAGGAGCCCGCCGCAGGCGAACACCGCCAGCGCGCGCGGCAGACGCAGCTCGCGCACCACGGAGACCGCCATGTCGCCATCCCGACCAAGGAGCGCAGCGATCACGTCGCCGAAGGAGACCGCGACATCGCCGCTTACCAACGCCCAGGCAAAGACCACCAGCCCCAGCGCGGCGAGCCCGGAGAGCACGGTGAAGGCATGCGGGCGCGCCGCCATCAGGCGCGCCTCGTGCGCGGCGGGCAGGACGACGGCCATGCCGGTGGCTCAGCGCGGGGTGTAGCGTACGCCGACGAACACGCTCGCACCCTCGGTACCGTAGCCGCGCGACACCTCGTAATCCTTGTCGAGGATGTTGTTCGCGCGCATTTCCAGGCGCCAGTCGGGGCTGAAGCGGTAGTGGGCATAGGCATCGAGCAGTCCGTATCCCGGCAGTCTGACAGCATTGCCGACGTCCTCATAGCGACTGCCCTGGGCGTTGAGCTGTACGCCGTAGTTCCATGCGCCGCTCTCGCGGTCGGCACGGAAAAAGGCCGCACGCGCAGGTCTGCGCGGCAGATCCTTGCCGGTGGCCTCATCCTCGGCGTCGAGCAGATCGAGCCCGGCCTCCAGGTCGAAGCCGGCGAGCGCGGTTCGGGCCACGAGTTCAAGCCCGCGGAGGTGGGCACGATTGACGTTCACCGGCGGCCAGCCGGCGATCAGGTCGCGCACGCGGTTGTCGTAATAGGTAAGCTCGAGCGACGACTCCGCACCCGCCCAGCGCACCCCGACCTCGCGGCTCAGCGCACGCTCCGGGTCGAGGTCCGGGTTGCCGCCACCGAAGCCGGTGTCGGGCCAGTAGAGCTGGTTGAAGGTGGGCGCATTGAACGCATTGCCGATGCTCGCCTGCACGCTCCATTGCGGGCTCACGCGGTAGCCGTAGGAGAGGAGCCCGGTGGTCTTGCCGCCGAACTGGGAGTTGTCGTCATGGCGCACATTCACCTGCAGGTTGTGCGCATCGATACGCGCCGACCAGCCGAGCAGCAGCGCATTCACGCTGCGACGCTTGACGGTGTAGTCGGTCGTGCCGCCCACCTCGGTACGCACGTAATCGTATGCGGCCATGAGCGTGCCGAGCGACAGTGCCACATCGTGCTGCCAGGAGAACTGGGTCTGGGTGGAATCGAAGGCGCTGGGGAAGTCCGCGTCCGGCCAGTTGCGCAACTTGTCCTGAGTACGCCCCACGCGCAGCGTGCTGGTCCAGCCATCGGCGAGGCTGTTGCTCATGTAGGCGCCGACTGCGCTCACCCGCTTGTCGAGGTAGGAGTCGTAATAGTCGTTGGTGTCGTACTCGTTACGACCATCGGTGTGGAAGACATTCACGCCGACCTCGTCCCTGTCGCGGAAGCCGAGCGAGGCCGACGCGCTGAAATGGCGATTGCGCCAACCGTCCTTGTCCGGGTCGTAGCTGTTGCCCCAGGGCATGTTCCAGTAGGCCGGATCGCGCTTGGCGTTGATGCCGTCGGTCTTGTCCTCGCCGACGCTCACGCTGTAGCGCATGCGCCCCTCGCCCCCCATCAGCGCCGCGTTGAGATTGCGCGTGCCCTGGCTGCCGAGCCCGGCGAAGAGTTCGGGGTGGAAGCCGGCCTCGCCCTTGCGGGTGAAGATCTGGATGACGCCGCCGATCGCCTCGGAGCCGTACAGCGCGCTCGCCGGGCCACGCAGGATCTCGATGCGTTCGATCATCGCCAACGGAATCGCCTCCAGCGTCGGCTGGCCGGACGTGGCCGAGTTGATGCGCATTCCGTCAACGAGCACCAGCGTATGGCGTGACTCGGCGCCGCGCATGAAGGCCGCCGTGTTGGAGCCTGCACCGCCGTTTGTGCTGATGCGCAGGCCGGGCTGGGCGCGCAGCAGATCGAGCAGCGACGACTGGCCGGCGCGCTCGATCGCGGCACGGTCGATGACCTCGACCCGCGCCATGACCTCGCTCGCGCGCTGTTGCTGGCGCGACGCGGTCACGACCACGGTTTCGCCGACGGTATCCTGGGCAAATGCAATGGAGGCAGAACAGGGCAAGGACGCGGCGAGCGCGAGCGCCGACGCCAAGGGCTTGGATTTCATGGATGACACTCCCTGGACCTGACGGTGCGTCCCCGCGCCGTCCCGGTCGATCAACAAATCGAGACGCAGGGGGTGAAGGTCGTCCGGAGGTGCCTGAAGGCACCCAGCCCGTTTGCCGCCACCCCGCGACATCTCGCCAATCGGTGTCCAGGCCGGTATCCGGGCTCGTGGGCTGTGCCGGCAGGCTGATCTCGACCTGCCGGACTCAACGCATCGCCTTCCCGGATCCGGAGATCCAGTGGCATCGAGGATGCGTCTTGCGTCCACTTACCGTTGCGGGGGCAGCACAGGCATTGCGCAATCGGAGTAAGCTCCGGCCGTCGCGCACCTGTTTCCCGTTTAACCCTCGGGCGTGAGTCGCCTTCGGGCACCAGAACACAGTTTTTTGCGCACCATGAAGGCGCACGGGGCGAATCATAGCCTTTTCACCCCGCGCGCACCATCGCGAAGCCTGCACGTCACCATTCTGTTCACGACATGAGCACTCACCTCATCCTCGGCGGCGCCCGCTCCGGCAAGAGCCGCCACGCCGAACGACTCGCCACCGAAAGCCGCCTGCCGGTGACGGTGATCGCCACCGCCGAGGCGCTGGACGACGAGATGCACGCCCGCATTCTTCGTCATCGGCGCGACCGTCCGGCAGGCTGGCGCACGGTCGAGAGCCCGCGCACGCTTGCCGCCACGCTCGCCGCCGAGGCGGGCGCGGGGCGCTGCGTCATCGTCGACTGCCTGACGCTGTGGCTCGCGAATCTGCTGGGCGAAGGCACGGCGCCGGAAGATGACACGACCTCGCCACTGGCGCGCGAACGTGCGGCGCTCCTCGCCCTGCTGCCGCAACTGGAGGGCGAGATCCTGTTAGTCGCCAACGAAGTCGGGCTCGGCCTGGTGCCGGAGTCCGCGCTCGGGCGGCGCTTTCGTGACGAAGCCGGACGCCTCAACCAAGCCCTCGCGAGCGTGTGCGACCGGGTCAGTTTCGTGGCGGCCGGCCTGCCACTGGCGATGAAGTAGGCGCACCTGCGATCCCCCAGTGACCCGACGAATCGGGGACTCAGGCAATATTGCCGCGCAGCCGCTTGCGCGCGGGCTTAAGATGGAAGCGTGGGAATCCTGCGGGAAGCGAAGCACCGCCTGCCCCGGCAGCCAACGCAGCGCGGACCGACAAAAGCAATGAGACCAGACCACGCCCCCCTTTCCGGCTACAAGCGCCTTGCAGGTGCAATCGTGCTGCTCGGAGCCAGCCAAGCCGCCACGGCACAGCTTCAGGGAGACCCGGCAATGCATGCGCTGCCGCCCTCGGCATGGGCTACGGCCTTGTTGGGGCTGTTGATCGGCCTGTGCGCTCTCACCCTGCTGCGCGTCGTGGCGCACCCGCGGCGGGTCGAACTCGAATACCTGATGATGCTCGGTGGCACCCTCGCGCTCGTCGCGGGCGTGACCGGTGAGTTGTGGTTGCAGCTCCCCGAAGCTTCCGCGCGGGGGCTCACCACCTCCGGGCTGGTCGTGATGAGCGCCTTCGGCGCGCTGTTCGCGCGCAGCTTCGTCGACCCGCTGCGCAATGACCTCCTCTCCAGTCGGCTCTTCGGCTTGCTCGCCGGGCTCGCCTGCACGCTGCCGACGCTCGCCCTCCTCGGCGCATTGCATGCAGAGCGTGGCTTGCTGCTCAACCTGACACTGCTCTCGATCGGCTCGATTCTTCTTGGCTTGCTGCGCCGCGCGCAATGCCGCAGCGGTCTGGTCGCGTTCCACTTCGGCTGGCTGCTCATCCTGGCAGCAGCAGGCCTTGCAGCCGCGGTGAGCTTCGGGGTACTCCAGCCGCCTCAACCCCTTCCGGTGATCGTATCGCCCGCACTCGCGCTGGCCGCGCTTTTTCACGCCAGTGCGCTCAACTGCGCCAGCCAAAACCACGCCCGCGCCAGAATCCATGCTCTCGAGGAGTCGCACCAGTTGCTCGCGCAACAAGTGGAGTCCCTGGAGATCTCCGAGCAGCGCCTGTCGCATCGCGTCGCGCAAGGCCAGCACGAGCTCGAGACGGCCAACAAGCGCCTGCAGGCGCAGGCCGACACCGAGGAGCTGCACGACCCGCTCACCGGGCTCGCTCACCGTCACCTGCTCGCAGATCGCATCGAACATGGCATCGCGCGGGCGCGGCGACACAACGCCAAGCTCGCGCTACTGCAGATCGACGTCGAGAATTTCCGCGCGATCAATGCCCAGCTCGGTCGCGACAGCGGCGACGAATTGCTGAGCGCGATCGCAAAACGCCTCACCGGCGCCTGTCGCAGCGAGGACACGGTGGCCCGTGTCGCGGGAGACGACTTCGTCATCGTGCTCGAGGACGTGTTCGCCATCGACGACATGGACCGCGTCACCCAGAACATCGCGCGCGAGCTTGCGCGCGTCTTCAAGATCCGCGAGCAGCGGGTGCGCATCACGGTACATATCGGTTGCGCCAGCTATCCCGAGAACGGCCAGGACGCGGAGACACTGCTGAAATCTGTCGACCGCGCCCTCTTCAAGGCCCGAGAGGCCGCCGCGGCGAGCCAGCCACCGGACACCTCGACCGTGTGAGCCTGCGCCGCTGTCGCCCCTGCGACAGCGGCATCACGACAGCGTGCTAGACTCGCCGCCCTTACGAACACCAGCACGCACCCGACGATGATCACCATCCCCGCGCCCGACAATGCGCTTGCCGCCGAACTGCAATCCCGCATCGACAACAAGACCAAGCCGCCTGGCGCGCTTGGGCGGCTTGAGGCACTGGCCCTGCAGATCGGCTTGGTGCAGCAACGCACGACGCCCGAGATCAACAATCCGCAGCTGATGGTGTTCGCCGGCGATCATGGCGCGGCGCGCGCCGGCGTGTCGGCCTTCCCGCAGGACGTGACCTGGCAGATGGTCGAGAATTTCCTCGCCGGCGGGGCCGCGATCAACGTGTTCTGCCGCCAGGTCGGCCTTGCGCTCAGCGTCGTCGATTGCGGCGTGGCCCACGACTTCGGCCGCCGCGACGGGCTGATCGACGCCCGCTGCGGCCCCGGCACCGCGAACTATCTGGAGGCGCCGGCGATGTCGCAGGACACCGCGCGTGCCGCGATCGAACGCGGTCGCGCCCTCGCCCATGCGCTTGCCGACGGCGGCTGCAATCTGCTGGGCTTCGGCGAGATGGGCATCGGCAACACCGCCTCGGCCTCGCTCGTCAGCCACTGCCTCATCGGTGCCGGGCGCGGGGCGGACCTCGCCACCATCACCGGCCGCGGCACCGGCCTCGATGACGCCGGGCTCGCCCGCAAGCGCGCGCTGCTGGCGCAGGCGCTCGAACGCGGTGGCGTGCCGCGCGAGCCGCTCGCGGTGCTCGCCGAGTACGGCGGCTTCGAGATCGCGACCATGGCGGGCGCGATGCTGGGAGCGGCGGAGCGGCGCATGCTGCTGGTCATCGACGGTTTCATCGTCACCGCTGCGTTGCTGGTCGCGCATGCCCTCGCGCCGAACATCCTGCCCTACTGCGTGTTCGCCCACCGCTCGCAGGAGCCGGGGCACCGCCTGCAGCTCGAGCACCTCGGCGTCGAGCCGCTGATCGCCCTCGACCTGCGCCTCGGCGAAGGCACGGGCGCCGCGCTCGCCTATCCGCTCATCCAGGCCGCGGTGAACTTCCTCAACCAGATGGCGAGCTTCGAGTCCGCCGGTGTCAGCAACAAGGGTTGAAGCCGGCGTGCGCTACCAGCTGGAACTCTTCTTCACCGCGCTCGGCTTCTTCACCCGCCTGCCGGTGCCCGCCTGGGTGCCGTGGTCGCCGGAGCGGCTGAACCAGTCGGCGCGCTTCTTCCCGCTGGTGGGCTGGGTGGTGGCCACGATCGCCGCTGCCGCCTGGCTCGGCTTCGCGCTGTTCCTGCCGGCCTCGCTCGCGGTGCTGCTGTCGATGGCGGTATCGATCCGCGCCACCGGCTGCTTCCATGAGGACGGCTGGGCCGACGCCTGCGACGGGCTCGGCGGCGGCTGGGACAAGGCGCAGGTGCTCACGATCATGAAGGACTCGCGCATCGGCAGCTACGGCACCGCCGGCCTCGTGCTGATGCTTGCGGCCAAGGCCTGCGCGCTCATTGCACTCGCGGAAGAGGGCGCGATCGCGGTGGTGAGCGCCCTCTTTGCCGCGCATGCGCTGTCGCGCCTCGCCTCGACCAGCCTCATCCACTGGCTGCCGTATGTGCGCGAGGACGAGAGCGCCAAGTCCAAGCCGCTGGCACGACGCCTGGAAGGCCACGAGCTCGCGATCGCCTGCGCCTTCGGTCTCGCGCCGCTGGCGCTGTTCGATGCCGCCGAGATCGCACTCGTGCTGGCATTCACCGCGATCACCACGATCTGGGCCGCACGCATGTTCCTGCGTCGCCTGGGCGGCTACACCGGCGACCTGCTCGGTGCCACCCAGCAGGCCACCGAGCTCGCCTGTTATCTCGCGCTGCTCGCGGCCGCGGGCCGCGGCGCGCTGGCTTGATGATCACGAGCGCAGCGATGGAGCTCTACCTGATCCGCCACCCTCGCCCCGCAATCGCAGCCGGTATCTGCTACGGACAAAGCGACGTGGGGCTTGCCGAGCCGCTCGACGCGGTGGCGGCGCATGTGCGGGCGCGGCTGCCGGCCGCAGTCGCGCTCCACACCAGCCCGCTCGCCCGGGCGCGCCTGCTCGCCGAGGCGCTCGGCACGCCGCAGGTCGATGCCCGACTGATGGAGATCCACTTCGGCGACTGGGAGGGGCGCGCATTCGACGACATCGGCAGCGCGATCGACGACTGGGCAGCGGACCCGCTCGGGTTTCGCGCGCCGGGTGGCGAATCGCCACGCGAGATGGCGGCGCGCGTGCTGGACTGGCTCGCGGAACTGCAGCGACATGCGACGGAGCAGCCGGTGGCGGTGGTCGCGCACGGTGGTCCGTTGCGCGTCATCGCCGGCCATCTGCTGGGCCTGCCGGAGTCACGCTGGCTGGGGTTGGATTTCGCCTGCGGCAAGGTGTCGCGACTCGACGTGCATGACTGGGGCACCTTGCTGAAGTGGTTCAACCACTGAAGCACGCCCGTCCGGCTGGCAGGTAGAATGCCGGCCATGCCGGATCAGCCCACGCCCACTGCCTCTCGCCAAGCTCGCCCCGCGGTGCTGTGGCTGATCAGCGACGGCAAGCCGGGGCATCGCAACCAGCTCGAAGGCCTGCGCGCCGCCCTCGCGCGCCACACCCCGCTCGAAGCGCACTGGCTGGAGACGCCCGCGCCCGCGACGAGCCTGTTGCATTGGCTGCAGGGGCGCATGCCCGCCGCGTCCGCCCTGCCCGATCCGCGCTGGATCGTGGTCGCCGGCCATCGCACCCATCTTGCCGGCCTCGCCGCGCGGCGCGCGCGCGGCGGACACCTGGTGGTGCTGATGCGCCCCTCGCTGCCCCTGAGGCTCTTCGACCTGTGCGTGATTCCCGAGCACGACACCGCCCCCGCGCGGCCCAACATCCTGCGCACCCGCGGGGTGCTGAACCCGATGCGCCCGGCTGAAAAGATCGCCGGCAGCGCGGCCATCCTCATCGGCGGCGAGAGCCGGCATTTCGCCTGGGACGACGCGCGTGTCCTCGCCGCCGTCGAGCAGTTGCGCGTGCGCTGGCCCGACGCCCTGGTCACCGATTCCCGGCGCACACCCACGGCGTTGCGCAGCCGTCTTGCCACCCTCGGCAGCGCCTACCACCCCTGGGAGGCGTGCCCGCCCGGCTGGCTCGCGACCACGCTCGCGCGCACCGAAACCTGCTGGATCACCGGCGACAGCGTCTCGATGGTATATGAATCGCTGACCGCGGGTTGCGCGACCGGGCTGATAGAATTGCCCGCACAGACGCGGGTCACGCGCGTCGCGCGTGGCCTGGAAGGGCTCAAGACGGCGGGCCTGGTGTCGACGCTGGACAGCCTCACCGCCACCGGCGAGCCACCACACCCCACCCACCCCGCGCTCGCCGAGGCGGATCGGGTCGCCCGATTCCTGCTCGGACAGGAGCACGCATGAACCACGCTCAGAACATCCACCTCGCGCACCCGCAGGCTGAAGGCGCAAGCACTCGGCGGGTGCTGGTGTGGAGCCATGCCCACCGGACGGGCAAGGTGTATTCGCGCGACCGGGTCGTTTATCGCCTGCTCGAGCGGATCGGCGCGCAGCTCGCGTTCTTCCGCCCCGGCATCTCGGCGCTGGGCGACCTCGAAGCCCGCCTGCGCGGCCTGCCCACTGTCGACGTGGTGTGGGTGCCGAGCTTCCGTCAGCGCGACGTGGCTGCGGCCACGCGTTTCTGCCGCAGGCGCGGCATCCCCTTGATCTTCGACCCGCTCATCAGCGCCTACGACAAGCAGGTCAATGAGCGCGCCAAGTTCGCCGCCGCCAGCCGCGCGGCGCAGAAGTTGCTGAAGCACGAGCAGACGCTGTTCCACCAGGCCGCGATCGTGATCGCGGATACGGTGGGGCATGCCAGCTATTTCACCGAGGTGCTGGGCGTGGCGCCGGAGCGCATCGTGGTGCTGCCGGTGGGGGCGGATGAATCGCTTTTCCTGCCGACGCCGGCTACGCCGCGTACGCCCGGTCCGCGCCGGGTGCTGTTCTTCGGCTCCTTCATCGGCCTGCATGGCATCCCCACCGTGGTCGAGGCCATCCGGCGCTACGCCGGCCCGCCGGTCGCGTTCGAGCTCCTCGGCGCCGGCCCGGAGCGTGCCGCGGCCGAGGCGCAGCTGGGCGGGCTCGCAACGCCGGGCGTGCAAGTCCGCTTCCACGACTGGCTCGCAATCGAGCAGCTGGGGGCACGCATTGCCAGCGCCGACGTGGTGCTGGGCATCTTCGGCACCAGCGGCAAGGCACTGCGGGTGGTGCCGAACAAGGTCTATCAGGCGCTCGCAGTCGGCCGGCCGGTGATCACCGCCGACACCCCAGCCTTCGACGCCCGCTTCCGCCCGGGCGACGCCCACGCCCCGCTCGCCTTGACCCCGCCCGGCGACCCGGACGCGCTCGCCCGGCAGCTGGCCGGCTGGCTCGCAGAGGACGATGCCACGCTCGCCGCACGCGGTGCATCGGCGCGCGCCCTGTTCGAAGACCACTTCAGCGAGGACCGTCTCGCGCAAGCGCTGCTTCAGGCGCTCGCGGCGCGCGATTGGGGACGCAATTGGGGAGGCACTCCATGACGCTCCCATTTTCGCGTCTCATCCCCCGCAAGGAAATTCGCACACGATGAATGCTCCACACCGCGTCAAATTCCTCAACCGCTTCGATGCACGCGAGTGGGGGCGTTACTTCCCGGCCGAAGACGGACGCTGGGGCAACTGCCAGTTCCTGTTCGACCGCGACGCGACCGACTACGACTGGCTGGTCGCCTACGACGACGTGCCGCCTGCTTCCGGCAAACGCCGCGCCGAAGCCAGCGAGACGCTGCGCTGCCCGGCGCGCAACACCATCCTCGTCACCACCGAACCCTCCGCGATCAAGACCTACGGGCGTGGTTTCGCCGCCCAGTTCGGCCATGTGCTCACCAGCCAGCCCGCCTGGGCGCTGCCGCACCCGCAGCGCCACTATCAGCAGGCCGCCAACCATTGGTTCTACGGCAGCGGCCAGGCGTCGTGGATGAGTCGCGCCGCATTGCTCGCCGGCCCCGCCGACGCCGACAAGACGCGCGGGATCTCGACCGTCTATTCCGCCAAGCGCCAGTGGCACACCAACCACGCACAGCGCTTCGCCTTCATCGCAGCGATGCGGGCACTGTTGCCCGACATGGCGGTGTTCGGCCGCGGCGCCACACCGATGGACGACAAGGCCGAGGCGCTCGCGCCCTTCCGCTACCACCTCGCAGTCGAGAACCACATCGGTCTGCATCACTTCACCGAGAAGCTCAGCGACGCCTTCCTCGCGCGCAGCCTGCCCTTTTACGCCGGCGCGCCGAACGTCGCGGACTACTTCCCCGAGGGCAGCTTCATCCGCATCGACATCCGCGACCCGGAAGGCGCAGCCCGCATCATCCGCGAGGCGATCGCGGACAACGCATGGCAGGCGCGCCTGCCGCTGATCGAGGAGGCGCGCCGGCGGGTGCTGGAGGAACACCACCTCTTCGCCGTCATCGACCGCATCATCGCTGCAGCACCCTCAGACGGCGCATCCACCACCGGAACAGCGCTGCTCGGCCGACACGCGTGGCGCAAGACGCACCCGCTCGGCGGCGCGCTGCACATGGTCGAGAAGCTCGCGGTGCGCGCCCGCGCACTGTGGCATGTGCATGTGCGCGCGGAGCCGGGCACACACGAGCGGCGTCCATGAGGACCGGGCACGCCGGCGATATCGCCACCACGGCGAACAGCCTGCAGGCGCGCATCGGTGCCCGTTTCCTCTCGGCTGGCTGGCTGATTCCGGCGTTCTTCCCGCTTGCCTTGACGATTGGCCGAGGCGCGTTCAACAGCCTGCTCGCGCTGTACGTGGTGTGGGCAGCACTCGCATCTCCATCCCTGCGTGTGCGCGGCCAGCGCACCTTCCTGTGGCTGCTCGCGGCCTTGCTCGCGAGCTACCTGCCGGGTTTCCTGCTCGCGCAGGACCCGGCGCGCGCCGCCAAGATGTGGTGCATGGTGCTTGCCTACACCAGCATCGCGCCGATCACCCTCGCGGTGCTGGAGCGCCGCCCGGGGCAACTCGACGACCTGCTGCGCATGCTCGGCATCGGTGGGCTGGCCGCGCTCCTGGCAAGCTACATCGACTGGGGTGTGCTGCTGCTGCGGCCGGGGCCGCTGGTGCCACGGCTCGATCTGCGTGCAGTGGATCTCGCCTTCTGCCTGCCCTTCCTCGCTGCCTGGCTGTGGGCTGCGCTCGCGAACAAGGCGAAAATACCGCAGGTCGTCGCGGTGTTCGGTGCGTGCGCCATGGTGGCGATATTCATCGTGGCCTCCGAGGAGCGTGGCTCACTGATCGGCCTCCTGACCGCGATCACCGCGCTCGGGTTGCTGCGCCTGCGCCTCGGCCTGGTGCGCGCGGCCGTGCTCGCGGCGGCAATGCTGGGGCTCGCGCTGGCGCTCAATGGCGACGCGCTGCTGCGCGGGCTGGACCGCGATGGTGGGCTGTTCGCCGTGCTGGACGACTTCAGCAGCCTGCGTCTCACGCTCTGGTCACAAGCGCTCGCGCATCCACCGGAAGTCCCGCTGATCGGAGTGGGCATGGGCAATGCTCAGTTCTACCCGGCCGTGGTCGATCTGGGCGAGATCAGCGTGCGCCATCTCCACAACCTGTGGCTGGATGCGTGGTATGAAACGGGCTGGATCGGTCTGACCATGCTGGTCACGACCCTGACGTACGTGCTCATCCGCGTCGCACGCTGCTGGCCACTCTTCGCGCCCGCTGCGAGACAACAGGCGGCGCTGTTCGCGGCGGCAGCACTTGCAGTGCTGGCGCAGACGCAGTTCAGCATCTCGTATGCGTCGCGCGAATTCGGACTGTATGTATTCCTGTGTTCAGCCGTGTTGCTTCACCTGTGCCGCACGACCGGTTCAGACACGCATGGCACATCAAACTGAAACTCGCCATGGAAAAAATACTCGTGATCAAGCACGGCGCCTTCGGTGATCTGATCCAGATCGACGGCGCCCTGCGCGACATCCGCGCCGCCCACGCGAAGGCCGAGATCGTGCTGTTGACGACGCCGCCCTTCCGTAAGCTGATGGCGCGTTGCCCCCATATTGACCGCATCCTGCTCGACCCGCGCGCGCCCGCATGGAAACCTGCAGCCATCATCGAACTGGCCCGCACCTTGCGCAGCGAGGGCGTCAGCCGCGTGTACGACCTCCAGCGCTCGAGCCGTACCGAGCGCTACCGCAAGCTGCTGTTACGGAACGCGACGTGGATCGGCAAGCGCAAGGGCGAGACCGGTGTGTCCAGCCTGGCGAATTTCCGGTCGCAACTCGAAGCGGGCGGAATTCCGGCGCCGCACAGCCCGAACCCCGATGTCTCATGGATGGCGGACGACGTCTCGGCGCTTCTTGCAGCGGAAGGCGTCGCCGCACGCTACGTGGCGCTCATCCCCGGCTGCTCGGCCCGCCATCCGCACAAGCGCTGGCCCTACTACGCTGAGCTTGCAAGGGCGCTGCTCGACGCCGGCATCGACGTGGTCACCGCGCCCGGGCCGGACGAGCTCGACATGGCGCAAACCATCCCCGGCCATGTGCTGCTCGGGCCGAACGGCTTTCTGAACTGGTTCGAGCTCGCTGGCGTGCTGCGTCAGGCGAGCTTCGTCGTCGGCAACGACACCGGCCCCAGCCACGTCGCTGCCTGCCTCGGTCGCCCCGGGCTGGCGCTGTTCGGTCCGCACACCAGCGCGGAGCGTACCGGCATCCGGCGCGCGCGCTTCGACTCGATCGAGGTCGCCGACCTCGCGGCACTCCCGGTCGAGACGGTGTTCGCCGAGGTGCTCGCGCGCATGGATCAGGAGAAATCGGTGTAGGACTTCTCCTCCACGATGCTGGAGCCGCACAGCGTGTTGATGTCCTTCTTGAGCGTGGCGCGCTTGTCGTTCTGGATGTAGACCGAGCGCGCGAGCTCGATGAAACGCGGGCCGAAATCGCGGGCGGCCTCGCAGGCGCGGATGTCGTCCTCGATCACCCACAGGTCTTCGTTGACCTTGCGCAGCGCATCTTCCAGCCCGTCAAGTGCGGCCGACGCGGGCAAACTGCGGGTGCGCGCCGCGTTCAGCACCTCGAGTTCGTGCGCGACGTTGCGCAGTTTGGCGGCATCCTGGATGCGCGCCATCTTGATCTTCAGGATGGTGATCTTGTCGATCAGCTCGCCTGCGCCGACCTCGATCAGCACCGAGCTGGCGGTGCCGGCGCCCTGGTTGCTTGCTGCATTCTCACTCATGAATTGACTCTCCCCGTTCAGTCTGTCGAAATCAGGCCGCAGCAGGCTGTGCAAGCGACCGGTACAGCGCCAGCGTGGCGGCGCACATTGTCTCCAGTTGAAACTCCGGCGGCACCGGCGCGATCGTGGCAGGCCCGGCGAGCGCGGAGCGCACGGCCGCCAGCAGCGCGTCGAAGTCCTCGGCCGGCACCGCACCCTGCGGATACATGCGCGCGAGGATCTCGCCCACGCCACCGCGCCGCCAGCCCACCACCGGCGTGCCGATCGCCAGCGCCTCCAGCGCGGTGCGGCCGAAGCTCTCCGGCTGGCTCGAGAGCGACAACACCACGTCGCTCAGCGCGAAGATCTCGCGCATGTCGCTGCGCAGGCCGGTGAAGCTGATGTCCGCCCCGATCCCCGCCTGCTCCACCTGCTTTTGCAGGGACGCGAGGTAGGCCGCCTTGCCCGCTTCGGCGCCACCCACCACCAGGCCATGCACCGGCGCGCCCGCCGCCTTCAGGGCCGCGATCAGGCGGATGAAGGCTTCGTGGCCCTTTAGCCGGGTGATGCGGCCAGGCAGCGTGACCAATACCCGCCCCCGCGTCTGCGGGAAGGCGGCCTGCCAATCGGCGAGCCAGCCGGCGGAAGGTGCGAAGCTGCGCGGAAAATCCTCCGCCGCCACGCCGCGGTGGATCACGCGGATGCGCGCGGCGTCGCAACCCGGATAGTGGTCCAGCACATACTGGCGCGTGGTGTCGGAGACGGCAATCACCGCCTCGCCGCGCGTCATGATCGCGCTGTAGCGGCTCACCGAGTACATGCCGTGAACCGTGGTGACGAAATGCGGCCGCTGCGCCGCCGCCATGCCGCGCAACGCGAACCAGCCCAACCAGGCCGGCACACGCGAGCGCGCATGCAGGATGTCTGCCCCGAGCGAGGCGAGCAGCGCACGCAGGGGCCGCACCTGCAACAACGAAAGCGGCGACTTGCGATGCACCGGCAACACGACATGTTCGCTGCCCTGCTCCACCAGTTGCGGCACCAGCCGCCCGCCGCGCGACACCACCACAGAGCGCTGCCCCGCCGCCACCAGTGCGCGCCCGATCTCCAGCGTGCCCCGCTCGACGCCGCCGGAGTCGAGCGCTGGCAGGATCTGGACCACGGTGAGACAGCGGCTCACCTTCCCGCCTCCTCCGCCCGAGGCTCGCCCGCTGCGTCATCGGCCGGTGCGTCGTCGAGCCCTGTCGCATGCAGCCGCGCGTAGGCGCCTCCGCGTGCGAGCAGCTCGGCGTGACGACCGCGCTCGACGATGCGACCGGATTCCATCACCAGGATCTGGTCGGCCTTCTCGATCGTGGACAGGCGGTGGGCGATGACGATGGTGGTGCGCCCGGCCATCAGCCGTTCGATCGCGGACTGGATCAGTCGCTCGGATTCGGTGTCGAGCGCCGAGGTGGCCTCGTCCAGGATCAGAATGGGGGCGTTCTTCAGCAGCGCCCGCGCGATCGCGAGGCGCTGGCGCTGACCACCGGAGAGCAGCACGCCGTTCTCGCCGATCTCGGTGTCGAAGCCGTTCGGCAGCTTGTCGATGAACTCACGCGCGTTCGCCGCCTCGGCCGCGGCGACGATGTCCGCACGGCTCGCGCCGGCAAGCTCGCCATAGGCGATATTGGCCGCCACCGAGCCGTTGAAGAGATGCACCTGCTGGGTGACGAGGGCGATGTGGCGGCGCAGGTTGGCAAGCCGGTAATCCTGCACCGGCACGCCATCGACCGCGAGTACGCCGGCATCGTGCTGGTAGAAGCGCGGGATCAGGCTCGCGAGCGTGGATTTGCCGCTGCCGGAGCGCCCCACCAGCGCGACCATCTGGCCGGGGGCAACCTCGAAGTCGATGTCGTGCAGCACCGCCGCCTCGGCGCCCGGGTAGCGAAAACCGAGGCCTTGCACCCTGAGCCGGCCCTCGACCCGCTCGCGCTCCAGCGTACCGGTGTCGTTCTCGGGCGCCTCGTCGAGCTGCTCGAAGATGCTGTCCGCCGCCGCCACGCCGCGCTGGATCTTGGGGCTGACGTCGCCCAGGAGCCGGATCGAGCGCGGCAGCAGGCCCGCCGCGGTCATGTAGGCGACCACGTCGCCCGCGGTGGCGTCGCCCCGCACCTTCAGCACCATGAAGAACAGCACACCCATTGCCGCATAGATGATGAGGTTCATCACCGCAGTGAAGGTCTCCTGGGTACGCACCATCTTCAGTTGGCGCGCGGCGTTGTCGCGGCTCGCCTGGAGGAAGCGGCCGCGCTCGTAGGCCTCGCCGCCGAAGCTGCGCACCACGCGGTAGCCCTGGATGGTCTCCGAGGCCACATGGGTCACCTCGCCCATCGCCACCTGGATCGACTTGCTGATGCGGCGAAAGCGCCGGCTGGCGTTCGACACCAGCCAGGCGATCGCCGGCAGCACGACCATCAGCGCGAGCGTGAGCTGCCAGTTCATCCAGAACAGATAAGCGAGCAGGCACAGCACGGTGAGGCCTTCGCGGAACACCACCTTGATCGCCTCGGTCGCGGCGTCGGTGACCATGGTGACGTTGTAGGTGACCTTGGAGATCAGGTGCCCGGAGTTGTGCAGGTCGTAGAAGCGGTTGGGCAGTACCAGGAAGCTCTCGAACAGCCGCACGCGCAGGTCGTGCACCAGCCCCAGCGAGACGCGCGAGATCGAGTAGTTGCCGAGAAAGGTGCCACCCGCCTGCCACAGCGCGATGAGGATCACCGCGACCGGAATCGCAACACTGAGGTCCATGCCGTCCAGCCACGGCACGCCGGGGAAAAGCGGCCCGTCAGGGTCGGCCAGACCATCGACGAAGTACTTGAACACGCTCGCGAGCAGCGCCTTGCCCGAGGCAGCGACCGCGAACCCGAGCACCGACAGGCCGAAGAAGGCCAGGTAGGGCCGCACATGCGTAAGCAGCCTGAGGTAGATCTTCAGGCTCGAAGGGGAAGCGGACGGGTTGGCGTCGGGCGTGGCGGAAGCGTTTTCCGGCATCGCGATGGCGATTTCGTGAAGGTGCGCGAGTTTAGCACGCCGCCCGCGCTGCCATCCCCGACGCACGCCCGGCAGACGAATCCGCGATAATGCGGCCTCCCCCGGTTACGCCGGCATACCAGACCCTAGCACGCACTCACGCCATGCGCCTCACTCGACTCCTTGCCAGCGCCACGCTCGCAGCATTCGCCACACAGCCCGCACTCGCCGAAAGCTGGCTGGTGCTCTCCGGCGCCTCCTACCACTTCCGCCAGGACGAGCGCGACTGGCGCGAGTTCAACCCGGGAATCGGCGTGGAGTTGTCCACCTCGATTCCGGACGTCTACCAGGTGGTCGGTTATTTCAAGAACAGCTACGACCGCCACGCCCTGCACGCCGGCGTGCGCTGGATGCCGCTCAAATGGGGCCCGGTCAGCCTCGGCGGCTATGCGCTGGCCGCCACCGGTTATCCATCACCCGTGCTGGTGCTGCCCGGCTTCTCGATCGAGTCGGAGAAGGTCGGCGTGAACGTGGTCGTCGCACCGAATGTGCGTGAGTACAGCGGGTATGTGGGAGTGCAGATGCGGGTGAGGATGGAGTAGGCACTCCCCCATCACCCGTCGGAAAAAACAAGCAGTACGAAAAAAAGCCCGGATCTGGTCCGGGCTTTTTCATAACTCAGATTATCACCCTACCGAATCACGGCTCGGCGATCGTTACGGTAAAGGACTTGACTGCCTCAATACCGTTACCGTCCACCACCTTCACGATCACGGTGTAGGTGCCGGCAGGAGCCGATCCAGACACCACCCCGATACCGGTCCCGCTCACCGTGAAGGGCGACGATCCCACCTGGCTCCACGTGTAGGGCAGCTTCCCGCCAGTCGCTTGGAGCAACCCGTTGTACGTCACACCCTCGGTCCCGGCAGGCAACGTCTCAGTCTTGATCGCGAGCCCAGCGCCACCAGTGCCCTTGACGTTGAGTTCGAAGACCCTGGAGACAGTGAAACCAAGGATATCCGTGACCTTAACGACGAACGTGAATTTGTCACCCTCGACCAGCGGAATCCCGGTAATGACGCCCTCCGAACTGAAGTTCAGGCCATCCGGCAAGCTGCTGCCCTCAGCCAGTTCAAACAGGTAAGGCGGGAACCCCCCCGAGGCGCCGATGAACGCGGAGTAGAACGCTCCAACGTACGCATCCCCCAAGGTCTCAGTCGTGATCGCAAGAGCAGAATCACCGCCGCTGAAGATCACCGGCTGGGACGCATAACCATAAACGACCTCCGTGATTCCGTTCGTCACGTCGTTATCGGCACGATCAGCGTAGAAATCGACATAAAGCCAGCCTGTAGCGGAGCCACCCACGATGGTGAATTGCGCCTGACCGTTGATTGTCGACACCGAAACCGTCTTGCCGCTACTTCCACCTGAGCGCAACAGCGCTCCATCGTCCGCAGCGCTATCAGGATCGTTCCAGATGGTCGCCAACAAATTCGCCTTACCTGCGGGCGGATTGGTCACCGGCTGTCCGGCTTCATCGACCAGACGAACCTGGACGACACGCTGAGTGGGTCCAAAGCCAGGAGCGTAGATGTAATTCGGCGCTGCAGAGGTCAAAAGTGCCTGAGAAGGCCTGCCTGTAGCGGCACCACCAACCGTAATGCGGATTTCAGCGGAGACCTCCTTCCCTGACTGCGGATCGCGGACGGAGCAACGAACAACGACTGGATTGTTGGCGGGGGCAACAACAGCCTTAGAGAGCAACCAAACGCCGGCGCCACCAGCATTTACATCCAACTCAACAGTCTGATAGGCCTTTTGCCAAGTGTATTCGACATCGTCAATTGTCTCGGTGATTTCGTTTTCGGGATCACCATCGAAGTAATAGAGGCTAGCGCTCTCAAGCCCAGAGACGATTCTACAGCCAATCAGATCTTCACCCGGTGGAATGAAATCATTCGTACCACTGCGACGGACATCGATGTCAAGACGCGTCGCCCAAGGTGAATACTGCGATGGGAAATAATAGGGAACCGACTTAAGCGATTCCAGATTCAAAGGCAGTGCCGTACGGGAAGCGCTGATCTTCATCACATAAGGATTAGACGGCTCAGGGCCACCAGGAACCCCACCACCACCACCCCCACCACCACACGCGGTGAGCAAAGCTACCGATCCTGCCAGGATGAGGCTCCTGAACATGCCACTGACTGAACGTCCCACAGAAATCCCCTTTTTGGACACTTACCGCCGAAAGCGGAGAAAAAACTTTAGAAATTGGAACGCATATCGTGTCTAAATGCAACCTGTACAGTGCAGGACAGCCGCCTCACAGGACCCGGCCACGCCGGCAGGTGTTGATCGCGTCGCGGGTGGAGTGGGCTGCAGCGCGGGCGGCGCGGGCGAAATCCTCGCCGCTGCCAGCGTAGAGGATTGCGCGCGACGAGTTGATCATGAACCCGGGACTCAATCGGCCTTCGCCAGCCGCCATCGTCGCCGCGATGTCGCCGCCCTGGGCGCCGATGCCGGGTACCAGCAGCGGCATGTCGCCGACGATCTCGCGCACCCGGGCAATCTCGCGCGGAAACGTCGCACCCACGACCAGGCCGCAGTTGCCGCTCGCATTCCAATCCTCGGCGACCATGCGCGCGACGCGCTCGAAAAGGCGCTCGCCGCCGCCGACATCGAGAAACTGCAGGTCGGAGCCGCCTGGATTGGAGGTGCGGCACAGCAGGATCACGCCCTTGCCCGGATACGCCAGATAGGGCTCGACCGAATCGCGCCCCATATAGGGATTGACCGTGATCGCGTCGGCGCGGAAGCGCTCGAATGCCTCCACCGCATACTGGTCGGCGGTGCTGCCGATATCGCCGCGCTTGGCATCGAGGATCACCGGGATCCCGGGATGCGCTGCATGGATGTGGGCGATGAGCGCCTCGAGCTGGTCCTCGGCGCGCTGCGCGGCGAAGTAGGCGATCTGCGGCTTGAAGCAGCAGACCAGGTCGGCGGTGGCGTCCACGATCTCGCGGCAGAAGCTGAAGATCGCATCGTCGCGGCCCTCGAGATGGGCCGGGAAGCGCGCTGGATCCGGGTCGAGGCCCACGCACAGCAGGCTGTCGCGCTGCTGCCAGGCGGCGCCGAGCGCTTTGATGAAGTCCATTCGATGGTTCCCGAGTGTTTGCGCGAGGCCTAGCGGCCGAGCGCGTAATCGACGAGCAGGCCGGCGAGGATCACCGCGCCCACCCAGTTGTTGTGCAAGAAGGCCTTGAAGCAGCGCGAGCGCTCGCGTCCGCGGATCAGGGTGTAGTGGTAGCCGGCGAAGGCCAGCGCGACCACGAGCCCCGCAAAGAAGGCCGCGCCGCGTCCCGCGAGCATGCCGACCCAGGCCAGCAGGCCGAACGCCACCGCATAGCACAGCATGATCGCCACCACATCGAAGC
The DNA here is from genome assembly GCA_041916775.1 of Rhodocyclaceae bacterium. Lineage (GTDB taxonomy): Bacteria > Pseudomonadota > Gammaproteobacteria > Burkholderiales > Rhodocyclaceae > UBA2357. The sequence goes on along the minus strand of JAYRYZ010000014.1, from coordinate 79,890 downwards.
GGCCAAAGGTGATCGCCGAGCTGCGGATGCCGATCTTGAGATCATCGGGCCGGTCCACCATCGCGTATTCGGTGTCGTAGGCCACCGCCCAGAAGATGTTGGCGAGCAGCATCAACCACGCGATGGCCGGCACCGTGCCCTGAATCGCGGCAAAGCCCATGGGGATGCCGAAACCGAAGGCGATGCCGAGATAGGCCTGCGGGATCGCGAGGAAGCGCTTGGTGAAGGGGTAGCTCGCCGCGAGGAACACCGCCGGAAGCGACAGCCACAGCACGATCGGCTTCAACGGCAGCACCAGCAGGAAGGAGACGACGGCGAGCCCGCCCGCCAGCGCCAGTGCCTCGCGCGGCGACACTGCGCCGGTCGCGAGCGGGCGTAGCCGGGTGCGCTCGACGTGACCGTCGAAATCGCGATCGGCGAAGTCGTTGATGACGCAGCCCGCCGAGCGCATCAGCACCGTGCCGAGGCAGAAGATCAGCAGGATGTGCAGCGGCGGTAAGCCGTCGGCGGCGATCCACAGTGCCCACAACGTGGGCCACAGCAACAGCAGGATGCCGATCGGCTTGTCCAGCCGGGTGAGGCGGTAGTAATGCGGCAGCCGCTCGGCAAGCCGCCAGGAAGTCGAAGCGTTCATTTGGGCAGATCTGCAATCGTCGGCAGGAAGACTTCCGAAACCAGCAACACGCGGCTGCGCAGCCGGAACACCGAACGCCGCGCCCACAGCACTGGCGGTACGGCATCCGGTCGATGCGCCTTCAAGGCGTGATGATAGCGCGCGTCGCGCCGATCGAGGCACGCGCAGCTCAGCGGTGCGCGTACCACCGCGGGGTTGGCGAACAGCGCAGCCCCCAGCGGGCGGTTGCCGATGCGGTGGAAGAGGTTCCAGGTGCCACTCACATGGCCGCGCGGCAGGATGGAGCGGGCGAACACCACCGGTCGTTCGTCGGCGAGGAGCAGCACCTCGCGCACCCATACCAGATCGCGCGGGCGCAGGCTGAACAGGATCGCCTCGTCGGGATGCGGGTGGTCCAGCGCCTGGCGCAGCACCTGCACGCGAAAGGCTTCGCAGCGGGCCTTGATGCGCGCCGTGAGAGAGTGCGGGTCGGTCAGCCAGCCCAGCAGATGGGGTGGCACGCTGGCGCGCGGCGGGCGCATCAGCCAGCGTTTGGGCAGGCTCAGTTCATGCATCGGAGATTCTGGATGGGGCTCAACCTGCAGCGACCAGCGGGCGTCCTGCGAGTCGCTGTTTGAGACTTTCCAGCAAGGATAACAGCGCCGGCACGAAGAACAGGATCAACAGCGCGGAAAAACCCAGCCCGAACGCGATCGAGGTCGCCATCGGGATGAGGAATTGCGCCTGCAGCGAGCGCTCGAAGAGCAGGGGCGCGAGCCCGCCTATGGTCGTGAGCGAGGTCATCAGCACCGCACGCAGCCGGCCGCAGGCCGCGCCCACGAGGGCGTCATTCACCGTCATGCCTTTCTTGCGCAGATCGTTGAAGAAGGTCACCAGAATGATCGAATTGTTGACGACGATGCCCGCAAGGCCGAAGAGGCCGAACATCGACAGGATGGTGAGATCCAGCCCCATCAGCCAGTGCCCGTAGATCGCCCCTGCGAGCCCGAGCGGGATCGCCGTCATCACCACCAGCGGCCACGACCACGACTCGAACGACCACACCAGCACCAGGTAGATCAGCCCCAGGCCGATCGCCAGCCCGGTGGCCATGTCGCCCATGGTCTCGCGCTGGTCGGCGGCGCGCCCTTCGAAGCTGTAGCTCACGTTGTAGCGCGCTGCCAGCGCCGGCAGCGCCTCGCGTGCGAGCTCGGCGCGGATGGCCTCGGCGTTGTTGCGGCTGCTGTCCACCTCGCCCGACACTTCGACCGCGAGCCGCCCTTCGGCATGGCGCAGCGCCTCGAAGCCGCGGCGCGCGGTCCACTCCGCCACCGTCGCGAGCGGCACGAAGTCGCCGGCAGGGGTACGCACCACCATGCGCTCGAAAACATCGAGCCGCTCGCGCTCGTCCTGCGGCAGCAGCACGCGCACCTCCAGCTCGTCGCGACCGACCTGCACCAGCTGCGCGAGCGTGCCGTCGAAAGCCGCGCGCAGTTGCCGCCCGAGGCTTTCGGTGGTGAGCCCCAGCGCCTCGCCCGCAGGCGTGAGGCGATACACCAGCTGCTCGCGCCCGAAGGGCATGTCGTCCTCGGGATCCGACACCCCGGGGATACCCTTCAGCGTCTCGGCCAGGTCGAGCGCGGCCGCCTTCAGCACCTCGGCATCGTCGCCCACCAAGCGCACGGTGAGATCCCGCCCCGGCGGGCCGGACTGGCGCGCGACGAAGGTGAGGCTCTCCAGCCCCGGCGGCTGGGCGATGCGCTCGCGCCAGGTGGCGAGGAAGCGCTCGTTGCGCACCTCGCGCTGATCCGGCGGGATGAGCTCGACGATCAGCGAAGCGAGCTGGTCACCGCTGGCGCTGCTGCCGCCGGAACCGATCGTGCCCCCGAGGCGGGTCACCGCGGTGCGCACCAGCCCGCCGCCAAGCTCCGCCTCGGCTGCGTACAGGGCGCGCTCCAGATCCGCGAGAAAGCGCTCCGTCTGCGCTCTCGGCGTGCCGGCGACGAAAGTTGCATTTGCATACAGGACCTGCCCTTCTGGAGTCGGGAAGAACACGAAGCCGATGCGCCCACCGGCAAGCAAACCGATCGCCCCGATCATCACCGCCAGCGTGATCGACACGGTGACGCTGCGCGCGGCCAGGGCGCGGGTGACGAGCGGCCGGAAGAAGCGCTCGCGGAAGGCCTCGAAGCCGGCGTCGAGCCGTTGGCGCAGGCGCGAGGCATGGCTGTCGCGCCCCGCGAGCGCATGCTTCAGGTGCGCGGGCAGGATCAGGAAGCACTCCAGCAACGATGCCAGGATCACCACCACCATCACGAAAGGGATGTCGTAGAGAATGTTGCCGATGATGCCACCCACCATCATCAGCGGCAGGAAGGCCGCCACCGTCGTCAGCGAGGACGCGATCACCGGCCACAGCATGCGTCGCGCACCGCCGAGCGCGGCGTGCTCGGGGGGCTCGCCCATGCGCCGGTGAGTGTCGGCGTCCTCGGCGACGACGATCGCGTCATCCACGATCACCCCCAGCGCCATGATCATCGCGAAGAGGCTCATCATGTTGATCGTACCGCCCAGCAGCAGCATCAGCCCCAACGTGGCCATGAACGCGGTCGGCACCCCGACGATCACCCACAGCGCGATGCGCCCGGGCAGAAAGAAGTACAACACCGCCGCCACCACGACGAGCCCGGACAGCCCGTTGTTCACGAGCAAGGAGATCCGGTCGCGGATCAGCTCCCATTGGGTGTCGAACACCTCGAGCTTGAGCCCTGGCGGCAGTCGCACGCTGGTATCGGCGAGCCAGCGGTCGAACGCCTGGGCAGCACGCAGCGAGTGGCCGCTCTCGGCGCGCTGCAGTTGCAGCTCAACCACCGGGTCGCCCTTCTCGAACAGCGCCAGCGATCCTGGCCGCGGCTCGCGCACGATCTGTGCGACATCGCCGAGCCGTACCTGGCCGCGCGCATCACCGATGATGGAGAGATCCTCGAAGGCCAGTGCGCTGCGCCGCTGCTCCAGCCCGCGGATGTCGCGTGCGCCGTCCTGCCTGCCGGCCACGCCGGCGGGCACGTCACGGGCGAGCGCCGCGACACGGTCACCGACCTCGACCAGCGACAAGCCCAGCGTCTCGAGCACCAGCGACGGGACCTCGATCGCGATGCGTTCCTCCGGCAGGCCGGTGAAGTTGATCCTGTCGATGCCGCCGGCGAGCAGCTCGGTCTCGAAACTGCGCACCCAGGGACGCAACTCGGCGACGTCGCCGCCGCGCACCAGCAGGCGTGCGATCGGTTCGTAGCGGGAGACGCGGCTCACCTGCGGCGTCTCGGCGTCGCGCGGCAGGTTGCGGAACTCATCCACACGCTGGCGTACCTGGTCGAGCGCGAGCAGCGGGTCGCTCCCCTCCTCGAGCTCGATGGTGATGCTCGCCACCCCGAAGGCCGAGGTCGAGGTCATCTTCTTGACCGCATCGACCGATTTCAGCCGCTCTTCCAGCGGCGTGGTGATGCCCTGCTCCACATCCTCGGCCGCGGCCCCGCTCCACAGCACGCGCACGCTGATGATGTCTAGCTCGAAGCTGGGGAAGAACTGCACGTTCATGCGCAGAATACCCAGCACGCCGGCGAGCAACGCGATCAGCATCAGCACGTTGGCGGCGACCCGATGGCGCAGCAGCGCCGCAAGCAACCCGGGCTGCCTCATGGCCGGACTGCCTCGACCGCCAGGCCATCGAGCGCATTGGGCAGATGCGTGGTCATCACCTCGGCCCCCTCGTCCAAGGTTGGCACGCGCACCAGCAGGCGCGGTTCGCCACCCTCGCGCAGTTCACCGACGCGGCTGATCGCCAGCCCCTTGAGCCGACCGTCCACCACCTGGTAGATCCGGTCTCCGCCATGCAACGCCGAGAACGGCAGGGACAGCACCCCCTCCACGAGCGGGCGGGTGAGCACGGCGTTCATGAAGGCACCGGAGGGCACGCCATCCCCGTCCTCCAGCCGCAACAGCACGTCCACGCCGCGCGCGTCCGCCTCGCCGGCAATCCGCTCCAGCACCAGCGTGAGGCGCCGCTCGCCGAACTGCGCCTCGGCGTGCAGGCGTTCGCCGCGTGCAAGCGCGTCACGTAGCTCCGCAGTGTGCGTGGCCGGCAGCTTGGCGCGCAGGTAGAGCGCATCCGAGGCATAGAGACTCAGCAGCGTCTGGCCGGGCTGGACCTGATCCCCGGCGGCGACCTCGACCTTGCCGACCTTGGCATCGAAGGGCGCGGCGACTGCGGCACGATCGCGGTCGCGCACCGCCTCGTCGAGCTTCGCCTGGGCCTGGGCGAGCCGGGCAGGATGTTCGGCCACCGCCTGCTCGCGCTGGGTAAGCGCGAGCCGCGCCCGGGCGACATCCTCGCGCGCCTGGTCGGCCACACTCTGCGCCCCGAGCCTCGCAGTGGTGAGGGTGTCGAAGCGGGCGAGCTTGGTCTCGGCAAGCGTCAGCAGCTTCTGCTCCTGCACCATCGCCTCGCGGTCGTGGCGGGCACGCACCCGCTCGCGCTCCAGCTCCGCGCGCGCCTGGGCGACGCGCGGCTCGAGGTCGCGCGGGTCCATTCTCACCAACGGTGCGCCAGCAACCACCTTTGCACCATCGCGCACCTGCACCTCCAGCACCCGCCCCGCAACTGGCGCCGCGACGCGCAGCCGGTCGGGGGCCTCGATGCGCCCGTAGAGGGTGAGCGAGGGGCTCGCCGCGCGCGGCTGCGCCGGGATGACCGCGACCCGCCAGGTGCGCTCTCGCGCCTCGACCTTGGGCGCCTCCGGACGGGAGGACTTGAGGAAGACGAACACCGCGATCGCGGCAGCGAGGATCAACAGGGCCAGCAGGCGATGACGCATCGGGCGAGTCACTCAGGGGTGGGGAGGCGCACAGCGGCAGGATGCCGGATACGCTCAAGGGTCGGACGAATGGCGCTTGGATACGGGCACCATTCATAAGCATGCAATGATACACCGCACACCGCTGCAGCCGGATGACGACCGACCTTACGGCTATCGCGCGCAAGCGGCACACCACCCGGGCTCATGCCCGCAGCAGCCCTTCACGCCCGCCGAACCAACGTTCGACGAGCGCCTGGACATGCTCGGGCATGGCATCCAGAAGCTGCTCCGCGACCGCCCGCGCCGGCTCGATCATGTCAGCATCCAGCTCCAGGCTGGCATGGCGCAATAGCGGCACGCCACTCTGGCGCGCGCCGACGAACTCGCCAGGACCGCGGATGCGCAGATCCTCCTGCGCGATGATGAAACCGTCGCTGTTCTCGAAGATCACCTTCAGGCGCTCACGCGCGGTCTGAGACAAGGGTTGGGCGAAGAGCAGGATGCACTCGGAGCGGGCGGCACCGCGCCCGACCCGGCCACGCAGTTGGTGCAGCTGTGCAAGCCCGAAGCGCTCGGCGTGCTCGATCACCATCAGGCTGGCGTTGGGCACATCCACGCCGACCTCGATCACCGTGGTCGCCACCAGCACGTGCAACGCGCCGGCGGCAAACGCGTTCATCGTCGCGGACTTCTCCGCCGCCTTGAGCCGCCCGTGCACAAGGCCGATCGCGAGCTCGGGCAGCGCCGCGGCGAGGCTGGCGTAGGTCTCCTCCGCGGTCTTGAGCTGCAGCGCCTCCGACTCCTCGATGAGCGGACACACCCAGTAGGCCTGCCGTCCGCCCGCGCAGGCCTCGCGCACACGCGCCACGACCAGGTCGCGACGGCCATCGGACACGAGCCGGGTACGCACCGGCGTGCGCCCCGGCGGCAGCTCGTCGAGCACCGACACATCGAGGTCGGCATAGTGGGTCATCGCCAGGGTGCGCGGGATCGGTGTCGCCGACATCATCAACATGTGCGGGCTTGCACCCTCCTGCGCCTTGTCGCGCAACGCCAGGCGCTGGCGCACGCCGAAGCGGTGTTGCTCGTCGACGATCGCGAGGCCCAGCCGCGGCAGCGCCACCGGGTCCTCGATCAGGGCATGGGTGCCGACGGCCAGCAGCACCTCGCCGCTCGCAAGGCGCGCGAGCTCGGCCTCGCGCTCGCGCTTGCGGCGGCTGCCGGACAACCAGGCGACACCGATGCCGAGCGGTGCGAGCCAGCCCTGCAGCTTGGCGAAGTGCTGCTCGGCGAGGATCTCGGTCGGCGCCATCAACACCGCCTGCTGTCCGTTCTCAGCCGCCTGCAGCATCGCGAGTGCGGCGACGATGGTCTTGCCAGAGCCGACATCGCCTTGCAACAGGCGCTGCATCGGGTATGGCGCGGCGAGGTCGCGGCCGATCTCGGCGCTCGCGCGCTGCTGCGCGCCGGTGAGGCCGAAGGGCAGCGCCGCGAGCAGCGCACGCGTGAGCGCGCCGCGTGGCGGCAACCGCGGCGCGGTCTTGAGCCGGCGCGCGTTGTAGGCGCGGCGCAGCGAGATCTGCTGCACCACCAGCTCCTCGAACTTGATGCGCCGCCAGGCGGGATCCTTGCGCGCTTCCAGCGCCTCTGCGTCGGCACCCGGCAGCGGCCGGTGCAACGCCCGCAGCGCCTCGCCGAAGCCCGGCAGGCCGAGCGCGCGCACGGCATCGCCGGGCAGCAGCTCGGGGCCGTCGAAGCGCTCCAGCGCACGTCCGATGAGCTTGCGCAGCGCCGACTGCGCGAGGCCGGCGGTGGTGGGGTACACCGGGGTGAGGCTGTCGGGCAGCGCCTCGCCGACCTCGACGCGACGCACGCGCGGGTGAATCATCTCGTCGCCGAGAAATCCGCCGCGCACCGCACCGAAGAGACGCACGCGCGTGCCGGGCGCGAGGAGCTTCTGCTGGGAAGGGTAGAAATTGAGCCAGCGCGCAACGAGGCTGCCCGAGTCGTCGGCGATACGCGCGACCAGCTGGCGGCGCGGCCGCGGTGCGACCTCGCAGGACTGCACCTCGCCCTCGACCTGAATCTCGACACCCTCGCGGGCGTCGCGGATCGGCGTCAGGCGGGTCTCGTCCTCGTAGCGCAGCGGCAGGTGCAGCAGCAGATCTGCGTCGCGATGCAGATCCAGGCGCGCGAGCTGCGCCACCAGTTGTGCGCCGAGGCCGCGAAAACCGCCCTCCGCCATGCGGACCTTGGGGGTAGGCTCAGCCCAGCACGAGGATGGCGTCGGCCTCGACCACCGCGCCCTTCGGCAGCTCCTTCACACCGACCGCGGCGCGGGCGGGATAGGGCTGGGCGAAATAGCGCGCCATGATCTCATTCACCTTCGCGAAGTTCGAGAGGTCGGTGAGGTAGATCGTCAGCTTGACCGCGTCCGCGAGCGTCCCGCCCGCAGCCTCGGTGACCGCCTTGAGGTTCTCGAACACGCGCACGGTTTGCGCCTCGAAGCCTTCGACCATCTCCATGCTGACCGGGTCGAGGCCGATCTGGCCGGAGACGTACACGGTGTTGCCGGCCTTGACGGCCTGGGAATAGGTGCCAATGGCGGCGGGTGCGGCGGGGGTTGCGATGATGCTGCGGCTCATGGTCTGTCTCCGTCGGGTGTCTCAATGGAGCGGCGGATTGTACCCCCACACCGTGTGGCGATTGTCGTGGGGACGACTCGCGCTATCATCGGGAGCCCGACCTCAGCGCAAGACACGCATGCAGACGCCGCTCGAAATCTCAGCCTCCGGGGCGGTCATGGCCATGATCGCCGACTTCCGGCGCACGGAGGATGTCCGCTTTTCACCCGATGGCCGCCGTATTGCGCTTGCGGGATTCGCGCGCGATTGCCTGTTCGTGCTCGACGTGGACCTGTCGCGCGCGGCCGAGGACCGGGTCGTGCACCTGTCCGGTTGCCAGGTGGTCCGCTGCCGTGCATTGCGCGAACCGCATGGCGTCGACTTCATCGATGCGGACCATGTTGCGGTGGCGAACCGCAAGGGGCGCGTCACGCTCCTGCGGCTCCCCGCACCGGTCACGGGTACTGCGGATTGCACGACCCGCGCCATCCGCCAGATCCGCGGCGGCTTCTTCAGCGCGGTGCGGTCGCCCGGCTCCGTCGCGGTCACCGCCGTCGTCGACGGCCAGCGGACGCTGATCGTCTGCAACAACTACCGCCACCACGTCACCGAGCATCGCATCGATGCGGCGCCGCCCTTCACGGCCAAAGCGCATCGCATACTCCTGAAGCACAGCCTTGCCGTGCCGGACGGCGTGGCAATCAGCCACGACGGCAGCCGCATCGCGATCAGCAACCACAACACCCAGGAAGTGCTGCTGTTCGACCGCAGCGCGCCACTTGATGCCGATACGGCGCCGGTCGGGCACCTGCGCGGCCTCGCCTATCCGCACGGACTGCGCTTCACGCGCGACGACAGCCTGTTGCTGGTCGCGGACGCAGGCGCTCCGTCGGTGTGCGTGTTCGCGCGCGGCGAAGGATGGCAAGGGCGCCACATGCCCGAGCGCACGGTCCGCGTCATGGACGAGACCACGTTCCGCGCCGGCCGCTACAACCCGCAGGAAGGCGGGCCGAAGGGCATGGATATCGACCCGGACGAGCAGGTGATGGTCGTCACCAGCGAGTTCCAGCCACTGACGTTCCTGAGCCTGCCCCGCTTGCTCAAGGCCTGGCCGGAGGGCAAGCCCGCAGTTGCCGGCGCGCAATGAGCGCGAGGGGCACGCTGCTGCGCCGGGATCAACCCTCCGCGCGCAGAGTCACGTTGCAGCCGAGACGGCTGATGACCTTCTGCAGGCCACGTCTCGCCGAGACGTTGATGACCAGCGGCGCCATGAAGTTGGCCTTGAGCCCGGCCGTACCGGGGGATTCAGCGTCATCCTTGCGGATGATGATCAGCACCAGCGCATCTTCTGGCCGCTCCAGCCCGAGCTGGGCGGCCTCCTCATCGGAGAGCGAGAACTCGTAGTTCACACCGAGATTCTCCGGAACCGTCAGCGAGAACGTCACCGCCGGATCGTCCGCGCTCTGCAGCATCAGCACCGAGGCCTCGGCCCCTTCCTCATGCACCATCGCAAAACGGCGGCTGCTCTCGAAGCCGGGCAGGCCGGCAGGAAACTCGATGACCTTGTCGTCCGCAACCTCTATCGTACCCAGCGCATGACTTTCGATTCTCATGAACCCTCCCCTCTGCCGTACCAGTCAATGACGATTGCACCCGACCGCAGCGCATGGGCTCAACGCCTCTGCCCTTCAGCGCTCGGATGACACGATTGTGCTTGTGCCCGCAATATTGCGCTTGCCCGAAACTTTTGCAAGCGCCTTTTCGGCGCCAGCGCGGGTCTCGTAGGGCCCCAGCACCACCCGAGCCTGCACGACGACCTTGAACTTCGCCGCGATGAGGCGGGCGCGCAGCGCCTCCGCATTGCGGGCCTCGGAAAACACACCCGCCTGGACCAGGAACTGTCCGCGACTGCGCGCGGGGACGACGATACCCTTGACCGCAACGCGCGCGCTCAGCCGCTCGGCAGCGGCTGCAGCCGCATCACGGCCGACATAGGGGCCGACCACGACCCGACGCTGCAATCCGGCGGGCATGCCCTCGGCGGCGAGCGTGCGGGCGAGCCGCTCCGCACGGTCCACCCGGCCGAAATCCCCGAGCTGAACACGATGGCTCCCGGCGGCGTCACCGGCCGCATCCGCCGGTACCGGATCCGCGGGCACACCCGTCAAGCCTGCAGGGCTCCCGGAAGGTGCCGCAGAGGACCGCTCCACCGCTCCGCCGGGCCTTGCCGCTGAGTTGGCCGGCGGCTTCGGCGCGGGCACGAGCTGTGCGGGATCGGCTGCCGGAGGAGAAGTCGGGGGAGATGGCGCCGGGCTCGCCGGTGTGTGCGTGGCGGTCGCCGGATCCCCGCCTGCCTGTTCAGCCAGGGGCGCCACCGGGTCGACAGCGGAGGGGGGCTGCGCCCCGATCGCGGCCACCGCAGCCGGCTCGGGAAGTTGACCATTCAGCCTCGGCAGCGGTGCAAGTGCGGGCGTTGCAGGATCGGTGGGCGCGGGCACGCCTTCATCGTCCTCGGCGGTCAGCAGCAGACCAAGCAGCATGATCAACAGGATGCCTGCGACGATCGCCGCACGCTGCAGCAGTGCCCGCCGTCCCGGTCCGGCGCCACGCTTGTGCGCGCCGGGCACTCCATTCCTCAGATCCATCATGATGCGTCGTCCTTGGCTGAGCGCCCCTGCGCGAGCGAATGCACCAGCTCCGCTTCCGCCACCGAGATGCCGCAGCGCTCCGCGATCACGTCGACATCCATGCCGCGCCGGGCGAACACCAGCGCTTCGTTGTATTCGGGAGAGATGCCCTGGCTGGCGAGCGTGGAATCCACGTGCTCCTTGAGCGCCTGCATGGCATCGGCCTGACGCTGCGTTTCGCGCCGCTGCTCTGCGAGTTCGTTACGCAACTGCACGATGTCGCGCCGCAGTTGGCGCACTTCGAGCTCGAGTTGGAAGCCCTCGGCCGGCGGCGGCGTGGAGAAATCGAGGGCTGCCTGTGCCTCGGGTCGCACGCCTGCCACCACGTTGGGCGCAGCCGACTCCGGCGTGGCGGGCTGCCGCGACGCCGCTCGCGCGAGGTAGGGTTCGAAGACGAAGGCCTCGTCGTCTTCGTTGTCTGCGTCCGCGCCAGGGGCTCCCGCGGCGCGCGGTTCGGCAGCACGGGCAGGGCGCGCATCGGCTTCGCTAGGCTCCGCCCCTGGGCTACCAGCGGCGGGCGCATCATCGTCGGACATGCGCCACATCTTCCAGCCGATCACCAGCAAATAGACGACCAGCCCTGCGATCAGCGCCCAGATCAGCTCGCGCATCAGGACGTCCCCGCCCGCGCAAGCGCCTGGTCGAGATCCCACAGGATGTCATCCAGCGTCTCGATGCCGATGGAGAGCCGCACCATGTCCGGCGGCACGCCCGCCGCGCGTTGCTCGGCCTCGGAGAGCTGGCGGTGGGTGGTGGATGCAGGGTGGATCACCAGGCTGCGCGCGTCTCCGACGTTGGCGAGATGGCTGAACATCTGCAGCGCGTCGATGAAGCGCTCGCCCGCAAGCTGACCGCCTCTGATGCCGAAGGAAAGGATGCCGCCCGCCCCCTTGGGCAGGTATTTGCGCGCCAGCGCATGCGAAGGGCTGTCCGCGAGCCCGGGGTAATTCACCCATGCCACCGCCGGGTGCGACCGGAGGTGATGTGCGACCGCGAGCGCGTTCTGCACATGCCGGTCCATGCGCACCGGCAGCGTCTCCAGCCCCTGCAGCAGCATGAAGGCGTTGAACGGCGACAGCGCCTGGCCGAAGGTGCGCAGCGTCTCCATGCGTGCCTTCATCGTGAAGCCGAAGTTGCCGAAGGTTTCGTAAAACTTCACCCCGTGGTAGCCGGGCGAAGGTTCGGTCATGTGCGGGAAGCGACCGTTGTCCCAGGGGAAGCGGCCGGATTCCACCAGCACGCCCCCCATCGTCGTGCCATGGCCGCCGATGTACTTGGTCGCGGAATGCACCACGATGTCGGCACCATGCTCGATCGGCCGACACAGGTAGGGCGAGGCCAGGGTGTTGTCGATGACGAGCGGCACGCCCGCCGCATGGGCGATGTCCGCCACCGCCGCGATGTCGAACACGCCCAGCCCCGGGTTGCCGATGACCTCGCCGTACACCGCGCGGGTGCGGCCGTCGATCGCGGCCGCGAACGCGGCGGTGTCGGTCGGATCGACGAACACCGTCTCGATGCCCAGCCGGCGCAGGCTCACGTCCAGCTGCGAGAAGCTGCCACCGTAGAGGTTGCGCGCCGCGACGATGCGGTCCCCCGCCGCGCACAGCGTGAGGAACACCGTCATCTGAGCTGCCAGCCCGCTCGAGACCGCGAGCGCGGCGCGCCCACCCTCCAGCGTGGCGATGCGCTCCTCCAGCACCGCGACCGTGGGGTTGGAGATGCGCGAATACACGTTGCCGAAGGTCTGCAGATTGAACAGCGACGCCGCGTGCTCGGGCGAGTCGAAGACGAAGGAGGTGGTCTGGTAGATCGGCACCGCGCGCGCGCCGGTCACCGGATCCGGCTGCTGGCCGGCGTGCAGGCAGAGCGATTCGATTCCGTAACGGTGATCGGCCATGGGGCGGACGCGGCGGCAGGCGCCGGAAGAGTTGGATAACGGCGGATAATACTGGCGCGCCCTGCCGGCGACAATGCAATCGGACTTCGCCATGCTCATCGACCTCGCCACCGCCCTGTTCTGGAGCAAGAAGCTGGTCTCGCTCCTGCTGCTGCCGCCGCTCGCGCCCCTGCTGCTCACCGCGGCCGGCCTCCTGATGCTGCGGCGACACCCGCGCGGCGGGTTGGCGCTGGCGTGGCTGGGGGTGCTCACGAGCTTCGCGCTCGCGTCGTCGCCACCGGTCGGCTGGCTGGCGCAGAGGCTGGAGGCGCCGGCACCCGTGGCGCTGGGCGAGCGCACCGGTGCCCAGGCCATCGTCATCCTGGGTGGCGGCAAGCGCCGCCATGCGCCGGAGTTCGGCGGCGAGACGATCAACCGCCTGACGCTCGAACGCGTGCGCTACGGCGCGCGGCTCGCACGCGAGACCGGGCTGCCGGTGCTGGTGAGCGGCGGCGCCCCGAGTGGCGACAGCGCCGAGGCCGATCTGATGAAGGCGGCACTGGAAGAGGAGTTCCGCATCCCGGTACGCTGGGCGGAGCGCGCCTCGCGCGACACGCGCGAGAACGCGCTCTTCTCCGCGGTGCAGCTCAAGGCCGCGGGTATCGAGCGCGTCCTGCTCGTGACTCACGCGATCCACATGGCGCGCGCCGAAGCGGAGTTCGCGGCCCAGGGGCTGGAGGTGATCCCAGCGCCGACCGCGTGGCTGTCCGGCCCGGATCCGGCCGAACTGGATCTCTCCGTGCTGCCCAACGCCGGCACTGCCTACGCCGCATGGCTGACCCTGCACGAGGCGCTCGGCCGGCTCGCGCAGCGACTCGGCCGCTGAGCCGGTTGCTGAAACAGCCGCGCCGGCGCCTTGGGCATCGGTCTCTCAGGCCGGAACCGAAGCGCCTCCATCCCCCACCTCGGGTAGCGGCATCAGCACACGCCGCGCCTCGCTCGCCAGCGCCTGCGACAGCCGCCCCATCACCGGTGACTGCACCAACCAGTGGTGCCAGTACAGCACCACATCCTGGAAATGGCGTGGCGCAAGGTCGATCAGGCGGCCATCGGCAAGCTGGGCTTCGACCTGGATCTCGGGGATGAAGCCATAGCCCAGCCCCGCTTCGGCGACATGTACGAAGCCCTCAGACGAAGGCACGACATGGTGCGGAAACTGCCCCGCCTCGAGCCCGAAGTGTTCGCGCAGAAAGGCGTGCTGCATGTCGTCCTTGAGGCCGTAGACGATTGCCGGCGCCTGCGCCATCCCCACACGGGTGAGATCCTCCGGCAGGTGGCGGGCGCGGAACGCGGGCGAGGCGATGCAGCGGTAGCGCATCACCCCGAGCGGAATCGCCGCGCAGCCGCGCAAGGGCTCGCGGCGCGTGCTCAGGCAGCCGAGCACCTCACCGCCGGCGAGCCGTGTGTGGGTGTGGTCCTGGTCGTCGATCACGCAGTCGAGCACCACCCGTTCTTCGCGCAACACCTCGGCCACCGCGCCCCAGAACCAGGTCGCGAGGCTGTCCGCGTTCACCCCCACCGGCAGGCGGATCACCCCGGCCGGCCCGCCCGCCGCCAAGGCGCGGCTCGCCTCCGTCTGCAACAGGCGCATCTGCGCGAGGTAAGGCAAGAGCCGCCGACACGCGACGGTGGGCCGGACGGGCTTGCTGCGCACCAGCAGCACCTGCCCGAGCTCGGCCTCGAGCAGGCGGATGCGCTGCGACACAGCGGATTGCGTCACCGCCAGCCGCCGCGCCGCAAGCTCGAAGCTGCCGGTTTCGATCACGGCCTCCAATGCAGCATAACGCAGGTCGATCATTAGATTTTTTTCATGCCTTGAAAAGAAATTAATTCTACTTAATATCAACCGTCCATGCCTCTATCCTGCACTCATCGAATCAGAGGTGTGACATGACCAGTGTATTTCTCAGCGGCTTCGGCATTTCCGCCGGCTTGATCATGGCGATCGGAGCGCAGAACGCCCATGTGCTGCGCCAGGGCCTGCGGCGCGAGCATGTCGGGATGACGGTGCTGACCTGCGCGCTGTGCGACGCGCTACTCATCCTGTTCGGCATCGTCGGGCTCGGCGAGCTGTTCTCGGCCAACCCCGACTGGATGACGGCTGCGCGCTACGGCGGCGCGGCCTTCCTCGGCTGGTACGGCCTGCGCGCGCTGAAGTCGGCGCTGCGCGGCGACGCGCTGCAGGTCAGCGACGAAGCGCGCCGCAAGCTCACCGCCGGGCAGGCCCTGCTTGCGGCAGCCGGCTTCAGCCTGCTGAATCCGCACGCGTATCTGGATACCGTGGTGCTGATCGGCTCGGTGGGCAGCCAGCATGCGGAAGCATTGCGCCCGTGGTTCGCCGCCGGTGCGGTGAGCGCGTCCTTCGTGTGGTTCATCCTGCTCGGCTACGGCGCCCGGGTGCTCACCCCGGTGTTTTCCCGCCCCGCAGCCTGGCGCGTGCTCGACGGCCTCGTCGCAGCCATGTTGTGGGCGATCGCGCTGATGCTGATTCTCGGCTGAACACCAGCACTTCGCAGGAGGCGCCCGTGAGGCGCCTTTCTTGCACATACGACTGTTAATGCGAATTCTTCGTATTTGCGTTGACGAAGTGTAAAGAGACATTGCAGAATGCCGCTCGAAAAGCGTCGTCCCCGGCGAACCGGACTGGACGCCTTTTGCCCTTCAGAACCGCACATAACAGGAAACCCGATGACTCGTCAGCCCACAGCGATCAAGCAACCCGCAACCCTGCGCAAGAAGCCCGCCTCCGCCCGCCTTGGCAAGCCCGCCCGTCTCGCAATCGGTATCTCGACGGCGATGCTCGTGCCGTTCTCGCCCGCGTTCGCCGATGGCGAGACCGAGTTGCAGACGGTGAACGTCATCGACACCGCGCTGGAGGCCAACCCCAACGCCGAACCGGGCGTGCCCTACAAGGCGAAGACGTCGGGCGACGAGCGCCACAAGAAGCCGATCGCCGAGCTCACCCACAACATCTCGGTGCTGACCAAGGCGCAGATCGAGGACTCGGGCTACACCGATCTGCGCGAGATCCTGGATGCGCAGCCCGGCATCACGCTCGGCACCGGAGAGAACGGCAACGCCTTCGGCGACCGCTACATCATCCGCGGCCAGGAGGCACGCAGCGACGTGTTCGTGGACAGCATGCGCGACCCCGGCATGACCATCCGCGAGAGCTTCGCGACCGAGCAGGTGGAAATCTCCAAGGGACCGAGCTCGAGCTTCGCCGGCCGCGGCACCGCCGGCGGCGCGATCAACTCGGTGACGAAGCAGGCCACGGTGGACTACGACTACACCCGACTCACCGCCGGCGTCGGCACCGACAAGTACTTCCGCGGCACGATCGACAGCAACCGCGTGCTCAGTGACAACGCCGCGGTGCGCATCAACGCACTGTACGCCGGCCAGGACGTACCCGATCGCGCGCCGGCCGACCGTGACCGCCGGGGCCTTGCGCTATCCACCCTGCTGAAGCCGACCGACGCCTTCGACATCACGCTGGACTACTACGGCCTGCGCGCGGACGACAACCCCGACATGGGCGGCTTCCTGGTCGGCACGCTGCCCAACCGCAAGCCGGCGACGAACGTGCCGGTCTATGCGCAATCGCAGGATTTCCTCAGCTCCGATGTCGACACCTTCACCAGCCGCCTGCAATACCGCTTCTCGCCGGACGTGCGGCTGACCAACATCACCCGCTACGGCACCTCCGACAACGGCTACGTCACCACCGGCGCACGCGCCGCGACCCGCGGCGCCAACGACGTCGCACCCGGGCTCGCGACCATCACCCTGAGCACACACCAGGGCTGGCAGGAGGTGGAGTACTTCGTGAACCAGACCAATCTGCATGTGGATGCCAACTTGGGCGGTATGAAACACGCCTTCATCGCCGGGGTGGAGTATGCGCAGCATTCGGTGCTGAACGGTGTGTACGGCGTGGCGAACTCGGGCCAGAACTGCATCACCGGCAACACCGCCACGAGCAACAACGCCTGGTGCGCGCTCGACCTCAACGGCCTGCCGGTGGCCGGGCTCAACGGCATCATGAACCGCTCGATCACGAAGGGTGACTGGGACATCGACTGGAACGTGGATACGCTGTCGCTGTCGCTGATGGACACGGTGGACCTCTCCGACCAATGGGTAGCCTTCGCCGGGCTGCGCTACGACCGCTTCGATTACGACACCACCACGAAGAGCACCAACCAGACCACCGGCACCACATTGCGCAATTACCAGTACGACGACGGCCTGTGGAACGGCCACCTCGGCCTCTCCTACAAGTTCCGCCCGGACGCGAACGTCTACCTCAGCTATTCCACCGCCAGCGACATCAACGGCGGCGAATCCGACGTGGGCTCCAGCTGCGGCTACGGCGGCATCTGCGTGGACGAGAACAACAACGTCACGGTCGCCGACAGCCGTCCGGAACAGACCGAGAGCATCGAGCTCGGTACCAAGTGGAACATCATGGACAACAGGCTGCTCGCCACCGCAGCGGTGTTCCAGATCACCAAGTCCGACGTGATGGAACAGAGCCCGAACACCACCGGCTACGAATCTTCCGGCGCGCAGAACACCGGCAAGAACCGCGTGCGCGGCATCGAGCTGGGCCTGTCGGGTCAGCTCACGCCCAGGCTCACCGCCCAGGCAGGCATCGTGCTGATGGACGCCGAGATCCTGGAGTCCAATGTGGCCGCCAACGTCGGCAAGACGCTGTCGAACTTCGCCGACCGCAGCGCCTTCGCGCAGCTGCGCTACCAGGCCACCGACGCCTTCTCGTTCGGCGGCGCGCTGAAGTACGAGGACAAGCGCTACGCAGGCCAGCCGGACTCGGCGCCCGGCATCAACGCCGAGGGCCAGTACAGCCAGCCGATTCCATCGTACGCAGTGATCGACCTGTTCGCGAACTACCGCCTCAACAAGCACGCCGATGTGCGCCTCAACATCGGCAACGTGGCGGACCGCGACTACTACACCGCGGGCTACCGCTCCGGCTCCTTCCTTTACAAGGGTGACGCACGCAATGTGCGCGTGACCCTGAACTACGACTTCTGATACGCAGCACGCGCGCTCCCGCCGCCTCCGGGCGGTCGGGGGCGCCTCATCTCATGACGACATCCACCCCCGAAGCCTCGCGCTCGCAAGACACCCCTCCACGCATCCCGTCCGGCGTCCACGCCGCGGCGGATTACATCGACCTCGCCCGCGCGGCCATGCCCGCCCCCACCTTCGCCTATCTCGATGGCGGCAGCGGCGCCGAGACAACGCTCCACGCCAACCTCGCCGCGTTCGGCCAGCATGCCCTGTTGCCGCGCATCGCACGCGATCTGCGCGGCGGCCATACCCGCATACGGCAGCTTGGCGAGGCCTTCGAACACCCCATCCTGCTCGCGCCGGTCGCACACCAGCGTCTCGCCCACCCGAACGCCGAGCTCGAAACCGCGCGCGCCGCCGCCGCCACCGACACCACCCTGGTCGTCAGCACGCTCTCGTCACAACCGCTGGAAGCCATCGCCACCGCGGGCCGGGGCCAAGCACAGTGGTTCCAGCTCTACCTGCAGGCTCGCCGCGAGGATTCGCGCGATCTCCTGCAACGCGCGGAGGCCGCCGGCTACCGCGCGATCGTGCTCACGCTCGACGCCACCCTGCAGTTCCCCAGCCACCGCGCTCTGCGGAGCGGTTTCGCAATGCCCGCAGGGTTCGTCCCGGCCAACCTCACCGCCTACCCGCAACACGAGCCGGGCACGGCACGCCCGGGCCTGCTGCGCGGCGCGCTGCAACATGCGCCGCTGGCGGAGGATGTCGCCTGGGTGGTCGCCCACACCCGGCTGCCGGTCATCGTCAAGGGCGTGCTGCATCCGGACGATGCCGTGCTGATGCGGTCGCTGGGCGCCGCCGGCGTGATCGTCTCGAATCATGGCGGTCGTACCTTCGATGGCGTCCCGGCCAGCCTCGCGATGCTGCCAGCGGTGCGCGCTGCGGTCGGGGAGGGCTTTCCGTTGCTGCTCGACAGCGGCATCCGCAGCGGGCTGGATGTGTTCAAGGCGCTCGCGCTCGGCGCCGACGCGGTGCTGGTCGGACGTCTGCAGGTCTTCGCGCTCGCCGTCGCCGGCGCCCTCGGCGTCGCCCACATGCTGCGCCTGATGCGCGAGGAGCTCGAAGCCGCGATGGCCACCGCCGGCTGCGCCACGGTCGCCGACATCACGCCCGCGGCCCTGTGCGCCCTATCGGGCGCGCCGCCCCTGTCCGCCCTGCCGGGCGCCGCTCCCCTGTGCGCGCTGCCGCACGCAGACCCCCTCGCACCGCCACACACCAACCACCCGCATCCACTGGAGCCATCATGCTGATGACGATAGAAGCCGTCCTCACACTCGAGGAGGTCGCCCACTTCCGCACCTGTCTCGCCGCGGCCGCATGGCAGGACGGCGGACTCACCGCCGGCGCGATTGCCGGGCGGGTCAAACACAACCTGCAGTTGCCCGACGAAGCGCCGCTCACCCGCGAGCTCGGCAACATCATCCTCGGCAAACTCGGTCGCAACGCGGACTTCGTCTCCGCCGCGCTTCCCGAGCGCATCTACCCGCCCAAGTTCAACTGCTACCGCGACGGCGGCAGCTACGGCACCCATGTCGACGCCGCGTTGATGCAGCTCCCCGGCACCAACCTGAGCCTGCGCACCGACGTTTCGGCCACCCTGTTCCTCGCCGAACCTGACGAATACGACGGCGGCGAGCTCGAGATCGAGACCCCCTTCGGCGTGCAGGCAGTCAAACTCGCCGCCGGCGACATGGTGCTCTACCCCTCCACCAGCCTGCACCGCGTCACCCCGGTGACCCGTGGCGCCCGCATCGCCGCGTTCTTCTGGATCCAGAGCCTGGTCAAGGACGAGAGCTCCCGCACCCTCCTCCACGATCTCGACCGCGCGATCCAGGGCCTCACCCCGCTCGCGGGTGCGAAGCATCCCGATGTCCTGTCGCTCACCGGTGTCTATCACAACCTGCTGAGGCGCTGGGCGGAGACCTGAACGCGACTCGGCTCGTCCAGCAGCCTTCTGCAGCCCGCGATTGACACGCTGTAAACGCGGGCGTAGCTTGATCGAACCAAATGCATGCCGCCTGTTGTCGGGCTTTCCTTCTTCAGGTCCAGCCTCCGAAGGAGCAACACACCATGAACCGCTCCGCCAAACACCTGCTTGGACAATCGACGCTCATCATCCTGCTCGCCCTCGCGGGATGTGGCGGAGGGAGCGGAGGAAACGGAGGAAGCGAACAGGGAGACGGGAATGGTAACGGCGGTGATACGGGCGGTTCGAACGATGGCGGCGGTTCAGGCAATGGCGGCGACACGGGGCAGGTCGTTCAAGCATTTCCTGGCGCCGAGGGATTCGGAGCGCAAGCGACCGGAGGGCGTGGCGGACGCGTGATCCAGGTGACGAACCTCAACGCGTCAGGCCCCGGGTCGCTTCAGGCTGCGCTCGATCAGGAAGGGCCGCGCACGGTCGTATTCACGGTCAGCGGCATGATCGACGCATCGATTCACCTGACCCGCGGTGACGTCACGCTTGCCGGACAAACCTCACCGGGCGGAATTTCGATTCGTCAGTTGCACACCACCGAAGAGCCCTATTGTGACCAGGATGTCGCCTGTCCAGCGGGCAGCCGCAAGGCCGACAACTGGATTCTGCAACATGTTCGAATCCGGCCGGATGGCCAGCACGACGACGGGTTACGCCTGCGCTACACCCGTCGCGCCATCGTCGATCAGGTCTCGATCGGCAATGCAACCGACGAGGCCATCGAGATCTCTTTCGCCAACGACATCACCATCCAGAACAGCATCATTGCGGAGACGGTGGGTGATCATGCCGACCGCGGCGGCGTTCTGGTCAACTACAGCAACCCCTCCCAGGGTTATGAGCTGACGCGGATTGCCCTGCATCACAATGTGTTCAATCGAATCCTCGGGCGCTACCCCGAGTTGTCGCGTGAAAGCCTGGCTGCTGCCGGATCGGTCATGGACATCGAGATTTCCAATAATCTTTACTGGGACATGGGCTACTTCATCGACGTCAACAACACCACCGTGTCCGCTTCCGATTCAGGTCACCCCATCTATTACCGGATGAACCTGGTCGGCAATTATGCCGTCGTGCGCAACGCCAACCAGCCAGAATCCTTTCCGTATGGGCTGATTCACATTGCCACACCGCAAGGCTCCCAAGCCTCTCCGGCCCGGACCTCGACCTGGTTCTCCGGCAACCGCATCAACCTCTACCCGGATCGCAGTGATTACGCGCTGATGTATTGCTGCAACGATTACCCCGAGCACCAACCCGTCACCACACCACCCAGTTTTGCTGCCACCACCCGGCATGAATTTCCGGCGATCAGCTACCACGAGGCCGCCGACTTGGCACCGCGCGCGGTACAGCGCGCCGGGGCGTTTCCCCGCGATCCGATGGACCGTCGCCTGATGGGCGCCGTCGAGCAAGAAACGATCGCCCTGCAGGCGCGCGACATCAACCCCGCAGACGATGGCAGCGCCCTCCCCTTCGTCGTCGCCCCCGCCGCACCGGCCGACAGCGATGGCGACGGGATGCCGGACGCATGGGAATCCGCAAATGGCCTGAACCCCCAGGTGCAAGACCACAACGGCACACAGCTATCTCAGCCCAGGCTCAATGTGCAGGGTTACACCAACCTTGAGGTCTACTTGCACGAGCTGTCCGAGCAGCGCATACGCGAAGGACGCTGATTCAAGCGACAATCGCCTGCCGCCCCACGTGTACTGTCTTTGCGGTTCTGCCGACACGCCTGATTTTCACCGGGAGGCCGTGATGCGCGCACAAACGGAGCGCGTTGCGCGCGCATGTGGCGCGGTGGCGCCAGCATCTGCCATTTGGCGCCACACGATATGGGAGGCTCGGCCGTCGCGGACCTCGCCAGCAAGACGCGGCGCGAGCCTTGACTTTCTGGAAAGATAAGCCGGCCAGATAACAAAAAGGGCTGCATTGCTGCAACCCTTTGTTTTTTTGGTGCTGCTGAGAGGAATCGAACCCCCGACCTACTGATTACGAATCTGTGGTGGCACTCATACCCACTGTCTAACCTATCTTAATTTACCTTTACGAAACATCACACTTAGACCATACTCACCTTAACGGGCTAGCACGGTATTTGACGGCTTTTAACCTGAAATGCTAGCCCGGTGATAGCCCGGTGATAGCCCGATAAATGCGAGGCGGATATGGCAAATGTGAAGTTCTCAAAGACAAGCCTACTGGCGCTGCCGCTTCCAGCACAGGGCAAGCGGCTGACTATCTACGACACCGAGACGCCGAAGCTAGCCCTGCGGGCAACGCACACAGGTAGCAAGACCTTCTATGTGGTGAAGCGGGCTGGCGCTTCAATGGCATGGGTGAAGCTGGGCACCTTCCCCGAAATGACCGTTGAGCAAGCCCGGAAAGCTGCGGCGCTGGCGCTAAGCGAGTTCGCCAATGGCGCAAATCCGGCTGAAGCCAAGCGCGCATTCAAGGGCGAGCCGACCTTTCGGGAGGTGTTTGACGAGTACGTGAAGCACAAGCGCAAGAAGGACGGCACACCGCTGGCAGAGAGGACGAAGGGCGAGTATCAGAACGCAATGCGCCTCTACTTGGGGGGCATCGCTGGCATGAAGCTGTCGGCGATCAGTCATGAGAAGGTGGCACAGATCAGCCGCAAGGTCGGATCGAGCGCTCCCATTGCAGCAAACCGGATGCTGGCTGTCGTGCGGGCGGTGTTCAACTATGCGCGTGACCGGCGCTTGTACTCTGGCGAGAACCCGGCGCAAGGCGTGCGGGGCTTCGCTGAAAACTCACGCGAACGGTTTGCACTGCCTGATGAACTGCCGCAACTGTTCCAGGCGATTGCAGAGAGTTCGCAGCGTGATTACTTCCTGCTGGCGCTGCTGACCGGGGCGAGGCGCTCGAACGTCTGCGCGATGGCGTGGCGAGACCTCGACCTAGAGCGCGGAATCTGGCGTATCGCCATGACCAAGAACGGCACCAGCCAGAACGTGACGCTATCGCCTGAAGCCGTGGCGATACTGGTGGCACGCAAAGAAAGCGCGGGTGAATCGCCCTATGTGTTCCCCGGAACGGGCAAGACCGGGCATCTGGTGGAACCCAAGAAGGCATGGGGCACCATCCTATCCAAGTCGGGCATCAGTGATCTGCACATTCACGATCTGCGCCGCACGCTCGGAAGCTGGCAGGCGATGACTGGCGCATCCATGGCGATCATCGGCAAGAGCCTGAACCACAAGACACAGCAGGCGACCGCAATCTATGCGCGACTCGACCTTGACCCTGTTCGCCAGTCCGTGAATACCGCGACAAGCGCGATGCTCGAGGCGGCGGGCCTGAAGGATGCGGCAGACGTGGTGAAGCTGCCAGCGAAGAGGGGCGCGGCATGAGATACACCATCC
This sequence comes from Rhodocyclaceae bacterium, assembly GCA_041916775.1. GTDB lineage: Bacteria > Pseudomonadota > Gammaproteobacteria > Burkholderiales > Rhodocyclaceae > UBA2357. Next base: position 56,707 of record JAYRYZ010000014.1, on the reverse strand, counting down.
GCAAGCACAACGAAGTTAGGGCAGGCGCGAAGAGAGCCGGTGAGAAATTGGAGCTTTGTATATGAGCAAGGGGATGTGTACAGACGAGACAAGCCCTGTTGAGGCGATCCGGCACGCGATAGCAGACTTGTCGGACGGCATCATCTACTACGCGAAGAAGCATTTCGGGATTGAGACTGAGGCGGACGCCTTCGCGCTGAAGCATATGCGCCAAAGCCGCATATTTGGCACATTCAGCGGTTCCGCTGAATGCGAGCGCTCAGACGGGTCACACTGGACAGTGGAATTACCTGTCATCAGTGAAAGCGTACTGCGAAGCATTGAGCACCTGAAGGAAAGAACCCCTGATGACAGAAAGGAAGGGCTGGATCTGCTTGCGGGGGCCTGCTTTAACTGCTTCCTGGCGCAAATGGCATTGACCCAGCGGCGCTACTATCTCGCTCTACACCATATGGGTTTAGCGACGAGCGTCATGCACAGTGCATTAGAGTCAATTGGGCGGATGAGTGAGATTCTTAGCGAAAACGCTCACAAGGCACCTGCGTCCAGTGAGTGGTTCTCAGTTATCGGAAGCCGAGGGGCCGTGGCACGGCACGCCCCCATGCGAGAACTTAAGAAGTGGGCTATTGCGCAATACGCTTCGGGAATTTATCCGAATGCATACGCCGCATCACACGAGATTCGAGATTCAGTCTTAGCGCATGGTCGAACCATTAACGCGAATCTGTCACCTTACAACGCACAACGCACGATCTACGCCTGGTTGCTTGATTCAGACAGGGGTAATACCGCCTAGCCGCTAGACAGACACGGCAAGCCGCTAAGCTGCAACGGCTGGCGGCTTAATGGCATTTTTTGCCCGATTGCCTTTCTTCATGCTTTCGCACCATACCGCACCCCAGCGGGATTTATTGGATGCGAATGATGACAACCCAAAACCTGCAAGACCTGCTCGCGGCTGGCGCTGATCTGCTCGACGATCGCGCTGCTGCCGCGATGCTCGACGTTTCCCCCGGCACCCTGTCCGTGTGGCGCTCGACCGGGCGCTATTCGCTGCCGTTCCTGAAGGTTGGCCGCAAGGTGCGCTACCGCCGTGCTGATCTGCTGGCATGGCTGGAAAAGCGCGTGCGCGAGTCCGGCGCGACGGCATAAGGGGCGCTCGACCATGACCACAAAAGAAACGGGCCGCGACCGTGGCGACGGCGCGACCCGCAAGACCTTGCTTCAGCAGATTCACGCCGATTTTCCGGGTAACGGCAGCGACGTGCAACGGGCGCGACTTCAGGCTGCAATGCGTGTGGCCGGATGGGTTACGACGACCGAGGCGCGGCTGTATCTCGAGATCATGAACCCGGCGCAACGCATCTGCGAACTGCGCGACCAGGGCGAGCAAATCGACACCGCATGGACGGCGGAACCGTCCGAGGCGGGGCGCGCACCGCACCGGATGGCGCGCTATATCTTGCGACCGAAACAGGCGGGCGCGATTGATTCCGGGGTGGCCGGGCTGCTGGTTCTCGCTGTGGTGGCCGGGCTGCTGCTGATGGGGGTGGCGTGATGGGCGACCACATCGAAGGTTTCCGCCAAGCGATACGCGATGCCGGAATGATTCCGCCTGACCTGATCGAGGCGGACGGGCTGCTTCACCGCTTCCACGTTGAAGGCGACAAGCGCGGATCGCTCAACGGCTGGTACTGCCTGCATGGCGATGGCCGGGCCGCTGGTTCGTTCGGTTCGTGGAAATCCGGCCTGCGCTCCACCTGGGCGGCGGACGGCAAGCGCATGAGCGACACCGAGCGCGAGGCGTTCGCCAAGCTGATCGAGGCGGCGAAGCTGAAGGCGCAAGCCGAGCGGCGGGCCGAATACGAGGCGCGAGCTATCGAGGCGCGGGCCGAATGGGCGGCGGCTGAACCTGCCGATTCGGCGCACCCGTACCTGATCCGCAAGGCGGTGATGCCTCACAACCTGCGCCAGCGTGGCGGGCTGCTACTCGTTCCCCTGTTCGACGTGTTCGGGCTGCTGTGGAACGTGCAGCGCATATGGCCGGATGGCGGCAAGCGGTTCAAGCCGGGCCGGGCGGGTGGTCTGTTCTCCCAAATTGGCGACTTCAGCAACCCGGCGACCATCCTCATCTGCGAAGGCTGGGCAACCGGCGCAACGCTGCACGAGGAAACCGGGCATCCGGTGCTGTGCGCGATGAACAAGGGCAACCTGCTGCCGGTGGCGACGGCGGCGCGTTCCGCCTGGGCTGGTGCTGAACTGGTGATCTGCGCGGACAACGACCGCCAGACCGAAGGCAATCCGGGCGTAACTGCTGCAACCGCTGCGGCAAAGGCAACCGGGGCGAAGCTGGTCATCCCCGAGTTCCCCGAGGGCGTGCCGGGTTCCGACTTCAACGACCTGGCGGCGCTTCGTCGGAAGGGGGCGCACCATGGCGAATGATCTGCTCGACACCGCGACCGCTGATCTTTTCGGCGCTGGGGCCGATTGCGCTTCCCTTCATCCGTTTGGCGACGTTCCAGCCGTTCCAGCCGTTCCCGCCAGTAGCAGTGCGGGTTCCAGCGGAACGGCAGGCGGAACGGCAGACGTTCCAGATGTTCCGGCGCTGGCCGATCTGATCGAGGCCGCGACCGCTGGCGACGGCGGCACCAGCGAAGCCGCTGCCGTGCAGTCTGTACCGGACGATGCTCGACCCTGCTTCAAGGTGTATGACGACTGGACGCTGCTCGACACCGGGCGGAAGTTGAGGCCGGGCGTCTGGCTGCACGGCATGAGCAGGCCGAAGAAGGAGGAAATGCCGGTTCCTGTCGATTCCTGGGTGTGCGGGCCATTGCATATCGAGGCGCAGACCTTCGACGGCACCGAGAACAATTTCGGGCGGCTGCTGCGCTTCAAGAATACGGCGGGCCGGTGGCGCTCGTGGGCGATGCCGATGGAACTGCTCAAGGGCGACGGTTCCGACCTGCGCGGCGAACTGCTGGCGATGGGGTTGGAGCTTGATCCCTTCGCACGCCAGACGCTTGCCCGATATTTGCAAGAGCGCACGCCGAAGAAGCGCATCCGGTGCGCGCTGCAAGTCGGATGGTGCGGCAGCGTGTTCGTGCTGCCTGATGCGGTGATCGGGCCGAACGCGGCGGGGGTGATCTTCCAGTCTGGCGAGCGCTCGCACGATGAGCATGGGCAGGCTGGCACGCTGGAAGGCTGGCAAGCGGAGATTGCAGCGCGTGCCGTGGGCAATCCTTTGTTCCTGCTGGCGCTGTCTGCCGCCTTTGCCGGGCCGCTGCTGAAGCGCACCAATACCGAGGGCGGCGGGCTGCATTTCGTGGGCGATAGCTCGACCGGCAAGACGACGCTTCTCGAAGCTGCCTGTTCCGTGTGGGGCGGGCCGGGCTATCGAAGAAGCTGGCGAGCGACGGCGAACGGAATGGAAGGCGCGGCGGCACTGTTCAATGACTGTCTGCTGGCACTGGACGAGATCAGCGAATGCGATCCGCGCGAGGTGGGCGCGATCGTCTATAGCCTGGGTAATGGGCGTGGCAAGCAACGGGCAAGCCGAACGGGCGCGGCGAGATCCGTGACCCGGTGGCAAGCGTTCGTCGTTTCGACGGGCGAGCGCACCATCGCCACCACAATGCAGGAAGGCGGGCATCGCACGAAGGCCGGGCAGGCTGTGCGGCTGCTCGACATTCCCGCTGCGCGGCGATTCGGCTGCTTCGATGATCTGCACGGCATGGCGACCGGCACCGCGCTATCCGATGCGATCAAGCGGGCGGCGACTCTCCACCATGGCCGTGCCGGGCGTGCGTTCCTCGAACGGCTGGCGCATGACCACAACGACATGGCGGCGATGCTCGAACGAATCAAGGCGCTGCCTGCCTTCAACCCGCCAGATACCGAAGGGCAGGACAAGCGAGCCGCGTCCCGCTTTGCACTGCTGGCGCTGGCGGGCGAACTGGCGACCGAGTACGGCATCACTGGCTGGCCGGAAGGTGCGGCGCTCGACGCTGCGGTGATCGGGTTCCAGTCCTGGCGATCTGTGCGAGGTGGTGGCAACGACGAGCGGCGGCAAATCCTCGACCGGATGGCCGGGTTCCTCGAACGGCATGGAGATAGTCGCTTCTCTGACTGGACAGCAGACGGTGCGGCGGTTCGTGATCGGGCGGGCTGGTGGAAGCCTGACGACCAAGGCGGGCGGCTGTACCTGTTCAACGCAGAAGGTCTGCGTGAGGCGCTGAAGGGCTTCGACTTCAAGCGAGCGCTTGACGTGCTGGAAGCAGCGAGCGTGATCCCCAGATCGAGCGCGACCGGCGAACGCTCGAAAACCGAGAGCATCGGCGGGCGCAAGGTGCGCGTCTATCCAGTCCGTGCCGATGCGCTGCATGGGGTGGGCAATGGGGCTGAGTGACCTACTCGCCAGACTGGAACAGGACACCGGAACGGCTGGAACGGCAGGCGTTCCGGCAGACGTTCCGGTGAATCCCTTGCAAACACTAGGCGGAACGGCTGGAACGTCTGGAACGGCAGAAAACAGAAATGCCGATGCTCCATGCAGCGATCTGGCGCAGCACGACGGCGCTCGACAGGCGACACCGCACGAGCGCGGCGAACTGCTGGCGCTGATAGCGGCGATCTATGCCGACGACACCGACGAGGATAGGCAAGAGGCTATCGGCGCGGCGCTGGCCGATCCTGATGGCGCTTTGACGTGCTACCGGGCCATTGCTGCCGAGCGCGGCATCACCATGGCACTGCCGCTGCGGAGCATCGCATTGGTGGCGAGCATTCCGGCGACGACCGGCTGCAAGTCCTGCCGACACCGACGCCGACCAGGGCTATCGGGGGGCTACTGCGGCGGCGAGCGCGACGACCTGCCGCTGGCGTATGGATTGCATCACCCGCTGCGGCGACTCCCCGGCGACCAGGGCGTGAGCTGCGACCGCTACCAGGGGGCGGGTTGATTCTCTAGCTGTTCGCCAGCGGAAACCGATCTGCCAGCACGTCAACCACAAACGTGTAGTTTTCTGGGAAAAATGGATGACGCCGAAGACCGTCGGAGCGACTGACCGGGGGCGGCTCAAAAGTCTAGAGCTATTCGATCACTAGACCACTCTGGCACCGCACGCGCAGAAAAAACCCCATTCTGGATGAATTCAAATTGCACGCGGGTGATGTAGGTTCTCCCCTGGCTGACCTGCTGCGGGTGATCGCAGACCGCGAACGTCGGCAGTTATCGACGGGCCTGGGGGTGGTGCGGCGATGGTGATCTGCGCCAGCGACGAGGCGGCGCGGGCTAGCAGTTTCGGCGCTGGTGCTAGCCCGGTGCTAGCCCGTCCAAAAACAAAAAGGGCTGCATCGCTGCAACCCTTTGATTTTTTGGTGCTGCTGAGAGGAATCGAACCCCCGACCTACTGATTACGAATCAGTTGCTCTACCAACTGAGCTACAGCAGCAAAGAGCCGGGAATATACCCGATAGACAGAGTGCTTTCAAGCGCTGGCCAGGCTTTGCGCAGGATCCGGGCGCGGCGACCAGTAGTCGGGGTTGCCGTAGTGGTTCTTGAGGTGGTCGATGAGCAGCCGCACACGCAGCGCGAGGTGGCGGCGTTGGGGGAATACCGCGTAGATGCCGGTGGTGGGGGCGGCGAACGCGTCGAGCACCGAGATCAGCCGCCCGGCGCGCAGGTCGGCGTCGACCTCCCACAGCGAGCGCCACGCGAGGCCGTCGCCGGCGAGGGCGGCCTCGTGGAGCACGGCGCCGTCGTTGCATTCGAAGCGCCCCTCGACCTTGACGGTGACGATCTCGCCCTGGGCATCGCGGAAGGTCCAGCCGCGCTGCTGGCCGAGCGACAGGCAGTTGTGGCCGGCGAGTGCATCCGGGGAGGCGGGTGCGCCGTGCGCCCGGAGGTAGGCAGGGCTCGCGACGACGACGCGGCGGTTCTCGGCGAGGCGTACCGACACCAGGCTGGAGTCGCGCAGCTCGCCGATGCGGATCGCACAGTCGATGTTCTCGTTGACGAGATCGACGAGCCGGTCGGTGAGGTCCAGCGTGCAGCTCACGTCCGGATTGAGCTCGAGGAAGGCGCGCACCAGGGGCGCGACGTGCAGCCGCCCGAAGCCGGCCGGCGCCGAGACGCGCAGATGGCCACTGGCCTTCACGCCACCCAGACTGACCGAGGCCTCGGCGTTGGCGAGGTCGTTCAGGATGCGCTGACAGTCCTCAAGGAAGGCGGCGCCCTCGAAGGTGAGCGACAGAGTTCGCGTCGTGCGGATCAGCAGCTTCACCCCGAGGCGCAATTCCAGCGCATCCAGTCGGCGGCCGATGATCGCGGGCGTCACACCCTCGGCCCGTGCCGCCGCGGAGAGGCTGCCGCGTGTGGCGGCACCGACGAAGCTCTCGATCTGTTTCAGTGCATCCATTTTGTACTTGAAGTAAAAGATCAAATGACAGATCCGGATATTAACCGACAGATTGCAGTGCAATAAAATTCCGTCATCAATGACCTGCGAACACCCGACGACGATGAAGAATCCGCCCGAGATCCGCGCAGTGGCCTTCGATGCCTTCGGCACGCTGTTCGACGTGTATTCGGTGGGTCTGCTCGCGGAGCAGTTCTTCCCCGGCAAGGGCGAGGCATTGGCGGCGCTGTGGCGCAACAAGCAGATCGAGTACTCGCTGCTGCGCACGCTGTCGAACCGCTACAAGCCTTTCCTCGAGGTCACCGACGACGCGCTCGGCTACGCCTGCGCGAAGCTGTCGCTGCCGCTGAGCGCAGCACAGCGCCGGCAGCTCATGAACCAGTACGCCTGCCTGTCGCCCTTCCCCGAGAACCTCGCCGCGCTGCGCAGGCTGAAGGCCGCGGGCGTACCGCTCGCGATCCTCTCCAACGGCACACCGGGCATGCTGGAGGTCGCAACGCGCAGCGCCGGCATGCAGGGGTTGTTCGACCACGTGCTGTCGGTGGATGCGGTGGGCCGCTACAAGACCGACCCGGCCGCCTACCAGCTGGGAGTGGACGCCTTCGGCATGGCCGCCGAGCACATCCTCTTCGTCTCGTCGAACGGCTGGGACGTGGCTGGTGCCACCTGGTTCGGCTACACCACCTTCTGGATCAACCGCAGCGGCCTGCCGCTGGAGGCACTTGACGTAAAGCCGACACAGCAGGGCCGGGTGCTCGACGAGGTAGTGGACTTCGTCGCCGCGCGCCGCCGCTCGGTCGCACAAACTGCCTGAGCCCCCTTCAACCTCACCGAATCAACCATCCAACCTGGAGAGCACCACGCATGAGCACCCGAATCCAATGCCATCAGTTGCAGGTCGACGCCGAACTCCACCGCTTCATCGAAACCGAGGCGCTGCCGGGCAGCGGCATCGCCAGCGACGCGTTCTGGAGCGGCTTCAGCACCCTCGCCAACGAACTCGCGCCCAGGAACCGCGCGCTGCTCGCCGAACGCGACCGTCTGCAGGTGGAGCTCGAGAAGTGGCATGCCGCCAACCCCGGCCCGATCCGGGACATGGCCGCATACAAGGCTTTCCTGAGCGAGATCGGTTACCTGCAGCCGCTGCCTGAGACCTTCAAGGTCAGCACCGCCAACATCGATACCGAGATCACCGCGCAGTGCGGCCCGCAACTCGTGGTGCCGGTCATGAACGCGCGCTACGCCCTCAACGCCGCGAATGCACGCTGGGGCAGCCTGTACGACGCGCTCTACGGCACCGATGCGATCCCGCAGGACGGCGGCGCCGAACAGGGCGGCGGCTACAACCCGGTGCGTGGCGCAAAGGTCATCGCCTTCGCGCGCGGCGTGCTCGACCAGGCGGCCCCGCTGGCCGCGGGCAGCCATGCGGACGCCACCGGCTACGCGGTCGAGAACGGCCAGCTGGTGGTGAGCCTCGCCAATGGCAGCCGCAGCGGCCTCGCGAGTCCGGACAAGTTCGTCGGCTTCCAGGGCGAGGCGGCGGCGCCGACTGCGGTGCTGCTGCGCAACAACGGCCTGCACCTCGAGATCCAGGTGGACCGCAACCACTTCATCGGCAAGACCGACGCCGCCGGCGTGAAGGATGTGGTGGTCGAAGCCGCGATCTCCACCATCATGGACTGCGAGGACTCCGTCGCCGCGGTGGACGCCGAGGACAAGGTGGTGATCTACCGCAACTGGCTGGGCCTGATCCGGGGCGACCTGGTCGAGACGCTGGAGAAGGGCGGCAAGACCATCACCCGCGTGCTCAACCCGGACCGCGAATACACCACGCCCGACGGCGGCAGCCTGCGCCTGCACGGGCGCTCGCTCCTCTTCGTTCGCAACGTCGGCCACCTCATGACCAACCCGGCGATCCTGCTTGCGGACGGCAGCGAGATCCCGGAGGGCATCATGGATGCCGTGGTGACCACGCTGATCTCGCTGCGCGACATGAGCCGCAAGGGCAACTCGCGCACCGGCAGCATGTACATCGTGAAGCCCAAGATGCACGGCCCCGCCGAGGTCGCCTTCGCGAGCGAACTCTTCGGCCGCGTAGAGAGCATGCTGGGCCTGCCGGCAAACACGATGAAGATGGGCATCATGGACGAGGAGCGCCGCACCTCGATCAACCTCGCCGCCTGCATCAAGGCCGCGGAGGCACGCGTTGCCTTCATCAACACCGGCTTCCTCGACCGCACCGGCGACGAGATGCACACCGCGATGACCGCCGGCCCGATGCTGCGCAAGGGCGCGATGAAGACCACCGCCTGGATCCAGGCCTACGAGCGCAACAACGTGCTCGCCGGGCTCTCCTGCGGCCTGCGCGGCAAGGCGCAGATCGGCAAGGGCATGTGGGCGATGCCGGACCTTATGGCGGACATGCTGAAGCAGAAGATCGCCCACCCGCAGGCCGGCGCCACCACCGCCTGGGTGCCCTCGCCCACCGCCGCCGTGCTGCACGCACTGCATTACCACCAGGTGGATGTGCCGGCGATCCAGCAGGAGATGGAGAAGATCGCCTACGCCGCGGAGCGCGAGAGCCTGCTCGACGGCCTCCTCACCGTGCCGGTGGTCGCCAAGGCCGAGTGGAGCGCGGAGGAAATCCAGCAGGAGCTCGACAACAACGCCCAGGGCATCCTCGGCTATGTGGTGCGCTGGGTGGAACAGGGCGTGGGCTGCTCCAAGGTGCCGGACATCAACAACGTCGGCCTGATGGAAGACCGCGCCACGCTGCGCATCTCCAGCCAGCACATCGCCAACTGGCTGCGCCACGGCGTGACCAACGCGGCGCAGGTCACCGAGACCCTGAAGCGCATGGCCGCGGTGGTGGATGGCCAGAACGCGGGCGACCCCGCCTACCGCCCGATGGCGCCGGACTTCGACAAGTCGGTGGCGTTCAAGGCCGCCTGCGACCTGGTGTTCAAGGGTTGCGAGCAGCCCAGCGGCTACACCGAGCCGCTGCTGCACGCCTGGCGCCAGGTGGCCAAGGCCCAGGGCTGAGCCCTGCCCCCCGGCACAGCATGCGCACTGCCGGGGCACGCGCAGCACGCCCCCGGCCGCGCATGTGGCGGGGGGCGAAGTTTCTCGCCGCCGTGCCCGCCGCACCGCACGGCGTTTTCCGGCGTTTCCGACTGCCGTCCTGAACCGAACGGACCTCACTCCGCATGGAAGTCCTGACCAGAATCATCCTCGAGGCCGGCCGCTCCGCGGTCGAGCTCGCGCTCTTCGTGCTGCTGCCGATCATGATCGTCATGCTCGCGCTGATGCGTCTCCTGGAAGCGCGCGGCGTCATCGACAAGGTGATCGGCTGGACGGCGCCGCTGCTGCGCCCGGCCGGGCTGACCGGTCTGGGTGTGTTCGCAGCGCTGCAGATCAGCTTCGTGAGCTTCGCCGCACCGGTCGCCACCCTGGCGATGATGGAGCAGCGCGGCGCCTCCGACCGCCACCTCGCCGCCACGCTCGCGCTGGTGATGGCGATGGCGCAGGCCAACGTGGTGTTCCCGATGGTGGCGATGGGACTGCGCTTCGGCCCCACGCTCGCGCTATCGCTGCTGGGCGGACTGATCGCGGCGGCGGTCACCTATCACCTCGTCGGCCGCAAGCTGTCGTCGGTGGAGGCCCGCGTCGACGAAACGCTGCACCACCCCGTCGCCGAGAGCACCAAGGGGGTGCTGGACGTCATCAACCGCGCCGGCGCCGAGGCGTTCAAGATCGCGGTGGGCGCAATACCGATGCTCGTCATTGCGCTCGTCGCGGTGATGGCGTTGCGCAGCTTCGGCGCCATCGACTGGCTCACCGCCGCGCTCGCGCCACTGCTGTCGCTGATGAACATCGACCCGGCGCTGGTGCTGCCCTCGCTCACCAAGGCGATCGCCGGCGGCACCGCGATGATGGGCGTCATGGACGAGATGCTGCGTAGCGGCAGCGCCACCGTGCAGACGGTGAACCAGAGCGCCGGTTTCCTCATCCACCCCTTCGACGTCGCCGGCGTGGCGGTGCTGATCTCCGCCGGACGACGCGTCGCCGGGGTGTGGAAGGCGGCTGCCGCCGGCGCCTGCGTGGGCGTGCTGGTGCGCACCGTCGGCCACGCGCTCCTGGGCTGAAGCATCATGCTCGGCGCGCTCACCTGGCTTCTTGTTTATCAGCTCGCAGGCGAGGTCGTCGTCCGCGCCTTCGCGCTGCCGGTGCCCGGCCCGGTGCTCGGCATGGCGATGCTGTTCGCGACGCTGGTCGTGCGCGGCGGCCCCGATGCCGCACTGCGCAGCACCGCCACCAACCTGCTGCAGCACCTGTCGCTGCTGTTCGTACCCGCCGGCACCGGGGTGATGCTGCACTTCCAGCGCATCGCGGACGAGTGGCTCGCGCTGCTGCTCGCGCTCACGCTCAGCACCGTGCTGACGATCGCGGTGTCGGCCTTGCTGTTGCGCGCACTCACGCACCGCAGCGGCGACGCGGAGCAAGCACCATGAACCCGCGCCTGGAGGAAGTCTGGGTGTATCTCGCGGCCAGCCCGCTGCTCGGGCTCACCGCGACGCTCGTGGCCTACCAGGCAGCGTGGTGGCTGTACCAGCGCAGCGGCCAACACCCGCTGGTGAATCCGGTGATGATCGCGGTCGCGCTCCTCGTCGCCGCGCTGACCCTCACCGGCACCGACTACAACACCTACTTCGACGGCGCCCAGTTCGTACACTTCCTGCTCGGCCCCGCCACGGTGGCGTTGGCGATACCGCTCTATGCTCAATGGGCGCGGCTGCGTCGCATGCTCCTGCCGCTACTGGTGACGCTGGTGGTGGGTTCGCTCACCGCGGCGCTGTCGGCGGTCGGCATTGCTGCAGCGCTGGGGGCAAGCGATGCGACGATGATGTCGCTCGCGCCCAAGAGCGTCACCACGCCGATCGCGATGGCGATTGCCGAGACCCTGGGCGGCCTGCCCTCGCTGACCGCAGTGCTCGTCATCGGCACCGGCATATTCGGCGCGATCACCGCGCGCTACGTGTATCGAACACTGCACATCGAGGACCACGCGGTGCGCGGCTTCGCGATCGGTATCGCCTCGCATGGCATCGGCACTGCGCGCGCCTTCCAGGTGAGCGAGCAGGCCGGCGCGTTCTCGGCGCTGGCGATGGGCTTGAATGCACTGGTCACCGCGCTGCTGTTGCCGCTGCTGCAGCCCTGGATCCAGGCGCTGTTGAGCTGAAGCGGCGGCGCACGGCGGGGGTGGCCGCCTTGCATCGGCTTTCCGGGAGGTGGAAACTGTCGGCAAACAACGACGGGAGGACCTCACCATGACACCGACTTCGGTGCACGACATCCGCAACCTCGCCCTGATGGGTCATGCCGGCGCCGGCAAGACCACCCTGCTCGAAGCCCTGCTCGCCGCTGCGGGCGAGATCAGCGCCGCGGGCAGCGTCGAGAAGGGCACGACCACCAGCGACTTCGACCCGCAGGAAAAGGAGATGGGCCACTCGCTGTCCACCTCGCTCGCGCATCTGGAATGGGCCGGCCACTGGGTGAACCTCCTCGACACGCCGGGACTGCCCGACCTCGCCGGCCGCGCGCTGCTGGCACTGCCGGCGGTCGAGACCGCCGCCGTGGTGGTGAGCGCGGCAGCGGGCATCGAGAGCGGCACCCGCCGCATGATGGCCGCGGCGGCCGACCGCTGCCGCCTCATCATCATCAACAAGATCGACGTCGCTGGCGCGGACCTCGCCACGTTGATGGAGGAGGTCAAGCGTAGTTTCGGCCCGGAATGCCTGCCGATCAACCTGCCCACACCGGGTGGCGAGGCGGTCATCGACTGCTTCTTCGAACCCGCTTACGACAGTGCGGTCGCGTTCTCCTCGGTGCGCGCGGCGCACGACGCCATCGTCGACCAGGTCGTGGAGCTCGACGAGGCGCTGATGGCGCAGTACCTCGAGCAGGGCGAATCACTGAACCCGGACCAGCTCCATGCACCCTTCGAGCAGGCGCTACGCGAAGGGCACCTCGTGCCGGTGTGCTTCGTTTCGGCGCGCAGCGGCGCAGGCGTACGCGAGCTGCTCGACATCCTCGGCAAACTCATGCCCGACCCCACCGAGGGCAATCCGCCACGCTTCATGCGCGGCGAGGGCAGCGAGGCAGAGCCCTTCGCGGTCAGCCCGGACCCGGACAAGCACGTCGTGGCGCATGTGTTCCAGGTCGCGAACGACGCCTACCGTGGCAAGCTCGGCATCTTCCGCATTCACCAGGGGCAGGTCACGCCCAACACCCAGCTCTTCATCGGCGATGGTCGCAAGCCCTTCAAGGTGGCGCACCTGTTCCGCCTGCAGGGCAAGAACCAGGTGGAGATTCCGCTCGGCGTGCCTGGGGACATCTGCGCGGTGGCGAGGGTGGACGAGATCCACCCGGATGCGGTGCTGCACGACTCCCATGACGAGGACTTCCTCCATCTCCCCCATACAAGATACCCTCAGCCAGTGTTCGGCCTGGCGCTGAGCACGCAGAAGCACGGCGACGAGCAGAAGCTTTCAGAGGCCCTGATCCGTCTGCGTGAGGAGGATCCGTGTCTGGAGGTCGGCTTCGACACGCAGAACCGCAAGACCGTGGTGCGCGGTCTGGGTCAGCTCCACCTCAAGATCGTGCTGGAGCAGCTGCGCCTGCGCTGGAACCTGCAGCTCGACACGTCCACGCCGTCCGTGCCCTATCGCGAAACGATCGGCGGCAGCGCGGAGGCGCGTTACCGCCACAAGAAGCAGAGTGGCGGCTCGGGCCAGTTCGGCGAGGTGGCGCTGCGGGTCGAATCACTGCCACGCGGCGCGGGCATCGAGCTGGGCAACGAGGTCAAGGGCGGCACGATCCCGACCAACTTCCTGCCCGCAGTCGAGAAAGGCGTGAAGCAGGCGCTGGAAGAAGGCGCGCTCGCCGGCTTCCCGGTGCAGGACGTGCGCATCGTGCTGGTCGATGGCAAGCACCATGCGGTGGATTCGAACGAGGTGTCCTTCGTGACCGCGGGGCGCCATGCCACCATCGAAGCCCTGCTCGGCGCGCGACCCATCGTGCTGGAGCCGCTGCTGCAGCTCACCGTGAAGGTGGAGGATTCGCACTTCGGCGAGGTCAGCGCGGAAGTATCCGGGCGGCGTGGCCGACTCACCAACACCGAGAGCCCGGCAGCCGGTTGGACCGTGATCTCGGCCATCGTGCCGATGGCCGAGATGGAAGGGTTCGAGGCACGCCTGAAGGCAATCTGCGCGGGCGAAAGCGAGTTCTCCATCGAAGCGGCCGGGCACGAGCCTGCGCCGGCGGACGTGCAGCAACGCCTCGCCAAAGCCTTCACCCGCAACGACAACGTCTGAGCCCGGGAGACGCCATGAAGCTCACCGAGAAGCACCGGGCCTACTGGCGATACACCAGAATCCTCTCCGCGAGCCTGCTCGCGATCTGGTTTCTGGTGACCTTCCTCGCGGCGTGGTTCGCCGCCGACCTCAACCAGGTCAGCTTCCTGGGCTTCCCACTGGCGTTCTACCTGTTCGCGCAAGGCATCCTGCTGCTGTACCTTGTAATCATCGGCATCCACGTGGTGCTGATGAACCGGCTCGACCGCGCCTTCGGCGCCGGTGAGAAACGCCCGCACTGAGGGCGTCCAGATCTATTCGGGAACCTCGGCAGCCCGCTCGCAAGGAGTCGGCTATTTTGCCGCTTCGCCGGGTTTCTCTGCCGCCGGTTTCTTGACCACCATCGGATGGGCCGTGCGGCTCAAGGCATAGTCGGCGAAAAACTTGCACCAGATCGTGCCACCCGCGATCGCGGTCCAGGTTTCGTATGCAAGCACCCCCATGACGATACCGAGGATGACGCAGACCACGACCACGCCCGCGATCAGGTTGATCGCCAGCGTGAATGGCGCCCAGCGTTGCGGGTTGGGCGGAGGATCGCCGCGCTTCAAGGCGACCTCGGAGAAATCGCGCTTGACGATGATCCTCCAGGCCCTGCGCAGCCAGAAAAACGCCATTGGAAAGAGCGCAAGAAAAAGGATCCACGTCATCGCCATATGAGCGGTTGGCGCCATTGATGTCATTCTCGACTCCCAGTCGGGCCATATCGCCCGAAAACCACCATGCCACAAAAGAAAAGCCCCGCCAAGCGTTCTGGCGGGGCCTCGTCCCGGGCCCTTTCCCGGCTGTTCCGGGGTAGGGCCCGATCCTGATTGCTGCTAGCGCTTAGTGCGCACCATCCACAGCCTTGGAACCACGCGGGATACGCACGGCTTCGACCATGTGCTGGATGTGCTCCGGCGGCTCCTTGGTGACCTTATCCACCGCGAAGGCGACGATGAAGTTCACCAGCGCACCGATTGCACCGAAGGCTTCCGGCGTGATGCCGAAGAAGCTGTTCGGACCACCGATCATGTCGACGAACTCGGTCCCCTTGATGAAGAAGATACCCTTGTGCGCAAACACGTAGAACAGGGTGACAAACAGGCCGGACAGCATGCCCGCGATCGCGCCTTCACGGTTCATCTTCTTGGAGAAGATGCCCATCATGATCGCCGGGAACAGCGAGGAGGCGGCGATACCGAAGGCCAGCGCAACCGTACCGGCCGCGAAGCCCGGCGGGTTGAGACCGAGGTAGCCTGCGATCACGATCGCCACTGCCATCGAGATCTTGCCGGCGAGCAGCTCGTTCTTCTCGCTGATGTTCGGCGCGAACACACCCTTCACCAGGTCATGCGACACCGCCGACGAGATCGCCATCAGCAGACCGGCAGCGGTCGACAGTGCAGCCGCCAGACCACCCGCGGCCACCAGCGCGATCACCCAGTTGGGCAGCAGCGCGATTTCCGGGTTCGCCATCACCATGATGTCGGCGTTCACCGTCAGCTCGCTGCCCTTCCAGCCGGCTGCTTCGGCCTTGGCCTTGGCTTCGGCATTCGCGGTCTTGTCGTTGTAGAACTGGATGCGGCCGTCGCCGTTCTTGTCCTCGAACTTCAGGAGGCCGGTCTTTTCCCAGCGCTTCATCCAGTCCGGACGCTCTTCGTACACCAGGCTGGCGTCAGCAGCGTACAGATCACCACGGGCCTTGACGGTTTCAGGGTTCACCACCATGCGGCCGTTGGCGTCGGTCTCGAGGCCAACCGCGGAGTTCACCGTGGCGTGCAGGTTCAGCTTGGCCATCGCGGCCACCGCAGGCGCAGTGGTGTACAGCAGGGCGATGAACACCAGTGCCCAACCGGCCGAGCTACGCGCGTCCTTCACCGTCGGGACGGTGAAGAATCGCATGATGACGTGCGGCAGGCCCGCAGTACCGATCATCAGCGACAAGGTGTAGGCGAACATGTTGAGCGTGCTGCCCGCGGTCGTCGTGGTGTATTGGCCGAAGCCGAGATCCACCACCACTTGGTCGAGCTTGGAGAGCAGCGACTGGTCGGTACCGACGATGGAGCTACCCAGCCCAAGCTGCGGCAGCGGGTTGCCGGTAAGTTGCAGCGAGATGAAGATCGCCGGAACCAGGTAGGCCGCGATCAGCACGATGTACTGAGCAACTTGGGTGTAGGTGATGCCCTTCATGCCGCCGAACACCGCGTACATGAACACGATCGCCATACCGAGGTAGATACCGGTTTCGCTCGACACGCCGAGGAAGCGCGAGAACGCCACGCCCACGCCGGTCATCTGGCCGATGATGTAGGTCAGCGATGCGGTCAGAAGGCAGATCACCGCCACCGTCGAAGCCGTCTGCGAGTAGAAGCGGTCGCCGATGAACTGCGGCACGGTGAACTTGCCGAACTTGCGCAGGTACGGTGCCAGCAGCATCGCCAGCAGCACGTAACCACCGGTCCAGCCCATCAGGAACAGGCCGCCGCCGTAACCCATGTTGGCGATCAGGCCGGCCATGGAGATGAAGGAAGCTGCCGACATCCAGTCAGCCGCCGTGGCCATGCCGTTGGTGATCGGGTGCACACTGCCGCCCGCGGCATAGAACTCGCTGGTGCTACCAGCGCGCGCCCAGATGGCGATCCCGATGTACAGCGCGAAGGACGCGCCGACCACCAGGTAGGTCATTGTTTGAAGATCCATGTATCCCCCTGATTATTCTTCGTGAACGTCGAACTGACGGTCGATGTCACCCATCTTCTTCGCGTACCAGAAAATCAGCGCGATGAAGACGTAGATGGATCCCTGGTGTGCAAACCAGAAACCCAACGGATAACCACCGAGGTGGATGCTGTTGAGTGCCGGTGCGAACAGGATGCCTGCGCCGAACGAGACCAAGAACCAGATGATCATGATCTTGGTCAGCAATCCGAGCACCGTGCCCCAGTACCCTGACGGATTGTTGTTTTCCATAGAGTCTCCTCTCCCGAAAGTGATTGCGGGCCTCATTGAATAAGACCCGCTACTGCCCATATACAGCACCTTTATCTTAGGCGTACCGACTTACGCGTTTCTTACAGAAAGCTAAACTTCTCTGACTGGCAGCGGTCTGCGGGCCTGCTTGCCGGGAAACGGGCCTTGCTGCATGATCGTTTCGCACGCCGATGCTCCGCCGCTCCACATCCTGGCGGCTCACGGTCACACCCGCACTGAACGAGGAGAGCCGATGTACAAGCACATACTGGTGGCGGTCGATGACAGCCTGACATCCCGCAAGGCGCTCGATGAGGCGATCGCGCTCGCGCTGCTCCACAACGCGAAGCTCGATATCGCGCACGCGGTGGACGAGTCCCTGCTGCAGGCCTTCAACCGTCACGGCGCGGTGCTCGCCCATACCGAGGAGTTGGAACAGGCGCTCCTCGACAGCGGCGAATCGCTGCTCGCGGAATCGGTCGGCAAGGCACGTGATTCGGGCATCGAGGCCACCCACCGGCTGCTCGCCTCGCCCGACCAGCATGCCGCAGACCAGATCGCACATGCGGTGGAGGTCTCCGGCGCCGACCTGCTGGTGATGGGCTCGCACGGCCGCCGCGGCATGCGCCGCCTGCTGCTCGGCAGCGTCGCCGAGAACGTACTGCGCAAGGTCAGCATCTCGGTGCTGATCGTGCGAGCGCACTGAATCAGGCACTGCAAGGAACAAGGCCCCCATGTACGGGGGCCTTGCAGGGTGCATGTGCCGGGCAACCCCGGCCGGTCGGGCACTACATGCGCGCAATCATCGCGTCGCCAAACTCGGAGCACGACACCTCGGTGGCACCTTCCATGAGGCGCGCGAAGTCGTAGGTGACCTGCTTGTCGCCGATCGCCGCCTCCATGCCCTTGACGACGAGGTCGGCTGCCTCGCGCCAGCCCAGATGGCGCAACATCATCTCAGCCGACAGGATCAGCGAGCCCGGGTTCACCTTGTCCAGCCCCGCGTACTTGGGCGCAGTGCCATGGGTGGCCTCAAAGCAGGCGTACTGGTCGGAGATGTTCGCCCCCGGCGCGATGCCAATGCCGCCGACCTGCGCGGCGAGGGCATCGGAGATGTAGTCGCCGTTCAGGTTGGTGGTGGCGATCACGTCGTATTCCGCAGGGCGCAGCAGGATCTGTTGCAGGAAGGCATCCGCGATCGCATCCTTGACGACGATCTCGCGCCCGGTGTTCGGGTTCTTGAAGCTGCACCACGGGCCACCGTCGATCGGCTGCGCACCGAACTCGTCGCGCGCGAGGGCATAGCCGACGTCACGGAAGAGGCCTTCGGTAAACTTCATGATGTTGCCCTTGTGCACGATGGTGACCGACTTCCGATCGTTGTCCACCGCATAGCGGATCGCGGCGCGCACCAAACGCTGCGTGCCCTCCACCGACACCGGCTTGATGCCGATGCCCGAGCTCTCGGGGAAGCGGATCTTCCTGACCCCCATCTCCTCGGTGAGGAAACGCACGACCTTCTTCACCGCGTCCGACCCGGCCGCCCATTCGACGCCGGCGTAGATATCCTCGGTGTTCTCGCGGAAGATCACCATGTCCACCAGATCCGGCCGCTTCAGCGGCGAGGGCACGCCGCTGAAGTAACGCACCGGGCGCACGCACTGATAGAGATCCAGTTCCTGCCGCAGCGCCACGTTGAGCGAGCGGATCCCGCCCCCCACCGGCGTGGTCATCGGCCCCTTGATCGAGACGGCGAATGCCTTGAGCGCGTCGAAGGTTTCCTTCGGAAACCACTCGTCCGGCCCGTAGATCTGGGTGGACTTCTCACCCGCATAGACCTCCATCCAGTGAATCTTCCTGCTGCCGCCGTAGGCCTTGGCGACCGCGGCGTCGATGACCTTGATCATCACCGGCGTGATGTCCACGCCGATGCCGTCGCCTTCGATGAACGGGATGATCGGATTGTCGGGAATCGGCTGGCCGGGAACAATCTTCTGGCCACCCTGGGGTACCGTGATCTTGGATGCGCTCATTCCACCTCCTGAAGATGAATTGGATGATGCTGGGTCCGGGCCGGACGCGCGAAGCCCGGGAGTGCGTGCCGCCGGATGCGGCTCGGCCCATGGTTCGGCGCCTGATTATGCGCCGAAAGCGCGGCGCTCCGAAAGCGCGGCAGCGCTGCGCCGGGCGCGCCGGGGTGACGCAGCCGCGGCGCTGCCGATGCTACACTTTTGGCATGTATTGACCTGCACCGCACCCGTCCGCCACAGGACCGCAGGAGGCGCCAATGGATACCCCCTCGGGCGAAAGCCCGGTTGCACAGGCGATCGCGTACGCGCTGATCGAAGGTTTCAACAAGCACTACCGGATCTTCCGCGAGACATCCCGGCGCGCAAAGGAGTACTTCGAGGCAGCCGAATGGCAGGCCCAGCTGGATGCGGTACGCGAGCGCGTGCAGTTCTATGACGACCGGGTGAACGAGACCGCGCAACGCCTGCACGACGAGTTCGATGCCGACTCGCTCGACGACGCAACCTGGCAGCAGGTCAAGCTGCATTTCATCGGCATGCTGATCAACCACCGCCAGCCCGAGCTCGCGGAGACCTTCTTCAACTCGGTCACCACCAAGATCCTGCATCGCAGCTACTTCAACAACGACTACATCTTCGCCCGCCCCGCGATCAGCACCGAATACATCGACGCCTACCCCCCGGTCTACAGCAGCTACTACCCGCAGGAAGGCGGCATGCGCGCGACCTTGCGGCGCATCGTCGAGGACTTCGACTGGCAGCGCCCGTTCGAGGACCTGGACCGCGACATCGACTGCATGCTGCGCGTGGCACAAGCCCATGTCGGCGGCACTTGGCCGGCGATGGAGGTCAATTGCCAGCTGCAGGTCCTGTACTCGGCGTTCTACCGCAACAAGACGGCCTACATCATCGGCCGCGGCGTGAACGGCTACCAGGAGTTTCCGTTCGCGCTCGCAGTGCGCCACAACGACGGCGGCAGGCTCTACATCGACACCCTGCTGCTCGACCCGTGGCGCATCTCGGTGCTGTTCTCGCTGTCGCGCGCTTACTTCATGGTGGATATGGAGGTGCCGTCCGGCTATGTGCAGTTCCTGCGCGCGATCATGCCGAACAAGCCGCGCAGCGAGCTCTACACCATGCTCGGGCTGGGCAAGCAGGGCAAGACGATGTTCTTCCGCGACCTTGTCTCGCACCTGCGCCATTCGAACGACCAGTTCATCATTGCGCCGGGCATCCGCGGGCTGGTGATGCTGGTGTTCACGCTGCCGTCCTACCCTTACGTGTTCAAGATCATCAAGGACGTGTTCGGCAGCTCGAAGAACATGGACCGCAGCACGGTGAAGCGCAAGTACCTGATGGTGAAGCATGTCGACCGCGTCGGACGGATGGCGGACACGCTGGAATTCTCCTACGCCGCACTGCCCCTGTCGCGCTTTCACCCCGAGCTGATGGAGGAGCTGCGCAGCCTCGCGCCGAGCGCGTTCGAGATCGAGGGCGATTCGCTGATCATCAAGCATCTCTATATCGAGCGCAGGATGACCCCGCTCAACATGGTGCTGGAGAAAGCCGCCGACGCGGAGACCGAGCAGGCGGTGCGCGAGTACGGCAACGCGATCCGCGAGCTCGCGATCGCCAACATCTTCCCGGGCGACATGCTGTGGAAGAACTTCGGCGTCACACGCTACGGCCGGGTCGTGTTCTACGACTACGACGAGATCGAGTACATGACCGACATGAACTTCCGCAGAATTCCGCCCGCGCCCTACCCCGAGATGGAAATGTCGGGCGAAGCCTGGTACTCGGCGGGGCCGCTGGACGTGTTTCCGGAGGAGTTCGCGACCTTCCTGCTGAGCAATCCGCGTATCCGCAAGGCCTTCATGAAGCATCACCGCGACCTGCTGTCGCCTGCGTTCTGGCAGAACGCCCAGGCCTCGATCCGCAGCGGCCACGTCGAGGACTTCTTCCCGTATCCGGTGGAGATGCGCTTCAGGGCGCTGTTTCCGGAGCTCTTCAGGCCGGCTTGATGTCGCCCCAGCCGCACTCCATGAACCAGGGCGGCTGCGCCTGCGCGAGCGCCGCGCGGATGTAGGGCACGGTGTTCTCCGGCAGCGCCGACGGCAGGCACCATTCGAGCGCATCGCACTTGTCGGGTTCGGCGATGTGCGGCACGTTGCGCCAGCGCGCCGTGCGCATGAAGAACTCGATGCGGTTGGTGTCGGAGCGTCGATGCACGACGCCGAGATAGCCGAGATCCGGCACGTCGATCTCTACACCCAACTCCTCCCGAAT
Source organism: Rhodocyclaceae bacterium (assembly GCA_041916775.1). Classification (GTDB taxonomy): domain Bacteria; phylum Pseudomonadota; class Gammaproteobacteria; order Burkholderiales; family Rhodocyclaceae; genus UBA2357. The sequence continues at coordinate 35,608 of JAYRYZ010000014.1, read as the reverse complement.
CTCCCGCCGCGCGGTGTCGGCGATCGCCTCCCCCGCCTCGAGATGCCCGCCCGGCAGGCTGTACAGCCCATCGAAGAAGCCGGTGCCGGCACGGCGCATCAGCAGCACCGCGCCGTCCTCGCGCTCGAGCAGCACATGCACGCCGACCGGCACCCCGGGCCGCGCCGTCATCAATGCTTGCCCGTGCTACCGAAGCCGCCGTCGCCACGTTCGCTGGCAGCGAAATCGTCGACGATGTTGCAATGCACCTGCAGCACCGGCACCACCACCATCTGCGCGATCCGCTCCATCGGCTGGATCGTGAACGGCTCGCGGCCACGGTTCCACACCGAGACGAAGATCTGCCCCTGATAGTCGGAGTCGATCAGACCGACGAGATTGCCCAGCACGATGCCGTGCTTGTGGCCCAGGCCCGAGCGCGGCAGGATCATCGCGGCGAGGCCCGGGTCGGCGAGATGGATCGCGAGCCCGCTCGGCACCAGCGATGTCTCGCCAGGAAAGAGCGTGAGCGGCGCCGGCAGGCAGGCGCGCAGGTCGAGCCCCGCAGCGCCGCGGGTGGCATAGGCCGGTGCGTGTTCGCGCAGGCGCGCGTCGAGAATCTTCACATCGATGCTGTGCATGGCAACCTCAGGCAGATCGTTTCGAAAGCAGGCCAGCAAGGTGCGCGACGATGCGCGTCGCCACCTCGTCCTTGGGCGCCCGCGCCAGCGGGTGCGCACCCTCGGCATCGTAGAGCACCACCGTGTTGTCGTCCCCTCCCAGCCCGTCCTGCACCAGGTTGCCGACCACGAGATCCAGCTTCTTGGCCTGACGCTTGCCTTCGGCATAGATGGCAAGGTCGCGGCTCTCGGCCGCAAAGCCCACGCACAGCGGCGCATCCGGGCGCGCGGCGACCTCGGCGAGGATGTCGGGGTTGGGCGTGAGCGCAATCTGCATGTCGTCGCCAGACTTCTTGATCTTGTGCTCGGCACTCGCGAGCGGCCGGTAGTCGGCCACGGCCGCAACGCCGATGAACACGCTCGCGCCCGGCAAGGCCTCGACGACCGCAGCACGCATCTCCAGTGCGCTGCGCACGGATACCCGCCGCACGCCGTCCGGGCAGGAAAGCGACACCGGCCCGCTCACCAGCACTACCTCCGCCCCGGCATGCACGCAGGCGCGCGCGAGCGCATAGCCCATCTTGCCGGAACTGGTGTTGGTGATGCCGCGCACCGGGTCGATCGCCTCGAAGGTCGGCCCGGCGGTCATCACCACGCGCTGCCCGGCGAGACTCTTCACCGCAAAGAACGCGAGCAGCCGCTCGAACAACAACTCGGGTTCGAGCATCCTGCCCATGCCGGTCTCACCGCAGGCCTGCTCGCCAGCGTCCGGGCCGAACACCGCCACGCCGTCCTCTCGCAGCAGCGCCACGTTGCGCCGGGTGGCGGGATTCTCCCACATCTGTCGGTTCATCGCCGGCGCGACGATCAACGGGCAATCCCGCGCAAGGCACAGCGTGGTCAGCAGGTCGTCGGCGAGCCCCTGCGCGATGCGCGCCATCACATCCGCGGTCGCAGGCGCGATGACGATCGCACGCGCATCGCGCGACAGATCGATGTGCGCCATGTTGTTGTCCATGCGCGGATCCCACAGATCCGACCAGACGCGATTGCCGGACAGCGCCTGGAAGGTCACCGCAGTCACGAAACGCGCACCCGCTTCGGTGAGCACCACATGCACATCCGCCCCTGCCTTCACCAGCAAGCGCACCAACTCCGCCGACTTGTAGGCCGCGACGCCGCCGGAGACGGCCACGACGATCTTGCTTCCCGCAACACAATTCATGACAATGCCATTACCCGCAAAGATGTTGGAGGTGACAACAGCATGGCCATCACCGATTGGCCGGAAGCCGAGCGCCCACGCGAGAAGCTCCTCGCCCACGGCGCCGCCGCACTTTCGGATGCCGAGCTTCTCGCCCTGTTCCTGCGCGTCGGCATCAAGGGCCAGACCGCAGTCGACCTCGCGCGCACCTTGCTCGATCATTTCGGCACGCTCACGGCCCTGTGCAGCGCCCCCGCCGCGGCTTTCGCCACCGTACCGGGAATGGGCCTCGCGAAGTATGCCCAACTGCAGGCCTCCATGGAACTGGCAAGGCGCGCGCTCGGCGAGGAGATGCGCCAGCGCGACATCATGGATTCGCCACAGGCGGTGCGCGACTGGCTACGCCTGAAGATCGGCTCGCTGCCGCACGAGGTGTTCTATGTGCTGATGCTAGACAATCGCAATCACCTCATCCGTGCCGAGGAGTTGTTCCGCGGTACCCTTACCCAGACCAGCGTCTATCCGCGCGAGGTGGTCAAGCTCTGCCTCGCCTACAATGCAGCAGCGATCATCCTCGCGCACAACCATCCGTCAGGGGCCAGCGAGCCCAGCCACGCCGACGAGAGCATCACGCGTGCGGTCAAGGAAGCGCTCAACCTGGTGGATGTCAGGGTGCTCGACCACTTTGTCGTGACCGCCCATGGGCCCCCCGTTTCCTTCGCCGAACGGGGCCTGCTTTGAGCATGGTCGTCGCTCGCGATTGCCTTGCAAAGACCAGGACTCCTGTGCTAGATTCGCACGTTTTTAGAAATCCGAATCCTCTGGAGCAAACTATGGCTCGCGTCTGCCAAGTGACCGGTAAAGCACCGATGTCGGGAAACAACGTTTCCCACGCCAACAACAAGACCAAGCGTCGCTTCCTGCCCAACCTGCAAAACCGCCGGTTCTGGAGCGAAGCCGAAAACCGCTGGATTCGCCTGCGCGTCTCCAATGCGGCCCTTCGCACCATCGACAAGAAGGGTATCGACGTGGTCGTTTCGGAACTGCGCGCCCGCGGCGACAAGATCTGAACACCCCACCCCGAATCTGAAGAGAACATACGGAGAACGTCATGGCCAAAGGCGGACGCGAAAAGATCAAGCTGGAATCGACCGCTGGTACCGGTCATTTCTACACCGCTTCCAAGAACAAGCGCACCACCCCGAACAAACTCGAGTTCAAGAAGTACGACCCGGTCGTGCGCAAACACGTGCTGTACAAGGAAGTCAAACTGAAGTGATGTGTGCTGCAGTCGTGAAGGCACCCTGACGGCCCGCGCATGCGGGCCGTTCCATTTTGGGGCCGGCAAGGAGATCTGACGCAGCACGCACGCGCCGAGGACACGGTCAACACAAAAGGGCTGCCTTTCGGCAGCCCTTTTCGCCTTGATGCGGCGAAAACTCAGGTCAACTGGATGCTATGCACCCCGGGGACCCGATCAATGATTCCTGGGACTCAGGCCTTCTGGATGTTCGAAGCCTGTTTGCCCTTCGGGCCCTGCGTCACTTCAAAGGAAACCTTTTCGCCTTCCTTGAGCGTCTTGAAACCGCTCATGTTGATGGCGGAAAAGTGTGCAAAGAGATCTTCGCTGCCGTCGTCCGGAGTAATGAAGCCAAAACCCTTGGAATCATTGAACCACTTCACGGTACCAGTTGCCATATTGCCTTAATCCTTCAAATTTACTTAACGTGTTACGGGCCATCCCCGCTCGTGCATCAAATGCTCAGCGCAACGAAACCAGACCTGTGCATCCAGAACCACTCCAGGCAGCCATGAACCCCAGAACCTGTGCGATTTACCTTGCATTTCACACGGCTTTTCTTTTACGCACTTGCGCGCCGAGCGTCAAGCGAATCGTGACCCGGGCCGCACCGGGAAATCGTGAGGTTTCTGTCGCATCGCACCATTCACACACCAACGAAGCAGAAGCCCATCAGAAAATCCTCACAAATCATTGAACTGCATACATATTCATGCGATGTGCAATGCACCATGCAGACTGTTGCAGTTTCGCCCGCGACACATTGCACGAGAACACGACTCGCTCTATTGCACTCTGCACCGACTTGATTAGAATGAATCTCATGGCCACCCATAAGCAGGACGAGTTCCTACTCGAGGCGGAGCGGACACGCACCAGACCCCCGCCCTTCTACAAGGTGCTGCTCCTCAACGATGACTTCACCCCAATGGAGTTCGTGGTCGTTGTGCTGCAGAGTTTTTTTGGCATGGACCGCGAACGAGCCACGCGCGTCATGCTCCAAGTTCACAGAGAAGGGTCGGGGGTTTGCGGCGTTTTCCCCAAGGACGTCGCAGCGACCAAGGTTGAACAGGTCGTTTCCTTCGCCCGCCAGCATCAACACCCGCTTGCATGCGTGATGGAGGAAAATTGAGAATGATCGCGCAGGAACTTGAAGTCAGTCTGCACATGGCGTTTGTCGAGGCCCGGCAAAAAAGGCACGAGTTCATCACGGTCGAGCACCTGCTGCTCGCTTTGCTGGACAATCCTTCTGCCGCCGAGGTACTTCGCGCATGCGAGGCCAACATCGACGAGCTGCGCAAGGAGCTCACCGCGTTCATCAACGAGCACACTCCCAAGGTGGAGGGCGATGTCGAGATCGACACCCAACCCACGCTCGGCTTCCAACGGGTGATCCAGCGCGCGATCCTGCATGTGCAGTCCTCCGGCAAGAAGGAAGTGACCGGTGCGAATGTGCTGGTCGCGATCTTCGGCGAGAAGGACTCCCACGCGGTGTACTTCCTCCAGCGCCAGAACATCTCGCGCCTGGACGTGGTCAATTTCATCTCGCACGGCATCTCCAAGACTCCGCCGCAGCGCGCCGCAGGATCGCAGAAGTCCGAGGGCGAACAAGGCGAGCAGGAGCCTGAAGCCGCGCAGCCCGGCGGTGCGCTCGAGAACTTCACCCAGAACCTCAATCAGCAGGCATTGGTCGGCAAGATCGACCCACTCATCGGCCGTGACAAGGAGCTCGAGCGCGTCATCCAGACGCTGTGCCGGCGCCGCAAGAACAACCCGCTGCTGGTCGGCGAGGCCGGTGTCGGCAAGACCGCGATCGCAGAAGGCCTTGCCCGCCGCATCGTCGAGGATCGCGTGCCCGACATCCTGAAAGATGCGCAGGTGTATGCGCTCGACATGGGTGCGCTGCTTGCCGGCACGAAGTACCGCGGCGATTTCGAGCAGCGCCTGAAGGCGGTGCTGAAGCAGCTGCGCGAAGCGCAGAACGCGATCCTCTTCATCGACGAAATTCATACCCTGATCGGGGCCGGCGCGGCCTCCGGCGGCACGCTAGACGCCTCCAACCTGCTGAAGCCGGCCCTGTCCTCCGGCCAGCTGAAGTGCATTGGTGCGACCACCTACAACGAGTTCCGCCAGATCTTCGAGAAGGACCACGCCCTGTCGCGGCGCTTCCAGAAGGTGGATGTGACGGAACCCTCGGTGCCCGAGACGGTGGAGATCCTCAAGGGGCTGAAGAGCCGCTTCGAGGAACACCACGGCGTGAAGTATTCCGCCGCCGCGCTGAGCTCCGCGGCCGAGCTTTCGGCCCGCTACATCAATGATCGCCACCTGCCGGACAAGGCAATCGACGTGATCGACGAGGCCGGCGCCGCACAGCGCATCCTGCCGAAGTCCAAGCAGAAGAAAACCATCGGCAAACTCGAGATCGAGGAGATCGTCGCCAAGATCGCGCGCATCCCTCCACGCTCGGTCTCCAACGACGACCGCACCGCGCTGAAGACGCTCGATCGCGACCTGAAGAACGTCGTGTTCGGTCAGGACGCGGCGATCGAGGCGCTCTCGAAGGCGATCAAGATGTCGCGCTCGGGGCTCGGCAATCCGCAAAAGCCGATCGGCAGCTTCCTCTTCAGCGGCCCCACCGGCGTCGGCAAGACCGAGGTCGCACGCCAGCTCGCCTACACGCTGGGTATCGAGCTCGTGCGCTTCGACATGTCGGAGTACATGGAGCGCCACGCGGTATCGCGCCTCATCGGCGCGCCTCCGGGCTATGTCGGTTTCGACAACGGCGGCCTGCTGACCGAGGCGATCACCAAGAAACCGCATTGCGTGCTGCTCCTCGACGAGATCGAGAAGGCGCATCCGGATATCTACAACATCCTGCTGCAGGTCATGGACCACGGCACGCTCACCGACAACAACGGGCGTGAGGCGGACTTCCGCAATGTGATCATCATCATGACCACCAATGCCGGCGCGGAAGCCATGCAGAAGACGGTGATGGGCTTCTCGGCAAAGCGCGAGGTCGGCGACGAGATGGCCGAGATCAAGCGCATGTTCTCGCCCGAGTTCCGCAATCGCCTGGATGCGACGATCTCCTTTGCGCCGCTCGACAACACCATCATCCTGAAGGTGGTCGAGAAGTTCCTGATGCAACTCGAGGCACAGTTGCACGAGCGCAAGGTCGAGGCGCATTTCAGCGACGAGTTGAAGACCTGGCTTGCTTCCGAGGGTTTCGACCCGCTCATGGGCGCGCGCCCGATGGCGCGTCTCATCCAGGATGCGATCCGTTCGGCGCTGGCCGACGAACTCCTGTTCGGGCGCCTCGCGAACGGCGGCAAGGTCACGATCGACCTCGATGCAGAGGGCAAGGTCACGCTGCTGTTCGACGAAGTCGAGGCTGCCACCACCTGACGCGACCGCATTCTTTGTGCACAAGGCGACCACCCGGTCGCCTTTTTTTTCGCCCCATCGCTGCACAGCCCCCCTGCCAACATGCATGTCTTTCGGCGCCGAGCCGCGCTAGCATAGCCCCCCGGTTCAATCACAACTGATGAAGGATGACCATGGACATACTCACCACCGACCTGTGCGATGCCAACGAGGGACGCGTGCGCGTGTGCGCGCCGATGTTCCGCAGCTTTGGCGGACGCACGAAATTCCACGGGCAGATCGCCACCCTGAAACTCTTCGAGGACAACTCGCTGGTGCGCAGCGCGCTCGAGACGCCGGGCAACGGCCGGGTGCTGGTGGTGGATGGCGGCGGATCGATGCGTTGTGCGCTGGTCGGCGACCAACTCGCGCTGCTGGGGGTGAAGAACGGCTGGGCAGGCGTCGTCGTCTATGGCTGCATCCGCGACTCGAAGGCGATCTCGGCAATGGAGCTCGGCGTGTTCGCGCTCGGCACACATCCGATGAAAACAGTGAAGAAGGGTGTGGGCGACAGCGACGTCCCGGTGAGCTTCGGCGGCATCACCTTCACCCCGGGCGAATACCTGTACGCAGACGAGGACGGGGTGATCGTCTCGGCCCAATCATTGCTGTGAGCCCGGCAGGTCGTTTTCCGTCCGCACGGCAAACGACCTGCCCCTACCGCAGCGCAACACTTTTTCGTTTCATCACGCCGATTCGCGTTTTGCATTGTAAAAAAGTATTCTCAAATCCCTGTTTTTAAATAACAAACTTTTTTCTTATATCTTATATAAGACTTGTTGCTGCAAAGCGAAAACCTTCCTATACTTCGTCACAGCTGCAAGGGTGAATCGGTAGCGAACGTGACTGCGTATCGAATCCGTTTTCCGCGCAACGCCGCGCCCGATCGCTCCAGCGACAACTCCCTCCCCCGTAACGTTGTCAGTGAACAAGGAAGCTCTCATGACCATGACCCGCGAACAGCAGATCGCCGCCCTCGAGAAGGACTGGGCTGAAAACCCCCGTTGGAAGCTCGTCAAGCGCGGTTATTCCGCTGCGGACGTCGTTCGCCTGCGCGGCTCCCTGCAGCCGGAGTACACCCTGGCCCAGCGCGGTGCCAAGATCCTGTGGGATAAGGTCAACGGCGGCGCCAAGAAGGGCTACGTGAACGCCTTCGGCGCGATCACCGCCGGTCAGGCCATGCAACAGGCCAAGGCGGGCCTGGAAGCCGTGTATCTGTCCGGCTGGCAGGTCGCCGCCGACGGCAACACCTCCGAAACCATGTACCCGGATCAGTCGCTGTACGCCTACGACTCGGTGCCGACCATGGTCCGCCGCATCAACAACACCTTCAAGCGCGCTGACGAGATCCAGTGGTCGCGCGGCATCAACCCGGGCGACGAAGGCTTCATCGACTATTTCCTGCCGATCGTTGCCGACGCGGAAGCCGGTTTCGGCGGCGTGCTGAACGCCTTCGAACTGATGAAGAACATGATCGCCGCCGGCGCCGCCGGTGTGCACTTCGAGGACCAGCTGGCTGCCGCGAAGAAGTGCGGCCACATGGGCGGCAAGGTGCTCGTCCCGACTCGTGAAGCGGTCGAGAAGCTGATCTCGGCGCGTTTCGCCGCTGACGTCATGGGCGTGCCGACGCTGATCCTGGCGCGTACCGATGCCGAAGCCGCCAACCTCATCACCTCGGACTACGACGACAACGACAAGCCCTTCCTCACCGGTGAGCGCACCCAGGAAGGCTTCTACCGCGTCAAGAACGGTCTCGAGCAGTCGATCTCGCGCGGTGTCGCGTACGCTCCGTACGCCGACCTGGTGTGGTGCGAGACCGGCGTGCCCGATATCGGCTTCGCCCGCGAATTCGCCCAGGCCATCCAGGCCGCCTGCCCGGGCAAGCTGCTGTCGTACAACTGCTCGCCCTCCTTCAACTGGAAGAAGAACCTCAACGACGCGCAGATCGCCGCCTTCCAGGAAGAGCTGTCGGCGCTGGGTTACAAGTACCAGTTCATCACCCTGGCGGGCATCCACGTCAACTGGTACAACACCTTCAAGTTCGCCCATGCCTACGCTCGCGGCGAGGGCATGAAGCACTACGTCGAGATGGTTCAGGAGCCGGAATTCGCCGCGCGCGAGCAGGGCTACACCTTCGTCTCGCACCAGCAGGAAGTCGGCACCGGCTACTTCGACGAAGTCACCACCGTGATCCAGGGTGGCTCCTCGTCGGTGAAGGCGCTGACCGGTTCGACCGAAGAAGAGCAGTTCCACTGATCTCCGTCAGCAGCCGGGCGTCACGACGCTGACGCCCGGCTGACCGTACGGCACAATGCCCGGGGCGACCCGGGCATTTTTTTGCAGAAGCTCAGCCGCGACCCGGCTGACCTGCTTGCATGCCGCGCTCGCCGCGCATCGGATGCATGCCCTTGTGCCCCTTCATGCCGCCAGGTCCACCCATCATCGGAAAGTCGGCATCGAACACGGTCTTCTGCGCCTCCGACAGTTGGGCGTAGAAGGTCTCGACCGCGCTACGCGTCTTCGCCATCTGCTCCAGATGCAACCGACCCATGGCCTCCATGCGCTGCATGCGCTCGGGTGCCGGCAAGCTGGCGGCCTGGCGCGGCCCGTCCTGCATCTGCTTCATCATTTCGCCGCGGCGCTCGGCCATGGCCTGCTTCAGTGCACCCCAGGCGGGCTTCTGCTCCGCGGTCAGCGCCAGCGCGAGCTCGAGCCGGGCCATGCGGGTTTCGAAACGCTCGGCCATGCGCGCCTGCCGCTCCTCGGGGGCCATCTGGCTCCATCCGCGACCATCCCGCATGCCATACCCGTCGCAATCCCCGCCACGCGCCAGCACGGCGGTTCCACCCAGGGCAGTCACGGCAACGAGGGTCGTGGCCATCGCAGTCTTCATCCAGGTTTTCATGATCTTCAGCTCCTCTGATTCCTTCAACGCCCCCGAACCGTTCGGGCGACGGAGCCATTACACCACCGCGATGTAAGCGCGATTTGTCCGGCCGATGCGAATTTGCGTGGCCAAGTATCGGGGTGCAGGGCAGATACTCTGGGATACAAAGGCACCGGGCATTGGACCTATGATGCGTCTGACCGCCACCTCACGCGCGGCAGAGCCCACCTTCGAGCCCGAGATGAACCCATCCGCCGACCATGTACTGATCGTCGATGACGACCGCGACATCCGCACCCTGCTTGCCGACTATCTCGAGAAGCAGGGCTTGCGCTGCCTCACTGCCGCCGACGGGCGCGAGATGCGCGAACAGCTGGCGCAGCACCGGGTGGATCTGATCGTCCTCGACATCATGATGCCCGGCGAGGACGGCCTGACCCTGTGCCGCAACCTGCGCGCGAGCACGAACCACGCTGCGACGCCGATCCTCATGCTCACCGCGCGCGGCGAGGACATGGACCGCATCATCGGGCTGGAGATGGGTGCAGACGATTACCTGCCGAAGCCCTTCGTGCCGCGCGAGTTGTTCGCGCGTATCCGCGCCATCCTCCGCCGCGCCCGGGCGCTGCCGCCGAACCTCGCGCCCGGACCCGCCGAGCAGGCGCGCGTGCTGGCATTCGCCGGCTGGCGATTGGATACGGTGGCGCGCCACCTGGTCGCAGCGGACGACACCGTGGTGCCGCTCTCGGGTGCCGAATACCGCATGCTGTCGGTGTTCGTCGCGCACCCGCAGAGGGTACTGAGCCGGGATCAGCTGATGGAGCTCACCCAGGGGCGCGAGGCAGACGTTTTCGACCGCTCGATCGATCTCCTCGTGAGCCGGCTGCGCCAGCGCCTGCGCGACAACGCGCGCGAACCCGCGATCATCAAGACCGTGCGCAACGAGGGCTACGTGCTCGCCGCCGCCGTCGCCACGGCGGAAAGCACGAGCGGATCATGAGACGCCTCTGGCCGCCCTCGCTGTTCGCGCGACTGATGCTGATCTGGCTGATCGGCATCGCCTGCGTGCTCGCGACCAGCCTCGCGCTGTTCCGCGGCGAGCGCGACCGGCACGACCGCGATCTCCTCATCGACGGGCTGGTGCGCGACATCTCCTCCGCCGTGGAAGTGCTGGACCGCCTCGCCCCTTCCGACAGGGCGGCCTGGATAGACACGCTGGGACGGCGGCGGCTGCGCTTCATGCTCGCGCCGCCACCGCTGGACGCGGCGCCGCTAGCTCAATCCACTCCGCTCGGCACGGCGCTCGCACAGGGGCTACCGGGCTTCCAGCCGTCCCTCCTCATGCGCACGGACGAAGACCGCCACCCGCATCGACGCGTTCTGCTCTCGCTCCGGCTCAGCGACGGCTCGCCGCTCACGGTTCGCCTGCCGGCGCCGCCGCCGCCAGCCTTCCAGTTCAGTCCCGAGCGGGCGCTCGCGGCGCTGATCGCCTTCGTCGTCGGTCTCAGCCTCATCGCCTGGTTCGCGGTGCGCACCGCCACCCGCCCGATCCGGCGCATGGCGGAAGCGGCGATCGCAATCGGCGAGAACCCCGACCGGCCACCGCTGGACCCGCACGGTCCACCCGAGGTGCGCATGGCGGCACGCGCGCTCAACCAGATGCAGCAGCGCGTGCGCGAACATGTTGCCGAGCGGACCCGCATCCTGGCGGCGATCTCCCACGACCTGCAGACACCGATCACGCGACTGCGACTGCGCGCAGAGCTCGTGGACGACGACAACCTGCGTGATCGCATCCAGTCCGATCTGGACGCGATGCAGTCGCTGGTGAAGGAAGGCCTGGACTATGCCCGCAGCCTCGACAGCCGCGAAGCCAGCCAGGCCACCGACATCGACGGCCTGCTCGCCGCCGTCGCGGACGACGCCGCCGACATGGGCTGGCCGGTCGCGATCGCGGGCAGCGCGGGCGCACCCTGCCCATGCCAGCCTCAGGCACTGCGCCGTGCCCTGTGGAATCTCATCGGCAACGGCGTGAAGTATGGGGAGCAGGTCGAGATCGCCGTGCTGGACCGAGGCGCCGAGATATGCATCACAATCCGCGATCACGGCCCGGGTCTGCCGGAAACGGAACTCGAGAAGGTGTTCGAACCCTTCTACCGCACCGAATCGTCACGCAACCGCGACACCGGTGGTACCGGCCTCGGGTTGGCGATCGCGCGCAACCTGCTCCAGCGCCAGGGCGGCGAAGTGCGTCTCGCCAACGCGGCGGGTGGTGGATTGATTGCCGAGGTACGACTGCCACGCCGTCAGGTGGAGAAGGTCCAGCGCGCGTTTGCGACGTAGTTCCACAGCAGCAGCAAGGCCGTGGTCAGGAGCTGGGAAACGAGGTAATGCCAGCCCAAGCCCACGGTCATCGCGTACATCAGGAGCGCATTCAACAGCAGACTGGACGCCGCGACCAGCAGGAAGCGCGGCAACGCCTCGCGATGCCGCCGCTGCGACGCAAACACCAGCCTGCGGCTGAGCAGATAGTTCACCAACGCCCCGAGGACGCTGCCGCAGGCTGTCCCGGTCATCGCGCCGGTACCCAGCCACTCGACCAGCGCGAGCAAGAGCGCATAGTGCGCGAGCGTACCGACCGCGCCCACCATGCCGAAACGCGTGAGCTGCCACAAGCGGGCAAGGCACGTGAGGTCCTGCTTCATTTGGGCGCCCGCGCCGCGCCGGACAGGTGACGCCGGTCAAGCGTCACCGCCAGCACGGCGGATCCACGCACCACACGCGCGCTCTCGCGGCCCTGCAGCGACGTGTGGCAGAACATGTGCGTCGTGGCGATGAAGAAGTCGGCCGCGCGCCAGTCCGCAGTGACCTCCAGTCGCGGGTCCAGCCAACTGCTCGCCTGCAGCGGATCACCGCACACCGCCACGCGGTAGCGACGGTCCGTGTCGCCCTCCGCGGCGACCAGGGCATTGAGCTGCAGGGCGGATTCACGCAGGGTCTGGCTCCAGTAGTCGGTCTCCCAACGCGCCACGGCACCCGCGGTGCCTCCGGCAAGCAGGTTGTAGTGGAGATAGCCATAGGGATGCAGTTGCCACAACGCGTGCGCGGAGAACGCGGCCAACGCCACCGTACAGCCCGCAGCGATCCTGCCCAGACCACGCCCTGCAGACACGCCTGCAGCCGCGATGACGGCGAGCGGCGGCAGGATGAAGGTGAAGTGGCGCAAGCCGTTGTAGAGCGGTGGCGCAGCGAGCAAGGTATAGGCAAGCGGAACACAGGCCGCCAGGCACACCATCAACCACGCAATGGCGCGTGGCGCGGTCCGGATGCCCCCCCGCCGGATCGCGACGCCGCCGAACCATGCTGCGGCAGCGAGGCCGCACAGCGCAAGCTCGGGCAGGCGGATCGACAGGTAGGTCAGCAGGTAATGACGCGGCACCGTGTCCATGCGCATCACCTCCCCCGCGAACAAGGTGTTGAGCGGAAACGCGAAGTGAGAGAAGGTCGTCGCCGCGTTCACGAGGTTCAATGGCGCCTGCACCACCCAGGGCCAGAAACAGGCCGTGAGCGCCAGCGCAATCGGGTAGGCCGGCCAGATGGCGGCAAGGCTCCGCGCCAGGAACACGAGCCGCGGGACGGCGGCGCTCCCCTCACGCCACGCCATGAACACCATGCCCATGCCCAGGTAGAACACCGCGAACACCGCGCCCACGCGCAGCCCGAAGGCGCATCCGAGCGCGAGCCCGAGCCCGAGCGCATGGCGCAGCGCCGGACGCGGCAACGCGCTCACCACCCGCACCGAGAAGTAGAGCGCCCAGAGCATGGTGGTGGCGAACGGCACGTCCTTGGTGTGCGTGAACATCGCGCCAGTCCATGCGCCGGTGAGGCTCAGGATCACGAGTGCCACCAGCCCCGTCGCCGGACCCGCCAGCCACCGCCCCAGCACCCACACACCGGCAAGGCCCGCCAGCCCGAACAAGGCCGACAGGCCGTGACGCAGATCCCATGGATTGGCCGCCGGCCACACCTTCTCGGCAATTGCGGCGAGCAGATCGAAGAACCCGCCGTACAGGTAGAGGTTCTTGTAGGCAAAGAGGCTTTCGTCCGCGAAGCCGCTGCTCAGGTAAGCAAGCAGCAAGCGGCCGTAGGTGTGCTGCACCTCCTCGTCGTTGCTCAGGCCGTATTGATCGAAGGTCAGCCCGATCACCACCACCCACGCCAGCAGCAACCCCCAGGACAGACGGTCGGCCAGCCCTGCCCCGACTCCGGTCCGCGCCATCAAGAGTTGCGCGCCTCGAATCCGCTGGTTTCGGCCACGAGGTAGAGCGGACGCGACTTCACCTCGGTAAAGATGCGCCCGATGTATTCCCCGAGCACACCGAGGCTGATCAGCTGGATGCCACCGGTGAACAGCACCGCCAGCATCAGCGATGCGTAGCCGGGCACATCGATCCCCCAGATCGCCGTTTCGATGAGCAGCCACACGCCGTAGCCACCGGAGAGGAAGGCCATCCAGAACCCGATCAGCGACCACACCCTCAACGGCAGGTTGCTGAAGGCCGATATGCCGTCGAGCGCATAGCGCAGCAAGCGCCACAAGGACCAGCGCGTCGCGCCGGCCTCACGCGCAGCCGGCTCGAAGGGCACCTCGTCCTGGCGGAAACCGACCCAACTGGTGATGCCCTTCATGAAGCGGTTGCGCTCCGGGAGGCTGTTGATGGCATCGACCACCACGCGGTCGAAGAGGCGAAAATCCCCCCCGCCTTCCGCCAGCGACACCTCGCACAAACGCGCGAACACACGGTAAAAGGCATGCGAGAGCAGAGTGCGCAGCCAAGGGTCCGTATCGCGGCTGCGGCGCACGGCGGTCACCATCTGCGCACCGTCCAGCCAGCGCGAGAACATCTCCGGAATCAACTCGGGCGGATGTTGCAGGTCGCCGTCCATCAGCACCACCACATCGCCACGCGCTGCGCGCAGGCCGGCAGCCATCGCCGCCTCCTTGCCGAAATTGCGTGCGAAGCGGATGCCGCGCACCGCCCCATCGTCCTTGCCGAGGCGCCGGACTTCCGCGAAACTCGCATCCCGGCTGCCGTCATCCACAAAGATAATCTCGAAGCCGGAAACCGCAAGGCCTGCGCATACCGCGACCAGACGTTGATGCAGCCGAGCAATGGAGCCACATTCGTTGTACACCGGGATCACGACCGACAGCGCCGGCAATGGACGTCGCGGCAGGCCGCCCGCGTTCGGGTCGTGTTTGACTTCTGTCGTCACGCTGGACTCTGATAGGGAGTGGAACAAGGTGAATGCCCGCACACCGCCCCGCGACGAAGGATGGCAGCCCATGCGCGGGGCGCATCTCCCGGGAAGAGGCCGGCATTGAGAATACGGTCGAACATCGTACTCTGTGCGGACGATTTCGGGCTAGCGCCGGGTGTATCCGAAGGTATTGCCGACCTGGTTCGCAGCGGCCGACTATCGGCCGCCGGTTGCATGACGGTGTGCGACGACTGGCCGACGAGCGTCCATCTGCTGCGCAGTGCTGTCGCGTCCAGCGCGGCGGATGTCGGTCTGCATCTCACGCTCACCGACCACCGCGCAGCCTCAGGCTGCGCACCGGCCGGCAACGGGGACCGACTGCCACCACTCGGCAGGCTGATGTTTGCCTGTCTGGGCTGCCGGGTGCCCGAGACCGCGTTCCGTGCCGAGATCCACGCCCAGTTGGATACCTTCGAGGCGCACTGGGGCGGGCCGCCGGACTTCGTCGACGGACACCAGCATGTCCACATCCTTCCCGGGGTGCGCGAGGCCCTCGTCGGCATTCTGCGCGCACGCTATCGGGCAGGCACGGTGTGGGTCCGCAACTGCGTCGAGCCGCCCTCCCGCTGCCTGCGGCGCGGGCTGGGATGGCGCAAGGCGCTCTTGATCAGTGCGCTGGGGCTGGGATGGCGTCGCCTTGCCGGCGCGGCGGCACTGCCGATGAACGAGGGGTTTTCCGGGCTGCACGACTTCAATGGCGGCCCGCCGTTCCGCGAGAAAATGAAGCGCTTCCTCTCGCATCGTGGCCCCCACCACCTCGTGCATGTACATCCGGGCCGTGTGGATGCCGCGCTGCGCGCGATCGACACGCTCACCACACCGCGCGAGGCGGAGCTGCACTACCTTCTCGGGGAAGACTTCCTGTACGACCTCGACAAGGCCGGCGCGTCGCTCGCCCGATTCGAACGCGCCATCTGATCAACCTCACGGCCTCTGGCTTCGAAACACAGTTTAACCGGCCACCCCATTCAGCCACCGGCCCTGCCCGTCGTTAACGCGTTCATGGCTTACGCGAGACGGGGGCCCCGATGATCCACATTCACCGATATCAACAACCAGGAAGCCGGCACTTGTTGAGGCCCGCGGAACAGCTTCTCTCCGGACTCTGCCCGGAGGACGTGATCGTCTTCTGGAAAACCGCCGGCCCGTCACAATGGTTTGTGCGCAACCCCGACTTCGACCGCACCTTCCGCGAGCGCTTCCTGCAGGCGCACCTCGCTGCCGCCAGCGGCATGCTGAGCCACTGGGAGACAAGCCCGCTCGGTGCGCTGGCGCTGATCCTTCTGCTCGACCGCTTCCCGCGCCGCGCCTTTCGCGGCACGGCGCGCATGTACGCGACCGACCCGCTCGCCCGCCGCTATGCCTCGCAGGCTGTGGACGGCGCCCTGGACCTGCGTATCGCGGACGATCTGCGCCAGTTCTTCTACCTGCCGTATTCCCACTCGGAGGTGCTCGCCGATCAGGAGCGGGCGCTCGCCCTGGCATCGGAGCTCGGCGAAGACGCGCGCCGCATCACCGCCGCACGTCGCGAGGTGGTGCTTCGCTTTGGCCGCTTTCCGCACCGCAATGCGGTGCTTGGCCGTACCAGCACACCATTGGAGCTCGCCTTTCTGGCCAGCCTTGCAGCCGCGGTCGCGGCTGCATCTCCCGCCGGAACGGTCAATCCCGCTGCAGATAGGCCTGCGCCAGTGCGCTGAACGCCGTAACCTGACCGGCCTGCCAAGCGGCGTCCCGGCCGAGCGCAGCGGCGAGCACGCTTGCAACGCCGGGGGCGGCCTCGATCGCGGCAGCGGCGTCGAGAAACAGCAGCCGATGTCGCCTTGCCAGCACATCCTCCACGGTGCGCGCGAGTTCGTCGGCCGCGGCGTGCCGCACCATCGCCTCGCTGATCGCACCCGCTACGCCATCGCGTCGGTTCGCTGCATCCGGCGTCGTGTCCGCCCCATGCAGACCCAAGCCTGCAGTCACGCATGGGCTTCGGGGCAAGCGCGCCGCCCCTGCAGCGACATTCACGCAGTCCTCCGCCATGCGTCTATAGGTGGTCCATTTGCCACCGGTGATCGTCACCATCCCCCCCGGCGAGACCTCGATATGATGTTCGCGTGAAAGCTTTCCGGTACTGAGCGCGGCCCCCGCATCGATCAATGGACGCAAGCCGACGAACACGCTGCGCACGTCCGCACGCGCGGGCTTGTGCACTAGGTAGCGGCCCGCTGTTTCGAGGATAAAGTCGATTTCGCCATCGAGCGGACGCGGCTCGAGCGGAAGATCCCCACGCGGCGTGTCGGTCGTGCCGACCAGCACCTTGCCCTGCCAAGGGATGACGAACAGCACCCTCCCATCAGGCGTCTCTGGCACCAACAAGGCATCGCTGCCAGGCAGGAAGCCGGCGTCCAGCACCACATGCACGCCCTGGCTGGGCCGCAGCAGGGCTCGCACACCGGGGCGCTCCATGCGTCGCAGGCCATCCGCCCAGACACCGGTAGCGTTGATCACCACCTTGCCGCGCACCGGGAAGGCCCTGCCTGACTCCGACTCCCGCAGGCTCAGGCCGACGACACGACCACCTTCGACGAGTAGCCCTTCCACAGGCATGTAGTTGAGCGCAAGGCCGCCCTGGTCGAACACGGTACGCATCAGCGCAATGCACAGCCGGCTGTCGTCGAACTGTGCATCCCAGTAGGCAATACCCCCGCGCAGGCCGCGCGGCTCGACGGTCGGCAGCGCGGAGCGCGTCTCGCCGGGATCGAGCACGCGACAGGGGGCGATCCCGTGGCGACCTGCGAGCCAGTCATAAAGCGTGAGCCCGATGCCGAAGCGAGGTTTGTCGAGCCAGCCATAGGCAGGCACCACAAAGCGCAGCGGATGGACGATGTGCGGGGCGTTCGCGAGCAGACGGGCGCGCTCGAGCAAGGCCTCGCGCACGAGCGGAATGTTGCCCTGCGCAAGATAGCGCACGCCGCCATGCACCAGCTTGGTCGCGCGCGAGCTGGTGCCTTTCGCGAAGTCGTGCGCCTCCACCAGCAGGGTTCGATAGCCGCGCGACGCCGCATCGACTGCACAACCCAACCCGGTCGCGCCGCCGCCGACGACGATCACGTCCCACTCCGCCGTGGCGCCGAGTCGAGCCAGCAAATCGGCGCGATCCAGCCCCTGCCCGGCGCGCCCTGCAATGCGCGTGCTCATTCAAGCTCCCATGCCCTGCTGCGTTCCACGGCCCGGTGCCATCTGGACACCATGGCGTCGCGCACGACGTCCGTCATCTCAGGCTCGAAGCGGTGCGCCACGCGCCACAGATCGGCAACGGCGGCCTCGTCGCGCCACACCCCTGCCGCCAGCCCCGCCATGAAGGCGACGCCCTGCGCGGTCGTCTCGAGCATCGCCGGGCGGATCACGGGCACCCCGAGAAGATCGGCCTGCAACTGCATCAACAGGTCGTTCGCGGCGGCGCCGCCATCAACCCTGAGCTCGTCGAGCCGCGCCCCGTCCAGCCGCATCGCATCGACCAGATCCAGTACCTGCAAGGCGATCGCCTCAAGCGCTGCCCGCGCGATGTGCGCCCGCCCGGTACCGCGCGTGAGCCCGATCATCAGCCCGCGTGCATGCGCGTCCCAATGCGGTGCGCCGAGGCCGGTGAAGGCGGGCACCAGCACCACGCCGCCGCTGTCCGGCACGCTCGCCGCGAGCGCCTCGATCTCGGCGGCGCTGCGGATGAGACCCAGGCCATCGCGCAACCATTGCACCAGCGCGCCGCCCATGAAGATGCCGCCTTCGAGCGCATATGTGGTCGCGACCGCACTGCGCCATCCCGTCGTGGTGAGCAGGCCATGCCGCGACGCGACGGGCTGGGTGCCGGTGTTGAGCATCATGAAGCACCCCGTGCCGTAGGTGTTCTTGGCGCTGCCCGGCGCAAGGCAGGCCTGGCCAAACGTGGCGGCCTGCTGATCGCCCGCGATCGCCGCGATCGGGACCTCGGCGCCCAGGCAAGCCGCGTCGGTCACACCGCACACCCCGATGCTGTCGACCACCTGCGGCAGCAGCGCACGCGGGATGTCGAAACATTCGAGGAGTTCGTCGTCCCAATCGCCTTCATGGATGTTGAAGAGCAAGGTGCGCGATGCGTTGCCCGCATCCGTGACATGCAGCCGCCCGGCGGTGAGGTGCCAGACCAGCCAGCTGTCCACCGTACCGAAGGCGAGTTCGCCACGCTCTGCACGCACACGCGCACCCGGCACGTTGTTCAGCAACCAGGCCAGCTTGGTCGCGGAGAAGTAGGGATCGAGCTCCAGCCCCGTCCTCGCGCGAAGCCAGCCTGCACGCCCCTCGGCACGCAAACAATCGCACGCCGCGGCGGTGCGACGATCCTGCCAGACGATGGCCGGCGCCAGCGCACGCCCGCTCGCACGCTCCCACAACAGGGTTGTCTCGCGCTGGTTGGTGATCCCCAGCCCGGCCAGCGCCGCTGCGCGAATGCCGGCACTGGCGAGCGCCTCTCGCGCGCAGGCGAGCTGCGACGTCAGGATTTCGTCGCCGTCGTGCTCGACCCAAACCGGCCGGGGGAAGGACTGCGTCAACGCACGCTGCGCCTGCGACACCACCCTGCCGTTCGCATCGAACAGCATTGCGCGCGAACTCGTCGTGCCCTGGTCCAGCGCCAGCACGTAGCTCATTCCGGACTCCTGATGTCAGCTGCAGGAAGCCTACTCCCTAGTCGCTCGCCCACACAATGCCATTGCGCTCGCCACGGTGCCGTGATCACGTCACCATGTGGCTTGGCGCAGACCTCGACGATTGAATCGGAAACCGCGCAGGGCTATAGTGGGACGCACACTGACACGCGCGCGGAGGCCATCATGATCACCATCGACCTGGCTGAGAACCTGGTTTCGGTCACCGTTTTCGGCGAGTTCACGCTGGCCGACTACAAGGAGTTCGAGGAGGCCGTCAATTACAAGATCAAGTTCGAAGGCAGCACCGACCTGTTGTTCGACTTCCGCGAGATGCTCGGCTTCACCCTCGACGTCGCTTGGGAGGAGATCAAGTTCGCACGCCAGCATGCGCACGACTTCGGCCGCGTCGCGGTGCTCACCGACAGCCAGTGGCTGGCCTGGAGCGCCTGGGTGTCGCAACTCTTCGTGGATGCCGAGGTGCTGGTGTTCGAGGACGAGAACGAGGCACGCCTGTGGCTCGCCGCACCGGAGGCGGAGGCACAGTGACGGCAGCGCATACCACCCTGGTCTCGGTCGAGACGCTCGCAGCCCATATCGACGCACCCGACTGGCGCGTTTTCGACTGCCGCCACGACCTCGCGAACACCGCATTCGGTCGCGCCGCCTATGCGGACGGCCATCTGCCAGGAGCGATCTTCCTGCATCTCGACGAGGATCTCTCCGGTCCGATGACTGGTCGCAACGGCCGCCACCCCCTTCCGGACCCTGAACGGCTGGCTGCCCGGCTCGGTAACTGCGGTGTCGATCGCAACACGCAGGTGGTGGCCTACGATGACGCCGGCGGAATGTATGCCGCACGGCTGTGGTGGTTGCTGCGCTGGCTGGGACACACACGGGTGGCGGTGCTCGACGGGGGCTACCGCGCATGGCTCGCGGCGTCGCTGCCGCTGGAGAGCGCGACGCCCGAAGTCGCGGCGCGGCGTTTCGAGGCCGAGGCGGGGTGCGACAAGGTCGACGCCGCCTTCGTGTTGGCCCATCTCGGCCATCCGGACATGGTGTTGATCGACGCGCGCGGGCCCGACCGCTTCCGCGGCGAGAACGAGACGCTCGACCCGGTCGGCGGACACATCCCGGGTGCGCTGAATCGCTTCTTCCGCGACAACCTGGACGAAGCCGGCCGTTTCAGGCCGGCTGCGGAACTGCGCGCCGCGTTTTCTGCACTGATCGGCGGGCGAGCAACGACGCAGGTCGTCCACCAATGCGGCTCCGGCGTGACCGCCTGCCACAACTTGCTCGCGATGGAACACGCCGGGCTCTCCGGGTCGCGCCTCTACGCGGGCTCGTGGAGCGAATGGTGCGCCGATCCGACTAGGCCGGTCGCGACCGGCGCCTGAGCGCTTGTGAAGAAATCGTCGCGAGCAGAGCCGGGTGCAAGGCGCGAGCGAGCGAACGACGAGACGTATCAGATGGATAGGCGAGGAGTGAGCGAATGAGCAACGCCGCAATCGGTTCGCGCAGCAGATTCATTCACAGGCGCTGAGCGCCGGCTACCAGTCCAGCCGCTCCACCTTGCCCAGCGAGCGCCCCAGAAAGCGCTCGCCGATCGTCTGAAAGCGCAGCGGGATGTCCGTCACCACACAGCGGTAATCGGGCGGAGACCCACCTGGGCTGCGCGCGAGCTGCAATGCCTGCAGGCTTTCCGCAGCAAGTTCTGCGGTCGTGATCGCAGAATCCACCAGGCGGATGCGCGGGCCGACGAGTTCCTTCAGCATGGGCTTCAGCAAAGGGTAGTGGGTGCATCCCAGCACCAGGCTGTCGACCTCCTCGGCCAGCACCGGGCGCAAGTACTCCTGCGCGGTGAGCCGCGTCACCGGATGGTCCAGCCAGCCCTCCTCAACCAGCGGCACGAACAGCGGACAGGCCTGCGAATACACCCGCGCCGCCGGGTCCAGGGCGTGGATGCGCCGCGCGTAGGCGTTGCTGTTGATGGTCGTGGGCGTGCCGATCACGCCGATGCGGTGGCCCGTCGCCCCCTCCACCGCGGCGCGGGCGCCGGCCTCGATCACGTCGATCACCGGCACCGTGCCCGCATGCGCCCGCACCGCCCCACCCGCCACCGCGGCAATGGTGTTGCAGGCGATGATCAGCATCTTGACGTTCTGCCCGAGCAGAAAATCGGTGATCTGCGCCGCGAAATGCTCGATGGTCGCGACCGACTTGATCCCGTAGGGCACGCGCGCGGTGTCGCCGAAATACACGATGCGCTCCGCCGGCAAGCGCTCCATGAGTGCGCGCACCACCGTCAGGCCGCCGACGCCGGAATCGAAGACGCCGATTGGCCGATCGCTATCCACTTGCGTTCACTCCGAATTTCACGAAGCGCGGATTGTACCGGCAAGGTGTGCCGACCAGCACATGCACCTTCCAGCCGCGTTCATCATCAGCCACGCGCAGCATGCTGCGCCAAGGCCCAGGCGACATGCTCGCGCACCAGCGCGGACGGGTCGTCGGCCCGCGCGCGCAGGGCTGCGAGCACCGCCGCATCGGTAGGCGCATTCCCCAGCGCCACTGCAATGTTGCGCAGCCAGCAGGCGTAGCCGATGCGGCGGATGGCGCTGCCTGCGAAACGACTCAGGAATTCGTCCTCGCTCCAGGCGAAGAGACTCACCAGTGCCGCGCGGTCCAGCCCGTTGCGCGGCTGGAAGTCGTCCTCGGCGGTGGGCTGCGCGAAGCGGTTCCACGGACACACCAGCTGGCAGTCGTCGCAGCCGTAGATGCGGTTGCCGATCGCCGCCCGCAGCGCTTCCGGGATGGCCCCGCGCAGTTCGATGGTGAGATACGAGATGCAGCGCCGCGCATCGACGCGGTAGGGTGCGACGATTGCGCCGGTGGGACAGGCATCCAGACACGCCCGGCAACGCCCGCAGTGCTCGGAAACCGGTTCATCGACGGTCAGCGGCAGGTCGGTGAAGATCTCGCCGAGAAAGAAAGTCGAGCCCGCATCGCGATCGATCAGCAAGGTGTGCTTGCCACGCCAGCCCAGCCCGGCACGCGTGGCGAGTTCCACCTCCAGCACCGGCGCGGAATCGACGAAGACCCGGTGCGCATGGGGCGCAGCCTCGCTGATGCGCTCGGCGAGTTGCTGCAGGCGCGCACGCATCAGCTTGTGGTAATCCCGCCCCAGCGCATAGCGCGAGACATAGGCGCGCGCGCGATCCGCAAGATTCTCGTGCGCATCCGCCGCTGCAGGCCAATAGTGCATGCGGGCGGAGACGACGCGCAGCGTGCCGGGCACAAGCTCTGCCGGACGCGCCCGCTTCATGCCATGGCGCGCCATATAATCCATCTCGCCATGAAAGCCGGCCGCCAGCCAGTCGCGCAGGCCTGGCTCGGCACTGGCGAGATCCACCGCAGCCACTCGCAGCGACGCGAACCCCAGTTCGCGCGCCCAGACCTCGATCTGCGCGCGCGTCGGCAAGCCCTTGCCGGACACACCGGAGAGAGAGGAATGATTGAGCTGATCCACGCCCACGATGATAGCCGTTGCGAAATTGCAACGCACCTAGACGACGATGCCGACACGGTGCGGCTGGGTACTGCGCTCGCGGCCGGACTGCACGCCGGGCTTGTGATTCACCTCGTCGGCGACCTCGGCGCGGGCAAGACGACATTGGTCCGCGGCTGCCTGCGGGGGCTCGGTTTCGAGGGAAAAGTCAAGAGCCCGACCTACACACTCGTTGAACCTTATGCGGTTTCTAGATTAGACTTATATCACTTTGATTTTTATCGCTTCAACCAAGCCGACGAATATCTCGATGCCGGCCTGGACGAGTACTTCTCGGGTACTGGTGCCTGTTTGGTGGAATGGGCCGAAAAGGCCATGCCGTATGTTGCTGAACCGGATGTGGAAGTGCGCCTCGAAGTGGCTGGCCCTGGCCGGCAATGCGTGGTGTCTGCACGGACGGAGGCTGGACGAAAATGCGTGACCCTGATGAATTCAGCGCTTCAACGGATGCTGTCCGCACCCTGACGGTGCCGGCCGGCGTGTCGCGCCGTACCTGGATGAAGATGGCCGGCGCGACGCTGGCAATGCTCGTCAGCCCGGTCGGGTTGGCTGCGACCAACCTGATCGCGGTGCGGGTCTGGCCCGGCACCGGATCCACCCGCATCACGCTCGAGAGCAGCAGCGAGGTCAAGTTCAGTCACCAGATCGTCAAGAGTCCCGAACGCCTCGTGCTCGACCTGGAAGGCGTCGAACTCAACAGCGTCCTGCAGTCGCTGCCATCCAAGGTGCTGCCGTCCGACCCGCTGATCGGCCTGATTCGCGCAGGTCGCAACCGGCCGGGCGTCGTCCGCGTTGTGGTGGAACTCAAGGAAGAGATCGATCCGCAGGTCTTCACGCTCAAACCAATCGCCAATTACGGCCACCGACTGGTGCTGGACCTCTTCCCGACGCGCGTGGACGATCCGCTGCTCGCCCTGATCGAGAAATCCACCCCGATGGATGCCGCCGAAGGCGCGAGCGAGGGGCTTCCGGCCCAAGAAACTGTTCGCAGCCAACAGAGCACGCCGCGTGATCGCGCCCCTTCGGGCAAGCGCGTGTTCACGGTTGTCCTCGACGCCGGCCACGGCGGAGAGGATCCGGGTGCGATTGGCCGCAATGGTAGCTACGAAAAGAACGTGACGCTCTCGATCGCGCGCCGCCTGCAGCGAAAGATCGACGCCGAACCCAACATGCGTGCGGTGCTCACGCGCAAAGGCGACTACTTCGTACCACTCCAGAATCGGGTCAGCCTGGCACGGCGCGCGAAGGGCGACTTGTTCGTATCCATCCACGCCGACGCCTTCGTCAAGCCGGAAGCACGCGGCAGTTCGGTGTATGTGCTGTCGGAGCGTGGCGCGTCGAGCTCCGCAGCAAAATGGCTGGCGCAAAAGGAGAACGAAGCGGACTTGATCGGGGGCGTGAATCTCACGCGCCAGGACGGCCACCTCGCGCGCACCCTGCTGGACCTGTCACAAACCGCCACGATCAACGACAGCCTCAAGCTCGGCGGGGCCGTGCTCAGCGCACTCCAAGGTGTGAACCGCCTCCACAAGCCGCAGGTCGAACAGGCGGGCTTTGCGGTACTGCGCGCGCCAGACATCCCGTCCATCCTGGTCGAAACCGCGTTCATCAGCAACCCCGAGGAAGAACGACGCCTCAACGACAACGCTTACCAGGACAAGATGGCTGAGGCGATCATGCGTGGCATTCGCCAGTACTTCAAGACGACGGCGCCAGCGGTGCGCACCACTGTGGCGCAGGCGGGAACGCCATCCTGAAGGATTGAGACCGGTGCGCTCGAAACACGCGCCTGACTGGATTCCCCGTGAGCGTAGCCCACTGTGACCGGAGGGCACTGCAGCACTGAACGACAGTTGCCGTTATAATCAAGGCTTTTTCGGCGGCTCATGCAGGTTTTTCGGGGAATTCCCGAGCGCGGAACGGCACCTTCCGTGCTCACGATCGGCAACTTCGATGGCGTCCATCGTGGCCATCAGGCGCTCCTCGCCATGCTTGTGGCGAAGGCGCGCACAGCGGGACTGCCGGCGGTCGTGCTGACCTTCGAGCCGCATCCGCGGGAGTACTTCAGCCCCGACAACGCCCCCGCCCGCCTCGCATCCCTGCGCGAGAAGCTCCTCCTGCTTTCGACATGCGCTATCGACAGGGTGCATGTGTGTCGCTTCGATGCGCACCTTGCAGCCCTGAGCGCCGACGCCTTCATCGACCGTTTACTGGTTGCCGGCCTGGGTCTCCGGCATCTCATCGTCGGCGACGACTTCCGCTTCGGCGCGGGGCGCCGGGGTGACTTCGCGATGCTTCAGGCAGCCGGCGGCGAACGCGGCTTCGGCGTGGAGGCCATGCCCACGCTGGCAGCGGACGACCTGCGCGTGTCCAGCTCGGCCGTGCGCGAAGCCCTCGCGGCGGGCAAGCTCGATCAGGCGGCGCACCTGCTGGGGCGTCCGTACAGCATCGCTGGCAGGGTGGTATCGGGCAAGAAGCTGGGCCGCACGATCGGCTACCCGACGGCGAACATCCAGCTCAAGCATCGCAAGCCCGCCCTGTCGGGCGTGTTTGCGGTCTCCGTCGAAGGGCTGGGCCGCCCGCTCACCGGCATGGCCAACGTCGGGGTACGCCCAACGGTCGATCAAGGCCTCCAGCCCAGCCTGGAAGTTCATGTATTCGACTGGTCGGCCGACTGCTACGGCGCACACCTGCGTGTGCACTTCCTGAAAAAGCTGCGCGAAGAACAACGCTTCTCCTCGCTGGACGCGCTCAAGGCGCAGATTGCCCGGGATGCCGGGCACGCGCGCACCTGGTTCACAGACAACCCAATCCTTCCCTGAAAGCCGCAAGGACCACCATGGCTGACTACCGCAAGACGCTGAACCTGACCGACACGCCGTTTCCGATGCGCGGCGACCTCGCCAAGCGGGAGCCCGGCTGGATCGCCCAGTGGCAGCAGAAGAAGCTTTACGACCGGATTCGCAAGGCAGCGGCTGGCCGCCCCAAGTTCGTGCTGCACGACGGTCCGCCATACGCCAATGGCAATCTCCATCTCGGCCACGCGCTGAACAAGATTCTCAAGGACATCATTGTCCGCTCGAAGACGCTGGCCGGCTTCGATGCGCCCTATGTGCCGGGCTGGGACTGCCACGGCCTTCCGATCGAGCACAAGGTCGAGGTCACCCACGGCAAGAACCTCCCCGCGGACAAGGTGCGTGAGCTGTGCCGCGCCTACGCGACGGAGCAGATCGCGATCCAGAAGGGTGAATTCATCCGCCTCGGCGTGCTCGGCGACTGGGACAACCCCTACCTGACGATGAACTTCGCGAACGAGGCGGGCGAGATCCGCGCGCTCGCGGAGATGGTGCGGGCGGGCTACGTGTTCAAGGGTCTGAAGCCGGTTAACTGGTGCTTCGACTGCGGCTCGGCGCTGGCCGAGGCCGAGGTGGAGTATGCCGACAAGCAGTCGCCGGCAATCGACGTGGGCTTCCCCTGTGCGGAGCCCGTACGCCTCGGCGAGATCTTCGGCGTGGGCGCACTCGACAAGCCCGCATTGACGGTGATCTGGACCACGACCCCCTGGACCATCCCGGCCAACCAGGCGCTCAACTTCCATCCCGAGTTCGACTACGCGCTCGTCGATACGGGCGATCGCTACCTCGTGCTGGCACAGGAGTTGGTGGAAGCCTGTCTCGCGCGCTACGGGCTCAGCGGCCGCATCGTCGCGACGGTGAAGGGTGCGGCGCTCGACCATGTGGTATTCCGCCACCCGTTCTACGACCGCAACTCGCCGGTGTACCTCGGCGACTACGTGACGCTGGATGCCGGTACGGGCGTGGTGCATAGCGCCCCGGCTTATGGCCTCGACGACTTCCAGACCTGCCGCGCGAACGGCGTGGCGAGCGACGACATCCTCACCCCGGTCACCGGTGACGGCCATTTCGCCGCCGACCTGCCCTTCTTTGGCGGACTGAACATCTGGAAGGCAAACACCGCCATCGTCACCAAGCTGCGAGAGGTGGGCTGTCTGCTTGCCGAGGCCAGGATCACCCACAGCTACATGCACTGCTGGCGCCACAAGACACCTTTGATCTACCGCGCCACCGCACAATGGTTCGTGGGCATGGACAGAACCGTGGCGGATGGCACCACCCTGCGCGAGCGCGCGCTGCGGGGCGTCGAGGCGACCCGCTTTTTCCCGACCTGGGGTCAGGCACGCCTGCATGCGATGATCGCCAACCGCCCGGACTGGTGCATCTCGCGCCAACGCAACTGGGGAGTGCCGATCCCATTCTTCCTCCACAAGGAAACCGGCGAGCTGCACCCGCGCACCGTCGAGTTGATGGAAGAGGTCGCGAGGCGCGTCGAGCAGGCCGGCATCGAGGCCTGGTTCAAGCTCGACGCCGCCGAACTTCTGGGTGATGAGGCCGCGCTGTACGACAAGATCTCGGACACGCTCGACGTTTGGTTCGACTCGGGTACCACACATTGGCATGTGCTGCGCGGTTCGCACGACAACGGCCACGCCGAGGGGCCGCGCGCCGACCTGTACCTTGAAGGCTCCGACCAGCACCGCGGATGGTTTCACTCTTCGCTGCTCACCGGCTGCGCGATCGACGGCCACCCACCGTATCGCGGTCTGCTCACCCACGGCTTCACCGTGGATCAGCAAGGTCGCAAGATGTCGAAATCGCTCGGCAACGTCATCGTGCCGCAAGAAGTCTCCGAAAAGATGGGCGCCGAGATCCTGCGCCTGTGGGTCGCCTCCACCGACTACTCCGGCGAACTGTCGATCAGCAAGGAAATCCTTGAGCGCGTGGTCGAGGTCTACCGCCGCCTGCGCAACACGCTGCGCTTCCTGCTCGCCAACACCTCGGACTTCGACATCGCACGTGACGGTCTGCCGGTTGGCGAATGGCTGGAGATCGACCGCTACGCGCTCGCCCTCACTCGCCAGCTTCAGACGCAGGTGACGGGCGACTTCGAGCGTTTCGAGTTCCACAAGGTCGTCCAGGCATTGCAGAATTTCGCCGCCGAGGATCTGGGCGCATTCTACCTCGACATCCTCAAGGACCGCCTCTACACCACCCAGCCCGGCTCGCGCGCGCGCCGGGCAGCACAATCGGCGCTGTGGCACATCACCCAGACGGTGACGCGCCTGATGGCGCCCATTCTGAGCTTCACCGCAGAAGAGATCTGGCCCCTGATCGGGGGCTCGACGGATGACAGCGTGATGCTCCACACCTGGCACGCGCTACCGGACGCCAGCGGGGAGGAGGCTCTGCTCGCCCGCTGGGCGCTAATCCGCGAGGTGCGCGCGGAGGCACAAAAGGTGTTGGAGAGTCTGCGCAGCGCGGGCGGCATTGGCGCATCGCTGCAGGCCGAGATCGCGATCAGCGCCCCTGGCGATGCATACGAGGCACTCGCAAGCCTGGGCGAAGACCTGCGCTTCGTGATGATCACCTCCTCCGCCGCGCTGAAACGCGCCGACGATGGTGCGCCGACCGCCGTCGTCGCAACAGCTTCATCCCACGCCAAGTGCGAGCGCTGCTGGCATTATCGTGCCGATGTGGGGCGAAACCCGGCGCATCCGGGCCTGTGCGGACGCTGCGACGACAATCTGCATGGCCATGGGGAAGCGCGCACGCATGCATGAGACCATGGGCGCAAACGCCATGCCGCGCGGCAAAATAGGCCGGCGCTACGTGGCATGGCTGAGTCTCTCGCTGCTGGTGATCATGCTCGACCAGGCCAGCAAGTGGGTGATGCTGCAGACACTCGCACTCGGCGAGGTGATCCCGGTGACGGGTTTCTTCAAACTCGTGCTGGTGTTCAACCCGGGCGCGGCCTTCAGCTTTCTCGCCGACCACTCCGGCTGGCAGCGCTGGTTTTTCATTGGTCTGGCGGTGGTGGTGTGCGGCTGGCTGCTGGCGATGCTGAGGGAACATGTGCATGAACGCCTGATGCCGATTGCGCTGACCATGATCGTCGGCGGCGCCGTCGGCAACGTGATCGACCGGCTGGTGCATGGTGCAGTCGTTGATTTTCTTTACTTTCACTACGAACAATACGGATGGCCGGCGTTCAATCTTGCCGACTCGGCGATCTCGCTAGGTGTCGCGCTGATGCTCTTCGCTCAGTTCAGAACGCCATCCGCACAGGAGAGCAAGCCTTGAACGACATCGTCCAACCCGACAGCCTGGTCACGCTGCATTACCGCATCAGCCTTGAGAACGGCCAACCGCTGATCAATACCTTCGACGGCACGCCCGCAACCCTGCAACTCGGTGCCGGCGAACTGCTCCCCTCGCTCGAGCGACTGCTCGTCGGCATTCCGTCCGGCGCGCTGCAGTCCTTCACGCTGCAGCCGGAAGACGCTTTCGGTCCTCATCGCACGGAGCTTGTGGAGCGGGTGAAGCGCGCGCACATGCCGAACGAGGCGATCGAGCCCATGTCGATCATGGAATTCACCGCACCGGACGGCTCGCGCTACTCCGGCCTGGTGCGCGAGATCAGCGACGAATCCGCGCTGATCGACTTCAATCATCCGCTCGCGGGCAAGACGATTCGCTTCGACGTCGAAGTGATCGGTATCAACTGAGGACGGCTCAAGTCATGGCTAACAAGACCACCGGCAGGGAAATCCTGCTCGCCACACCTCGCGGCTTTTGCGCCGGGGTCGAACGTGCGATCGAGATCGTGGAGCGCGCGCTGGCCCGCTTCGGCGCCCCGATATACGTACGCCATGAGGTCGTGCACAACCGCTTCGTGGTCGAGAACCTGCGCGCCAAAGGCGCGATCTTCGTGGAGACGCTCGACGAAATCCCCGCTGGCAATACGGTGATCTTCAGTGCCCACGGTGTCCCGCAGTCCGTCCGCTCCGATGCGGAGCAACGTGGCCTACGCGTGTTCGACGCCACCTGCCCGCTCGTCACCAAGGTGCACATCGAGGTCGGGCGGATGCGCGAGCAAGGCCGCGAGATCATCATGATCGGCCACCGCGGCCACCCGGAGGTCGAAGGCACGATGGGGCAGGTAAAGGACGGCATCCACCTCGTCGAGACGGTGGCGGACGTCGCCACGCTGGCCGTCGGCGACCCGGACAGACTCGCCTTCGTCACTCAGACCACCCTGTCGATGGACGACGCTGCAAACATCATCGACGCCCTGCGTCAGCGCTTCCCCTCGATCACCGGGCCGAAGAAGGACGACATCTGCTACGCCACCCAGAACCGCCAGGATGCGGTGAAGTTCCTGTCGCGCGAGGTCGATGCCGTGCTCGTGGTCGGCTCGGTGAACAGCTCGAATTCCAACCGCCTGCGCGAAGTCGCGGAGGTACGCGGCGTCCCCGCCTGGCTGATCGACGACGCAGACGCGATCGACCCTGCCTGGATTGCCGGTAAACGCAGGGTCGGCGTTACCGCAGGCGCATCCGCTCCGGAGGTCCTGGTGCAGGAAGTCGTCGAGCGCCTGGCATCGCTCGGCGCGGGTAGCGTGCGCACGCTCGACGGGGTGCCCGAGAAGGTGACCTTCCCGCTTCCCAGGGAACTGCAGTAGTCGCAGCGCAAACCTCGAAAAAACGGGCGCCCTGAGCGCCCGCCTCCCTTCCGGTCCAGCTTTTCGGCACAGCCTCGTCTAGATGTGCCCCACCATCACGCGGCGGTAGAACTCGTGGAAGTGCTGCATGCCGTCCTCGTAGGGGGACTGATACGGCCCCACTTCGCTACGCCCCTCGTTGAGCAGCGCCCTGCGCCCACGATCCATGCGTTCGCCAATCTCGTCGTCCTCGATCGCGGTTTCCATGTAGGCCGCCTGCTCGGCTTCGACGAACTCGCGCTCGAACTCGCAGATCTCTTCCGGGTAATAGAACTCGACCACATTCGTCGTGCGATCGACCCCCCGCGGAATCAGCGAGCTCACCACCAGAACGTGCGGATACCACTCGACCATCACGTTGGGGTAGTAGGTCAGCCAGATCGCACCATGCGGCGGCGGCTGGTCGCCATACAGGGCCTGCACCGCCTCATGCCACTTCCGATAGGTGGGCGAACCCGGCTTGGCGAGCGATGTGATGCCAACACGCTGTACCGAGTACCAGTCGCCGAACTGCCAGGAGAGGTCATCGCAGGTGACGAACTTGCCCAGGCCCGGATGAAAGGGCTCGACGTGATAATCCTCGAGATAGACCTCGATGAATGTCTTCCAGTTGTAGTTGCACTCGTGGATCTGGACGCGATCGAGCTTGTAGCCGGAAAAGTCGAGATGCGGCGCGACCGTCATCCCGGCGAGATCGTCGGCGATACTGCGCGGCCCCTTGAACAGCAGCCCCTGCCAGGACTGCAGGGAGTCGCGGCGCAGGTCCAGGCTCGGCCGCTCTGCGAAGTGCGGGGCGCCCAGTAGTTTGCCCTTGGCATCGTAGGTCCAGCGGTGGATCGGGCACACGATGTGCTCCGCCTTGCCGGAACCCTCCAGCATGATCGCCTGACGATGGCGACAGACGTTGGACATCTGATGCACGCCATCCGTGTTGCGCACCAGCAGCTTTGCGTGGTCCAACCATTCAAGGCTGCGGTAGCTACCGACTTCGGGCACCATCAGCTCATGGCCGACGTACCCCGGACCGGCATCGAAGAGAAGGCGCTTCTCCATCTCGAAGACCATCTCGTCGAAGTACAGCGAAACCGGGAGCTGCGAAACGCCCGGAGCCAGTTGAGCCGTGGAAGCGATGTCGGACATGCCCGAACCTCCTAATCAGAGACACCAAGAAATCCGGAAGGGAATCAGGGATTTTATTTGAATCGTCGTTTGACCGCCAGACCATGATCGGTTATTTTCAGAGATCTTTTCCCCAGAACGACACAGCATGAGCAAGACGCCAGCCGCCCCCCAGAACTTCGAATCCGCGGTGAGTGCACTGGAATCGATCGTGAGCGAGATGGAGACCGGGAGTCTCGCGCTCGAAGAGGCTCTGGAGCGCTACGAGCGCGGCGTCGGCCTCTTGCAATACTGTCAGCAAACGCTCCAGAGCGCCGAGCAAAGAGTCCGCCAGTTGGAGTCGGCCAGCCTCGGAGCCGCCATGCGCACGGACGAACAGTGACATGACGGCACGCAGTGACGATTTCGTCGCCTGGATGGCTGGAATCCAGGCCCGCACCGAGTCCGCACTGGAGCGGCAGCTGCCGTTGCCGTCGTTACTCCCGCAATCGCTGCATGAGGCAATGCGCTATGCCACACTGGGGGGCGGAAAGCGGGTACGGGCGCTGCTGGTACACGCGGCGGGGGAGCTCGTGAATGCCCCCGCTGAGCGGCTCGACGCGGTTGCTTCGGCCGTTGAACTGATCCACGCCTACTCGCTTGTACATGACGACATGCCATGCATGGACGATGACGTTCTGCGCCGTGGCAAGCCCACCGTGCACGTACAGTTCGGCCAAGCCACCGCCCTTCTGGCTGGCGACGCTCTGCAGTCGCTGGCGTTCCAGACCCTCGCCGAACCCGGCATTGTCGAGCCGGCAGTACAGCTCGAGATGCTCCGGCACCTTGCACTCGCCTCAGGCTCGCGCGGCATGGCAGGTGGCCAGGCGATCGACCTGGATTCCGTCGGCAAACAGATCTCGCTCGAGTCGCTGGAACTGATGCACATCCACAAAACCGGGGCGCTGATCCGTGGCGCAACGGTCCTCGGCGCAATGTGCGGTGTGCCTCTATCGCTCACACACCGCGAAGCGGTCGACCGCTACGGAAAACTGATCGGCTTGCTGTTCCAGGTCATTGACGACATCCTCGATGAACAGGCTGACACAGCAACTCTTGGCAAGACGGCCGGGAAGGATGCGGCCCACGACAAGCCCACCTATGCCGCCTTACTCGGGGTGTCAGAGGCTCGAGCGCTTGCAGACCGTCTGCTCGCGGATGCACTCGCGGCGATCACCCCCTTCGGTCCGAGCGCACACCGTCTGGAAGGGCTAGCGCGTTTCATCGTCTCACGTAAATTCTGAATCAGCCGCCAGCGCGGAAAACCCACATGGCCTTCTATCCTGTCCTCGAACGCATCCAAGACCCGGACGACCTTCGTCAGCTTGATCGACGCGAATTGGTCAATCTCGCATCAGAACTTCGCGACTTCCTGATCGAATCCGTTTCGCGTACGGGCGGTCATCTCTCGTCGAATCTCGGTACCGTAGAACTCAGCATCGCCTTGCACTACGTGTTCGCGACCCCCGAGGACCGGATCGTGTGGGATGTCGGCCATCAGACCTACGGCCACAAGATCCTGACCGGCCGTCGCAAGGAGATGGCGAGCCTGCGGCACTTCGGCGGCATCTCGGGCTTTCCGCGCCGCACTGAAAGTGCATTCGACACCTTCGGCACCGCCCATTCGTCGACTTCGATCTCTGCGGCACTCGGCATGGCGGTTGCCGCGCGTGACAAGGGCGAGGACCGACGTGCGATCGCTGTCATCGGCGACGGCGCCATGTCGGCGGGGATGGCCTTCGAAGCTCTGAACAACGCAGGCGATCTCAGGAACATCAACCTGCTGGTCATCCTCAACGACAACGAGATGTCGATCTCGCCACCGGTCGGAGCACTCACCAAGATTCTTGCCCGCATGCTGTCAGGATCGACCTTCAACGCGGCCCGGCAGGCAGGCAAGAACGTGCTCGGCCTTGCCCCCCCGATGCTCGATTTCGCCCGCAAGGTTGAGGAGCATGTAAAGGGACTGATCAGCCCAGGCACTCTATTCGAGGAGTTTGGGTTTCACTATTACGGCCCGATCGATGGCCACGATCTGGATGCGCTGATCCCGACCCTGCAGAATCTGAAGAGACTTGACGGCCCCCAGTTCCTGCATGTGATCACGCGAAAAGGGCAAGGCTACAAGCTTGCCGAGGCCGACCCCATCCTGTACCACGGCGTCTCGAAGTTCGACCACGTCAACGGAATTCAGCCCCCGGCGGCTCCGCCGAAACGCACCTACACGCAGGTTTTCGGTGAATGGTTGTGCGACATGGCTGCAGCCGATTCGCGGCTGGTTGCAATCACGCCTGCGATGCGTGAAGGGTCTGGAATGGTGGAGTTCGCAGAACGCTTCCCGGATCGCTATCACGACGTCGGGATTGCTGAACAGCATGCCCTCACTTTCGCGGCAGGCCTCGCCTGCGAGGGCATGAAACCGGTCGTGGCGATTTACTCCACCTTCTTGCAGCGTGCATACGATCAGCTGATCCACGACGTGGCCCTGCAGAACCTCCCAGTGATGTTCGCAATCGACCGCGCAGGCCTGGTGGGAGCGGACGGCGCAACCCATCACGGTGCATTCGACCTCTCATTCCTGCTGTGCATTCCCAATTTGGTCGTGATGTGCCCGGCCGACGAGAACGAATGCCGGCAGATGCTCTACACAGCGTTCCATCATGACGGTCCAGCCGCAGTCCGCTACCCGCGTGGAACGGGGCTCGGCGTGACGCCCGACAAGGCGATGAAGGCGCTTCCCATCGGCAAGGCGCATTTGGAGCGCAAAGGCAACGACATCGCTCTGCTTGCGTTCGGCAGCATGCTCGGCGTCGCAAAGGAAGTGGCCGACGCGTGTGACGCCACCCTGGTGAACATGCGTTTTGCCAAACCGATCGATGCAGACATGGTGCGCCAACTTGCGGGTTCGCACACGATGATCGTCACCCTTGAAGAGAACGCAATCATCGGCGGAGCCGGATCGGAAGTCGCGCGTCTCCTGGAGTCAGTCGCCGATCGTCCGCGCCTGGCGCGGCTGGGCCTGCCCGATCGGTTCATTGATCATGGTGACCAGCACCAACTCCTCGCATCCGTGGGATTGGACAAATCCGGCATCCTCGCTGCGATCAAGACACTGACAGACACACGCTGAACACCACGCCAGCCAGGGCTTGCGGGTGAGGCCGGGGGAACTTACCCGGCACACCGCGTTTCTCGGGCATACCAGCGCAAGCCCGCATCGCGAATCAACTTACTTGCGTGCAGGTACCAGAATCTCCGCCTGCCCCTCAAGCACAACCTTCCCCGCCACAGTGCACACCGTGTCGAAGAGCGCCTTGCGTTTCTCCGCGTTCAACTCCTTGACGGTCACCGTCGCAAGCACAGTATCGCCTATCTTCACCGGCGCCTTGAACTTGAGGCTCTGAGAAAGATAGATGCAGCCAGGACCAGGCAACTTGGTGCCAAACACGGTTGAAATGTAGGCAGCCGACAACATTCCGTGCGCGATTCGCTGGCCGAACATCGAACTCGCTGCAAATTCACCGTCCACGTGCACCGGATTGGTGTCTCCAGAAACGCCTGCAAACATCAGGATATCCGCCTCGGAAACCGTGCGCCCTACAGAAGCACTCATGCCAACGCTCAGCGCTTCGAACTCATAGCCGTACGACTGCGAAAAATCACGTTCCATTGCTCACTCCATTTGCGTCGGGATTGGAAGATGGTATGACGAGCACGTCCCTGTCGTCGAACTCGGCAGTAGCATAACGCCAATCGATTGCAGTATGTTGATTTGCCAGCCAATCTAGAATTCCGAAGCTGTTAACGGCAACACCCCAGTCCGTTTAATGCGTACTGGGGTGTTTGAATGGGTTAGTCTGACGATGACCTACTTTCCCACACGCGAGGTGCAGTATCAT
>JAYRYZ010000013.1:0-136082 GCA_041916775.1 Rhodocyclaceae bacterium | reverse complement strand
CGTTGATAGGTCGGGTGTGTAAGCGCAGTAATGCGTTGAGCTAACCGATACTAATTGCCCGTGAGGCTTGATCCTATAACCCTGTTTCACCACATACACGCCAAAAGCAATCACACAACAACACTCTGTTCGCCCCAGCTCGTTACCTCTCAAAGTCTGACGACCATAGCGTCTTGGTACCACTCCTTCCCATCCCGGACAGTGAAACAAGACCGCGCCGATGATACTGCACCTCGCGTGTGGGAAAGTAGGTCATCGTCAGACTAACCCATTCAAACACCCCAGTACGCATTAAACGGACTGGGGTGTTGCCGTTAACGCACGTGAATTCAGTGCGAATTTCGCCTGTCCCAGCCTACCGCTTCCATCACGCAGCACATTAATCGTGCACAATACTGGCTTACTAAAGTAAGGTTCCGAGCGCTGATGTTTGATGTCGTGATCGTGGGTGGTGGGCTCACCGGCGCCAGCTTGGCCGTGGCTTTGCGTAAATCGCGTATGAGTGTTGCGCTCGTTGAGACCCGGCCACCGTCGTGTCCGACTGGACTCGATCAGCGCATTTACGCAATCAGTCCAGCAAGCCAGCACTTTCTGGAGAGC
Organism: Rhodocyclaceae bacterium; assembly: GCA_041916775.1. Lineage (GTDB taxonomy): Bacteria > Pseudomonadota > Gammaproteobacteria > Burkholderiales > Rhodocyclaceae > UBA2357. Next base: position 135,482 of record JAYRYZ010000013.1, on the reverse strand, counting down.
TTGGGGATCTGGGCGAACATGGCCCTGGAGCGACTCTGCCCTGTCTCCCAGATGTCCATTTCCGGTGATGCGGGGGGCGCGCTGCGCTTTTCGGCGTATGACGCTGGGATGGCTGAGCTCGCGTGGATCTGCGAGTCATCGGTGATGCAGCGGGAACTGTGGGAAACGGTTCGAAGGCAGCACAACGTCACCCTCTTTTGCCCCGCCGAATGTGCTACGCTGCAGCGCGACGACTCAGGCGCCACGCTGCGGCTGAGTGATGGACGCATACTCCGGGGGCGATTGGTGGTTGGTGCGGATGGGGCGAACTCTTGGGTTCGAACCCGTCTCGGTATTTCCGCGACATTCACTCCCTATGCTGAGCACGCGATCGTGGCCAATTTCCGGGTCGGTAGGGCTCATCAAGATACGGCCTTTCAATGGTTCAAGGGCGACGCGATCATAGCGCTCCTGCCTCTGCCTCAGCAGATGATGTCCCTCGTGTGGTCGGCCTCCGATGAGCAGGTTGCTGAATTGATGGCGTTGAGTGACGACGCGTTCTGTCGGCGTGTCGAGCAGGCGACACAGTGTGGTGACCTTGAGATGGTCACCGACCGAGCCGCTTTCCCGTTGCGACTGATGACGGTAGACCGACTGGTGTGCGAACGTGGAGTACTCATTGGCGACGCAGCACACGCCATACATCCGCTTTCTGGCCACGGAATCAACCTTGGGTTTCAGGATGCGCGAAGCCTGGCCGACATTCTTTGCGCGCTGCCTGCATGGGAGGATCCAGGGGCTGTCCCGGTGTTGAGAAGACACGCTCGGCAGCGTGCGGAGGAGCCCGCCCTGATGCAGGCGCTGACGCACGGATTGAATCAATTGTTTTCGGTGCGTGCCGCGTCAGTGAAACACTTTCGAAATGTCGGGATGCAACTGTCCGACCGCATGCCGGTCATAAAGGACGCACTCATCCGTTATGCGACCCTTGGTCATTTTTGAGATTGGAGATAAACGATGTTCATTAGCCCTTTGCGAGTCACCGCGCTGATCGCGGCTATGACGTTTGCGTCAGCGTGCTCCGCCGAAGTTGGTGATCGCAATACCGCGGCAACGAAGCAGGCGTCTCTGGTGATCGCAGCGGCGGAAAACGCACAGCCTGCGCCGGGTGCAACTGCAGGTGCTACGACCGAGTCGGTGAAGGCTGCGATGGAGGCGTTCATCGGCGCTGCGGCGGTTGAAAGTGTGTCGCTCACACCCTACACGGGTTTCTATGAAGTATTGTTGAAGAGCGGTGAGCTGGTCTACACCGATAGCAAGGTCTCCTTCATCATGGATGGGCGCGTGATCGATACGAGCACGCGGCGCGATGTGACACAGGAGCGGTTGAATGCCTTGTCGGCGATAGACTTCAAGACCCTGCCGCTCGACCAGGCGATCAAGCAGGTAAAGGGCGATGGATCTCGCGTGCTTGCCACCTTCGAGGATCCTAACTGCGGCTACTGCAAGAAGCTGGGTAAGGACATCGCGGGCATGAACAATGTGACTGTCTACACCTTTCTCTACCCCATCCTCAGCGAGGATTCGACGCGCAAGTCGCGGAACATCTGGTGTGCCGAAGACCGCGCGAAGGCTTGGAACGATTGGATCGTCAACGGCGTGACGCCGCCGCCGGCAGAGTGCGATTCGTCCGTTGTTGACAAGAATGTTGCGTTCGGGAAAAAGCTGAAGATTCAGGGCACGCCCACGATGTTCCTGGCGGACGGTTCTCGATTGGGCGGTTACTTGCCAGCCCCGCAACTCGAGCAAGCGCTCGCTGGCGTCGCAGTCAAGTGAGCCGCTGGCACCGCGAGGCGGTACCTCGCGGTGCGGGTCGGGCTTTCAAGGTTGTGCATTCCTAGGCAGAAGAACCCAGGCATTGCCTTGTTGGCGCATCTTGCCGGCCTGTTCCCCTGCTGCAGCCCCAAAACCCCAGAAATAGTCGATACGGACAGCGCCTTTGATCGCACCGCCCGTGTCTTGAGCCATGACGAGCCTCCGCAGGGGGCGCTCTTCCCGGGGGTAAGTCGTGGAGAGGAACAGCGGTGCGCCGAGCGGCAGCGTACGCGGGTCGACTGCGACGCTGCGCCCCTCTGTCAAGGGCACGTTCAGTGCGCCGATCGGGCCTTCGCTGTTTCCCGGCATTTCGCGAAAGAACACGTAGCTCGGATTCGTTCCCAGCATTTCGTCCAGTCGGTGAGGGTTTGTCTGCGCCCATTGACGTATGTTCTGCATCGAAGCCTGGTCGAGGCTCAAGGCGCCGATACTCACCAGCCAGCGGCCGATGGATTGGTACGGGTGCCCGTTCTGGTCCGCGTAACCCACGCGGACCCGGCTGCCGTCCGGCAGCTCGACCTGACCCGATCCCTGCACTTGCAGGAAGAAGAGGTCTACCGGATCGTTTGCCCACAGCAAGACGTCTGCTGGAAGTGCGTCGCCCAGACGGTTGATCTCAGCGCGGGTCCAGTAGGGCACGACGCGATTGCCCTCGAGGCGTCCTCTGAGCCGCATGCCCTTCAACTCTGCGTGGGTGCTGACCAGATCAACGTTCAACATGTCACGGGGCGGTGCATGAATCGGCCAGCGAGCCTGCGTGGTGCGTTCGCGGCTACCGCTGATCAGAGGCTCGTAGTATCCGGTGACCAGGCCTTCGGCTTTGCCGTCAGCGTTCACCAATTGCCATGGTTCGAAGTGTGCCTCGAAGAACTGTCGAGCCGAGTCATGCGAGATGTTTGCTCCAAGCCGGCTAGCCGCATTACATACGGCCGTCCATTGTTGCTGACTGGTGAGTACGCGACAGCTCTTGAGAAAGGCGGGCCAAGCGTCCGCATGCATATCCTGCTTCCATCCGGGCAAGTCCGACCATTGGGCGCGGCGCTGAGTCGCTACCGGCTGATCGGACTCAGTCCTTGGCGCGGGGCAGGACGGACAGGATGGACAGGTCTGCGCGGGAGGGCAACTCGTCGGGACGGCCTGCTGGGGGCTCGGGGTATTGCAGCCCGAGACGACCAGCAGCAGTGCGCCCAGTGCCGGTAGGGCGGCGTAGTTTTTGTACCTACGCTGCGTCGGCGGAAGCTCTGAATTCATCGATACCTTCGGGTAGACTCCATCGAACGACAAGTATACCGGCGTCCGGCCGGTTCTCAGGGGGCACGCATGTGGGTGATTCTGCTTGAAGCCGCAGTGGCGCTCAGTTTGCTGCTGATCATTGTGTGGGCGACCTGGCCGCGGAAGGGATCCGACGGCTCCAAGGCTGCCGAACCGGAGCAAGACAAGGATGAATGAATTCGCCAGATTCCTGGAGCGGGCGGAGCGCCTCCTGGATCGGCTGGAGCACATGCTGCCCGCGCCGGTGCAGGCGCCTGACTGGAACAGTGCGACGGCGTTCCGCTGGCGCAGGCAACATGGCCGGGCGGGGCTACAGGCCGTGTCTCGGCCGCATCAAGTGCGCATGAAGGATCTGTGCGATATCGACGCTCAAAAGGCGCGCGTCGATCAGAATACCCGTCAGTTTCTCGCCGGGCGTATGGCGAACAATGTGCTTCTCACGGGTGCGCGCGGAACCGGCAAGTCCTCTCTGGTGAAGGCATTGTTGCATGCCTATGCGGGCAAGGGTTTGCGTCTGGTCGAGGTCGACAAGGACGATTTGATGGATCTGCCTGACATCATCGAATTGCTGCAGGGGCGGCCGGAACGTTTCCTGCTTTTCTGTGACGACCTGTCCTTCGAAGAAGCCGAACCCGGATACAAGGCGCTGAAGAGCGTGCTCGATGGGTCGGTGGCCGCGTTGCCCGACAACGTGCTGATCTACGCGACCTCCAACCGCCGCCACCTGATGCCGGAGTATCACGACGAGAACCGCATGGCGCGCCATGTGGACGGCGAGGTGCATCCCGGCGAGGCAGTGGAGGAGAAAATCTCCCTGTCGGAGCGGTTCGGCATGTGGGTGTCCTTCTACCCGTTCTCGCAGGACGAGTACCTCGATGTCACCGAGCACTGGCTGAAGGCCTTCGGGCTGGGGCGTGACGAAATCACCGCCGCACGGCAGGAGGCGCTCCAATGGGCGCTGCTGCGGGGCTCGCGTTCAGGGCGGGTCGCGTGGCAGTTCGCCCGGGACTATGCCGGCCGCAGCGGTGCCGGAGCCGTGCGATGAAGAAACGCATCGAGGTTGCGGCTGGGGTACTCCTCCGCGACGACGGGTGCTTCCTGCTCGGACAGCGTGCAGAGGGCACCTTCTATCCTGGGTACTGGGAGTTTCCGGGTGGTAAGGTCGAGGCGGGCGAATCTCCTGCGACTGCCCTGACCAGGGAGTTGCAGGAGGAACTCGGAATCCGTGTGACGGGACTGCGCCCCTGGCTGGTGCGAGAGCACGACTACGAGCATGCATGTGTGAGACTGCATTTCTTCGAGGTGCATGCCTGGGAAGGGGCACTCTGCAACCACGTGCATGCGGCCCTCGCTTGGCAGCGGTCGGATGCGCTCGAGGTGGGCCCGATGTTGCCGGCGAATGGTCCGATCTTGAAGGCTTTGCGCCTGCCACGGTTGATGGCGATCACCGATGCGGCGCGAATGGGCGTCGAGGCGCAACTGGCCGCGGTAGACAAGGCGCTTGACTACGGCTGCCGCCTTTTTCAGATCCGCGAGCCCGAACTGCCCGAAGGCGCGTTTGCGCGCTTCGGCGGAGAGCTGCTACAGCGGGTGCACGCGTGTGGCGGGCTGGTGGTTGCGAACAGTGCTGTGTGGGCATCACTGCAGGCTGCGGTTGATGGCATCCATTACAAGGCCGATGGGCTCATGGCGCTGAACGAGCGGCCGCATCATGTTTGGGTCGGGGCTTCCTGCCATGCACGACATGAGTTGGAGCGCGCTGCTGCGCTCGGGTTGGACTATGTGGTCGTGGGGCCGGTGAAGCCTACCGAGAGTCATCCCGGGCAGGCGGGAATCGGTTGGGCGCGCTTTGCCGAGTTGGTGAGTGGCCTGCCGATGCCTGTATTTGCGATCGGCGGGCTCTCCATGCATGACATGGAGGCGGCACGCGCAGCCGGTGCGCACGGGATCGCGGCGATTCAGGGCGTCTGGCGCGGCTGACTGGCGGCCGCGTCGATCGTACCGTCCTCTGTGCCGGAAGATGCAGCGGCGAGCCTGTAAGTTTCCGATGCCCAAGCGCCAAGGTCGATCTGCCGGCAGCGTGCGGAGCAGAACGGGCGATGCTCTGCGGCGGGTGCCCACTCGACAGAGGCTCCGCAGGTCGGGCATCGGACGCGTCGTGTCGTCGTCATCTCAGAGTGTGCAGAAGGTGAGGTCAAAGGCGATATCCCGGCTAGCGAGGCGTGGGCGCGAGATCGTTTCGGGTAGCAGGAAGCGTACGTTGAGCGCGAACTTGTTCGCGCTGATCTCCGGTACCACCGCTTCATGCAGTGGGACGCGGATGCGCAGCATCTGCGCTGTCCGTCCGGTCATCGTCAACTGATACAGGCCGCCGCGTGCAACGAAGGGCTCAGGTACGCCGCTCGCACGCAAAAGCCGGAGCACGATCGCGATACCATCGCGGATCGGGATCATCGGATGGATCCAGCCGCTCAGGTCGCTACGCCGGATCCCGGCATCGCGGTTCAGCCAGTAGTGATAGGAAGGCAGGTCGAATTCGCACACGCCGCCAGGGATCGCAGCACGGCTGCGGATCGCCATGAGCCATTCATTCTCGCGCAGGTATTGACCGATTTTCCCAGCCATCGACAGCAGCGACGAAGAAGCTTGTTCGATCTCATACAGCGCACCTGACAAGGCGTCGATCGAGATGTCAGGGTTGTTGCGGAAGGAGACCAGCGTCTGCCGTTGCCGTTCGAGCTCCTGCATGAGGTCGACCTTGAGGTCGGCACGGCTCGCGACTTCGAGAATCTCGAAAAGGGTCATCAGCGCGACATGGTGTTCATGCGGCGTGTCCCCGTCCGAGAACTGTGCAAGTTTGCGGTACAGATCCTCAAGACGCAGCAAGGTGCGGATGCGTTCGTTGAGGGGGTACTCGTAACTGATCACCGCGACTGATCCATTTGATTCATTTGATTGATTCCGCTTCTCGCGTCGGATGATAGCACAGGGGTCAAACCCCGGCCGGCAGCGGCGAAGAGCCGCTGGATCTGTCTCCAGCTCAGCGGGCGGAGGTGGCCCAATGCAGATAGCGCTGATGCAGGGCATCCACCTGCGCTCGTAAGGCCACCAGGTCACCGCTGTTGTCGAGGATGTCGTCCGCCGCTTGCAGACGCTGTTCCCTCGACGCCTGAGCAGCCATGATCGCGCGCACCTCGTCTGGGGCAAGTCCGCTGCGCTGCACGACGCGCGCTACCTGCAGGTTCTCGGGGCAGTCGACCACGCAGATGCGCTGCACCCGTTCGCGATAACCGCCGGATTCGATCAGGAGCGGCACGGCGAGGATGACGTAGGGGCTCCGGGCCTCGGCGCAGAGGCGGTCGCTCTCCGCTCGGATGGCCGGGTGCAGGATCGATTCCAACCGCAATCGCGCGCTGCCGTCCGCGAATACCTTCGCACGCATTGCCGCACGGTCCAGGGCCCCGTCGGCCCGAATGACTTCGTGGCCGAAGGCCGTCCGAATTGCAGGCATGGCCGAACCGTCCGGAGAGGTCAGTGCGTGCGCAATCCGGTCGGTATCCACGACGGTGATCCCCAACTCTGCAAATCGATCGGCGGCTGCCGACTTGCCGCTACCGATGCCGCCAGTCAGGCCGACGATGAATCTTTGTGCGTTCATTCCGGACACGCCTGTGCGGAGATGCCGTAAGTGCTGCCGGCGACGCTGCGCGACGCGCTGTCGATGGCGGAGCGTGTGCCGCGAATGTCTAGGCGATAGATGGCCGGCTTGCGCGCGATGATTCGTGCGTCGGTGACCCTGCGCGTGCGCAGGTTGGCAAGGTGCTGGTTGGCTCCGGCTTCCGTGCGGAACATGCCGAGCGAGATCGCATTTTTGTGCGGCCCCTCGTCCCTGACGATGAAGAGATCGGTGATGCCGGACGAACGCAGGGTCGCGACACGGTCCTCGGCAATGTTCCGCGAGGCGGGCGGTGGGATATGTACCCACCAGTTCCCTGGCGGCTCGAGCATGCGCCGGGTGGTCTGCAATTCAGGCTGCGTTTCCAGTACGGCGCGCGCCAGGCTCGCTGCCTGCTGCTCGCCCAGGCCATCGAAGCGAAGGCAAGCAAGTGCCTCTGGAGCGGGCGTCGGCTCGGGGGGCGGTGACACCGCAGCCGCCGAGGGCTCTTCCGTATCCGATGTCATTGCTTCCGTCTCCGACGCAGGTGGCGGTTCCGGAGCGGAAGTTGGCGTCGGTGCAGGGGCTGGAGTTGCTTGGGGAGCTGAACTGGCAGCAGTATCGGTGCCATTGTTGGGGGGCGCTGCGGCGATACCTGGTATGGCCGTAGAGTCTGCATGCATGACAAGTGCGTGAGGGTTGATCTGATTCGTGATCCGCTCGGGTTCGCCGCGTTGTGCGTTCTCGCCGACCAGGCCGAGGTTTGCCGCGAGTGCGAGCAGGTTCGCCAGGAGCAGCAGGATCAGGAGGAGTCGTGTGATGGACATGGAAAGTGCTATACCGCGGCCTGTTCGAACGTGGATCAAGTGGCCTGAGGGGACGGCGCACGAGCGATGACGGCCAGCCCGCGCAGGACCAGGTTATCCACCCGCAACAGCGGAATCCGCAGCAGCCCGGCGAGCGGATCGGCGCCACCGCCTGCAAGTACGCAGCGCGCACCGGTTTGCCCGGCAAATTGCTCGAACATGCGCTCGATCGCTCCGGCCTGGGCGAGCAGGCAGCCACTCGTGATCGCATCGGCGGTGTTGCGGGGCATCGCGACGCAGGCGCCTTCGGCGAGGTCGAGCTGTGCGGTATTGCCGGCGAGTGCGCCGTGCATCAGGCGGGCACCTGGCAGGATCAGACCTCCGAGGAACACGCCGTCTGCATCGAGAAGGTCCACCGTCGTGGCGGTTCCCGCCGTGACGACGAGGCTGGCCTCCTGTCGTAGCGCACGCACGCCAATCAGGGCTGCCCAGCGGTCTGCTCCCAGCTGGCCGGGTCGATCATAGCGATTCACCACGCCGCAGCAGCGCGCCTCGCTGCGCACCCAGGTTGGCCGCGGCAGCGCCGCGAGTACATTCTCGATGCGCCGGCCCACGTCGGCACCCGCGACATTGGTACCAAGCACCGAGCGAGGCAATGGCGAATGTTGTGCGAGCACGGCGAGCGACTCAGGCGCCTCCGTGGGCACCGCGCCATGCGCCACCCAACTGGCGTCCGCGTCGAGCAGGGCCCATTTGATCAGGGTGTTGCCTGCGTCGAGGAGCAACTTCATGACGGCGCGCGGAGCGACACTTCGCCGGAGAGGATGCGTGACAGTCCAGTCTCTCCTCGCAACAGAAGGGCGCCGTCGTCATCGACCCCCTCGCAGATGCCAGTCGTGGTCTCGGTGTCTCCACGAATCGTCACCGGTAGGCCTGCGAATGCGTTGCGCTGCTCCCAAGCGTGGCGCAGGGCCGGGAAGCCTGCGCTGGCATAGGTCTCGAACAGCGCGTACAACTCCGTCAGCACGCCAGTGGCCAACCGGTTGCGGTCGGGCGGGGCGCCGAGGTGTCGTGCGAGGTCTCCGACGCTCGGCTGATCGGGAATCACCGCTTCAGGAGGCAGCTCCACGTTGATCCCCATGCCGACCACTGCCGCCGGTGTGCGGCCACGTCCCGGGACCAACTCGACGAGGATGCCGGCCACCTTCTCTCCCAGGATCAGCACATCGTTGGGCCACTTGAGCTGTACGCCGGCAATGCCGAGTGACTCGAGATGGCGCGCGAGCGCGAGCCCTGCGACGAGCGAGAGCCCCGCAGGTACAGGCGCGCCCTGATGGAAGCGCCACAACGATGAGAAGGTCAGGCATGCGCCGGGCCATGACAGCCATCGGCGTCCGCGGCGACCGCGGCCCGCGGTCTGTGCTTCGGCCAGCAGTACATGAATGGTTCCGTCATCAGCAGGCGTGGCCTCGACCAACTCGGCGTTGGTCGAGGCGCACGTATCCACGACACGGACGGCGAACGCCGGGCCGAGTGCACCGAGAGCGCTACCGATCAGCCGCGCATCGAGCGGGGTGTGTATGGGTGAAGGGCTCAAGCCGGTTCCACTGCGCTACAAAAGCGCATTATCCCCGATTGTCTCGCCCCCTGTCAGTACACAGCCTCAGGCCGAATGCTTCAGGCCGCGTGGTCCAACTCGTTGCCGGCACCCTTGCCGTTCTCGATGCCGAGTTCCTGGATCTTGCGGGTGATCGTGTTGCGTCCGATGCCGAGCAACTGGGCGGCTTCAATGCGCCGCCCGCCCGTAGTCGCCAATGCGCGGCGGATCAGGGTGCGCTCGAAGTCCTGGATCAGCGTGTCGAACACCAGACCGGGCGCGCAGCCGAGCAACCGATCCGTCTCCTGCCCAAGGATTTCGATCCAGTTCGATGGGGCGTCGGCGGCTGTCTGTTCCTTGAGCTCCGGGGGGAGATCCGCCACTTCGACGACCTGGCCCGGAGCCATTACGGTCAGCCAGTGGCACAGGTTCTCCAGTTGGCGAACGTTGCCCGGGAAGGGTTGCCCCTGCAAATACTTGATCGCAGCTTCGGAGATGCGCTTCGCGTCCACGCCCAACTCCTGTGCGCTCTTCTGCAGGAAGTGCCGCACCAGGATGGGGATGTCCTCGCGGCGTTCGCGCATCGGTGGAAGGCGCAGGCGAATCACGTTCAGACGGTGGAAAAGGTCCTCCCGGAAAAGGCCGTTGCGCACCCGCTCCTCCAGGTCCTGATGGGTTGCCGCGATCACGCGCACGTTGGCGCGGATCGGCTGCTGGCCGCCGACACGGTAGAAATGCCCGTCCGACAGCACGCGCAGCAGCCGCGTCTGCAGCTCAGCCGGCATGTCGCCGATCTCGTCGAGAAACAGCGTGCCGCCGTCGGCCTGCTCGAAGCGGCCGCGGCGCAGCGCCGCCGCCCCTGTGAAGGCCCCGCGTTCATGGCCGAACAGCTCCGATTCGAGCAGGTCGCGCGGAATGGCCGCTGTGTTGATCGCAATGAATGGGGCATCCTTGCGCGGGCTGTGGCGGTGCAGGGCGCGGGCGACGAGTTCCTTGCCCGTGCCGGATTCGCCGTTGATCAGCACAGTTGCATGGGATTGAGACAGGCGGCCGATGGCACGGAACACTTCCTGCATCGACTGAGCTTGGCCCAGAATCTCCGGTGCTAGCGCGGTATCCGGCTCAGCGCCTTGTTGATGGTTGCTCTGCTCGAGAGCGCGTTGTACCAGCGCGATTGCCTGATCGACGTCGAAGGGCTTGGGCAGGTACTCGAAGGCACCGCCCTGGAAGGCCGATACCGCGCTGTCCAGGTCGGAGAATGCGGTCATGATGATGACCGGCAGGTCGGGATGGATGGCCTTCACCTGCTTCAACAGATCCAGGCCGGATTCGCCCGGCATGCGGATGTCCGACACCAGGACCTTGGGGGGCGTCGAGCTGGCCTCCAGAGCCTGCAGCGCCTCGCTGGCCGAGCTGAAGCTCTCGTGTTCTATGCCCTCGCGGCTGAGTGCCTTCTCCAGCACCCAGCGAATGGACCGGTCGTCATCAACAATCCAGACAGTATTCATAATGTATGCACAATTTTGGTGCGTCCAGTTTATGGGATGGGCGTCGCCCTCGCTTCAGATCCGGTCCGAGATCGGCAGCAGGATGGTGAAGCAGGTCTGCCCCGGATGGCTGTCCACTTCGATCATCCCGTGATGTTGCTCGATGAAGCTCTGTGCGAGCGACAAGCCGAGCCCGCTGCCGCCTTCGCGTCCAGTGACAAGTGGGTAGAAGATCGTGTCACGGATTTCGCTCGGGATGCCGGGGCCGTTGTCGATGACTTGCAATTCCAGTGCCAGTTTGAAGCGCCGCTTCGCCAGTGTGACCTGCCGTGCGATACGTGTGCGCAGCCGGATGTCGCCTTCGCCCTGTAGGGCCTGCGCGGCATTGCGGGTGATGTTCAGGATGGCCTGGATCAGTTGCTCGCGGTCGGCAGTGAGCTCCGGGATGCTGGTGTCGAAGTCGCGGGTGATGTTCACGCGCGGATACTCTGCCAGCACCAGGCGGCGCACCCTCTCCAGCACGTCGTGGATATTCAGCGGGCCCGGGCGCATCATGCAGTGAGAGCTGAGCATGCGGTTCATCAGGTCCTGCAGGCGATCGGCCTCCGCGATGATCACCTCTGTGTATTCGCGCAGTTGTGGATCGCTGAGTTCGCGCTCGAGAAGTTGCGCCGATCCCCGGATGCCTCCGAGCGGATTCTTGATTTCGTGCGCGAGGTTCCGGATCAACTCCCGGTTGGCCTGCTGCTGCTGAAGCAACTGCTCTTCGCGGGCGACGCGCAACTGTGCATCGATGAGACGGAATTCGAGCAGCAGACTGGCACCGTCTGCCTCGGCCGGGCTCACGGTGCAGTCGAGATGCAGAGGGTCGGCGTTCGGGCGAAGAACCCTGAGATCCTGCCCGGTATAGCTCCAATGCGTCTTGAGCGTGTTGCGCAGTGCGGACTCGAGTCCGTGGGACTCGCCCAGCAGCCGGGACAAGGGTTTTCCGATCAGTTTCCGTTGGCTGATCGCAAACAGGTTCTCCGCGCCAGCATTGAGATAGCGGATCAGGAAGTCCCGGTCGATGAGCACGACTGCCGATGACAGCAGGTCGAGCCCTGCAAAGGTGCTGCGGGCGGCATCAGGGTTCTCGGTTTTCGGCATGCTGGCTGTTCGCATTGTTTGCTTGGCATTAGCAATAAACGCACCAGCACCTGCCACTACTTGATGGATTGCATTTCCTTGCGCAGGGCTTCGATATTGCGCTGGTGGAGCTCGACTTTGTCCTTGAAGGGTTGCATGCGGTCGAGCGCCTTCTGGTAGTTCTTCTCGTTTCCAAGGCGGATCGACTCTTGCTCGGTGAGCGCGGCCTGCGCCTCGGCGAGTGCCTTCTCCTCGGTGGCAAGTTCGGACGCCAGGATCTGCCTGCGGGTGTCGTCCCTTGATTTCTGCGCATCAGGCGTGACACGCGGGAAGCCGTTGCTCGACCCTGCCGGCGTGCCGCCACCCGATAGCGCAGGTTGTCTCTTGGGCGGTGCCGGGACGGACGAGACCGGCAGATCGGTCTTCAGTGGTGTGCAGCCACGCCCTTCATTCCTGTTGTTCGTGTAGAGGACGCTGCCCGTGGCGTCGGTGCATTTGAATACCTGGGCTTCTGCAGGTAACGATAGAAACGGCGCCAGCAGTAGCGCTGTGCGAATGATGTGCCTCATGACAGGTCTGGGTTCCGGTGAGTGATGACGGCCAGCCGTCGTGCAATATGCATGTCTCCGGATTAGACCCCATAAAAAAGGGACGGGCAATGCCCGTCCCTTGTTACAGCGTGCGATCCAGGATCAGAGGCTGTAGTACATGTCGAATTCCACCGGGTGGGTGGTGATGCGCATGCGGGTCACTTCTTCCATCTTCAACTCGATGTAGGCATCGATGAAGTCGTTCGAGAAGACGCCGCCGCGGGTCAGGAACTCGCGATCCTTGTCGAGGTACTCGAGCGCCTGATCGAGGCTCGTGCACACCGTCGGGATCAGTGCATCTTCTTCCGGCGGCAGGTCGTACAAGTTCTTGTCGGCCGGATCGCCCGGGTGGATCTTGTTCTGGATGCCGTCCAGACCCGCCATCATCAGCGCGGCGAAGCACAGGTACGGGTTGGCCAGGGGATCCGGGAAGCGAGCCTCGATACGGCGGCCCTTGGGGTTCGCCACGTAGGGAATGCGGATCGATGCCGAGCGGTTGCGCGCGGAGTACGCCAGCTTGGTCGGCGCTTCGTAGTGCGGCACGAGGCGCTTGTACGAGTTGGTGCCCGGGTTGGTGATCGCGTTCAGGGCGCGCGCATGCTTGATGATGCCGCCGATGTAGTACAGCGCGAGTTCCGACAGGCCGGCATAGCCATTGCCCGCGAACAGGTTCTGGCCGTCCTTCCAGATCGATTGGTGCACATGCATGCCCGAGCCGTTGTCGCCGACGATGGGCTTGGGCATGAAGGTGGCAGTCTTGCCGTACTGGTGTGCGACGTTGTGCACGATGTACTTCAGCACCTGCGTCCAGTCGGCGCGCTTGGTGAGGGTGCTGAACTTGGTGCCGATCTCGCACTGGCCGGCGTTGGCCACTTCGTGGTGGTGAACCTCGACCGGCACGCCGGCGGCTTCAAGCGCCAGCACCATTGCGGCGCGGATGTCGTTGAGGCTGTCGACCGGCGGAACCGGGAAGTAGCCGCCCTTCACGCGCGGACGGTGACCGGTGTTGCCGCCTTCGAACTTGTCGGCGGTGGACCAGGCAGCCTCTTCGGAGATGATCTTGCTATAGACGCCGGACATGTCGACCGACCATTCCACTGCGTCGAAGATGAAGAATTCGGGTTCCGGGCCAAAGTAAGCGGTATCGCCGATACCGGTGCTCTTCAGATAGGCTTCGGCGCGCTTGGCGATCGAGCGCGGGTCGCGGTCATAGCCCTTGCCATCGGACGGCTCGATGACGTCGCAGGTCAGCACCAGCGTGGTTTCGTCGAAGAAGGGGTCGATATAGGCGGAGGACGCTTCCGGCATCAGGATCATGTCGGACGCCTGGATGCCCTTCCAGCCGGCGATCGACGAGCCGTCGAAGGGGTGGCCGTGCTCGAAGTGGTCTTCCTCGAAAGCGGAAACCGGCAGGCCGACGTGTTGCTCCTTGCCGCGGGTATCGGTAAAGCGAAGGTCGACGAAGCGGACTTCGTTTTCCTTGATCATCTTCATGACTTCTTGAGCGTTCATATTCACTCCTGGTGAGAAGAGGCGAGAGCCTGTAACGGTAAAACGTCCGTTGTCGCCGAATTAGCAGCTTTCATGCCAAGCGTCGGAAAAGCCGGTCGTGATTCTGCCACAAGCGCGTGCGCATCGCCGTGTCGCGACAAGACTTTCTTGTCGTCGTGAGCGTTGCGTGCTCCTTGCGGCGTCGGGTTGGTCGTTGCTCCTGGTCGCGCGACGGCATCTTCCTTGCGCATGCAGCATGCACAACATTGGTGCGGCTGTTCGTGTGAATGGGCGTTTTTGGTGCGCATGTCGCCAGCCTCACGATCGCGCCGCACGAAGTGTGCCGTCCGATGTGCCATGGATGCGACTTTTCAGTGCGCGCTAAGGATCTTTCGCGTCGCATGACTCTCCAAGTGCAGGCGTATGTCGATGCGCACGTTGGGGCAGCCCCCGGGGCGATAGTCCTTCGATGGTTGTATACTCTTGCACCTGACTCTACCGGATGCTTGCGATGGGTAAATTGACCGACCTGCTGGCGCTCGCCAGGACGCGTGCGAGCAAGATGAACCTGCCCTACGCCGGTGCACTCACGCCCACCGAGGCCAACGAAGTATGGCGTGCCGCACCAGGGGCCCGGCTCGTGGATGTGCGCACACGCGCGGAGTGGGATTGGGTGGGGCGCATCCCCGGCGCAGTCGAGATCGAATGGATGAGCTACCCCGGCAACAAGCCCAATCCTGCATTTGCGGCGCAGTTGCGGCGAGAGGTCGATCCCGAATCCCTGGTGATGTTCATCTGCCGGTCGGGGGCGCGTTCCGACCATGCCGCGCGGGCGGCGCTGGAGGCAGGCTATCTCGAGGCTTACAACGTGCTCGAGGGATTCGAGGGCGACAAGGACGCCAATGGGCAACGCAACCGGGTCGGCGGTTGGCGTCACGCAGGCTTGCCCTGGATGCAGGGCTGAATCGGCCGCGCCAGCCAGTGCCCCCGCGCTGCGGCGACAGCTCAGTGACAATACAGAGAGACAGAGAACACGTGATGCAGAGTGCAATCATCAGTTTCGACAGGTTCAACGTGCTCCAGGATGCGGACGCGCATGCGCGCATTCGTGCGGCACGCGCGCGCCTGGGACAGCGTGCCGTGCTGCTGTGCCATCATTACCAGCGTGCCGACGTGTATCAATATGCCGACCTGACCGGCGACTCGCTGAAGTTGTCGCGGCTGGCGTCGCAGACGGAGGCGGAGTTCATCGTGTTCTGTGGCGTGCACTTCATGGCCGAAGTCGCGGACATCATGTCGCCACCTTCGCAGATCGCGATCCTGCCCGATCTCGCCGCAGGCTGTTCGATGGCCGACATGGCCAATCTTGCTAAGGTGACGCGTTGCTGGCGTGAGCTGACCGAGATCTTGGGGCGGCCGGACGAGCTCATCACTCCGGTCACGTACATCAACTCTGCCGCCGACCTCAAGGCATTCTGCGGCGAACACGGCGGCATCGTTTGCACCTCGACCAATGCGCCGACAATCCTCGACTGGGCCTTCGCTCAGCGCGAGAAGGTGTTGTTCTTTCCCGACCAGCATCTGGGGCGATGGACGGGTTTCAAGAAGGGCATCCCGCTCGAACAGATGGTGGTGTGGGATCCCGATCTCGAATACGGCGGGCTCACGCCGGAACAGATCCGCAACGCGCGCGTGCTGCTTTGGAAGGGGCACTGTTCGGTGCACCAGATGTTCCAGGAAAGTCATATCCGGCGCTGGCGCATGCAGCACCCCGAGGGCTTCGTGATCTCGCACCCGGAGAGCAGCCTCGAGGTTTGCATGAACTCCGACCACGTGGGCTCCACCGAACACATCATCAACGTCATCAAGGCCGCCCCAGGCGGCACGCGCTGGTTGGTGGGTACCGAACTGAATCTGGTCAACCGCCTCGCCGAGGAGATGAAGCCGGAGGGCAAGATCGTTCAGTTCATGGCGCCCACGGTGTGCATGTGTTCGACAATGCAGCGCATCGACCCGCAACATCTTGCCTGGACGCTCGAGAACCTTGCGGAAGGCAACATCGTCAACCGCATACAGGTGCCGGAGCACGAGGCCCGGCTCGCGAAGGTCGCGCTCGAGCGCATGCTGGCAATTTCCTGACGGGGCGATGACATGCGAGGGGCCGGGGAGGTGGGCGCCTTGCGTGTCTGCACCTACAACATCCACAAGGGTTTCTCGCAGTTCAACCGGCGCATGGTGATTCACGAGCTGCGCGAGCGCCTGCGCAGCCTCGAGGTGGATGTGGTCTTTCTGCAGGAGGTTCAGGGCCTGCACGCAGGGCATGAGCGGCGCCACCCTGATTGGCCCGCGCCGCCGCAGCATGAGTTCCTTGCCGAGTCTTACTGGGTGCAGAGCGCATACGGGCGGAACGCGGTGTATGACCACGGGCATCACGGTAACGCCATTCTCAGCCGCTTCCCGATCCTCTCGGCGCAAAACCAGGATGTCTCGGATCACCGCTTCGAGCGGCGCGGCCTTCTGCATTGCGAGATCGATGTGCCTGGCGCCAAGGAGTCGGTGCATTGCTTCTGCGTGCACCTCGGCCTGATGGCGGGTAGCCGCAAGCGCCAGATGGCCCAGCTTGCCGAGCGTATCGAGGGGCACGTGCCGGTCAGTGCGCCGCTGATCATTGCGGGTGATTTCAACGACTGGCAGAACCGCGCGGACACCATCCTGGCGCGGCGCCTTGGCCTGAGCGAAGTCTTCCACGCGCAGCGCGGCCGTCCGGCGCGCAGCTTCCCCTCCCATCGTCCGCTACTGAGTCTTGACCGGATCTATGTGCGTGGTCTCGCCACGCTGCAGGCCACTGTTCACAGCGGGCCGCCCTGGTCGGGCATCTCCGATCATGCCGCGCTCACCGCAGAGCTGGCGCTGCGTGCATGACCCGCTTCGTCGCGGGTAACCGTGTCGAGCTTCTGGAGACCGGGGCGCAGTATTTTCCCGCCCTGACCCAGGCTATTGCGCTGGCCGAGCGCGAGCTGTTCCTCGAAAGTTACATCTTCGCCAATGACCGCACCGGCTCTCTGGTGGTGCTGGCCTTGTGTGCGGCGGCGCGGCGCGGCGTGCGTGTGCATGTCCTGGTGGATGGCTTCGGTGGGCGCGCATTCGTACGCGAGATCATGCCGACGCTGGTCGCGGAAGGGGTTCAGGTGCTCGTCTACCGGCGCGAGATCCGCCTGCTTTCGCTGCGCCGTCACCGGCTGCGCCGCCTGCACCGCAAGCTGGTGCTGGTCGACGACCGCGTCGCCTTCGTCGGCGGTATCAACATTGTGGATGACTACGACGCGGGGCAGGCCGCCCATCCACGTCACGATTACGCGGTGCGCCTGGAGGGGCCGCTGGTTGCGGAGGTGGCGGTGTCGATGCGGCGCGTCTGGCTACTGGTCGCGTGGGCCAACCTGCGTCGCAGGCGGATGCGCCTGCCTCCACCGCAACGAGCTGCTCACGTGCACACTGGGGGCGTCCGCGCGGCATTTCTCATCCGCGACAACCTTCGCCATCGCCGCGAGATCGAGGATGCCTATCTGAATGCGATCTCGGCCGCGCGCGAGGAGGTCGTCATCGCCTGCGCTTACTTCCTGCCCGGTCATCGCTTCCGCCAAGCGCTTACCGACGCCGCACGGCGCGGCGTGCGGGTGCTCCTGCTGTTGCAGGGCTTGTCGGATCACCCGCTGCTTGCGTACGCCAGCCGCGCCCTGTATCCACATTTCCTGGCGCACGGCGTGCAACTGTGGGAGTACGACCAGAGTGAGCTTCACGCCAAGGTGGCGGTGATCGACGGCCGTTGGGCCACGGTGGGGTCGAGCAACATCGATCCCTTCAGCCTGTTGCTTGCGCGTGAGGCGAACGTGGTGGTCGATGACGAGGCATTTGCGCAGGAGCTCCGCTCCAGCCTCTCAAGGGCCATCGCAGCAGGCGGAACGGAACTCCGTCCCGAGGCCTTGCGCAGCTTGTCCTTTCTGCGCCGCGGAGTGCACTGGCTCGCCTATCAACTGGTACGTGCGGCGATCGGGATCGCCGGCTTCGGTGGCCAGCACTGAGGTCCGGGTCAGGCCATTGGTGATGGTCGGGGCGGCAACTGCGGGCGCTTGGCGGAAACCACGCCGGTATTGACGCCGAACCAGCCCAGGCCGCCAAAGAGGCGTGCGTATTCGATCTTGACACAGCGGTCCATCACCACCGCGAGGCCTGCCGACTCTGCACGAGCGACGGCCTCGAGGTTGATCACCCCAAGCTGCAGCCACAGACTCTTGGCGCCGATCGCGATCGCTTCATCAACGATGGGGAGCACCTCGTCGGGCTTGCGGAAGACGTCCACCATGTCCACTGCATGGGGAACGGCAGCGAGGTTGGGGTAGCAGCGCTGGCCGAGCACCTCCTCGTACATGGGGTTCACCGGGATGATGGTGTAGCCGCGATCGAGCATGTACTTCGCGGCGAAGTAGCTGGGGCGGTTCCAGTTCGCTGAGAGCCCGACCACAGCAATGGTTCGCGTCTTGGCGAGCAGCGTGCGCAGGCCGGCAATGTCGTCGATCATGGCTGCATCCTCGGGTATGTCGGCGCTGCGTCCTGGCCGCCAGGGATCTGGCGCAGCGGCGGAATGGCATGGACCGACCAGTGCGCGACCGCCCAGTCGAGGATTTCGGCCGGCTGCGCATCGGTCAACGAATCGGGAGGATTCTGACCGAGAAAGCGCAATGCCGCCAGCAGCAGGCATGCCGGAGGCTGGCCATCGATGGCGGTGGCCAAGGTCTGCTTGGAGAGTTTTTCTCCGGCCTCATTCACGACTACCGGTACATGCAGGTACGTCGGAGTCGCGAGGCCCAGCCGTTGTTGAAGGTAGATCTGACGTCCGGTCGAGTCGAGCAGGTCTGCGCCGCGCACGACATGGGTCACGCCTGCGTCGGCATCGTCGACAACCACCGCGAGCTGATAGGCGTACTGGCCATCGGCACGCAGTACGACGAAGTCTCCGAAGGCGGACTCCAGGTCGTCGGCCTGCGGACCTTGCACCCTGTCGTCGAAGGCTATGCAGCCGCTGACGCGCACACGCCAGGCACGGGCGTCCCGCCCAGATGGGAGGCCGCTGCGGCAGGTGCCCGGGTAGATGCGCGAGCCATCGCGGGCGAGCGGCGCCTCGGCGAGTTCGCGCCGCGAGCAGCAACATGCGTAGGCCTCGCCCTGCTGCCTGAGTCGGCCCAGTGCCTCGGCGTAACGTGCGACCCGGCAGCTCTGCCGTACGATCTCGCCGTCCCATTCGAACCCGAGCCGCTCCAGGGTGGTGACGATTCCCTCCGCGGCACCGGGGACGTTGCGCGGTACGTCGATGTCCTCGATGCGCAGCAGCCACTGCCCGGAGTGATGTCTTGCGTCTGCATAGCTGGCCAGCGCGGCGATCAGCGAGCCGAAGTGGAGCGCACCGGTGGGCGAGGGGGCGAATCGGCCGACATATGATGAAGGCGTCGTCGAAAGGATTTCTGGCATGTGCGATGCTGGGCAGTGGCTGCGCCGTGAAGTTGGGCTGGGCGAGCAGGAGACGCGCTATCCTACCCGAGGCGCCCACCGAACTGCATGCGGGTGTGTCTGGCGTCTTCATGGGGTCTGACTGTGGAAAGGGGCGGCGGGGTCGTGAATGGTCCGGTCATGTGTGCCGCGTTGGGCGCAGAATCACGGGCACAATCAGCAATAGTCGTCGAGGGGGGGGCATGACCGCGCGTGCACTACAGACTCTGTCGTCGCGCCTGCTGCGCAGCACGCTGCTGGGCGCGCTGTTGCTCGGTCTGCTGGTCAGCCTCGTGCAGACACTCACCGACTTCAGCAGGGTCAGGCGGCAACCCGACGCTGATATGGGCGCACTCGTCAGCATCGTGCGTGCTCCCGCAGCTGCAGCCGTATTCAGTCTGGATGACGCGCGGGCGGTGGAGTTGCTGGAGGGCATTCTGAGCCAGCCGGCGGTGAGCGGCGCCCGGTTGCTGCTGCACGAGGATGGCCGGGTGTTCGCGGAGCGACACCGGCCGCTGCTGCGGGCCGAAACACGGGCGCTCAATGACAGGCTGTTTGGTCGAACGCGGGACTACAGTTGGCCGCTGAAGCCACCACTGGAGATCGGCATCGAACAGATCGGGACGCTGGAGATCGAGCTCGATACATATACCTACGGTGAGGAGTTTCTGGAACGCTTGCTCGTCAACATGTCGGCCAGTCTCGTCTATGCGCTGGTGCTCACGGGCCTGTCCCTGTTGATCTTTCACATCCTCGTGACCTGGCCGCTTGCGCGCGTGATACGTTCGATAGAGTACATGCGTGATGCGCCGGAGAAGGCGCGCCTCGACGAACCTGCCGGACACGCCAGTAGCGAGATCGGACTGCTGGTGCGGCTCACGAACCAGCATCTCGAGTCGATGGACGGCATGCTGGCGCAGTTGCGCAATGCGGAGTCGCGGCTCAAGCGCTATTCGGACGAACTCGAGGAGAAGGTTGCCGAGCGCACCCACGCATTGACTGCGAGCCTGAAGGAGCTCGAGTCCGCGAAGGATCAGCTGATCCAGTCAGAAAAGCTGGCTGCGCTGGGCGGGCTTGTCGCGGGGATTGCCCACGAGGTGAACACTCCGCTCGGCATCGCGCTCACGGCATCGTCGGTTCTGACCGAGGCCCTTGACGAGCTCAAGCACAAGTTCGATACCGACTCGCTGACCAGTGCCGATTTCGAGCGGCTGGTGGTGCACGGGATTGAAGGCAACACGATGCTGATCAACAACCTGAATCGTGCCGCGCGGCTGATCAGCGATTTCAAGAAGACCGCGGTCGATCAGATTTCCGAGGCGCGCTGCGAGTTCGAGGTGCGCGGCACCCTGTTGGCCTTGATCGCGAGCCTGCACCCCGAAACGCGACGCGTGCCGGTGGCGCCGCTGCTCGAGTGCCCGGAGGGCGTACAAATGTACAGTCTTCCGGGGGTGCTGACACAGGTGGTGTCCAACCTGATCATCAATAGCGTGCGCCACGCGTTCGACGGCATCGACAAACCGGAGATCGTCGTTCAGGTTCGGGAGGTCGGCGACTCGATCACGCTCGATTATCGCGACAACGGCGTCGGCGTGCCGGCGGCACTGCATCAACGCATCTTCGAGCCGTTCTACACCTCGAAACGTGGCCAGGGCGGCTCTGGTTTGGGGCTCAACATCGTCTACAACCTTGTCAGTCGCAAGCTCGGCGGGCAGTTGCAGTTCGAGTCAGCCCCCGCGCAGGGTGTGCACTTCTCCCTCCGCATTCCGCGACGTCTCGACGACGACCAGCCCATGCTCACGCCGAACTGAGCGAACTCGCCAAAGGCGCGCCTACATGCCCAGGCTGCGATGCAAGGTGTTCTCCATTTCGGTGTAGCGGCCGCTGCTCTTGAGTTCCTGAAGCCCGGTCTCGAAGATCCGTGCCATGCGCTCGCCGTCCGGGTGGTTGCGCGAGAACGCGATCCAGAACCCGTCCTTCGAGATGACCCCCGCCTTTTTCACCTTGCCCTTGATGTCGGGCATGCGAGACATCTTGTAGAAGCCGGCCACATCGTTCAACAGCACGAAGTCGACCCGCCCTGCCGCGACCATCTGGATGAGCTGGTCATCGGACTGCACGCCAAAGCGCCTGATCGCAGGATTTTCCATGAACGAGACCGGGTAGGTATAGCCGAGCGTGTAGCCGACCGTCCTGCCCTCGAGGTCCTTCTCGGTGAGATTGGACTCCGGAGCCGCCGTATTTGCGAATATCGACAGGCCGTCCATGAGGAGCGGGGTCGGGTGCCAATGGTAGATGTGCTCATTGCCCTCGTGACGGGTCGCGTTGAAGCAGCCGACCGTGGTCCCGGCCTCGGCGTAGTGGAGGCAGCGGGAGAAGGGAACGACGACCAGATCCACGACCACGCCCTGCGTCCTGAACGCCTCGACGACGACATCGACCGCGAAGCCCTCCGCACCCGACCGATCGGGCTTGCTCGAAGCGAACGGCGCCCAGTCGTCCTCGACCGCAAGGCGCACGCTCTCGGCGCCGACGGAAGGTGAAGCGCCCAGCAGGGCGGCGAGCAGCAGGCCGGCGAGTCTGAACATGTCGGTCTCCTCAGGATGCGCCGATGCGCGTAGGTGCCACAAGTCTAGCACCTGCCTTGTTGAACCGTGAGGACGTAGGGGAGACCGGATATTCGTCAGCGATGGACAAACGCTGGCGCTCGTTTCTCCATGAAGGCGGTCATGCCTTCCTTCTGATCCGCGAGCGCGAACGTCGCATGCAGCGTGCGTCGCTCGAACAGGAGCCCTTCCGAGAGCGGACTTTCGAAGGCGCGGTTGATCGATTCCTTCATCATCAGCAGCACCGGCAGCGAGTATCCGGCGACCTCCCTGGCCGTGGCCAGGGCCTGGTCGAGCACCCTGTCGGCAGGGAAGATGCGTGATACCAGGCCACAGCGCTCGGCCTCCGCGGCATCCATGAAACGCCCGGTGAGGCACAGGTCCATCGCCTTGGCCTTGCCGATCGCGCGTGGCGTGCGCTGGGTGCCACCGGCACCCGGCACGGTCGCGAGCTTCACCTCGGGCAGGCCGAAGCGCGCGGTGTCTGCGGCAAAGACGATATCGCACATCATCGCCAACTCGCAGCCGCCACCCAGCGCCACGCCGCGCACGGCGGCGATCACCGGCTTGCGGAAGGTTTTCAGCCTCTCCCAGTTGCGGGTGATGAAGTTGGACTTGTACACATCCATATAGTCCCAGGCCTTCATCGCCGCGATGTCGGCTCCGGCGGCGAAGGCCTTCTCGGAGCCAGTGATCACCACGCAGCCTATGCCTTCGTCGGCCTCGAGAGCATCCAGTGCCTGCTCGAGCGCGTTCATCAGTTCGTCATTGAGCGCGTTGAACACAGCCGGGCGGTTCAGGCAGACCAGGGCCACCCGATCCAGTCGCTCGATCAGGATCACATCCTCATCCATGTGCATCTCCTCCGATCAGGCTTCTTCGCCGAACTGGCGGGCGATCTCGCGCAGCTTGAACTTCTGCAGCTTGCCGCTGGGCGTGGCCGGCAGGCTGTCGACGATCTCGAGCCGCTCCGGAAAGTACTGGCGCGCCACCTTCTGCGTCTCGAAGTAGGCGGTCAGGTCGGCGAAGCTCAGCGACATGCCCGGTTTCAGCGATACGAAGGCGCACACGCGTTCGCCGAGACGTTTGTCCGGGAAGCCGACCACCGCACAGGTCATCACCGCGGGGTGCTTGTACAGCAGGTTCTCGATCTCGATTACGGGAATGTTCTCGCCGCCGCGGATCACCAGGTCCTTGCTGCGTCCGTTGATGCGCAGATAGCCCTCGGCGTCGAGGAAGGCCAGATCGCCGGTGTCGAACCAGCCGTCGGCATCGGTGGCGTTGAGGTGTGGGCGCTTCAGGTAGCCGCCGAACAGCGATGCGCCACGGATGCGCAGCGAGCCGGTCTCGCCCGCGGGCAGAGGCAGGCCGTTCGCGTCGACGACCTTGACCTCGATGCCGGGCAGCGGCCTACCGTCCGAGACGCCGGACTTCTCGAGCGCGCGCGCCGGCTCGGTGACGGTGACCGCGCCGCACTCGGTCATGCCCCAGGCGGAGCTCACGCGCAGCCCCATCAGCTTCCAGGCGCGCTCGATCACCACCGGCGGAATCGGCGCGCCTGCGCAGTTGAACCTGGTGAAGCTCGGTGCGCTCTCGGCGCCGTTCTCTACCGCAAGGCACAGGTCGGCGACGAAGGCGGCCGACGCCATGCTGAAGGTGACGTTTTCCGCGCGCACGATCTCCAGCGCCCGCTTCGGGTCCCAGATGTCCTGCAGCACCGTGGTGGCGTTGAGGATGAGCGGGATCATCGCGAGGTAGCCGTAGCCGGTGAGGTGCGCCATCGGCGAGGCGCCGAGCACGATATCGGCGTCGCCGAGTTGCATGACCTCGATGTAGGCATGCAAGTTGGAGAACAGCGTGTTCGAAGTGTGCATCACCGCCTTCGGCTCGCCGGTGGTGCCCGAGGTGTACATCAGCAGCAGCACGTCGTCGGGGCCGATACCAGGCCCTGCGAGCGTTGGTACGTCCTCGCGCATCAGCGCCGCATCGAAGCTGTCCTGCCCCTCTCCGCCGAGCACGACGAGGCGCGCGAGGTGCGGCAAGCCCGGCAGCATTTCCCGCGCCATCGCCTCGTAATCGAAGCCTCGGAAGCACTTCGGCACGATGAAGACCTTGGACTCGCCGAAGTTCAGCATGAAGTCGAGCTCATGCTGCCGGAAGATCGGCATCACCGGGTTCGCGACCGCGCCGATCTTCGCGCAGGCGAGGGAGATCGCGATGAACTCCCAGCAGTTCGGCAGTTGGTAGGTCACTACGTCGCCATGGCCGACGCCGCAGGCGGCGAGGTTGCGCGCGATGAGTCCGGCGCGCTGGTCGAGCTCGCGATAGCTCAGGCGCTGCGGGGCGGCTCCGCCGCTGGCATAGGCGACCACCGCAGGCTTGTCCGGGCAGCGCGCGAGCGCCTGCGCGATGAAGTCGTTGATGGTTTCGTCGCGCCACAGCCCCGCGGCTTTCATGGAGGCCATGCGTGGGGCGAGCAGTACCGGGTCGAAGTTCATGCTGTTCTCCTCGTTCGAGGTCCGATGATCAGCGCTGCACCAGGCTGCACTTGGACTTCTCGAGCGGCAGTGCAGCATCGGCGGCCGGAATCACGGCGCGGACGTGGTAGTAATCCCAGGGCTCGGTGGATTCCGCGGGCTTCTTCACCTCCAGCAGCAGCATGTCGTGCGCGAACTTGCCGTCTGCACGGATCTCGCCCTTGAAGAGGCCGTCATCGATCGGTGTGGACTTGAGGTACTTCATGACCGCCTCGGCGTCGTCGCTGCCGGTCTTTTCGACCGCCCTCAGGTAGTTCATCACCGACGAGTACACCCCGGCGTGTGCCATGCTCGGCATCTTCTTCGCTTCCGCGTGGAAGCGGCGCGCCCAGCTGCGCGTCTGCTCGTCGCGGTTCCAGTAGAAACCTTCTGTGAGTGTCAGCCCTTGCGCGGTCTGCAGGCCCAGCGCGTGCACATCGTTGATGAACAGCACGATCGGCACGATCGTCTGCCCTGCGGCGGTGATGCCGAACTCGGCCGCCTGCTTGATTGCGGTGATCGTGTCCTGGCCGCCGTTCGCGAGCGCGATCACGTCAGCACCCGAGGCCTGAGCCGAGAGCAGGAAGGACGAGAAGTCCGCGTTCGGGAACGGGTGCTTGGTGGAGCCCACCACCTTGCCACCGCTGGCCGTCACCACCTGTGCCGCACCATCCATCATCGCGGCGCCGGCCGCGTAGTCGGCGGCGATGAAGTACCAGTTCTTCTTGCCCGCACCGACCACGGCCTTGGCGGTGCCTGCCGCCAGTCCGTAGGAGTCATACACCCAGTGCACCGTGTTGGCGTTGCAGCGTTCGTTGGTGATCGGCAGCGAGGCCGCACCGGAGATCAGCGCCACCTTGTTCTTTTGCGCAACCACGTCCATCACCGCCAGCGCGACGTTGGTGGTGACGAGCTCGGTGATGACGTCCACCTTGTCGCGGTCGATCCAGCTGCGCGCACGCTCCGCGCCGATATCGGCCTTGTTCTGGTGGTCGGCGCTGACGAGCTCGATCTTCTTGCCGAGCACGGTGCCGTCCTTGGAGAAGTCCTTGATCGCCATCTGCGCCGCGATGACCGCGCCCTGGCCGGTGAAGTCCGCGTAGGTGCCCGCCATGTCGGTGAGGACGCCGATCTTGACGACGTCGTCGCTGACCGCAGCCTGGGCGGCGCCGCTTGCGAACGCTGCGGAGAGCGCGGCCATGATGACGCTGCGCGTGAACTTGCCGGGAAGGGTGGTGGTGGTCTGCATGTCTCGCTCCTGTCCGTTCTGTGGTGGGTTCTGATGCGGGAGTCAATCCTAGCGTTGCCCGCAAATAAGTCAACAGATTGACGTAACAAAGTGGTTTTCCATTGATTTTTGTGCTGCGATGCACAAGGCGCGGAGTGCTTTGAATATTAAAAAACAGTCAGTTAAGGATATTGTGCTGTGCGATAGACAAGGCTTCAGCCTATCTTTTTACGTAAAGATATTGACAGATATTTCGCCCGATCCCTAGAATCCGTTCCACTCGTGAAGGAGGAGCGGAACATGGATTTCAGTCTGGACGCCGACCAGCAGGCGCTGGTCGAAATGGCAGGCAAGTACGCGCGCAATCGACTCGCGCCGGGCTACAAGGCCAGGGAGAAGGCCGAGCGCATCGAGCGCGAGGTGATCCTGGAGATGGGCGGCATGGGATTGCTCGGTGCCGAGCTGTCCGAGGAAAAGGGTGGGCTCGGTCTTGACTGTCTCACCAGCGGGCTGCTGCTGGAGCAGATCGCATATGGCGACTTCAACGTCTCCTACGTGAATCTGCTGGTGTCGCTGTGCGGTCAGATCGTCGCCACGCATGGCCGCTCACCGGTGGCGGCGGAGTGGCTGGCCGAGGTGCTAGCCGGCCGCAAGGCGATCGCGATCGCGCTCACCGAGCCGAGCGCCGGGTCGGACGCGGCGCGCCTCAAGCTCAAGGCGGTGCGTGACGGCAGCGCGTTCGTGCTGTCGGGCGAGAAGACCTCGATCTCGATGGCCACTCAGGCCGACGTGGCGGTGGTGTTTGCCCGCACCGGCAGCGAGGCCGACGGCGCGCGCGGCATCAGCGCCTTCCTCGTGCCCATGGATCTGCCCGGCATCACCCGCACCACCTTCGACGACATCGGCACACGCCCGGTCGGGCGCGGTTCGATCTTCTTCGACGGGGTGCGCGTGCCGGCCGGCTTGATGCTCGGCGACGAAGGGCAGGGTTTCATCCAGGTGATGCAGGGCTTCGACTACAGCCGCGCGCTGATCGGCCTGCAGTGCATGGGTGTTGCGCGTGCTTCACTCGACGAGACCTGGCGCTACGTGCAGGAGCGCGAGGCCTTCGGCAAGCCGATCGGCGATTTCCAGGGGGTGAGCTTCCCGCTCGCCGAGGCCGAGACCATGTACGAGGCCTGCCGGATGATGTGCCTGCACACCCTCTGGCTCAAGGACAACGACCTGCCGCACACCGCCGAGGCGGCGATGTGCAAGTGGTGGGGCCCCAAGCTCGCCTGCGACATCATTCATCAGTGCCTGCTCACCCACGGCCATGGCGGCTACGGCGGCGACTACGACTTCGGTCAGCGCTATCGCGATGTCATGGGGCTGCAGATCGGCGACGGCACTGCGAACATCATGAAAATGATCATCGGTAGGCAGAAGATCGCCGACTTCCGCATCTGACGCCGGCGCCTCAGAGGCGCGACATGTTCTTCTGCAACAGGCTGATGTAGTGGATGAAGGCGAGGCGGTCATCGAAGGACAGCCCCTTCAGCGCCTCGTCGTAGAAGTTGTGGATGGGTTCGGCGAGCGCGCTCCACAGCGCCTCACCCTGTGGGGTGAGCTTGACCTTGCGGGAGCGGCGGTCCTCCTCGCCGGTGGCGCGTTCGACGTAGCCGTCGCGCTCGAGGCGGGACAGCAGGCCGGAGAGGTTCTGGCGGCTCACCAGCAGGTAGCGCGACAACTCGCCAACGCTCATCCCGCCAGTGGCCTTGGGGCGCGAGAGTGCGCCGAGCACGGACCACTGCTGAGTGGTGACGCCGAACTCGTCCAGCGCCTGCGTGCCCTTGGTGTGCAGGGTGTTGGCGGCCTGGAAGAAGCGGAAGAAGAGGCGGTTGTTGATCTCGATCGCAGCCAGGCTCTTTTCGGTGGAGAGGTCTTTCATCGCAACGCGCCTTGAATGGGTCGGACGGGGGTCGGACGGTATTGAAGCGCAAAGCGCAAGCGGGATGCAACAAACAACGTAACGGCAAGCACATCAAAGGAGCACGAAAAATGAAGGGAATCAAGGACAAGGTGGTGATCGTCACGGGTGGCGGCGGCGGTATCGGTTCGGCGCTGTGCCGTCGCTTCGGCGAGGCGGGGGCGCAGGTGGCGGTGTTTGACATCAACAAGGACGCGGCCGGTACGGTCGCGGCCGGCATCCGTGATGCAGGCGGTCGCGCCCAGGCGTTCGCGGTCGATCTCACCAGCCAGGACTCGGTGAACGCCGCGGTGGCCGCGGTCGAGGCGGAGGTCGGGCCGGTCGATGTGCTGGTGAACAACGCTGGCTGGGACCAGGCCGGCCCCTTCCTCAAGACCGACAAGCCGCTGTGGGACAGGATCGTCGCGGTGAACCTCTACGGCGCGCTCTACATGCACCACGCGGTGTTGTCGCGCATGGCGGCGCGTGGCGCGGGGCGGGTCATCAACGTCGCATCGGACGCGGCGCGCGTCGGCTCGTCGGGCGAGTCGGTGTATGCCTTCTGCAAGGGTGGGCTGGTGGCGTTCTCGAAGACCATGGCGCGCGAAATGGCGAGAAAGCAGATCAACGTCAACGTGGTCTGCCCCGGGCCGACCGACACCGCGCTGTTCCGAGATTTTGCGGGCGAGGGCGAGCAGGGTGAGAAGCTCAAGGGCGCGCTCACCAAGGCGATTCCGTTCGGCCGCCTCGGCCAGCCGGACGACCTCGCCGGCATCGTCGCCTTTCTCGCGAGCGACGAGGCGGCCTTCATCACCGGCCAGGTCATCAGCGTCTCCGGCGGCCTGACGATGGTCGGTTGACCCGCAGCCCCGCCGTTTCCGACTTTCCAGAATCCGCGCACAAGGAATAACCGACATGGAATACCAGGACATCCTCTACACCAAGGTCGATGGCGTCGCCACGATCACCATCAACCGTCCCAAGGCCTACAACGCCTTCCGCGCCCAGACCTGCGAGGAGATGATCCACGCACTCAAGGACGCCGACTTCGATCGTAGCGTCGGCGTGGTCGTGCTCACCGGCGCCGGCGAGAAGGCCTTCTGCACCGGGGGCGACCAGGGCACGCAGGATGGGGGCTATGGCGGCCGCGGCACCATCGGTCTGCCGATCGAGGAAGTGCAGAGCCAGATCCGCGACATCTCCAAACCGGTGATCGCGCGGGTGAACGGCTATGCGATCGGCGGCGGCAACGTGCTCGTCACGATCTGCGATCTCGCGATTGCGTCCGACAACGCCCAGCTCGGTCAGGCCGGGCCGCGCGTCGGTTCGGTCGACCCCGGTTTCGGCACCGCGCTGCTGGCGCGCGTGGTGGGCGAAAAGAAGGCGCGCGAGATCTGGTACCTGTGCCGCCGCTACACCGCCCAGGAGGCGCTGCAGATGGGCCTGGTGAACGCGGTCGTGCCGCAGGACCAGCTCGACGCCGAGGTGCAGAAGTGGTGCGACGAGATCCTCGAGAAGAGCCCCACCGCGTTGGCGCTCGCGAAGAAGTCCTTCAACGTCGATACCGAGATGATCCGCGGCATGGGCGGCCTCGCGATGCACGCGCTCAAGCTCTACTACGAGAGCCCCGAATCCGCCGAGGGCGGCAACGCCTTCCGCGAGAAGCGGAAGCCCGAGTTCCGCAAGCACATGAAGTAAGGCGCACCAATGCGGCCGGACGAGGCAAGCCGGACGGGGCCCGCCACCGCATGGCGGGCCGGCCATCCAAGCAAAGAGGGGACGACACGATGATCAGGGATCAGGAAACACTCAACATTCTGCTCGACACGCTCGCGCGCTTCGTGCGCGAGCGGCTCATGCCGCTGGAGACCGAGGTCGCCGAGACCGACCGCATCCCGCCGGCGCTGGTCGAGGAGATGAAGGCGCTCGGGCTCTTCGGCCTGTCGATCCCGGAGGCCTTTGGCGGCATGGGGCTGACGATGGAGGAGGAGGTGCTCGCGACCTTCGAGATCGGCCACACCTCGCCCTGCTTTCGCTCACTGTTTGCCACCAACAACGGCATCGGCGGCCAGGGTATCGTCATCGACGGCACGCCGGAGCAGCAGACGCGCTATCTGCCGCGGCTGGTGACCGGCGAGCTCATCGGTTCCTTCGCGCTCACCGAGCCCGACAGCGGCTCGGATGCCGCCAGCCTGCGTACCAGCGCGGTGCGTGATGGCGATGACTATGTGCTCAACGGCACCAAGCGCTACATCACCAATGCGCCCGAGGCGGGCATCTTCACCGTGATGGCCCGCACCGATGCGGCCAACAGGGGCGCGGACGGCATCTCCGCGTTCATCGTCGAGCGCGGCACGCCCGGCCTCGCGTTCGGTCCGGCCGACGAGAAGATGGGGCACAAGGGCTCTCACACTTGCGACGTGATCTTCGAGAACTGCCGCGTACCCGCCGCCAACCTCATCGGCGGGCGCGAGGGCATGGGCTTCAAGACGGCGATGAAGGTGCTCGACAAGGGGCGCATCGCGATTGCCGCGATCTCGGTCGGGGTCGCCGAGCGCATGCTCGAAGATGCTTTGCGCTACGCCTGCGAGCGCAAGCAGTTCGGCAAGCCGATCGCCGAGTTCCAGCTCATCCAGGCCATGCTCGCCGACAGCAAGGCCGAGCTCTATGCGGCGCGCTGCATGGTGATCGACGCCGCGCGCCGGCGCGACCAGGGGCTGGATGTGGGCACCGAGGCCTCGTGCGCGAAGATGTTCGCCTCCGAGATGTGCGGCCGCGTGGCAGACCGCGCGGTGCAGATCTTCGGTGGTGCCGGCTACCTTGCGGAGTACGGCATCGAGCGCTTCTATCGTGACGTGCGTCTCTTCCGCCTGTTCGAGGGCACCACCCAGATCCAGCAGCTCGTCATCGCCCGCAACATGATCCGCGCCCACGCCGGCTGAACGCAGCCGCGCGCATCGAGGAGGAGACCATGACAGACAAGACTGCGGACGCAGCGAACCCCTACATTCTCGAGACCAGCGGCCTCGTCAAGGCGTTCCGGGGCTTCGTCGCGGTGAATGGGGTGGACCTGAAGATCCGGCGCGGCCACATCCACGCCCTGATCGGCCCCAACGGGGCAGGCAAGACCACCTGCTTCAACCTGCTCACCAAGTTCCTGCCGCCCACCAGTGGCACGATCCGCTTCAACGGACGCGACATCACCCGCGAGGCGCCGCAGCGCATCGCCCGCATGGGCATGGTGCGCTCCTTCCAGATCTCGGCCGTGTTCCCGCACATGACGGTGCTGGAGAACGTGCGCATCGCGCTGCAGCGCAGCCTTGGCACCAGCTTTCACTTCTGGCGCTCGAGCCGCACGCTGGAGCGGCTCGATGCGCGCGCGCTCGCGTTGCTGGCCGAGGTCGGACTCGAAGCGCATGCGCGCATGGTGGCGGTGGAGCTGCCCTACGGCCGCAAGCGCGCGCTGGAACTCGCCACCACGCTGGCGCTGGACCCGGAGTTGCTGCTGCTGGACGAGCCCACCCAGGGCATGGGCCACGAGGATGTGGACCGCGTCATGGCGCTGATCCGCAAGGTGTCGGCGAACCGCACGATCCTGATGGTGGAGCACAACATGAAGGTGGTGTCGGGCATCTGCGACGCGATCACGGTGCTTGCGCGTGGCGCGGTGCTGGCCGAGGGCGACTACGCGACGGTCTCTGCGAATCCGCTCGTGATCGAGGCCTACATGGGCACCGACGCCGCCTTGCTGGCCACCGGGGAGCATTGAGATGAGCGCGAAGACCGAATACCTGCGCGTCGAGCGCCTGCATGCGTTCTACGGCGAATCCCACATCCTGCACGGCATGGATTTCACCGTACGGCGCGGCGAGTGCGTGAGCCTGCTCGGGCGCAACGGCGCCGGGCGCACCACCACGCTGCGTGCGCTGATGGGGCTCACCGGCAAGCGCACCGGCTCGATCATGATCAACGGGCGTGAGGCGATCAACATGGCGCCGCACCGCATCGCGCAACTCGGTGTGGGCTATTGCCCCGAGGAGCGCGGCATATTCTCGGCCCTCACCACCGAGGAGAACCTGCTGCTGCCGCCGCGTCTCACCAGTGGCGGGATGAGCCTCGAGGCGCTCTACGCGATGTTCCCCAACCTCGCCGAGCGCCGCCACAGCCAGGGTACGCGCCTCTCCGGCGGCGAGCAGCAGATGCTGGCGATGGCGCGCATCCTGCGCACCGGCGCGCGCCTGCTGCTGCTCGACGAGATCTCGGAGGGCCTTGCGCCGGTGATCGTGCAGAAGCTTGCCGAGGTGATCCGTCAGCTCAAGGCGCGCGACTACACCATCGTGCTGGTCGAGCAGAACTTCCGTTTCGCAGCCCCGCTCGCCGATCGCATGTTCGTCGTCGAGCACGGGCAGATCGCGATGGAGATCGCCCAGCACGAGCTCGCCGACAACATGGACACGCTGCAAGCCATGCTCGGCGTATGAGCACGCGCAACCCATGCCTGCACCGGCATCGCACAGGTGCGGCGCAACCTGCATTCGAATGGAGACCCGCCACATGATCGACATCTTCGGGGTACCCCTGCCCGCGCTCCTCGGCCAGCTCATGCTGGGCCTGGTGAACGGATCCTTCTACGCGCTGCTGAGCCTGGGGCTGGCGGTGATCTTCGGCATGCTGCACATCATCAACTTCGCCCACGGCGCGATGTACATGATGGGCGCGATGTTCGCCTGGATGGCGGGTGCCTACCTCGGCATCGGCTACTGGTGGTCGCTGCTGCTGGTGCCGCTGCTGGTGGGCGCGTTCGGCGTCGTCATCGAGCGCTTCCTGCTGCGCTGGATCTACAAGCTCGACCCACTCTACGGCCTGTTGCTCACCTTCGGCCTCGCGCTCATCATCGGTGGCGTGTTCCGCCACTTCTTCGGCGTCGCGGGTCAGCCCTACTCCATTCCCGCGGAGCTCAACGGTGCGATCAATCTGGGCTTCATGTTCCTGCCCAAGTATCGAGCCTGGGTCATCGTGATCTCGCTCGCGGTGTGCCTTGCCACCTGGTATGTGATCGAGAAGACGCGGCTGGGCGCCTATCTGCGCGCAGCCACCGAGAACCCGCAGCTGACCCAGGCCTTCGGCATCAACGTGCCGATCATGGTGATGCTCACCTTCGCGTTCGGCGCGGCACTTGCCGGGCTCGCGGGAGTGCTGGCTGCGCCCACCACCCAGGTCAGCCCGCTGATGAGCTCAAACATGATCATCACCGTGTTCGCGGTGGTCGTGATCGGCGGCATGGGCTCCATCCTCGGCTCGGTGCTGACCGGGCTCGGGCTCGGTCTCGTAGAGGGGCTCACCAAGGTCTTTTATGCGGAGGCCAGCTCGACGGTGGTCTTCGTCGTCATGGTCATCGTGCTGCTGCTGCGCCCCGCCGGCCTGTTCGGCAAGGAGAAATGATGAACGCCCGAACCAACGCTGCCTATCTCGCCGGGCTCGGCCTGCTGCTCATCGCCCCGGCGCTGATTTACCCGGTGCTGATCATGAAGGTGCTGTGCTTCGCACTCTTCGCCTGCGCCTTCAACCTGCTGCTCGGCTATACCGGCCTGCTCTCGTTCGGCCACGCGGTCTTCCTCGGCACCGCGGGTTACCTCTCCGGCCACGCGCTGAAGGTCTGGGGCTTGCCGCCGCTCGCCGGCATCGTGCTCGGCACGCTCGCGGCGGGCGCGCTCGGCTGGGTGATCGGTGCGCTCGCGATCCGCCGCCAGGGCATCTACTTCGCGATGATCACGCTCGCGCTTGCGCAGTTGATGTATTTCATCTATCTGCAGGCACCCTTCACCGGCGGTGAGGATGGCCTGCAGGGGGTGCCGCGCGGCAGCCTGTTCGGCATCGACCTCGCCGACGACTTCGCGCTCTATTACGTGTTCGTCGCGCTCTTCGCCGCCGCGTTCTGGCTCATCCAGCGCACCATCCATTCTCCCTTCGGCCAGACGCTGAAAGCGATCCGCGAGAACGAGCCGCGCGCGATCTCGCTCGGCTACGACGTCGATCGCTACAAGCTGCTCGCCTTCGTGCTTTCGGCCGCGATCGCCGGCCTGGCGGGATCGCTGAAGACGCTGCTGTTCGGCTTCGCCACGCTGTCGGATGTGCACTGGCACACCTCGGGCGAGGTGGTGCTGATGACCCTGCTCGGCGGCATGGGCACCGTATTCGGCCCGGTCGTGGGCGCTGCCGTTGTCGTCACGCTGCAGACCGAGCTGTCCGACAAGGTCGGCGCGTTGGTCACGGTGATCATGGGCGGGCTGTTCGTGTTCTGCGTGCTGGTGTTCCGCCGCGGTATCGTCGGTGAGGGCATCGCGCTCTACAAGCGCATGATCGGCGAGAAGGTGCGCTGACAGGTACGCTCTTGCCTTGCCTCAGGAGAAAGTAATCCATGCGAACCGAAACCATGCTGAACCGCGACCAGATCATCTCTGCCGTGGATGGCGTGATGCGCGCCCGACGCTCCGTCCGCGCCTTTCTGCCAGAACCCGTCGCGGACGACACCGTGCGCGACCTCCTCGCCGTTGCCGCGCGTGCGCCATCAGGCACCAACACCCAGCCGTGGCGGGTACATGTGCTGCAGGGCACGACGCTGGCGCGCCTCGTGGAGGCGACCTGCGCGGCCTTCGATGCGGCCGATGGCAGCCACAGGCCCGAGTACGACTACTACCCGCCCGAGTTCTTCGAACCTTACCTCGGACGTCGTCGCAAGGTGGGCTGGGATCTCTACGGCCTCCTCGGGATCGCCAAGGGCGATGGCCCGCGCATGAAGGCGCAGCATCGCAAGAACTTCACCTTCTTCGGTGCGCCGGTCGGGCTGATGTTCACGATAGACCGGCGCATGGGCCAAGGCAGCTGGCTGGACTACGGCATGTTCCTGCAGAACGTGATGCTAGCGGCCGAGGCGCGTGGCTTGGGTACGTGCCCGCAGGCGGCGTGGATCGACTATCACCGCATCATCGGCGAGGTGCTGGCGCTTCCGCCGGAGGAGCAGGTGGTGTGCGGCATTGCGCTCGGCTACCCGGACCCGTCGGCAGCCGAAAACACCCTCGTCAGCGAGCGCGCGGCGCCGGACGAATTCACCGTGTGGCACCGATAGGTTGGCGGATTGGACACGAGTCGCCCATCGACAAACAGTTTAACTATAAAATATTCTAAGATAACGCACATAGCCCGGAGCAACGTGCGCACAGGCGTACAAGCAGGAGAACAACATGGACGAGGTCATCGTCGAGCGCCCGGAAGCGGGGATCGCCGTGGTGAGATTGAACCGGCCGGAGGCACGCAACGCGTTGAGCCAGGCGGTGCGCCAGCAGCTCGCGGCGCATTTCGCGGCGTTGAGCGTCGATGACACCCTGCGGGTCATCATCCTTACCGGCGGCGACAAGGTCTTTGCCGCCGGCGCCGATCTCCGTGCAATGGCGGAGAGCACCCCGATCGACATCCTGCTGCTGAACAACCAGCGCATGTGGCACACCATCGCCGCCTGCCCGAAGCCGGTGATCGCGGCGGTGAATGGCTACGCGCTCGGCGGCGGCTGCGAGCTCGCGATGCACGCCGACATCATCATCGCCGGCGAAGGCGCGCAGTTCGGCCAGCCCGAGGTCAAGGTCGGCATCATCCCCGGCGCGGGGGGTACGCAACGCCTTGCGC
Organism: Rhodocyclaceae bacterium; assembly: GCA_041916775.1. Classification (GTDB taxonomy): domain Bacteria; phylum Pseudomonadota; class Gammaproteobacteria; order Burkholderiales; family Rhodocyclaceae; genus UBA2357. The sequence continues at coordinate 100,086 of JAYRYZ010000013.1, read as the reverse complement.
GTGCGGTCGGCAAATTCAAGGCCTTCCGCTTGCTGCTGACCGGACAGGCGATTCCGGCTGCGGAAGCGAGCGCGATCGGGCTGGTGAGCGAAGTCGTGCCCGACGCCGAGGTGATGAGCCGCGCGCTCGCACTGGCGCGCGAGATCGCGGCACTGCCGCCGCTCGCGGTCGTGCAGATCAAGGAGGTGCTGCTCGCCGGCCAGGATGCCTCGCTCGAGACTGCGCTGATGCTCGAGCGCAAGGCCTTCCAGTTGCTGTTCGCGAGTGATGACAAGCGCGAGGGCATGCAGGCCTTCCTGGAGAAACGCAAACCGCAGTTCAAGGGGCGTTGATGATGCTGAACGCGGATCGTGATGACGTGTTGGTGGGCATCGTCGGTGCCGGTCTGATGGGGCGTGGCATCGCGCAGATCGCCGCGCAGGCCGGCGTCGGCGTGGTGCTGTTCGATGCGCGCGAGGGCGCGGCCGAGGAGGCGTGTGCTGCACTCGGCGAGACATTCACGATGCTGGCGGCAAAGGGCAAGCTTGCCGCGGAAGCTGCCACCGCAGCCGTCGCCCGGCTTGCGGTCGCGACCGGATTGGATGATCTCGCGGGTTGCGACGTGGTGATCGAGGCCATCGTCGAGAACCTCGACGCGAAGCGCGCGCTGTTCGCATCGCTGGAGAACGTGGTGGGCGAGGACTGTGTGCTCGCAACCAACACCTCCTCCCTGTCGGTAACCGCGATCGCGGCGGCGTGTCGCCGCCCGCAGCGGGTCGGCGGCTTCCACTTCTTCAGTCCGGTGCCGCTGATGAAGGTGGTCGAGGTCATCGACGGCGTGCGCGGCGCGGCCTGGGTGGGCGACGCGCTGATGGTGCTCGCGCGGCGCATGGGCCACACCCCGGTGCGGGCGAAGGACACGCCGGGTTTCATCGTGAACCACGCGGGGCGTGGCTATCTCACCGAGGCGCTGCGCATCGTCGGCGAGGGGATTGTCGATTTCCACACGGTGGACCGTATCCTGAAGGGCGTTGCTGGTTTCCGCCTCGGGCCGTTCGAACTCCTGGACCTCACCGGGCTGGACGTGTCGCAGCCGGTGATGGAGTCCATCCACGACCAGTATTACCAGGAGCCGCGCTACCGGCCCTCGCCGATCGCACGCCAGCGCCTCGCCGCCGGGCTGCTCGGGCGCAAGACCGGCCAGGGTTTCTACGTGTATGAAGAGGGCAAGGCGCAAACTTCCCCGCCGCCCGTCGCGCCGGCGTTGGGCGTGACGCCGGTATGGTGCGCCCCATGCGCGATGGGCGTCGGCGTCGCCGCGCGTCTCGCACAGGCGGGCGTACCGTTGGACACCGGCGCCGCGCCCGGGCCGGAGGCGCTGTGCCTGGTGTTCCCGCTCGGCACCGACGCCACCAGCACCGCGCTCGAAGCGGGCCTCGATCCGGCGCGCACGGTCGCGGTGGATGGACTCATTGCGGGCGGCACGACCACGATCATGGGCACGCCGGTCACCCGCCCGGAGATGCTGCAGGCGGCCTGGGCTGCGCTCGCCGCGGCGGGGCATGCGGTGGAGCGGATCCACGACAGCCCGGGTTTCGTCGTGCAGCGGGTGCTGGCGATGATCGTCAACATCGCTTGCGACATTGCGCAGCAACGCATTGCTTCGCCAGAGGACATCGACAGCGCGGTGACGCTCGGCCTCGGCTACCCGAAGGGCCCGCTCGCATGGGGCGATGCGCTGGGCGCTGCGCGCGTGCTGGCCATCCTCGATGCGCTGCATGCCTTCTACCGTGATCCGCGCTACCGCCCCAGCCCGTGGCTTGTGCGTCGTGCGCGGCTGGGGGTGTCGTTGCTGACCCCGGAAAACTGAGCAGGCAGGCTGCCCGTCTGCGCATGAGGCGTCAGCCGGGTGGCAGTCGCCGAAGCGTAGCGCAGAGGCGCTCGAGTTCGGCGCCCAGTGGCTCGAGCGCCGTGCCGATCGTTGCTGGTGAGGCGCGCGTCCGCAATAGATGTTCGAACTCCTCTGCCTGCGCCTGCAAGATACCGGCGCCTATCGTGCCGGCCACGCCCTTGAGGGTATGCGCGATCCGCTCGGCGGTCGTCCAGTCGTCCTTCTCGAGCGCTGCTCGGAGTGCGACGACGGCGTCGCCCTGATTGGCCGGGAATTTTCGGAGCAGGGACAGATAGAGCGCGCTGCGTCCCATCGTGCGCGCGAGACCTGAGCGTACATCGAGACCGTCGATGGTGAGCGTCAAGACGTCACCTGCAATCATCATCGGGACAGGCTCTGCCGAACCGGTGGCCGCGGCGTCTGCGGTGGATCTGGTCACATTGGCAGGGGCATAGGCGGGCTTGCGCGGCTTGATCCAGGTTTTGAGCTCTGCCCAGAGGCGGTGGGTATCGATCGGCTTGGTGATGAAGCCCTGCATGCCCGCCTCATAGCACTTGCGACGGTCGCCAGACATGGCGTTGGCCGTCATCGCGACGATGGGCAGCGTCGCTGCATCGAGTCTGCGGCGGATCTCGACCGCTGCCGTCACGCCGTCCATGATCGGCATCTGCATGTCCATGAGCACAATGTCATATCTTGTCGTGACAGTCTTCTCCACCGCGGCGTGGCCGTTCTCGGCGACATCGACGACGAAGCCATGACTCTCGAGCAGTTCCACTGCGACAAGCTGGTTGATGTCATTGTCCTCGACCAGGAGAACGCGGCTGCCCGCCAGGGCCACGAGTCGGGGGTCTTCGCGTGCGTCCCCGAGTCGTGATACGAAGCTGTTGCCGAGGAGCTGCGAGATCGCCTCGAAAAAATCGCTCGCGGAGACAGGGTGTCGCAGGTGCAGGGCGTGCCCGGGCAGATCCTGCGGTGAGCGCATGTCGTCGCCGTCGTCGAGCAGCAGCAGGCGTAGCGGGCGGGTACGTGCATCGATGTGCCGCTCTGCCCATGCTGCGCGGATGGTCTCCCAGATCGCGGGCTCGGTGACGACCAGGCCGGCGTCCGCGTGCAGTATCGCGGTGCGTTGTTCCTCTCGAGGCATGGAGGGGTTGCCCAGCGTCACCGTACAGCCGAAATTGCTAGCCCAGCTACCCACCTCGTTCGCGCGTGCCTCGGGCAGCAGGATCAGCAGCGCGGACGCGTCGCAGGAAGCGCCCTCGGCTTGCCATGCCAGCCGGGCGGTGAACCAGAAGGTGCTGCCCTTGCCCAGGGTCGAGCGGACCCCCACGGAGCCACCCATCAACTCGGCCAGGCGCTTGCAGATCGCGAGCCCCAGGCCGGTGCCTCCGAAGCGACGGGTGATCGACGCGTCGGCCTGGCTGAAACTCTGGAAGAGCCGACCCACCTGTTCGTCCGTCATGCCGATGCCGGTGTCACTCACGCTGGCATGCAGTGTGAGGCTCGTGGGGGTGACGTCCTCGGCGCGCAGTGCGATGTGTATGCTGCCGTGTTCGGTGAACTTGACTGCGTTGTTGCAGTAGTTGATCAGAATCTGGCGCAGGCGCAGCGGGTCGCCATACAGCCGCGTCGGGATTTCAGGATCCACCTCCATGGTGAAGCGCAGGCTGCGCTCGGCCAGTTTTTCGGCAAGAATGTCGCGGACAGGTCCGATGACCTGCTCGATGCTGAATGGCGCGCTCTCGACATCCAGCTTGCCGGCCTCGATCTTGGAGAAATCCAGGATCTCGTTGATGATGCCGAGCAGATGCAGGCCGGCACGCTGGATCTTCGCGAGAAAGTCCTGCTGGCGAGGTGACAGCGGGGTCTTCATCATCACCTCGCTCAGCCCGATGATGCCATTGAGCGGGGTGCGGATCTCATGGCTCATGTTGGCGAGGAAACTCGCCTTGGTCTGCGCTGCCTGCTCCGCCGCTTCACGGGCGCCCTGCAACTCGGTGACGTCGTAGAACCAGGCAAGTCCGCATTCCTGCTCATCGAAGATGATCGGCACGAAGGAAGCCATGATCCAGCGTGGCTCCCCGTCGTAGGTCTGCATCGGCAGCAGACGTGCGCCGGAGATGTCCCGGTTGGCCCTGATGTCCTGATGGGCGCGGGCGAAATCCGCCGGATCACGATAGATGCCCTGCGGATGACGCTGCACGACCTCGAACGAGGCGGGGCGGAACAACTGCATGAAGCTGGGGTTGGCGAACAGGAGTTTCAGGTCTGCGGTGCGCGCGGGAATGGTCATGATGCGCGCCGCGATCGGGCTGTGATCCAGCATGAACTGCAACTGGCGGGTGCTGCGAAGCAGCTTCTCGGCACGTCGCTCGGACTCTTCCGTGGCGGCCGCGAGCGCTGCGGTACGAGCCTGCACCATCGCTTCCAGCGACTTGTTGGCCTGATCCAGTGCGGTGCGCGAGTGCATCACCCGCGCATTCATCTGATTCAATGCGCCCACCAGAAGCCCCAGCTCGTCGCGATGCGCATACGCGATCGATTCCTGCATCCCGCTAGCCTGCGCCTCCGACATGCGCGCGATCGCGTTGGTGACCTGCAGCAACGGACGGCCGAGGTAGCGGCGAATGCCGAGGAACAGTGCCAGCCACATGCCGCTGCCGACAACCAGCGTGTTGATCAGCATCGAGGTGAAGCTGGCCTTCAGTCGCTCCTGGAGCACGGATGCATCGGTGAATATGGCGAGCGTACCGATCGGTTGTCGCGAGGCGGGCGCGCCGGGGCCAAGCAGCACCACTTCATGGATGCGTGTTCCACCGAACAGCAGGCTGGTTTCCGCAAGCGCTCGCGGGACCGTACCCTCGCTCGTCAGGGATGCGCCGCGTTCGTCGGTAATCCTGATTCCGGAAGCGGCTGGCGCTTGCAGTATGCCGGTTGCGAGCATCGCGACCATGTCCGGGTCGAGGTTCCAGACTGCCTGCTCCAGGCCGCGGGAGAACGAATCCTGTATCTGGATCAACTCGGCATCGATGTCGTCCTCGATCCGTTCAAGTTCCAGAAACAGCAACAAGCCCCCGACGCATGCGACCAACGCGAGGTACCACACCAGCACGTGCAGCAGTATCCGACGGGAGAGCGATTGCACCGCCTTCATCACGCAGATCCATTGGTTACCGGGTCGTGGCGCCGGATCGGCGCGGTATTGGGGGCTTCGTCAGATGCGAGTCTCTGCCGGCTGGCCCCAAAACGCAATCGTCGCGTCGCTCTCGGCCCGCCACGGCCGCACAGCAGCCGTGGCGAATGTTGCAGCGGAGGTCAGACGTTAAACCTAAAATTTGGCTGAAAAGCGTTAATAGAAGCGGCATTGCCTCTGTTTTTGCTCATCTTGTAGTCACTTCCATATACACCTTGGCCGCTGCTACCCGGAGCGAGGCCCGCGCATCGCTTGCTTGACCCGCATCGCTACTGTCGGATTTTTTGCTGCAAAAATTCCCTTCTGGGAATCCGTGACCGCTGCCGGGTCACCGCCTGAAACTTCCTGCATCGACTTTCAATGTGCAGGAGGTGAGAGCAATGAAAATTCTACGCCGCAAGGCCGTCTGCGAAAAGCTTGGCGGTATCAATGACGTAACGCTCTGGCGGATCACTCGCGATGATCCGACATTCCCGGTATCCATCCAGATCAACAAACGGGTTGTCGGATGGCTGGAGCACGAGATTGATACCTGGCTCGGACAGAAGGCCGCAGCCGCCCGCACCGCCAGCAACAACGCTGCCCATCCCTGATCGCCGCGATTTCGCAGGCCAAGGATCAGGATTCGACGATGCGCAGCATGGGCAGTTTGCTGGACACTGGCTTGGCAGAGGCCACGCCCGAGCGCGATCCACTGCCTTGGATCAAGCAGAAAGCTGCCGAAGTGACGAAGCAGGCGGAGCAGCACGACGCCGCCCAAGCATTGACTCCGCGGGTACGCCACCTGATCGACGAAGCTGTGGAGCTGGAGGTCGAGCAGGCCCGTAGCGCAGGCGCGACAGGCTACATAGCGCACTTTCTGGCGCAGGCCACGCTTCCTCATACAGACCCCAAGACCAGCTATTTCAAACGCGGCACGGGCAAGCTGAACCTTTCCATCGTAGCTAATCCAGAGTATGGCGTGCCGTATGGTGGGCTGCCGCGCCTGTTGCTGGCGTGGATGTGTACTGAAGCCGTTCGTACAGGTAGTCCAGAACTATTGCTCGGACGTTCCCAGTCGGAATTCCTGCAAAAGCTCGACCTGCACAATGATGGTCGGTATATCGCGCGAGTGCGTGACCAGAGCTTGCGGCTAGTGCATTCGATGATTTCCATCGACGGCACAGAAGGGGATGTGTCGCGCGTCAGGAACATCCTCATCGCCGAGGAGGCGTTTGTCTTCTGGAGCGCTTGCGACACGGAGCAACGAGGACTGTGGGAAAGCTCGATTACCTTGAGCGCGGACTTTTTCAAACGACTGATCAGTGCCCCCGTACCGATCAAGATGGAGGCGCTGCAAGCGCTCAAAAAATCGCCTCTGGCGATGGACATCTACACATGGCTGGTCTACCGAATGTTCACCCTGAACGTGGCGACAGCCAAGGGAGGCAAGCGGCTTGTTCACGTGCCATGGACTGGCCTGATGATGCAGTTCGGCTCTGGCTATGCGAATACTCCCAAGGGGCTGGCAAACTTCAAGACGAATTTCCGCCTCCGGCTAAATGAAGCGCTGCTGTTCTATCCCGAGGCTCGGAACCACATCGAGGAAACGAAAGACCACCTGATCCTCACCCCTGCACGCCTACATATCGCAGCGACTAGGAGGAGGGGATAAGCCTGTGGGCTTTTCGGGTTGTCCACGTGACATCGCTAGTCATCGGTACGTGACATCGCTAGCTGCTTTACGTGACATCACTAGTCGAGACTATTGTTTGAAATCGCCTGTAAGCCCCGCTGGGACTGGGATTCAACGAAATGGTGAGGTCGCTTCTAGTAGTTCTGCTTTTAGTCTTTTCTAGTATTTGTAAAAACCTAGTAGCTGCCGCCCTGCGGCTGTGGGCAATCCTTCGCTCCCGCCGGTGGATAACGGCAAACCGTTACCCGCCGACCTCCTTGCAGCTACTCGTCATTCAAAATGACAGGGGCCATTGGCATCTGTTGTTCTCACATGTTATCGACGGGCATGTCGTGGCCATTCATTACCGTGAAACTGAGTATAGTGACAGGCCGCGCTGAACAATCGCACGCCAGATCAAGGAGGAAGCCATGACGCAGTCTGCCGAAATAGACGCCGTGCAGCTCCGTGCAGACATCCAAAAAGCCATGGTCGAGCGCCTTGAATGGTTCGATGCTCGGTACGAAATCGCCAACATGTTCGCCTTCCGGCCGGGCAGCGAGCGCGTCTACCTCGGCGACAAGGCCAAGCAGGTTTGCCGCTACTGTGGGCGTGCCGCGCCGGAGGTCAAGTTCAAGAAGCTCGCCCATGCCATTCCGGATCAAGTGGGCAACGACTGGCTCTTCGATTACGAGGAGTGCGACACCTGCAATGGGGACTTCGCCAAGCGGATCGAAGACGACTTCGGCAAGTGGACGCTGCCTTGGCGGAGCTTGGGCCGCATCAAGGGTAAGGAAGGCGTCCCCTCCATCAAGTCCAACGATAAGAAGTTCCGTATCGACGCTACTGTCGCCTCCACGCCGGCCGAGACGGGCTCGGGCGCCGTGCGCCATGGCCTCAAGATTCTCATGGGGGCCAACGATGTCCGCCACGAGCTCGACGAAGCGACCAAGACCGTCAAACTCACGCTCGACCGGCCAGCCTACGTGCCAATGGGCGTCTTCAAATGCTTGGTGAAAATGGCAATTGCGGTGATGCCTCCCGACGTGGAGCATCGGTGCGCCCACTTGAAGAAGTGGATTCTTCTGCCGATCCACACGTTTGAGAGCTATCCCTACCGGCCACTCCGTATCCTCTACCAATTCGCGCCAGGCCCACTGCCCAACGACCGGGTAGCCTGCTGGCTGCTACGGCGCAAGCCGGGGAGCCCCGACGACTGCCTCTACATGCAGTTCATCTTGCAGCTTAGCAACCACGCTTTCCAAATCGCGCTGCCTATGCACATTGAAGATCGCAAGCAACTCGAGGTGGGAAAGTTCGCCACAGCCCTGTGGCCGAACACCTGGGCGGATGTCGAGCATCAACTGCGATACGGCAGGGCCGGCCACAAAGAGTTCGACATGAGTGGGATCGAGCTCGTTCGCGGCGAGTCCGCTTTCATGACTTTCAGCTACGACCAGCTCATCGACCAACCAGACATTGTGGCGGTGCCGGACGCAGAGTCCGAGGCTGACTGAGCAGAAAGGTAACCGTCCGCCCATCACCGTCTTTCGCTCCTGACGGGGATTGCCCAGAGTGGTGCCCACCAAATTTCTGGTGGGGACCACTTTGGCCACGAATGGCAACACCCGCGTAACCCGCAAGGGTCGTCCGAATTACCCGATCGATTTCAAGCGCCGCCTGGCTGTCATGGCTTGCGAGCCGGGCATCTCGGTAGCCAAGCTCGCGCTCGAACACGGAATCAACACAAACCTGCTGTTCAAGTGGCGCCGCCACTACCGGGCGGGGTGGTTCGGTGAGTTTGAGTCCGACCATCTGCCGATACCAGGAACGCAGGTGTTCGAGATGCCGAACCTGTTGCCTGTGATGACCGTGTCGCCGGCGGCCACGCCAGCGCCGGCACCGGTTGCCGCCAACCCGGTGGCTGCGCTCGAGATCGTGATCGGCGCAGCGACGGTACGGGTGCTTGGCGACATCAATCGCGACGCGCTGCGTACAGTCCTCGACTGCCTGGCCGAGCGGGCATGATCGGCTTACCGGCAGGCACGCGCATCTGGCTGGTAGCCGGGGTGACCGACATGCGTCGCGGCATGGACGGCCTGGCCGCAATTGTGCAGGAGGCGCTCACCAAGAATCCCTTCTCGGGCCACGTGTTCATCTTCCGCGGCCGGCGTGGTGCCCTGGTAAAGCTGTTGTGGTGGAGCGGTGATGGCATGTGCTTGTTTGCCAAGCGCCTCGAGGATGGTCGTTTTGTGTGGCCCCAGGCCACTGAGGGCGCCATTCATCTGACGCCGGCGCAGTTGTCGATGTTACTCGAAGGCATCGACTGGCGGCGCCCGGTTCGCACCGCGCCGAATCGTGCCGCATAGGGCATAAAACCAGTGTTTTAGCGGTAGTTAAGCGCATGATCGGGTATAATCTCGTCATGTCGATCGCCCCTGTTTGCCCTCCTGACGAAGTCTCTGCCCTGCGGGCCAAGGTGAGCGAACAGGCCGCCGAGATCGAGCACCTGAAGCTGGTGATCGCCAAGCTGCGCCGCATGCAGTTCGGGCGCAAGTCCGAGCAGATGAACGAGATGCTGAGCCAGCTCGAGCTCTCGCTCGAAGAGCTCGAGACCCTGCGGGCCGAAGCGCCCGTCGAGGCGGACAAACCCGCCCGTGAGCCAGCACCGCGCAAGCCGCTGCCCGATCACCTGCCGCGCGACACCCAAGAGCACCTGCCCGCGGCGTGCGACTGCCCGGCCTGCGGCGGTGCGCTCAAGCAGATGGGCGAGACCGTGAGCGAGATGCTCGAGTACGTGCCGGCCAGCTTTCGGGTGATCCGCCACGTGCGCCCGAAGTTCGCCTGCAGCCGGTGCGACGCCATCGTGCAGGCCGACGCCCCCACGCGCCCGATCGCGCGAGGCCTGGCCGGCCCCGGGTTGTTGGCCCACGTGCTGGTGGCGAAGTATTGCGACCACCTGCCGCTGTATCGTCAAAGTGGCATCTATGCCCGTGAAGGGGTCGAGCTCGAGCGCTCGACGCTGGCCGACTGGGTGGGTCAGTGCAACGCGCTGCTGCGCCCGCTGGTCGAGGCGCTACGCCGGCACGTGCTCGCAGCGACCAAGCTGCACGCCGACGACACCCCGGTGCCGGTGCTCGCGCCCGGCGAAGGCCAGACCCGCACCGGGCGGCTATGGACCTATGTACGCGACGACCGTCCCGCCGGCGATGACACCCCGCCTGCGGTGTGGTTTGCCTACTCGCCCAATCGCCGCGGCGAGCACCCGCAACGCCACCTCGCCCAGTTCGCGGGCATCCTGCAAGCCGATGCGTTTGCCGGATTCGGCCCGCTCTACGCGGATGGCACCATCGCCGAGGCTGCGTGCTGGGCGCACGTGCGGCGCAAGTTCTACGACCTGCACAAGGCCCAGGCCTCGCCGCTTGCGGCCGAGGCGCTCAAGCAGATCGGCGCACTCTATGCGATCGAAGAGGCCATCCGCGGCAAGCCACCCGAACTGCGTCAGGCCGAGCGCCAGGCGCGCGCCGGCCCCGCGCTGGTGGCGCTACGCGCCTGGTTCGATGCGACCTTGAAGCAACTGTCGCAGAAATCGGCACTGGCTGAGGCGATCCGCTATGCGCTCGCGCGCTGGGAGGCGCTCACGCGCTACAGCACCGACGGGCGCATCGAGATCGACAACAACGCCGCCGAACGGGTGCTGCGCACGGTCGCCATCGGACGCAAGAATTACCTTTTTGCCGGTTCAGACGCGGGCGGCGAGCGCGCTGCTGCGATCTACAGCCTGATCGGCACCGCCAAGCTCAACGGACTCGACCCCGAGGCCTACCTGCGTCATGTGATCGGCTGCATCGCCGAGCATCCGGTGAACCGGGTCGGCGAGTTGCTGCCGTGGAATGTGGCCGAACAACTCGCCACGCCGGTGCCGCAGGCTGCGGCTGCCTGAAAAAGTGACGACTGGCTAGACGGTCGTGGGCGGACGCTTACGCAGAAAGAGACTCCATGGCTTTCGACTGGGTGGCCATGCGCGCCAAAATGATCAAGGTCTACGGCAGAGCGTGTTCGGATTTTGTGTAAAGCGGTCGTTGTCATTCGCATCGGGGAATGACCGAAACGGCTGAAGGGGGCTCAGCCGATTGCTGCGCTGTGTGACCTCTATGCTCGGTTACTTGCCGGATAGGTGACGTGTGAGCGGGTTACTGTTCTGGGTCGCTTGGAGCCGGTCAGGTCGACACGATTCGGTGGTCAGGTGAGTGCGATTTCGCAACTGGCTGGAGGCATTGGAATAGATCGTAGGGTTTCCATCGGAATCAGTGGCGAGTTTCACCGGAATGCGCACAAATTGGCGTACATCGCTACAGTCGCGACAAAGTGGAAGATAACCCATCCCGTGTCAGATGACATCGTAACGTTACGATAACGTAGCGCTACGATGTTACGGAGCTGACTCCTGTCCGGCAGCCGGTGCCTCCAGCAGTGCTGAAGGCTCCACCCCCAGTGCCTCGGCCAACTTGAAGATGTTGAGTAAGGCGATGTTGCGTTGCCCACGCTCAACACCCCCTAGGTAGCTGCGCGCCAAGCCACTTTCCAGTGCCAGGCGTTCTTGCGACCACCCTCTGGACTTTCTGATTTCTATCAGCTTCAGGCCGAAGCGTAGTCGGGGATCAAGGGCCATATTTCTCTCTTCTTAAAGAGAAATGACTCTATGAGTACCCCCTCTATAGGGCTACGCCCGATAGGTACCCGCACTATGAGTGACAATTTAACTCAAGCGCCATAGAATAACCTCTATGAGTAACAAAATGGAGATCATGACGTATGGCAAGCGTCTGGAAGACTGCTGGGATGGGAGCGGCTGCGGGGCTTGCTGTTCCAGTGGCCGGGCTTTCAGGTCTCGCTGCCGCTGGTCTTACTCTTTGTATTCCCGCAAGCGCAGCGGACGGGCTTGCTTTGGCTTGCGCACGATGGCCTCTCAAAAAATCTAACTATATTTTACTATAACAACGATTTGCGCGAATCGCCAAACTCCGCGCGCTCGTCTTGTCGGCCAATAAGTCTTATAGTGATTTACAGTGAATTTGCAGGGCCCGATATGCCAAGCCTTACCAACGAACAATTGCCAGCCCTTGCCGCCACCTTGATACGACTGCGCGGGGAAACGCTGGGGCGGATTGCCGAAGCCACCGGTATCCGCACTGCCAACCTCTCGATCTGGCTGCGTGGCAAGGAACAGGTGATCTCCGCTAAACGACTGGTCGGCCTGTTACATCACCTTGGTATGGAAGGCGGTCGCCTGCGTTCCGACGTGTTGCACCAGTGGCAGGATCGCGGGGCACTGGATGACAGCAGGCTCGTGCTAAGCCTGCTGCAGGCCAACAACCAGCCGGTTTGGTTGCTTCAGGATGGGCAGCCCGGGCTTATCAAAACCCGCTTTCTGTTGGCTGGCGATGTGCTGATCCGCATGGAGATCGGGCCTGGTGTCGATCAAGCCCTAGATTTGGCGACAGTCGTCAGGGTGGATCGTGTCATCACCATGCCTTCGGCATTGGCCGGGGTGCCAATCGACTCGCTGGCATCTGCGCGCAACGTCCTCTTGGCACTAGCGGAGCAGACCGCATCGGACGTGGGTGACGAAGAGCTGCTGGAAGGGCTGATGTTCCGTCTGACCGAAACGGTTGGCAGCAATGTCACGTCATCACGGGGGTGGCAGCAGCTGGAACAAGCGCTCTGCCTTGCGCTCAAGACAGGAGCCCAGCCTGCCGACATCGCCAAGCTGGTTGATAGCCATTTCCGCAGCGGCGGCAATGCGGACATGCCGCCAACTGGGTAAGCAAAAATGTGCTGTTTTCAGCCGTTGGGTTTTCAAATCGTGCTGCGTTGATCGCAATGACTTTTAGCATGGTCACATGCCCCGTTACTCCCTATCTGGTACTACGTTCTTTCCAATGCTTTTGTTGTTCGGGCACATGATCAGGCAGCGAAAAGCTTATTTCCGGCCACGTACATTCCAAAGTTGCACAACGTACATTCCAAATCCCTCGACTGTTATTGCTTATCTTGTGCCCGGGTTAGTGAGTAACGGCGCGTGGGTCTTTGTGACCAGCAAAAGTTGTCAGTGCGATCAGATCGGGCGGCGGGCTCACTGTGTGAACAGTGTGGTTGGATGGTGGCAGCAGGGTGTCAACCTTATGGGAACAAGGTGTTGAAAGTGTGGCAAGGATGATGGTGGCAATGTGGGGGCTCTGTGGCAGCATTGTGTCGCCATTGTGGTGACAGTGTGGTGCTGCGCCCTTTGTTACCACATTCAACTTACAGCGAACGCAGTCAAAGGCAGTCGGGATGCGTCCACAGCACCTAAATGGTAGACTTCAAACGATTTAAGACGACTTTGAATCGCATAATCCGAGCGCCAACGACATGAGCACAGAACCGTGGGTTACCGCCGAGCACGTCGCCCAGCACTTGGGCGTGGCCAAGGACACCGTGTACCGCTGGCGCGAGCGCAAGGGTTTGCCCGCGCACCGCGTAGGACGGCTGTGGAAATTCCAGCTCTCCGAAGTCGATGAGTGGGTGCGCGCAGGCGGGGCTGACGAAGATCAAGGCCGCGAAAATAAGGAGGCCGACTGACATGGATAAACGCCAGCTCAGTGAGCGTGACATCTGCACCAAGTTCATTACCCCAGCGCTTGAGCAAGCGGGTTGGGACATTGCCACTCAGGTACGAGAAGAGTTTCCGCTCACCAAGGGGCGCATCATCGTCCGAGGCAAGCTGCACACTCGCGCTCAAAACAAACGTGCCGACTATGTCTTGTTCCACAAACCCAACATGCCGATCGCGGTTATCGAGGCGAAGGACAACAAACACTCATTGGGCGATGGTATGCAGCAAGGACTGGGCTATGCCGACATGCTGCAGGTACCCTTTGTGTTCAGCAGCAATGGCAACGGTTTCCTGTTTCACAACAAGATTGCCAAAGACGGTGTCATTGAGCGTGAGTTGGCGCTACACGAATTGCCCGGCCCGGATCTGCTTTGGCAATGGTGGGCTGAACACCTTGGCCTGAACACAGCGCAAAGCGAGCTGGTTTCGCAGGACTATTACAGCGACGGCAGCAACAAAACCCCGCGCTACTACCAACTGCTGGCGATCAACAAAACCATTGAAGCCATCGCTCGCGGCCAGAACCGCCTGCTGCTGGTCATGGCCACCGGCACCGGAAAAACCTACACCGCCTTCCAGATTATCTGGCGTCTGTGGAAGTCCAGAGCTAAAAAACGCATCCTGTTTCTAGCCGACCGTAACATTCTGGTCGATCAGACCATGACCAACGATTTCAAACCTTTTGGTTCGGCCATGACCAAGATCCAGAAGCGGCAGGCCAACAAATCGTATGAGGTTTATCTGTCGCTGTATCAGGCCGTCACTGGCACGGAAGAAGAACGAAACATCTACAAGCAGTTCAGCCGTGATTTCTTCGATCTGATCGTCATCGACGAATGCCATCGTGGCAGCGCGGCAGCCGACTCGGCCTGGCGCGAGATTCTTGAGTATTTCTCGTCGGCCACGCAAATTGGCTTGACCGCCACCCCGAAAGAAACCAAAGAAGTCTCCAACATCGACTACTTCGGCGAGCCGATTTACACCTACTCCCTGCGCCAAGGCATCGATGACGGCTTTCTCGCGCCCTACAAGGTCGTGCGCATTGATCTGGATAAAGACCTCACCGGCTGGCGACCTGATAAAGGCATGGTCGATAAATACGGCAACGAGATCGAAGACCGGATTTATAACCAGCGCGACTTCGACAAAAACCTCGTCCTGGAAAAGCGTACAGAGCTGGTCGCCAAAAAAATCAGCGACTTTCTGAAGCAGACCAATCGCTTCGATAAAACCATCGTCTTTTGCGACAACATCGACCACGCCGAGCGTATGCGCCAAGCCTTGGTCAATGAGAACGCCGACATCGTGGCACAGAGCAGCAAGTACGTCATGCGCATCACTGGCGATAACGAAGAAGGCAAGGCAGAACTCGACAACTTCATTTTCCCCGAGTCCAAGTACCCGGTCATTGCCACCACCTCAAAGCTGATGACCACGGGGGTGGATGCGCAGACCTGCAAGCTGATTGTCCTTGATCAGCGCATTCAGTCCATGACCGAGTTCAAGCAGATCATCGGTCGCGGCACGCGCATCAATGAGGATTACGACAAGTACTACTTCACCATCATTGATTTCAAGAAGGCAACGGAGCTGTTTGCTGATCCTGACTTCGATGGCGACCCGGTGCAGATCTATGAGCCCAAGGGGGATGACTCGCCCGTACCACCGGATGATGGCGAAAGCCCAAAAACCGACGATGGCTTCACCTACCCGCCGACAGAAGAATCGCCGTGGTCGGGAGTAGCTGAACCTCGGCCCGGCGAGGAAGGCAGTAGCATCCGCCGCTACGTTGTCGCCAATGTAGAAGTCAAAGTGGCGTCCGAGCGGGTGCAGTATTTCGATGCCGCTGGCCGCTTGATCACCGAATCTCTCAAAGACTACACACGCAAGGCGCTCGCCAAAGAGTTCAGCTCACTCGACGATTTCTTGCGTCGCTGGAACGATGCTGAGAAAAAGCAGGCCATCATTGACGAATTGGCCAACGAGGGTGTGTTCTTTGATGCGCTTGCCGAAGAAATTGGCCGTCAATCCGGCAAGGAGTTCGACCCTTTCGATCTGGTCTGCCACGTAGCCTGGGACCAGCCGCCGCTCACCCGCAAAGAGCGCGTCGAGCAGGTCAAAAAACGCGATTACTTCACCCGCTATGGCGAACAAGCACAGCGCGTGCTGAAAGCCCTGCTCGACAAATACGCAGATGAAGGCGTTGGCCCCATTGAGGAAACCCAGATCCTTACGATCGCGCCCTTCACCAGTTTCGGCACCCCCATGGAAATTATCCGCGCCTTTGGCGGGCTGGATAAATACCAGCATGCGGTGCACGAACTCGAACAAGCACTCTATGGCTCACAGCAGCTGCGCGCATAACAAAAAACACGGAATACACAATCATGTCCATCGCAACCCTGATCAAAACCATTCAAGACATCATGCGCAAGGACGTTGGCGTGGATGGTGACGCCCAGCGCATCAGCCAGATCGTCTGGCTCTTGTTCCTGAAAATCTTCGACGACAAAGAGCAGGAATGGCAACTCACCATTCCTGGCTACAAATCGCCACTGCAAAGCCGCTTTCGCTGGAGCAACTGGGCCAAAGATGCCGAGGGCATCACCGGCGAAGAGCTAATTGACTTCGTCAACAACGAGCTCTTCCCATCATTGAAAAAACTGGCAACCGCCGCCGGCGTAACGCCGCATGCCAAAGTCGTCGGCTCGGTGTTCGAAGATGCTTACAACTACATGAAGTCCGGCACACTGCTCCGGCAGGTCATCAACGCCATTGAAAGCGATGTCGATTTCAACTCCTCCACAGACCGGCACCTGTTCAACGACATCTACGAAAAAATCCTCGCCGATCTCCAGTCGGCAGGCAACGCAGGCGAGTACTACACGCCACGTGCCGTCACCCAGTTTATGGTGGACATTCTTGACCCGCAGTTGAGCGAGAGCGTGCTGGACCCGGCCTGCGGCACGGGCGGTTTTTTGACCTGCACCATCGAGCACCTGAAGGCACAGGTCAAAACAGCAGCCGACCGCATCACGCTGCAAGACAGCATCCATGGCGTAGAGAAAAAGCCACTGCCCCACATGCTGGCCATGACCAACCTGATGCTGCACGGCATCGACGTTCCCAGCAACATCCGTCATGACAACACCCTGAGTCGCCCGCTCAAGGATTACGGTCCAAAAGACCGCGTCGACATCATCCTCACCAATCCACCCTTTGGTGGCATGGAAGAAGACGGCATCGAGAATAACTTCCCGCGCAAGTACCAGACCCGCGAAACCGCCGATCTGTTCATGGCGCTGATCATGCACCTGCTCAAGCACGACACAGGCCGCGCCGCCGTCGTGCTGCCGGATGGCTTCCTGTTCGGTGAGGGTGCCAAGACCACGCTCAAACGCGAACTACTCGAAGAGTTCAACCTGCACACCATCGTGCGCCTGCCCAAGGGAGTGTTTGCGCCCTACACCAGCATCGCCACCAATGTGCTGTTCTTCGAAAAGGGCGAACCCACCAAGGACGTTTGGTTTTTTGAACATCCTTACCCGGATGGCTACAAGAGCTATTCACGCTCCAAGCCACTGGAGATCAAGGAATTCGACCTCGAAAAGGCCTGGTGGGGCGGCCCCTCACGCAAAGGGCGGAAGACAACAGAGAACGCCTGGAAGGTATCGGCTGCAGACATTGCGGCGCGCAACTACAACCTGGACTGCAAGAATCCCCACGCGGTGGAGGTGAACCACCGTGATCCAGCCGAGCTGATGGCGGAATATCAGGAAATCACCCATCAATTGGCCGAAGCGCAACGTGCATTGAAGAGTGAGCTGATGCTAGCTCTCCGGGATGAAGCAAGAAAACTTTTAGAGTTACATTTTGATACGGCTTTTTCTGCACCCACAGGCATCAAGAGATTACGCGAGCTGATTTTGTCACTAGCTATGCAGGGGAGACTTGTGCCGCAAGACCCTTCCGATAAGCCGGCCACGGAACTATTAAAAGACATTGAAGCCGAGAAAAGGTGGCTGGTTAGCGAAGGCAAGATCAGAGCACCAAAGCCGCTTCCAAAAATAGAACCAGAAGAAACTCCATATCTCCTACCAACAGGATGGGAGTGGGCACGATTTCCTGACTGCTATTTTGGGATTGGGTCAAAATCCAATCAAATTCAAGCAAACGAATATCAAGAAGTCGGAGACTTTCCGGTTGTAGATCAAGGGAAATCATTTATTCCTGGTTATACAAATAGAAAAGAGTGTGTCTTAACAATTGACAAGCCAGTCGTTGTGTTTGGAGATCATACAAAAAATATTAAATATGTAGATTTTGACTTCGTAATTGGAGCTGATGGAGTAAAAGTTTTGTGCCCATACAGTGGGGTGCAGTCTGATTTTCTCTTTAGAGTCATGCAGTCATATGATTTGGCGGATCGAGGGTATGCACGACATTTCAAGGTGCTTAATGCTCAACTTGTACCATTGCCACCAACAAACGAGCAGCGCCGTATTGTCGCGAAAATAGATAAGTTTATGGTCATGTGCGATGAGCTGGAGCAAAAATTCGCATTCACCATCGAAAAGCAAACCGATTTGCTTAATGCCGTCATGGCGCAGATGTAAAAAGAACGTTATGCGCCTGAAATCAGTCTTTATCAGTAACTATAAGAATCTGAAGAATTTCACGCTGGATTTCGACGGCACGAGCTTTATCGATGTGTTCGTAGGAAAGAACGGCAGTGGCAAGTCGAATCTATTCGAGGCGCTGATTGAGATATTCCGGCATCTAGATCAATTTGGCCGCCCTGCGAATGAAATCTCCTTCGATTACCTTGTGAGTTACGAAATCGAAGGGCAAGAGACTGAAATCGAATGGAAGGCGGGAAAACTGCGAATCAACAAGGACGAAGATCGCAAAACGCTGGGACAAACACCATTCCCCGACAACGTCTTGATCTATTACTCTGGCCACAACACCACGGTTGCTGAACTGGTTGCCGAATACGAGGCGAAGTTTCGTGGAGGGATCAAAGGCGCAAATCTCGATGACAGTCGCCGCTTTATGGGTGTTGGCCCAGAGTACAAGCAACTTCTGCTGGCAGTTTTGCTGATACAGCCAGACGACAACAAGGCGCGACAGTTCGTTTGCCAGAAGCTGGGGATAGAAAGCATTGGAGCTGATCTGCAACTGGTGTTGCAGCGGCCATCATTTGCCACCGGCGCACTTAAGGCACTCGGCACGGACAGCATCGAGAACTTTGATCCTCGCACTCACTACTGGGGCGCGGACGGCATCACGCGTGACTTTCTGGACGAGTTGGTTGCCTGCGTCAAGGGTGAGTTTAATCACGGCAATGTATTTGATGCGGAGAAGGAGCGCTATCAAATACCTGTCAATATCGGACTGTTTCAACAGCGCTTTGCCGACGTGTCGTTATCAGACATCTTTCGGCAGTTCGATAATTTGAAGACCCTGGGCATGTTGGCGGACATCTCCGCCCCGCTCACCATGAGCAACGGCCTGGACGGTACGATTGCTCACTTCAGCGATGGTCAGTTTCAGTCGGTATACATCTACTCAATCGTCGAGCTGTTCAAAGATCGCAATTGCCTAATATTGCTGGATGAGCCGGATGCCTTCCTTCATCCGGAATGGCAGTTTGATTTTCTGCGACAAGTTTTCGATATCACGGATGCGGCAGCGAAAACAAGCCACGTTTTGATGAGTAGCCATAGCGCTGTGACGCTTATTCCTCACGACAAGAGAAAGATCAAATTCTTTGACATTAAGGAAAACCAGGCAAATTGCTACGATCTACCGAAAGCAATTGCAATCAAAAAACTCAGCTCCGACTTGATCAAGTATTCGGAACAGGAGCAGTTGCTCAGCATTATCAATGCCGTCCAGATCGAAAAGAAGCCCGTTCTATTTACGGAGGGCAGCACCGACCCGATCATACTTAAGGAGGCTTGGTACAAGCTCTATGATGAGGAGATGCCTTTCATTCCGTTCTATGCCTTCAGCTGCACGTACATCAATCAGTTGCTGACCGACAACCGGATTCATGGCGAGATGGGCGGGCTGCCCATATTCGCCTTGTTCGATTTCGATAAGGCATACGACCAGTGGAATGGCCTTAACGGAGATGTGACAGCCAACGATCCGTATAAAGGACTGATCAAGAAATGGGCCCACGGCGAGTCTTATGCAGTCATGCTTCCCGTCCCTGCTCATGTCGATATTCAGAAGCAGGTAATCCGAAACAAAGTAACTGGCGAAACCTTTGGCGGTGAGTCGTGCTGTGAAATAGAGCACCTGTTTTATGGGCAAGCGCCAACAGCAGACTACTACCATCACGAACCCTGCGTTGGTGGTGCCAAGGTTGTTTTCAAATCAGATAGAGATAAGACTGCTTTTGCCAAAGAGGTCGTGCCGACGCTCGATAAGTCCTGCTTTGAGCCTTTCAAGCCAGTTTTTGAGTTCATCAAATCCAAGAGTGTTGTAGGTGCCCCCACATGAGCACCAAACTCCCCATCAACCTCAATGACCTGCTGCGCCAGCGTACGGTCGAGGGCGAGCGCATCGAATACAAGGCCGGGTGGAATCCCGACCCGATCATCCGCACCTTGTGCGCCTTCGCCAACGACTTCGAAAACCTTGGCGGCGGTTATGTGGTGATCGGGCAGGATTGTGACGCCAACGGCCAGCCGGTGTTCCCACCCGTGGGGCTGGCCGACAACCTGCTCGACAAAATTCAACAGGAGTTGCTGGCCGCCTGCCAGTTGATCCAGCCGCTCTACTTCCCGGTGTTGAGCATCGAGGAAGTCGAGGGTCGCAAGCTGATCGTGCTGTGGGCGCCGGGCGGACAGAACCGGCCCTACAAAGCACCGGAAGCCGTCACCGCCAACAAGAAGACCTGGCGCTATTACATCCGGCGCTACAGCAGTACGGTCGAGGCCAAGGGCGATACCGAGCAGGAGTTGTTGAGCCTCGCAGCCAAGGTGCCATTCGATGACCGCTACAATCAGTCGGCTCGGATCGATGATTTGTCCAAGCCGCTAATGCAGGCCTTTTTGCAGGAGGTGGGCAGCGAACTGGCCGCTGATGCGCCGGGCCTGTCGGTCGAGGCCTTGGCGCGGCAGATGAATGTAGCAGGCGGCCCCACCGAATCACCGTGGCCCAAGAACGTGGGCCTGCTGTTTTTCAATGAAGCACCAGAGCGCTTCTTCCCCGGCGTGCAGATCGATGTGGTCTGGTTCCCCGAAGGCGCAGGCGGAGATCGCTTTGAGGAAAAGATTTTCAAAGGCCCGCTGGCACGGATGACGCGCGAGGCCTTGAGCTACATCCAGCGCAACTTCCTGCGCGAGACCGTCATCAAGCATCCGGACCGTGCCGAAGCCACGCGGGTCTGGAACTTCCCTTATGCCGCCATCGAGGAGGCCTTAGTCAACGCGGTCTATCACCGATCTTACGAGGAGCGAGAGCCTATCGAGGTACGCATCAGTAACGATGATCTGGTCATCCTGAGCTTCCCCGGCCCGGATCGGTCGATTCGGTTGGAGGATTTTCAAACCGGGCGCGCCGTCAGCCGCCGCTACCGCAACCGGCGGATCGGGGAGTTCCTGAAAGAACTGGAGATGACCGAAGGGCGTTCCACCGGCATCCCGAAAATCCTGAAGGAAATGGCAGCCAACGGCTCGCCAGCGCCGTTGTTCGAGACGGACGACGACCGCCTGTCGTTCGTGATTCGGCTACCGCGCCATCCTTTATCTCTTGTTCCGACAGAGGAAGTCGGCGCGCAAGTTACCGCGCAAGTTACCGCGCAAGTTACCGCGCAAGTTACCGCGCAAGTTACCGCGCAAGTTGGGGCACTGCTGGTGCAGATGAAAGGTGAAATGCCCCGGCAGGCGATGCAGGATGCTGTAGGGCTTGCCCACAGGGAGCACTTCAGGAAAACCTATCTCGTCCCAGCGCTGGAACTGGGCGTGATCGAGATGACCCACCCCGACAAGCCCAATAGCCGCAGTCAACGTTACCGCCTGACAGCCCTCGGGCAGCGCTGGCTGGATGCCCATTCCGGAAGCAAATGCCCATGAATCCCTCCAGCATCTCCACCTTCGGCGCAGCCGGTTCGATGACGGGCTATCTCTACCAGGTTCGGCTTGGCCTGCTCTGGGCTATCCGCCGCAGCCGCACCAGTGACTTTACTGTCAGCATCGAAACACTGGACGACGTGAGCTTTGAGGTCGGTGGCCAGCCCGATGCCGTGCTGCAAACCAAACACTCGCTCAACGCGACAGCCAACCTGACCGACCTGAGCCCTGAGGTGTGGAAGACCTTGCGAATCTGGCTCGTTGGTCTGGCCAGCGGTGAGATCCCACCTGAAGCAACACGTTTTTTGATTGCGACGGCGAACGCCCCAGCAGGCAGTGCCTGCGCCGCGCTGTGCATCGAGGAGGCGGGACGCAATGTGGCAGAAGCGGCTAAGCGGCTCAAACACGCCGCCACGAGTTCGACCAACAGTGAGCTCAAGGATGCCTTTGAAGCCTATCTGGACTTGGATGAGGCGGAAAGGGAGGCTCTGCTGGCACGAATCTATGTCGTGCCATCCCAGCCTGATGCGGCGGCCATAGAGGCGCAACTGCAATCCGAGCTCTACCATGTCTCACTGCACCATCAAGCTCTGTCCGTTCAGATGCTGGAGGGCTGGTGGTTCAAACGCGTACTTTGCGAGTTGATCCATCCTGGAGGCGGTATCCCGCGTGCGGAGATCGATGCCCAGATCACGGAAATCCAGGAGTCACTAAAGCCTGAATCGCTGCCCATCGACGACGAGCTCGACGCATTGATGGTTGCGTTGGATCAGTTGCCGGAATTCGCCAACCGTCCCTTTTATAAGCAGGTGGAACTGGTTGGGGGTAGCCAACTGCGCATCCGCAACGCGATTACGAGTTACCTGCAAGCATTCCGGCAGCGTTCAGCCTGGACCCGCGACGACCTGCTGTTCGACGCCGATCTGCAGAAATACGACCAGCGCCTGCATACCGAATGGGAGCTGCAGTTCGCTCAAGCTTGCGACGAACTTGGTGCTGAGCCCACTGAGGAATCCATGGCCCGTGCCGGACGTGCCATCCTGAAATGGGCCGAGGACGCACATGTGCCGATCCGTTCGGGCGTGAACGTTCCCTGGGTTTGCCGGGGTTCACTGCACATGTTGGCCGAAGACCAGCGCTTGGGCTGGCACCCAGACTTCCAGGCCCTGCTACGCGCCATCTTTAGCGAAACCGGAGAAGGGGGTGCGATATGAGCGTTTGGCAGGAGCGCGCCATCGAGCAGCGCAACTTGCTCAACCCGGCTTTCTGCGCAATTGCCGTGTGGCACCTTGCGCGTGGCTATCGCACTGAGGCAACGGCACTCGGCAGCAACGAGGATGGTTTGCCACTTGCGCTGGCGTTCGTGGGCGCCAGCCTGGTGTTGCGCGGGCAGACGCGTGACCAACTGCCACGCACGATCACTTCGTCGCTCGCGACCTGGGTGAATGACCATCCGCTGGAGCGTTCAGCGGTTGCCAAAGGCGTGGTCGTACTGCGTGAGACGGTGCGGGAGGCACTGCTGTTCGGCACACAGCAGGGGCTGCTGTCGTTCGATGGTCAACGGATCGAAGCGGGAAGCATCGCCGCGAGAAAAATGAACACCTACCTCCGAACATCGAGCGAGGAGGTGAGGGACTGTATGCATCAGGCGACGTTCGTCGGACGATGGCTGTGCAAAGCGGGGGCGCCCCCGACCGTGCTGGCGCTGTTGGGAGTAAAGACATGATCCAGATTCGCGCAGTCGTGATCTATAGCCATGATGGGCGGCACCGCGTAGTGCCTTTCGAGCCGGGTCGCGTCAACATTATCTCGGGCGACTCTCGCACGGGTAAGTCAGCCATCCTTGGCGTCATCGACTATTGCTTTGGGGCCAAAGAGATTGATGTGCCGGAAGGCAAGGTGCGTCGCAACGTTGCCTGGTTTGGTCTGCTTCTGGAAACGGGGCGAGGCCAGGCTTTCGTGGCGCGCCAACTGCCGAATGGCGACGGTAAATCCAACGAGGCGATCTACGTTCAGACCGACAACACAGTGGCGATCCCCGCAGCCAATGTGCTGCGCCAGACTACCAACCGTGACGGCCTGCGTGCGCTTTTGGCGTCCTGGGTTGGTATGTCCGATTATCTGTACGAACCACCGCCAGGTCAGAGCCGGGATCCGCTGGCCGCCTCGATCAGCCACGCCCTCACGTTCTGCTTCCAGTCGCAGACCGAAATTGCGCAGCGAAAGCACTTGTTCCACGGTTCGAGCGACCGTTTCGCGGCCCAAGCCATCAAGGACACCCTGCCGTATTTCCTGGGTGCTGTCACCGAAGACTACGTGGCGAAACAGCAGGAGCTCAAGCGCGTGCGCGCAGATATTCGGCAGATCGAGCGCAGGCTTGCCGAGGCCACCGCCATCCGTGGTGAAGGACTTAGCCGCGCAGATACGCTGCTGGCCGAAGCGAAAGCGGTCGGCCTGACTGTGCTCGATGACAGTGCCCCCTGGCAGGAGAAAATCGAGGCTCTACGCACAATCCAGAACACCCCGGTGCCTTCGGCAGCCTCAGAAGCTGACGAAGACGTCGAGTTCCGTCGCCTCTCTGATGTGCGCAGTGAGCTTGTGCGCGAGCAGCGCACACTCCAATCAACTCTGGAGCGAGCTCGTAGCTTCGAAGGCAATTCCAAAGGCTACGCCGCTGAGGCCCGCGAGCACGCTGCTCGACTCCAAGCGGTGACGATTTTCGAGCACGATGCGCCAGGACACGCCTGCCCGCTGTGCTTGCAAGGCTTGCCTGAGGCGTCGCAGGTGCCTTCGGTCAGCGATCTGCGCGCAGCACAGGACTACATTAGCGAGCGTAGTGGTGCAATGGACTCAGCGACACCCCGCATCGCGACAGCAATTCAGGAAGTGGAAGAGAAGCTCGCCGACGTACGGCGCCGCCTCGACGACAACCGCACCTTGCTCACAGCTGTTAAACGTTCGAACCAGCGACTGCAGTTGGCTACAGACACCGAGGCACGGCGTGCCATGGTCTTGGGGCGCATTAGCCTCTACATGGAAAATATCCCGCAGGTGCCCGACGTGAGTGGGCAGCAAGTACGACTGGACGAATTGCGGGAGCAAGAGGCTCAGCTCAATGAGGTTGTCAGCACCGAGACCATCCAAGCCAGGCTGGAGTCCTGCCTGTCCAACGTCAACAGGCACCTGTCTGACTATGCCAAGCAAATCGACCTGGAATACTCAGATTCACCGCTGCGCCTCGATCCACGCAATCTGACCATCGTGGCCGACACACCTGAGCGGGGGGTATCCATGCGCGAGATCGGTAGCGGCGAGAATCACGTCGGCTACCACATCGTCGCACACTTAGCGTTGCATACTTGGTTCGCTAGCCGAGGACGACCGGTGCCCTCATTCCTGCTACTGGATCAGCTGTCGCAGGCACATTTCTCGCCGGACACGTTGCCCGGTAATGGCGTAACGCAGGAAAAGATCGACGCAGATCGCCAAGCCGTTAAGCGCCTCTTCAACCTGATCTTCGACGTTGTGGAGAAACTAGGAGGCAAGTTCCAAGTGCTCATCACCGATCACCCAGACTTCAGCGACGATGTGCGTTTCCAGGCAGCGCTTCGCGAACGCTGGCGCGATGGGCTGAAGCTCGTACCTGAGGATTGGCCGCGTTCTGTGTGAGTGATTTAAACAGACTTGCCCGCGTGGAAGGTGCCGTAAACGGGGTGCTGGCACAGAGGTGGTTCATTCAGTTGTCGCTGAATCGAGATGCTTTTTGCCTTCCTTCAGCAGCCTCCGGCAATAGCTCCATTCGACGACCTGACCATTGTTGAAGAGAACCAGCATCGCGCAGAGCATGGTAAGTGTCATGCTCTGCGAAAGATCTGGCAGAAAGCGCTGTGCGCCCTCGCTTTTCTCGCGCTGCACTGCATCATCTTGATCGATTTTTTGAAAATCATTGTTGATCTTGCAGGTCACCCCCAGCTTGCCCAATTGCTTCAGCAAGCCCGCGCCCTGCAGTCGCAGTGAAAACCGCTCAGATGTGCCAGAGGGCGTCTGACGCATAGCGCCTATCAGACCATCAACCTCAGCAACCAGTTGCCGCATCAGTTTCTTTTGCTGTTGCAAAGACATGCTATGTTGAAAGGCATCATCGAGCAGCAGCTCATCTATTTCCGAAAGCAGTGCAATGCTATTGGCAACCCGGCGATAACTGTCGGCCAGTTTTTCGAGCTTGCGTATCCTAGGGCTATGTGTCTCCACCGAACAGTTGTTGGTGCCGAAGAGGGTGAGTTCAGCTAACTCCTCAAAGAAGCTCGACTGAATTTCTTGTGGCAGCGCCTTGAAATCGCGATGTTGCTGAATTTTTGCAATCAGGCGCTCCCTGAATAAGGAGCGTCCTACCTCCGTGTCGGGCATGTACTCACTGTGTTCTACTGACTTCACCTGTGCTCTCCCGCTTCCAGATTTCGAGCTTGTCCGCCCATGCCTGCATCATGTCTCGCCGCTCTTCGAGGTAGGTGGCATGGTTATAGGTGCGGCGTACCGAGTTGGGTTCCGCATGGGCAAGCTGCGCTTCGATGGCGTCGGCGCGATAGCCCATCTCATTCAGCCGGGTGCTGCCCGTGGTTCTGGTGCCGTGCGGGCTGTAAGTGCCGCTCCAGCCCAGCACCTTGAGCGCCTGCCGGATCGAATGCGCCGACATCGGCCTGCTGCGGTCATCCCTGCCGGGGAAGAGGTGCACCCGGTCACCGCTGATGGCGTGCAGGCGGCGCAGCATGTCTACGGCTTGCGTCGGCAGCGGCACCACATGCTCGCGGCGGGCTTTCATGCGCCGGGCTGGGATCGTCCAAAGCGCGGCATCGAGATCGAATTCAGCCCATTCCGCCTCTGCCGCTTCGCTGGGACGCGCCAGTGTCCACCACATCAACTGGATGCAGAAATTGACCTGATAGCCGCAACGGTGGTTGTCGAAGTCGTTGAGCAGCTTGCCGATCTGCGCGGTGGTCAGTGCCGTCTTGTGTTGCGTCTTGTTGGCGGGCAACGCCTTGCGGACGGGCCAGACGGGATCGTTGTCTGCCCGCAAGGTGGCGACGGCCAACTCGAAGATGCCGGACATGGTGCGCTTGGCTTCGGCTGCGACGGTCGGCGCACCGCGCTTCACGGTCTTGGTGAGGATGTCGAGAACGTGCGCGGGGGTGATGTCACGCACTGGTAGCTTGCCGATGCTGGGGAATACCACCCGCTCCAGCATGTCCAGGCGGCGTTTCTTGGTGATGTCTTCCCAGTCCCGCAGAGCCAGCCATTCTTTGGCGACCGTCTCAAAAGTATTGGCGGAATCCTGTTCGCGCTTGAGGCGCTCAAGCTGCCGATTCTGAACGGGATTGATGCCCTGCTTGACCAGCTTTCGCGCTTCCTCGCACTTGTCCCGCGCTTCGGCAAGGCTGACGGCGGGGTAGTCGCCCAGCGCGAACCACGACCCCTTGCCGCCCAGCTTGAAGCGGTAGCGCCAAGCCTTCACCCCATTGGGCTTCACTTCAAGGTAAAGGCCGCGAAGGTCATTCAGGCGGTAGAGCTGCTCCTTCGGTTTGGCAGCACGGCAGTGAGCATCTGTAAGCATGGTGTCACGGGGTCGGCAAGAAGGGGTGATGGATGGATCATATACACCTTATTTTGCTAGGTCTAATTTTCGTATACACCTGCGTAGTCACTTTTCGCGAGCAAGGTCGAGTAATCGTATGCAAGCCATAGAAACGAAAAGCCCCGGATTTGCCGGGGCTATAGCGTTGTTTTAGAGCTTCAAAGCAATCTTGTGAAACCCTGGGAAATGGCCTGGTTGGCTCAGACGTTGAAGAGGAAGTTCAGCACGTCGCCATCCTTGACCACATACTCCTTGCCTTCCGCGCGCATCTTGCCTGCCTCCTTCGCGCCCGCCTCACCCTTGAACTGGATGAAGTCCTCGAAGGCGATGGTCTGGGCGCGGATGAAGCCGCGCTCGAAGTCGGTGTGGATCACGCCTGCCGCCTGCGGCGCGGTGTCGCCGGTATGGATGGTCCAGGCACGCACCTCCTTGATCCCCGCGGTGAAGTAGGTCGACAGGCCGAGCAGCTTGTAGCCGGCACGGATCAGGCGGTTCAGTCCGGGCTCGTCCAGACCCATCGAGTCGAGGAAGTCCTTCTTGTCAGCGTCGTCGAGCTCGGCGATCTCGGCCTCGATCGCCGCGCACACCGCCACCACGCTCGCACCTTCCGCCTCGGCGTGTTTCTCCACCGCGGCGAGGTAGGGGTTGCCGTGGAAACCGTCCTCGGTGACGTTGGCGACATACAGCACCGGCTTGGCGGTGATCAGGCAGAAGGGCTTGATGCTTGCCCACTCTTCCTTGCTGAGGTCGAGCGCTCGTACCGGCTTTGCCTGGTCGAGCTGGGCGGCACATTTCTCGAGCACGCCGACGAGGATCTTCGCGTCCTTGTCGCCTGCATTGGCCGGCTTGCGATAGCGGTTGAGCGCCTTGTCGACCGTCGCCATATCGGCGAGCGCGAGTTCGGTGTCGATGACCTCGATGTCGCGGATCGGATCGATGCTGCCCGAGACGTGCACGACGTTGTCGTCGGCGAAGCAGCGCACCACATGCACGATCGCGTCGGTCTCGCGGATGTTGGCGAGGAACTGGTTGCCGAGGCCTTCACCCTTGGAGGCGCCTGCGACCAGGCCTGCGATGTCGACGAACTCCACGATCGCGGGCTGGATCTTCTGCGGCTTGACGATCTCGGCCAGCTGGTCGAGGCGTGGATCCGGCACCTCGACGATGCCCACGTTGGGCTCGATGGTGCAGAAGGGGTAGTTCTCGGCGGCGATGCCCGACTTGGTCAGCGCGTTGAAGAGGGTGGACTTGCCCACGTTGGGCAGGCCGACGATGCCGCATTTGAGGCTCATGGCAGGTTCTCGATGGCTAGGTTTTGGGTGGCTTTGGAGGCGCGGGGCGGGTGTTGGCGCGCGTGGTCGCAGCGGTCCAGTTGCCTTGGGCGATCAGCGGCCACAGCGCCAGTGCGCGATCCATGGCTTCGTCGATCAGCGCCTGCTCCTCGCGGCGCGGCGGCTTGAGCACGAAGTTCACCACCTCGTTGCGATCGCCGGGGTGGCCGATGCCGATGCGCAGGCGCCAGTAATCCTGCGTGCCGCAGTGGGCGGTGATGTCCTTCAGCCCATTGTGGCCACCCATGCCGCCACCGAACTTCAGGCGCAGCTGGCCGGGCGGGATGTCGAGCTCGTCATGGACGACCAGGATCTCGGCGGGCGGGATGCGGTAGAACCGCGCCAGGGCGCCCACCGACTGACCGGAGCGGTTCATGAAGGTCTGCGGCATCAGGAGCCATGCGCCAGCCGCGCGCGCATGCGCGACCTGACCGTGAAAGCGCGATTCGTGCGCGAACTGCGCGCCCAGTTGTGCTGCGAGGCGCTCACAAAACCAAAACCCGGCATTGTGCCGGGTTTCGGAATATTCGCCGCCGGGGTTGCCCAGGCCGACGATGAGTCGCGGTGGTGTCGCGGTCATGTTCGGCCTGCTCCGGCTGTGTGCTGCGGGCTCAATCAGGCCGCGGCGGCTTCGCCTTCGCCGCCTTCGCCACCGGTCTTCAGCACGGTCACGATGACCGGATCGCCTTCGCCGTGGTGAACCACCTCGACACCCGCCGGCAGCACCAGCTGGGAGATGTGCAGCGACTGGCCGAGCTCCAGTGCCTTCAGGTCCACCTCGATGAACTCGGGCAGGTCCTTCGGCAGGCAGGCGATGTCCACTTCATTGATGACGTGGGAGATCATGCCGCCGCCCAGCTTCACCGCCGGCGAGATCTCGCCGTTGATGAAGTGCAGGGGTACCTTCAAGTGCATCTTTTCGGAGGCAGAAACGCGCTGGAAGTCGAGGTGCAGCAGTTGCTGCTTGAAAGGATGCCACTGGGCATCGCGCAGGACGACGCTTTCGTTCGCGCCTTCGAGATCGATGCTGAGCACGGAGGAGTGGAAAGCCTCCTTGCGCATCAGGTGGTACAGTTCGTTGTGGTCGAGGGTGATCGGGGTGGCATCGAGGTGCGCACCGTAGATGATGCCCGGCACCTGGCCGGCGCGACGCAGGCGGCGGCTCGCACCCGTGCCCTGTTCAACGCGCTTGGTGGCCTTGAAAGAGAGTTGCATGTGTTGCTCCTGGTTGAGATTCCATGCGCCCGCGACCAGACGCATGGGGGTGATGCCGCAGCGAAACTGCCGCGGCGCGAAAAGTCATTCCATGAACAGCGAGCTCACGGATTCCTCGTTGCTGATGCGCAGCATGGTGTCGGCCATCAGCGCGGCGACGGAGATCTGGCGGATCTTCGCGCAGGCGCGGGCGTCCTCCTGCAGCGGAATGGTGTCGGTAACGACCAGCTCGTCGAGATCTGAGTCGGCGATGCGTGCCGCCGCGGCGTTGGATAGTACCGGGTGAGTGCAGTAGGCGAGTACCTTGCGGGCGCCGTTCTGCTTCAGCGCCGTCGCGGCCTTGCACAGCGTGCCGGCGGTATCCACGATGTCGTCCATGATCACGCAGGTCCGGTCCTTGACCTCACCGATGATGTTCATCACTTCCGAGACGTTCGCCTTCGGGCGGCGCTTGTCGATGATCGCGAGATCGCACTCCAGCCGCTTCGCGAATGCCCGTGCGCGCACCACGCCGCCGACGTCCGGAGACACGATGAGGAGGTTCTCGTGGCGCTGCTTGTCGAGATCGGCGATCAGCACCGGCGCGGCATAGACGTTATCCACCGGGATGTCGAAGAATCCCTGGATCTGGTCTGCGTGCAGGTCCATCGTCAGGAGGCGCTGCACGCCGCAGGCCTGCAGCAGGTTCGCCACTACCTTGGCGGTGATCGGCACGCGTGCCGAGCGCGGCCGGCGGTCCTGGCGGGCATAGCCGAAGTAGGGGATGGCTGCGGTGATGCGGCCGGCCGAGGCGCGCTTGAGCGCATCCACCAGCACCAGCAATTCCATCAGGTTCTCGTTGGTCGGGGAACAGGTCGGTTGCAGGATGAAGACATCCTTGCCGCGCACGTTCTCGAGCAGTTCGACATTGACTTCGCCATCGGAGAAGCGACCGACGGTCGCCGCTCCGAGCGTGATCCCCAGGCGGCGCACGACGTCGGACGCGAGCTTGGGGTTGGCGTTGCCGGTGAAGACCATCAGGCTGCCACGGGGCATGACCGAATCTCCGAAACCGATAATGACATTTGAGAGGCTACAAACAACTCGGGCAGGCTTGTCAGCCTGCCCGCGGGAATTGGCTGGGGAGGAAGGATTCGAACCCTCGAATGCCGGAATCAAAATCCGGTGCCTTAACCAACTTGGCGACTCCCCAAGAAATCGTTTCGCTAATCGGCCAACCAGTCGTGAAGCGGATGTTTATCCACGCTTCCTGCAACCCACGCCATCCATGGCGCCGGGCATCGTCTGGCGACATCGTCTGCGGCCGAGATGCTATCGAACTCGGCGAATATACACGAACCAGAGCCTGTCATTCGAGCCGGTGCGTATGAACTCAACCATTCGATTGCATGAAGCACCGCCGGATACAGTTTGCAGGCCACGGCTTGCAGGTCGTTTCTGGTAGTGCCCCCAACGAAGTCCGAGATTTTGATAGGTTCCGAGTTTCGCGTCAAGTCCTCCGACTGGAAAATCTCGCGTGTCGGAATCTCCACTCCAGGGCTCAGCACGACGTAGCAGCTCGGGGTGAGCGTCAGTGTCTGCATGTGTTCCCCGATCCCCTCCACGAAGGCGGTGCGGCCGTGAATGAAGAACGGCACGTCGGCTCCAAGGCGCAGCCCCAATTGCGCGAGTTCGGGCCGGCGCAATTGCGTGCCCCACAGGTGGTTCAGCGCAATCAGTGTGGTGGCAGCATCCGAACTGCCGCCGCCCAGGCCGCCGCCCATCGGGATGCGCTTGCAGACGGCGATGTCGGCGCCGAGCGGGGTGGCCGTCGCTTCACGCAGCAGCCGTGCCGCGCGAACGACGAGATCGGTCTCGGCCGGCACGCCCGGGACATCGTTAGCGCGCCGGATTAGGCCGTCTTCGCGCAGCGTGAAGCTCAGCCGGTCGGCGAGGTCGATCATGCGAAACGCCGACTGCAACAGATGGTAGCCGTCCGGCCTGCGGCCGGTGACGTGCAGGAAGAGGTTGAGCTTGGCGGGGGCCGGGCAATCGCGGAGATGAGTCAGGGGGCGGGTGTCCATGCGTCGATCAGGAGTCTGATGCGGGTTTCGCCCCAATGCGCGTCCATCCGGACCGGCGTGGCGCCAGGAGTGTCGTCCGCATAGCGGGTATAGTCGATGATCCAGCCAGCGTCGCTGATGCGTGCAGGACGACCGGCATCGTCGATCTGAAGAACGCGGGCGCCGCTGCGTGGCACGGCCTGCACCCAGTGCGTCAAGGCTGCGACCGGTAGCTGTACACCGACGATCTCAGGCAGCAGGCTGTCGATATCTGGGGCTGCATGCCGCTGGCCGTCATGGGTGTCGAGTACCGCCCCGCTTGCATCGGCGGTGATACGTGCGACGATTTGTCCGAGTGGGCTCACTGCGCTCCATTCGTCCCGCGTCGCCCCGTGCGTCCACACGACGCTGCCATTCGCGTTGCGTACGCCATCGCTCGCGGCGAGCCGCCCCTCCAGCGTGAATGCCGTCACCAGTGTCCGGTGAGCGGCCTGCGGCGACTGGAGAACGGGTGGGGTCGTACAGCCCGCGAGCGCCGCGACGGCTAGCGGCAGCAACCGCCTGCCCAAGTTGACGGGCACGCGGATCGAAAGATGTGACACGCTCATCGGCGGTTCATTTCCCGGTCAGGCGCTTGACGGTGTCGACGAGCACGCGATTCTTGGGGTCCGCTGCAAGCGCTGCGTCCCAGATCCTGCGGGCGTCGGCGCTGCGGCCCAACACCCACAGCACCTCCCCGAGGTGCGCGGCAATCTCGGGGTCGGCACGTAGCCCGTGGGCACGCTCGAGATGGGGGAGAGCGCCGGCGGCATCACCTCGACGGAAACGCACCCAGCCAACACTGTCCATGATGTAAGGATCGTCGGGCTGCAACTCGAGCGCGCGCATCACCAGCGCCTCGGCCTCGTCCAGGCGCATGCCGCGGTCGGCGAGTGAATAGCCGAGCGCATTGTAGGCGTGGGCGTGGTCGGGTTGCAGTACGAGGAGGCGGCGCAGGTGCCTCTCCATCGCTTCCACCTGCTGCGCCCTCTCCGCCATCATTGCGGTCTCGTAGAGCAGATCGGGGTCGTCCGGCGTTGCAGACAGAAGCCCTTCGAGCAGCTCGAGCGCCTCCGGTGCCCGATCGGCGTCGCGTAACAGCCCCGCCTCGACGATCTGCAGGCGCTTGCGCTCATCCGCGTCAACCTCCGCCTGCGAAAGGCGCATGCGCGCAGCGTCCAGGTGACCGCCACGGGCAAGGATGACGGCGATCCTCGTCAATGCGTCAACATACTGCCGACCGGGCATGACCTGGTGATACCAGCGCAGCGCGGCGCTGTCGTCCTGACGGCGCTCGGCGATGTTGCCGAGGTTCAGCCTGATGCCGTCGGCCTCCGGGTGGCCGGCGGCCAGCGTCCGCTCGAAGAGCTCATAGGCGCGGTCGAGATCTCCGAGCTGGAAGGACAGCAACGCCACGGCGAAGAGCATGTCCCGGTCACCAGGGTTTGCGTCCAGCAGGCGCTGGAACTGCTCACGTGACTCTTCAAGCCGCTGGTTGGCAACGAGGGCGCGTGCATACGCCAGGCGCAGATTGGCGTCGTCGGGCTTGCGCGCGAGTGCTTCGCCGAGCTGATCGGCAGCTTCCCCGGCGCGCGCGTCCTGGATCAGGAGTTGTGCCTTGAGCAGGACGGCCGGCTCCCAGCCGGGGCGCTTCGCGAGCGCTTCATCCAGGCGCTGATACGCGCGGACCTTGTCGTCCAGGCCAAGCGCGGCCTGTGCAAGTGCGAACTGCGCGGACGGCTCCTGAAGGTAGGGCGCCGTGAGCCGCTCAACGATCGCATAGACAATCGATTTGTCCGGCAGGCGCGCCAGTGCGCGATTGAGCCCGAGCAGATGTTGCTCCAACTGCTCCGGATGATTTGCGAGGATGCGTGCGAGTTCGATCTGAACCTCGTCGAGGCGATTGCCTTCGCCTGCGAGAACGCTCGCGAGGATCTTGCGGGCCTCCTCGGAGCTCGGGTCGAGGCGGGCCCATATTTCCGCGGTCTCGGCCGCCATCGCGAAATCGCGTGCAAACAGCGCGATCTCGGTGGCGCGCTTGGCGATGCGTGCATCCTCGGTGCCGCGCGCCAGCCGTGCGTAGGCGTCGAGCGATACGCCGATCTCGCCGCGTGCTCCGGCAATCTCGGCTAGCAGCAGGAGGTAGAGCGTTTCGGGCGTGAGCGTTTGTGGCGTGGCCGCGGCAACGCCCGGCGCGCTCGCCGCTTCGGTGTCGGCACGCGCCAAGGGTGCTGTGCTGATTAGTAGCGCAAGGGACAGCGAGACGATGTAGCGTTTCATAGGTTCGGAGCTCGGGGCGGAGGTGTTGCGTCGCAGCGACCGCGTCGGCGGTTTGTCGAAGCGGTGTTACGCGTTAGGATGTGCTTGGAGTGGCGGGATCCATTTACGTTCGCCGCATGTTATGCACTTTCCGCTTGCGACAGCAAGCCTGATAGTTATTCGCGGTGTTGCAATGCCAGAACTGCCCGAAGTCGAAACGACCCGACGTGGAATTGCACCGTCGGTGACCGGCGCCGTGATCACTGATGTGCAGGTGCGCAATCCGCGCCTGCGCCTGCCGGTTCCCGCGTGCCTGCACGAGCAACTCGTCGGTGGTGACGTCGTTGCGGTGCGGCGTCGGGCGAAGTACCTGTTGTTCGACTTCACGCACGGTGGGCTGGTCGTGCATTTGGGCATGTCCGGCAGCCTGCGCATCGTGCCCTCGCATTCGCCGCCCGGGGCGCATGATCATGTGGATCTGGTGTTGGGAGATATCACGCTGCGCTACCGCGATCCGCGTCGTTTCGGCCTGTTTGCGTGGAGCGATGCAGGGGCGGATGCGCACGCACTGCTTGCCGGGCTCGGGCCTGAGCCGCTCGGAGACGGATTCGACGGCGCGTGGCTGTATCGTCAGACGCGTGGAACCCGGGTCGCGATCAAGCAGGCGATCATGGATGGGCGGCGGGTCGTCGGTGTGGGAAACATCTATGCGTCCGAGAGCCTGTTCCGTGCGCGCATCAATCCCATGGTGCCGGCTTCCAGGCTCGGCCCGCAGCGCTGCGCAAGGCTGGCCGGAACCATCCGGGAGACGCTTACCGAGGCGATCGCGGCCGGCGGCAGTACGTTGCGTGATTTCGTCGGCGGGGATGGGCAGCCAGGCTATTTTCAGCAGAATTACTTCGTTTACGGGCGCGATGATCTGCCCTGTTTGATTTGTGGTTGTGGCGTGAAGCGCGCGGTGATCGGGCAGCGCGCCACCTACTGGTGTCCCGCGTGCCAGGCCCGCTGAGGGACGCCCCCGCGCCTGGCGGTTCGCGCCTGCCGCTCGTCCGGAAGCCTGGCCTCACCGTTTTGCAGCAACCGGCATTCGGGACTATGCTATTCACCTGCGTTGAAACCGCGTTTCCCGGCGCTGCCGGGGCTGGAGTGACATGGCCATGAGCCTGGTTGAACAGATTTCTGCGTACGGCGATTGGCGCGACGAGGTCGGTGCGAACGTGACGCGGCTGCGGCAGTGGCTCGCAAGGAACGATATCGGTGATGCCCAGAGCGACCTGCGGCTGCAATACGTGCTGGAGAGACTGCGCGAGGACAAGCTGACGATTGCATTCGTGGCGGAGTTCTCGCGTGGCAAGTCGGAACTCATCAACGCGATCTTCTTCTCCGATTACGGTGACCGGATTCTGCCTTCCAGCGCCGGGCGCACCACGATGTGTCCCACCGAGCTGATGTGGACCACCGGTGGCCGCCCCGAGATCCGTTTGCTGCCGATTCGTACGCGGCAAAAGAGCGCCAGCATCACCGAGTTGAAGCAGACCCCGGACGAATGGGTGATCGAGCAACTCGACAGCGAATCGCTGCCCAGTTTGCAGGCGGCGCTCGGGCGGGTCGGCGAGACAGAGCGGGTCAGCGAAGAGGAGTGCCGGGCGCTGGGCTTCTCGATAGACCCCAGCGGTGAGCGCGGACTGAAGGCAGACGCCTCCGGGCGGTTCGAGATTCCGCGCTGGCGCCATGCGGTGATCCAGTTCCGCCATCCGCTTCTCGAGCAGGGGTTGGTGGTGCTCGATACGCCCGGGTTGAACGCAATCGGGGCCGAGCCGGAGCTGACCTTCTCGCTGTTGCCGAATGCGCATGCAGTGCTGTTCATCCTCGCGGCCGACACCGGAGTCACGCAGAGTGACCTGGCGATCTGGCACGAGTATGTGCAGGGCGGGAAGCGTGGCCGGAAGGGGCGCATGGTGGTCCTGAACAAGATCGACGGGCTGTGGGACGGCCTGCGCGACGATGCACGCATCGAAGCCGAAATCGGTCGCCAGGTGAAGTCCGTGGCGGAAATGCTCGAAGTGCCTGAGGAGAGCGTCTTTCCGGTTTCCGCGCAAAAGGGGCTGGTGGGGCGCATCCACGGAGATGCCGGTCTGGTTGCGCGCAGCCGTCTGCCCGCGTTCGAGCGCGCGCTGTCTTCTGATCTGTTGCCGACCAAGCAGGAGATCGTCGCGGAAAGTACGATGGGCGAGATCGGCGACGTCGTTGCGCAGACGCGCGGACTGCTCGACGCCCGTCTTTCCGGCCTGCGCGAGCAACTTGGCGAGCTGACCGACTTGCGCGGCAAGAACCAGAGCGTCATCGAGTACATGATGCGCAAGATCCGTAGCGAGAAGGCCGAGTTCGAGCAGGGGTTGCAGAAGTACTACGCGGTGCGCTCGGTGTTCACCAACCTCACCAACAACCTCCTGACCCATCTTGGGCTCGATACCTTGCGCGACGAGACCCGACGCACCCGTGAGGCGATGCTCGAGTCGTCGTTCTCACGCGGCCTCTCTGAGGCGATGGAGTCGTATTTCGGCCGGCTGCGGGAGAACCTCGCCAAGTCCAACCAGGAGATCGTCGAGATCACCGCGATGCTGGACACGATGTATCGCCGCTTCAGCGTCGAGCATGGGCTCAAGCTGACGCCGCCGGAGACCTTCTCGACCCAGCGCTACGAACAGGAACTGGACCGGCTGGAGGACATCTTCAACCGCCAGGTGAACACCACGTTGACGCTCGTCACGACCGGCAAGCAGGCACTCACCGAGAAGTTCTTCGAGACGGTGGCGGTGCAGGCGCGGCGGACCTTCGAGATCGCCAACCGGGACGTGGAGCAGTGGTTGCGTGCGGTGATGTCACCGCTCGAGACGCAGGTGCGGGAGTACCAGCTGCAGTTGAAGCGCCGGCTGGAGAGCGTCAAGCGCATCCATCAGGCGACTGACACGCTCGAGGATCGTGTCGAGGAACTGCGCCAGTCCGAAGCGGCGATGCTTGCGCAGTTGGAAGAGTTGGACGAATTCGCGGCGGGCATTCGTGCCGCGCTCGGTCTTCCGGCTGACGATGCCGCGCACTCGGAAGCAACCGAACCGCGCGCAGCCTGACCGGGAGAAGGTCGTCAAGACGACGGCGCCCCGCATTGCGGGGCGTCCGTCTATGTGGCGCATGCAACAACGCCGAAGTGAGAGGTGTCGGCGCAGGCCGTCGCCTCACTTGTTCGTGAGCTTCAGGAACTTCTCCATCAGTTGTTCCTTGCTCTCCACGATGTCCGGGTTGAGCGGGATACAGTCGACCGGACAGACCTGCTGGCACTGTGGTTCGTCGAAATGGCCGACGCATTCGGTGCATTTGGTCGGGTCGATCTCGTAGATCTCCTCTCCCTGGTAGATTGCTCCGTTGGGGCATTCCGGCTCGCACACATCACAATTGATGCATTCGTCGGTAATCATCAAGGCCATGATTGCTGTTTCTCCAGTTTCAGGATTTACCCGGCGGATTGCGGCGTAGCCGCTCGAGCACGGGGGGTTGCACGAACTTGCTCACATCGCCGCCAAGGCGCGCGATCTCGCGCACCATCGTGGCCGAGATGAACATGTACTCTTCGGCAGGGGTGAGGAATACGGTCTCGACGTTCGGATAAAGCTTGCGGTTCATGCCCGCCATCTGGAATTCGTACTCGAAGTCGGAGACCGCACGCAGTCCGCGCAGGATCAGGCGTGCATTGGTGGTGTGGAGAAAATCCATCAGCAGGCAGTCGAACCCGACGACCTCCACGTTGGGAAACGGGGAGAGGATCTCCCGCGCAATCTCGACCCGTTCGGCGAGCGGGAACAATGGAGCCTTCGTCCGGCTTTCCGCCACTGCGACGATGATCTTGTCGAACAGCAGCAGGCCCCGCCGCACGAGGTCTTCGTGGCCACGGGTGAAGGGGTCGAAGGTGCCGGGATAGACCGCCACCGCTTCTTTCATTCGCTAGGTCCTTGCATCAGATGAAAATTGACCTGGCCCGCCTTGCCTTGTTTGACCGTGCGCCAATCACCGAGCTTCGCCAAAGGGGCTTCCGACTCCACATACAGCCAGCCGTCCGGCTGCACGAGCCGTCCGAGCAAAGGCTCGAGCCGCGCCAGCCACCCCTGATTGTAGGGCGGGTCGAGAAACACGACATCGTACCGACCCACCGTCGATCGGACGAATTCTAGCGCATCGCCGCGAACTAGCTCCACCCTTGTCGCTGCAAGGGTATTCATCGACTGCTGCAAGGCGTGCGCGACGCGTGCGTTGCGTTCGACGAGCGTGACCCGCTCGGCCCCGCGCGAGGCTGCCTCCAGACCGAGAATGCCGCTGCCGGCGAAGAGGTCCAGGCAATGCCTGCCGGTGAGATCCTGACCCAGCCAGTTGAAGAGCGTCTCGCGTACCCGGTCGGGGGTGGGGCGCAGCCCCGGGGCGTGGGCGACCTCGATCAGCCGCGATCGCCACGCGCCACCGACGATCCGCACCCGGCTCAATTGGGGGCGCTCTGAGTTGCGGGCGTTTCTGTCGCGGTGTCGCCATCGCCGCCGGCGATCACGGTGACGAGGTGTTCGCTCTTGATGCGTCGCGCGAATGCGTCGCGGATCTGCGCTGACGTCACCTTCTCGATGTGGCCCGGATAAGCATCCAGCCAGTCGAGCGGCAGCCGGTAGAAGCCGATCATGGCGACGTGGTCGAGGATCTTGCGGTTGGAGTCGAGTCTGAGCCCGAAGCCATTGACGATGTTGTCCTGCGCGGCCTGCAGTTCCTGATCGCTCGGGCCGTCGGCGACGAACGCCTTCAGGACTTCCTCGACGACCTCGAGTGCCGCCTGTGCCTGGCTGCCGCGCGTCTGCAACCCGATCTCGAACGGGCCGGGGACGAGCCGCGGTTCGAAGCTCGAGAACACACTGTAGGCGAAGCCGCGTTTCTCGCGTACCTCGCGCGTGAGGCGCGACACGAACCCGCCGCCACCGAGGATGTAGTTGCCGACCAGTAGCGGGTAGTAATCCGGGTCGTCACGGCTCAAACCGGGCATTCCTGCAACGATGTGCGCTTGCGCAGAAGGGTGAGGAATGCGAATCGTGGTGCGCTGCGGTTGAGCGGGCACCGGAATCGCAGTGGGCGCGCCGCCGCGCGGCAGTGCCTCGGTGAGCGCACGTGCGATCGCGTCCGCCTCGTCCCGGCTCAGGTCGCCGACCAGGGTGATGCTGGCGGCACCCGCGGTGTAGCGCATGCGGTGAAAGCGCACCACATCGTCGCGGTCGATGCGTTCGAGCGACTCGGGGCTCGCGACCTTTCCATAGGGGTGGTGGCCGTAGATCCCGGCGGTGAAGCCGCGGTCCGCCAGCGTCGCCGGGCGTGTCAGCGCGTCGCGCAGGGCCGCGATGGCACGACCGCGCTCACGCTCGAAGGCCTCGGTGGGGAAGGTCGGCTTGGCGATAATGTTTGCGGCCAGTGCCACGGCCGCATCCCGCTCGGCCGGGCTGGAGAGGGTACGGATCGAAATGGAGCTGCGGTCGGCATCCGACCCGCCGCCGAACTGCGCCCCCGTGTCAGCAATGCGTTCCGCGATCGCCTGCTCGTCCAGGCCCTCGGCACCGATGTCGAGCAGGCTGCGAGTGAGCGACGCGAGGCCGGCCTTGTTCACCGGCTCGTGGGCACTGCCGACGGCGAAGTCGACCTGAATGTCGATCATCGGGAGTGCGCGGCTTTCAACGTAATGGACCCTGGCGCCGGAATCCAGAGACCAGTGGATGATCTGCGGTCCTGCCTGCGCGACGAGCGGTAGCGCCAGCAGAAAGGTGACCATGCCGCGGGCTAATCGGCGAGGAGCGTGTGTCATGGCAGTGAGCATGTTCTTCATCGTCTCAATGTCTCATCGGCATCTGCGGTGTGGCAGCCGACTTCTTGTCCAACGGCAGCGGTACGAGCTCCGCGCGTGTAAGGGTCAGGTCCTTGAAATATCGGTTGGCGACATCGCGTACTTCGTCAGCGGTGACGCTGCGCAGCCCCTCCAGCAAGGCGGCCTCATCCCGCCAGGAGAAACCGGTGGATTCGAGGAAACCGATCTCCATGGCCTGGCCCATCAGCGAATCTCGCTTGTAGACCTCCGCCGCGATCGCCTGTGTGCGCACCCGCTTGAGCTCATCCTCGGTGATGCCTTCGGTCTGGATGCGCGCGATCTCTGCGCGCAGCGCGGCCTCGACATCGGCGACGCTGCGCCCCGGTGCAGGTGTCGCGCTGACCATGAACAGCGCGGGTCCGCGGCTGGTCCCGCCGAAGCTCGCATTGGCCGCGATCGCCACTTGCTGTTCGCGCACCAGCCGGCGTGGCAGGCGTGCGCCGTCATAGCCGTCGAGCACTGCGGCAAGCACTTCCAGCGCGTACGCATCGCGATCCTGCTTCAGGTCGCGCAGGCTGGGAGCGTGCCAGGCCATCGCGAGGTAGGGCAGCTCCGCCGGCGCCTTCACCACCGTGTGGCGCGGTCCGCGCTGCTCGGGCTCCTGCGGGATGCGCACGGCAGGCAGCGGCCGTGCGGGTATCGCGCCATAGTGCGCGCGTGCCAGCTCGAAGACCTGCTGGTGATCGACGTCTCCGACCACGACGAGTTTCGCGTTGTTGGGGGCATACCAGCGCGCGTGCCAATCGATCGCGTCCTGCACGGTGTAGGCGGCGATGTCAGGCATCCAGCCGATCACGGGACGGCGGTAGGGATGCGATTGGTAGGCGGTTGCCATCAATTGCTCGAACAGCAGCGAATGCGGGTTGTCGTCGGTGCGCAGGCGGCGCTCCTCCTTCACGACCTGCACCTCCGGGCGAAACTGTTCATCGGTGATTCTGAGGTTGGCCATGCGATCCGCTTCCAGCATCATCATCTCGCCGAGGTGTTGCGGCGGGATTTGCTGAAAGTATGCGGTGTAGTCGCGGCTGGTGAAGGCGTTGTCCCGCCCGCCTACGGCGGCGACGCGCTTGTTGAACTCGCCCGGGCCGACCTTCTCGGTACCCTTGAACATCATGTGCTCGAGCATGTGGGCGATGCCCGAGACGCCATCCGGCTCGTCCATGGCGCCAATGCCGTACCACAGCATGTGTACGACCGAGGGGGCTCGACGGTCCTCCTTGACGATGACCTTCAGCCCATTCTCGAGGGTGGTCTCGAACGGGTTGGCCAGCGCCGGCGTCGCGAGGGCGCCTGCCACCAGCAGGGCCAGCGGCCCGAAGATCTTGCGCAGCATCCGATTGTCCTGCATCTGTTAGAATCCTTAGCCAACAAAGGCCCGAATGGGCGAATCGACGCGCAAAGTGCGCGCATCTTAGCGTTAAAGCCGCAGTCCGGGCATGAACCGCCCGTCATGGTCGTCAACTTTCCGAACGCACTCTAGACCCGAGTCACCATGTTTGGTTTCCTGAAGAAAAAACCCAAGCCCGAGACACTGCCGCCACAGCAGGTCGCGGCGGAGCCGGCTTCGGCTGCCGCTACCCCATTGCCGGATGCCCCGGCCGCTTCCGAACCGGTAGTCGCCGCTGCGCCAGCCGTGGATGCCGCGCCGGCTCCCAGCGTAGCCCCGGATGCTGCTCAGCAGCAAGTCATGGCCGCCCCGGCCGCTGCGCAAGCGGCGAAGCCCGCCGAAGAGCCTTCTGCGCCCAAGCTTTCCTGGACGGAGCGTCTCAAGGCGGGGCTTGCGCGCACCCGTCAGCAACTCGGTGGCGGCCTCGCGAATCTATTCGGCCTACGCAAGATCGATGAAGATCTGCTCGAGGAGCTCGAGACCACCCTGTTGATGGCCGATTGCGGCGTCGAGGCCACCCAGTATCTGCTCGATGAACTGCGCAGACGCTGGAAGCGCGATCACCTCGAGACCGCGGACCAACTCCAGAAGGCCTTGGCCGAGACCTTGGATCAGATTCTGCGCCCACTCGAGGCGCCACTGGATGTCAGCGGGCAGTCGCCGTTCATCATCATGATCGCGGGTGTCAATGGTTCCGGCAAGACCACCTCGATCGGCAAGCTCGCCCGTCACTTCCAGGCGCAGGGCAAGAGCGTGCTGCTCGCCGCAGGTGACACCTTCCGTGCCGCCGCACGCGAGCAACTGATGACCTGGGGCGAGCGTAACAACGTCACCGTGATCGCACAGGAGAGCGGCGATGCAGCGGCCGTGGTGTTCGATGCGGTGAATGCCGCACGTGCGCGCGGAATCGACGTGGTACTGGCGGATACCGCGGGCCGACTGCCCACGCAACTGCACCTGATGGAGGAAATCGCCAAGGTCAAGCGGGTGATCGCGAAGGCGCATCCGGGCGGGCCGCACGAGGTGCTGCTGGTGCTGGATGCCAACATCGGGCAGAACGCGCTGGCGCAGGTGCGGGCCTTCGATGCCGCGATCGGGGTCACCGGCCTGGTGGTCACCAAGCTCGACGGTACCGCCAAGGGCGGGGTGATCGCCGCGATCGCGCGTCAAACGCCCAAACCCTTGCGCTTCATCGGTGTCGGTGAGGGGATCGATGACCTGCAGCCCTTTCACTCGCGCGAGTTTGTCGAGGCTCTGTTCTCTGCCACGCCGGGTACGCTCGCCGAGCGCAAAGACGCGCGCGCATGATCGTCTTCGACCAGGTCGTCAAGCGCTACCCGGGCGGCTACACCGCGCTCGCCGGCGTCAGTTTCGAGATCCGCCACGGCGAACTCGTGGTGCTGTCAGGGCATTCCGGCGCCGGCAAGAGCACGCTGTTGAAGATGCTGGCGGCCATCGAGCGGCCGAGCTCCGGCAGCGTCAGCATCAATGGCCAGGACGTCTCGGGGCTGAAGGCGGCAGCCATCCCCTATCTGCGCCGCAGCCTCGGCCTGGTGTTGCAGGAGAGCCGCCTGTTGTTCGACCGTAACGTGTTCGACAACGTGATGCTCCCGCTCGTCATCACCGGCCATCCGGGGCGTGATGCGTCACGTCGCGTCGCTGCGGCGCTCGAACGAGTCGGCCTGGCGGGGCGAGAGCGCGAGATGCCGCCCGGACTTTCGGGGGGCGAGCAGCAGCGCGTGGCCATTGCGCGTGCCATCGTCAACCGGCCTTCCATCCTCATCGCCGACGAGCCGACGGCGCACCTCGACAGCGACTACGCCGACGAGATCGCAAGCCTGTTCAAGTCCTTCAACGATGCCGGCGTCACCGTGCTGGTATCCACCCACGACGCGGCCTTGTTCTCTGCCTACCAGCCCCGCCGGCTGGTGCTCGGCAAGGGCGTGCTGATCGGAGACGGCCAAGCGTGAATTGGTTCTTGATCCAGTGGCGCGCGTTCGCCCAAGCCCTCCGCAGGCTGCTCGCGCAACCGCTCGGCACGCTGCTTTCGGCGCTGGTGGTCGGTATTGCGCTGTCGTTACCCGCGGCCGGTTACGTCCTGCTGGACAACGTCGCGCTGCTCGCGCGTGGCGTCTCGGGAACGCCGGAGATCAGTCTCTTCCTGCAACAGTCGGCCACCGCTGCGGACGTGAGCGAGATCGAGCGCAAGTTGCGCGCGGATGCCGACGTTGCCAGCTTCCGCCATGTTTCGCGCGATGCGGCACTGGAGGAGCTCGCCCGCAATGGGCTGGGCGACGTGCTTGGCGGTCTCAAGACCAACCCCTTGCCGGATGCCTTCGTGGTGACGCCACGTGGAGAGGACCCGGACCGCTACGCAGTGTTGAGCGAGCGCTTCAAGGCTTGGCCGCAGGTCGAGCATGTGCAGCTCGACTCCGCCTGGGTGCAGCGCCTTCACGCGCTGCTCGGGCTCGGCAAACATGCTGTGCTGATCCTCGCCGGTCTGCTCGGCTTCGCGCTCGTCATCGTCACCTTCAACACCATCCGGCTGCAGATCCTGACGTTGCGCCACGAGATCGACGTCAGCCGTCTTCTCGGCGCCACCGACCCCTTCATCCGTCGCCCTTTCTACTGGTTCGGCGCCCTGCAGGGCACACTCGGCGGTCTCGTCGCGCTAGGTACCGTCTGGGCCACCGTGGTCGTCCTGGGCAAGCCGGTTGCGAGCCTCGCCGCCACCTATGGCGCGGTCTTCTCCCTCACCGGCCCCGGCCTGCAGGAATCTTCGGCCATCGTCGCCTTTGCCGCATTTCTCGGGTGGCTCGGGAGTGCGATCTCGGTGCGCAGACATCTCGCCGAAGCCTTGCGCTGACCGGCATCCGAAGTTCGACGAACCAGGAAAGCCTTCCACGTGCAACGGGCGAGGCGGTGGCCCGCGTTCAGGCCTCCGTCGCCGGCGGGGTGCAGCGGGCGACCTCGTCGACCGTGGTGAGCCCGGCGGCGACGTGGCGGGCGCCGGCGAGGCGCAGGGGTTGCAGGCCTTCGCGCACGGCGAGTGCGCGGAAGGGAGCGAGGTCCATGCCGGGCTCGACGAGGCGGCGCAGGGCGGGGGACATCACCAGCAGCTCGTGGATGCTGGTGCGGCCCATGTAGCCGGTCATGCGGCACTCCAGGCAGCCCTTTGGGCCCTTGGCGTGTAGGGGGCGCGGCGCCTTCCAGGGTTTGACGAGATCGAGCCAGTCTGCCTCTTCGGGCGGCATGGGCTGCTTGCAGTGGGGGCACAGGGTGCGCGCGAGGCGCTGGGCGAGCACGCCGAGCAGGGTGGAGCGGATCAGGTAGGGCGGCACGCCCAGGTCGAGCAGGCGGGTGATCGCGCTCGGGGCGTCGTTGGTGTGCAGGGTGGACAGCACCAGATGGCCGGTGAGCGCCGCCTGCACCGCCATCTCGGCGGTCTCGAGGTCGCGGATCTCGCCCACCATGATCACGTCCGGATCCTGGCGCAGCAGGGTGCGCACGCCGGCGGCGAAGTCGAGGCCGATGTTGTGCTGCACCTGCATCTGGTTGAGATGCGGGTAGAT
Source organism: Rhodocyclaceae bacterium (assembly GCA_041916775.1). Taxonomy (GTDB): domain Bacteria; phylum Pseudomonadota; class Gammaproteobacteria; order Burkholderiales; family Rhodocyclaceae; genus UBA2357. The sequence continues at coordinate 55,209 of JAYRYZ010000013.1, read as the reverse complement.
CATCTCGATCGGGTCTTCCACGGTGCACACGTTCATCTCCGGCGTCGCGAGCGCCTTCAGCGTGGAGTAGAGCGTGGTGGTCTTGCCCGAGCCGGTGGGGCCGGTGACGAGGATGATGCCGTGCGGCTGCTGGTAGAGGGCTTGCCAGCGCATCTCGTCGTCGCGGCCGAAGCCGAGGTCGGCGAAGCTCTTGAGCTGCACGCTGGGGTCGAAGATGCGCAGCACCAGCTTCTCGCCGAAGGCGGTGGGCATGGTCGACAGGCGCAGCTCGATCTCCTCGCCCCTGGGCGAGCGGGTCTTGATGCGGCCGTCCTGGGGGCGGCGCTTCTCGACCACGTCCATGCGCCCCATCAGCTTGATGCGGTTGGCGATCGCGGCCATTACCGGCGGTGGCGTCTGGTACACCAGGTGCATGACCCCGTCGATGCGAAAGCGCACGTTGCACACCTCGCGCCGCGGCTCCATGTGGATGTCGCTTGCGCGCTGCTCGAAGGCGTATTGCAGCAGCCAGTCGACGATGTGCACGATGGCCTGGTCGTTGGCGTCGAGCGACTTCTTGCTGCCGAGCTGTACCAGCTGCTCGAAGTTGCCGATACCGCTCGGCAGCGTCTGGTGCTTGTCCACCGCCTGCTTGATCGAGCGCGCGAGGCTGTAGAACTCGGCGAGATAGCGAAGCACGTCGCCCGGGTGGGTGAGCACATGGCGGATGCGGATGCGCAGCGCCTGTTCGAGCACGCCGACCCACTCGGTCTCGAAGGGTTCGGCGCTGGCGATGGTGACCTCGGCGCCGTCCACCGCCACCGGCAGGATGCCGAAACGGGTGGCGTAGGCGTGCGACACCAGGCCGCACACCGAAGGCACGTCGATCTTGAGCGGGTCGATGTGGAAGTAGGGCACGCCGCTCACGCCGGCGAGCCACTCGACCAGCGCCTCGGTGTGGAGCGTGTCGTGCGGCGGGCGGGCGCGCTGCAGGCGGCGCTCGCCGAGCCACTGCAGCGGATGCAGCTCGCTGCGGCCGCGCAGGCGCGCAGCGGCGAGGCTGGCCTCGTGATCCGCGCGGCTGATCTCGCCGGCGTCGAGGAGGCTGTCGAGCAGCGCCTCGCTCGTGAGGCGTCCATGGAGTGCGCGTAAGGGGCGCGGAGCGTTCATCGCGGTTCGCCGGGCTGGAGTGGAACGATTATGCACCACGCGTGGCGGATGCGGCCGGGCGCCGCTGGTGGCGAGGACCTGGGATCGCTGCGCGCGTTCATCGGCGGCAGGTGCAGACCGCGGTGTTCAGTCCCACATCCCGCGCATGCGCGCGGCGAGGTCCAGCGCCTGCCGGCGCGAATCCGGTGTGCCGCGCAGCTCGGGCGGCGGCGGGGGCCAGGAGACCTCCTCGAAGCGCTCCAGCAGGCGGTTGGGGATGAAGCGGCTGCGCCCGGCATACACATGGCGGTCGCCCATGCCGCCCTGCTGGGTGACGTAGAAGCGCTGCGGCACGACGAGCTCGAGATGGTCGCGCGCGCGCGTCATGCCCACATAGAGCAGGCGCCGCTCCTCCTCGATCTCGGCGTTGTTGCGGGTGGCGATGTCGGAGGGCAGGCAGCCATCCACGACGTTGAGCAGCGTCACCGCGTTCCACTCCTGACCCTTGGCCGAATGCAGGGTGGACAGGATCAGGTAGTCCTCGTCCAGCAGCGGTGCGCCGGCTTCGTCACTGGTGGCGCTGGGCGGGTCGAGCGTGAGCTCGGTGAGGAAGCGCTGGCGGCTCGGGTAGGTAGCAGCGATGCGTGCGAGCTGCTGGATGTCGCCCGCGCGCACCGCAGCGTCGTCGAAGAGGCGCGGCATCTCGGCCTCGTACCAGCGGCAGGCGAGCTCGAAGCTGGCCGGCCATGGGGCGTCGGGCGTGCGCAGGTGCTCGATCAGCGCGGCGAACGCGCGCCAACCGGCCGCCGCGGCCTCGGGCACTGGCTGCTCTGCGAGCAGCGCGCAGCCGTCCGGCGCGCTGCAGACGTTGTCCAGCACCCGGCCGGCGGTCTTTGGCCCGATGCCGGCGAGAAGTTGCACGACGCGGAAGCCGGAGACGCGGTCGCGCAGGTTCTCCACCCAGCGCAGCAGCGCGAGCACGTCCTTGACGTGCGCGGCTTCCAGGAACTTGAGCCCGCCAAACTTCACGAACGGGATGTTGCGTCGGGTGAGCTCCATCTCCAGCCGGGCGCTGTGGCTCGCAGCGCGAAACAGCACCGCCTGCTGCTTGAGGCGGATGCCCTCCTCGCGGCGCGCGAGCACGCGCTCGACGACGAAACCCGCCTGGTCCGCGTCGTCGCGCACCGACACCAACTGGGGGCGTGCGCCCGAGGTGCGGCCGGAGTGCAGGTCCTTGCTGAAGCGCTCCGCGGCGAGCGCGATCACGCCGTTCGCGGCGTGCAGGATGGGCTGGGTGGAGCGGTAGTTCTGCTCCAGCGTCACGCGGTGCGCGGCCGGCGAGAACTGCGCCGGGAAGTCGAGGATGTTGCGCACCGTCGCGCCGCGGAAGGCGTAGATGCTCTGCGCGTCGTCGCCGACCACGGTGAGCCCGCGGCCGTCCGGCTTCATCGCGAGCAGGATGGTGGCCTGCAGGTGGTTGGTGTCCTGGTACTCGTCCACCAGCACGTGGGTGAACAGCGCGCCGATCTCGCGGCCCAGCGCCGCGTCCTGCACCATGTGCGCCCAGTAGAGCAGCAGGTCGTCGTAATCGAGCACGTGCTGCGCCTGCTTGGCGGCGACATAGGCGCGGAAGAGCGCCTTCAGGTCCGCCTCCCACTCGGCGCACCACGGGAAGCCGGATTGCAGCACCTCGGCGAGTGCCGCGCGGGTGTTCACCACCGCCGAATAGATCGCGAGGCAGGTGTTCTTCTGCGGGAAGCGCTTGCTGCGTCCGGACAGCCCGGCCTCGTGGCGGGCGAGGTTCATCAGGTCGGCGGAGTCTTCGCGGTCGTGGATCGTGAATGCCGGATCCAGCCCGATGCGGCCGGCGTATTCGCGCAGCAGCCGTGCGCCGATCGCGTGGAAGGTGCCTGACCACGCGAGCTGCGCCTGCGCGAGCCACGGCCGCTCGCGCGCGGCGAGGCCCAGGATGCGCTGCACCCGCCGCGCCATCTCGTCCGCCGCGCGACGCGAGAAGGTCAGGAGCAGGATGCGGCCCGGATCGGCGCCGCTGACGATCAGCTGCGCGACCCGGTGCGCCAGGGTGTTGGTCTTGCCCGTGCCGGCGCCGGCGATCACCAGCAGCGGGCCCGGAGTTGGGCTCGTCAGCGCCCCGGCGGTGTCGCAGCCGAACACCACCGCCTCGCGCTGGGCAGGGTTGAGGCTGGCGAGCCAGTCGGAGGGCGGCGTGGTTGGGGCAGGCTGGGGCACGTGCATGCCTGTAATTCTATCCAGTCATGGTGTCTTTCCGATAGCGCGGCGCGATGTCATCGTCCGGTAACGGCGCCCGCATAAGGTCGAAAGTGGATCCACCCGCCAGCGCCAACATGCGATGTACACCAGCCGCGAACGCCTCGTCATCCTCGACGCCGATGGCACCCTGATCGACACCTTCCCGGTGGTCCAGGCTGCGTTCGCGCAGCACGGCATGGACATCGGCGACGTGCTGCGCTTCCAGCGCCGGCGGAAACTGCTGAAATACATCGGCGGCCTGCGCGAATTCCCGCGCAACCTGCGCCGGCAGCTCGGCAAGGAGAACCGCAGGCAGCTCAAGCACTCCCTCACCGAGCTCTACCGCGAGAGTGCCGCGCCCTATCCCGGCATGAGCGCGCTGCTCGCCCAGCTGATCGAAGCGCCGGATGTGCGCGTCGGCATCGTCTCCCGCAACGTCACCATCGCGCCGCAGGAGACGCTGCGCATCGTCCTGCGCCGCCACGACATCGATGACGCACGGCTCGACTTCATCGACTGCATCGGCCTCGGCGATGCCAAATCCGCGCGCTTTCGCCACCACCGCGAGCGCCTCGGCATCAACCCGCTGCGCGCCATCGTGTGTGGTGACGAATACCGCGACTACGCCGAGGCTTGCCTCGCCGGCCTTCCCGCCATCATTGCCGCCTACGGCTTCGAGGACTACGTCCGGCTTGCCGAGCGCTACGACATCCCGCGGGAAGTCATCGCCCGCAGTCCGCAGGAGATGCGCGCACGCTTGAGTCACGCGCTCGATCTCGACACCTGAGTCGTTGCATGGCGGGATGCAGGCCCGCCCGGAGTCGCCGTATCCACGCCTGAGCGGGTGAAGTGACCGGGGCGTGTATGGATCAATCTGTGAAATTTGGTTACTCGGGCGGGATGTTCGGTAGCCTGCAGTACGCTCCCCGGTTGTCGTTTTCATGAACATGGAATGATGGCCAGGCAGCCAGGCCTTCAGGGGGCTGGTTGCCGATAACAGGGGGTATCGAATGAAAGCTCTACACCATGCGCTGTTGGCAGGTTGCCTGCTTTGCGGCGCAGCACCGGCAATCGCACAGACCTGCTCGCAAGAGCAGGTTCTTTACGCAAACACCGGCGACGCCGGTCGCCAGCTTTTCCGTTACGCTGCCTCGGGTAGCGAGATTCCGCCGCCGCTGCCGCTCGCGCGGGACTATGGCGACATCGCAGTGAGCGCGGATGGCAACACGCTCCATGGGGTCGGCTTCGACGTGCCCCCGACCTTGTACCGCATCGATCCTGTGACGGGCGCGGAGTCCTCGCCAGTCGTGCTCAGCGGGCCGGCGGCGGATGACCTGACGGGGCTTCGGCTTCCGAACGCGCTCTCCGTGCTTGCCGGCGACGTTCTCGTGATGGGTGCTGCATTTTCCGACAAGGTTTATCGGATCGATCCGCTCACCGGGGCGACGTCCGAGTTCGCGACCTATCCGTCCGTACCGTCGGACATCGATCCCGGCGGTACGATGAGCTTTGCAAGCGCGGGCGACTTCATCCAACTGGATAACGGCGACATCCTCGCGCTCGTGCATGCCCTGCAGGGCGGTTTCGTCCAGGCCGCCGTGCTGGTCAGAATCCAGCCGGATGGCAGCGGTGTGGTGCTCGGGCGTCTTGCGTCCTCCGCGCTGTACGGCATGGCACGCCTCGGCAACGTGCTCTACCTGTTCGACAACAACGGTGACATCCTCACTCTGGCGCTGGCAGACCTGCCTCCGAGTGGTAGTGATCTGCTCGCCACGACGCGGCTCACGTCGACCGGGCAAACGTTCTATGGCGCTGCGGCAAGTGGCGATTCAGGCTACCTGGATTGTGCTCCGCAGCCCATCCCGACAACCGGGCCTGCCGCGCTCGTACTCTTGTCCATGCTCGTGGCAGCGCTCGCGTGGCGGCGAGTGGGGCGCCACTAGGCCGCTCGCAGCGCCGGCTGACCGGCCACGACAATCTCCACTCTTCCTGCGGGTGCGATTGCGCCCGCAGGCGTCTTCCGCAGTTCACCCCGGAAACGGGTGGTTTCCTGCGCGTAATGATGTTTGTCTTCTTTTTCAGCAGATCAACGGTTATTGATGTGAGCGGAGTTGCGGCATAGACTCTTGGTAGATTTGACATATTCGCTAGGCAGCATCATGGCGCAGGTGGCGGATCGCTGGAGAATACCGGGAGCTGCCGCGGTCTCTTGTTCCTTGCGCCCTGCGTCCCGCACATTGGACTGCCTCGCGGGTGTGTTCGCAAGCCGTTGATGATTGTTGAGGGAAGGATGCGCTGCCGACTCGCCGGGATGGGCTCGATGCTCGCATGCCTTGTGGCCTCGCCAGCGGCGTGGCCTCAGGGCGAGGTCCTCAGGGTGGTGGCGCCAGCCTATTGGTGCCCGCTCTCCTGCGAGGCCGGTCAAGGACGCGACGGGTTCTCCGTCGATATCGCGCGTGCAGCGCTCGCACGCGAGGGTATTCGTATGGAGTATGCCAACCTCCCCTACAACCGTGCACTGGCCGAGGTGCGCAAGGGCGGCGCGGCGGACGCGGTACTGCCGGCGATGCGGGACGAAGCACCTGATTTCATCTTCGCCACCGAACCCGCTGCGATCCTGCAGTACTGCTTCTACGTCGAGCAGGACAACCCCTGGCGTTTCAAAGGCATCGAATCCCTCGAAGGGGTCAGCTTCGTCGCGAGCGCGGGCTATCGCTACGGCGAGGCGATTGATGCCCACATCGCCCGCCACGAGGGAGAGGCAGTGAGCCTGTTGACCGGCGAGTTGCTACCCAATCGCATGATTCGCATGGTGCTCGCGAAGCGGGTCGACGCGATGCTGGACGACGTTTCCCTGGTCGGCCATGCGCTTGGTTCGACACCGGAGCGAGACCGGCTTCAACGGGCCGGTTGCCTATCTGAAACTTTCCCGTCATTTCTGGCAATTTCCCCTACCCGACCCGATGCTGAGGTATTCACCCGAAAGTTCGATCGTGGCCTCCAGGCGCTGCGCGAAAGTGGCGAGTTGCGCCGCATCCTGACGCGATACGGCGTCGAAGACTGGGATTGAGCTTCATCCTCGGCTGTCTGCGCCCTTCTCATTGTTCACCGATTCGCCCGTTCTGTAAGCGCGTGATGGATTTCATTTGTGCTAATTTTGTCATATTTTGCGCATTTGACATTTGTCACAATTCGTGACGGAATACACAAGACCGATACGTTGCAGTGGTTTCTCGTGCGCCGTGTCTTGCAATGGGCCAATGGGTGAAAAGGGGGAGCGATGGGACAAGGCAGTTTGAAGCTGGGGCGCGGTTTGCTGGCCGCAATCGGCTTGTGTGGCGGATTGGCCGTGTCAGGACAGGCACATGCACAGACCTGCTCCACCGAGCAGATCATGTATGCCAACACGGGAGGTTTCAACCAGCGGCTGTTGAGGATTTCCCCCACCGGCGTGATCGATCCGGTGGAGGTGCCGCTGCTTCGCGATTACGGCGACATTGCGGTTTCTGCCGATGGCAACACGATCTATGGAATCTGGTTCACCCTCCCGCCCGACCCACCGAGGCTCTCCAGAATCAATCAGGCTACGGGGGCCGAAGACACGACATTGGTCCTTACCGGCCCCGGCGCGACGGACATCGTGTCGAGCCAGGCTCAGCCCAATGGGCTCTCGGTGTTGGCGGGCAATCGGCTTCTGCTCTCAGCCGCATTCAGCGACAGGGTGTATGAGGTCGATCCGATCAGTGGAAACACCGAGATCATCGCGACCTACCCGCCCGTGCCGACCGAGATTCATGCCGGGCCGGCGGACTTCAGCAGTGCCGGCGACTTCGTCCAGCTCAACAATGGTGACATGCTCGCACTGGTGTTCGTCACCACCGGGACTCCGCCGGTCGTCACGTTCGAGACGGGCGCACTGATTCGCATCCGGCCCAACGGCACGGGCGTGGTGGTGGGGGAACTGGCTTCGACCACGTTGTATGGCATGGCCAGGCTCGGCGACACCCTTTACCTGTTCGACGGGGCCACAGGTGGGATCCTCTCGCTGCCGTTGGCGAGCCTGCCCGCGAGCGGCACCGGGTTGCTGACACCGACGCTCGTTGCGACCACCGGCCGCGCCTTCTACGGCGCGGCATCGAGCGGTGATTCGGGTTACCTGGACTGCGCCACTCAGCCCATTCCCGTTACCGGCCCGGGTGGATTGGTGTTGCTGGCCGCGCTCCTCGCCGTGTTCGCGTGGCGCCGCCAGGCGGCCGCGCCACGCCGCGGGCTCATGCCCTGACCCGCTTCTTCTCCGGGTCGTGAAAGATCGGCGCGGCCACGGTCGCGCCGATGCGCTTCTGCAGTCCGTCCAGCTTGCCGATCTCGACCGCCTCGCCGATGCCGGCATGGCGGATGTCGATGCGGGCGAGGGCGATGTTGCCGTAGCGCGGTGAGCGGCAGGCGCTGGTGACGACGCCGACCTCGGCGCGGCCGATGAAGAGCGGGTCGCCGTGTGCGGCGGCTTCGTTGCCACTGATCGTGAGTCCGACCAGCTTGCGCTGCGGGCTGGCGTTGCGCGCGAGCAGCGCATTGCGGCCGATGAAGTCGTCCTGTTTGGACTTGAGCGGCACCGCGAAGCCGATGCCGGCCTCATAGGGGTCGGTCTGGTCGCAGAACTCGTGGCCGGCGAACACCAGGCCGGCCTCGATGCGCAGCATGTCGAGCGCCTCCAGCCCGAGCGGTGCGAGGCCGAGCGGCTCGCCCTCCTGCCACAGGCGCGCCCACACCTTCGGTGCATCCTTGGGCGCGCACCAGATCTCGTAGCCGAGCTCGCCGGTGTAGCCGGTGCGCGACACCATCAGCGGCGGGCCGTTGTAGTCGTCGAGCCGCCCGACGAGAAAGCGGAACCAGCCGAGCGCGTCGAGCTTCGGTTGGCTGCCGGGTGTCCAGATCAGGCGCGAGAGCAGCTCGCGCGAGCGCGGGCCCTGCACCGACAGGTTGTTGATGTGGGCGGTGGCGGGTTTCACCCACACCTTCAGGCCGAGCGCCTCCGCCTGCTCGCGCAGCCACGGGCCGGCGCGGTCGTCGCCGCACACCCAGCGGAAGTTGTCGGGGCCGAGGCGCAGCAAAGTGCCGTCGTCGAGCATGCCGCCGTGCGGAAAGCACATCGCCGAATACACCACCTGACCCACTGCGAGCTTCTTCACGTCGCGCGTCAGGCAGAGCTGCAGCAAGGCTTCAGCGTCGGGGCCGAGCACCTCGAACTTGCGCAGCGCGGAGAGATCCATCGCGGCGACCCGGTCGCGGCAGGCGTGGTATTCGGCGATCGGGCCCCAGCCGTCGTAGCGTATCGCGGTCCACCAGCCCCGGTAATCGACGAAGTGGCGGGTGAGTTGCGCGGTGGCGGCGTGGAAGCCGCTCTCGCGAGTGAGTTCCGGTTCGGCGTCGGGGGTGGGGCGATGGGCGGAGGCCATGCTGAAGTGCTCCGTGGCAGCGTAGATGCGGATATGGATTTCGGTCGGCTCCCAGCCATTGGCCGGGTCGATGTCGTCGGGGCAGGAACTGCTCGCGCATACCAGGTCTTCGAGCGCGCGCAACAGCACGTAGTCGCCCGGGCGCGACCAGGGTTCGTCCGAACCGAGCTGCTGGTCGTGGCCGATCGCTGTGTTGAAGAAGAAGTTGATCGCCGGCCAGCCCGGGCGCGGGCGCACGCCGTGCGGGGCGAGCGTGGCGCTGAGGTTGTCGCTGCAGTTGGCGTGGTCGAAGTAACCCATGCCTTCGTAGTAGCGCGCGGTGCAGGCGAGAGCGAAGGTGTCGTGGCGGCCGACGGTGTCCTGCACCACCTCGAGCATCGGCTGCAGCATGCGGTCGTAGTAGCGCGCGAACAGCCCGGGCGCAGGGTAGGCGTTGCCGTTGAGGGTGCGGGTGACGGTGGGGTCGAGGTCCAGCTCCTCGCCGCGCGCGAGCGCCTTCGCGTTGAAGGCGACGAAGTCGGAGCACTGCCGGCCGGCCACGTCCAGCACCTGGATGTACTGGCCGGCGGCGACCCGGTAGCTGCGCGCGGTGCCGGGTGCGATCGTGAACTCTTCGACGAGCTCGCCCAGCGGCGGCGGCAGGGGCGGCGCGCTGCGGGCGGGCCGGGCGGCGCGCTGCAGCGTGACGGCGAGCGGGGTTGGGCCGTCCTGGGTGTCGATGCTGCCGGCTTCGCCCGGGGCGGCAACCAGCACCTGCAAGGGTGCAGTGGCGACGAGGCTGAGGCTGTGGCCGGGCGCGGTATCGCCGTGCCACAGCTGCACCGCTCGGGCGAGTGCGAGTGCAGGCAGCAGGCCCGCCCTGCAGGCCGCACGCACCGCCGGATCACGGCTCTGCGCGACGAGCGGGTTGAGATCCGGCGCCGCCTCGGCCAGCGCCTCGGCATCCAGCCCGAGTGCGGCCGGCGCGGGTGTGCCGTCGGCCGCGAGCGCGAGCAGCGCAGCGGGCTGGCGTCCGCAGGCGTCGGCGAGCGTGAGGCGGTCGCCGCTGGCGAGCATCAGCAGGCGGGCGCCGCCGCCGGGCACCTGCAGCGTTTCGCAGCCTGGCGGCAGCGCCAGGCCCGGCTCGCGCGGCTGACTGCGCACCGGTGCGCGGGGGGTGGGGATGGCTTCGGTCGTGGGCGTCATGGCGTCGGGTGATGGCGGGTTCTGGTGGCGGCTGCGGCGGGCGAGGGCGGCGTCAGCCCTCGGCCCACAGCTCGGGCTGCGGGACCCGCTCGGCAGAGCGCAGGGTGTTCTCGATCAGCATCGTCACCGTCATCGGGCCGACGCCGCCGGGTACCGGGGTGATCCACGAGGCCTTCTCCTTCACCCCGTCGAAATCCACGTCGCCGACGATGCGGTTGTCGGGCAGGCGGTTGATGCCCACGTCGATGACGATCGCGCCCTGCTTCACCATCTGCGGCACAATCAGGCCGGGCTTGCCGGCGGCGACGATGAGGATGTCGGCAAGGATGGTGTGTTGGGCGAGATCGCGCGTCTTCGCGTGGCAGATCGTCACCGTCGCCTCGCGCGCGAGCAGCATCAGCGCCATCGGCTTGCCGACGATGTTGGAGGCGCCGACCACGACCACGTTCTTGCCCGCGACGTCGATGCCGGTGGTGTCGAGCAGGAGCTGCACGCCGTACGGGGTGCAGGGCGGGAAGATGGTGTTGCCCACGACCAGGCCGCCGACGTTGTAGAGGTGAAAGCCGTCCACGTCCTTGGTCACCGAGATCGCCTCGAGCACCCGCCGCACCTCGATATGCGGCGGCAGCGGCAGCTGCACCAGGATGCCGTGCACCTCCGGGTCGTCGTTGAGGCGGGCGATGGTGGCGAGCACCTCGGCCTCGCTGGCATCGGCGGGCAGCCTGTGCTCGTAGGAGCGCACGCCGCAGTCGGCGCAGGCGCGGATCTTGTTGCCGACATAGACCTTGGAGGCCGGGTTGTCGCCGACCAGGATGACCGCGAGTCCGGGCGTGATGCCGCGTGCCTGCAGGGCCTCCACCCGCTGGCGGAAATGATGGCGAAGCTGCTTCGCGAGCGCCTTGCCGTCGATGATCTGGGCTGTCATTCAATAAGCTCCGGAAGAGTTCTGCATTCGGGCGCGCCGGATCGCCGCGGACGGGGGCCGGCCGCGCATTGTGGCGTTTCGGGGCGCAGCACTCGTTGTCGCGCGCGACTGCGCGTGGCAGTGCGCGCGACATGCGAGGGCGGGCGCCGCGGCGTTACGGCGCTCGGACCCGGGCGGGTCAGAAGCGGCCGCTCACCCCGGGGATCCAGCTGGTGCCGGCGAGCGGCACGCGCGCCATGGCTGCGGCCTCGATCGTGAGTGCCACCAGGTCTTCCGGTTCCAGGTGGTGCACGTTCTGCTTTCCGCAGGCGCGCGCGATCGTGGTGAGCTCCATGTTGAGCGTCTTGAGGTAGTTCTTGAGGTGCCGCGCACCCACCTCTGGCGTGAGCCGCTGCTCCAGCACCGCGTCCTGGGTGGTGATGCCGACCGGGCACTTGCCGGTGTGGCAGTGGTGGCAGAAGCCGGGCGCGGTGCCGAGCGCGGCGTAGTCGGCCTCGGCGTTGTGGTGGGCGCCGTTCTGCCAGTAGGTCTCGCCGTTGCAGCCCATCGCGATCATCACGCCCTGGCCGATCGCCACCGCGTCGGCGCCCATCGCGAGCGCCTTGGCGACGTCCGGGCCGGTGCGGATGCCACCCGAGACGATCAGCTGCACCTTGCCCTTCATGTTCAGGTCTTCCAGCGCATCCACCGCCTGGCGCACCGCGGCGAGGGTGGGGATGCCGACATGCTCGATGAAGCAGGTCTGGGTGGCGGCGGTGCCGCCCTGCATGCCGTCGACCACCACCACGTCGGCGCCGGAGTGCACCGCGAGCTTGACGTCGTTGAAGGTGCGGGTGGCGCCGACCTTCACGTAGATCGGCTTCTCCCAGTCGGTGAGTTCGCGCAGCTCGTTGATCTTGATCGCGAGATCGTCCGGGCCGGTCCAGTCGGGGTGGCGGCAGGCGGAGCGCTGATCCACGCCTTCCGGCAGGGTGCGCATCTTGGCGACGCGCGGATTCACCTTCTGGCCGAGCAGCATGCCGCCGCCGCCGGGCTTGGCGCCCTGGCCGATCACCACCTCGATCGCGTCGGCGCGGCGCACGTCGTCCGGGTTGAAGCCGTAGCGCGAGGGCAGGCACTGATAGATCAGCGTCTTCGACGACAGGCGCTCTTCCTGCGTCATGCCGCCGTCGCCGGTGGTGGTGGAGGTGCCGACCTCGGTCGCGGCGCGGCCGAGCGCCTCCTTGACGTTGGCCGAGAGCGCGCCGAAGCTCATGCCGGCGATGGTGATCGGGATCTCGAGCTCGATCGGCTTCTTTGCGAAGCGGGTGCCGAGCACCGTCTTGGTCAGGCACTTCTCGCGATAGCCTTCCAGCGGGTAGCGCGACATCGATGCGCCGAGGAAGACGAGGTCGTCGAAGTTCGGCAGCGCGCGCTTTGCGCCCATGCCGCGGATCTCGTACAGGCCGTGGGCGGCAGCATTGCGGATGTAGTCCAGGGTCTTGCGGTCGTAGCCGTAGGACGCCTCGCGCGACAGGTGCTTCAGGGGTTTGGTTTCCATGGGGCGTCTCCTCAATATTCCTGGTTCGCGTCGGCGTTCCAGTGGTACAGGCTGCGCTTCGATGCGATGCGCTTGAACGACTTCGGGTCGTGATCCATCCCGGCTGCGGCGAGCAGGCTGGCGACGGCGTCGAGGTCGGCGCCCGTCATGGGCTCGAACTGGGCGTCGGCGCCGAGCGACTTGACCGCACCACGCACGTACAGCACCGCTTCGTAGAGCGAATCGCCGAGCGCGTCGCCGGCGTCGCCACAGATCACCATGCGGCCGGCCTGGGCCATGAAGGCGGAGAAGCTGCCGACCGAACCGCCGACGACGATGTCGCCGCCCTTCAGCGAGATGCCGCAGCGCAGGCCGGCGTCGCCGTCGATCACCAGCAGCCCGCCGTGGGCGGAGGCGCCGGCGCCGTTCGAGGCGAAGCCCTTCACATGCACCTTGCCGCTCATCATGTTCTCAGCCACGCCGGTGCCGGCGCTGCCGGTGATCACCACGTTGGCGAGCTTGTTCATGCCGGCAGCGTAGTAGCCGGCGTGGCCGTCGATCTCGACGCTGAGCGCCGCGTTGAGGCCGACCGCGATGCTGTGCGCACCGTCCGGGTTGGTGATCGTGACCTTGAGGCCTTCGAGCGACTTGGGCTCGCCATGCAGGAACTGGTTGACCTCGCGCAGCGGCGTGGTGGCCAGATCGAAGGCGACGGTCTGGTTCAGGCGTTCCATACGTACATCTCCTCGGGCGCGGGTTCGAAAACGTTGGCGTGCTTGATGCCGGGCAGGTGGGCGAGCGAGCGGAACTCGGAAGCGATCGCCACCCAGTCCTCGGTCTCGGCGACCACCGCCGGCTTGCAGGCGAAGGGGTCGCGGATCAGCGCGAGCTTGTCGGGCGTGCCCATGAGGAAGGTGAAGAAGCCGTCCAGCTCCTCGAAGCCCTTCTGCAGTGCGGTTTCCAGGTCGTCGCCCTCGCGCAGCCGCCACTCCAGGAAGCGGCACGCCGCTTCGGTGTCGTTGTCGGTGTCGAAGTGGATGCCGCGCGGCTCGAGCATGCGGCGGATGTGGTTGGGGTTGGACAGCGAGCCGTTGTGCACCAGGCAGAAATCCTCGCCCGCGGTGAAGGGGTGGGCGCGATCGGGCGTCACCGCGGTCTCGGTCGCCATGCGGGTGTGGCCCACCAGATGGCTGCCGGTGAGGCCGCTGAAGCCGTAACGGCTGGCGACCTCGGCCGGGGTGCCGATGTCCTTGTAGAGGTCGATGCTGCGGCCAGTGGAGAGGATGTGCAGCTTCGGGTGATGCTCCTTGATCCAGCGCTTCACCGTCTCCGGGTTGCCGGTGACGGTGAAGACCGCGTGGTTGCCGCGCGCGTTCAGGCTGACCGGGATGCCGAGGTGGCTGTCGATCGCATGGGCGAGGCCCTGCCAGTTGAAGTCCGCGCCGTCTTCGGTGAGACCGGAGTAGAGGCTGATCTTGCGGCGGTCATCCGCCACCGCGTCGGCGAATACCGCGAGTCCGGCTGAATCCGGGCCGCGTTCGGTCATGCCGATCAGCATCGGAACCATCAGTTCGCCCAGCTGATCACGCAGTGCCGGGGTCTTGACCAGAAGTCCGACAATTCCGCACATGGTGCTTTCTCCTTTCTTGGCCGCGTGCCGCGGCCGTCTGCATAGATCCAGGTAGCTCCGCACGCGTGGCGGAGCATGGGGGGTGGGCTCAGAAGAACTCCAGGTAGCTCTTCAGCTCCCAGTCCGACACATGGCGCATGTATTCCACCCACTCCATGTGCTTCAGGTTCAGGAACTCGTCGCTCACCGGGCCGAGCGCGGTACGCAGCACCTCGTCCTTCTCCAGCGCGGTGAGCGCCTCGTGCAGGTTCTGCGGCAGCACGCCGATGCCTTCCGCCTTCAGCTCGGCGGGCGAGAGCGCGTACAGGTTCATGTTGTGCGGCTCGCCCGGGTCGAGGTTTCGGTCGATGCCGTCGAGGCCGGCGGCGATTACCGCGGCGGTGGCGAGGTAGGGGTTGCAGGCGCCGTCCGGCAGGCGCAGCTCCAGACGGCCGCCGGGGATGCGCACCATCGACGAGCGGTTGTTGTCGCCGTAGCTGATGTAGGCCGGCGCCCAGGTCGCGCCGGTGAGGGAGCGGCCGACGACGAGGCGCTTGTAGGAGTTCACCGTCGGCGCGCACAGCGCGGCGAGCGCGGGCGCATGGGCGAGCACCCCGGCGAGGAACTGGTAGGCGAGCTTCGACAGCTTGAGCCCGCGCGTGTCGCTCTTGTCCTCGAACAGGTTGGAGCGGCCGTCGCCGAGCGACATGTGCATGTGCATGCCGTTGCCCGGGCGGTTGGCGAAGGGTTTGGGCATGAAGGAGCAGATCAGCCCCATCTCGTTGGCGATCTCGGAGGCCGCCATCTTGAAGAAGGTGTATTGATCGCAGGAGGTGAGGCAGTCGGCGTAGGTGTAATTGATCTCGAACTGGCCGTTCGCGTCCTCATGGTCGATCTGGTACACGTCGATGCCGGCGGCGATCATGCTGTCCACCAGCTTCTCGAGGAAGGGCCGGGTGCGCGACAGGCCCTTGTAGTCGTAGCAGGGCTTGGCGAGCGCGTCGGTGGGGTCGCAGGGCACGATGGTGCCGGCCTCGTCCTTGCGCAGCACCGAGAACTCGGGCTCGAGGCCGGTGTAGAAGGTGAGGCCGCGTGCTTCCAGCCGCTTCAGCTGCTTCTTGAGAGTGACGCGCGCGTCGTACTCCCAGGGCTTGCCGTTGACATGGCCGTCGCAGACGATGCGTGCGTAACCCGGCTGCCAGGGCACCAGCGACAGGGTGTCGAGGTCGCCCACCGCCATGAAGTCCGGCCCATGGGGCTCGATGCCCAGGCCCCACACCGCGAAGCCGGCAAAGCCGGCGCCGGTGCTGAGGATTTCCTCGAAGTGCGAGGCGGGTACGGCCTTGGTCTTGGCGGTGCCGTGGATGTCTACAAACTGCGCAAGGACATACTTGACCTTGTTGTCGGCAAGGAACTGCCGGGCTTCGGTGGCGTTCATCGTGGGTTCTCCGGGGCGTCTTGGGGTCGAGGGTTTGCGTGTCTTCTGGTTTGGATCTGGAATCTGTTCAGCAGGCGGTTTCGGCAGCGATGTCCAGCAGCGTCTCGACGAGGTAGGCGCCCCAGGTGTAATCGCACCAGATGAGGAGCTCCGATTCGAGCGGGATCGCGGTCACGCCGACACCCACCATGCTGGTGAGCACGACCGGCGCTTCGGCGAGCGGCAGCGCGGCGAAGTTGACGTTGCAGCTCTGGCGCAGCACGTCCGCGACGGCGGGGCCGGAGAGGCGGAACGCGGCGTCCTCGCGCAGCACCGGATACACGCCGAGTGCGCGCGGCCGGGCACGCAGGTGGTCGATCAGCGCGGGCGCGCCTTCCACCAGGTATTCGGTGACGCCGAGGCGCGCGATCAGCCCACCGCCTTCCAGCGCCAGCCAGCTGTTCGGCCTGGCGGGCAGCGGCAGGCCCGCCGCCGCGAGCCAGTCGGCTGCGCCGCGACCCTTGCAGCCGAAGCGCGGGGCGAGGGAGCGATCTTCCAGGCGCATGTTCTGGTGCGCGGTCAGCGCGCTCCGGGCGATGCCGGTGAGCGGGCTCACGCGTGGGGCGGGGGCGTTCATGCGGCCTCCTTCTGCTTGCTGTTGTCCGGGTCGTGGAAGGGCGTCTTCACCACCTCGGCCTCGACCAGCGCGCCGCCATCGACACGGATGCTGATGCGGCTGCCGGGTGTGGCGAGCGCGGGGGGGACGAAGGCGAGGCCGATGTGGCGTGCGAGCGTGGGACTCCAGGCGACGCTGGTGACGCGTCCGCCGATGTCACCGGCGTGGATCACGAGGTGGCACTCCTTCGGCGCCGCGCCGCTGAACCCCTTCGGCAGCATGAAGCCGGCGAGCACCTGCTTGGGCGCGCGGCGGGCGATGATCTCCAGGCTGCGCTGGCCGACGAAGAAGGGCTTGTCCATCTTCACCGCCCAGTCGAGCGCGGTGTCGAACGGTGTCGACAGGCCGTCGGTGTCCTGGCCGATGATGATGTGGCCCTTCTCCAGGCGCAGCAGGCGCTGCGCCTCGACGCCAAAGGGGCGGATGCCTGCGCTGGAGCCGGCCTTCATCAGTGCATCCCACAGCGCCGCGGTCTGGCTCGCCGGTACGTGGATCTCGTAGCCCCACTCGCCGACGAAGCCCACCCGCATCAGCCGCGCCGGAATGCCGGCGACCGCGAATTCGCGCACTGCGAGGTAGGGGAAGGCGCTGCCGGAGAGGTCGGCGTCGCACAGCTTGGCGAGCACGGCCCGCGCCTCGGGGCCGGCGAGGTTCACCGCACCGAACGCGCCGGTGTGGTTGACGATGCCGCAGTCCATGCGCCACATCGTGTTCAGCCGCGACAGCTCGCGATAGACGGTGGCCGCACCCGAGGTGGTGGTGGTGAAGTAGAAGTGGTCGTCCGCAAGGCGGGCGACGACGCCGTCGTCGATGACCACGCCGCTCTCGTCGCACATCACCGCGTAGCGCGTCATGCCGACCTTGAGCCCGGCGTAGCGCGACAGGTACACCCGCTCGAGGAATTCGGCCGCCTGCGGGCCGATGATCTCGAGCTTGCCGAGCGTGCCGACGTCGATGATCCCGACGCGCTCGCGCACTGCGGCGACCTCGGCGTGGATGCAGGTCTGCATCGCGGTATCGCCCTGGCGGTACCAGGCGGGGCGCTGCCACACGCCGGCGCTCATCCACTCGGCGCCGAGTGCGTCATGGCGCGACTTGAGCGGGGTGTTGCGCACCGGGTTGAAGCCGCGCCCGGCCAGATGCGACATCGGCACCGGATGGAAGAAGGGGCGCGCGGTGGTGGTGCCGACTTCCTGCGGGCTCTTGCCGGTGAGGCGGGCGAGGATGCGCAGGCCGTTCATGTTGGAGTGCTTGCCCTGCGACGGCCCCATGCCGTTGGTCGAGAAGCGCTTCATCAGCTCGATGTTGTCGAAGCCCTCCTGCGCCGCGTTGGCGAAGTCCTTGAGCTGCAGGTCCTCGTCGAAATCGACGAAGTTCTTGCCCTTGGGGTGGTCGACGATCGGCCACGGGTGGCTGGGGCATTCGCTCGCGGCGGGGACGACCACCGACGAGGCAGTGCCGAGGCCGAGGTGGGCCGCAGCCGACTCGCCGGCGCGGGTGCCGTCGAGGATGCGCGCCTCGAGGTCGAACACGCCGTTGACCTTGCCGCACGCGAACACGCCATCCGGGAGTTGGTCCGGCACGAACTGCTGTAATTCTTCCGCGAAGCGCATTCGCGTGCCCGCCTGGTAGAGCAGGTTCGCGGCGGGTGCCCAGCCGACGCCCATGAGGATGCCGTCGCAGGCGATGTCGCGGCTGTGGCCGTGGCGCAGCTTGCCGCTCGCGTCCATGGGCGCGATCCGCGCAGCCACCACCCGTTTGCCGTCGGGCGAGGCCACGGCCTCGTCGATCGCATGGCCGCTGATGAGCTCGATGCCGCGCGCGCTGAGCGCGCTCCTGAGCTCGGATGGGCCGGGATCGGCGCGCAGATCCACCACCGCGGCGACCGGGATGCCCTGCGCCGCAAGGTCGAGCGCGGCGCGCCAGGCGTCGCTGTTGGCGGCGAGCACCACCGCGCGGTCGCAGGGCTTCACCGCGTAACGGTAGATCAGGCGCTGCGCCGCCGAGGCGAGCATCACGCCGGGCAGGTCGTTGTTGTGGAACACCGCCGGCTGCTCGAAGGCGCCGGCCGCGACGATGACGCTCTTTGCGCGCATCTTGCTGAGCTTGTCGGCATCGACCAGCGGCACCCAGTGGTCGGCGAAGTAGCCGGCGGCAAGCGTGCCGGTGAGGATGCGGATGTTGCGCTGCTGGGCCACCTCGGCGAGCAGCGCCGCGCAACGCTTGCGGCGCGCGAGGTCGCCGCCTTGCGCGTAGTGGCCGCTGCCACCGGCGCGCGCGTTCTCATCGACGATGACCACCTCCGCGCCGCGTGCGGCGGCGGCCAGTGCGGCGGCGAGGCCGGACGGGCCTGCGCCGATCACCAGCACGTCGCAGAAGTCGTAGCGCTTGGGCGTGGGTTTGCGTGCGGCGGTCAGGTCCAGCTTGCCGAGGCCGGTGATCGCGCGGAACATGCGCTCCCACTTCGGGAACAGCGCCTTGTTGTGGAAGGCCTTGTAATAGAAGCCCACCGGCAGGAAGCGCGACAGGCGGCCGAGGATCGCCGCGCGGTCGTTATCCACCCCGCCGAAGGTGTTGACCGCGCTGAGCTCCATACCGGAGACCACCGCGGTGACGTCGGCGCGCACGTTGGGCAGGCCGCCGCACTGCATCAGCGCGTTGGTGTCATGGTTGGCGAGCGAAAGCACGCCGCGCGGGCGGTGGTACTTGAAGCTGCGGCCGAGCACGCGGCGGCCGCTGGCCCAGAGCGCAGCGCTGATGCTGTCGCCCTCGTAGGCGACGTAGTCGCGGCCCTCGAAGCGGAAGGTGAGCGCGCGCGAGCGATCTATCCATTCACCCTGCACCGCGGGCAGGCGGGCGGGCTGGGTGGCGAGCAGGGGCAGGTCGGGGGCCATGTCAGGCATCCTCCCCGTAGAGATGGGTCTTCAAGACGAGATCCTTTTCGGTATCGCGCACCGCGATGAACCAGGTGTTGCTGGGGGTGTGGCACCACCACTCGCGCTTGATGCAGGGGGCGCCGTTGCGGTTGAACACGTAGTCCGCCCAGGCGGCGTCGCTGGCGCTGGCGGGATCGGGCATGTCGCGCAGCTCGCCCCAGTAGAAGAACTCGGAGACCGGGCGCGGGCCGTTGATCGGGCAGGTCAGGATTTTCATGATCGATCTCCTCTCAATGGCCGACCGAGGCCGCGCCCTTCTCGCCGGTGAGGGCGTAGTTGGCGAAGCGGTCGAGCGAGAAGCCGGTGATGAGCGGGTGCGGCGTGCCGGTGGCGACGGTGTGCGCCATGGTCTTGCCGCACACCGGCGTGGCCTTGAAGCCCCAGGTGCCCCAGCCAGCGTCGAGGTAGAAGCCTTCCACCGGCGTCCTGCCCATGATCGGTGCGAAGTCCGGCGTCATGTCGGCCATGCCGGCCCACTGGCGCATCACCTTGACGTTGGCCATGAAGGGGAACATGTCCAGCATGTGGTGCGACAGGCCTTCCGGGAAGTCCAGCGTCGAGCGCGTCTGGTGCAGTTCGTAGGGGTCGAGCGAGGCGCCCATCACCAGCTCACCGCGTGCCGACTGGCTGATGTAGATGTGCAGGCTGCCCGAGACGAGGATCGGATCCAGCCAGGGCTTGACCGGCTCGCTCACCATCGCCTGCAGCGGGTGGATGTAGAGCGGCGTCTTCACGTCGATCATCTTCAGCACGCGCGGGGTCGAGCCGGCGACGGCGCAGAGCACCGTATTGGTGGCGATATGCCCCCGCGAGGTGCGTACACCGGTGACCTTGCCGCCGGCGACGTCGATGCCGAGCACTTCGGTGCGCTGGTGGATCTCCACCCCGCGCATGTCGGCGCCGCGGCCGTAGCCCCAGGCGACCGCGTCATGGCGCGCGACCGAGCCGGGCGCGTGGTAGAGCGCACCGAGGATGGGCGCGTGGCCGCCGCAGCTGAGATCGATCATCGGGGCGGCCTTCTTCACCGCCTCCGGCCCTACCAGCTCCGAGTCGATGCCGTAGTGCTTGTTCACCTCGGCGCGCCAGCGGCTGGTGCGCAGCGCGGCGTCGGTGTGCGCGAGGGTGAAGTGGCCGCGCGTGGAGTAGAACAGGTTGAGGTCGAAGTCCTGCGACAGGTCTTCCCACAGCTTCACCGAAGTGTCGTAGAACTTCACCCCCTCCGGCGTCAGGTAGTTGGAGCGGATGATGGTGGTGTTGCGCCCGGTGTTGCCGCCGCCGATGTAGCCCTTCTCCAGCACGCACACGTTGGTGATGCCGTGATCCCGCGCGAGGTAATACGCGGCCGCGAGGCCGTGCCCGCCGGCACCGATGATGACCACGTCGTAGCTGGATTTCAGCGTGTCGTGATGGCGGAACATCCGCGGTTCGGGGTGCTTCTTGGACAGGGCGAAGCGCAATAGACGCCAGGGCATGATGTTCTTCCAGGGTTAGCGGAACACGACGGTCTTGTTGCCATTCACCAGCACGCGGTCCTCGAGGTGAAAGCGCAGGCCACGGGCCAGCACCGCCTTCTCGATGTCCTTGCCATAGCGGACCAGGTCTTCCGGGTCGTCCGAGTGATCGATGCGGATCACGTCCTGCTCGATGATCGGCCCCTGGTCGAGGTGCGAGGTGACGAAGTGGCAGGTCGCGCCGATCAGCTTCACGCCCTTCTCGAAAGCCTGGTGGTAGGGCTTGGCGCCGACGAAGCTGGGCAGGAAGCTGTGGTGGATGTTGATGATCCGGCCGGCATAGGCCTCGCACACTTCCGGCGACAGGACTTGCATGTAGCGTGCCAGCACCATCACGTCGCCAGCCGCGGCATCGAACAGCGACATCACCTCGGCGTAGGCCTCGGCCTTGTTGTCCGGGGTCACCGGCACATGGTGGAAGGGGATGCCATGCCACTCGACCAGGCCGCGGAAAGTCTCGTGGTTGGAGATCACGCAGGGGATGTCCACATCAAGCTCCCCCGCCTGCCAGCGCGACAGCAGGTCGTACAGGCAGTGTTCTTGCTTGGACACCATCAGCACGACGCGCTTCTTCACCGCGCTGTCGCTGATGCGCCAGTCCATGTCGAACTCGCGGGCGAGCTCGGCGAACTTCGCGCGGAAGGCCTCGACGTCCAGCGCGATCGAGTCGGCGAGGATCTCCTGGCGCATGTAGAAGCGCTTGCCGTGCTTGTCGGCATGGTGGCTGGCTTCGACGATCCAGCCGTTGTGCGTCGCAACAAAATTGGCGACGGCAGCGACGATGCCGACCCGGTCCGGGCACGAGAGTGACAAGGTGTAGCGGCGGGGATGGCTCATGATTGGGGGTTCCTTTGTTTCTTGTAATGAATCATTTGTGAGCAGTATGCACAATTCGGTAACTGTGGGTCAACTACTTTTCGCGACAGGAAACTCGTATGTGAGATAATTTCCGCACTTGCAGAGAAGGAGACACACCGTGTCCGAACATGACAACGAGGTCGTCACCAGCGACCCGCCAGCCGGCAGCCTGGAACGCTATTTGGGTAATACGGTCAAGGAGTTGCGGCTCAAACACGGGCTCACGATCGCGGACGTCGCGGATCTGGCCGGCATCAGCCGGGGGATGCTGTCGAAGATCGAGAACGCCCAGACCTCGACCAGCCTGGACACGCTGTCGCGCCTGGCGCGTGCGCTAGGGGTTTCGATGGCGACGCTGTTCCGCCGCTACGACGTGCAGGGCGGCAGCGCCCAATTGGTGAAGAACGGAGAGGGGATGGAAGTTGTGCGGCGCGGCACAAAACGCGGCCACACCTATCATTTGCTGGCCTACGACCAGGGTCCGACCAAGGTGTTCGAACCCTTTCTGATCACCATCGACCATGAGTCCGAGGTGTTCCCGACCTTCGAGCACCCCGGCACGGAGTTCATCTACATGCTCGAAGGCAAGATCGAGTACCGCCACGGCCAGAACCTCTACACCCTGGAACCGGGCGACTCGCTGACCTTCCGCGCCGACGTGCCGCACGGCCCCGAGCGCATGGTCCAGTGCCCGATCCGCTTCCTGTCGGTGTTCGTGTATAGCGGCAGCGACGCGGAGTAGCGCTTGCGTTGTTCCTGGGTCAGGCGGCCGTGCCCATCGCCTCGCCCATGTGAATGGGCGCGGTCGCCTCCCAGGCGGCGTTGAAGCGGATCACGTCCTTGGGGAACAGCATCACCACCGTCGAACCGAGAAGGAAGCGGCCCATCTCCTCGCCCTTCGCGAGGCGGATATCCTGGTCGCGGTAGTCCCACTTGCTGATGTCGCTGCGCCGCGGCGGTGTGACCACGCCGTGCCAGGTGGTGGCGATGCTGCCGACGATGGTAGCGCCGACCAAGGCGAGGACGAAGGGGCCGAATGCGGATTCGAACACGCACACCACCCGCTCGTTGCGCGCGAACAGCCCCGGCACGCCGCGCGCGGTCGCCGGGTTCACCGAGAACAGCTCGCCCGGCACATGGATCATCTGCACCAGTCGGCCGTCGCAGGGCATGTGGATGCGGTGGTAGTCGCGCGGCGACAGGTACAGCGTCGCGAACTGCCCCTGCTCGAACTGCGCCGCGAGGTTCAGGTCGCCGCCGACCAGCGCACGCGTCGAGTAGCTGTGGCCCTTGGCCTGGAAAATCTGGTCGAACTGGATCGAGCCGAACTGGCTGATCGCGCCGTCCACCGGGCACAGGAAGTCGGCCTCGGCGAGAGGCCGCGCGCCTTCGCGCAGGGCGCGGGTGAAGAAGTCGTTGAAACTCGCGTAGGCGCCGATGTCGGAATTCGCGGCTTCCGCCATGTCCACCCGGTAACGCTTGACGAACCAGCCGACCACTGCGCGGGTGAGGCCACCGGCGCGCGCCCTGGCGAAGCGGCCCGCCGCCTCGGTGATGAGCCGCTTGGGCAGGATGTATTGCAGGGCGACGGCGAGACGTTCGGACACGATCGGGACCAAGGTGGTTCGGGAGCCGGGATTATAAGCGCGCAATCGCATTGGAGCTGGCAAGGTGCTGTTGCAAGGTGCTGTTGCCCGGGCCAGTCCAGCGAGGGGCAGGCGGGGACCGTCCAAGTGCGCGCGTTCATGAACCCGCGCCACCGCGTCGTCCATCAGTGACGATCAGGCCTTCGGCGCACCCGGATGCGTCCTCAGCCAGTCACGCAAGGCACTGTTGATACGTGTCTGCCAGCCGGCACCGCCGTCCTTGAAGGCCTCGAGGATGTCGGCATCCAGCCGGATGTTGACATGCTCCTTGGGGCGGATCGATGTGGGGCGACCGCGCCTGGGTTTCAGCATCTCCCCGGCGGCATCTGCCCCCACCAGGTCGGCGAGCACGTCCTTCGCCGGCCTGGCCTTCACGAACCATTCATCGGTCGCCTCGGGCGCATCGTCGTCCAGGCGCTCAGGGTCGGGTCTTCGTGGCATGGCGGGTCCTCTCGCGTTGGTTGGCCCTGCGCAGGCTGATCACATGTACCGCGCCATCACGCGGGGTGAACACCAGCATGCACAGGTGCGCCTCAATGAAACCGAGTGCTTGAAAGCGGCGCTCCGGGTAGGCCTGCCTGGTGTCTTCGACGATGAGCGCGGAGCTCCAGTCGAACAGTTCAGCCAGGGAAAATGGCATTCCCCGCTCGATCGCGTTGCGCTCACTCTTGGCTGGGTCGTAGGTCAGGCGCATGAATTTATTGTATCCACGAAAATGTGGTCTGTCCATGTGGCCAAGTGCTGGACAGGCCGAGACGCTCTGGTGTTGCGGCGCTGACGGAGTGGTGTGGCGTTGAACGCGTCGGCTGCATGCTATCTTCACGTCTGCCGCGCATGAACCAAGTTGCTGCGCGCGTGTCGATTGCGGGCGCACCCGAGGGCGGCGCTGGCGGAAATTCAGCGAGAATCGTGAATATGAGCAATGGCAATGGTAGGGGCGTGCGCCCCTGGAGCCTGTGGCTGGGCTTTGGCGTGCTGGCGACGCTGCTCGTGTTGCTGATGGTGCAGGTGGACCGTCAGTGGCAGCGTATGGCCGAGATGACGCGCATCATGCAGGAGCAGGCGGAGGACGTGCGCCGCACGCGCGGCCTGCTGCGCGATCTCGAGCAGAGCATGCGGGCCGGCGCGTTTGCCGCGGCACCCGCTGCGTCCGCACCCGTGGCCGGTGCAGCACCAGCGGCTGCGGGCGATGCCTTCGACCGCGCGCGCGCCGCCGCGGCGCGGCCCGACCATGCGCAGGGCGACTGGTTGATGCTCGCCTTCGGCACCGGCCTGAAGACGCTCACGCCGCTGGTATCGTCCGACGCCTACGCGAGCGAAGTGCAGTCCTACGTGATCGAGCCCTTGATCAGCCGCGACCCCGACACGCTGGAGTGGAAAGGCCTGCTCGCCGAGCGCTGGACGATCTCGCCGGACGGTCTCACGATCACCTTCAAGCTGCGCCGCGACGTCACCTTCTCCGACGGACAGCCCTTCACCGCGAAGGACGTGGCCTTCAGCTTCGCGTTCATAATGAACGAGAAGATCGCCGCGCCGCGCGCCCGCGCTTACTACGCCAAGGTCGCGAGCGTGCGCGCGGTGGATGACCACACCGTCGAGTTCGTGTTCGCCGAGCCCTACTTCAACGCGCTGGCGCTTGCCGGCGGCATGGACATCCTCGCCGAGCACTTCTACAAGCGCTTCCTCGACGACCCGCGCGCCTTCAACGAGAGCCGCGGCCTGCTGCTCGGCACCGGGCCCTACCGCCTGCCCGACCCGGAGCGCTGGACGCCCGACCAGGGGCGGGTGGAATTGGAGCGCAACCCGCGCTACTGGGGGCCGGTGGATGGCGCCTACGACCGTATCGTGTGGCGGGTGATCGAGAACGACAGCGCCCGCCTCACCACCTTCCGCAACCAGGAGATCGACGTCTACGGCGCGCGTCCGCGCGAGTACCAGGGTCTGCTCGACGATGCCGCGCTCGCCGGCCGCACGCACCAGTTCGAGTACATGAGCCCTACCGCCGGCTACAGCTGGATCGGCTGGAACCAGTCGCGCGGCGGCAAGCCGACGCCCTTTGCCGACGTGCGGGTGCGCCAGGCGATGAGTCACCTCACCGACGTGCAGCGCCTGATCGAGGAGGTCTTCCTCGGCTATGGCGAGGCCGCGGTGAGCCCGTTCAGCGAGCGCTCGCCGCAGCACGACAAGGCCTTGAAGCCGATCGCATTCGACCTCGAGCGCGCGCGCACCCTGCTCCGTGAGGCGGGCTACGAGGACCGCAACGGCGACGGTGTCATCGAGGGGGCTGACGGCGTGCCCTTCGAGTTCGAGCTCACCTTCTTCCAGGACAACGAGGACACGCGCCGCATGGTGCTCTTCCTTCGCGACATCTATGCGCGCGCCGGGGTGGTGATGAAGCCGCGCCCCACCGAGTGGTCGGTGATGCTCGACAACCTCAACCGCAAGGACTTCGACGCGATCACGCTGGCATGGACCTCCGGCGTCGAGGTGGACATCTTCCAGATGTTCCACTCCAGCCAGACCATGGAGGGCGGTGACAACTTCATCAGCTACCGCAACCCCGAGCTCGACCGACTGATCGACGCCGCGCGCGCCGAAGTGGACGAGGACAAGCGCATGGCCTTGTGGCGCGAGGCCGAGCGGGTGATGGTCGAGGACCAGCCCTACACCTTCCTGCTGCGCAGGAAGTCCCTGGTGTTCGTCGACCAGCGCATCGCCAACCTGCAGAACACTGCGTTGGGCCTCAACCTGATGATGGTGCCGGTGGAGACCTACGTGCCCGCCGCGCAGCAGCGCAGGCGCTGAATCGCGATGCTGACTTACCTCCTGCGCCGCACGCTGCTGATGGTGCCGACCCTGATCGGCATCACGCTGGTGGTGTTCTTCGTGATGGCCTCCGCGCCGGGCGGCTTGAGCGTGCAGTCGCTGGTCGATGGCATGAACCTCGAACCCGAGTCGCGCCAGGCGATGGAGGACTACTACAACCGCCTCTACGGGCTCGACCAGCCCGCACCGGTGCAATACCTGCGCTGGGTGAACAGCATCTCGCCGATCGGCTTCGAGCGCGAGGCGGACGGCAGCCTGGGCGCCTTCTCGCTGTGGAAGGGTTCGGACCTCGGCACCAGCTTCCGCTACGGGCGGCCGGTGCTGGATCTGCTCGCCGAGCGGCTGCCGATCACGCTCTTGCTCAACCTGCTGTCGATTCCGCTGATCTACGCGCTTGCGATCGCGATCGGCGTGCAGGCGGCGCGGGCGCGTGGCGGGCGCTTCGATGTTACCTCCAACGTGCTGCTGCTCGGCCTGTGGTCGGTACCGACGATGCTCGCCGGCGTGCTCTTCATCGGCTTCTTCGCGTCCGAGCAGTACTGGCGCTGGTTTCCCACCGCCGGTCTGGTGCGGCGCGAGGCGCTGGACCAGACCTTCCTGCCGTGGCTCGCCGGCCCAGGCAACGTGGCGCTGATGCTGGGTGTCGCGGGTGGCGTCACCTGCGCGCTGATCTGGGCGGCCGCGCAGGCGCCGCAGCGGCTTCGCCAGGCGGGCGGGGCGCTGCTCGGCGCAGCGCTCGGCTACGCGATGGCGGCGAGCCTCGCCGGGGCCGCACCCGGCCTGCTGCACCTCGTGCTGGCGCTCGCTGGCGCGGGGCTCTTCGCGCTCCTCGCGGGCCTGCCGTCGCTGCCGCTGCGGGTAGGCTTCGCCGGCACGGTCGGCCTGTTGCTGGGCGTGGGGCTGGCGGAACTGGCCGGGGCCGAGGTGGTGCAGGGCGGCTATCTCCTCGACCGCATCTGGCACCTGGTGCTGCCGGTGGTGGCGATGTCCTACGGCGGACTCGCCTTCCTCGCCAAGCTCACCCGCGCCTCGCTGCTCGAGAACCTCGCCGCCGACTATGCGCGCACCGCGCGTGCCAAGGGTGTGGACGAGGAGAGCGTGCTGTGGCGGCATGTGTTCCGCAACTCGCTGCTGCCGCTGATCACGGTGTCCGCGGGCCTGCTGCCGAGCCTGCTGGCCGGCTCGGTGATCATCGAGAGCATCTTCAGCATCGACGGCATGGGCAAGCTTGCGGTCGAGGCGGTGCAGACGCGCGACCGCGAGCTGGTGCTGTCGGTGACGCTGATCTCCGGCCTGCTGACGCTCGCGGGCTATCTGCTGGCGGACATCGCCTATGCGATCGCCGATCCGAGGGTGAGCTATGACTGAGGCTTGCGTGCAACAAACGGTGGCGGGAAGGCCGGCCCCCTGGGGACGGCAGGTGCTGGCGGCGCTCCTCACCCGCCTCGGCGCGCGCCTTGGGCTCGCCTGGATCGCGCTGCTGGTGGTGGTCGGCACTTTCGCGCCGCTCATCGCCAACACCCACCCGCTCTACATGGTGGCGGACGGTGTGGCGAGCAGCCCGGCGCTGGCGCATCTCGAGCCGCTCGACTGGGTGTGGTTCACCGGCTTTCTGGCGGCGGTGGCGCTGTACCGCATCGGTGGCAGCGCGCTCGCGCGCATCGCCGCATGGCTGGCGCTCACCGGCGGCGTCGCGGTGATCGCCTATGCCACGGTGCAGCCACCGATGCTGGTGGTGTACGAGCACTACCGCGAGCTCGAGGCGCAGGGCCGGGTGAGCAGCATCGTGCGCGCGCCCATCCCCTATTCGCCCAAGGACTACCTGCGCGACATGGGCGACACCGGCATCGAGGCGCCGCTCGCGGCCGAAGGCCGGCAGCACTGGTTCGGCACCGAGGAGAACGGCGCCGACGTGGCCTCGCGCATGATCCACGCGACCCGCATTGCGCTCGGCATCGGCTTCATCGCCACCGGCATCGCGATCGCGATCGGCATCGTCGTCGGCGGGTTGATGGGCTACTTCTCCGGCGTCGTGGACATGATCGGCATGCGCGCGGTGGAGATCTTCGAGGCGATTCCCACGCTGTTCCTGCTGCTCACCTTCGTCGCCTTCTTCGGCCGCTCGATCTACATGATGATGGTGATCATCGGCATCACCTCATGGTCGGGCTATGCGCGCTTCGTGCGCGCCGAGTTCCTCAAGCTGCGCCAGCAGGATTTCGTCCAGGCGGCGATCGCCTGCGGCCTGCCGCTGCGCTCCATCCTGTTCCGCCACATGCTGCCCAACGGCCTCGCGCCGCTGCTGGTGGCGGCGAGCTTCGGTGTGGCGTCGGCAATCCTCGCCGAGACCACGCTGAGCTTCCTCGGCCTGGGGCTGGTGGATGATCCCTCTTGGGGGCAGATGCTCAACCAGGCGGTGCAGTCCTCCACCTTCAACTGGTGGCTGGCTGTGTTCCCGGGCGGGGCGATCTTCCTCACCGTGTTCGCCTACAACCTCATCGGCGAGGCGCTGCGCGACGCGGTCGATCCGCACACGCGGCGCGACGGGGGCGGGCGGTGAAGCGGCTCACGATCGAAGGGCTGGTGACCGAGCTCGACGGCGGGCGCGAGTGGGTGCGCGCGGTCGACGGGGTCAGCCTCGCGATCCGCCGCGGCGAGACCTTCTGCCTGGTGGGGGAGTCGGGCAGCGGCAAGTCGGTGACGGCGCTGTCGGTGATGGGGCTGCTGCCGGCCGGGCGGCATCGCCATCCCGCCGGGCGCATCCTGCTCTACGACGACGATGGCGGCACCACCGCGCTCCTCGGCGCGCCGGCGCCGCTGCTCGCCGGCATCCGCGGCGCACGCATCGGCATGATCTTCCAGGAGCCGATGACCTCGCTGAACCCGGTGATGACCATCGGCGAGCAGCTCGACGAGGCGCTGCGCCTGCACCGACCCGAGCTCGACGACGCCGGGCGCGCGGCGCGCGCGCTGCAGGTGCTGGAGGAGGTGCGCATCCCCGAGCCGGCGCGGCGCCTGCGCGAATACCCGCACCGGCTCTCGGGCGGCCAGCGCCAGCGGGTGATGATCGCGATGGCGCTGATCTGCGAACCGGCGCTGCTGATCGCCGACGAGCCGACCACCGCGCTCGACGTCACCGTGCAGGCGGGCATCCTGCAGCTGATGCGCGAGCTGCAGCAACGCCGCGGCATGGCGATGCTGTTCATCACCCACGACTTCGGCGTGGTCGCGCGCATCGCCGACACCGTGGGGGTGATGCGCCACGGCAAGCTGGTGGAGACGGGCAGCGTCGCCGAGATCCTCGAGAACCCCACCCATCCGTACACGCAAAGCCTCATCGCCGCGCTGCCCGAGCGCTTGCCGCGCCCGCCGCGCCAGGGGGCGGACGCGGCAGCGGCGCCGCTCATCGAGGTGCGCGAGCTGAAGGTGCACTTTCCGGTGCGGCGCGGCCTGTTGCGGCGCGTGGTCGACCAGTTTCGCGCGGTGGACGGGGTGTCGCTCGCGGTAAGGCCGGGCGAGGTGCTGGCGCTGGTGGGCGAATCCGGCTGCGGCAAGACCACGCTCGGGCGCGCCCTGTTGCGGCTGGCCGACCCCACCGCGGGCAGCGTGCTGCTCGAAGGCGAGGACATCACCCGCCTGCCGCCGCGCGCGCTCAGGCCGATGCGGCGGCGCATGCAGGTGGTGTTCCAGGACCCGGGCTCCAGCCTCAACCCGCGTCTGCCCATCGTGACCACGCTGGTGGAGCCGATGCGGGTGCATGGCATCGGCGCCGACGACAGCGAGCGCGAGCGGCGTGCCGCTGCGCTGCTCGCGCGGGTGGAGATGCCGGTCGATAGCCTTTGGCGCTATCCGCACGAGTTCTCCGGCGGCCAGCGCCAGCGGCTCGCGATCGCGCGCGCGCTGGTGCTGGAGCCGCGCTTCATCCTGTGCGACGAGATCACCTCGGCGCTGGATGTATCGGTGCAGGCGGGCATCCTCAGGCTGCTGCGCCAGCTCGTCGAGGAAGACGGGCTGGGCATGCTGTTCATCACCCACAACATCGGCGTCGTCGCCTACCTCGCCGACCGCGTGGCGGTGATGCAGGCCGGGCGGGTGGTGGAGCAGGGGCCGACCGAGCAGGTGCTCGCCGCGCCCGCGCACGCATACACCCGCCTCCTCCTCGCCGCGGTACCCCGGCTGGGCGGCGCATCGGGTCCAATGTGACGAGTTCGATCGACGACGACATGTTTATGGGTTAATTTGCGGGAATAACCATCCGAACATAGCGGGCTTGGTCGTCAAACGACCCGGGAGACACGATGCAATGATGCAAAGGTCGATTTCTGCGCGTCTGCTCAAGCGGATACTCTCGATCTACATCTTCGTCACCGTGGTGATCTTTGTCGTGCAGGTCGCCATCGAGTACGTCTGGGAGCGGGCCGACATTGGCGAATCGTTTTCCATGGTCGAGCGCACCTTCGATGACGGTATCGCCTACGGGCTGTGGCATATCGATCTCGATCAGGTCGCCCTGATTGCCAATGGGATGGCCGAGCTGCCGTACATCTCCAGGGTCGAGGTCATCGATCCGGACGGCAAGCCCATCTTCGATGTTCAATCGCCGCGGCATCGCGCCGAGGGCGGGTTTCTGGGCCGCAGCTTCTCGCATGTGTTCTCGCTGACGCGCGGCGAGGACGCGCGCAAGGTGGATCTCGGGCAGGTGAGGATCTCGTCGAACAACAAGGTCATCGTCGATCGCCTGATGCCGGGCTTGCTCGCGACCTTGATCGGGGCGCTCTTCAAGACGGCGCTGCTGGTCGCACTGGTGTTATCCACGTTCAATGCCGTGCTCACGCGACCGCTGTCGCGTCTCGCCAGCTTCGCAGCCTCCATCGATCCCGAGCATATTCCGGCCCAGCGACCTTCGATCAGCACGTCGGGGGACGAGATCAATGTGCTGGAATCCGCCCTCGGCGCCCTGATCGACAAGGTCGACCGCTCGATGGCCGAGATGGACAGGCTGAATCGCGATCTCGAGCGCAAGGTCGCCGAGCGCACCGCCTCACTGGGGGCCGCGGTTGATGATCTGGAGCGCGAGCGTGGTGCGCTGGCCGCGGAGGTCGAACGGCGTACCGAGAAGGAGCGTGCGCTGGAGGATGCCAACGACCGCCTGGCGAAGTCTCTGGAGCAACTGCGTGCGGCACAGGTGCAGCTCGTCGAGACCGAGAAGATGGCCGCCTTGGGCGGCCTGGTGGCCGGCGTTGCACACGAGATCAATACGCCGGTGGGGCTCGGCGTTACCGGCATCACGCACTTCCAGCATCTCGTCGAGGACCTGGAGCGTCGGTTCGGCGCCGGCGAGCTCGAGGAGGCGCACTTCCTGCAATTCCTTGCGGATGCGCGCGAGCTGATACGTTCCATCCACTCCAGCCTGACGCGGACCGCCGAGCTTGTCCGCAGCTTCAAGGCGGTGGCAGTGGATCAGTCGCATGTGTCGATCCGGCGTTTCGATCTGAAGGCCTATGTACGCGAAGTGCTCCTCACCCACGCGAGCATCCTCAAGAAGGTGCCGGTCGAAGTGTCGGTCGAGGGGCCGGAGGTGTTTTCCATCATCAGCGATCCCGGGGTGTGGTCGCAGATTCTGTCCAACCTCATCGTCAATGCCCAGCGTTATGCCTTTTCACCTGGAAAGCCGGGCAAGATCACGATCGCGATGAGCGAGACGGATCCCGGGCAGATCGAGTTCGTTTTCTCGGACGATGGTGCAGGGATGAACGAGGACGTACTCGGGCGCATCTTCGAGCCCTTCTTCACGACGGGGCGTGACCGTGGCGGCTCGGGGCTCGGCATGCATATCGTCTACAACCTCATCACGCAACGACTCAAGGGCTCGGTGGCTGTCGTCAGTGCGCCGGGTGCCGGAACCCGCTTCACGATCAAGGTGCCGCGCGAGGCGGCCCCTTAGGGCGGATCTCGCCGATTCAGGAGAGCAAGGATGATCTTCAAGAAGTCCGACCCGTCCGCCGAGACGAAGCCCAAGGCCGACATGCCCGCCCCTTGGAAGGTGATGATCGTGGATGATGAGCCCGAGGTGCATACCATCACCCGCTTGTCCTTGCGCGACAGCGTCTTTCTCGGCCGGGGGCTCAGCTGGGTCAGCGCATACAGTGGCAGCGAGGCGCGCGAGGTGCTGGCCGCGCATCCCGACGTGGCGCTGATCTTCCTCGACGTGGTCATGGAGACGGACACCGCCGGCCTCGATCTCGTCGGCTACATCCGTGAGACGATGGGTAACCGCTTCGTTCGCATCGTGCTGCGTACCGGTCAGCCCGGCATGGCGCCGGAGCGTCAGGTGATCGTCAACTACGATATCAACGACTACAAGGAGAAGACATCCTTCGACGCCAATCGTCTGTTCTCCACCACCTTCACTTCGCTCAAGGACTACGACAACATCGTCAACCTCGACAGCGCGAGAAAGCAGGTCGAGCGCTATCGGGACGGCCTCGAGCAGGTCATCGAGTCCACCCGCAACCTGTTCGAGATCCGGTCGCTGCGAAAGTTCGCGAACGGCGTGCTGCATCAGCTCGCGAGCCTCTTGCATATCGACAGCGAGACGCTGATCCTGCGCGTCAACGCGGTCACCCTCGCGCACAGGGACAACGACCTCGAGATCATCGCTGCCTTCGGGCCGCTCACGGGGGGAATTCAATACGATGTCGCGGCATTGCCCGAGCCGATCCAGGCCCGTATCCGGCGCTGTCTGGAACTGCGTCGCAACCTGTTCGAGGACGACGCATACGTGGGCTATTTCCCGTGCAAGAACGGGACGGTGAACCTCCTCTATCTCGATCACCTGAATGTCACCGACGAGATCGACATGCGCCTGATCGAGATATTCTCGCGCAACATGACGGTTGCGTTCGACAATCTGTATCTCGACCAGGAAATGTTCGATACCCAGGCCGAGATGATCGACACCCTGGGCGATATCGTAGAAACCCGCTCCAAGGAGTCCGCCAACCATGTCAAGCGGGTTGCACATCTCTCGAGGCTGCTGGGCGAGCTGCACGGCCTGGATGAAGCCGAGTGTCAGATCCTGTTCACGGCCGCGCCGATGCACGACGTCGGAAAGATCGGCATTCCCGACCGTGTGCTGCTCAAGCCCGGGCCGCTGGATGCGGATGAGTGGGCGCTCATGCAGCGCCACGCGCAGATCGGCGCCGACATCTTCGGCCGCTCCGCCCGGCCGATGCTGCGTGCCGCATCCATCATCGCCGGCCAGCACCATGAACGCTTCGACGGCAGCGGATATCCTGCCGGTCTGGCTGGCGAGGCGATCCACATCTTCGGGCGCATCGTCGCGCTGACGGACACCTTCGACGCGCTATGCAGCCGTCGCTGCTACAAGGAGCCCTGGCCGATGGAGAAGGTCATCGCCGAGATCGAGGGCGGAAAGGGTCGCCACTTCGATCCGCGGCTGGTGGAACTGCTCCTCGCAAACATGGATCGCGTGATGGATATCTACAGCCGCTATGCCGATCCCGGGCAGTAGCCGCATCAGGCGGTGATATCTTTGCAAGGTGCCAAGGTGCCGCGCTGATTCACCCGGCGGCGAT
Source organism: Rhodocyclaceae bacterium (assembly GCA_041916775.1). Lineage (GTDB taxonomy): Bacteria > Pseudomonadota > Gammaproteobacteria > Burkholderiales > Rhodocyclaceae > UBA2357. The sequence goes on along the minus strand of JAYRYZ010000013.1, from coordinate 21,648 downwards.
ACGTTCGGAGACACTCCTGCCCATGCGCGAACTCGACCGCCTGGATCGCAAGATCCTCGACCTGCTGCAGAAGGATGCGCGCCTGCCGATGACCGAGCTCGCCCAGCGCATCGGCCTCTCCGCCACGCCCTGCACCGAGCGGGTACGGCGGCTGGAGCGCGAGGGCGTCATCACCGGCTATCATGCGCGCGTCAATCCGCATGCGCTCGGCAAGAGCCTGCTGGTGTTCGTCGAGATCAAGCTGTCGGCCAAGTCCGGCGACGTGTTCGACCGGGTCAAGAAGGAGATCCTGTTCGTGCCGGAGGTGATGGAGTGCCACCTCGTGTCGGGCGACTTCGATTACCTCGTGAAGGCACGCATCCGCGAGATGAGCGAGTATCGACGCCTGCTCGGCAACATCCTGCTGAAGTTGCCCTCCGCCGCCGAATCGCGCAGCTACGTGGTGATGGAGGAGCTGAAGGAGTCCCTCTACATCGCGGTGGAACCGTGACCGCCGGCCCGACCGGGCCAAGGAGCCGATGATGGAATGCCGTTGTGCCTGGGTCGGAGACGATCCGCTGTACCGCGATTATCACGACCGGGAGTGGGGCGTGCCGGTGCGCGACGCACGCGTCCTGTTCGAATTCCTCATCCTCGAAGGCGCGCAGGCCGGGCTGTCGTGGATCACGGTGCTGAAGAAGCGCGCGCGTTACCGCGAGGTGTTCGCGGGTTTCGACCCCGAGCGCATCGCCCGCTATGACGACGCGCAGAAGGCGCTGCTGCTCGCCGACCCGGGCATCATCCGCAACCGCGCCAAGATCGACGCCACCGTCGGCAACGCCAGGGCCTGGCTCGCGCTGCAGGATGCAGGCATCGACCCGGTGACATGGCTGTGGTCCTTCGTCGGCGGCCAGCCGGTGCAGAATGCGTGGGCCACGATCCAGGATGCGCCCGTGCGCACGCCGGCATCGGATGCGATGAGCAAGGCGCTGAAGGCGCGCGGCTTCAAGTTCGTCGGTAGCACGATCTGCTACGCCTGGATGCAGGCGGTGGGCATGGTGAACGACCACACGACCGACTGCTTTCGCCACCGCGCAGTCGCGTCGCTCGGCGAGCCCGCAACGTGAGCGGCATGCCGCGCGGCCTGCCGCCGTTGCATGCGCTCGCCGCCTTCGAGGCGGCGGCACGGCTGGGCGGCTTTGCCCAGGCCTCGCAGGAGCTGTGCGTGACACCGAGCGCGGTGAGCCACCGCATCCGCCAGCTCGAGTCGCAGCTCGGCACGCCCCTGTTCGAGCGCGTCTCCGGCGGGGTGCGGCCCACCACCGCAGGCAGGTTGTATCTCGACAAGGTGCGCGAGGCCTTCGCGATGCTCGCGGAGACCGGCCGCGCGCTGCAGGCGCCGCAGGAGCGGCTGCGCATCTCGGTGCCGCCGACCTTCGCACGCCAGCTGCTGATGCCGCGCCTGCCGGAGTACCTGCGCCTCAACCCGGACGTGGAGATCGAGGTGCATCTGTCGATCCCCTTGCTGGATGTCACGGCCGAGGCCGCCGATGTCGAGATCCGCTGGGGCGCTGGGCATTACCCGGAGCGGCAGGTGCTGCGCCTCTTCGAGGACGAGGCGATGCCGCTCGCATCGCCGGACCTGATCTCGGCACTGCAGCTGCGGGCACCGGCCGACCTTTCCCGCGCCACGCTGCTGCGCTCGCCCTTGCTGCCGTGGAAGCCGTGGTTCGATGCGGCAGGGCTGGCCCGCGGCGAACCCGAGCGCGGCGCGGTGTTCAACGATCTGGGCATGTTGTTCGAGGTGGCGGCGAGCGGCCTCGGTGTCGCGATGGGGACGCGCCGGCTTTCCGCCGCGTGGCTCGCCACCCACCGGCTGGCACCCCTGTTCGGACTCGCGGTGGCGGCGCCTCATCACTACTACGCCGTGACGACGCCGGCGCAGGCCTCGCGGCGCGTGGTCGGCGACTTCATCGATTGGCTGGTGGCGAGCCTGCGCTGAGTGTGATGCGACCGCCGTAACGGCCTCTCAGCGCAGCGGGATCACGAAGGGCGGGATGTCCACGCCGATGACCACCGCGGGTTCGCGCGCATAGCGCCTGACCGGTTCGCGATAGTAGGGGCCCTGGCCGTAGTAATTATTTACAGTTACGCCCGAGTCGCGCGGCCGGTAGTAGCCCCACGCCGGCCCGTGGGGCGGGCCGCGCCGCTCCCAGTGGCCGCGGTCATGGCGGTGGTGCCATTTGCGGTGGTCACGACGGTCGTCGCGGTCGTAGCGGTGGGAGTAATAGCCGTCGCGGCCGTAGCGATGATCGTCGCCGGCCATGACCGGCGCGGCAATCATCATCGTGGTCGAGGCGGCAAGCAGCATGGCAAGGCGCGAAATCGTCGAGGGCATGTTGGTCTCCGGTGGGCGTGGCAACCTGCGCGCCGCAGCATGCGGTGACGCTGGCAGGGTGTCGATGCACGTATTTAACGCCAGTCGACTTCACCGAGCATGAGACCTTTGTAAGCGGATTGTGCCTTGGATGGCCTTTGCACGATCCGCTTGCTTGCGGCGCCCCGACGCGCGCTCAGGCTTCGACGATGATCACGTGCATGCGCCGCGGGCCGTGCGCGCCGAGCTGTATCGTCTGCTCGACGTCGGCGGTACGCGAAGGGCCGGAGATGATGTTGGTCGCGCGCGGCATGCCCTCCGGGCGGATGCGAAGCGCGGCCCAGGCCTCCTCGAAGTGGCCGACGATGTTCGATGCCGAGAGCACCACCACATGGTCGTCCGGCACGAAGTTGTGTGTCGTCGGGCTGTCGGGCCCCGCGGCGAGCAGCACGCTGCCGGTCTCGGCAATGGCCACCAGCGCCGGGCTGACCGACAGCGCCTCGTCGATGCCGGCGCGGTCGTGGTGTATCTGCCAGTCGGCGGGCCAGGGGAGCGTGCTCAGGCCGCGGCCGACCGCGGCACGCTGCGGCAGACCGAGCCCGGCGCGGTAGGCTTCCACCGCGGCGGGGACGTCCGCGAGGGACGCGACCTGCGCGGTAGTGCCGGCGCGGCTCTCGAACTTGCGCACGAAGCGGGCGAGGAGATCCTCGTCCTGCGCCGGGCGGGTGTGCGCGGGCACGCGGCGGTCGAGCGCCTCGCGCGCGGCAGGGTCGAGCTGGCCGCGGTGCAGCGCGCTGCGGATGGAGCCCAGGATGGCCTCGCGGCTGTTGTGTTGGTTCTGCATCAGCGCCCCCGTTTGGCTTGCCAGAGTTGCAGGAAGGTCTTGCCCTCGGGTGCGGGCAGGTCGCGCACGTCGGTCCAGGCATGGGCGAGCGGCAGGCGGCGGATGCTGCCGCGTCGGCCGAGGAGCTTCAGGGCGCGTACGGCGATCCATTCCCCGGCGTGGTAGAGGCGAGGCCGTGTGGCGACATAGCGCCAGGCCGCCAGCGCGCGCCGTTGCATCACCGGCGCGAGCTCTTGCTGGTGCTGCATGTGGCGCAGCTCACGCAGGAGATCCGGTAGCGGGATCTTCACCGGACACACCGACGCGCAGCGTCCGTTGAGGGTGCAAGCGTTGGGCAGGTCGAGGCTGTTGTCCAGGCCCTTGATCAGCGGTGTCAGCACCGAGCCCATCGGGCCGGGATACACCCAGCCGTAGGCGTGGCCACCCACCGCGCCATACACGGGGCAGTGGTTCATGCAGGCGCCGCAGCGGATGCAGCGCAGCATGTCGCGGAAGCGCCCGGCGAGCATCTTCGAGCGGCCGTTATCGACCAGCACCACGTGGTACTCCTCGGGCCCGTCGAGGTCGTCCGCACGCTTGGGGCCGGTCGAGATCGTGGTGTAGGTCTCGGTTTCCTGGCCGGTGGCGCTGCGCGCGAGCAGACGCAGGAACAGCGTCGCGTCGTCGAGCGTGGGTACCACCCGCTCGATGCCCGAGGTGACGATGTGCACCTTCGCGAGCGTCTGGGTCAGGTCGCCATTGCCTTCGTTGGTGACGATCATCGACGAGCCGGTCTCGGCGATCAGGAAGTTGCCGCCGGTGATGCCGACGTCGGCGCGGAAGTACTTGTCGCGCAGCACCTGGCGGGCCTCGTTCACCAGGTCGGCGACCTCGGTCTTGGCGGGGCCGCCGTGCGCCGCCTCGAAGAGCTCCGAGACCTGCTTCTTGGTCTTGTGCACCGCCGGCGCGATGATGTGCGAGGGCGGCTCATTGGCGAGCTGGATGATGTACTCGCCGAGGTCGGTCTCGATCACCTCCATGCCGTTGTCGATCAGCGCTTCGTTGAGGCCGATCTCCTCGGAGACCATCGACTTGCCCTTGGTGACCGTCTTCGCGTTCACCCGCTTGCAGATGTCGAGGATGATGCGGCGCGCCTCCTGGGCGTCGCGCGCCCAGTGCACATGGCCACCGGCGGCGGTGACGGCGGCCTCGTAGCGCTCGAGGTAGTGGTCGAGGTTGTCGAGGATGTGATTCTTGAGGTTCTTCGCTTCCTCGCGCAGGGCCTCGAACTCCGGCATCTCCGCGGCCTGGATCGCGCGCTTGCCGACGAAGCCGTCGCGCGCCTTGCCCAGCGCCTGCTGCAGGCTCTGGTCGTGGATCGCGAACACGGCGCGCTTCTTGAACTCAGCGGAACGGATCTCCATCAGCGTGACTCCCCGGGGTTGCCGGCGATGCCCGGGCCGGTGGCCATGCCGGCGAGCACCTCGGCAGTGTGGAAGACCTTCACCGGCGCATTCACGCGGCGCAGCCGCCCGGCGACGTTCATCAGGCAGCCGAGGTCGCCGCCGAGCAGGGTGTCGGCGCCGCTGGCGATCACGTTGTTGATCTTGTCCTCGACCATCTTCTCGGAGATCTCGGGGAATTTCATGCAGAAGGTGCCGCCGAAGCCGCAGCAGGTCTCGGCGTCCTGCATCTCCTTGAGCTTCAGGCCCTCGACCCCGCCGAGCAGCGCGCGTGGCTGGCCCTTGATGCCCAGCCCGCGCAGCCCCGAACAGGAGTCGTGGTAGGTGGCGGTGCCGACATAGCGTGCGTTGCCGACGGTGGTGCCGAGCACGTCGTGCAGGAACGAAAGCAGTTCGTGACTTTTTGTGGCGAGCGCCTCGGCGCGCGGACGCCAGTCCGGATCCTCGGCGAACAGCACCGGGTAGTCGTGGCGGATGGTGGCCATGCACGAGCCGGAAGGGCCGACCACATAGTCGAAGTGTTCGAAGGCTTCGATCACCTGGCGTGCCAGCGCGCGGGCGCTGTCGTAGTCGCCGCTGTTGTAGCCGGGCTGGCCGCAGCAGGTCTGGCTGGCGGGCACTTCCACGCTGCAGCCGGCGTCTTCCAGCAACTTCACGGCGGAGAAGCCGACGTTGGGCCGGAACAGGTTCATCAGGCAGGTGGCAAAGAGGCCCACGCGCGGGCGCGTGCCGGGGGACGGGGTCATGCGGGGTCTCCTGATCATTATGGTGTTCGTCAGGCCATGATAGGCATGTGCGGGCGCGGCGCCAAGCGAAGCATTTTCACGTGGGTGATGAACCGGTTTTGTGCATGTGCGCCGCGGGCGTGTCGCAAATCGCGCAAGGATGGCGCGGATGAACATCTTCTGGTCGCTTTGCACCACCTTGCAGCATGGGACGATTCACGATACTACGCAGCGTTAACCCACGCTCGTCCACCGGAGACAGACGCCATGACCACACCAGAACCCCGCCGCCGTGGCGCCCGCAGTGGCAGCGAGGCACGCCGCGCCGCACGCTCGCGCCCGCAGGGTACGACCCCGCCCTTTGCGACACGCAAGATCCCATGCTTCGAGGTGCTGGGCGAGGAGGGGCTGGCGATCATCGAGCACAACGCCGACACCATCCTCGAGGAGATCGGCATCGACTTTCGCGACGACGCCGAGGCGCTGGAGATCTGGAAGGCCGCCGGTGCCGACGTGCAGGGCGAGCGCGTGCGCATGCCGCGCGGCATGTGCCGCAAGCTGGTGCAGGACAACGCCCCGCGCATGTTCACCCAGCACGCGCGCAACCCCGCGCGCAGCGTGGAGATCGGCGGCGCCAACACGGTGTTCGCACCGGCCTACGGCAGCCCCTTCATCCACAACCTGGATGAAGGCCGGCGCTACGGCACGATCGAGGACTTCCGCAACTTCGTGAAGCTCGCCTACATGTCGCCGGCGATCCACCACTCCGGTGGCACGATCTGCGAGCCGGTGGATCTGCCGGTGAACAAGCGCCACTTCGACATGGTGTACAGCCATATGAAGTACTCGGACAAGTGCTTCATGGGCTCGGTCACCCATCCGGACCGCGCCAAGGATACGGTCGAGATGGCGAAGATCCTCTTCGGCGACAACTGGATCGACCCGGAGACCGGCCGTCCGCGCACCTGCGTGATCAACCTGATCAACGCCAACTCGCCGATGACCTTCGACGACACCATGCTCGGTGCGGCGAAGGTATATGCCCGTGCCAACCAGGCCTGCATCATCACCCCCTTCATCCTTGCTGGCGCGATGTCGCCGGTGACGGTTGCCGGCACTGCGGCGCAGACGCTCGCCGAGGCGCTTGCCGGCATGGCCTTCGTGCAGCTGGTGAACCCGGGTGCGCCGGTGGTGTTCGGCAGCTTCGCGAGCTCGATGTCGATGCAGTCGGGCGCACCCACCTTCGGCACGCCCGAGCCGGCGCTGGTGCTGTACGTGATGGCGAGCCTCGCGCGCCGCCTGGGCGTACCCTTCCGCTCCGGCGGCGGCCTCACCGCCTCGAAGGTGCCGGATGCGCAGGCTGCGAGCGAATCCGCCAACACCATGCTGCCGACCGTGCTGGGCGGCGTGAACTTCGTCCTCCACACCGCGGGCTGGCTGGAAGGCGGGCTCGCGATGGGCTACGAGAAGTTCATCATCGACGCCGACCAGGCCGGCATGATGCAGGTGTTGCTGGGCGGCGTGGACCTCTCCGAGAACGGCCAGGCAATGGACGCGATTCGCGAGGTCGGCCCGGGCAAGCACTTCCTGGGCTGCGCGCACACCCAGGCGAACTTCGAGAACGCCTTCTACCGCTCGCCGATCGCCGACAACAACAGCTTCGAGCAGTGGGACGCCGAGGGCCGCCAGGACGCGGCGCAACGCGCCAATGCGCGCTGGAAGAAGCTCCTCGCCGAGTACGAGGCGCCCGAGATCGACCCCGCGGTGGACGAGGCGCTGCAGGACTACATCGCACAGCGCAAGGCGGCCTTCCCCGACTCCAACATCTGAAGCGATCGGCGGCTGTGGCCGCTGCTCGGGCCGGGGCGGCGTGCGTTGCACCGGCTCCGGGCGGCAGGCTGGCGAAGCGAGCGATCGCTGCTGTGCGCTGGCATACTCATTTCAGGTCCGGCCCGTCCGCCTGCTCGTGCGGGCGGATGATCGCGGTCAGCGACTCGACCGCGTAATCCACCGCGTTGCGCATCGGGTAGAGGATGGTCGGGGCGCCGTAGAGCTTGAGCGCCATGCCGTCGAACTCCTCGCGCGAGACGATCGCGATCTCGCCGGTGAAGTGCAGCTCGCGCAGGCTGCGCAGCAGGTCGCGGTTGGAGGCCATGTCCGGCAGCGTGCTCACCACCCAGCGGGTCTGACCCAGCGGCAGGGTCTCCATGAACTCGCTCGAGGTGCCGTCGCCGTAGCGCACCGGCAGGCCGTGGCGCCGCATCGCACGCGCGACTTCCGGGTCGAACTCCACCCCCAGAACCTTCAGGCCCTCGGCCTTCAGCCCCAGCGCAAGCCGGCTGCCGTAGCGCCCAAGGCCGAACACCAGCACGTCCGCCTCGTTCAGGTCGTGGCGCTCGGTCGCCACCGCCAGCTCGCGGAAGGGGCGCTTGCGCTCGAACACCCCCAGCAGCGGCGAGAGCCGCTCGTAGAGCGGGTGGGAATAGAGAATCATGTAGGTCGACAACGCGATCGTGATGAGCCCCACCAGGGTCGTGAGCCCGAGCGCGCTGGCCTCGACATGGCCGAGCGAGATCCCCATCGCGACGAAGATGATCGAGAATTCGCTGATCTGCGCGACGGTGAGCCCGCACAGGAAGCCGGTGCGCTTGCGATAGCCCATGTAGCCCATGATCGCCATCACGATCAGCGGGTTGCCGATCAGCACGAACAGCGACAGCACCACCGCCGGCCAGACCTCGCCGCCCAGGGTGGAGAAGTCGAGCTTGCTGCCGAGGTCGATGAAGAAGAACAGCAGCATGAAGTCGCGGATGCCGGTGAGACGCGCGTTGATCGCGTCGCGGTACTGGGTCGAGGCGAGCGAGAAGCCGGCGAGGAAGGCGCCCGCCTCCTTCGAGAAGCCCGCCCACTCGCCCAGTGCCGCGAGCCCGGTGCCCCAGGCGACAGCGAAGATCAGCAGCAGCTCCTGCGAGCGCGCGATGCGCTCCACCAGCCAGGGCAGGATGTAGCGCATCAGCACCACCATGCCGAAGGCCGCGAGCGCGATGCGTGCGCCCAGCGACAACACCAGCTGCAGCAGCGCGGCCTCGCCGTCGCTGCCGCCGAAGGCGCTCATCGCCATCATCGCGATCACCACCGCCAGGTCCTGCACGATCAGGAAGCCGACCGCGATGCGCCCGTGCAGCGCGTCGAGCTCGTGCTTGTCGGAGAGCAGCTTGACGATGATGATGGTGCTGGAGAAGGTCAGCGCCACCGCCACATACAGCGCCTCCTGCCAGCCCTTGCCGAGCGCCAGGATGAGGATGAAGCCGATCACGATCGTGAACGTGAGCTGCCCGAGACCGGTCGCGAGGGCCACCGGACCGATGTGGCGAATGTGCTGCAGATCCAGCTTGAGCCCCACCACGAACAGCAGCACCGCCACCCCGACCTGGGCGAGCAGGTCGATCTGGTCCTGTGCCGAGACGATGCCGAGCACGCCCGGTCCGGCGAGGATGCCGATGACGATGAAGGCGATCAGCACCGGCTGGCGCAACCACAGCGACACCACGCCGGCCGCTGCCGACATCAGCAGCAGGATCGAGAACTCGGTGAAGATCTGGTGCATGTGCATGGGCGGCGGGCTCGATCAGTGCGGGCTGTCACCGGCAAGTTGTCTGCGCCAGTAGATCTTCTCGACTTCCACCGCGATCAGCAGCAGGAACCCGGCAGCAAGAATCAGCCCCCAGGTGGTGGCGCTCAGCGCGGCCGTGCCGAACAGGGTCTGCATCGGGCCGAGATAGGTGAGCCCGAGCTGCAGCACCACCAGCAGCGCGATCGCCTGCAGCGCATGCGGGTTGCCGAGCAGGCCTTCGCGCGAGAGTACCGGGCCGGTGAGACGGCGGCAGTTGAAGAGATAGAAGATCTGCCCCCCCACCAGCGTATTCACCGCGGCGGTCCGCGCAGTCTCGATCGAGCCGGTATGTTCCATGGTCCACAGGAAGAGGCCGAAGGATGTCGTCACCAATAGTAGCGTAACGAAAGCGATACGCCACAACATGAATCCATTCACCAGTGCAGCGGCCGGGTCCCTCGGCGGCCGGGACATCAGGCCCGGCTCGGGCTTCTCGAACGCGATCGCGAGCGACAGTGTCACCGCGGTCACCATGTTCACCCACAGGATCTGCACTGGCGTGATCGGCAGCGTGGTGCCGGCCAGCACCGCGATCAGCACCATCGCCGCCTGGCCGACACTGGTCGGCAGCACGTACACGACGGCCTTGCGCAGGTTGTCGTAGACCGTTCTGCCTTCCTCAACCGCTGCGGCGATCGAGGCGAAGTTGTCGTCGGCGAGCACCATCTCGGCGGCCTCCTTCGCCGCTTCGGTGCCCTTGTGGCCCATCGCCACGCCGACATCGGCGCGCTTCAGCGCGGGGGCGTCATTCACGCCGTCGCCGGTCATCGCCGCGACCTCGCCGTTGGCCTGCAGCGCCGCAACCAGCCGCAGCTTGTGCTCCGGGCTGGCGCGCGCAAAGACGTCGGTGGAGCGCACCGCGTCTCGCAGCGCAGCGTCGTCCATCTCCTCGACGTCGGCACCGGTGAGGGTGCGCGCTTCGCCTCGGGTCAAGCCCATGGCGCGGGCGATCGCCGTCGCGGTCACCGCGTGGTCGCCGGTGATCATCTTCACCCGGATGCCGGCCGAGTGGCAGGCCGCCACGGCGCGCATCGCCTCCTCGCGCGGCGGGTCCATGATGCCGGCGAGCGCGAGCAGGGTCAGCCCTGCATCGACATCCGCAAAGGTGAGCGCGCGCGTCGCCGCTGGCATTGGCGCCATGGCCAGTGCCAGCACGCGGAATCCTTCCGCGGCAAGGGACTCGATCGCGCCCAGCCAGTGCGCTTCGTCGAGCGCAGCGTCGCTGCCGCCCACCCGCTGGCGCACGCACATCCCCAGTACCCGCTCGGGCGCACCCTTGACGAGCACGAAGCTGTGGCCTGCATGGTCGTGGTGCAGGGTCGCCATGAAGCGGTGCTCGGACTCGAACGGGATGACGTCCAGACGCGGCAGGCGCGCCGCCTCGAGGGCCGGGTCCAGCCCCGCCTTGCAGGCGAGCGCGAGCAGGGCGCCCTCGGTAGGATCGCCTTCAAGCCGCCACTCGCCGTCTGCCTCGCGCAGGCTCGCGTCGTTGCAGAGCAGTGCCACCCTTGCGATGTCGGCCAGCGAGGCGGGGTCGATCTCGCTGTCGTCAACCGTGAACGCCCCATGCGGCGAGTAGCCCACACCGCTCACGCCGATCCGAGCCTCGGCGGTCACCAGCCGCTGCACGGTCATCTCGTTGCGGGTGAGCGTGCCGGTCTTGTCGGAGCAGATCGTCGTCACCGCCCCGAGCGTCTCGACCGCCGGCATGCGCCGGATGATCGCATTGCGCGCCGCCATGCGTTGTACGCCGATCGCCAGGGTGATCGTCATGATCGCCGGCAGACCTTCCGGGATCGCGGCCACGGCCAGCCCGGCTGCGGCCAGGAACATCTCGCCGGCGGGCTGGCCATGCACCAGCATGCCGAAGGCGAGCGTGATCGCCGCGAGTACGAGGATGCCGAAAGTGAGCCAGCGGCCGAACACCGCCATCTGCTTCAGCAGCGGTGTCTCGACGGATTCCACCGCGGCGAGCATGCGCCCGATGCGGCCGATCTCGGTGTGATCCCCGGTGGCCACCACGACGCCGCGCCCCAGGCCGAACACGACCAGTGTCCCGGAATAGGCCATCCCGACCCGATCCCCGATCGACGCATCCGGCGCGACTGCGTCGCTGCACTTCTCGACTGGTTCGGATTCACCGGTGAGGGCAGCCTCCTCGATGCGCAGGTTGCGCGTCTCGATCAGCCGCAGGTCGGCCGGCACCTTGTCGCCCGAGGCCAGCACGACGATGTCGCCGGGCACCAGGTCGGTGGCGGAAATGGTCTGGCGCTGTCCGTCGCGGAGTACCACGGCGTTGAGCGACAGCATGTTGCGGATGGCGTCGAGGGATTTCTCCGCCTTGCCCTCCTGAATGAAGCCGATCACCGCATTGATCAGCACCACGCCGAGGATCACGGCGGTGTCGACTCCGTGGCCGAGCAGCGCGGTGACCGTGGCCGCGCCGAGCAGCACGTAGATCAGGATGTTGTGGAACTGCAGCAGCAGGCGCTGCAGCGCGCTGCGCTTCTTCGGCGGGGTGAGGCGGTTCGGGCCATGCAGCGCGCGCCGCTCGTCGACCTCGGTCGAGGCGAGGCCGACAGCGCGTGCCCCCTGGCCTGCCAGCGCTGCGTCGATCGCAAGGGCATGCCAGGTGGTTCTGGCGATTTCTTCGTGGGTTGTCGTCATTGCTGAGGGTCTCCCTGTCGGCGCTGCAGTCGCCACTGCATCGGTGCGGGCGCGCGGCGGATGATGCACTGCACACATGACAGGGTGACATCCCGGGCTATGTCGAGTTCAGGCCAAACGAAAGGGGTTTGATCCAGCGCAAGAATCCCGCCCGGGGTTGTCGACGGCCGGTTTCGTTGTCCGCGCGCGGCTGCGGAGAACGAAACCGGCCGACAGCAATCCAAGGCTCTATATATTTCTAAAAAACATAATGTGTAGAATCCACCCCCCGGCAATACCGTCGGGGCCGTTCCAGGTGGGCGGCCGGCGAGCGTCTCGACGCATCCGCTGGCGCCCGCGAGGCCACGGCGCGCCGGCAGGCGCTTCTTCAAAGGAGGACGACGATGCAAGCGACAGCCCTTTCAATGAAATCCGCCGCAGCGCGCGAGATTGCACGCATCACCGAGGACCGCCCGTTCAAGGTCTTCACGCTGCGCGATCTGGAGCGTATCCCCGAGGTCGCGCGGCTCGACGCAGCGCAGCGCTTCGACATGCGGGTGGTCGCCACGGTGCTGCCATTCCGGGTGAACCAGTACGTCATCGACGAGTTGATCGACTGGAGCAGGGTGCCGGACGACCCCATCTTTCAGCTCACCTTTCCGCAGCGCGGCATGCTTGCGGATGCCCACTTCGAGCGCATCGCCACGTTGCTGCGCCGCGCGGCCCCTGCGGACGAGGTGGCGGCCGCTGTGGAGGCGGTGCGGGCAGAGCTGAACCCCCATCCGGCCGACCAGATGCAGCTCAACATGCCGCTCGGCGACGATGGCGTGCGCCTGGATGGCATGCAGCACAAGTACCGCGAGACGGTGCTGTTCTTTCCCAGCCAGGGGCAGACCTGCCACAGCTACTGCACCTTCTGCTTCCGCTGGGCTCAGTTCGTCGGTGACAAGGACCTGCGCATCGCCAGTTCGGAGGCGCAGACCCTGCACCGCTACCTCGCCACCCATCCACAGGTGACCGACCTGCTGGTCACGGGCGGCGACCCGATGGTGATGAAGAGCGCGCACCTCGCGAGCTACCTCGAGCCCTTGCTTGCGCCCGAGTATGCGCATCTGCGCAGCATCCGCATCGGCACCAAGGCGCTGAGCTTCTGGCCGCACCGCTTCGTCGCGGGCGAGGACGCGGACGCCCTGATCCGTCTGCTCGAGCGGCTCGTCGCGGCCGGCAAGCAGGTGGCGATCATGGCGCACTACAACCACTGGCGCGAACTGGAGACCGACGTGGCGCGTGCCGCGATCAGCCGCATCCGCGCTACCGGGGCGGTGATCCGAGCCCAGGGGCCCTTGCTCGCGCACATCAACGACGATGCCGATGTCTGGGCACGGATGTGGCAGACCCAGGTGGAACTCGGCATCGTGCCGTATTACATGTTCGTCGAGCGCGATACCGGCGCGCGTCATCACTTTGCGCTGCCGCTCGTGCGTGCGTGGGAGGTCTATCGCGACGCGATCAGCCGCGTTTCGGGGCTTGCGCGCACGGCGCGTGGGCCGAGCATGAGTGCGAGCCCGGGCAAGGTCGAGATCCAGGGTGTCGCGGAGGTTGGCCGCGAACAGGCCTTCGTGCTGCGTTTCATCCAGGCGCGCAACCCGGACTGGGTGCAGCGGCCGTTCTTCGCCCGCTTCGATCCCGAGGCGACCTGGCTGGACGAACTGCAGCCGCTCGATGCCGACCGGCCCTGGTTCTGGCAGGCGGAGTACGACGCGATGCGTACGTCGGCGCTGCAGGCGCCTCGATGACGTGATGATTTGTCACACTGCCGTTAGTTGGCGAACCCCGCCGGCTCCGCGGTGCTGCTAAGATTTCCGCCCACATCACAGCGGGACGGGATGCATCATGCGCTTCGGCAACCGGCGGGAAAGCGGCAACATCGAGGACAGGCGCGGCCAGGGCGGCCTGCGCGGGGTCGGCGGGCGCGGCAGGATCGGTATCGGCACCATCGTGCTGGCACTGGTAGCGATGTACTTCGGTGTCGATCCGCGGCTGGTGTTCGACACCGCCGGGCTGATGCCGGGCGCGAATGCTCCGGCTGAGGCGCCGGGGCCGCGGCCTGCGGAGGAGAACGAACTCGCACGCTTCGTCTCCCAGGTGCTCGCCGATACCGAGGACACCTGGGGTCCGATGTTCGCCAACGCCGGTCGCCAGTACCAGGAGCCCAAGCTGGTGCTGTTCACCGGCGCGACCCAGTCCGCCTGCGGGGTCGGGCGGGCGGAGACCGGGCCGTTCTACTGCCCGGCGGACAGCAAGGTGTATCTCGACCTGTCCTTCTTCGACGAGCTCCACCGCCGCTTCGGCGCGCCTGGGGATTTCGCCCAGGCCTACGTGGTGGCGCATGAGGTCGGCCACCATGTGCAGAACCTGCTCGGCATCTCGGGCAAGGTGCAGGCTGCGCGCCAGCGCAGTTCCGAGCGGGAGGCGAATCAGCTTTCGGTACGCCTCGAGCTGCAGGCGGACTGCCTCTCGGGCGTATGGGCGCATCACGCCGACCGCAGCCGCGGCGTGCTCGAGGCGGGTGACATCGAGGAGGGGCTGGGTGCTGCAGCGGCAATCGGCGACGACCGCCTGCAGCGTCAGTCCTCAGGCCACGTGATGCCGGACAGCTTCACCCACGGCAGCTCCGAGCAGCGCGTGCGCTGGTTCCGGAAAGGTCTGAGCGCCGGAACCATGCAAGCCTGCGACACCTTCTCGACCAACGCCCTTTGAGCTGAGGGCCGAGCGCCGCGGGGTCATGTGTGCCCCTGGCGGCGCATCGTTCGTCAGTCCGCCCTCGGTTCGCCTTCGGTCCGCCTTCAGCCTGCGTTCCCAGCCAGCTTCGCGAACGCGCTCACCACCTCCGGTGGCGCCTGCACCAGTTCGACCAGCACGCCCTCGCCACCGATCGGGAACTCGTCGTTGCCCTTGGGATGCAGGAAGGTGATGTCGAAGCCCGCGGCACCGCGGCGGATGCCGCCCGGGGCGAAGCGCACGCCATTCGCCGACAGCCACTCCACCGCCTTGGGCAGGTCGTCAATCCACAGGCCGACGTGGTTGAGCGGCGTGGTGTGCACCGCCGGTTTCTTGTCCGGATCCAGCGGTTGCATCAGGTCGACCTCGACCTTGAACGGGCCGGCGCCCATCGCGCAAATGTCCTCGTCGACGTTCTCGCGCTCGCTGACGAAGTTGCCGGTGATCTCGAGGCCGAGCATGTCGACCCAAAGTGTCTTGAGTTTTTCCTTGCTCGGGCCGCCGATGGCGATCTGCTGGATGCCGAGGACCTTGAAGGGGCGCTGCGTCATGGATGCGTGCTCCGTGGTTAAGAATTCATAATTATGAACGCGTTGACGATCCCCCGGCCAGCCCTCCGTGACGCGGGGTTTGCCGGTGCGGAGGTCGCAGTCCGGCGTTGGCCCTCATTCCCAGGTGACCTGTGCCGAAAACAGGTAGCCCGCGCCGTACACCGTCTTGATCAGCCGGGGCTCCTGTGGGTCGTCGTCGAGCTTGCGACGCAGACGCGAGATGCGCACGTCGATGCTGCGATCGAAGGGATCGACGTCCCGCTCCCCGAGCAACTGTTCGCGGCTCAGGATGCGGTTGGGGCGCGACAGCAGGGTGGCGAGCAGGCCGGCCTCGGCTGCCGACAGCTTGACCTGCCGTCCGTCCGGCGCGTTCAGCATGTGCTGGGCGCGATCGAACACCCAGTCCGCGAAGCGGGCGAGGGTGCGCTCGCTGCCGGAGGGTTCAGCGGGGGCTGCGCGCTGGTAACGGCGCAGGATGCTGCGCACGCGGGCGACGAGCTCGCGAGGCTCGAAGGGTTTGACGATGTAGTCGTCCGCGCCGAGCTCGAGCCCGAGCACGCGGTCGGTGAGGTCGTTGCGGCCGGTGAGGATCAGCACCGCGCAGGGGCTGCCGTCCTGCAGCTCGCGCACCACTTGCATGCCGTCCATGTCGGGCAGGCCGAGATCCACGATGCAGAGGTCCGGCGTGCAGCGGCGCGCCCGCTCCAGCAGCTGGCGGCCGGTGCCGAGGTGCTCGCAGCGGAAGCCGTACTCCGAGAGGCTGGCGCAGATCAGGCGCGCGATCTCCGGCTCGTCTTCCAGAACCATGATGGTGGGGGTTGAGGCGTCCGTCGCGGTCATCACAGGGTCATGTCCTCATGGCTTTCCAGGCCGCGCAGCGCAGCTTCCAGCGCGTCGCGTTGAAACGGCTTGCGCAGCACCGGGATGTCGCTGGCGGTGACATCCTCGAGCTCGGCATTCGCGGCATATCCGGTGATCAGCAATACCGGCATGCCGGGTCGCAGCGCGCGTGCGCGCAGGGCCAGCTCACGTCCGCCCATGCCGCCCGGCATGATCGTGTCGCTCACCAGGATGGCGATATCTTCCACGTTCTCGAGCAGGCCTGCCGCCTCGGGGCCGTTGGAGGCCTCCAGCACCGGGTAGCCCAGCGCGGAAAGCTGCAAACGGATCACGCGGCGTACATCGGGCTCGTCCTCGACGAGCAGCACCAGCCCCTTCTGCGAGGGCTTGGCTTCGGCGCCGTGCCGCGGCTCGGCGACTTCGGGCTTTGCGGCCTCGGTGCGCGGCAGCACGAAAGTCACCGTGGTGCCCTCGCCCGGCAGGCTCTTCACCCGTATGTTACCGCCCGACTGACGCACGAAGCCATACACCATCGAGAGCCCCAGGCCGCTGCCACGGCCGAAGGGCTTGGTGGTGAAGAAGGGTTCGAACACCTTGCCGAGTGCCTCGGGCGGAATGCCCGAGCCGGTGTCGGACACGTCGATCTGCACATAGTTGCCGGCTGGCAGCTCGGTGAGTGCGCTGAGGTTGTCGGGGATGAAGCGCTCCGACACCTTGATCGAGAGATCTCCGCCATCCGGCATCGCGTCGCGCGCGTTGAGCGCGAGGTTGAGGAGGGCGTTCTCCAGCTGGTGCGGATCGACGAGCGCGTGCAGGGGCTGGGCGGGGAGCTCGGTGTGGATGCGCACGTTCTCGGTCAGCGAGCGGCGCAGCAGCTGCGTCATGCCGTTCACCAGCGAGGCGAGCTCCACCGGCTGGGGTTCGAGCATCTGCCGGCGCGAGAAGGTCAGCAGCCGCTTGATCAGCTCGGCGCCGCGCTGCGCGGCATGCAGCGCGGGATCGACGAAATCCGTCATGCCCGGCGCGCAGGGGCGCTCCTTGAGCGCGGCCAGGTTGCCGATGATGATGGAGAGCAGGTTGTTGAAGTCGTGCGCGAGCCCGCCGGTGAGCTGGCCGACCGCCTCCATCTTCTGCGCCTGCACCAGCGCCGCCTGGCTCGCCTTCTGCTCGGTGATGTCGATCGAGAGCACGAAGAAGCCGAGCACCTCGCCGTCCTCGTCGGTCTCGGGCACGACCACGCTGCGCGCGTACAAGGTCCTGCCGCCCGCGGGCCGTCGTGCGTATTCGTAGCTCACCCGTTCGCCCCGCTTGGCGATCGCGAGATGCGGTGCGATCTGCGCGTATGGCTCGGTGCCGAACACCTCGGCGATACTGCGTCCGACGATGGCCTCCTTGGAGATGCCGAACCATTCCGCATAGCCCTTGTTGGCAAACTTGTAGATCTCGTCGCGATCCACATACGCGATCAGCGCCGGGATGGAATCCACGATCAGCCGCAGCCGCTCCTCCGAGCGGCGCAGCGCGGTGGCGATCTGGTCGATCTCGGCGTTGGCGTGGGCGAGCCGCGCGTTGGCGTTCTCGAGCTCGCGCGTGCGTGCGCTCACCCGCGCCTCGAGCATGGTGTTCTGCTGCTGGATGACCTCCTCGTAGCGGCGCTGGTCGGTGATATCGGTCCACAGCGACACGAAGCCGAGGTTGGGGATCGGCACGCCGCGGATCGCCAGGATGCGTCCGTTGGGTCGGGTGCGCTCGGTGTAGTGGGGCTGGAACGACCGTGCCGCGGCCATGCGCTCGGCGATCAGCGCGTCCAGGTCGCCTTCGCCGTACTCGCCGCGCTGCGCATTGAAGCGCACCAGGTCCTCGAACGGCATGCCCACCTTGAGCAGCGTCTCGGGAAAGTCGAGCAGGCGGATCAGCGCCTTGTTCCAGGTGACGAGGCGGGGGCCGGCGTCGAAGACCGCGATCGCCTGGTCGAGGAGATCCAGCCCGGCGAGCAGCAGGTCGTAGCGACGACGCTGCTCGGCGGATTGGAGCGGGGGAGTGTCCGGGATGATCATCGCAATCGGCTGCTCTTGTGTGCGTGGGCCAGCGGTAGACGCGCGTCCGGCAGATGGTGTCACAATCCGATACATTGCGAAAACAGTTGCGCAAAGCCGCTGCGACAGACTGTTGTGTCCGGCTGGCGCGGGCTGCCAGGCGTCAATGCCGGTAGTGTGCTAGTTGACGTTCACGTCAACGTCAAATAAAGTCGCGCGCTGTGAACAGTTCACGCCCGTCCGGGCCGCCCGCACGCGCATCCGGACTTCATGACGGAGGAGACGAGCAAAATGACCGATCTGAGCGTTAGCAAGCAGCTTCAGCCCTACAAGCCCAAGAACAAGGTGCGTTTCATCACCGCGGCGTCGCTGTTCGACGGTCATGATGCCTCGATCAACATCATGCGCCGCATCCTGCAGGCGACCGGCTCGGAGGTCATCCACCTCGGCCACAACCGCTCAGTCGGCGAGATCGTCAACGCCGCGCTGCAGGAAGACGTGCAGGGCATCGCGATCACCTCCTATCAGGGCGGGCACGTCGAGTTCTTCAAGTACATGATCGACCTGCTCAAGGCGAACGGCGGCGAGAACATCAAGGTGTTCGGCGGCGGCGGCGGCGTGATCGTGCCGTCCGAGATCAAGGAACTGCACGGCTACGGCGTGAGCCGCATCTTCTCGCCCGAAGACGGCGCGGTGATGGGCCTGCAGGGCATGATCAACAGCGTGGTCGAGGCCTGCGATGCCGACCTCACCGCGGTCGCGCCAGCCGAAGGCGAGGCCTTCGTGAAGGCACTGAAGTCCGGTAACCGCCGCGCGCTCGCGCGTGCGATCACCGCGCTCGAGAACGGCGGCGCCTCCGATGCGGTGAAGGCCGCGCTGCACGAAGCCGCGGCCAAGGTGAAGACGCCCACGCTGGGCATCACCGGCACCGGCGGCGCGGGCAAGAGCTCGCTCACCGACGAGCTGGTGCGCCGCTTCCGCCTCGACCAGCAGGACAAGCTGCGCATCGCGATCGTGTCGATCGACCCCTCGCGCAAGCGCACCGGCGGCGCGCTCCTGGGCGACCGCATCCGCATGAACGCGATCGAGCATGAGAACATCTACATGCGCTCGCTCGCCACGCGCGACACCGGTTCCGAGGTCTCCGCCGCGCTGCCGGAGGTGATCGCCGCGTGCAAGCTGTCCGGTTTTGACCTGGTCGTGGTCGAGACCTCCGGCATCGGCCAAGGCAACGCCGCGATCGTGCCCTTCGTCGATCTGTCGCTGTACGTGATGACGCCCGAGTTCGGCGCCGCGAGCCAACTCGAGAAGATCGACATGCTCGACTTCGCCGATTTCGTCGCGATCAACAAGTTCGACCGCAAGGGCGCGCAGGACGCGCTGCGCGACGTGCGCAAGCAGTACCAGCGCAACCGCGAGGCCTTCAACCAGTCGCCCGACGAGATGCCGGTGTTCGGCACCATGGCGGCGCGCTTCAACGACGACGGCGTCACCGCGCTCTACCAGGCGATCGTGCCCAAGCTGGTGGAGAAGGGGCTCAAGCTCAAATCCGGCAAGCTGCCGCTGGTGACGGTGAAGGCCTCCTCCGCCGGCCGTGCCATCGTCCCGCCCGAGCGTACCCGCTACCTCGCCGAGATCGCCGACACGGTGCGCGATTACCACAAGCACATCGGCCAGCAGGCCCGCGTCGCGCGCGAACGCCAGTCGCTGAAGACCGCCAAGGCGCTGTTCGAGCAGTGCGGCAAGCTCGCCGACGGCCAGGCGCTCACCTTCGACGAGCTCATCAGCTGGAAGGACGGCGAACTCACCCCGACCGCGAAGAAGCTCCTCGACCAGTGGCCCACCACCCAGGCGCTGTATGCCGCCGACGAGTACGTGGTGAAGATCCGCGACAAGGAGATCCGCACCGCGCTCACCAGCCAGTCGCTGTCCGGCAGCAAGATCCGCAAGGTGGCGCTGCCGCGCTTTGAGGATGACGGCGAGACGCTGCGCTTCCTGATGAAGGAGAACGTCCCCGGTTCCTTCCCCTTCACCGCCGGCGTGTTCGCGTTCAAGCGCGAGGGCGAGGACCCCACCCGCATGTTCGCGGGCGAGGGCGACGCCTTCCGCACCAACCGCCGCTTCAAGAAGGTGTCGGAAGGCATGCCCGCGCATCGCCTCTCCACCGCCTTCGACTCGGTCACGCTGTACGGCTGCGACCCCGACCTGCGCCCGGACATCTACGGCAAGATCGGCAACTCCGGCGTCAGCATCGCCACGCTCGACGACATGAAGGTGCTCTACGACGGTTTCGACCTCGTCTGCCCGACCACCTCCGTGTCGATGACGATCAACGGCCCGGCGCCGATCATCCTCGCCTTCTTCTTCAACACCGCGCTCGACCAGCAGGTGGCGAAGTTCAAGGCCGACAACGGCCGCGACCCCACCGAGGACGAACACGCCAAGATCAAGGCCTGGACGCTGTCCACCGTGCGCGGCACCGTGCAGGCCGACATCCTCAAGGAAGACCAGGGCCAGAACACCTGCATCTTCAGCACCGAGTTCGCGCTGAAGATGATGGGCGACATCCAGGAGTACTTCGTGCACCACCAGGTGCAGAACTTCTACTCGGTGTCGATCTCCGGCTACCACATCGCCGAAGCCGGCGCGAACCCGATCAGCCAGCTCGCCTTCACGCTGTCGAACGGCTTCACCTACGTGGAGTCCTACCTCGCGCGCGGCATGCACATCGACGACTTCGCGCCCAACCTGTCCTTCTTCTTCTCCAACGGCATGGATCCGGAATACTCGGTGATCGGCCGCGTCGCCCGTCGCATCTGGGCGGTGGCGATGAAGAACAAGTATGGCGCCAACGAGCGCAGCCAGAAGCTCAAGTACCACGTCCAGACTTCGGGCCGCAGCCTGCACGCCCAGGAGATGGACTTCAACGACATCCGCACCACGCTGCAGGCGCTGATCGCGATCTACGACAACTGCAATTCGTTGCACACCAACGCCTACGACGAGGCCATCACCACCCCGACCGAGGAGAGCGTGCGCCGCGCGATGGCGATCCAGCTCATCATCAACCGCGAGTGGGGCTTGGCGAAGAACGAGAACCCCAACCAGGGCGCCTTCATCATCGACGAACTCACCGACCTCGTCGAAGAAGCGGTGCTCAAGGAGTTCGAGGCCATCGCCAGCCGCGGCGGGGTGCTCGGCGCGATGGAAACCGGCTACCAGCGCGGCAAGATCCAGGAAGAGTCGATGTATTACGAGCACAAGAAGCACGACGGCTCGTACCCCATCATCGGCGTCAACACCTTCCTGAACCCCAAGGGCCAGGCGCAGCAGGAGATCGAGCTCGCCCGCTCGACCGAGGACGAGAAGCAGAGCCAGCTGAAGCGCCTCGCCGACTTCCACGCCCGCAACGCCGCGGAAGCGCCGAAGTGGCTCGCCAAGCTGCGCGAGACGGTGATCGCCGATGGCAACGTGTTCGAGGTGCTGGTGGACGCGGTGCGCTACTGCTCGCTCGGCCAGATCACCAGCGCGCTCTACGAAGTGGGTGGGCAATACCGCCGCAGCATGTGACGTCGGTGGAGCATCACGGCTGACGGAAAACGGCGCTGCGGCGCCGTTTTTTTTCGACTGTGCGCCCAGCATGGGCGCGATCTTGGAGGTGAAAGTCCTCCCACAAGCTGACCACGGCGAATGAAGCGAAGCGCAACTGCATGAGGGTGACCGAGTGTGGGGAGGAAGCGTGAAGCGAAACCGC
>JAYRYZ010000012.1:0-143873 GCA_041916775.1 Rhodocyclaceae bacterium | reverse complement strand
TTCGGATCCATGGCGCGCAGGATGCGCAGGAAGGTGTCTTCCGAGGGCACACCGTTCTTGAGCACCAGAAAGCGACGCAACCACACTTCCTTCTCACGCGCCCAGAACGCGATGTCTTCGACCGTGTCGCAATCGGAGAGCACTGCTGCGATCAATATCACCAGGATCTCCCGGAAGTCATGCAGAGTGCCGTTACTCGACCTACGCGGATCATCAATCTCGGACAGACAGCTCATCAAACACACCTCTCTCTTCGTAGCCACACTCATCGCCCAAAAGACGAGAGTAGACGCGATTTCGAGGGTGTACACAATACATATGAATAAGCTATTGATCGTGAACGACTATTTTTTACGGCTCATGCTATGTGAGAAAATGATGGGCGAGTGCGGAAGCCCTGGGCACTCAAGGAGCACACCGAAAAGCGTTTGGTGCCGGGGCATAAACTCAGTTTCAAACCTATGGGCATCGTCTTGTTCTTGTTGGGAGCGTTCGGCATTTTTCACGGGGCAAGTTATCTCCTCGGTAGCCAACCACTGCCGAATGGCAGCGGCACATGCCGTGCCGTATGCGGCCTCATACTCTTGGCATCGCAATCGCTCGGGGAAGCAGTCGCAAGAGTTTCTGCTTTCGAAGACAACAGGGGACAGACCACGGATTCGGCTCCACCTATGGAATGAACGGGGAAAACGTGGTCTGTCCCCAATCAGCACCGCAAAACACCGCACTGCGCAGCCCAGAAACACGCTGGGATGCTGGCGAAGACCTCCTTCACGTCCAGCGCGCGCTCAGCCGCAGCACGTCAGGCTATTCACCGCGCATGAGCCGGGCGTAGAATCTCCAGTGTCGCCGCCTCGCCGGCGGTTCAGTTCAACAAGGTTTATCCCTCGCGACATGCGCACCGACTCCGAATCCGCCTTTGTGCCGCGAGGGATAAACCCTATTCGATCAAATTCAAATTCACAAGGAGGAGCACCCAGTGGGAAACATTAACTATCGGGCAGTACATACGAAATCGATGTGGCGCAAGGTCAACACCCATCAGTCACTTGAATCTGCCATCAATGGGAAGGATGGGGCAGTTGGGTTGTTTGCAAGAAAAGTGCGCATCAACTATGAAACGCACGGCGACCCTTGTTACGTTATCGTGTGGGAACAAGGTGCGCAAAGCGGCTTCGTCATTAAGTCAGACCCATCTGCTCCGAAAGGAATTCGCCAAGCATCCATTCCGATTTCTGCCATTCTTGCCTTTGAGAGCAAAGGGCAGGCAAGCCAATCAGAGTTGAGCAAGTATTTCTGATTGCATATGAACCATTTGGCGGAATAATAGGGGGCAGACCGCGCTTTCCCCGTTCATTGGGTACATAGAGCCGAATCCGTGGACTGTCCCCTATTGTCCATCGCTTGAGCGTGGTGTGGATCACCACGCCCGAGACGCCCTGCCCGAGCCACTGCTCGACCAACGACCGGTACGCGGCAATCGAGGACTGGGCTGTCACCGGCAGCTTCGGCTGCCCAAGCGTGGCGGCGATCTCGGCGTCCTCGGGCAAGGGGCGCTCGGGATCGAGCCAACCTTGGGCGCGAGCTAACTCGCGGAAACGGGCTGCCTTGCTGCGCCCCATCAGTTTCGAGCGCGCGATCTCGCGCTCGGAATCGCCCTGACGCATGCGCATCAGGGCCTGGCGGTACTCGTACATCTCGATGCTCCTGCGGGCCACCGCTTATCTCCTGCCGAACAAAAAGGCAGCAGGGTAGCGATGGACCGCTCAAGGTCGAGACGTCCGTCAGAGGGGAAGTGGCTCCATTACGCCGATCCCGCGCTGGCCTCTATGTGCCGATCATCAACTGGCTCCAATGTGCCGGTCGGTGACACGCGTACGCCTGCGGAGTGCTGGATCATCTGGTTGTTGGCGCCAAACCAGTATCCGAGCCTCGGCCCGGAGTCGAAGTCGATGGAGAGTCCCTCGCCCAGTTCTCCGCTGGTACAGAGCATATCGGTGCATTTCTGCAGCGCTGCCGAAAGATCCACCGGCGACAACAACACACGACGGATCTTCTCCCCAGCCCAGTTGGATCCCGCGATCAGGTAGGCATGCTTCACCTCGACCTTGATCGGCCCGGACTTGCTCTGGAAGTGCAAGGTTCCCGACGCAGAATCGGCCCACGCGGTGGAAGCGCCGAGTGACAGGGTCACCGCCAGCGCGACACCGGCCAAGAGTTGATCGCACCTTCCGAAGCCATTCCTGGCATCTCGCATTGCTTGCATGGTTGCACTCCTGAAGTGATCGACGCAAACCGTTGGGCCCGGATCCCTGCACGATCCGGTGCATGGACGGCCATGATAGTCTCTCCCGAGAGACTACGGCGCCCGAGCTCCAGCCCCGTATCGACACGACGCCGAAAGCACGTCCTTCGTCGACACACAGACCGACGAGCGAGACACTACGAGATTCCGACACCGCTCGGCCTGCGCCCTGCCCCCCGCCAAGCGAGGCGCGCGATGACAGCTCCATCATCCTCGACCAGATCGGAGACCCCGAATGCGGGCCATGTTTGCTTCCACCCTGATCGCCGCGACCCTCGCGGCGTTGATCGCCTTCAACTGGACGCCACGGTCGACCGAGTCGGCGATCCTTGAGGTGCAACTCGCACAGCGTGCGCCTCATCAGGCGCACATGCTTCAGGATGAGTCGCTGGAGCTTCAGGCACTCTTTCTCGACTACGTGGACGACCCCTTGTTGAGCACGAAGGCGCAACTCGCGCTGCTGCGCTACCCGGAGATGAGCCGCCCCATCCTCGCGCTGTACGGCGCCGAACCGGAGTTCAAGGAGGCGCTGCGGGAATATGGCGAGCACATCATTCCGCCTATTCACCACCTCATGACGAACGACAGCGTGATGCTCGACCTGCGCAAGCAGACAGAGAATCTTCTGAACTCGGCCATCGCGTTCGTTCAGTCGGTGCGTGGCACAAACACCGACACGCCCGCCCCCGACCGCCACAACCGCGATACGGACACGGGCAGCGCTGCGCTGACGCCGGAGGCCAGAGGATGGTACGCGGTGATGTTCATCAATCGCGAAGGTCACGACTTCCTCGGCCAGTTCGTGCTGACACCCGAGGGGCAGGTTGCGCGGGTTCAATCAGAACGTTTGCTGGAGTCGGTGAACGCCTTCTTCGCGGGTGGCATCCGCGGACTGGAGACGCGGGTGCGCAAGGACGAGGAGATCGGGCTCGGCGACGTGGGATGGGCGGCGCTCGATGTGGCGGTCGGCGTCAGTGCGTTCAAGCTTGTCCGCCTGGGGCGCAACGCCGCCGTCGCGGGGCGGACAATGCACTTCACGCAACGCAATGCCGCGCTGGGTGCGAGCCTGCTGCGTGGCAGCGCCATCGGTACACGCATCGCCAAGTACGGCGCCCCGGCAGTGCTGGCCTATGTCGCGATCCGCCATCCGGGTGTGCTCAATGCGCTCCTTGCCGATGCCGCCGGCTGGCTGGGCCTGCCAGCGGCCCTGTTGCAGACGTTGGGGTGGACCATGCTGCTGCTGCCGCTGATCCTCCTCGGTCGCCTGCTGCTCGGCCCGATGGCGGCACTTCTGATCGGCGTCGCGAAAGCGCTGCTATGGGCTCGGCGCGTCGCCATCCTGCCGAAAAACACCACTGGCCGGTCCTGAGCCGCCTGTCATTCTGCAATGGCCCCGACGTGCACATCGACGGCAATGTCGCAGTTCGCACTCCACTGGAACCCACTGCCCGTTTGGCATTTTCGATACGCCGAAACGATCGGCAAGCAATTCCCTGTAGCCGGATCATCGTCCCGCTGCTTATAGTGATGGCCTGAGATCCTGCCGCGATGCGGCTTTCGCGCGAAACCCACATGTCCCGACCCGTTGCCCTGCCGCCCGAACCGACGGCCTACCCCTGCCTGGTGGGGGATATCGGCGGGACCAACGCGCGATTCGGCATCGTGACGCAAGCAGGCGCGGAGCCTGCGCATGTCGAGGTGCTCGCCTGCGCCGCTCACGCCGGGCCCGAGGCGGCGATTCGCGCCTACCTGCGGATGACCGGCCAGCCGCTGCCGCCGGTGGCCGCGTTCGGCATTGCCACGCCGGTGCTGGGCGACGCGGTCGCGATGACCAATCACCCCTGGCAGTTTTCGGTGTCGCAACTGCGCGCGGCGCTCGGACTCGCCCGCTTGCGGCTGCTCAACGACTTCACCGCGCTGGCGCTGTCGCTGAACCGCATTCCCGCCGAACAGCTCCATGCAGTCGGCGGTGGCACGCCGCAGGCGCAGGGCACCATCGGCCTCATCGGGCCGGGCACCGGCCTGGGTGTCTCCGGCCTGGTGTGGACCGGCGACGACTGGCTGCCGATTTCCGGCGAGGGCGGGCATGTCACCCTGCCGGCGCAGGACGCACGCGAGGCCCGCATCCTGGATGCACTGGGCGCAAGCGCGGGACAGCATGTGTCGGCGGAACGCCTGCTGTCGGGGCCGGGCCTCGTGCTGCTGCACGACACCCTGCGCGCGATCGACGGTGCTGCGCCGGCGCCGCTGCCGGTGGCCGAGGTGGTGGCGCGGGCGCTCGCCGGCAGCTGCGCCTACTGCAGCGACGCGCTGGAGACCTTCTGCGCGATGCTCGGCACCATCGCCGGCAACCTGGCGCTGACCCTGGGCGCGCGCGGCGGCATCTACATCGGCGGCGGCATCGTGCCGCGGCTGGGCGAAGCCTTCGCGCGCTCGCCCTTCCGCGCCCGCTTCGAGGCCAAGGGCCGCTTTGCTGCCTACCTGCGCGACATCCCGACGCGGGTGATCACCGCGCCCTACCCCGCCCTGCTCGGCGCCGCGCGCGCGCTGGAGACCCGCCTGCCGGTGGGCTTCGAGTCGTGCGCCGCGCCGCTGCCGGAGCGGACCCAATCGACCTAGCTCCTGGCTGCAGATCCCACATGACGACACCTGAATTCACCGCGCTCTGGCAAGGCCTCGCAGCCCACCGCGACCGCCTCGGCGACTGCCGCATCGACGCCCTGCTCTCCGCCGACGCCGGCCGTGCGGCGCGGATGTGCGTGGAAGCCTGCGGCCTCGTGCTCGACTACGCCAAGCAGCGCGTGGACGACGAAGCGCTGCGCCTGCTCTTCGCGCTCGCGGAGGCCTCCGGGCTCGCTGCGCGGCGCGAAGCGATGTTCGCCGGCGAGGCGATCAACAACACCGAAGGGCGCGCCGTGCTGCACACCGCACTGCGCCTGCCGGTGCATGCGCGGGTGGAGGTGGCCGGCCACGACGTCGTCCCCGACATCCATGCGGTGCGCGCGCGCATGCGCGCCTTCTGCGACGCGGTGCGCGACGGCGGCTGGCGCGGTCACGGCGGCAAGGCGATCACCGACGTGGTGAACATCGGCATCGGCGGCTCCGACCTCGGGCCGCTGATGGTGTGCGAGGCGCTGAAGGACATCGCCCATCCGGGGCTCACGATGCACTTCGTCTCGAATGTGGATGGCGTGCAGATCGCCGACGTGCTGCGCCGCGTGGATGCCGGAACGACGCTCTTCATCGTCGCCTCCAAGACCTTCACCACCCAGGAGACGCTCACCAACGCCCACACCGCACGCGCCTGGCTGATCGCCGAGGCGGGCGACGAGGCGGCGGTGGCGCGCCACTTCGTCGCGGTGTCGACCAACAGTGCAGCGGTGCAGGCCTTCGGCATCGACCTCGCCAACATGTTCGGTTTCTGGGACTGGGTGGGCGGGCGCTACTCGCTGTGGAGCGCGATCGGCCTGCCGATCATGCTGCAGATCGGGCCGGATGCCTTCGACGCGCTGCTCGCCGGCGCGCATGCGATGGACCAGCACTTCTGCAGCGCGCCGCTCGCCGCCAACATGCCGGTGATCATGGCGCTGCTGGGCCTGTGGAACATCGACTTCCTCGCCATGCCCAGCCAGGTCATCGCGCCCTACCACCAGCGCCTGCATCGCCTACCCGCCTTCCTGCAGCAGCTCGACATGGAATCCAACGGCAAGTCGGTGCGCGCCGACGGCGGCCCGGTCGGCTGCCACACCAGCCCGGTGCTGTGGGGCGAGCCGGGCATCAACGGCCAGCACGCCTATTTCCAGATGCTCCACCAGGGCAGCCAACCCGCGCCGGTGGATTTCATCGGCGTGCTGGAGCCGTCCGCGGGGCTGGCGCACCACCACCGCATCGCCTTCGCCAACATGGTGGCGCAGGCCGAGGCCCTGATGCGCGGCAAGAGCGCCACCGAGGTCGAGGCCGAGATGCGCGCCGCCGGCATGGACGCGGCGCGCGTGCAGGCGCTGATCCCGCATCGCACCTTCCCGGGCAACCGCCCGAGCAACACCCTGCTGCTCGCCCGTCTGGAACCGGCCACACTCGGCGCGCTGATCGCGCTCTACGAGCATCGCACCTTCGTGCAGGGCGTGCTGTGGGGCGTGAATTCCTTCGACCAGTGGGGCGTGGAGCTCGGCAAGCAGCTCGCAGCGCGCATACTGGAGGACCTCGCCGCCACAACCGACGCGCACCCGCACGACGCGAGCACTGCGGCGTTGATCGCGCGCTACCGCGCGAGCAGCGGCGAACGCACGCAACACCCCAGCACGCCACACGCCGGCACGCGACACACGAACACGCGCAACACCACCTGAAGGACGCATCATGACCATCCCCGAAGCGCCCCATCACGCCGCACCACAGGGCGGCGGAGAGGTCGATCCGGGCACCCTGCACGCCCTGCTAGAAGCCCGCCATGGCGACCCGTTCAGCGTGCTCGGCATGCACGCCACCCCGGCCGGCCTCGCGGTGCGCGCACTGCTGCCCGGCGCGGTGTCGGTCGCGGTCATCGACCCGCGCGGGCGCCGCCTCGCCAGTTTGCAGCGCCAGGCAGGCAGCGATCTCTTCACCACCATCGTGCCGCGCCTGCGCAACCCCTTTCCCTACCGCCTGCGGGTGGAGTGGTCCGACGGTGGGGGCGGCGTGCTGCCGGCGGCGGATATCGAGGACACCTACCGCTTCCCGCCCTTGATCGAGGATCTCGACGTCTGGCTGCTCGCCGAGGGCACCCACCACCGGCCCTACGAGTGGCTGGGCGCGCATCTCGTCACCATCGGCGACGTCGCAGGCACGCGCTTCGCGGTGTGGGCGCCGCAGGCGCAGCGGGTGTCGGTGGTGGGCAGCTTCAACAACTGGGACGGCCGCCGCCACATGATGCGGCTGCGGCGCGAGTGCGGGGTGTGGGAGATCTTCGTGCCGCAGGTGGGCGAAGGCGATCTCTACAAGTTCGAGATCCTCGGCAGCGACGGCGTGCTGCGCGTCAAGGCCGACCCCTTCGCCTTCCGCGCCGAGGTGCGCCCGCAGACCGCCTCGGTGGTGCAGCGCCTGCTGCCCGGACTCGCCAGCGACCCGCTGCGCCAGCGCGCCAACGGGCTGGCGGCGCCGGTGAGCATCTACGAGGTGCATCTCGGCTCGTGGCGGCGCGATGGCGCAGGCGGCTGGCTCAGCTACCGCGCGCTCGCCGAGCAGCTCGTGCCCTATGCGCGCGACATGGGCTTCACCCACCTCGAGCTGCTGCCCATTCACGAGCACCCCTTCGACGGCTCGTGGGGCTACCAGCCCACCGGCCTCTACGCGCCCACCTCGCGCTTCGGCACGCCGGCGGAGTTCCGCGCCTTCGTCGACGCAGCACACGCCGCCGGGCTCGGCGTGATCCTCGACTGGGTGCCGGCGCATTTCCCCGAGGACGCGCACGGGCTCACCCGCTTCGACGGCACCCATCTCTACGAGCATGCCGACCCGCGTGAGGGCTTCCACCAGGACTGGAACACGCTGATCTACAACTATGGCCGCACCGAGGTGCGCAACTACCTCGCGAGCAATGCGCTGTACTGGATCGAGCGCTACGGCATCGACGGCCTGCGGGTGGACGCGGTGGCGTCCATGCTCTACCGCGACTACAGCCGCAAGGACGGCGAGTGGATTCCCAACCGCTACGGCGGACGCGAGAATCTCGAGGCGATCGACTTCCTGCGCCGCATGAACCATCTCGTCGGCACCCAGCGGCCGGAGGCGGTCACGCTCGCCGAAGAATCCACCGCCTTCCCCGGAGTGAGCCGCCCGCCCGCGCCCGACCTGCAATCCGGCGGGCTGGGCTTTCACTACAAGTGGAACATGGGCTGGATGAACGACACCCTCGCGTATTTCGCACGCGACCCCATCCACCGCTGCCATCACCACGACCAGATCCGCTTCTCGCTGGTGTATGCCTTCAGCGAGAACTTCGTGCTGCCGCTGTCGCACGACGAAGTGGTGCACGGCAAGGGCTCGCTGCTCGCGAAAATGGCGGGCGACGACTGGCAGAAGTTCGCCAACCTGCGCGCCTGCCTCGGCTACATGTGGGGCCACCCGGGCAAGAAGCTCCTCTTCATGGGCTGCGAGTTCGCCCCCTGGCAGGAATGGAACGCCAACGAGAGCCTGCCCTGGCACCTGCTCGACCATCCGCCGCACGCCGGCATGCAGCGCCTGGTGCGCGACCTGAACCGGGTGCTGCAGGCCTTCCCGGCGCTGCACCAGCAGGATTTCGATCCCGCCGGCTTCAGCTGGATCAGCCACGACGACGCCGCGCACTCGGTGCTGGTGTTCGCCCGCCACGCCTGCGACGGGAGCACGGTGGTGGTGATCTGCAATCTCACCCCGGTGGTGCGCGAACACTGGCGCATCGGCATGCCGCAGGCCGGTATCTGGCGCGAGATCATCAACACCGACGCCGCCATCTATTGGGGCTCGGGCGTTGTCAATGGCGCAACGCCCACCGAGGCGGTGCCCTGGCACGGACAGGCGCAGTCGCTGTGCCTCGCGCTGCCGCCGCTCGCCACCCTCATGCTCGCGTGCGATGCCTGATCGCGCTCGCCCGCAGCCACGCCCGCAGCCACACCGGCTCCTGACCGGCTCGCCACGGCCGCTCGGCGCCACCGCCGCCGGCGACGGCGTGAACTTCGCCGTGTGGGCGCCGGACGCGACCGCTGTGGAGCTCTGCCTTTTCGACGACGCGGGCCGCATCGAAACCGCGCGCCTGCCGCTGCCCGCCTGCGACGAAGGCGTCTGGCACGGCTTCCTGCCCGGCGCCGGCGCCGGCCTGGTGTATGGCCTGCGTGCCCATGGCCCGTGGGCGCCGCAGCAGGGTCACCGATTCAACCCCGCCAAGCTGCTCCTCGACCCCTGGGCGCGCGCCGTGGTCGGATCCTATGGCCGGCAGGCGCCGGGCGATGCGGACGACGCTGCGCTCACGGCTGCGCTCGCGGCCGAGCTTGCGCTGCATGCCGGCCATCGCGCCGACGACCCGGGTCAGCCCGATCCGCGCGACAACGGCGTGTTCGCGCTCAAGGCGCGGGTGACGGCAAGCGACGCTCCGCCGCCGGGCACCGCGTTGCGCCCACCTCGGCCAGCTGTGCCACGCGCGCGCACCGTGCTCTACGAGGCGCATGTGCGCGGACTCACGATGCGCCACCCGGACATCCCCGCGGCGCTGCGCGGCAGCTACGCCGCCCTTGCCCACCCGGTGATGCTCGAACACTACCAGCGCATCGGCATCACCACGCTCAACCTGCTGCCGCTGCACTTCCGAGCCGACGAGGCCGCGCTGCAGCTGCGCGGGCTCGCCAACCACTGGGGCTATGCGCCGATCGCCTGGCTTGCGCCCGAGACCCGTTACTGGAGCGGTCGGCCGGGCACCAGCGCGGACGAGGAACTGCGCGCCGCAATCGACGCGCTCCACGCCGCCGGGCTGGAGGTGGTGCTGGACGTGGTGTTCAACCACAGCGCCGAGACCGACGAGCACGGCCCGACCCTGTCGCTGCGCGGGCTCGCCAACGCGCGCTACTACCAGCTCGCGCCCGGCAACGCCGCCCACTACGCGAACTGGACGGGTTGCGGCAACAGCCTGAATCTCAACGAACCGCGCGTGGTGGAGCTCGTCGTCGGTGCGCTGCGCCACTGGGCGCACCACTTCGGCGTGGACGGCTTTCGCTTCGACCTCGCGAGCACGCTCGCGCGCGGCCCGCACGGCAGCTTCAGCCGCGCCGCGGGGCTGTTCGCCGCGCTGCAGGCCGACCCCGTGCTGGCCGGGCTGAAGTGGATCGCCGAGCCCTGGGACATCGGCGCCGGCGGCTACCAGTTGGGCGGCTTCCCGGCGGGCTGGATGGAGTGGAACGACCAGTACCGCGACAACCTGCGCACCTGGTGGCTGCAGCGCACCGGCGACCGCGGCCTCTTCGCCCACCGCTTCGCCGCCTCCAGCCAGCAGTTCCGCCACGACGCGCGCGCGCCCACCGCCAGCGTGAACTTCCTCACCGCGCACGACGGCTTCACCCTGCGCGACCTGGTGAGCTACAACCACAAGCACAACCAGGCCAACGGCGAGCAGAACCGCGACGGCCACCACCACAACCAGTCGTGGAACTGCGGCGTGGAGGGCGACACCGACGACCCGCGCGTGCTGGCGCTGCGCCATCGCCTGCAGCGCGCCCTGCTCGCGACCCTGCTCACCTCGCAGGGTACGCCGATGCTGCTCGCGGGTGACGAGATCGGCCACAGCCAGCGCGGCAACAACAACGCCTACTGCCAGGACAACCCGCTCGCCTGGTTGGACTGGCCGGCCGCCGACGATGCGCTCGTCCGCTGCGTCGCACGCCTCACCGCGCTGCGCCACGCGCACCCGGCGCTGCGTCAGGCGCAGTGGTTGTCCGGCCCGGAGGAGTCGCCCGATGCGCCCACGGTGCGCTGGATGCACCCCGACGGCGGCGCGCTCGCCGGGCGCGCCTGGAACGACAGCGCCGATCCGGCGATCGCGATCCAGCTCATCGGCCCGGCGCAGGACCATGGTCCGGACGACGTGCCCGCCACGGTGCTGCTCCTGGTGAACCCCGATCTCGACCCGCGCCGATTCAGCCTGCCACCGGGCACGTGGCTGGCGCGCTTCGACAGCGACCGCGACGACGGCAGCCCGCATCCCGGCACCGCAGACACGCCCGCGGCCGCGGCAGTGATCCTGCCGGGGCGCACGATACGCATCTTCGTTGACCTACCGCATTGCAATCCCGCACCAACCGCGCGGAAATAGAGCTTCGGCCAGCGCCGCGCGGCCACAACTGCCTGAACCCAGCACCCGACATGAAAACACGCACCATCCCCACCCGGCCCTTCGACGGCCAGCGCCCCGGCACCTCCGGTCTGCGCAAGAAAGTGACGACCTTCCAGCAGGCGCATTACCTGGAGAACTTCGTCCAGGCCGTGTTCGACACCCTGCCCGAGCGCGCCGGCAAGACGCTGGTGCTCGGTGGCGACGGCCGCTACCACAACCGCAGCGCCATCCAGACCATCCTGCGCATGGCCGCCGCCAACGGCATCGGCAAGGTGCTGGTCGGGCGCGGCGGGCTGCTGTCCACGCCGGCAGTGAGCGCGGTGATCCGCAAGCACGCCACGCTGGGCGGCATCATCCTCTCGGCGAGCCACAACCCGGGCGGGCCGGAGGGCGACTTCGGCATCAAGTTCAACATCGCCAACGGCGGCCCCGCGCCGGAGTCCTTCACCGAGGCGGTGTATGCACGCACCCGCACGCTCGACGCGTACCACATCGCCGAGGGCGACGCCGAAGTCGACCTCGGCCGGCTCGGCGCGCAGGCAGTGGGCGACATGGCGGTGGAGGTCATCGACCCGGTCGCCGACTATGCAGAGCTGATGGAAGCGCTCTTCGATTTCGATGCGATGCGCGCCTGGTTCGCCGCCGGCCACCGCATGCGCTACGACGGCATGTGCGCGGTGGGCGGGCCGTATGCCAAGGCGCTGCTCGAGGAGCGCCTCGGGGCGCCGGCCGGCACGGTCGTGAACGGCGAGCCGCTGGAAGACTTCGGCGGCCACCACCCGGACCCGAACCCGGCGCACGCCACCGAGCTGATCGCCGCGATGGCGGCGGCGGATGCGCCCGATTTCGGCGCAGCCTCGGACGGCGACGCCGACCGCAACATGATCCTGGGGCGCGACTTCGTCGTCACGCCATCCGACAGCCTCGCGGTGCTCGCCGCGAACGCGACCCTGGTGCCGGGCTACCGCGACGGGCTCGCCGGCATCGCGCGCTCGATGCCGACCTCCTGCGCCGCCGACGCAGTCGCGGCCGCGCTCGGCATTCCCTGTTACGAAACGCCCACCGGCTGGAAATTCTTCGGCAACCTGCTCGACGCCGGCCGCGCCACGCTGTGCGGCGAGGAGAGCTACGGCACCGGCTCGAACCATGTGCGCGAGAAGGACGGGCTGTGGGCCATCCTGTTCTGGCTCAACCTGCAGGCCGCCACCGGGCTCTCGGTCGAGGCGCTGGTGCGCCGCCACTGGGCGCGCTTCGGCCGGCACTACTACTCGCGCCACGACTGGGAGGGCATCCCGAGTGAGCGCGCCGACGCGCTGATGGCCGCCCTGCGAGCGCGCCTGCCGACGCTCGCAGCGGAAGCCTTCGACGACGGCCTGACGCTCGCGGCCGCCGACGACTTCGCCTACACCGACCCGGTGGATGGTTCGATGAGCGCGAAACAGGGCGTGCGCCTGTTGTTCGCGGGCGGCAGCCGGGTGGTGTTCCGGCTCTCCGGCACCGGCACCGAGGGCGCCACGCTGCGCGTCTATCTCGAACGCTTCGAGGCCGACCCGACGCGCCACGACCTGCCGCCGCAACAGGCATTGGCGCCGCTCATCGCCGTGGCCGAACGCATCGCGCAGATCCGCAGCTTCACCGGACTCGCCGCACCGACCGTGATCACCTGACACTCCAGCGGATTCCGCGCGCAAACAGGCAAGCAAGAGGGAAGCACACATGGACATCCAGAAAATGGCCGAAGGCCGCCACCTCACGCGCAAGACGCTCGCGCTGGTGCTGGCGGGCGGGCGCGGCTCGCGGTTGCGCGACCTCACCAACGTGCGCGCCAAACCGGCGGTGCATTTCGGCGGCAAGTTCCGCATCATCGACTTTGCGCTGTCGAACTGCATGAACTCCGGCGTGCGCCGCATCGGCGTCATCACCCAGTACAAGTCGCACTCGCTGCTGCGCCACCTGCAGCGCGGCTGGAGCTTTCTGCGCAACGAGATGGGCGAGTTCGTCGATCTCCTGCCGGCGCAACAGCGTGTCGACGAAGAGCACTGGTACCGCGGCACCGCCGACGCGGTGTGGCAGAACCTCGACATCATCCGCGACGGTCAGTTCGAATACATCCTGATACTGGCGGGCGACCACATCTACAAGATGGATTACTCGCTGATGCTCGCCGACCACGTCGGCAGCGGCCGCAAGCTCACCGTGGGCTGCATCGACGTGCCTCGGCGCGAGGCGCGCGGCTTCGGCGTGATGGCGATCGACGAGGCGCGCCACATCACCGACTTCGTCGAGAAGCCGCAGGACCCGCCTGCGATGCCCGGTCACCCGGAGGTGTCGCTCGCAAGCATGGGCATCTACGTCTTCAATGCCGATTACCTCTACCACCTGCTCGAGGAGGACGCGCGCAATCCCGAGTCCAGCCACGACTTCGGCAAGGACCTGATCCCGCGCGCGGTGGCCGAACACCAGGCCTTCGCCCACCCGTTCTCGATGTCGGCGATCGCCACACCGCCGTTCTCCGGCCCCTACTGGCGCGACGTCGGCACCGTAGATGCCTACTGGGCCGCCAACCTCGACCTCGCCTCGACGACGCCGGCGCTGAACATGTACGACAAGGACTGGCCGATCTGGACCTATCAGGAGCAGCTGCCGCCCGCCAAGTTCGTGCATGACCTCGACGGCCGCCGCGGCATGGCGATCGACTCGCTGGTGTCGGGCGGCTGCATCGTGTCGGGCTCCACCCTGAAGAACTCGGTGCTGTTCTCCAACGTGCTGGTGCGCTCCTACTCGGAGATCGAGCAGGCGGTGGTGCTGCCCGATGTGCAGATCAACCGCCACTGCCGATTGAAAAAAGTCGTCATCGACCGGCGCTGCACCATTCCCGAAGGCCTGGTGATCGGCGAAGATCCGGAGCTCGACGCACGCCGCTTCCACCGCACCGAGGGCGGCGTGGTGCTGGTCACCCGCGACATGCTCGCGGCGCTTTGAAGGCCGGGAGGGCGTGATGCGTGTATTGCAGGTGTGTGCCGAGATCTTCCCGCTGCTGAAGACGGGCGGGCTCGCCGATGTCGCCGGCGCCTTGCCGCCGGCGCTGGCGGCGCAGGGCGTGGATGTGCGGGTGCTGCTGCCCGGCTTTCCCGCCATCCTCGCGGGGCTCGCCGAGCCGGTCGAGGTGTGCGTGCTGCAGCCGCCCGAGGCGCTCGCGGGGGGCGGTGCGCGGCTCCTGTTCGGCCACCTGCCGCGTTGCGGCGGCGTGCCGGCCTTCGTCATCGACGCGCCCGGCTTCTACGACCGCCCGGGCGGGCCCTACGACGACGCGGTGCAACGCCCCTACGACGACAACGCGCTGCGCTTCGCACTCCTCGGCTGGACCGCAGCCCGCCTCGGCGAAGGCCTGGATCCCTACTGGCGGCCCGACGTCGTGCACGCCCACGACTGGCACGCGGCGCTCGCCCCTGCCTACCTGCGGGCGGCACGCGAGGCCGGCGCCTGGCCGCTGCCGGCGAGCGTGCTGACGGTGCACAACCTCGCCTACCAGGGTAGCTTCGACCCCTGGCAATTCGGCCAGCTCGGACTGCCGGGGCATTACTACTCCATTCACGGCGTGGAATGCCACGGCCAGCTCAACTTCCTGAAGGCGGGGCTCTACTTCGCCGACCGCCTCACCACGGTGAGCCCCGGTTACGCGCGCGAGATCCAGTCGCCCGAGCAGGGCTGCGGGCTGGACGGGCTGTTGCGCGACCGCGCCGACGTGCTGGGCGGCATCCTCAACGGCGTCGACGACGCGGTATGGAACCCGGCGCACGATCCCGCGCTGCTCGCGCGCTACGCCCCCGGCCGCATGGTCGGCAAGGCGCGCTGCAAGACGGCGCTGCGCGAGGAGCTGAGGCTCGCGGCCAACGGAGCGCCACTCTTCTGCATCGTCAGCCGGCTCACCGAGCAGAAGGGGCTGCACCTCGTGCTGCAGGCGCTGCCGGCGATGCTGGAACTGGGCGCGCAACTCGCGCTCATCGGCAGCGGCGACGCAGGCCTGGAGAACGCGTTCCGCCAGGCCGCGACGAATTACCCCGACCAGGTCGCGGTGCGCATCGGCTACGACGAGACCTTCGCCCACCGCCTCATCGCCGGCAGCGACGTGATCATGGTGCCGTCGCTGTTCGAACCGTGCGGGCTGACACAGCTGTACGGCCTGAAGTATGGCACCCTGCCGCTGGTGCGTCGCGTCGGCGGGCTTGCCGATACCGTCGCCGACACGCGGCTCGAGACGCTGGACACCGATGCCACCGGCTTCGTGTTCGATGCCTTCGATGCCGCTGCGCTGCTGCACGCGGTGCACCGCGCGCTGGCGCTCCACCGCCGCCCCGCGGAGTGGAAGACGGTGCAGCGCCGCGGCATGGAACAGCCGCTCGGCTGGGACACCGCCGCCGCGCGCTATCTCGCGCTGTACCGCCAGCTCGCGTGAACGCCGCAGCCCATGAACACACACCCCGAGCCGGGCGCACGACCCGGCGAGCTCCATGATCAACCCCAACCCTGACAGGCCACGACCGTGAACGCTGCGATGGACCTCAACCAGTTCTCCGACCACTACGACCACCTATCGCGCGACGTCGCCTCGATCAAGCGCGCGATCGCCAACAAGCTGATGTACCAGGTGGGCAAGAACCCCAGCTCGGCACGCCCGGAGGACTGGCTGCACGCCGTCTCGTATGCGGTGCGCGACCACCTCGTCGAGCGCTGGATGAAGACCACCCGCGCAAGTTATGCGCAGGACGTGAAGCGGGTGTATTACCTGTCGATGGAGTTCCTCATCGGCCGCAGCTTCACCAACGCGCTGCTCGCGCTGGAGCTCGCTCCGGTGGTGCGCCAGGCGCTGCGCGAGCTGGAGGTGGACGCCGACGAGGTGCTCGACCTCGAGCCCGACGCCGCACTCGGCAACGGCGGCCTCGGGCGGCTCGCCGCCTGCTTCCTGGATTCGATGGCCACGCTGGGCCTGCCCGGCTTCGGCTACGGTATCCGCTACGACTACGGCATGTTCCGCCAGCAGATCATCGGCGGCCAGCAGGTGGAGGTGCCCGACTACTGGCTCACCCACGGCAACCCGTGGGAATTCCCGCGCCCCGAGATCCAGTTGCGCGTGCGCTTCGGCGGTCATCTCGAGCAGGACGGCAAGGTCGTGCGCTGGGTGGACACCCAGGACGTGCTGGCGATGGCCTACGACACCATCATTCCCGGCTACGACACCGAGAACACCAACACCCTGCGCCTGTGGTCGGCGCGCGCCACCGAGGAGATCGACCTCTCGGCCTTCAACCGCGGCAACTACTTCGGCGCGGTGGAGAGCAAGAACCAGTCGGAGAACGTCTCGCGCGTGCTCTATCCGGACGACTCCACGCTGTCGGGGCGCGAGCTGCGCCTGCGCCAGGAATACTTCTTCGTCTCCGCGAGCCTGCAGGACATCATCCGCCGCTTCCGTGTGAGTCACGATGACTTCGACCGGCTGCCGGAGAAGGTGAGCATCCACCTCAACGACACCCACCCGGTGCTGGCAGTGCCCGAGCTGATGCGCCTCCTGGTCGACGAGCAGGGCCTGGAGTGGACCCACGCCTGGGCGCTGTGCCGGCAGGTGTTCTCCTACACCAACCACACCCTGATGCACGAGGCGCTCGAGACCTGGCCGGTGGACATGCTGGGCCGGGTGCTCCCGCGCCATCTGCGCATCATCTTCGACATCAACGCCGAGTTCCTCGCCAGCGTCACCGCCGAGCACGGCCACGACGTGGAGCTGATGCGCCGCCTGTCGCTGGTCGACGAGCACGGCGAGCGGCGGGTGCGCATGGCCTATCTCGCGGTGGTCGCCTCGCATTCGGTGAATGGCGTGTCCGCGCTGCACTCGGAACTGATGCAGCAATCCATCTTCACCGACTTCGCGAGGCTGTGGCCAACGCGCTTCAACAACAAGACCAACGGCGTCACCCCGCGACGCTGGCTGGCGCAGGCCAACCCCAGCCTCGCCGCCCTGCTCGATGAACGCCTCGGCCGCAGCTGGCGGCGCGACCTCGATCGGCTGGAGGCGCTGCGCCCGCTGCGCGACGACCCGGACTTCGTGCACGCTTTCCGCGCCGCCAAGCGCGCAAACAAGACGCGCCTCGCCGAATACGTGCAGAGCCGGCTCGGCATCACGATCGACCCCGCGGCGATGTTCGACGTGCAGGTCAAGCGCATGCACGAGTACAAACGCCAGCTCCTCAACCTGCTGCACGTCGTGACCCGCTACCAGGCCATCCTCGCCAACCCGGGCGCCGATTGGGTGCCGCGGGTGGTGGTGTTCTCCGGCAAGGCGGCGTCGGCCTACCAGATGGCGAAGCTCGTCATCCGCCTCATCAACGACGCCGCCACGGTGATCAACACCGACCCGCGCATCGGCAACCGCCTCAAGGTGGTGTTCGTGCCGAACTACAGCGTGAGTCTGGCCGAGCTCATCATCCCCGCGGCCGACCTGTCCGAGCAGATCTCCACCGCCGGCACCGAGGCGTCCGGCACCGGCAACATGAAGCTTGCGCTCAACGGCGCGCTCACCATCGGCACGCTCGACGGCGCCAACGTCGAGATCCGCAACCAGGTGGGCGACGACAATATCTTCATCTTCGGCAACACCGCCGAGGAGGTCGCCGAGATCCGCGCCCACGGCTATCACCCGCGCGCGCTCTACACCGCGGACCCGATGCTGCGCACCGCACTCGACGCGATCCGCAACGGCGCCTTCAGTCCCGCCGAGCCCGGCCGCTACCACCAGATCTTCGATGCGCTGGTGAACTGGGGCGACCACTACCTGCTGCTCGCCGACTACGCGAGCTACGTCGGCACCCAGGCGCGGGTCGACGACCTCTACCGCCGCCCCGATGAATGGGCGCGCCGCGCCATCACCAACGTCGCAGGCATGGGCGTGTTTTCCTCCGACCGCACGATCGCGGAGTACGCGAAGACGATCTGGAGGACGACGCAGGTCAATCTGGGCGAGTGCAAACCGACCTGAACCGACAAACCGACAGCGACTCCACTTCACAGCGACGCGCCGAGCGCATGAACCCAGCCCGCTTCCTGCCACTACTCGCACTGCCCGTGCTGGTGGCGCCGATATCCGCGCCCGCGCAGGAGGCCGGCTTGCACTACACCCACAAGGACTGGGAGCTGGTGTGCGACAACACGCGCACCTGCCGTGCGGCGGGATACAGCACGGAGGGCGCCGGGCACGTCGTGTCGGCATTGCTGACACGCAAGGCGGGGCCTGGAACCCCGGTCACCGCGGAGGTGATGCTGGGCACCTACGACGATGAGCCGACAAGCGCGCTCCCCCAGGATGGCGGCTTGATGATGCGCGTCAACGGGCGCGACATCGGGCCAGTGGTGTTCGACCGCACGACACTGGTCGGCACGCTCTCCGGGAAACAGCTGCAGATCTTGCTCGAGGTCTTGCCGCGCAAGGCAGACATCGCCTGGCAACATGGCGGAAGCACATGGCGACTGTCCGATCAGGGTGCGGCTGCCGTGCTGCTCAAGCTGGACGAGGTACAAGGGCGGCTCGGCACGCCAGGCGCCCTGGTGAGGAGGGGCGACAGGGACGAAGCGCAGGTGCCGCCGCCACTGCCGTTGCCGGTCGTGAATGCCGTCGTGCCCGAGGACTCGCCGGTCGTAGTGGACGCCGGTCAGGTTGCGGCATTGCGTGAGCGACTTCGACACAGCATGGCACAAGACGATGCCTGTCCCTTGCTCACCGCCCCGGATGCGGAACCGGTGGCGCTGACCTTCAATGCGCTCGGCAAGGACACCTTGCTCGCCTCCACGCGCTGCTGGAGTGCCGCGTACAACGAGGGCTATGGTTACTGGGTGGTCAATGTCGTCGAACCGTCCGCCCCGCTGCTGGTCACGACCTCCGGCTCGGACTACGCACACGGCAGCATCACCGCAGCGCACAAGGGGCGCGGATTGGGCGACTGCTGGTCATCCAACGTATGGACCTGGAATGGCAGCCGCTTCGCGCACACCGGGTCTTCGCTGACCGGCATGTGCCGGCTGGTCGCCCCCGGCGGGGCCTGGGATCTGCCGCTGATCGTGACCGACGTGCGTCCGACGACACGCTGACCCCGGGCACATGCACCTTGCCGGACCGACCGGCAGGAATCCGCCACCAGTTTCACCCGATCGGCAGAAATAGCCGCCCCGATACACGCACTGCCGCCAGACCCACCCGCGCCGCGCATGCACGGCATACCGGCGCCTTGGCATGCCGTTTGCAACTGCATGCGGTGAATCCGTCCAAGGAGCGCGTCGTGAACTTCTCACCGCCCATCACCGCAACCTCGAGTGTCGCCAGCGGCAAGGGCTCCTCCTCAGCCTCGCATGGTGCCGAGGGCTCCACCAGCGACTTCCAGACGCTCCTCGACCAGGCGCGCACGCGGGACGGCGCTGGCGAAGTGGGCAAAACCACGCTCGCCGAAACCACCGAACCGAAGATGAGCCACGCGGCACGGATCAAGGCGGCCAACGACGCGGCGCGTGAAGAATTCTTCGAATACATGCGCATGACGCCGGCACAACGCATGCGCGAAGCCATCCTGCGTGAAATGGGGCTCTCCGAGGAAGCGCTCGCATCTCTCCCCCCCGAGGAGCGGGAGAAGGTCGAAGCCGAGATTGCCGAGCGCATCCGCGCACGGATGTTGCTGCAGGCCGAAGAGGCCGCGGAATCCACCGCTGCCGCATTGAAGACCGCGCTCGCCAGCCAGACCGCGGGCGCAATCACCCACCCACCGCCGTCATGGTCGGCTGACGCGGGCTGATCCCGTCCTGTAGCAGGCGCAAGCCGTTGGCGACCACGATCAGGCTTGCACCAACATCGGCGAACACCGCCATCCACATCGTCCCAAACCCAAGCAGCGTGAGCACCAGAAACGCTGCCTTGATGCCGAGCGCGATCACTATGTTCTGCACCAGCAGGCGGTGGGTGTGGCGTGACAGCCGCACGAACTGCGGCAACTTGCGCAAGTCGTCGTCCATCAGCGCGACGTCGGCGGTCTCGATCGCGGTACCGGTGCCCGCCGCGCCCATCGCGAAACCGATGTCGGCACGTGCGAGCGCAGGTGCGTCGTTGATGCCATCGCCGACCATGCCGATCACGGCGCCCTCGGCCCCACGCACGGCGATATGAGCGAGCTTGTCTTCCGGCAGGAGGTCGCCGTGAGCCTCGTCGATGCCGACCTGCTCTGCGATCGCGCGCACCGTCTGGCTGTTATCGCCGCTCAGCATCAGGGTGCGGATGCCGAGCGCATGCAACTCGGCGATCGCCGCGCGGCTGTGCGCCCTGACCGTGTCGGCGACTGCGAACAGCGCGTGCGCGCCAACGTCGTTCGCCAGCACCACCACGCTCCTGCCCTCGGCCTCGAGGGCGGCAAGGCGCACTTCCAGCGCCTCGCTGCACAGGCCTCGCTCGTGGATGAGGCGGTGGTTGCCGAGCAGCCAGGCCTGGCCGTCGATCGTGCCCTGCACGCCCCGCCCGGGAATGGCCTCGAAATCGGAGACGGTGGCGATGGCCGCTGGCGCCACCCCATCGGCGTGCGCGGCACGGGCGACAGCACGTGCAACCGGATGACCGGAGTGCTCCGCCAGGCTCGCCGCCAGTCGCCGCGCGGTATCCGCGTCCAGCCCGGACAGCATCGCGAAGTCGGTCTGCACCGGCTTGCCGTGGGTCAGCGTGCCGGTCTTGTCGAGCGCGATCCAGGTGAGCGTGCGCCCGCGCTCCAGATAGCCGCCCCCCTTCACGAGAATGCCGCGGCGCGCGGCAGCGGCGAGCCCGCTGACGATGGTGACCGGCGTGGAGATCACCAACGCGCACGGGCAGGCGATCACCAGCAGCACCAGCGCCTTGTAGATCCACGCGAGCCACGCCCCGTCGAGCATCAATGGTGGCAGCACCGCCACCACGAGCGCGACGCCCAGCACCGCTGGGGTATAGACGCGGGCGAAGGCGTCGACGAAGCGCTGGGTAGGCGCACGTGCCCCCTGGGCCGCCTCGATCGCATGGATGATGCGCGCCAGCGTGCTGTCATCGGCGCGCGCGGTGACGGCGTACTCGAACGACCCGGTTTCGTTGATGGTGCCGGCGAACACCGCATCGCCCTCGACCTTGTCCACCGGCAGGCTCTCACCGGTGATCGGCGCCTGGTTGACCGTCGAGCGGCCACTCAGCACGGTTCCGTCGAGCGCGATCCGCTCCCCCGGCTGGATCCGTACACGCGCACCGATCTTCACGTCACGGGCAGGCACCCGGCACCAGCGCCCGTCGGCCTGCAAGACGGAGGCCTCTTCCGGTACCAGCGCCGTCAAGCCGCGGATCGCGTTGCGCGCACGCTCCAGTGAGCGCGCCTCGATCAGTTCAGCGAGCGTGAACAACACCATCACCATCGCAGCCTCGGGCCATTGTCCGATCAGCAATGCACCGGTAACGGCGATGCTCATCAGCGCGTTGATGTTGAAGTTGCGATTACGCACCGCAATCCACCCCTTGCGAAAGGTGGAGAGACCGCACATGAGCACCGCGATGACGGCGAACGCCGCCGCGACCCAATCCGGCAAGTGCCACCAGTGCACCGCCTCGGCACCCAGCGCAAGCACAGCGGCAAGCGCCAGTGGCCACCATGGCTTGTGCGCCGGCATCCGCTCGGGCTCGGGCGCGACGTCATCCCGCAAGGGCTCAGGCGAGAACCCGAGCGCACGGATCGCTTCCAGCACCGCTTCCAGCCGCGCCGGGGCGTGATTGACGGTCAGCACGCGCTGCATCAGGTTGAAGCCGAGGTGCCCCACCCCCGCCATTGCGCCAAGCCGGGTGCGGAGCAAGCCTTCTTCGGTGGGAC
The DNA here is from genome assembly GCA_041916775.1 of Rhodocyclaceae bacterium. GTDB lineage: Bacteria > Pseudomonadota > Gammaproteobacteria > Burkholderiales > Rhodocyclaceae > UBA2357. The sequence goes on along the minus strand of JAYRYZ010000012.1, from coordinate 121,831 downwards.
AATCCATCTGCATGATGCGGATGCGCGTCTGGACTTCGCCGGGTGCGCGCGGCAAGTCGGTCATCACAGCGCTGTCCGGCCGTTGTCGTTCGTGCCGCTCGCCACAGCAGCAGGCCTCACGCTCACCGCAGCCGGACGGATCAGTCGAGGCTGCCAAGCCACGGGCGACGGGGCGATAGCTGATCGGCCCCTGGATGGGCCTCACGGTACGCATGGGGCTGGACTCCGGCAGATGAGGAACACGGGAACCATTCCACACCCTGAAGCTACTATAGAGTCAAGCCCTGATAGAAACGCCGCGATGAAGGAAGAGTGCGATGAAGATAGGTGACCTGGCGCGATCCGCGCAATGCACGGTCGAGACCGTGCGCTACTACGAACGCGAGGGCCTACTGCCGGCTGCGGCGCGCACGGCCGGCAATTTCCGCAGCTATGGACATGAGCATGTCGAGCGGCTGCGCTTCATCCGCAACTGCCGGGCACTCGACATGAGCCATGAGGAGATCCGCCGCATCCTTGCGCTGGCCGATCAGCCGGATGCCTGCTGCAGCGCGGTCAACGCGGTGTTCGACCAGCACATTGCACACGTCGACGCGCGCATCCGCGAACTGGAGCAACTGCGCACCTCATTGATCGGCCTGCGCGAACGCTGCCAGCGCGAGCAGGCGGTCGAGGCCTGCGGCATCCTGCAGGGCTTGGCGGAGATGGAAAGCGAAGCACGCCCGGAACGGCATACGCATCTGGGCTGAGTAGCGACGGATCCTGCCCTTCCCCGCCCCGGCGAAGGCCGTGCGGGCGCCGCGGATCATTCGTGACAGAGCAGGTGCGTGTCACTGCCGGCCGTTTCGGCCATGCGCTCGAGGCAGGCCACCACTGTTGCGCTGGCGGCCTCCATCTGCCCAACATGATGGAGCATGGCCGCCGCGTCACCCTGGAGCTTGGCTTCCACCGCAGCCTGGCCGTGCTTGTGCACCTCCATGTGCGGCGGCTCGAGTTCCTTGTAACCCGCGAGCTTGCTGAAGCACTCGCGCCCCTCTCCCTGGTAATACCACTTGCCGAGCCGGCACTCGGTGTGCGAGGCGACCCCGCTGCGGTCGACATGCGCAAGTCCGAACAGCCCCATGTAGATGCGGAACTTGAACACGAGGTGATCCACCTTGGCGAGCTCGACGAAGCTCCTGAGCGCGCCCCCCGCAATCACCAGCTCCATCTTGCGGCTCAGGGAGACGAGCTGCTCCATGCTCTCGGTGGCCTTGTTGCCACGCTGGCTGAAGTCGTCAGCCGACGACGACAACTCATCCATCGCCGACTTGGCGGCCGACGAGTTGTGCCTGACGCTGGACACCAGGGTCTCGATTTCCTGGGTCGCCTTCGCTGTGCGCTCGGCCAGCTTGCGCACTTCGTCAGCAACGACGGCAAACCCGCGCCCCGACTCTCCGGCACGCGCAGCCTCGATCGCGGCATTCAGCGCCAGCAGGTTGGTCTGGTCGGCGATCTCGTGGATGAGCTGCACGATCAGGCTGATCTGGTCGGCCTGCTGCGCCAGCACCCCCACCTCACGCGCGGTGGCCGCCGAGTTTTCCGCCAATCTGTGCAGGTTGGTGGCGATCTCAGTGGTGGTCTGACCACTCGTCGCCGACACCGCTGCCGCCTGGATGGCCTGGTTGCGCTCTTCCTTGAGTTGATTGGCCATGGTACCGAGGCTCACCTGGGAATCCGCCAGCGTCTGGCTGAACTCCGACAGGTGTACCAGCACCGCCTTCAGGGTCTCACATTCGCTGGCCTTGGCACTGGCCTCGGCCTGGACCTCCTCGATGCGTGCGACAAGCGCACGATTTTCGTCGCGCTGAACATCGAGTTGCTGCTTCAGGGCCAGAATTTCGGCTTGAGCGCCATGCAATGCCTTCGCTGAGCCCCAGAACATGGTATCCCTGACAAGTGCTTGTGATTTTCAGATTTTAGCGCATTGTTACCGCCGCATGACACCACCGCCGCGCGAAAGTTTCCGCGGAAATGGGTACGAATGGCGTCACACCTGACCGCAGGGATCAGCCCTCGAAGCGTGCCAGCCCATCCGGATCAAGCAGCCTGATGCGCTTGCCATGGACGGCGATGAGGCCCGCTTCGGCCAACTCGTGGAACACACGCGACAGCGTCTCGGGCGTGATGTTGAGGCGCGAGGCCAGCACCTGCTTGGAGACGGTCAGCACGACCAGCGGATGCCCACCCTCGGTAGGGGCATCCAGCGCCTGCTGCAGCAGGTGGCTGATCACGCGCTGCGCGCTGGAGCGCAGTGTGTACGTTTCGACGTCGCGCACCAGCGTGTGCAGACGCAAGGACAAGCCGGCGAGCAGCTTTCGCGCGAAGTCGGGCTCCTTCTCGATCAGCGAGAAGATCGCGCGCTGATTCACCGTCACGAGCTCACTGTCGCACAAGGCCTCGGCGAACACCGGATAGGGCTGGTTCATGAACATCACCGCCTCGCCGAAGGACATGCCGGGGCCGACCACATCGACGATCTTCTCCGTGCCCTTGGCGGAGCTGAAGGCGAGCTTGATCTGCCCCGCCACCAGCACGTGAAAACCGCTCGGGGTCTCGCCGCGATGGAACAGCACCTCGCCCTGCGCGAGCGTGCGCCGCAGCGACATGCCTTCGAGCACGCGCAGGTCCTCGTCGGACAGCTCGGAGAAGATGGGGAGGGAACGCAGCAGCGTCTGCGTGGAGATCTTGTCTGTCATGCACCTGGCTTCCGATCGTCATGATCAAGAACGCCGGCCGCTGCTGCCAACGCAGCGTCGGGACCGGCCCCATGATCGGTGGTCTTCGTGTATGGTTATTGATATCGTATTTGCCAATGCCTCACCTCGAACGTCACCACCCGAAGGCGGATCAGGATGCCTGAAACCTCCAACGCTAACGAACTGCTCGCGCGGACACTGGAACAGGCCGTCGATGCGGTGATCATCACCGATGGCGACAGCCGGATCGTGCACGTCAATGCAGGCTTCACCCGGCTGCTCGGGTGGTCCGAGGACGAGGCAGGCGGCAGGCGGCCGCAGGACCTGCTTTACGGCAGCCCCCGGCAGCCGCGCCAACATTTCGACGACATCGAGGCTCAGCTCGAATCCGGGCGCAGCTTCCGCTCCGACGAGCTCGTCCGCGACTGCAACGGGCTGCTGCACTGGTGCGCGCTCGTCCTCAACCCCATCGCCGGCGCCTCCGGAGCGGACGCACATATCGTCTGGGCACTGACCGACATCACGCACACCAAGATGCATGAACTCCTCCAGCACCGTGTGCTGGCCGCCATGGCGCGCGAGGAGACACTGGGGAGCGTGATGAACCTCGTTTGCCTCGAGGTGGAGCGGATCGCACCCGAAGTCGCCGCCTCCATCCTGCAGGTGGATGACGAAGGCTGCCTTCGTCCGCTCGCCGCACCCAGCCTGCCGCCAGAGTACTCGCGCGCCATCGATGGTGCAAGAATCGGCCCGGTAGGCGGGTCCTGCGGCACGGCCGCGCACCGCCGCGAGCCGGTAGTGGTCACGGATATCGAACACGACCCGCTCTGGGCACCCTACCGGCACCTCATCCTGCCACACGGCTATCGAGCCTGCTGGTCGAGCCCGATCATTGCACATGATGGCCGGGTGGCGGGCACCTTCGCTTTCTACTACCGTGAGTGTCGCGGGCCGGATGCCCTGCATCAGCGCCTCGTCGAGGTCAGCGTGGACCTTTGCGTGCTGGCGCTCGAACGCGAAGCGTCCCGCACCCGGATCCGCCAGCTCGCCTTCTACGACGGCGTCACGGGCCTCCCTAACCGCAGCCTGCTGCAAGCCCATGCGGACCAGGCGATCGCGCGCGCGGCGCACAGCCGCGAACCACTTGCGGTGCTGTTCCTGGACCTCGACCGCTTCAAGCAGGTGAACGATTCGCTCGGCCCCGACGCGGGCGATGCGTTGCTGCGCATCGTCACGGCACGGCTGCGGAGCCGGGTCGGGGATGCCGACATCCTCGGCCGGCTCTCCGGAGACGAGTTCGTCATCGTGCTGACCCAGTGCGACAGCGCACGTGCGGCCGATTTCGTGGAGCACCTGCTGACAGCGCTGTCGCTCGCCTGCGAAGTCGGGTCGGTCACGCTGACGCCCTCGGCGAGCATCGGCATCAGCCTGTTCCCGGATAACGGCCGCGACATCCAGACCCTGATCCAGCGCGCCGACATGGCGATGGTGCAGGCCAAGCGCGGTGGCCGCAGGCGCTTCAGCTTCTTCAGTGAGGAGATGAACCAAATCGCGCAGGAGCGGCTCGCGATGGAGGCCGCGTTGCGCGATGCCCTGTCGAACCGGCAGTTGCAGCTGCATTACCAGCCGCAGATCGATCTGCGCGACGGCCGGCTCCGCGGCGTCGAGGCGCTGGCGCGCTGGCATCACCCGCAATTCGGCGCCATCCCGCCGCTACGCTTCATCCCTCTCGCCGAGGAGTGCGGCCTGATCGGCGAACTCAGCGAATGGGCGCTCGGCGAGGCCTGCCGTCAGCTCGCCGACTGGCGCCGGCGTGGCCTGCCGATTCCGGCCGTGTCGGTGAACCTCTCGCCCACCAACTTCCACAACCTCGACCTCCCCCGCCACATCGCGAATATTCTCCGCGACCACGCCCTCACACCGCAGGATCTCACCGTGGAGATCACCGAGAGCGTGCTCATGGATACCCATCCCGGCACGATGAAGGCCATCCGCGACGTGCATGCGCAAGGGGTACGCCTCTCGCTCGACGATTTCGGCACCGGCTACTCGAGCCTCGGAGTCCTGCGTCATCTCCCTGTCAGCGAGCTCAAGCTCGACAAGAGCTTTGTCCAGGATGTCGATCACAGCGAGGCGAGCCGCGCCCTGACCAGCGCAGTGATACGCATAGGCGAGGGCCTGCAGCTCAGCGTGGTCGCCGAGGGCGTCGAGGATTCACACCAGTACGATCAACTGCGCAAGCAGGGCTATCGCATCGCGCAAGGCTATTGGTTCGCGCCACCGCTGCCCGCGGCGGCCCTCGAAACCTGGCTGGGCGAGCGCGACTCGCACCGGCCCGCCTGGGTCACGGAAGCAGGCCCGGCCTGATCCTGGCCCACTCGGGCCATACGTCGGCAGGGACCCGGCCTCGCCCCTTTCCGTGCCATCGCGTGGCCGGTCGAGGGGCTTGATCATGATCAAGCCCCTCGCGAATTCCCTCCGCGCATCCGCGTACGCTGATATGCTGGAGCAGGTTTCACATTTTGCGACTATGCGTGCGCGTGCTCCGCCCGCCTTCGTGGGAAGTCCAGCCGAATCAGCCCGAGCAAGGTCGCGCACTCCCGCCGCGCAGGGATACGAATCGATGCCACTGGTTCAATTGATCTACGTCAGCACCGCGAGCCATGCGTTTTCGGACGCGGAACTCGACGCAATCCTCAAAGCCTCGGTCCGGAACAACGGGCCGCGTGGCATCACCGGCATTCTGCTGTATCTGGATGGCTGTTTCATGCAGGTCATCGAGGGCGAAGCGCAACCTGTGATCGACACGCTCGCGCGCATCATGACCGATACCCGGCATCGCGATATCGTCGTGCTGAACGAAGCCGATATAGAGCAGCGCGAATTCTCGCGCTGGTCGATGGGCTTCAGGCGAATCGCACCCGCGAACCTGGCCGAACTGTCCGGCTATATCCCACTCGACTCGGAACGTTTCGCCCTCGCCTCGAACAAGGAGAAACTCGGCGTCGCCCGCGGACTTCTGCTCGAGTTCTGCAACGCTTACCATTGAGTAGCCGCTCTGTGCGGGCGCACCCGAGCGCCTGAAGGCCATCCCCAATGCGCTCCCCGGCTGACCGGGCAAAGCAATTGTCACAATTGATTGCACGACCTGGTCCATTCCAGTCGATGGCCCGACATCATTGCAACGGAATTCCAACCAGACTCACCAGAACGCGCTCGCAACGCGACGACAACATTCGCGCGCCGCGCTCTTCCGGCGCTCTCGAGAAAATTCATGCCTATATCCAAAGATATAGCCGCCAATTTTCCTCGATCGCGTCGCAGCTTATTCGTCATCAAGCACAGAAAATTCAATTCGATTTACAATGAAGGTTCTCTACGCTAGCATTCGCGCTTTATAACCTGGAAACGAGGATTTCAAGTCATGACGACTCTCGCAGATCTGCTTGCACAAAAAGAAGCGCTCGAGGCACAGATTGCATCCGTCCGTAAGGAAGCGCGCGTGAATGCAATCGCGCAAGCACGTGAATTGATCAGCCAATTCGGCCTGAGCGCCGAAGACCTGTTCGGCAAACCCGGAAAGGCCAAGCGCACGCCGGGCGTTCCCCGCTATCGCAATCCGGAAACGGGCGATACCTGGACGGGCCAGGGCCGTACGCCGAAATGGCTTGAAGGAAAGAACAAGCAGGATTTCGCGATCTGAGCTTTTCGCCTGGCCCTGCAAAGGGCCAAGCACCCTCCCGTTTCATTCACCACCCCTGCCCTTCTCCATCGCGGCCGGGTGCTCTTGCAGCATATCCCGTCGACATGCGTCTGACGGCGACGCGGACGACGCGCGCTGTTCCACCTCCATCGTGCTAGCAGGCAGAGGACGTCATTCGACGTTTCATTCTGCCCGTCAATCATCCACAATTGAATCGAACGTAAGCCAGCAACTCAAGGCGCAAACACGCATGAACCCTGAATTGCGCAGTTCCGGACCAACCTCGGGAGCCATCGATTGAACGACAAGCAGGACGGGCTGCAACTGCAGTTCGACGCGACTGAAGCCTGCCTGTTCGCGACGCTTGCGGAAGGGCCGGCGAACGCCTCCGCCAGCGAAGCCTGGCTGCAACAGCGACTGGATGACGAAGGCCATGGCAAGTTGCGCCCCCTGCCGCTGGCGATCGGCGCGCTCCTGCAAGGCATCCGCAACGGTCGTGCCATACCGGCGCTGAAGATCGCCGAGCAGATCGACGCCGAGCTCAAGGTCGAGATCTCCGCCGATGAGGTCTGCGCCACGCTCACGATCTCGCCTGCTTTCGGCGGCCGAGCGGTCAGCAAGGACGAGGTGCTCACCGCATTGCTGAACCAGGGCATCACCGAAGGTATCGACCTCGAGGCGATCAACGGCGCGATCGCGCAGGGCTTCGCAAACCATGTGCTGATCGCGAGGGGGCGCCCGCCCGAGCACGGCGTGGACGGCTTCCTGGAGTGCATGCTCCCCGAAACCCGCGACCGCCGCCCGCGCGTCAGCGAATCCGGCCAAGTGGACTACCGCGATCTCGGCGATATCTTCGTCGTGCGCCCCGGCGACCTGCTGATGATCCGGCATCCACCCACCGACGGCGCCCCGGGTGTCAGCGTGCGTGGCCGAACGCTGCCCGCGAAGCCCGGAAAAAACGCCATGTTCGCGAGCAAGCTGGAGGGTGCGGCGAGCGCCGCGGATGATCCGGACCGCCTCGTGGCGACCGTCGTGGGCCAGCCGGTGCAGGTCAGAGACGGGGTCATGGTGGAGCCGGTGTTCAGCGTCCCCGCGGTGACGATGGCGACCGGCAACATCCGCTTCGACGGCAGTGTGAAGATCACGGGCGACGTCGCGGCGGGGATGTCGGTGACCGCCAGCGGCGACATCGAGATCGGGGGCGTTGCCGAGTCCGCGAACCTCGAGGCGGGCGGCAACATCGTGGTCAAGGCTGGTGCGCTCGGCAAATTCGGGCGCAAGGAGGCAGAAACCCCGCGCATCCACTGCGGCGGCTCGTTCTACGCCGCCTATGCCCAGCAGGTGCGGGTGAGCGCCGAGGACAGCATCTTCATCGACGACATCGCAATGCAATGCGAGCTCGTCGCCGGAAACCACATCCGCGTGGGCAATCGCAAGCGCGGACAGGTCATCGGCGGTCAGCTGCAGGCGACCCTCTCCGTCACCGCGAAGGTCCTGGGCTCGGCAAACCGCATCGAGACGCGCATCGAGATCGGCTCGCCGCCGACGCTCCTGAAACAGAAGAACGAACTCGCCAGGCAGCGGGACAGCGAAGAAACGCAGCTCCTCGAGATCAGCAAGGTGCTGGCGTTCGCCGAACAGCATCCCGGCAAGCTCGGCGACGAGATGCTCGAACGCGCCCGGCGCTCCGCAGCCAAACTCTCCTCAAACATCGCAGAGCTGCGCGAACGCGAGGCATCGATCGCACACACGCTCGCGCTTGCGCACGATGCCAAGGTCGTCGCGGAGCAGCACATCCACGAGGGCACCATCGTCACGCTCGGCAGCCAGCGCTACCGCGTCGTCGGCGAGCACGGCGCCTGCGCGATCGGCCTGGGCGCACTGGGGCTGCAGCTGCTCGACCCGGCGGAAGGAGCCTGATGCGGCGCGGAGCCCACTGAGGTCGCATCGTGCTTGCTTGAAGAATGAGGGTGAGGAGTGAGAGCGGGGGCTTGAGGTGTCAAGGGCGAATACTGATTTTGTCAATTCACATCGATACGGACAAATTCAAATTTTTTTGCTAGATTTTGTTTCAGCAACCGCCCTCACGCGACCGGGAGACCAGGGATGCTCTTGCGATACCACCAGCCCGCCTGGCTTTACGAATCCCTGCCCTATGCCTACCTGGCGGGTGGCACGCTCGCAATCTACGGCACCCACAACGCGGTCGGCGTGCTCTGCGGGGCATTGCTGATTGCGGTGGCCCTGCTGGTGTGGCAGATGCGCCTCGTCTACCGCCGCCGCGCAAGCACACAGCGCCGCGCCCGGGCGGGCAGGCGGGAGACGGCGGCCCAGGCAGCCATGGCGGGGCGCCAGTCCCGTCCCGCCGCCGCTCAGGTCTCACGCATCGCGTGGAACCCTGCATTCGAGACCGGAAATCCGCTCATCGATCGTCAGCACCGCCAACTGTTCATGCGCGCCAACGAGCTCGTCGGCGCCGTCCTCACGGAGCAGGCCGAAGCCGACGTCGCACTGATGCTGGATGAACTGGTTTTCGAGATCCAGCGGCATTTCCGCAGCGAAGACACATTGCTTCACGCCAAGGCGTGCGCAGCGACGGCCGAGCATGTGAAGTCACACGAGGTGCTGTTGTGCAGGATCGGCGATCTGCGCGCACTCCACCAAAGCGGCGGCCTCTCCACCGATGAGTTGGTCCGCTTTCTCACCGACGAGGTGGTCTCCGGACACATCATTCACGGCGATCGCCACCTCGTCACCATAGCCTGAGCGCGTCACGCCAACGCCTTGTTCATGGCCCCTGCATCGCGGCGGCGATTGCATGGGGATCAGGCCGGTGGGCATCCTTCGACATTCCGACCCCGACTTTGGGGGCGTGGGCACGTGCGATGCGGTTGCGCTGCCGCACGCGGCATGACTTTGTCACTTTCTTGAATTTGACGATTATCATCAGTCACGCCCATTTGCCGGAAGCGTCAGAAGGCGTCAGAAAGCACACAGGCTTGCATAAAGCGATTTGACAAGAAGCGAAATTGTGCATAAATTTGATAATATATATCCAAATTATCACTTTATAGACACGGAGACGGGCGATGATCGCGCCAGACGCCTTGTTTGACGAACGCCCGGGATCGCATCGCCAGACCATCCTCGTCGTGGACGACACCCCCCAGAACCTGATGGTGATCGGGGAGCTGCTGCAGCCGCTGTATCGCGTGCGGGCGGTGAATTCCGGTGAGCGTGCGTTGCGTGCGGTGCACTCCACACCACGACCGGATCTCATCCTCCTCGATGTGATGATGCCGGTGATGGACGGCTACGCCGTCATGCGCCAGTTGCACGAGGACCCGCTTACCCGCGATATTCCGGTGATCTTCATCACTGCGCTCAACAACAGCGAGGATGAGGAGCGCGGGCTCGAGCTGGGCGCGGTGGACTACATCACCAAGCCGATCAACCCTGCCATCGTGCTCGCACGGGTGCGCACCCAACTGGAGCTCAAGGCCGCGCGCGACCGCCTCTCCAACGAGAACAGCTGGCTGGAGCACGAGGTGGCGCGCCGCATGCATGAGAACGTCGTCATCCAGGAGCTCACGATTCGCGCCCTGGCCTGCCTCGCGGAGGCGCGTGACAACGAAACCGGCAACCATATCCTGCGCACCCAGGCCTATGTGGAGGTGCTCGCAAACCAGCTCGCCGACCACCCTCGCTTCCGCGCCGCCCTTGACGGCGAGCGGCTGACGCTGGTTTCGAAGGCCGCGCCCCTGCACGACATCGGCAAGGTCGGGATTCCCGATGCCATCCTGCTGAAGCCGGGCAAACTCAGCGAGGCCGAGTTCGAGATCATGAAGACGCACCCTGCGATCGGTGCCGCCGCCATCGACAAGGCCATCTCGCAGGCATGCGGCGCCACGCGGGACGACGGCGACGGCGCCTTCACCTTTTTGCTGATCGCGCGCGAGATCAGCCTGTCGCACCATGAAAAGTGGGACGGGTCGGGCTACCCGCAGGGGCTCGCCGGCGACGCGATCCCGGTGCCAGCCCGGCTGATGGCGCTCGCAGACGTGTTCGATGCGCTCATCAACCGGCGGATCTACAAGCCCCCGTTCACCTTGGCGGAGACCGTGGACATCATCGTCCGCGGGCGGAACGTGCATTTCGACCCGGATGTCGTGGATGCCTTCGTCGCCAGCCAGGACGCCTTCGTGCGCATCGCCGAGCGCTTCGCCGACCCGGACCCGGTGTAGGGGGCCGCTCTCCATCATCGCCGCAAAGACTGGTAGCCAACCGATCGCAGCACGCGCCCAGCCGAGCTCAAGACCATGCCAGCGAACATCACGCGAAGCGCGCCGCCCATCCCTTACCTGCTGATCCTGTTCCTGCCCGTCGCGCTGTCCATCATCCTGGCCGGCCTGCTCAACCTCGGAGCGTTCCGCAGCCTCAGCAACGCCCACGAGGGCAGCAACCGCCTCCTGCAGGTGGAGGCGGAGCGCATCGACTTCGCCAACAGCTTCAGCGCTGACGTCGGGGCTATCGTGCGCGCACTCTCCGAATCCGTGCGACAGGGTAGCGACCGGGTGCTGGATTCCGGCGACCTGTACAGACGACACGGTCAGCTGGTCGAGCGCCTCGCACAGCTCGAACAGCGCCTGCCAGCGCTGGCGCGGATCCGCAATGACTCGCCTACCACGCTCAACAAGCTGCGCCTACGCTTCGGCACCTTTCAAGCGGCGGTAATGGCCGCTAGCGACATGGCGACGATAGACCCCGCAGGTGCGATGCGGCAGAGCTGGTTCGTCGTGCAAAGCGCCGAGGGACTGGACCACTTCGCTCACGAGATCGCCGCGATCGCGATCTCCGACGGTGTAGCCCATGTGCGTGGTGCGCAGCAGAGCCTGCAGGACTATTCGCAGCGCGTGCTCGTCATTGGCGCCGGCCTGATCGCGGCACTGCTGCTGAGCACTCTGGTGATGCTTGCACTGCTCACGCGGCGGCTCACGATCTTCTCGAACGCTTTCCAGGACCTCGCCGCACGCCGCGGCGACACGCCCGACGTGAGGCGCGTCGCTGCTCTCGCCAACGACTCGCGCAGCATCCTGCGCGGAGTGGCCGCGGCCGCGCTCACCTTTCGGGACAGCCTCCTGACCTCGGATCGCGCCCAGGAAGCGCTGATCAGACATCGGGACGAACTCGAGCAGCGCGTCGCCGAACGCACCCGGGAGTTGGAGCGTGCGAAAGAACAAGCCGAGGCCGCCAACCGTGCCAAGAGCGACTTCCTCGCGAACATGAGCCATGAAATCCGCACCCCGATGAACGGCATCATCGGGCTCACCCACCTGCTGCAACGAACGCTCACCGATGCGCGCAGCCGCGCCTACCTGGCCAAGATCGGCACTTCGGCCAACCATCTGCTCGCGATCATCAATGACATCCTCGACTTCTCGAAGATCGAGGCCGGCAGGCTCGAGCTCGACAATGTCGATTTCGAGATCGCACGCGTCATCGCCAACGTCTGCGACCTGCTGCGCGAGCGCGCCGCGAGCAAGGGTCTGGAACTCGTCACCGAGTTCCACGGGGTGCCACGCAGCGTGCACGGCGACAGCTTGCGGCTCGGGCAGATTCTTCTCAATTTTGCGAGCAATGCGGTGAAATTCACCGCCGCGGGGCGCATCACACTGCGTGTCCGTGCCAACGGCGGAGGCGATGACCGCATATTGCTGCACTTCGAGGTCGAGGATACGGGCATCGGCCTCACGGCCGAGCAATGTGCGCGGCTTTTCCAGCCCTTCGAGCAGGCGGACGCATCGACGACACGAAAGTATGGGGGCACAGGCCTGGGGCTCGCGATCTCGCGCCGTCTCGCGGAGCTGATGGGCGGACGGATCGGCGTCGTCAGCGAACCAGGCCGGGGCGCAACCTTCTGGGTCGAGATCCCTTTCGAGGTCGGCGAGGCCGCGACCGACACCGACGAACTGTCCGACACCTCGCCACACGCAGACAACCATCCCGCCGCCGGCGGCGCAGCCGCGGTGCCAGCCCTCAGCGGCCGGGTGCTGCTTGCCGAGGACAACCGCATCAACCAGGAGGTGGCGCGCGCCCTGCTCGTGCGCGCCGGGCTGCAGGTCGATATCGTCGACAACGGCCGGGCGGCGCTGGAGCGTGTCCGCGCGCAGCGCTACGACCTCGTCCTGATGGACATGCAGATGCCGGAAATGGACGGTGTCGAGGCCACCCGCGCGATCCGCTCGCTGCCGCAGGGCGCGGACTTGCCGGTGATCGCGATGACCGCGAACGCCTTCGAGTCCGATCGTGAGGCCTGCCTTGCCGCAGGCATGAACGCCCACATCGCGAAGCCCGTCCACCCGGCGGCGCTCTACCGTAGCCTGCACGAATGGCTACCGGAAGCGAGTCCGCCCCTCGCCGACGCCGAGCCCGATGCTGCGGCGGGGGCGCTTGCCCAGACGCTGATCACCCGGCTGCGTGACCTGCTCACTGAGGACGATGTACGCTGCCGCCAGCTCCTCAACGATTACGAGCCGGTGCTGCGGCCGGCGCTCGGTGCGGCGTGGGCGGAAGTAGCGCGACGGGTTGACGACTTCGCGTTCGATCAGGCCCTCGCCAGGCTCGACGAAGCCTGCCCGGAGGCTGCCCGTGCGTGAGCGCCTCGAAGCTGCGCCCGCCACGCCCGCGCTTGCGCGGCCCGCTTCACCGTCAGCTACAGGGTCCGCCGTGCGCGGCCGGGCACGGCGGACTCTGTGGCGTTCGTTCGTGCTAACGGTCTGCACCTGCATCGCGCCGAGCTGGGCCGAACAATCCGCGCGCCCGGAGCGGCTGCGCGTGGTCAGCGATGACAACTATCCACCCTTTCTCTTCCGCAACGCAGACGGGGAAGCCGTTGGCTATGTCGCGGACTGGTGGCAGCTCTGGTCCGAACACAGCGGGATCGAGGTGGATCTGGTCGCAACCGGCTGGGCGGATGCGCAGGCGAACATGCTCGCTGGCAATGCGGACGTGATCGACCTGATCTTCGACACCCCCGAGCGGGCCCCTCTCTACACCTTCTCGACGCCCTATGCCACGGTGCCGGTGGCGATCTACGCACATGCTTCGATCAGCGGTCTGCAAGGCGTCGCGGACCTGCGCGGCTTCAGGGTCGGGGTGATGCGCGGTGATGCCTGTGTGGAGCACCTGCAAGACCGCGGCGTGAGCGACCTGCTGTTCAACGACAGCTACGCGGACCTGATCCGCAGCGCCATCGCCGAAGACATCAAGATCTTCTGCATGGACGAGCACCCGGCCAACTACTACCTCTACCAGCTGGACGCGCAGAAGGCACTCCCGAAGGCCTTCGCCCTCTACCAGGGACAATTCCACCGGGCCGTGCGCAAGGGCGACGAGGCGACCCTGGCGCTGATCGAGCAAGGCATCGCGCGCATGCCGGCCGATTCCCAGGTAGCCCTTCTGCAGAAATGGTTGCCGCCTCCTGCTCGCGACTACACCGCCTACATCCGGCCGCTTGCCGCCGCGCTCGCCATCGCGCTCATCGTGGCGCTGCTGCTGCTCGGCTGGGTGCGCACGATGCGGCGCGAGGTCGGACGCCAGACGCGGGAGCTCAGCCGCTACCGCGACGAGCTGGCGCAGCTGGTTGCGGAGCGCACGATCGAACTGAGCACCACCGCGGAATCGCTGCGTGAATCGAATGCCAGACTCGAGGCCATCCTCGACGCCACCAGCGCCGGCATCATGCTGCTGCGCGAGCGCGTCATCGAGCGCTGCAACCGTCAGCTCGAGGAGATGTGCGGCTACCCACCGGGCGCACTGCTGCACCAGTCCACACGCGTGCTATACCCCGACACTGCGGCCTGGGAAGAGGTCGGCAACACCCTATACCGGCAACTGTCGCAAGACGGGCACTACGTCTCGGAGCGCCAGATCCGCCGCACGGACGGCAGCACGTTCTGGGTGCGACTCGCTGCCCGCGCGATCGACCGGCACGATCTGGGCAAGGGCGTGGTCGCGATGCTGGAGGACATCACCGAAGAGCTCGCCGCGCGGCGTGCGATGCTGCAGGCCCGCCAGCTGGCGGAGAACGCCACGCGTATGAAATCCGATTTTCTCGCCAACATGAGCCATGAGATCCGCACACCGATGAACGCCATCATCGGCATGACGCACCTGCTACAGCGCACGGTACTGGATGATCGGCAACGCGACCACCTCGCCCGCATCCAGAGCTCCAGCCGCCTGCTGCTGAGCATCATCAACGACGTCCTCGACCTGTCGAAGATCGAAGCGGGCAAGCTCACGCTGGAGCATATCGGTTTCGACGTCCCGGCCCTGCTCGCCGAGGTGGCCGGCCTGATCTCCGACAAGGCGAGCGAGAAGGGGCTGGAGATCATCATCGACATCGCGCCGGGGCTGCCGCACCGGCTCGTCGGCGATCCACTGCGGATCGGGCAGGTGCTGATCAACTTCGCCAACAACGCGGTGAAGTTCACCGACCACGGCCACGTCGTGCTGCGCGCGGCCAGCATCGGCCGCGAGGACGCGCACCTGATGGTGCGTTTCGAGGTCATCGATAGCGGCATCGGCATCTCGACGGAACACCAGGCGAGGCTGTTCTCCAACTTCGAGCAGGCGGACAGCTCCACCACTCGCAAATACGGCGGCACCGGCCTCGGGCTCGCGATCAGCCGCCGCCTGGCGATGCTGATGGACGGCGAGGTCGGGGTGATCAGCACGCCGGGCCAGGGCGCGTCGTTCTGGATGACGCTTCCGCTCGGCATCGAGGACACCGCGCACACCTCGACCGCACCTCGCGCGGGCGAAGGAAGGCGCGCCGCCCGCAACGTCAGCCAGGCGCGCGACGCAGCCGACGGTGACGAAGTCACAATGGCGGACATTGCGGACATGCCGGCGCTCACCGGGGCGCACATCCTGCTCGTGGAGGACAACCCGATGAACCAGGTCGTCGAGCGGGAGCTCCTGGAAGGTCTGGGGCTGACCGTCGACATCGCGGGGAATGGTGCGCTCGCGCTCGGGATGGTCGCGCAGCGTCGCTACGACCTGATACTGATGGACATACAGATGCCGGTGATGGACGGGCTTACCGCCACCCGTGCGATCCGTGGCATGCACGGCGCCGCCGCGATCCCTATCATCGCGCTCACCGCCAATGCGATGCCGGATGACCGCGAGGCAAGCCTCGCCGCAGGCATGGACGACCACCTCGTGAAGCCGGTCGACCCGGATGTGATGATCGCGACCCTGCAGCGCTGGCTGGGCAGGCGTGTGACGGACGCCGCGTTGGCACCGACCCACCCGCCCGACGAGGCGGCTTCAGTCCCCGCCCTGGACGACGCGCGCTTGGTCGAGATCTGCAGGTTGCTCGACGAGCGCCTCGCCAACGACGACTTCGGTGTCCTCGTACTGCTCAGGGAGCACGCCGAGGCGCTGCATGCGTTGCTCGGCCAGGGCATCGCGGAGGTGGTGCGCGCGGCAGAGGCTTTCGACTTTCCAACTGCACGCGAGGCGCTGGGGCGCGCCGCCGCCTCAACCGGCTTCGTGCCGAGCGAACGACGCTAGGCAGTGCGTGGCACGCTATCCGCGTGCCCGCCTTCGTCGCCCGGCGCCAGCGGCAGCCACAAGGTCACGCAGGTTCCGGCACCCGGCGTGCTTTCGATCGCGACTTCGCCATCATGGAGCTCGATGATCTCGCTCACGATGCTCATCCCCAAGCCGGTGCCGGGAATACTGCCGGAGGCGTCTGCGCGATAGAAGCGCTCGCAGACGCGCGCGCTCTGGCGTGGCGTCATCCCTATGCCATGATCCCGCACCTGCAGGCCCACGCGTGCATCACCGCGGAGCAGGTCGATCTCGACCGGCCCGCCGCCTGGGGAATACTTGTAGGCATTGGAGATGACGTTGCCGACCGCCTGGAAGATCTTGCGCCGGTCCGCCCTCACCCAGCAGGACGGCCCCGGCGCGGGCAGGATCGGCGCCGCACGATCGTCGGGCGCCTTGAAGCTCGCGACGAACTCCTGCAACAAGGCGCGCAGTTCGACTCGGGCGAAGCTGAAGTCTTTCCCGCGGCGGGCCTCGATGCGCGAAAGGTCGAGCAGTTCATTGATGATCCCCACCATCAGCGTCGACTGGCGATGGATCGCTTCGAGAAACTCGCGCCGCTCGGCCTCCGCGAATTCCTGGTTCAGCATCAACTCCGAGAAACCGAAGATGCTCGCCATCGGCGTGCGCAACTCGTGCGCAGCGATCGAGAGGAATTCGCTCTTCATCCGATCGACCTCGGTCTCGTGGGTCACGTCCCGGAAATACAGGATCTGGGACACCGTCTCGGCGTCGGCGACACGCATCCCCACCTCGAGCACCCGCTTGCCCGCGCCGGCAAGCTCGATCAGGTGACGCGCGCCGCGACCGCCCTCGCCCGCTGGCGCGGCCCGCATTGCGGCCACGCCGGCAAACCGGGCCTGGGGCTCGCAGGCTGCTGCGAGCAGGGTCGAGAACGCCGATTCGCTCAAGCCGACAACATCCGCCTCGACCAGGCCACACATCTGCAGGAACGCGGGGCTGGCGTATTTCACCCGCTGCGCGGCATCGAATGAGACGAAGCCGTCGGGGCTCAGCGCGAAGATCGTGTTGAGTTGCTCGTTGCGGTCGCGCACACGCGCCTCGGCCTCGCGCCGCTCGCTCACGTCGGTATGCGAGCCCGCCATGCGCACCGGCCGGCCAGCCGCGTCGAAGGAGGCCTTGCCACGGCTGAGCAGCCATTTGTACTGCCCATCGCGGCAGCGCATGCGGTACTCGGCCTGGTAGAAGTCGGTGAGTCCAGCCAGGTGGGCCTCATACTCGGCCAGCACCCGCGTGCGGTCGTCCGGGTGCAGCAGCCCCTGCCACACCTCCGCCCGTCCGGCGATCTCGTCACCGCGGTAGCCGAGCATCTCCTTCCAGCGCTCGGAATAGAACATCTCCCCGGTGACGAGGTTGGCATCCCACACCCCGTCGTTGGCACCACGCACCGCCAACGCCCAGCGTTGCTCGCTCTCCGCGAGCTGTGCCTCGATGCGCTTGCGCTCGGTGATGTCGCGCGAGAAGCCCACTGTGCCGAGCGGACGCTCGTCCTCGCCGATCACGACCTTCTTGTAGGTTTCTATCCAGTGGATCGCGCCATCACGAGCAATGGCCTCCTCGGTCATCTTCTCGCTACGGTTGACCATCACCGCGATGTCGTCGGCGCGGTACAACTCGGCGAGGTCTGGTGGCCAGACATCCTGGTCGCAGAGGCCGACCAGCGCCTCCGGATCCTGTCGGCCGCAGGTCTCGGCGAAGAGCTTGTTCACCGCCAGGAAGCGGCTCTGGTCGTCCTTCAGCCAGAACATGAAAGGCAGGTTGTCGAGCGTGGCGCGCTGGTAGGCCTCGCGCATGCGCAGCGCCTCGGTGGTCCGCTTCAGCTCGGTGATGTCGATGCGGTTGCCGACCACATAGCCGCTGCGCGTCACATGGTCTATCGTCAGCAACCAGCGGCCATCGCCGAGTTGCTCCTCGTGCGCGCGACCATCAGCGGCGCGGTGCGATGCGACCCGCTCCGCCAGCCAGGCATCGACACGGCCGATCGCATCCCAGTACTGGCCGCGCTCCGCCCCACCCCGGGCGATGTCCTCGAAGCGCGCGCCGGGCCGGATCAGGTCGCGGCTGAGCTGATGAAAGCGCAGGTAGGACTCGTTGCACATCACCAGCCGGTCGTCCTTGTCGAAGATGCAGAAGCCCACCGCAACGCTCTGCACCGCCTCGCGCAGCAGCTTGCTGACACGCTCGGCCTCACGCTGGCTCTCTTCGAAGTCATGGGTACGCTTCGCCACCAGATCCTCGAGCGCACCGTAGGACTCGCGCAGCCGCTCGACCATGGTGTTGAACGCGGCGGACAGCCGGCCGAACTCGTCATCCCGGCGCACGGGCAGGCTCGCCACCGGCCGGCCGCTGGCCGCGATCTCCTCGGCAGCCGCGGCGAGCTCGCCGAGCGGTGCCGTGATGAAGCGCGCACCGGCGCGCGCAAAGAATGCGACACCCGCCATCACAACCACGCCGATCGCGACGAACACCAGCAGCAGCAGGTCCAGCATGCGGAACGCCACGGCACGGTCGCGCGCGAGGATCAGCCTGAGCCCAAGAGCATCGAGCGGCGGCGGCAGCTGCAGCGCCGTGGAATGCTGCAGCACCGGGCCCTGCGGACGTTGCGCGGTCAGGGGCAGGCCATCGCCATCCGCGATCCAGCGGCTGTCGCTGCCGCTGACGGGCGCGAGCAGCGGGGCGATCGGCACCCGCAGGACCACCGCCCCCTCCACCGAATCGGTCAGCCGATAGCGGATCGGCAGGATCAGCACCACCCGGCTGAGCGCGTTGTCGCTCGCTGATGCGAGCTCGACCCCGGCCCACGGGCCGCCTTGGTTCAGGACGGTGCGCAGACCGCCGTGGCCAACGATGTCCGGTATGTTCGAGACCGTGCCGGACACCACCCTGCCACGGTAGTCGACGATGGAGAGATCCGCCCCCGCCCCGGCGAGCTTCTGGTTACGCAGCAGCGGCGCGAGGTAGAGCTCGCTGCCGCGCGAGTCGGCGAGCGCGTTGGCGGTGATGATGTTGTTCGAGAGCGACTCGGCGAGCGCCACCATCCCCGAGAGCTGGAGTTCGATCTCGCGGCGTTCGAGCAGGGCGCTGGATGCGAGGAGCGCATCGGTATGGCTGGTGAGTTGCTGGCGGATGAGGAAGTAGGACGACAGCGTGACGACCGCACCGATCACCAACGTTGCAGCGAGCAGCGCGAAGGTGATCTTGCCGCGCAGGTCGAACTGCAGCCCGCGCCAAGCCGAACGCCCTGCGTTGCCGCCGTTGCTCATGAGCCCGGCCTGCCGGCGATCGGCACGACGTTTCCGGTGGCGTCGAAGCGGCCGACACGTACCTGCTCCGGCACCAGCGCCTCGTGGCGGTCTGCGCTGAACGGATGCGCCGAGCGCAGCACCAGCCCCTCCTGCGGCCCGAGCTGCTCGAGCGCGTTGCGCACTGCCGCGCGATCACTGCTGCCGGCCCGCTCGATCGCCCGGGCGAGCAGGTGGGTGAGGTCGTAGGCATGTGCAAAACCGACCTGCGCGCGCATCTCCAGGGCATTGACGTCGAACAGGCGGCGCAGACCGTCCTTCACCGCCTCGACGCGCGCGCCCTCTGCGTCGGCGAAGCTGAAGGTGTACACAACGCTGAAATCGACCTTCTCCAGCGCTGCGGCGGCCTGTGCGGGGAGATCCCCGGCCAGCAGACCCCAGTGGGCGAGGATGGGCAGCCGCTGTGCAGCGGGCAAGGCCGCCATCTGGTTGATGATGGGCAAGGCCTCGAACTCGTTTGCGACCATCAGCACCGCCTGCGCGCCATTGGCCTGAGCTTCCGTCAACCGTTGCGAGAACGCGGTGTCCCCCCAGTTGTACCAGAAGGTCTCGAACCGAAACTCCGGCCGGGCACCGGCATGTGCGATCAATGCGGCCTCGGCGCTACGTCCCCATGCGGTGTTGGGCACGAACAGGGCGAACCGAGCGATGCCGCGTACCGCCGCTTCCGCGAGCAGCGCACGCATCGCCCACGCGTCGGTGAGCGAGAGGCGGAACACGTAGTTGGGTGAGTCCCCCTCCGGCTCAGTGATCGTGTCGGCAGCCGCCCAAGGGTCGAGCATGACCAGCCCGATGCGGTTGGCGTGCGGCTTGATCTCCAGCGCCACCGGGGAGAAGCGGCCACAGAACACCGCAACGACGTCTGCGTGCGCCGCGAGGTCGATGAAGTTGTCGACCGCGCGGGCCGGCACGCCGCGGTCGTCACGCTTCTCCAGCATGAGCCGACGCCCTCCGAGCACGCCGCCGGCAGTGTTGATCTCTTCGAGCGCGAGCCGGATTCCGAGCTCGATGGACTGCGCGGCGTGCGCGCCGCGGATGCCGAACTCTGCCGTCAGCCCGATCACCACATCACGCGGGGCTTCGCCCCCCACCGCCGGGGCTGGTAACGCGACCAGCGCGGCGCACAGGATCGCGCAGCGGGTGAGACAGGTCAGGCCCAGGACGTACGCATGCATGCTTCACTCTCCTGCGCGCCGGCAACTGGCACGCACGGCGCGCTCAGGCAAGCAGCTCCCTGACGCAGGCGACGAGCTGCAGGGGGCTGAACGGTTTGACGAAATAGGCATCCGCCCCCTTTCCGATGCCGGCATCGTAGTCCCCTGCCTGCCCGCGCGCGGTGACCATCACGACCTTGATGGCTGCCGTCCTGGGGTCGGCCTTGAGCGCATCCAGCACGCCGAAGCCGTCGAGCTCCCCCGGCATCATCACATCCAGGATCATCAGATCGGGCCGTTGCGCGCGTGCCAACTCCAACCCGTTCCGCCCGCTCTCAGCCTCGATCACCTCGTAGGTCTTGCCCAGGGTGATCCGGATCAGCCGCCGGATGTCGGAGTGGTCGTCGATGAGCAGCACTTTCTTCATGGTCGGCCTACGCAAGCGGGTTGCGGGTTTCCCGGGTACGCACGAACCGGTCGAACAACTCGCGCAGGTGATCGAAGGGGATGGGTTTGGGCAGCACCGGGATATCCTCGGGCACCCCACCCAGTTCCTCGATCTCGGCCGGATCCAGACCCGTCACGACGACGATCGCCATACCCGCGAGCTCGGGCATCTCGCGGATGGACCGCAGCATGCGCACCCCGTCCATCCCCGGCATGCGCAGATCCGTGATCAACATGTCGGGCCGCGACAGCCCCAGCCGGACCAAGGCCTCGTAACCATCGCCCACGGTGCTGACGCTGGGCCTGGACGGCCATCGCGACAGCGTGAGTTCGTAGATGCGTCGCAACGCCGCTTCGTCCTCGACCACCATCACCGACAACGCGTCATTCTGCTCGGATGCGGCCAGCGGCTCGGCGGACTTGCCGCGCACGTGCCGCTCTCCAGGATCGGCGAGCAGCCGGTTGATGGACTCGCGCGAGATGCGGCGGTGCCCACCGTCCGTCTTCCAGGCCTCGAGCAAGCCCCGCTCGACCCAGAGTTGCGCGGTACGCAGGGAAACGCCGAGCAGTTGCGCCGCCTCGCGCGTGGTGCAAAAGGTCTTCTTGACGCGTTCCTGATGAAGCATGTTCTTCACCACTCCAAAAAACCGGATTCCAGGTCGAACGAGCCCGACCCGATGCAGAGGCCGCTCCTGCGCGCACCCCAGATTCGCACGCCCGAGCCGCAGTCACATTCTTGCGGTCACATTTCACGCCTGACCGGCAAGAACGACAACTGGTTCACGGACGAAAGAATCTAAAACACCCGCACTTCGTCAATCATGCTAAATTCAAAACAGACACTATCAATTTTTATCACTTTTAGCAAGTCAACATCATAATAAACCAAGCCACCGATCGCGAGCACGCGCCCATCACATGATGAACTCCCCAACGCCTACAAGCGCTCACTCCGACACCATTGCAATGGGCTTTCACCATGCGGTGATCCTGGCAGCGCAGGATGCCTTCGTCGCCATCGACGCCGACGACCGCATCCTGGAGTGGAGTCCGCGCGCCCGGGCGTTGTTCGGCTGGCCGGCCGAGGCGGTCATGGGTCGCCGCCTCAGCGAAGTGATACTACCGCCGAACGCGTCTGGCACGACCATCCACCTCGCCACCCTGGCGAGCGAAAGCGCACTCGGCACCACGACGCACACCCACAGGCTGGAACTGCAGCGGCAGGATGGTACCCGCTTCGACGCAGAGGCGCAGCTCACGCCCGTGATCTTGGAGGGCATCTGGCGCGCCGGCTGCTTCTTCCGCGACATCACCGACACCCTGCATGCCGAGCAGCAACTGCTGCAGGCACAGAAGCTGGAGGCAATCGGCCATCTCACCGGCGGACTCGCCCACGACTTCAACAACATCCTCGGCATCATCATCGGCAGCCTCGACCTCGTCACCCCTGCGCTCTCCGGGCCGCAGGAACGTGAGCTCGTGGGCGCCGCGCTGACCGCCGCACACCGCGGCGCTGAAGTCACCCGCGCGCTGCTCGCAGTGGCGCGCAAGCGCATCCTGAAACCCCAGCCTACCGACGTGAACCTGCTCATCGACGAGCTCGCGCCGCTGCTGCGCCATACTGCGGGAAAGCGCATCGAGGTGAGCTTCTCGCCGAATGCGATCGAGGCCGTGTGCGACATCGACCCCGGTGGCCTCAACAATGCGCTGGTGAATCTGGTGATCAACGCTCGCGATGCCATGCCACGCGGCGGTCGTATCGTCGTCTACACCTACTCCACCGACATCCTGCCGGGTTCGCTGATTGCGCCACTGCGCCTGGAGCCCGGTACCTACCTGGTGATCGGGGTGGACGACACCGGCACCGGCATGACGCAGGACGTGGCCCAGCACGCATTCGATCCGTTCTTCACCACCAAATCGCGTGGCCAGGGCACCGGGTTGGGGCTCGCGATGGTGTACGGATTCGCGCGCCAGTCCGGCGGTGCCGCGCGCATCCAGAGCACACCCCGCAAGGGAACTTCGGTGCAAGTCCTGATCCCCGCGAGCAAGAACCCGGCGCGCCCGCTTGCCGCTCAGGCGCTGGTCGGCAAGCAGGACAACCCGCTGCGCATCCTGTTCGTCGACGACGAGGCTGCGCTGCGGCAGATCGCCGAGCAATGGCTGCTCGGCCTGGGGCACGCCGTGACGCTCGCCGCCAACGCGGACGAGGCGCTGGCCCGTCTCGTCGAGACGCGTTTCGATCTCCTGATCACCGACGTGGTGATGCCGGGCGAGATGGACGGAATGAGCCTCGTCGAGCGCTGCCGCCGCATGTATCCGGAAATGCCGGCGCTGCTCACCACCGACTTCGCCGGCGGGGTGAGCGCCGCAATGCAGGGCCGCTGCGAGGTGCTTGGCAAACCTTATACACGCACCACCTTGCGCCAGGCCATCGGCGAGACGCTGAGCCAGCACACGCCGGCACGCGGCCGCTGAGCCGTACCACGGACCTTCAGTATCGCGCCGCGCGGCGCCACAAGCTCACTCGTCTTCATGACGGCGGCGCTGCCGCCCCAGACGCGGCGCGGCGACGCGCGCGTGGTGCGCCGCCGTCATCCCCGCCAGCGCCTGCGCCACGCGCTCGTTGATCGAAGCGCGCGGCATGATCCCTTTGTCGTCTGCCTCGCCGGCCGGAATCCCGGTGAGGATGGCGATCGCCTCATCGACGGTGCGCACCGGGTGCACATGGAAGCGCCCGCGCCGCGCAGCCTCCACGATATCCTCGCGCAGCATCAGGTGACCGACGCTCGCGGCCGGAATCACCACGCCCTGCTCGCCGGTCAGCCCGCGCGCGGCACACAGGTCGAAGAAGCCTTCGATCTTCTCGTTGACCCCGCCGATCACCTGCACCTCGCCGAACTGATTGACCGAACCGGTTACCGCCAGCGACTGGCGGATCGGCGCATCCGCTAGCGCCGACAGCAGTGCGCACAGTTCGGCGAGCGAGGCCGAGTCGCCTTCCACCGGCGCATAGGACTGCTCGAACACCAGGCTGCCGGACAGCGACAACGGACGGTGGCGGCCATAGCGCGCCGCGATGAACGCCGACAGGATGAGCACGCCCTTGGAGTGGATCGCGCCGCCCATCTCGATCTCACGCTCGATGTCGACCACGTCGCCATCGCCGTGGCGCACCGTCGCGGTGATGCGCATCGGGTGGCCGAACAGCACCTCGGCCATCTCCACGACCACCAGCGCGTTGATCTGCCCGGTGCGCGCACCTTCCGTGGAGATCATGATCGTGCCGTCCAGCATCGCTTCCAGCACCCGCTCCGAATAGCGCCCGAAGCGTCGGGCCCGCGCCGCGACGGCCACGTCGACATGCGCACGTGAGACGACTTCACCCTTGGCGGCGCGGGCATGAAAGTCCGCCTCGCGCATGATGTCGGCGAGCAGCCGGGTATAGAGCGACAGGCGGTTCGCGTCCTCGGCGATGCGCGCGCTCTCCTCCACCAGGCGTGCGACCGCACTGCGATCGAACGGCAGCAGTCCGTTACTGCGCGCCAGCGTCGCAAGCAGGCGGGCGAACTGATTCACCGACCCCGGGCTGCGCGGCATGTCGTCGTCGAAATCTGCCGCCACCTTGAAGAGCTCGGGGAAATCGGGGTCGTGCTCGGTGAGCAGATAAAACGTGTCGCGATCCCCCACCAGCACCACCTTCAGCTCGCACCGCACCGGCTCCGGCGTGAGCGTCAACATCGCGCTCCAAGCTTGCGCCTCGGGCGGCGGCTCGATGACGATCTGGCCACTGCGCAGCGCGCGCTTCAGGGCCTCCCAGGCGAAGGGCTGGGTCAGCAGGCGCTCCGCGTCCAGGACAAGATACCCGCCGCGCGCAAGCTGCAGCGCGCCGGGGCGGATGAGCTTGAAGTTGGTGACGAGTGCGCCCATGTGCACGACATGCTCCACCCGTCCGACGAGATTGGTGAAGGTGGGGTTGTCCTCGCACACCACCGGCGCACCCTGGGTGCCGGCATGACTGACGAGCAGGTTCACGTCGTAGCGGTGGATGCGCAGGCGGGCGTCGAGGTCGTGGCCTTCTGTCGGCGCATCGTCCTCGTCATCGTCCTCAAGCCATGCGGAGCCGGTCTCGAGCAGGTCGTCGCGCACCGCATCCAGGAACGTCAGCACCTGCGGCAGGTCGGCATGGCGGGCACGCGGCGCGGCGATCAGGTGCGCCACGGTTGGCGCGAGCGCCTCGCGCTCGGCGCGCTCCATCGCCTCCTGCAGGCTGCGGCGCCAGCCGGGGAACTCGCCGAGCTGGTCGGTGAGGCGGTCGCTCCACTTGCCGACGTTCGCCTCGATCTCGCCGCGGCGCGCCTCGGGCAGCGCCTCGAAGGCCTCGGGCGAAAGGGTCTCGCCATTCTCGGTGGGGGCGAACACGAAACCGTCCGGGGTGCGGATCAGCGCCAGGCCTTCGGCACCACAGGCCTGGCCGATCTCGCGCAGCGCACCCTCCTCGCGCGCCTTGTGCGCGTCCTGCAGCGCCTCGACGCGGCTGGTGTGGGTCTCGGAGTCGAGCGCGGCCGCGATCGCCGGCCCGAGTTCGCGGATCAGGGTTTGCATGTCGCGGCGGAAACCCTCCCCGCGTCCCGGCGGCAGGCTCATCAGGCGCGGGCGCAACGCGTCCGCGAAGTTGTGCACGTAGCACAGATCCGGCGGTAACTCGCCGTCCGCCGCGGCCTCGCGCAGGAGCCGCATCGTGGTCGCGTGCCGGCCTGTGCCGGGATCACCGAGCACGAATACATGGTAGCCGGGCTGACGCATCGCCAGTCCGAATTGCAGCGCCTCCTCGGCGCGTACCTGGCCCAGGCCGCCGGGCAGGTCCTCCAGCGTGGCGGTGGAGTCGAACTCGAGGTGCGTTTCGTCGCAACGGGTGCGCAGTTGATCGGCCGCAAGACCGACGAATGATGGCATGTAAGGTCTCCGTGAGCGTGGCGCAGCGCGCCTCGCGGGTTCGACCGGGGATGGCGTTCTCCACCGCCTACCGTGGAGAACACCGGCACGGCAGGCGAACTCGGCTTGCACGCCCCGGTCCGGCTGCCGATAATCCTAGCAGAGGTTTCCTCACCGAAGCCGCAGGCCTTGCGGTCGGTCAATTACAGCCACGGCGGATGTTCCGCATACTGCCGGCGTTCCGAGACAGCCAGCGTCCAACATGAAGACGATTCCCATCCAGCCGCTCGACCTTCCACCCGCCGTGTTGCGGCTGAAGGACGGCGAGTATCCCGCGAGCGGGCCGCTTGCCGACCGCCGCGGTCGGGAGGTGCGCGACCTGCGCATCTCCGTCACCGACCGCTGCAACTTCCGCTGCGTGTATTGCATGCCGCGCGAGGTGTTCGATGACGATTACGCCTTCCTGCCACGCAACGCGCTGCTGAGCTTCGAGGAGATCACCCGCGTGGCGCGCCTCTTCGTCGCCCGCGGCGTGCGCAAGATCCGCATCACCGGCGGCGAGCCGCTGCTGCGCAAGGACGTCGACCGGCTCATCGCCCAGCTCGCGCAACTGCCGGACGTGGAGCTCACGCTCACCACCAACGGCGTGCTGCTGCCGCGCATGGCGCAGCGCCTCAAGGACGCCGGCCTGCACCGGGTGACGGTGAGCCTCGACGCGCTCGACGACCCCACTTTCCGCGCGATGAACGACGCCGACTTCCCGGTGGCGGACGTGCTGCGCGGCATCGAAGCGGTCGAGGCCGTGGGCCTCGGGCCGGTGAAGGTGAACATGGTCGTCAAGCGTGGGCTCAACGACGCGGGCGTCGTGGACATGGCGCGCCACTTCAAGGGCAGCGGCCACATCGTGCGTTTCATCGAGTTCATGGACGTGGGCAGCTCCAACGGCTGGCGCATGGACGACGTCGTGCCCTCGCGCGAGGTGGTCGAGCGCATCCACCGCGTGTTCCCGCTCGAACAGATCGATCCCAACTACGTCGGCGAGGTCGCCGAACGCTGGCGCTACGCCGACGGCAGCGGCGAGATCGGCGTGATCTCGTCGGTGACCCAGGCCTTCTGCTCCACCTGCACACGCATCCGCCTGTCCACGGAAGGCAAGCTCTTCACCTGCCTCTTCGCCGAGCACGGCCACGACCTACGCGAGCTCCTGCGCGGCGACGCCGACGACAACGAGATCGATCGCGCCATCGCATCCGCCTGGCTGCCGCGCACCGACCGCTACTCCGAGATCCGCACCGCCAACACCGCCAGGCAACGCAAGATCGAGATGTCGTACATCGGCGGCTGAGGCAGGATAGACAGCCTCAGGGCTGCGGCGCGGCCTCTTCCGGCAGCGCATCCAGCTCGGCGGATTCGATCCTGTGGAAGTGGGCGCTGATCTTGCGGGCGCTCACCTGTACGTCCTGCACATCCTTGTTGGCCTGCTCGATGTGGCGGGCGAGCGCCTCCATGCGCGCGTCGAAGCGGCCGAAGTCACGTGCGAGCCGGGCGAGCGCGTCCTTGATGACGTGCACCTGCTTGCGCATCTCCACATCCTTGAGCACCGCGCGGGCGGTGTTGAGCACCGCCATCAGCGTCGTGGGCGACACGATCCACACCCGGCGCGCCTGCGCATGCGCAACCAGCTCCGGCTGATGGGCGTGGATCTCGGCGAACACCGCCTCGGCGGGCACGAACATCACCGCGCCGTCGGCGGTGACACCGGGCAGGATGTACTTGTCGGCGATCGCGTCCACATGGCGGCGCAGGTCGGCGCGGAAGGCGGCGAGCGCGGCGCGCCGGTCGGACTCCGCCACCGCGGGGTCGGTGTCGAGCATGCGATGGTAGTTCTCGAGCGGGAACTTGGCATCCACCGGCACCCAACCGGTCGGCTCGGGCAGGCGCAGCAGGCAATCCACCCGCGTGCCGTTGGGCAGAACATGCTGGAAGCTGTAGGCATCGGGCGGTAGCGCGTTCTTCACCAGGGCTTCGAGCTGCACCTCGCCAAAGGCGCCGCGGGCGCGCTTGTCGCCGAGCAGGGTCTGCAGGCTGATGACGTTGCCGGTGAGGCCGTCGATCTTCTTCTGCGCCTCGTCGATGGTGGCAAGCCGCGCCATCACGCTGGCGAAGGTCTCGTTGGTCTGACGGAAACCTTCGTCGAGGCGCTGGTTGACGTGGCCACCGATCGCTTCCAGGCGTTCGTTGATGGTGCGCGACAGGGTCTCCGAGGCCGTGCCGAGCTGGGTCGAGGCCTGCTGCAGCCCGGCCTGCAGCAGCTCGCGGTCGGCACGTGCCTGGGCTGCGAGCGTGGTGAGCACCTGCTCCAGCAGCTCGCCGCGCAGCCGCTCCTGGCTGGTGGCGATGGTGCCGGCGAGCTCGGCGAGGCGGGTGCCGGCCTCCTGGCGCTGGGTGGCGAACTGCGCCTGGATGGCGGCGTAGAGCTTTTGCAGGGTGTCGCGGTGCGCGCGCGCATCGTCCGCCGCGCCGGCGCGCACGCGGTCGGTGTGGCGCTCGAGCACCGCATGCAGGCCCTCTGCCGCGTCCCGCTGCTGGTTGGCGAGCAGGAGCGGCAGCCCGGCCTCGAGCCGGCGCAGGCGTGTGCCGATGACCAATAACCAGACGACGACGGCGAGGAGCAGTGCGGGCAGGATGAGCACGACCGCCCATTCGGCCGGGCCGAGTTGCTGAAACAATGGCATGCGGGGTCTCCAGGTTCGGGCGGGCGCCATCTTCTCATGCGCACGCCCGGGCACGCACACCGCAAAGGCCGCCGACCCGCGCAGCGGGGCTGCGCGATGCGCCGCGTCAGCGCGGCATCATCTTCACCTGCGCCTCGTCGGCGAGCGGACGGGGTTCGCCGATGTGGTAGCCCTGGCCGTAGTCGAGGCCGATCTCGATGAGGCGCTGCAGCACCGCCTCGCTCTCGACGAACTCGGCGATGGTCTTGAGGCCCATGACGTGGCCGATGGCGTTGATCGCCTGCACCATCGCGAGGTCGATCGGGTCGCGCTCGATGTCCTTGATGAAGCTGCCGTCGATCTTGAGGAAATCCACCGGCAGGTTCTTGAGATAGGCGAAGGACGAAAGCCCGCTGCCGAAGTCGTCGAGCGCGAACGCGCAGCCGAGCGCGCGCACCTCCTCGATGAAGGGCACGACCTTGGAGAGGTTCGCGACCGCTGCGGTCTCGGTGATCTCGAAGCAGATCGCACCTGCGGGCAACTGCAGCTGCTCAAGGGTCGCACGCAAGCCTTCACGGAAGCGCTCGTCCGAGAGGGATGCACCCGACAGGTTGATACAGTAGATACCGTCCAATGCCCCCTGCTTACGGTAGCGGTCGCCAAGCCAGGCGAGGGTGTTGCCCACCACCCACTGGTCGATGCGCGGCATCAGGTTGTAGCGTTCGGCCGCAGGCAGGAAGGTACCAGGCGAGATCAGCTTGCCGTTCTCGACCAGACGCACCAGGATCTCGAAGTGGATCGGGTTGCCGGCGTCGGCCTGGAGCGGCACGATGGGCTGCACGTAGAGGCGCAAGCGGTCCTGGTCCAGCGCCGTCTGAAGTCGCCCCACCCACTGCATCTGGCCGTGCTGCTCGAGCAAGGTGTCGTCGTCCGGCTGGTAGACATGAACCCGGTTGCGTCCCTCTTCCTTGGCGGCGTAGCAGGCCGCGTCCGCAGCCGAGAGGATGCGGCCGATGTCGCGGTCCGACGCCCCCACCTCGACCAGCCCGATCGACACGCCTATCGAGAACACGTTGCCCTGCCAGGCGAAGCGGAAATCCTGGATCTCCTCACGGATGTGCTCGGCCAGGATCTGCGCGTTGCGCAGCGTGCACGCCTGCAGGATCAGGCCGAACTCGTCACCCCCCAGCCGCGCCAGCAGGTCGGAGACGCGCAGGCGGCCGCGCAGCAGGTTCGTCACCTGCCGCAGCAGCTCGTCACCGGCAACATGGCCGCAGGTGTCGTTCACCACCTTGAACTGATCGAGGTCGAGATAGCAGACGATGTGGGTGTGCTCATCGCCCGGAGCTCGCGCGAGCAGCTCGGTGAGCCTGCGTTCGAACTCGCGCCGGTTGGTGACCCCGGTCAGTGCGTCGTGGGTGGCCTGGTGCGACAGCTCGCGCGCAAGGTTCAGGGTGACGGTCACATCGTGGAACACCAGCACCGCGCCGATCAGGAAGCCGTCGCGCGAACGGATCGGCGCAGTGGTGTCGACCACCGGTACGCTGCCGCCGTCCAGTCGCGTCAGCAACGCATGCTCGGCGCGCCGCATCACCTTGCCGGTCGTCAGCGTGTCGCGCACCGGGTTCACCAGGCCTTGCCCGGTTTGTTCGTCGGCGAGTCGATAGACGAGGCTCACCGGCTGGCCGTTCGCCTCCTTCGCCCTCCAGCCGGTCAAGCGCTCGGCCACCGGGTTCATGTACTGGATGTGACCGGACTCGTCGGTGGTGATCACGCCATCGCCGATGGAGGCGAGCGTCACCTGCGCGAGGTCGCGTTCGCGATGCAGTTGCGCCTCGACCTGCTTGCGGTCGCTGATGTCGCGCACCATGCCGGTAAGCTGCGCCTTCGCCGCGCCACGGTTCTCGCTGACCGACACCTCCAGCACCCTGCCGCCGGCGCCCGGAGCGCCGACGCGCAGCTCGACCTTCTCACCCGGTTTGAAGAGCCGCTCGCTGATGGGCTGCCTGCGCATGCCGTCATTGCCCAGCAGGATGCCGATAGGATGACCGATCGCCATCGCCGCCTCGACGCCGAACAGCCGCTCGGCACCGGGGTTGAGGCTGGTCAGCAATCCCTCGCGAGTAAAGGTGATGACCCCGTCGCGTACATCGCGGATGATGGATCGCGTATGGTCGGTGGCGGCCTCCAGCGCGCCAAGCACGCGGTTGTAGGCGGCGGCGATCTGCCCGACCTCGGTGAAGGGCTCCACGGGCACGCGCATGCCGATATCGCCGGTTTTCCCGTGTGCCTCCATCGCCGACAGCAGTTCGATCAGCTCGGTGCGGGCGCCATGCTCGGAGACATTGAGGCCGACCCGCTCATCTTCCTCGCTGACGCGCAAGGGGCCGAACCAGCCGATGACGCGAAGCATCAGCCACGCCACACCGAACGCCCACACGCCACACGCCACCACGCCCAGCAGCTGGACACCGAGCTGGGTGAGGCGGTCATTGCCGTTGTCGATGAGGCCCAGGTCCCCGACCAGCGCCACCGCCAGCGTGCCCCACACCCCTGGCACGAGGTGGGCCGGGATCGCCCCGACCGCATCGTCGATACGCCGTCGCAGCAGCCATTCGTTGCAGCCGATCATGAGCACAGCCCCCATCGCACCGACGAAGAGCGCATCCAGTCCGCCCAGCACGTGGGCCCCGGCCGTCACCGCCACCAGGCCGGCAATCGCCCCATTCAGGGCATACAACACTTCCCAGTATCCCTTGACCCGCCAGCCGAGCATGAGCCCGGTCACGATTCCGGCCGCGCCCGCGAGCGCGGTGTTGATCAGGATGGGAGCGACCATCGCATCGAGCCCGAGCGTGCTACCGCCATTGAAGCCGAACCAGCCGAAGAACAGCAGCAGCCCGCCGAGCATGGCCACCGGCAGGTTGCCGGCAGGAATCACCCGTGCTGCGTCCCCCGCGCTGAAGCGACCGGTACGCGGCCCGATCACGAGAATCGCCGCGAGCGATACCCAGCCGCCCAGGGAATGCACGACCGTGGATCCGGCAAAGTCGATGAACCCCAGGCTCACCAGCCAACCGTGCCCATTGCCCGCAACGCCGCCCCAGGCCCAGTGGCCGAACAAGGGATAGATCAGTAGCGCCACGCCGCTCGATACCAACAGGTACACGGTGAAGCGCATTCGCTCCGCGACCGCGCCGGAGACGATGGTGGCTGCCGTGGTGCAGAACATGAGCTGGAACAGGGTGAAGGCGCCCAGCCCCGGCGACGCCTCGAGCTGGCCCAGCGCGCCGAAATGCGTGCTGCCCACCCATCCGCCGATGCTGTCGCCGAACATCAGACCGAAACCGACGAGCCAATACAGCAGGCTCGCGACCGCAAAGTCCGAGATGTTCTTCACCGCGACGTTGATCGCGTTCTTGCTGCGTGTGAGCCCCGACTCCAGGCACAGGAAGCCGGCCTGCATCGCAAAGACCAGCGCCGCACACAACAGCGTCCAGAGAATGTCTATAGGCTGCGAAGGAATCATGGGGCCCCGGGTCGGATTGCGCGCGCCGGAGTTGGCGCGATGCGATGTCAGCTCCCTCAACAGCAATCGCCATGCCACAATAACGGGGCAGCAATTCGCAGGACACAAGACGTAACCGCACCATTCAGGTGCATCCCGGCCGTCGCTCGCGCTCGCTCATCGTGCATCGCCTCTGCCCACACGATGTCCCGTGTGCGCCCCCCGGTCCGGACTTGCAGTCGGCACGAAATCTGCAAGCAGTGTCCGCTTACACACTTGGCAACCGCTCCATGGAGATGCGCATGACCGCACTCGACGAACGACTGGATGAATCGGTCGAAGACGCCTATCACAGCATCGCCGGCCGCATGAACGGCTTCCTCTACCGTTGCCAGAACGACGCCGACTTCACCATGCTGATCACGGCTGGCGACGTGGAGGGCCTCACCGGCTACACTGCAGGGGACTTGATCGGCAATCGCACGGTGGCCTACGCCGCCCTGATCGACAAGGAGGACGCCGCCGCGGTGGACGGCGCCGTTGGAGAAGCCTGCGAAGCACGCCGGAACTGGAACATCGACTACCGCATCCGCCAGCGCAACGGCTCCGTCCGCTGGGTCAACGAGCACGGCGGCCCGGTCTTCGGCACGGCCGGTGAGCTGCGCTACCTTGAAGGCGTGGTGACGGACATCCATGAACGCAAGCAGGCCGAGCTGCAGCGCGCTGAACAGATGTCCGCAGTCCAGCAGCTCAACGCCGCCATCGTCGCCGAATCGGACAAGATCGTCTCGGTGCTCAAGGCCCTGCGCATGCTCAGCCTCAACGCCGCGATCGAGGCCGCCCGCGCTGGCGAACACGGGCGCGGCTTCGCGGTGGTCGCCGACGAGGTCAAGTCCCTCGCCGACCAGACCGGCCGCTTCGCTGGCAACATCGCCGGGCTGATGAACGAGCTCGAACGGGCACTGGGCACGCGACGCGGGCGGGGCTGAGGAACTTCTGGCACCATCCACACGGACGTGGGCAGACCAGGGTCCCCCGGCACAGTCCGTCTATGCCCCGGACCGCAACCGAACCAGCAAGACCTCCAGCGCATCCGTCCACATTGCGTGGGCGTTGACCGCGTCCAGCTGCGCGAGGCCCGCCGCGGTGTAGGTGCCGGGGGTGCCGATCTGCGCGGCGAGTTCGCCGGGGCTCATCTCCGGTCGCGCGCGCAGCAAGGCGGCAACGTCACCGATGTTGGCGGCGAGCAGCGCCCGCGCGGCGTCCTCGTGCATGCCGGCTGCGTCGCACAGCCAGCGCTGCAGGTGGGCGAATTGTGCAAGCCACCAGGCGTTCAGGCACACCGCGAGAATCGAGGCGTCGAAACCGGACTCGTCGGCAAAACCGATGAGTGCGTTGCAGGCGGGCGAAAGCAGCGCATGCACGGGGGCCGCGTCCGGATATACGCTGATCGCGCTGCCACCCTCGGAGACGGCGATGCCCGTCATCACCCGCGTGACGCGCGCCGGCGCGAACAAGGTGGCGAGGCGCGCATGCGGGATGCCGGCGGCAAGCACCAGCAAGTGATGGCGGGGCGTGAGCGCGAGGTCGGCGGCGAGCGCCGCCACGTCGGCCGGCCGCACGCCGATCACGAGGGTGTCGCAGCAACCGGCCACCGCCGCGTTGCTCTCATGGCGCAACGCCCCGAAGCGCTCCACCAGCGCCTTCCCATGCGCCGCGCCGCGCGGCGAGAGATGCAGCGCGAGCGCCGGATGGGCACGCCGCAAGGCAATGGCGAGCGCTGCGGCAAGCTCGCCGACACCGATGAAACCGAGTGCCGACGTCGATGCCTGCGCGCTCATCCTGCAACGCCGCAGGGGAAGTGCATCAGCAGGTACGCACCGTACCGGCCCCCCATCACGCGAGCGCCCTGAGGCTCGCCAGCGGCGGGCGGGCGAGCAGGCTGCGGGTACCGAGCCAGCCACCCAGAACCACCCCGCCGGCGCCGAGCAGCAGCGCCACGAGCAGCGCGCCCGGCGCAGGCACGTAGCTCATCTTGAACACGAACTGTGCGAGCGCCCAGCCGATCGTGCTCGCCCCCACCCCCGCGAGCACGCCGGCCACCGCACCGAGCACCAGGAACTCGGCGAGCAGCGCCTGGCGCACCTGGCGATTGCGCGCGCCCAGGGTGCGCAGCATCGCGAGCTCGAAATCGCGCTCGTCGTGCGTCGCCTGCAAGGCCGCGTAGAGCACCACGACGCCCGCCAGAAGCGCGAAGCCGAACACGAACTGCACGATGAGGATGAGCTTGTCGGTCATCGCCTGCACCTGGGCGAGTACCGCCGAGACGTCGATCACGGACAGGTTGGGGAAGGCGTGGATCAGCCCGGTGACGAAGCGTTGGTCGTCCGCCGGCAGGTTGAAGCTGGTGATGAGGCTGGCCGGCGCGTCGTCGATGAGACCGCCCGAGGCGATGAAGAAGAAGTTCACCCGCATCGAATCCCACTCCAGCGTACGCACGCTGGTGATCGGCGCCTCCACCAGTTCACCCGACACGTTGAAGCGTACCTTGTCACCGACCTTGAGCCGGAAGGTCTCCGCCAACCCCGCCTCGACCGAGAAGGCCGGCGTCGTGGATGATCCGTGCCACGCGCCGGCCGACACCCGGTTGCCGTCCGGCAGCCGCGCGCCGTAGCTGAGGTTGAACTCTCGCTCGGCGAGGCGGCGAGTGCGGTTGTCCTCGTAATCCTCGGGCCTGA
Source organism: Rhodocyclaceae bacterium (assembly GCA_041916775.1). GTDB lineage: Bacteria > Pseudomonadota > Gammaproteobacteria > Burkholderiales > Rhodocyclaceae > UBA2357. Next base: position 86,950 of record JAYRYZ010000012.1, on the reverse strand, counting down.
CCTCGGCACCGTTGATCGCCACCAGCCGGCCGCGGATCATCGGCAGGATCTCCGGCACCGCGAAGCCCTGCGCGGCAAAATGCTCCGCAAGCGGCACGCGCTGGTCTGGCTGGATGTTGATGATGAAGCGGTTGGGCGCATCCGGCGGCGTCTTCTGGCGCCAGTTGTCGAGCAGGTCGCCGCGGATCAGCGTGAGCAGCAGCAGCGCCGCCAGGCCCAGGCCGAGCGCACTCGCCTGGATGACGCTCGCCCCCATGCGTCGGCGCAGTGCTGCGAGCCCGTAGCGCCAGCCGCCCCCCGCAATCGAGCCCTGCCCCTTGAGCCCGCCGAGCGCGCGCAGCACCAGCCAGGCGGCGAGCGCGAACACCCCCAGCGCGACGCCGAAGCCGGCGGCAATCATCAATCCCAAACGCAGCTCGCCGGCGATCCACAGGATGATCGCGAACAGCGCCGCCGCGCCCAACGCCCACGCCGAGCCCGCGCCCACCTCGATGGCATCGAACTCGCGGCGCAGCACGCGCAATGTGGACACCCGCCCGAGGCGCAGCAGTTGCGGCAGCACGAAGCCCACCAGCAGCACCAGCCCCACCAGCACACCATGCGCGATGGGCGCGAGCGAGGGCGCCGGCAGCGCGGTGGCCATCACCTCCTCGAGGATCGCGACCAGGCTCGCCTGCACCAGCCAGCCCAGCCCGGCACCGGCAAGCGAGGCGATGATGCCGAACAGCAGGAACTCGCCGACGACGATGCCGAGCACCTGCGCGCGCCGCGCGCCGAGGCAGCGCATCACCGCGCAGCCGTCGAGGTGGCGCTGCATGAAGCGGCGCGCCGAAAGGCCCACCGCCACCGCGGCGAGGATCACGGCGAGCAGCGCCGCGAGGCGCAGGAAGCGCTGCGCCTGGTCGAGCGCGGCGCGCACTTCGGGGCGCGCGTTCTCTATCGTCTCGACCGACTGGCCGCGTCCCAGCCGCGCCTGCGCCCAGTCGCGGTAGGCCTCGATCGCCGGCAGACTGCCGGCAAGGTGCAGCCGCCAGGTGGCACGACTTCCCTCGACGAGGAGGCCGGTGTCGGCGAGGTCTGCACTGTTGAAGATCGCACGTGGCAGCAGGCTGAAGAAGTTGGCGCCTCGGTCGGACTCGAAGGTGACCATCGCCGCGACGCGAAACTGCAGCAGGCCGAGCTCGATGGAGTCGCCAACTGCAACCCCCAGCGCGGCGAAGAGGCGCTCGTCCAGCCACACCTCGCCGCGTGCAGGCATGCGCTGCGCGTCCGCCTCCGGAAGATTGGGGCCAGCCGCGGTGCGCACCGCGCCGCGCAGCGGGTAGGCCTCATCGACCACCTTCACGCCGGCAAGCTGCGCCTGCTCGGCAGTGCTCACCATGCTGGTGAACAGCACCGTGCCCGCCGTCTGCAGCCCGCGCGACTCGGCTTCGGCGACGAACTCGGCCGGCCACGGCTTGTCGGCGCGCAGCAGCAGGTCGCCGCCGAGCAACTGGTTGGCCTCGCGGTCCAGGCCGCGCGAGACGCGGTCGGCGAGGAAGCCGACGCTGGTGAGGCTCGCGACCGCAATCACGATCGCAAGCCCGAGCAGATGCAATTCCCCGGCGCGCAGATCGCGCAGCAGGGTACGGTAGGCAAGGCGCAGTGTCTGGATCATGTCGTCAGCCGGGGCCGTTGATCGGGTCCATCAGGCATCGGCCTTCAGCAGGGTGCGCGCAAGCTCCACCCAGTAGGCCGCGCCGAGCGGGATGATGTCGTCGTTGAAGTCGTAGCGCGGGTTGTGCAGCATGCAGCCGCCCTCGCCTTCGCCATTGCCTATCCACACGTAGCAGCCGGGCTTTTCCTTGAGGAAGAAGGCGAAGTCCTCGGCACCCATGCTCGGCCGCGGGTTGATGGCGACCGCCTCTGCGCCGGCGACACGCGCGGCGACCTCGGCACATGTCGCGGCCTCGGCGGCGGTGTTGATGGTCGCGGGATAGCCACGCCGGTAGTCGAAGTCGACCTCCACGCCGTGCGCTGCGGCAATGCCGGCGCACAGCTCGCGCAGGCGCGCCTCGATGCGCACCTGAACCGTCTCGCTGAAGGCACGCACCGTACCGGCGAGGCTGGCGCGGTCGGGGATCACGTTGTACGCCTCGCCGGCATGGAACAGGGTGGTCGACACCACCGCGGCGTCGAGCGGATCCAGCGTGCGGCTGGTGATGGTCTGGATGGACTGCACCAGCGCCGCCGCTGCGACCACCGGGTCGGTGCCAAGGTGCGGCATCGCCGCGTGCGCACCATGCCCGCGCACCAGGATGTCGAAGCGGTCGGCGCTCGCCATCGCCGCGCCGGAATGCACCGCGAAGCGGCCGGCCGGGATGCCGGGCCAGTTGTGCATGCCGAAGATGGACTGCATCGGGAAGCGGTCGAAGAGTCCGTCCTCGATCATCGCGCGCGCCCCGCCCTCGCCCTCCTCGGCGGGCTGGAACACGAGGAATACCGTGCCATCGAAGTCGCGCGTGGCCGCCAGCACCTCGGCCGCGGCGAGCAGCATCGTGGTGTGGCCGTCGTGCCCGCAGGCGTGCATGCAGCCGGCGTGGCGCGAGGCGTGGGAGAAGGTGTTGCGCTCCTGCATCGGCAGCGCGTCCATGTCGGCGCGCAGTCCGATCGCGTGCGGGCCGGGCCGCCCCTTGACCACGCCGACGACGCCGGTCCTGCCGATGCCGGTGTGGACCTCCACCCCCAGCCCGGCGAGGTGGCGCGCCACGACATCGGCGGTGCGCCTCTCCTCGAAGGCGAGCTCGGGATGGGCATGGATGTCACGACGCAGTTCGGTGAGCGCGGCATGCCGCGCGCGGACGAGTTCGATGGCGCTCATGGTGTTCTTCCGTCGGGTCGCACCGCGGAGGTGCGTGGCGTATTGGTCTATGGCCCCAGTGTAGCGACGAAGTTCCGATGCGTCGAACATGGGCACGATGCACCAAAGCAGCGCCATATCGGGGCACGCAAAATGTTGTTGCGCACCGACAAGGTGCATTCAACACCCCTATGATGACGAGCTCGGGCACAAATCGGTTCAGAGAAGCCAGAAATGCCAATTGTTCGATGGCGCCGGCACGGTTTGCCGGACAATACGCTCTCGCGCGGCACCCCACCCACTGCCGACTGGCGCGGGAATTGCTGTAAGCGCGCACAAGTCATCACCCGAGGGGTACGGAATGTCGATCCACGTTGCACTTCACCATGTCACGCACTACAAGTATGACCGACCCATCAACCTGGGCCCGCAGGTCATCCGTCTGCGTCCCGCGCCACACAGCCGCACCCGCATCCTGAGCTATTCGCTGAACATCCTGCCGAAGACCCACTTCATCAACTGGCAGCAGGACCCTCAATCGAACTATCTGGCGCGGCTTGCCTTCCCCGAGCAGACCACCGAGTTCCGTATCGAGATCGACATGGTCGCCGAGATGGCGGTGATCAACCCCTTCGACTTCTTCCTGGAGCCTTACGCTGAAAACTGCCCGTTCGAGTACGAGAGCTGGCAGAAGGACGAGCTCGCCCCTTACTTCAAGAAGCTGCCGCTGACCGCGAAGTTCGCCGCATACCTGAACGGGATCGACCGCAGCAAGAAGCGCAGTGTCGACTTCCTCGTCGATCTCAACAGCGACCTCTACAAGCACATCAACTACACCATCCGCATGGAGCCGGGCGTGCAGACGCCCGAGGAGACGCTGGAGAAGCGCTCCGGCTCTTGCCGCGACTCGGCCTGGCTGCTGGTACAACTGCTACGCCATCTCGGGATGGCGGCGCGCTTCGTGTCGGGCTATCTGATCCAGCTGAAGGCGGATGTGAAGTCGCTCGATGGCCCGTCCGGCCCCGAGGCCGACTTCACCGACCTGCACGCCTGGTGCGAGGTGTATCTGCCCGGCGCAGGCTGGGTGGGGCTGGATCCGACATCGGGCCTCTTCGCCGGCGAGGGCCACATCCCGGTGGCGTGCACGCCCGATCCTTTCTCCGCCGCCCCGGTGACCGGCGGACTCGAAAAGTGCGAAGTCGAGTTCCATCACGAGATGAAGGTCACCCGCATCTGGGAAGCGCCGCGCGTCACCAAGCCCTACACCGACGAGCAGTGGCAGGCGATCGAGAATCTCGGCCACGACATCGACCGCGAACTGGGCGAGATGGACGTACGCCTGACCCAGGGCGGCGAACCCACCTTCGTGTCGGTGGATGATCTGGACGGCGCGGAATGGAACACCGACGCTCTCGGCCCCACCAAACGCCTCCTCGCAGCCGACCTCTACCACAGGCTGCGCGACAAATACGGCCCCTTCGGCCTGGTGCATTTCGGCCAGGGCAAGTGGTACCCGGGTGAGCAACTGCCGCGCTGGTCGCTGAACTGCTACTGGCGCCGCGATGGCCAACCAATCTGGAGCGACCCCACGCTGGTCGCCGACGAGAAGGCCGGCGGGGATGCGAACGCGCAGATCGCCGGGCGATTCCTCAACGGCGTCGCGTCGCGACTCGGCCTCACGCAGAAGTTCATCTTCCCCGCCTTCGAGGACGTCTTTTACTACATGTGGCGCGAGCGCCGCCTGCCGGGCAACGTCGATCCCTTCGATTCGCGGGTGGACGATCCACTCGAGCGCGAGCGCCTGATGAAGGTATTCACCCAGGGTCTCACCGACGTCATCGGCCATGTGCTGCCGATCACCCGCAACCCCTACACCAACCAGTGGGAGACCGGCCCGTGGTTCCTGCGCACCGAGCGCTGCTACCTCATCCCGGGTGACTCGCCGCTCGGCTATCGCCTGCCGCTGGATTCGCAGCCCTGGGTCACCGAAGGCGAATACCCCTGGGTGCATCAGCCCGATCCGTTCGAGCAGGTGAAGCCGCTGCCCTTGTATGCATCCATCCGCCGCCAGTTCGCCGACCCGGGCAGCACCACCGGCGCGACCAGCTTCGACGGATCGGTCGGCGCAGGTGCGGCGACTGCCGGCCATGCCGCCGCACTGAGCGCAGTGCCGGACGACGTGTTGCGACTCACCCGTGCAGATGGCGATACGGACACCGAAGGCGCGGACGGCATCGGCTCGGCCACCGGTACGGCCCGCGCTGGCGCTGGCGCCTCCGGACCGGCGAACGCGGACGTGGCAACATCCACGACGCGCCAACCAGGCGACAAGGAATCGGCCCACTGGATCACCCGCACCGCGATGTGCGCCCAGGCCCGCAACGGTATTCTGTACATCTTCATGCCGCCCACTCGCCGCCTCGAGGATTACCTCGAGATCGTCACCGCGATCGAGGACACCGCCGCCGCGCTGGACCAACCGGTGATGCTGGAAGGCTACGAGCCGCCGAGCGACCCACGCCTGTCCCACTTCCGCATCACCCCCGACCCCGGCGTGATCGAGGTGAACATCCACCCCGCGCGCGGCTGGGACGAGCTGGTGGATCAGACCACGCACCTTTACGACTCCGCGCACCTGTCGCGCCTCACCACCGAGAAGTTCATGGTGGATGGCCGCCACACCGGCACCGGCGGCGGCAACCACTTCGTGCTCGGCGGCGCGACACCGGCGGATTCGCCCTTCCTGCGCCGCCCGGATCTGCTGAGGAGCCTGGTTGCATACTGGCACAACCACCCCAGCCTCTCCTACCTGTTCTCCGGTCTCTTCATCGGCCCGACCTCGCAGGCGCCACGCATCGACGAGGCGCGCAACGATTCGGTGTACGAAATCGAGATCGCCTTCCGCGAGCTCGAAAAGCTCAACGCAGGTTTCGGCGATGCCTGCCCGCCGTGGCTGGTAGACCGACTGTTCCGCAACCTGCTGATCGACGTCACCGGCAACACCCACCGCGCCGAGTTCTGCATCGACAAGATGTACTCCCCGGACGGCCCCACCGGCCGCCTCGGCCTACTGGAGCTGCGCGCCTTCGAGATGCCGCCGCATGCACGCATGAGCCTTACCCAGCAGTTGCTGCTGCGGGCGCTGATCGCACGCTTCTGGAAGCAGCCCTACAACCCGCCGCGTCTCGCTCGCTGGGGTACCGAGCTACATGACCGCTTCATGCTGCCGCACTTCGTCTGGCAGGACTTCAACGACGTGATGACCGAGATGCAGGAAGCCGGCTTCCCGATCAAGGCAGAGTGGTTCGCCGCCCACCTCGAATTCCGCTTCCCGAAGTACGGCGACTACACCGTCAAGGGCATGACTCTGGAACTGCGCGGCGCCCTGGAGCCCTGGCATGTCATGGGCGAGGAAGGTGCGATCGGGGGTACGGTGCGCTATGTGGACTCCTCGGTGGAACGCCTGCAAGTGCTCGCCACCGGCGTCTCGCCGGATCGCTACCGCGTCACCTGCAACGGCGTAGCCTTGCCGATGCAGCCCACCGGCACGGTCGGAGAGTTCGTCGCCGGCGTGCGTTATCGCGCCTGGCAGCCGCCCTCATGCCTGCACCCCACCATCGGCGTTGATGCACCGCTGGTGTTCGACATCGTCGATACCTGGATGAACCGCAGCCTCGGCGGTTGCCAGTACCACGTAAGCCACCCGGGCGGGCGCAGCTTCGACGTGCGGCCGGTGAACGCCTTCGAGGCCGAGAGTCGTCGGCTCGCGCGCTACTTCCGCATCGGCCACACGCCGGGAAAGATAACGGTGGCCGAACCGGGCGTGAACGCCGAGTTCCCATTTACGCTAGACTTGCGCAAACACTGACGAAAGGGCCGCTCCGGGCAACCGGGGCGGTTTTGCATGCCTGCCGGACTGATCGACACCTATCCTCTCCTGCCTGAACGCTACGACGAGATGCTCGCTGCCAAGGGGTCGGTGCGGTCGCATTGGCGTGCGTTCGCGGACAGGCTCGAGTACCTGCCGGATACCGCACTCACCCGACGCGCCCAGTTCGTTCGTGAAGCCATCGAGGCCGATGGCGTCACCTACAGCCTGAACACGGACGCGCGCGGCACCAGCCGGCCATGGGAACTCGACATGCTGCCGCTGATCGTGGGCCCGGAGGAATGGCTGACCTTGTCCGAGTCCGTCGCACAGCGCGCGCGCCTGCTCGACGCGATGCTTGCGGATCTCTACGGACCGCAACATCTGCTGCGCGAGGGGCTGATCCCACCTGCGTTGATCTTCGGGCAGAAGGCCTTCAAATGGGCTTGTCAGAACATCGAGCCAGTCTCGGGGCATGCGCTGCATACCTACGCGGTCGATCTCGCGCGCTCGCCCGACGGCAGCTGGTGGGTGATCGGCGACCATACCCAGACACCCTCCGGTGCAGGCTACGCGCTGCAGAACCGCATCGTGACCTCGCAGGCCTTTCCGGATGCGTTCCGAGAACTGCAGGTCCAGACCCTCGCCACCTTTTTCCGCACCTTGCAGGACAGCCTCGCACGCATGGCACCATCCGACGGCGAGGCCCCGTTGGTGGTGCTGCTGTCGTCCGGACCCTACGGCGAGAGCTATTTCGAGCACGCTTTTCTCGCACGCTACCTCGGCTTCCCGCTCGTCGAAGGCCAGGATCTCACGGTGCGCGAGGACACCGTTTTCCTCAAGACACTGCGCGGCTTGCGCCGCGTGCATGCGATCATGCGGCGCCTCGAGGACGACTATTGTGATCCGCTGGAGCTGCGTGCCGACTCCGCGCTGGGCGTCCCCGGGCTGCTCGGCGCGGTGCGTGCCGGCCGCGTATTGATCGCGAACGCGCTGGGTTCGGGCGCCGTGGAAGGCTGCGCGCTTTTCGGCTTCCTGCCGGCAATCTGTCAGCGCCTGCTGGGCGAACCGCTGAAGATGCCCTCGGTCGCCTCCTGGTGGTGTGGCGAGGCGCCGGCACTCGAGTATGTGCTCGACAACCTCGACGAGCTCGTGATCAAGCCTGCGTTCCCGGGCATGAACCGCGACAGTGTGTTCGGCCACCAACTGCGCGGGGTGGCACGCAACAAGCTCATCGAGAGCATCCGTGCGCAGCCCCACACCTATGTGGCCCAGGAGTGGGTGCGGCTGTCGCAGGCGCCAGTGTGGACGGGCAGTGACAAACGCACACTGGCGAGCCGCTCGGTGGGCATCCGCCTTTTCGCCGCTGCCACGCCGGAAGGTTACGACGTACTGCCCGGCGCACTGGTGCGGGTTGCGCCGCACAGCGGCATCGAGGTGATCTCGATGGAGCGCGGCGGGCTTTCCAAGGACGCCTGGGTGCGCACCGACGGTTCGGTACACCGCACCTCGATGCTCAAGAAGCGCCTCGGGGTGATCGACCTGATGTACTCGGGCAACGACATCCCCTCGCGCGTTGGCGAGAACCTGTTCTGGATGGGGAGGCACACAGAGCGCTGCGAGGCCTCGGCGCGCGTGCTGCGGTCGGCGCTGGCGCGTGCGGCAGCTGTCGACGACGAGGTCGGGGATGAACTGGATGGTCTGCTGCAGGTCGCCCGCAAGATCGGCGCCCTGCCACTTACTGATGAACGCGCTGGAAAACGCGCCGAGATCACGCGGGAAGCGCTGTTGCTGTCGGGCGTCTCGAACCTCAAGCAATATGGCTCGGTGGCGAGCAATCTGCGCGCGTTGGCGTTCAACGCAAACCATGTGCGCGAGCGTCTCTCCACCGACAACTGGCGCCTGTTGAACCGCCTCGAGCAATCACTGCAACCCCCGCCCGCCACCGTGGATCAGGCACTGAGCGCGCTCGACGGCGTGATGATGAGCTGCATCTCGCTCGCCGGCTTCGCGATGGACGACATGACGCGTGACGAAGGCTGGCGCTTTCTCATCATGGGGCGGCGCATCGAGCGGCTGGCCGGCCTGTCGGCGATGATCACGATGGTGCTGGAGGCGCCAACCAGAGCCGCCGATCACATGCTGGAGTGGCTACTCGAAGTCGCCAACGCCATCGTCACCTATCGGGCGCGCTATCGGCGTGCCCCCGAGTTGCTGCCAGTGATGCATCTTCTGGTGTTCGATACATCCAACCCGCACTCGATCTGCTTTCAGCTCGAGACCCTGCGCCGCTACCTCGAACGCAGCGGGCAGGAGCTCGGTCACGCGATCCCGCCGCTGATCGACAATCTGGAACGGCGCTTCAACCGCTTCGACCTCACCTTGCTCGAACCGGAGCGCAGCGAACCGGGCCGTATCGAGCTCGCGCGTCTGCTCAACGATGCCGAGCACACCGCCTACGAGCTCTCGGATGAGGTGCACCGCCGTTTCTTCATCCACACCGTGTCGGCTTCCCGTCTGCGAGCCGTGGCATGAGCACGATTCGCTATCACATCCGCCACGACACGCATTACCACTACGACCAACCGGTGGGCGAGTCGCACCAGCTCCTGCGCCTGGAGCTGCGCGAACTGCCATGGCAGCAGTGCATTGCGACACATGTCGAGATCAGCCCCGAGCCGCAGCGAAACCGCGACTTCATCGACGCCTTCGGCAATGCAGTGCGTGCGGTCCATTTCGAGGTCGAGCACGATGCGCTGCTGGTGCGCTCCGAGGCGTGGGTCGAGCTCACGCCGCGTCCTGCCCAAGCGCTGGAAGAGTCGCCGCCCTGGGAGTCGGTGCGCGACGGCCTGCTCTACCAGGCTGGGCAAATGGTGACGGCCGAATCGCTGGAGGCGAGCCGCTTCCGCTTCGAGTCCGGGCATGTACGGATCAAGAGGGATTTCGCCGACTACGCGCTGAAGGATTTCACCCCGGGAACGCCGCTTCTGGTCGGCACCGACAGGCTGATGCGGCGCATCTTCAGCGAGTTCAAATTCGATCCGCAGGCCACCGACACGACCACCCCGGTGACCCAGGTGTTCGAGAAGAAGCGCGGCGTGTGTCAGGATTTCGCTCACTTCATGATCTCGTGCCTGCGCTCGATCGGCTTGGCTGCGCGCTACATGAGCGGATACATCCTCACCCGCCCACCCGCAGGCAAAAAGCGCCTCATTGGCGCCGACGCCACCCACGCCTGGGTGGCGGTGTATTGCCCGGGCGCCGGCTGGGTGGAGTTCGACCCGACCAACGCGATCCAGCCCAACCTGGAGCACATCACCATCGGCTGGGGGCGTGACTTCAGCGACATCTCACCGATGCGCGGCGTGATCATCGGCGGCGGCGCCCACGAGCCTGTGATCGCCGTCACCGTGGTGCCGGAGGAAGAGTTCACTGAGCTCTACACCGACGCTGAACTCCCTGCGCTCGACCTGCGCGCGACGGGCACCTGAGTGTAGCTCCGGGCGATACGTGAAGCTCTATTACGCCGACGAATTCGTCTTGCCGCTGCCGGAGAACCATCGCTTCCCGATGGAGAAGTATCGGTTGCTGCGCGAGAACCTGCGCGCATGCGGCCGCTTCGCCGACAGTGATTTCCTTGTGCCCGCGGCGGCGAGCGATGCCGAGATCCTGCGCGCACACCACCCCGACTACCTGCAACGCGTGGTCGCCGGTGAGCTCGACCCGGCCGAGGAGCGGCGCATCGGTTTTCCATGGTCGCCGCAGATGGTGGAGCGTTCGCGCCGTTCGGCAGGTGCCACCCTGGCTGCCTGCCGCTCTGCGCTGGCGGATGGCTGTGCCGCCAACCTCGCAGGCGGCACCCATCACGCCCACGCAAACTTCGGTTCGGGTTTCTGCGTGTTCAACGACGCCGCGATCGCCGCCCTCGCGATGCGCGAGGAAAGCCATGTCGCACGCGTGGCGGTAGTCGATTGCGATGTGCATCAGGGCGACGGTACCGCCGCCATCCTCGCGGACGAACCCGACATCTTCACCCTCAGCCTGCACGGGGCGAAGAACTTCCCTTTCCGCAAGATGCGCTCCGACCTCGATATCGAGCTCCCCGACCGTTGCGGCGACGACGACTACCTCGCCGCGCTCGCCGAAGCGCTGGACACGGTGTTCGACGGCTTCGGCCCGCAACTCGTGATCTACCTCGCCGGCGCTGATCCCTTCCACGACGACCGCTTCGGCCGCCTCGCGCTCAGCCACGAGGGGCTGGCACGGCGCGACCACGCAGTGCTGTCGCGCTGCGCCTCGGCCGGGGTTCCCGTCGCACTCGCGATGGCGGGCGGCTATGCGCGCAATGTCGCCGACACGGTTGCCGTCCACACCCGCAGCATTCTCACCGCGGCAGCCCTCAACGACCGCAGCGCGCGCAATCGCGCGGCCTGATCGCATGCAGGTCCTCGGTGTCGACTTCACCTCCGCGCCGCGCCGCGCGAAACCCATCGTGGTCGCCGTCGGCCGGCTGGATGCGAATCCGGAGAACGCTGCGGGCGTCAAACTGGAAGCGCTGCACGCCTGTTGCGATTGGGCCGCATTCGAGACCCTGCTCGAGACGCCCGGCCCTTGGGTGGGCGGCTTCGACCTGCCCTTCGGCCTGCCGCGCGGGGCGGTACAGGAGCTCGGCTGGCCCGACACCTGGGCGGCGTTGGTGCGTCATTGCGCAGGGCTGGGCAAGGCCGGCTTCCGGGCACAGCTGGATGCGCTTCGGGAGCGCCAGCCGCCCGGCCGCCGCTACCACCACCGCAACACCGACGGCCCGGCGGGTTCACACAGCCCGCTCAAGCTCGTCAATCCGCCTGTCGGGCTGATGTTTCTGGAAGGCGCGCCGCGCCTCCTCGCCGCCGGGCTCGCGCTGCCCGGCCTGCATGCAGGCGACCCGACGCGCATCGCGATCGAGGCCTACCCCGGTCTACTCGCACGTGCGATCACGAGAGATTCCTACAAATCGGACGAACGCGCGAAGCAGACGCCCGCTCGCCGCGCGACACGTAGCCAGCTCGTCGCCACCCTTCGCAGCGGCGCGCATCCGCTCGCGTTGAAACTCAACGGCTCCGCCGCCGATCTGGAGAGCCTCGTCGAGGACCCGGGCGGTGACCGGCTGGATGCGGTGCTGGCGATGCTGCAAGCCGCCTGGTGTGCACAGGCGGGGCCGCCACACTACGGCCTTCCCGCGGGCATGGACCCGCTGGAAGGCTGGATCGCGACCGCCCCGCACGTCTGATCAGATCACGCCCTGGGCGATCATCGCCTCGGCAACCTTGACGAAGCCGCCGATGTTGGCGCCGTCGGCGTAGCTCACGCGTCCGTCCGGACGGGTGCCGTACTTCAGGCACACCGCGTGGATGCCACGCATGATCTCGAGCAGGCGTGCGTCCACCTCCTCGCGTGTCCACGACAGCCGCATCGCGTTCTGGCTCATTTCCAGGCCGGAGGTCGCGACACCGCCTGCATTGCTCGCCTTGCCTGGCGCATACAACACGTCATTGGCCTCGAACACACTCACCGCGCCGGCCGTACTCGGCATGTTGGCGCCTTCGGCCACGCACACCACACCATTCGCCACCAGCATGCGCGCATCGTTCTCGTCGAGCTCGTTCTGTGTGGCGCACGGCAGGGCGACGTCGACCGGTACGCTCCACGGGCGCTTGCCGGGCTCGAAGGGCAACCCCAACTTCTCGGCATATTCGCTGACACGGCCGTAATGAACGTTCTTGATATCCATCAGCACGGCAAGCTTCTCGGGCGTGAAGCCGTCCGCATCGATGACGGTACCGCTCGAATCAGAGCAGGTCACCACACGCGCGCCGAAGGCCATGGCCTTCTCGATCGCGTACTGCGCGACATTGCCCGATCCTGACACCGACACGCGCATGCCCTCCATGCTGCGACCGGCGTGACGCAGCATCTCCTCGGCAAAGTAGACGGTGCCATAACCTGTGGCCTCGGGGCGAATCAGGGAGCCACCGAAGCTCAGGCCCTTGCCGGTGAAGACGCATGCGGCGTTGTTGGAGAGCTTTTTCATCATCCCCGCCATATAGCCGACCTCGCGCCCGCCGACACCGATGTCACCCGCCGGCACGTCGGTGTCGGCGCCGATGTGGCGATACAGCTCGGTGATGAAGGCCTGGCAGAAGCGCATCACCTCACGCGGGCTGCGCCCCTTCGGGTCGAAGTCCGAACCGCCCTTGCCCCCCCCCATAGGCAGCGTCGTGAGTGCATTCTTGAAGGTCTGCTCGAAGGCGAGAAACTTCAGTACCGACTGGTTGACGGTGGGATGAAAGCGCAGGCCGCCCTTGTATGGACCGATCGCCGAGCTGTGCTGGATTCGGTAACCGCGATTGACATGCACCTCGCCCGCGTCGTCCAGCCACGACACACGGAACTGGATGATGCGTTCCGGCTCGACCAGCCTATCCAGCAACCCGTGCTCGGCATAACGCGGATGCTCCGAGATGAACGGCCACAGGCTCTCCATGACCTCTGCCACGGCCTGAATGTACTCTGGCTGCCCGGGATTGCGGGCGTCGACGGACGCGATGAACGCGTGCAGTGAGGGATAGCGCATGTGCTGTCTCTGATGATGTAGGAACCGGATGACGTCACGGCAGCGCGCCGTGCGAGGACCGATTTTCGCTCAGAAGACAGGAAAATGCACAAGAAAAGTGCTCTTAACGCACCATAACAATGCACACCAAGCAGAGCTGTCCGGAATTCGAAGCACTTCTTGCACAGATGCACAACAGAGGTGCATCTGTGCCGGGCGTTTTCTGGAGTCTGTGCTTACTTGATCTCGATGACCATCGTGCCAGGCTTCACGCCGCGCTTTGCACGTTCGGCATTGATCAGGTCGACGATGTCCGTGTTCTTGTTCGACAGCGCCCAGGTCTCCGCCGTGAAGCCGCGATCGTTCTTCTGTTCCAGATCGATGGGCGTCTGCAGCAAGCGGCGGACCACGGGCATGTGACCGTTACGGGCCGCGAACATGATCGCGTTCGAGCCGTTCGGAGCGAGCGCGTTGACGTTGGCGCCGAGTTCCAGAAAGCGCTCCACCAGTTCGAGGTGTCCCTCGAAGGCCGCATAGATCAGCGGCGTCCAGCCGTCGTGCTCGAACTCGGCACCAGCCGCGACGAGAACGTTCACCAGGTCGAGGCTGCCGCGCAGGGTCGCGAGCATCAGCGCCGAATCGCCCGCGAGGTTGCGATGCGACAACTTGGGCTTGAACGGCAGCAAGGCCTTCACCGTCTCGGTGTTGCCCTCGCGCGCGGCGAGGATCAGCAGCGTATTGCCCTGGTCATCCACCGTGTTGGGATCGATGCCGCGCTTGAGCAGATCGACGAGCTGGGCAGTATCCCCGAGGCGCGCCGAGCTCAGCGCATCCTCGTAGCTGTCGGCACGTGCGCTACCCACGGCCAGAATGCAGAGCGCCGTCAGGGCAAGCAGCCAGCGCAGGGGCGAGAATTCAGTTCTTGTGTGCATGTTTGAACAACCTGAAGAAATTTTCGGTGGTGGCAGATGAGATGCGCTCCAGCGGCTCGCCACGCAGGCGGGCAATCTCCTCCGCGACATGAACAACCCAGCCGGGCTCGTTGGTCCGCCCCCGGTGGGGAACGGGCGCGAGATAGGGCGCATCGGTCTCGATCAGCATCCGGTCCAGCGGCACATATTGTGCCACCGCCTTCAGCTCGGCCGCGTTGCGAAACGTGACGATGCCGGAGAAAGAGATGTAGAAGCCGAGATCGAGCGCCGCCGCCGCGACCTCTCGACTCTCGGTAAAGCAATGCATCACGCCGCCGGGCATATCGGCCCCCTCCTCCCGCATCAAGCGCAAGGTGTCGTCGGCCGCTGCGCGAGTATGGACGATGAGCGGCTTGCTGCAGCGCCGCGCGGCCTGGATATGGGTGCGAAAGCGTGCCCGCTGCCACTCGGGCTGATCCTTGTGCCAGTAGTAGTCCAACCCCGTCTCGCCGATGCCAACCACCCTCGGGTGCTCGGCGAGCGCACACAGGCGCTCGACGTCGGGCTCCTCGACCGCCTCGTTGTCGGGATGCACGCCCACCGTGGCATACAGTCCGGGATGACGCTCGGCCAGACCCAGGACCGCGGGAAAGGACTCCAGCTTGACGCTGATGCAAAGCGCATGACTGACGCGGTTTGCCGCCATGTTGGCGAGCACCTCCGCCTCACGCTCGATGAGGTCGGGGAAATCAAGATGACAATGCGAATCGACGAACATGGGGACCTGTCGGGGGAAGGCTATCGGGCTGTCGGCACGGCGGCCCAGCCTCTATTGATGAACGCGGCGATCAGAGCGTATGGGTCGGACGACTGGAGCTCAGGAGACCGGCCAGGATGGTCTCGATACGGCCACGCAGCAGCTTGCCGGCGTCGTCGGCGCTGAACTGCAGCCCGACACCGACCGTCTTCGCACCCTGCGCGCCGTTGGGCGTCACCCAAACCACCTTGGCGGCAACCGGATGCTTGGTGGGGTCATCCATCAGCTGCAGCAGCATGAACACTTCGTCACCCAGCGCATAAGCCTTTGGCGTCGGCACGAACAGCCCGCCATTCACAAGGTACGGCATGTAGGCCGCGTACAGCGCGGACTTCGAGTTGATGTTCAGCGACAGCACGCTGGGGCGCGCCACCGCGGGACGCTGCACTTCGCTCATGATCGGCTTCCACCCATGCCGCGCACATAGCGCAGCAACATGTCTTCCAGCACCAGCCGGGCGTTGAGCGGGTGTCGCGCAACGCGGCGGATGGCAGTGACATCATTGTAGCAGGTCGTCACCTGCGCGATGCTGGCGCGCGCCGCCAGTGCGGCGATGCGCGCTGCCTCGGTGGGAAAGTAGCGCACCTGCCCGCCGAGGCGCAGCGTGGCAACATCCGTGACCCAGCGCTGCATCCAGTCAGTGAGCTGCACCATGCCGAAACCTGCGGCGAGCGCCTCCTTGGACTTCAGCCACTGCTCCCACTGGGCGGCGAGCCTGAGCGGATCGGCGCCCGGCAGCTTCGCGAGATCGGCGACAAAGCGCTTCAGCATCGCGGCACCACCCGCTGCCGCGAGGCGCTCTGCAGCCAATGGCAGGCCGCCGCAGAGCGCGAGAAGTTCGGCGAGCGCAGGGTCGCGCCCTGCCGCCAAAGCCGCCGGGCGGGCGAAGGACCACACCTGGCAGCGGCTGCGGATGGTGGGCAACAGGGCGCGCGGCGCCGACGACACGAGGATGAAGAGGCAGCCGGCGGGCGGCTCCTCCAGCAGCTTCAGCAGGGCGTTGGCGGTGAAGACGTTCATGCCCTCTGCAGGGTCGACGATGATCGCGCGCCGCGCGCTCTGATGGCCAGTAACGGACAGCGCGCGCTGCAGCGCGCGCACCTGCTCGATGACGATCTGGGTGGACTTCGCCTTGGCCGCTGCGTCGTCGGATTTGTCGGGTTTGACGTCGTCCGCCGCCTCGTTCGCCTCGCGCTCGGATTCGGGCACGAGCAGGAACAGGTCCGGGTGGTTGCCCGACAGGCGCAGGACACACGCCGAACACTGCCCGCAGGCTTCACCGTGGTCATCCGGAGCGTCGCACAGGCTGCGGGCTGCGAGTGCGTTGGCGAGGTCGCGCTTGCCCAGCCCCGGGGGGCCGGCGAAGAGCAGCGCATGGGGCAGGCGCGCATCGAGTGCGACCAAGCGCTTCCAGTCCGACTGCAACCAGGGGTGGATCATGACGCGGCCAACCAGATGGAGAGCTGGGCCAGCACGTCGTCACGGATGACATCGGGTGCGCGGCTCGCGTCGATCACGCGAAAGCGCGCCGGATCTGCCGCTGCACGCACGAGGTACGCATCACGTACGCGCGCGAAGAAGTCGCGCTGCTCGCGCTCGAAGCGATCCGGGGCGGTGCCGGTGCCCGCGAGGCGCGCGGCGGCGATGTCGGGCGAAAGGTCGAAGAGAAAGCTCAGGTCGGGCTGGAAGCCGGGATGCACCCACGTCTCCAGCGCGCGGAACTTCGCCGGATCCAGGCCGCGCCCACCCACCTGGTACGCGAAGGTCGCATCCGAGAACCGGTCGCACACCACCCAGCGCCCGGCTGCGAGCGCCGGGAGGATCTTCTCTGCGAGGTGCGCGCGACGCGCGGTGAACATCAACATCGCCTCGGTCTCGAGATCCATGGGCTCGTGCAGCAACAGTTCGCGCAGTTTCTCGCCCAGCGGCGTACCGCCCGGCTCGCGGGTCTGCAGCGGATCGAACCCGCGGCCGCGCAGATGATCGACGACCGCCGCGATCTGGCTGCTCTTGCCCGCGCCGTCTATGCCCTCGAAGGTGATGAAGCGACCGCGGCCGGGTGGCCGGTTGAAAGCGGATTCAGTCATTGACCTTGGTGTCCTTGCCGCGCTGGAAGCGATCGACCGCCTTGTTATGGTCGGCGAGGTTGCGCGAGAACGCGCTCGTGCCGTCGCCTCGCGCGACGAAGTAGAAGTACTCGCTGGTGTCGGGCTTGACCGCTGCCATGAGCGCAGCCTCGCCCGGCAGCGCGATCGGCGTGGGCGGCAAGCCTGCATGCACGTAGGTGTTGTAGGGGTGGTCGGTCTCGAGATGGCGTCTGCGCAGACGCCCCTCGAAGCCCTCGCCGAAGCCGTAGATCACCGTCGGGTCGGTCTGCAGGCGCATGCCGATGCGCAGGCGATTCGTGAACACCGAGCCGACCAACGCGCGCTCGTTGGCCTGGCCGGTCTCCTTCTCGATGATGGACGCGAGGATCAGGGCTTCGTAGGGCGATTTGAGGGGTGTGGCGGGGTCGCGCTGGGCCCAGGCGGCGTCGAGCCGCCGCTGCATCGCCTGGTAGGCCGCGCGGAAGATCTCCAACGCGCTGGAGTGGCGGTCGAAAAGGTAGGTGTCGGGGAAGAACAGGCCTTCCGGATGGGTCTCGGTCGCGCCGATGCGCGCAAGCAGGGCGGCGTCATCGAGCCCGACAGTGTCCTTGAGGAGGTAGGGATGGGATTCGATCGCTGCGCGCAGCTGGCGGAAGGACCAGCCTTCGACGGCCAGCAGGCTCGCGCGCGACACCTCACCGTTGGCGAGCTTCAGCACCAATCCCCAGGGCGTGATGCCGTCCTCCGCGACATAGCTGCCCGCGACGATACGATCCGCCCGCTCGCCCGCGCGTGCAATCCAGTAAAGAAGCCCGGCATCCACCGGCACGCCGGCTGCCTCGATCGCCGCTGCGGCCTGGCGCATGTTGGCGCCGCGCGGCACCGCGAAGTCGATCTCCGGCTTGCCGAGTGACAAGGGCCGATGCGCGTACCAAGCCCCCCAGCCGGCCAGCGCGGCTGGCACGAGCAGCGCCAGGACGAGGAGTTTTGCGAGGATGGACTTCATCGGCTATGGAACATTTGCGCGCCGGCAGGGTCGGTGGCACATCGCGCGGCAAGCTGCGCGCCAATCGGGCGGTGGTCGGCGCGCTGCGCCGCTCGGGCAGGACCGGTGCGAACCACCCGGCCCGCCGCTCACGACGGCCGCCTATAATACTGCATCGACACTTCACCCCGAGAACAAACACGATGACCCCCGACTGGACTGCCTTCCTGACCGAGCGCGGCGCCACGCTGGACGAGCGCGGCATCTCCTTTACCGCTGCCGGTGCCGCGAACACCGACGCCATCCTCGTCCCCCTCACCCACCTCTCGCTGATCCACAGCGCGGGCGAGGATTCGGCGCCGTTCCTGCACAACCTGTTCTCCAACGACGTGAAGAAGCTGGTTCCGGGTGCTGCCCAGTGGAACAGCTTCAACTCGCCCAAGGGGCGCATGCTTGCGAGCTTCCTGCTGTGGGGCACACCCACCGATCACTGGCTGGCGGTTTCGTCCGACCTGCGCGAGGCCTTGCAGAAGAAGCTGTCGATGTACGTGCTGCGCAGCAAAGTCAAGCTCGACCATCCGGCCGACGTGGTGCTGCTGGGGTTGGCCGGGGCGCGCGCCGCGACCCTGCTGGAAGCGGCCGGCGCGCAATGCCCGGACGCCGACATGCGACAGGCGGCCTTCGACGGCGGCACGCTGATCCGCATCAACGCCGGAACCTTCATCCTGGCGCTGCCGCAGGCGGCCGCCGGCCGCGGCTTCGATGCACTCATTGCTGCCGGTGCGCAGGCCGCGGGCACGGCGGCGTGGCAGCTCGCGATGATCCGTGCCGGCGTGCCGTTGATCACCAGCGCCACGCAGGAGGAGTTTGTCGCGCAGATGCTCAATTACGAGCTGATCGGCGGGGTGAGCTTCAACAAGGGCTGCTACCCCGGTCAGGAGATCGTGGCGCGCACCCAGTACCTCGGCAAGCTCAAGAAGCGCATGTATCGCGTCGGCATCGACGGCGCCGAGGCTCCGGCGCCCGGCGCCGACCTCTACACCCCCGAGTTCGGCGAGCAGTCGGCCGGCAAGCTGGTGAATGTCGCCCCCAGCCCGGATGGCGGCTTCGAGGCGCTGGCGGTGATGCAGATGAGCTGCGCCGCAGCGGGCGACGCGCGCGTCGGTACGCCGGATGGCCCGCGCGTGCGCTTTCTGGAACTACCCTATGCGCTGCCCTGAGGTCACCGACTGATGGCAGAGAATGGCGCCTCGTCGGCCGAGGCGGTGGATGTCTTCATCTACTACCGCCTCGACGAGGACTGCAACCGGGCCTCTGCGCTGCGCTCGATCCGCGCAATGCAGGAAGTGGTCGCGGCGCGCACCGGCATCACCGGGCGGCTGCTGATGCGCCGTGACGACGCCCACACCTGGATGGAAATCTATCCGGCGGTGAGCGATGTGGCCGAGCTGGAGCGCGTGCTGGACGCGGTCGGCCGCGAGCTCGGCGTCGGCATCTGGACCGCGCCCGGCACCGCCCGGCATGTGGAGCGCTTCATCGCATGTGCCTGATCCTGCTCGCCTGGCGTACACACCCGCGCTATCCGCTGGTGGTCGCGGCGAACCGCGACGAGTTCCGCGCCCGCCCGGCTACGCCTGCGCACTGGTGGAGCGATGCGCCCGAGTTGCTCGCCGGGCGCGACCTCGAGGCGGGTGGGACGTGGATGGGTGTGAGCCGCAGCGGCCGCTTCGCCGCGCTCACCAACTACCGCGACCCCACCGCTCACCGTCCCGGTGCCCCATCGCGTGGCCAGCTGGTGCGCGACTGCCTTGCCGGCAGTGCGGATGCAGAGGCGGCGCTGCAGGCCGTCGCCGCCGTGAGCGCACGCTACGCCGGCTTCAACCTCTTTACCTGCGACGGCCGTACGCTCGCGATCCACGAGAGCACCACCGGCTCGGTGCGTACGCTTGCACCCGGCGTGTTCGGGCTCTCCAACCACATTCTGGACACGCCCTGGCCCAAGGTGCGGCGCGCGAAGGCGCGCTTTGCCACAGCACTCGAGACGCTGCCGGATGAGGCGGCGTTCCTCGCGCTGCTTCGTGACGACGTGCCTGCACCCGACGCGGAGCTGCCATCCACCGGAGTCGATCCGGAGTGGGAGCGCTGGCTTTCGCCCGCCTTCATCCGCGCACCCGGCTACGGCACGCGCTGCTCGACGCTGATCCTGTTCGATGTGAACGGGCAGGTACAGTTGAGGGAATGGACCTGGGACGACGCGGGTGCGCTGCAGGGCGAGGTCCAGCACCGCTTTCCGGTCAGGCCGCAGGGCTGAACCGGCGCTTCAGCCGCGCAGTTCGACCTCGGTGCCGGGCAGTACGAGTCCGAAGAGCTCGATGACTTCATCGTTGCGCATGCGCACGCAGCCGTGAGACAACGGCACCCCCATCGGCTGGTCGTCACCGGTGCCGTGGATGTATATGTAGCGACGCATGGTATCCACATCGCCGAGCCGGTTGCGCCCGGGCTCGGCGCCAGAGAGCCACAGGATGCGCGACAGGATCCAGTCGCGCATCGGGTTCGCCGCGGCGAGCTCGCGCGTCCACACCTCGCCCGTCCAGCGCCGGCCGCGGAACACCGCGCCGGGTGGCGCGTCCGCGCCGATCATCGCCCGCACCACATGCCGGCCGCGCGGCGTACAGCCAGTGTCGCGCACCTCACCCGCGCCGTTGCGCGCAGTCGACACCCGGTAGCGGCGGATGCAGGCGCCATCGTCGGCGTGAAGCGACAGCCATTGGGTGGGAATATCGATGACGATGCGCATCGTGCTCAGGCCGACAGGGTGCGTCCGCGACGCGCGGCGAAGAAGGACGACAACAACGCGCCACAGCGCTCGGCGAGCACTCCGCCCTCGATGCGCGCATGATGGTTGAGGCGCGGCTCGGCGAAGAGGTCGAGCACGCTGCCGGCAACGCCGGTCTTGGGATCGCGCGCACCGAACACCACCCGCGCGATGCGCGCATGCATGATCGCGCCCGAACACATCGCGCACGGTTCCAGCGTCACGTAAAGCTCGCACCCGGGCAGCCGGTAGTTGCCCAGGCGCCGCGCCGCATCGCGCAAGGCCATCACCTCGGCGTGAGCGGTCGGGTCGTGGCTGCCTATCGGCTGGTTGAAGCCGCGCCCGACGACCTCGCCATCGCGCACGACCAACGCCCCCACCGGCACCTCGCCACGCCCACCCGCCTGCAGCGCCTCTTCCAGCGCCAATGCCATGAATGTCTCGTCTGGGGTCATGAACCTGCTCCGTGATGCATGAGTTTACTGCAGCTCCGAATGTACGCGCATCCCGCACAAGCTGGAATGCGGCAGTGCAGCAGGAGGCCTATAATGTTGGATCGACTAAACCACAATCACAACGAGGCTAATCTGCCATGGCTGAGGAAAACCAGTTCTTCCGTCCCGTTCGGGACTTCTGCAGACGCGAAGTCGTCACCTGCCAGCCGGATGAAGCCCTCGTCGACGTGGTGTCGATCATGCGCACCCGCAACATCTCCAGCGTGGTGGTCTGTCGCGGCGAGGACCCGATCGGCATCTTCACCGACCGCGATCTGCGCAACAAGGTGGTTGCGCAAGGGATGCAGCCGACGCTGCTGAAGGTGGCCGACATCATGAACGCGCCGCTGATGGTGATCCCGGAGAGCGCGGTGCTGTACGAAGCGCTGTACACGATGTCGCGCAAGAAGATTCACCGCCTCGGTGTGGTGGACAGCACGGACAAGCTGTGCGGCATCATCACCGATACCGACATCGTGCGCCTGCAGGCGCATTCACCGCACCAGTTGGTGCTCGACATCGAGAAGGCGCAGACGACCGCAGATCTGAAGGTGCTGCATGAGCGCATCGAGAAGCTCGTGATCCATCTGTCGGGTACCGGCATCGAAATTCGCGACATGGTGAAGCTGATCGCGCACCTCAACGACCAGATCCTGATCCGTCTCATCGGCCTGCTGCGCGCCGAGGCGCGCTATTCCGGGCTCACCGAGCGCTTCGCCTTCGTCGTGATGGGCAGCGAGGGCCGCGGCGAGCAGACGCTTGCAACCGACCAGGACAACGCGATCATCCACGCCGACGACCTCGACGCAGCAGCACTGAAGCTGCTCGAGACCTTCTCCATCGAGCTGATCGACGCACTGATCTCGCTCGGGGTGCCGCCCTGCTCGGGCGGAATCATGGCGAAGAATGCGACCTGGCGGCGCAGCGAATCAGACTGGCGCAAGGAGCTCGATCGTTGGCTGTTGACGCCGACGCCCGACAACGTGCTGCAGGGCAGCATGTTCTTCGACCTGCGCACGCTGCACGGCGACGCATCCTACGAGCAGCGCCTCAAGCAGCACATCTACGACAGGGTCGCGTCCAACCCGGTCTTTCTCACCCGCATGACCCAGAACATGGTGAACTTCAAGCCGCCGCTCGGCTGGTTCGGCAAGATCAAGGTCGAGAAGGACGGCGAACACAGGGGTCAGATAGATATCAAGAAGGCCGGCATCTTCGCGATCACCGAAGGGATCAAGGCGCTGGCACTGGAAGCCGCTGCGCTCGGCGGCAGCACCCACGACCGACTGGAAATGCTGGTCGCGCGCGGCACGGTCAAGGAGGAGGACGCGCGCGAGATCCGCGCCGCATTCGATTCGATGGTGCTCACCCGCCTGCGCGGGCATGTCGATGCAGTACGCTCAGGACGCAAACCCAGCAATCATGTATCGCTTGATCCGCTGAACCGCATGGAGTTCGCCGAACTGCGCATCGCGCTGGAAAACGTCGGCAAGTTCCAGCAGTTCATCCGGCATCACTTCAAGCTGCATCTGGTGAATCAGTAACTCGACTGTGAGCCGCCCGGGCATCGCTCCCGGGCACCCGGAGCGATGCCGGAACGGATGTCATTGTCGTGCGAGTGTTCCTTGAGCGCTCAAACCGAGATACTTGGCGGAAAGGGCGATAAATCGGGCGATGGCTTGCTTGTTCATCTTCGTGGCTCCTGTTGTTGTTTGAATGCGCCCATTCTGACAGGACCACGCAGACCACGTTCTCACGGCAATGCAACAGGATGTAGCCCGGCTCGGGCAAACGAACGCGGCAAGGCGGCGTTGATCACGACACCTTGCGAAGCGGCACCCTCGGCTCCGCAGACGTCCTTCCGCGCACCACCGCCCGAGCGGTGCGCGCTGCGCGACGCGCCGCCACACGGCTCAGGGCAGCCGCATCGACGCCATCGAACGGGAACAGCGCGTGACCAAAGCTCGCATCGATCGCAATCTCGCCGTCGCCCAGGTTGCAGGGCGCAGCGAGCGCATCGCGCAGGCCGGCAATGATGCCCATCACCTCATCGAGATCCGTGACCGCCTCGCACACGGCCCCGAAGCTGTACTCCCCGGTGCGCGCGAGCATCGACTCCACCCGCAGATGCCGATCCAGACGCTCGGCCACCGTGTTCAGAAGCTGATCCGTCACCTCCTCGCCGAGCAGGCGGTCGATGTGGTCCGCATGGATGTCGACCCACACCAGCGCCAGCGGCACATCGGCGCGACGCGCCCGGGCGATGCCCTGCTCCATCCGCTCGGTCAGCATGATGCGCGTCGCCTGCACCGGGGCCGGCGCAATCATGGGCGGCGCAGTACTGACGTCCCCGTCGAACGGCGCGTTGGCAGGCGCGTCGAGCGCGATCCCGGATCGTACCGGTGACACATGTCGTGCATCGCGCACGATCGAGAACGGCAGGCGCAGCGCGATCAGCGCGAGGGCCAGCGCGGCCCCAAGGCCGGAAAACCACACCGGCAGGACAGGCATCACGTTGAAAGACGAAGCGAGATTCATCCAGGCTGGAGCAAGCGCAGCGACACATGCGGCAGCCGCAAAGAGCCCGCTTCCCGGCAGGGCCCGGCGCATGCTGCGCCAGGCGAGCAGGACGGCCGGCACCGACACCGCCAGCGCCACCTGGGTCAGCCCTTGCCCATCGCCAGGCCCACGAATCAGGCTCAGCAGGATACCGCCGACACCCGTAATCCACAGGCTCCCCCACAAGAAGTGATCGAATACCCCCAGCCGCCGCGAAAGGGCGAGGTGACTCCAGCCCAGGGCGATTGCAAACAGCATCAGGAAGGCGCCCCCCGCCACGTAGCCGAGTTGTGCGAAGCTATCGGCGTAACGCACAAGTAGCAGATCAGCCTCTTCAGCGCGCGCGATGCCAGCCCACGGTGCAAGCGCCCACGCAAAAAGTGCCGCGCGAGGCTGCCTGGAACGCCGGGCTTGGAGAATTTGACGCGGCCATGTCGGATGCATGTACAAGATTCGGATTCAGGTTGTCCGCCGCGCGCTCGCCCGGGCAGTAAGGCACGCAGAACCATAACTCGATTACCGACAAGTTCGCGTGAATGATTACTCGAAATGATGTATTTGCCCATTCTGAGTGAATCCGGAGAAATTCGGCAAACCTTCAACCACAGCCAAACGCATCCCCTCCGCTCGTCAGCGCCACAAACCTGACAACGGGGTCTCGGGGGAGAAGCGGTGTGCGATTTGCGCTTGCAGCAACTCCGCCGACGCAAGAGCATCGGTCGGGGCGTGATGCAGCCGGTAACGCGGCAGATGGTAGCGGCTGCGGCTGGCGATCAGGCGAATCGACACCGGTTCGCGACGCAACAGTCGGTCGAGGAGGCTGGGGGGCGATCTGCGGTGCAGGCGTGCCTCCAGCTCCATGGTGTCGATCACCGGGAACTCGATTCCTTCGCCGATCCGTCCGAGCAAGGCGGCTGCAAGAAAGCGGCGTTCGATGTCCCGGCAATGCACGACCAACACCTGACCGGCGATGGTAGCGAGCAGCTCGGCCAGGATGTCGTCCAGGTCAGGCGCAGTGATGATCTGAGCATCCGTGATGCCGTGGACGGCGACCGACGCTTCACTCAGCGGTACGCGTGGCTTGACGATCCAGTGGCGGGTCGCGCTACTGATGATCTTGTCGAGTCGCATCGGCACGATCCCGATGCTCACGATGCCATCCCTGCGCGGATCAAGCCCGGTGGTTTCGATGTCGAGTGCCATCAGCGGCGCGGCGCGGACGGGCGTCTCACCGGCGGCCGCGCCTGCGCCGTAATAGGCGCGCAGACGCGGGTCACGCGCCTCGTCCGCCAACACCCTGAAGCGAGCAGGCCAGTCCGGTGTTGCCTCGGTGGCAGAGCGCGGGGAAAGGGGACCGAGGTGCAGCATGGAGCGTTACTCAGTGACTGCGGCCGGGTTGGTAGCGATACTTCATGAATTTTTGCGCGTTGCTCAGGATCAGGAAGGCGTCGCGCAGGCTCTTGCGCTCGAACTCGGACAGGCTCTCGGGTTCGATGCTGTTGTCCGGCTCACGCCCGGCGGCCAGGTCGTGTGCCTGGTTGCGGATTCGCACCATGGAGATGAATTCGAGCGCATCGTGCAGGTCCGGCCCACGACCGATTGGCAAGATGCCTGCTGCGATGATGTCCTGGAGGCGCTCGAATGAGTTGCGCGCCTGCGACCCGACGGCCAGCGCATGCACCCGGATCAAGTCGGCGAGCGGCGCCGTACCACGCCGCTTGAGGTTGATCGCGCGGCTGTGGCGTCCGTCGGGTTCGACCACGAAGTCCTTGAAGAAACCCAATGGTGGCGTGCGCAACAGGGCGTTGCGCGCCATGCAGGCGAGGAAGCGGGAGCTGGCACGCGCTTTGTTTGCGATGCGCGCACGCAGCGCTTCGGTCCATTCGGTCTGCCCCCAGACCCCATCCAGATCGAAGAAGATATTGCTGTTGAGCAGCGATTCCGGCGTGGGTTGCTCGATCCAGCGGTCGAAGCAGCCCTGCCATTGCCGCAAGGTCATGCGCCACTTGGCGTTGCTCGCCATCACCCCGCCGCTGCAGTAGCTGTAGCCGCATTGCGCGAGCCCGTCACTGACCAGAGTCGCCAGCGCCTTGAAGTAGTCATCGTGCTGTCTGGGGTCGAAGCTGTCATCGAGCAGCAGCGCATTGTCCTGATCGGTCACGATGAGCTGCTCTTGCCGTGCCATCGACCCCAGCGCGAGAAAACAGTACTGCACGGGCGGCGGACCGAGCTGCGCCTCTGCCAGCTCGAGCAGGCGTTGCTTGAAGCTGCGCCCGATCACCGCCATGGCGCTGCCGATCATGCGAGAGTTGGCGTCTTCGGAGACCATGCGGGTGAAACAGGCCCGCACATCCGGCGTCAGTGCGGCCAAGTCGGCGCTGTCGTGCTGACGGAAGATGCTGCCGACAACGAACAGGCTGTTGCGTGATTCGTAGCGGATGATGTCGGACAGGGCGACGACCCCGATCGCCTGCCGGTGCTTGAGCACCGGCAGATGATGCACGTTGTGGCGGAGCATCTCCAGCATCGCCTCGAACACCAACTGGCTGTGCGCGACGGTGACCAGTTCGGAGGACATGATCCGGTCGACCGGGGTGTCGTAGTTCAGGCCCTGCGCAATCAGCCGGGTCCGCAGATCGCGGTCGGTGATGATGCCGACAATCTCGGTGCGGTCTGCGGATGTGGGCGCAGCGGTCGTGATCAGTAAGGACGAGACCCCTTCTTCCGTCATGACTCGCGCAGCGTCACCCGCGCTGGCCGTCAGCGGCAACATGACCGGGGCACGACCGATCAGCTCGTCTATGGTGGCGCGGGTGAGTTGATTGGCATCCTCACGACGCGAGAGCGCCTGGCGCAAACGGGTGCTGTCCTCGATCTCGACGAGATCGGCGAACACTTCGTTGTGCTCGAACAACGCTGTGAACACCGCCTCGGGGACCAGATAGAGCAAGGTGTCTTCCAGTGCCACCGCAGGGAATCGCACCCGCTTGCGATGCAGCAGACCGAACTCCCCGAAGTAGCCACCTTCGGTCAGGCGGTTGTACAAGGTGCCATTGCGGCGAAAGATCTCCACCGCCCCGCTTCGGACGATGTTCCACGAGACCGCCTCTTCGCCGAAGGAGATGATCTGGCTGCCTGCCTTGAAGTAACGAACGTCGATCGAGGCCGCGATCTGTCCGATCGTCTCCTCCGGCAACTCGTTGAAAGGCGGGTGGCGGCGCAAGAAGTCCTGAATCTCGACCTGCTCGTCCTGCATCTGCTCACGGGCTCCGGGAGTGTTTCAAACATGAGCGACGTCTCGATACAGACGACGTCGCCAGTCGTTGAACATCAGTCGGGACGCGGCTCCGAGGCAAGCCCCTTGATGACTGCCACGACCGCAACCAGCAGCACGATCGCAAATGGGAAGCCGGTGGATACTGCCATGGCCTGCAAAGCCACGAGGCCGCCGCCCAGAATCAGCGCAATCGCCACCAGGCCCTCGAAGACACACCAGAACACCCGCTGAGGTGCAGGCGCGTCCACCTTGCCGCCGGCCGCAATCACGTCGATCACGAGCGAACCGGAGTCGGAAGAGGTGACGAAGAACACTACCACCAGAATGATCGCGATGAACGAAGTGATCTGCGCCAGCGGTAATGCGTCCAGCATCATGAACAGCTGCAGCGGCAACTCGGCACCCGCAACTGCCTCGTACCCGTCCTTCACCAGCTGGCTGATTGCAGTGCCGCCGAAAACCGTCATCCACAGGACGCAGGCCAGGGACGGAACGATCAACACCGATACGATGAACTCGCGAACGCTGCGACCACGGGACACCCGGGCGATGAACATTCCGACGAAGGGGGACCAGGAGATCCACCAGGCCCAGTAAAACGCCGTCCAGCCTTGGGAGAAATTGATGTCTTCACGTCCCACCGGGTTGGCAAGTGCGGGCAGATACTCCAGATAGGCGCCGAGATTGGAGAAGAAACCGGTTGCGAGTGCGAGGGTTGGCCCCACCAGGATCACGAACACCAGCAGCAGCACCGCCAGCACCATGTTGATCTCTGAAAGGCGCTTTACACCCGCGTCAAGTCCGGCCAGCACCGAGACCAGTGCGATCGCCGTGATGCCGATGACCAGCACAATCTGGGTGGTGTCGCCAAGCGGCACCTCGAACAGGTAGTTCAGCCCGGAGGCGGCCTGGGACGCACCGAATCCCAGTGAAGTGGCCAGTCCGAACAAGGTCGCAAGCACCGCGAGGATGTCGATCACATGGCCCGGCCAACCCCATACCCGCTCGCCGAGAAGGGGGTAGAACACCGAGCGAGTGGTCAATGGCAAGCCTTTGTTGAAGGAAAACAAGGCCAGACCCAACGCGAGAATGGCATAGATTGCCCAAGGGTGCAGCCCCCAGTGGTAAATGGTCGCTGCCATCGCAAGCCGACTGGCCGCCCCGGCGTCACCCTCGGCCGCATCGAGCGGCGCCCAGTCTGTGCGCCCCCCGCCCTCGTATGCAGTGCCGCCGAATGCGCTGCCAAAGTGCGAAAGGGGTTCGGAGACGCCGAAGAACATCAGCCCGATACCCATACCTGCCGCGAACAGCATCGAGAACCATCCCAGATAAGTGTAATCCGGCTTGGCCTCGGTGCCCCCGAGACGTACCTTGCCAAGCGGCGACAGAGCGAGTCCGAGACACACCAGCACGAAGATGTTGCCGGCGCTGATGAAGAACCAGTCGAGATTGGAGGTCAACCAGGCGCGCAGGCTGGAGAACAAGGGTTCGACCTGGGTCTGGAACATCAGGGTCAGCAGCACGAACGCAATCACCAAGAGGCCGGAGATGGCGAATACGCGGTTATGGATGTCGAGCCCGAACGGGCCGACGCTGACGATGATGTTGTCCTGACCGATCTGATAGTCCGTGTCGATCGGATTGACCTCGCCGTCGGGAATCATGGGGTCCCGCTTCTGCGTCATGGATCTCTCCTCTTCTGTTCGCAAACACACCTGATCGGGAACGACGCCTGATCAATGCCCACCGTGGCCATTGGTCATGGCATGGGTTGCATCGGAGACCCGCGTTGGAACAGTATCTGCCGAGACGGCAGAAACGGCAGAAACGGCACGGCAAGTGCCTGAGCGGCCCGGCACCGGACGCCATCGGGCGCACAAGGTACAGGGCGTATCTGGACCATGGCCTGTCCAGCAAAGCAGTCGGCCGGCCATCAAGGTGTTTGCAGGGGCCAAAAAACATATTTCTAAAAATATGTTTTTAACCATAACATGAAAGGGCGAGCCACGTCACCTCGCGGACACGCCCATGCCGCGGCAGCCCCCTCAGATGGCCCCGTGCGTCTCGCGCTTGGCGCTGTTGGTGCGCGCAAGCTCGACGTCCAGTGTGCTTTCCGGCAGCTTGAACTTGTGCGACTTGAGGGCCTCGTAAACCGTCACCACCTTCTGCGCGGCGCCCTGGCCCTTGAAATCACTCTTCTCGAGCGCAACGATGTCGATCAGCTCGTTCCACGCCATTCCTTGCACGAGCGGAATGAACACGACCGAGGCACCGTGCAGCGGAATCGTGAAGCCCTTGTCGATGTTGACGGTGAAAAGGACGACGAAGGTATCCGCATTGATGTCGGCGCCATATTTGTCGAGCAGGACCGGGAAGTACTGCAGCTCGTCGATCGAGCCGGTCAGGAGCTTGAGCTCGTCGCCGCAGGCAAGCACAGCTGCCTGTTTCATCAGCGCCACAGGCGGCTTGCGGCGGCCTTGCGCATCGGTGATCTCGCCTTCGACGAGGACGAGTTCGCCGCGATAGGCTTCCCAGCCGGCGGTGTCTGCCGCCTCCCTGAAGTTGGAGTTGAAGAAGAGGTATTCGTAGCGGTCGAGCAACATGGCGAGGGTTTCCTTCAGCAGGTTTGAGTTCGGTGCGGGGAATCGGTATTGGGATTGCACTTGCGCCGGTTCAGGCGGTCTCGGTGGCGCCGATGAACTCGAAGATGTCGCCATCGAGGATCTCGAGCCCGATCTTCTTGCAGTAGCGCCTTTCCTTGTCCGTAGGCTCGGCGATGAAGATCCAGCCGGCAGGTTCGGAAGCAGACGAATAGATGATGTCGGCCATGACCATACGCTCGGTGTCGCGGTTGAGGCGCATGCCCATCAGCAGGTAACGACGCCCCTTGCGCAAGGCCTTCACCTCGGGGGGGATCGAGAACCCGCCCATCAACTCGGTGATGAAATCGACGTAATCGGCATCCGACGCGATATAGACGGCCTCCGGACGCGGTGTGCCCATCGGCTTGAACAGGATCGGCTGCGTGGCATCGATGCTCTCACAGGGCGCATAGGCGGCACCGTCCCAGTGGTAGAGCTTGTAGCGAAACGCGGTGCCGGCGATACGCGCGATGCCGACGACGAGTGTGTGTGGCGTATCGGCATACGAATCCTGCAACTGGGTGTCGCGGTTGATGTCGATCACATAGTGGGGGCGCAGGCTGCGGAGCCAGTCATGTACTGCCCCGCGGGTCCATGCCGTCTCACCGTAGGTGCGGGTCAGGAACTTGGTGACGGCGCTACGGCCACGCTTGAGTTCGACGTTCATCGCCGCACGCGGGAACTCGTACATCAGCTTCGGCGCCATCGGCTTGCCGCCGTTCATTGCGATGATCAGCGAGTCGCTGTCGGCCGGAATGGGCTCACCGGTCGCGGCGTTGCGGACATCGGCCAGGGCACCAGGGCCGATATAGGGAACGATGCTGCCGTCGGCAAGGCCGGCGAGCAGGGTCTGGCGAAGTTCGGGCGTCATGGTCGGGCTCGCGAGAGTGGGTTTGCGCAGACCGCAGCAAAATCCAAGCCCGAACAACTTTCAATTTGTAAACAGTGCCTTGATTACCGCACCCGCCCCGAATGTCGACTTTGCTACAGGGTGGATAGAGACACATCCACGACACCGCCGATCACCAGAAACTCATCCTCGCCCTGCAACACCCCTGGCATCAGGCCGCAGTGGAAGAAGATCTTGGCCAGCGGCACCTCCACCTCGAGGATGTAGTCGCCGAACTCGCAGGCACGCTCGCGGCTGCAGGTGAAGGAGCTGAGGTTGTTGAGGAGGATGGTGTGGCGCCCATCCGCGCCGTGCGCCAGCACTTCATGATCGCCGAGGCGGTTGATGCCGCGATACAGGGTGACGTGACGCATGCCGGGATGCCGCCGCGCAAGCTCGAATTGGCAGAAGGTATACACGAGGTCGAGTTGCGCCTCGACCGCATTGGTGCCATACACCCCGCGCGCGCGCATCTCCTGATAGCGCAGCCAAGCCTCGTCGGAGGGGTTGCGCAAGGCTTGTCCATGCCAGCGCGGCGCCAACCCGAAGCGCGACTCCACCCACCCCTTCAGCACCGCGCCTTCGCGGCTATCGGCATCGAAGCTCCAGCCGCGGATCATGCGCACATAGTTGGCCTTCTCGCGGGCCTTGCGACCGCGCCCCGCACCCTGCTCCTCAGGCCGCTCGAGGCGGAAATGCACGGTCATGTAATCGCGGAAGGTGTCCGCCTGCGCACCGTGCGACGCATCGCGAAGACGGCGGAAAAGGTCGCGATGCAGTTCCGCCACGCCATCCAGCACCAGGGCCGTAGGGTGACGCTGAAACGTCAGGCTGCCCAGTACCACCGCAGGCAGGTTGCAGCGGTTGATCGGTAGACGGGCCTCGCGCGGCAGGCTGGCCATGCCTTCGGCTGCCGCGGGATTGTCGCCACCCCTACATGCCTCAGGGTCATTGTCGCGAATCCACCGGGCGCCGGGGAGCGAAGCGACGTCATTTTTCATATCTGAAACAAGGCCTTGAAGTCTGTCAGTCGATCTGGCACGCAATCTGCAATTAGGTAGCGGCGACACTCACCAATCACTTCGCAAAATCGACTGACAGACTAAGGAGGTTACACCATGGCAAAACTGCGTCAATGTGCCATCTACGGCAAGGGCGGAATCGGCAAGTCCACCACCACCCAGAACCTGGTTGCCGCACTCGCGGAAGCTGGCAAGAAGGTGATGATCGTCGGCTGCGACCCGAAGGCGGACTCCACCCGCCTGATCCTGCACAGCAAGGCTCAGACCACCGTGATGCACCTGGCCGCTGAAGCCGGCTCGGTGGAGGATCTCGAACTCGAAGACGTCCTGTCGGTCGGCTACGGCGGCGTCAAGTGCGTCGAATCCGGTGGCCCGGAACCCGGCGTCGGCTGCGCTGGCCGTGGCGTGATCACTGCGATCAACTTCCTTGAAGAGGAAGGCGCCTACGACGAAGACCTCGACTTCGTGTTCTACGACGTGCTCGGTGACGTGGTCTGCGGCGGCTTCGCCATGCCGATCCGCGAAAACAAGGCCCAGGAAATCTACATCGTCTGCTCTGGCGAAATGATGGCCATGTACGCCGCCAACAACATCTCCAAGGGTATCGTGAAGTACGCGAACTCCGGCGGTGTCCGTCTGGCCGGCCTCATCTGCAACAGCCGCAACACCGACCGCGAAGACGAACTGATCATGGCCCTGGCCGCGCGCCTCGGCACCACCATGATCCACTTCGTGCCGCGCGACAACGCTGTTCAGCACGCTGAAATCCGCCGCATGACCGTCATTGAATACGATCCGAAGCACAAGCAGGCCGACGAGTACCGTCAGCTGGCCATGAAGGTTCTGAACAACACCAACCTCGTCATCCCGACCCCGATCGAGATGGAAGAGCTGGAAGACCTGCTGATGGAGTTCGGCATCATGGAAGCGGAAGACGAGAGCATCGTCGGCAAGACCGCCGCCGAACTGGCCGCCGACGCTGCCGCTGCCTGAGTAACGCACGACGAAACCCTCTCCTGCGCGGATGCGCTCCCCTCTGCCGAGCGCGGACGAGGGGAAGGAGAAGGGCCACTTTCAACCAGGACATCGGCCACGGATTGGTGGCGATGTCAGGAGGAAAACATGACGACGCTGTCTCGCGAAGAAACCGAAGCCCTCATCGCCGAGGTCCTCGAGGTATACCCGGACAAGGCCAGGAAGGATCGTACCAAGCACCTGGCCGCCAACGACGTAACCGTTGAGCAATCCAAGAAGTGCATCACCTCCAACCGCAAGTCGCTCCCCGGCGTAATGACCATCCGCGGCTGTGCCTACGCCGGCTCCAAGGGCGTGGTGTGGGGTCCGATCAAGGACATGATCCATATTTCCCACGGCCCGGTCGGCTGCGGCCAGTACTCCCGCGCCGGTCGTCGCAATTACTACGTCGGCACCACGGGTGTCGACACCTTCGGCACGATGAACTTCACC
Source organism: Rhodocyclaceae bacterium (assembly GCA_041916775.1). GTDB lineage: Bacteria > Pseudomonadota > Gammaproteobacteria > Burkholderiales > Rhodocyclaceae > UBA2357. The sequence goes on along the minus strand of JAYRYZ010000012.1, from coordinate 53,683 downwards.
TCGGACTTCCAGGAAAAGGACATCGTCTTCGGCGGCGACAAGAAGCTCGCCAAGTTGATCGAGGAAGTCGAGCAGCTCTTCCCGCTGCACAAGGGGATCTCGGTTCAATCCGAGTGCCCGATCGGCCTCATCGGCGATGACATCGAATCCGTCTCCAAGAAGGGCACCGCGGCCATCGGCAAACCGATCGTGCCGGTGCGCTGCGAAGGCTTCCGCGGCGTGTCGCAGTCGCTCGGCCACCACATCGCAAACGACGCGATCCGCGACTGGGTGCTCGACAAGCGCGACGGCCAGCAATTCGAATCCACCCCCTACGACGTGGCCATCATCGGCGACTACAACATCGGTGGCGATGCCTGGGCCACCCGTATCCTCCTCGAGGAAATGGGCCTGCGCGTGGTTGCCCAGTGGTCCGGCGACGGCACCATCGCCGAAATGATGAACACACCCAAGGTCAAGCTGAACCTGCTGCACTGCTACCGTTCGATGAACTACATCTCGCGTCACATGGAAGAGAAGTACGGTATTCCCTACCTGGAATACAACTTCTTCGGCCCGACCAAGATCATCGAATCCTGCCGCAAGATCGCCGCGTTCTTCGACGACACCGTCAAGGAAAAGACCGAAGCCATGATCGCGCGCTATCAGCCGATGATGGACGCCATCATCGCCAAGTACAAGCCGCGGCTGCAAGGCAAGAAGGTCATGCTCTACGTCGGCGGCCTGCGCCCGCGTCACGTCATCGGCGCTTACGAAGATCTCGGCATGGAAGTCATCGGCACCGGCTACGAATTCGCCCACAACGACGACTACGACCGCACGATCAAGGAAATGGGCGACGCCACCCTGCTCTACGACGACGTCACCGGTTTCGAGTTGGAAGAGTTCGTCAAGCGCCTCAAGCCCGACATGGTCGGCTCCGGCATCAAGGAAAAGTACATCTTCCAGAAGATGGGCATTCCGCTGCGCCAGATGCACTCCTGGGACTACTCGGGTCCGTACCACGGTTACGACGGCTTCGCGATCTTCGCCCGCGACATGGACATCGCCCTGTCGAACCCGACCTTCAAGAACCTGACCCCGCCGTGGAAGAAGGTCGTTGAAGAGGAAGTGGTGCAGAAGGCTGCGTGATCCGCGACCGCCTGACCCGGACCCGACCATTCAAGCTTTGAGCCCGCGCGCGCAGATGAGCGGCGCGGGCATGGAGAACGCAATGCAAACCGCAGAGAACATCAAGCCCTGCTACCCGCTGTTCCGTGACGACGACTACAAGAAGAACCTGGCCGAGAAACGTGTCCAGTTCGAAGAGGGCCACGGCCCGGAGAAGGTCTGGGAGACCTTCATGTGGACCACCACCCAGGAATACCAGGACCTCAACTTCAAGCGCGAAGCCCTGACGGTCGACCCCGCCAAGGCCTGCCAGCCGCTCGGCGCCGTGCTGTGCGCCTCGGGCTTCCACAAGACGCTGCCCTACGTGCATGGTTCGCAAGGCTGCGTGGCCTACTTCCGCACCTACTTCAACCGTCACTTCAAGGAACCGTGTTCCTGCGTGTCCGACTCGATGACGGAGGATGCAGCGGTGTTCGGCGGCCAGAAGAACATGTTCGACGGTCTGGAAAATGCCAAGGCGATCTACAAGCCGGACATGATCGCCGTGTCCACCACCTGCATGGCAGAAGTCATCGGTGACGACCTGAACGCCTTCATCAACAACGCCAAGAAGGCAGGTCACATTCCGCAAGAGTACCCGGTGCCCTTCGCCCACACCCCGTCCTTCGTCGGTTCGCACACCACCGGCTGGGACAACATGGAAGAAGGCATCCTGCGCTACTTCACGCTGAACAGCATGGAAGGCAAGGTTGTCGGCTCGAACAAGAAGGTCAACATCGTTCCCGGCTTCGAGACCTACCTCGGCAACTATCGTGTCATCAAGCGCATGCTGACCGAGATGGGCGTCGGCTACACCATGTTGTCCGACCCCACCGACGTGTTCGACACCCCGGCCGACGGTGAATTCCGCATGTACTCCGGCGGCACCACGATGGACGAAGTCAAGGACGCACCGAACGCCATCACCACGCTGCTGATCCAGCCGGCCCAGTTGGAGAAGACCAAGAAGTTCGTCGAGAACACCTGGAAGCACGACATTCCGAAGCTCAACATCCCGATGGGTGTGGACTGGACCGACGAATTCCTGATGAAGGTCTCCGAAGTCACCGGTCAGCCGATCCCGGCCTCGCTGGAACTGGAACGCGGTCGCTGCATGGACCTGATCTCCGACAGCCACGCCTGGCTGCATGGCAAGAAGTTCGCCCTCTACGGCGACCCCGACTTCGTCATGGGCATGGTCAAGATCCTGTTGGAAGTGGGCGCCGAACCAACCCACATCCTCTCCCACAACGCCAACAAGCGCTGGGGCAAGGCGGTCGAGAAGCTGCTCGCCTCCAGCCCGTTCGGCACCCTGGGCAAGGTCTATGTCGGCAACGACCTGTGGCACATGCGCAGCCTGTGCTTCACGGACAAGCCTGACTTCCTGATCGGCAACAGCTACGGCAAGTACATCCAGCGCGACACCCGCCACAAGGGTGAAGAGTTCGAAGTGCCGCTGATCCGTATCGGCTTCCCGATCTTCGACCGTCACCACCAGCATCGTGCCACCACGATGGGTTACGAAGGGATGATGTCCGTGGTCACCCAGCTCACCAACGCCGTCCTCGAGCAACTCGACAAGGAGACGATCGGCATGGGCACCACCGACTACAACTTCGACCTGGTCCGCTGATCCGGACGGCCGGTGCCCCGCTCGCCCGAAAAGGCAGCGGGGCACAGGCACGCGAGCGACTTGCAAATCATCCTGGGAGCATAGAAGTGGCCAACATCATGATCCGTCAGGGCGAAAAGGGCTTGACCTTTTACCTCCCCAAACGCGACCTGGAAGCCTCCATCGAGTCCATCGAGTTCGACACCGCCGAAAAATGGGGTGGCGAACTGAAGCTGGACAACGGCGGTTCGTACTACATCGACCCGATCGCCAAGCCGCCCCGCCTGCCCATCTCCCTGCGCGCCAAGCGTCTTGGCGCCGCCGAGGACTGAGACCGTCGAACCGAAACGCGCGGCCCGCCTCGCCGTGCCGCTGCGGAAGACAAGGAGAACATCATGGCAATGAAAATCGACCCCGATATGTGCACCGCCTGTGGCGACTGCAAGCCGGTCTGCCCGACCAAGGCGATCAGCTCCGGCAAGATCTTCTACAAGATCGACGCCGCGCTATGCACCGAATGTGACGGCCACGCCGATTCACCCACCTGTGTGGACGCCTGTCCCTCGGGCTGCATCAGCCCGGCCTGATCGAAGACGTTGTCCCTGCTCCGGCAGGGACAACCCCCCAGGACTACGGAGCCCATCATGTCGCCCTCCCCCATCGCCTCCCGCGAAGCCGCGCTGCGCATCGCGCTCGCGGCCCGCGCGCTCAACGGCCTGGACGTCAAGGCCTTCGTCGGCGCGCTGATCGAAAAGCTCGAAGCCCCACTCACCGAGGCCAAGCTCGCCAAGCTCACCGTCGAAGACCTGCGCGTCATCATCGCCGGCGACTTCGCCGAGCAGGGCTGCCATGTCGGCGTCAGCGCCGAAGCACTCAAGGAAGCCGTGCGCCTGCTCTGGGGCCCGGGCGTCAATAACGATGCCTTCCCCGGCGTCGAGCCCTACAGCGACGGCGAGATGCCCGGCTCGCTGCGCGTCGCCGTCGCCGCCAACCGTGGCGAGAACCTCGACGGGCACTTCGGCTCCTGCGAGCGCTTCCTCGTCTATCAGGTCGGCACCGAACGCATCAAGCTCGTCGACATCCGCTCCACCGTCGAGGCCGATGCCGCCGAGGACCGCAACGCCGCGCGCTCCGAACTCATCGGTGATTGCCAGATCGTCTATGTGCAGTCCATCGGTGGTCCCGCCGCCGCGAAGGTGGTGCGCGCCGGCGTGCATCCGCTGAAGAAGCCCATGGGAGGCAACGCGCGCGAAGTCCTCGCCGAGTTGCAGGGCCGTCTGGGCAGCCCGCCGCCATGGCTCGCGCAGATCATGGGCGTGCCCGCAACATCACTCGCGCGCTTCGAGGAGAGCGTCGAGGCGGATGTCGAATCGGGAGAGCCCGCATGATCGCCACCGAACAACTTGCCGCGGTGGCCACCGCCACGCGCGAGAACCCCAGCGCCACCGCACTGCGCGCGCGCTTCCCCGGACTGCACTTCACCGAGTGCAGCGAGGACGATGTTTCGCCGCGCTTCAAGCCCGCACTGGAACTGGAGCGTCACGCGCTGTACCTGATCCACGGCGCCAACGGGCATTGCCTTGCGTTGACCAACGACCCCGCAGCCGCAACCGGCATTCTGGTCGCCGAAAAAGGCGATGAGGACTGAACCACGCCCCCTTCGCCCCGACACCGGCCGGCTGGGCATCTGCGCCGGCTGCGCGTACTTTCCCGACTACCTCAACCAGGGGCGGTGTACACCCGGCGACGCCTGCATCCGCGCCCACAGCGGCCGGCAGATCGACCGCTTCCTGCGCCAGAACAGCGCGGAGGCGGTGCACTTCCTTGCCGACTTGTTCTGGGAGCGTCGCGCGATCGCGGCCCGCCACGCGCCGCTGGATCGCATCCTGCCACTCAAGTCCGACCCGGACGAGGTCGTGCGCCGTGTGGTGGCGTCGCGCTTGCCGGTGGAACAGCTCGTGACGATGATCGGCGACCCCGATCGCGACGTGCGCCTCTCGGTGGCGAGCCGCGTGCCGGTGGAACGGCTGCACCGCCTGATCGACGATCCCGACTACCTGATCCGCGCCACCGTCGCCCGTCGCCTGCCGCACAACCTGCTCTCGCGGCTGGCGCACGACTCCGAGCGCGAAGTCCGCAAGGTGGTCGCCGCCCGCCTGCCGGCCTTCGCACTGCACCTGCTCGCGGGCGACGCCGAGCCGGAAGTGCGTGCCATCGTCGCCGAACGCGCGCTGCCGGCACTGGCCGAGACCTTCCTGCGCGACGACGAGTGGTGGGTACGCCTCGCCGCGGTGTGCAGCGCGCCGCGCGAGAGCCTCGCACCGCTGCTGCAGGACCCTGAAGCCGAAGTCCGTGAAGCCGTGCAGGCGCGCCTCGCCAGCCCGGACCCCGCATGAGCCACAAGGATGCATCATGACGAACACCCTCGCCTGGCCTGAATACTGCAAGTCGCTCGCATCCGCGATCATAGAAGTCTGCGCGACCACGCCAGTCTCGGGCGGGCCCGCCACGCTCGTGAAAGCGCTCGGTAACGCCCTGCCGGACTGGAAGTTCCGCCATGCGCTCGTGCGCGGAGGCTGGTACCGCCTGGGCGGCGTTTTCGACGGCGAGGGCCGTCATGTCAGTGACAACCTCGAGCGCTGGGTCGAACAGGAACTCGACGCGCGCGATGGCGACATCGGACTCCTCATCGACGACCACGCCGACCAGGTGCTCTGGGCCACCCGCCTGGTGGGCAACACGCACTACCTCACCACCTCTGCCGGCGACGACGCCGACGCCTTCCTGCAACTCGAGATTGAGGAACTACAGGAGGTCCGCGCACATCGCCTGTTCGCCAACGACCCGAGCTCGCTCGAGGAACTGGTTGATCCGCGCGGCGGTTGCGAGGCGGTACACCCGCTCGGCCTGCCCTTCTACGGTTTCCGCCGCATCCAGCACGTCGGCGCCTTCCTGAAGCGCATGCTGGACCGCAAACCCGAGCCTGCGGGCATTCACCGCATGCTCGCCGACTGGGATAAGAGCAGCGCCGGGTCCGCCTCCGCGTTCTACAACCACTGGGTGCTTGCTACCCGAGAGCACCTCGACCGCTACCACCAACCGGTGTTCCGAGCTCAACCCATCGCCACGCTACCGGGCGAACCGCCGGAATTCGCTGCCGCCACGGATTGTATGGGACTCAAGCTGCAGGAAGCCCTGCACCACTTCGACCGCGAGGTCGGCCATCCGATGGCCTGGTATTTCCACATGCTGACGACGCGCGCCGTGCCGCACTGGGTCGCACAGACCGTCGTCGAGGACGCGCTGGGCGGGTACGCCTACCTGCCGCAGCGCGATATCGACGTGGTGCGCAGTTGGTTGCACCGCCCCTACTCCGCGTGAATGCGCGATGTTCCCGGCCACTGAGGAGACTGGAACATCGCGAACTTCATCACGACAGTGACGGTCAGGCCTTGCGGATGCGACGTGCCGACACCGCCCCGAGGCCGAGCAAGCCGATCCCGAGCAATGCGATCGAGCCCGGTTCGGGCACCTCCGAGGCGAAAGGCTCCGCGCCGATCGAGAACGCGAACTGGGCGGTCGTCACGGCGTTCTCCGAAGTACGGAAGCCCTGGCAACCGATGCTGAAGCCGAGCGCGGTGCACTCCTCGTCGAGCAGCGTGCCCACCGGGCTCGCCTGCCCCGAAGGCCCGAGTACGTACGTGCTCAGGAAGTAATCGATGCCTGCGTAGTTGAATACGTGGTTGAAGTTGCCGAAGCCGAAGATCCCGAACAGATCCCCGCACGGGTTGGCCGTTCCGCCCGCGCACGGTTGTGCATCGTTGGGGGTTTCCAGGAAGCGGAAATCGATGGTCAGTGGTGGTGGGGCGTAATCGGCCCCGGCGGGCGACAGCGGCGTCAGCGTGAGCGTGCTCAGCACCTGCCCGGTGTTGAGCATGGAGAATGCGCTGAGGATGGGGTTGTTCCAGTGCGAAACACTCATGCCGGGCCCGATCTCGCCCGGGTTCAGCGGGAGCCCGCCATCCAGGTCCGTCGCCATGGTGCCCGTCACCACTCCACCACCCAGGCGTTCGTCACCTACCGTACCCGTACCGATGGTGAGCGCACTGCGGTTCTCCCATGGCAACCCGGTCGGGCTGGTGAAGTCACCAGTCTCGAATCCCCAGGAGATCTCGGTCGCCGAAACGCTCGTGACGCCAGTCCCCGCGTTGAATGTGACCGCCTCGGGAACAAAGACCGAGCTCGTTACATAACTCCAGTCGGTGACGAGGGCCGCCGAGGCCTGTGTCGCCAAGACCAGCGACGAACCGGCCAGGCCGGCCAACACGATTGCGCGCATCCTGGGGTGAGCAATAGTCATTTCATTTCTCCTTATTCACTCTTGTGATTCATCCGGATCCATTACCGGACGACCTTGGCCGCATTGAATTCAGCCACCACATCAATAGCAGCGTTCATGCCAATAAAATGAATTTGAAGAAACCCGAACGTAAATTTCTAATAACAAGCCAAGCGTATGTTTTATATTGAAAAAAGTAACAAGAAATGAAATAGGAAAATACCAAATGAATTTACAGTATCTTGCATACGTTAAATAGCATGCATGTGTCAAATACTCCGACACATCATTTTTGAACATTCATCTAATTCGACAGTATTCTCGATTTGGACGAATATGGATACATTTCAACTTGATCAAGGAAACAGATTGCGAATCAGCGTTTGCCTACAGCCAGCGCAGACTTCAGCAAGTCGATGAAAGCAAGCGTCCGCGCAGGCAGCAAGTTGCGGCCTGGCGTGACGCACCACATCGTCACCGTAGGCAGACACCACTCCGGCAAGACGCGCTGCAACAGGCCCTGGCCCACCATGACCGCGGCGAAGCGGTCGTCCAGCGCGGTGATGCCCATGCCGTGTACTGCAAGCTCGCGCTGCAGGCTCGGCGAGTTCGCCGCCAGCGGGCCGTCCGGCAGCCCTTCCCAGTGCTCGCCGCCACGCGACAGGCGCCACGGCACCGGCTCACCATTGCCGGCGATGAGACGCAAACCCACATGCCCGAGCAGCGCCTGCGGATGCTCCGGCACCCCGTAGCGACGGAGGTAGGCGGGGCTGGCGTAGAGTCCGTTGGGCATGTCGCACAACTTGCGCGCGACCAGCGTCGCATCGTCCGGCAGGCGGCTCGCCGCACGTATCGCAAGGTCGAAGCGCTCGGCAAGCAGATCCACCCTGCGCGGCGACAGATCCAGTTCGAGCCGCACCTCGGGATAGCGCGCCGAGAACTCCAGCAGCAGCGGCGCGAGGTCGAGCTCGCGGAAGTCGGGCGGCATCGACACCCGCAGCACGCCGCGCGGCGTTGCCTGGCGGTGCTGCGCGATCGCGGCAGCGGCCTCCGTCTCATCGATGAGACGCCTGGCGTGGTCGAGGATGCGCTCGCCGAACTCGGTGATCGCCAGGCGGCGCGTGCTGCGCGTCAGCAGGCGCTCACCCAGCGTGGATTCCAGCGCGGTGATGCGGCGTGACAGGGTGGACTTCGGCAAGCCGACCCGCTCGGCCGCCTGTGAAAAGCTACCTGCATCGATGACGCGGGCAAAAAGGATGAGGTCATTGGCGTCCAGGCTCATTGTCGGCCCTCCAAGCGGGTTATTGTTTCAAAATTGGAACAATAATACCTATTTCAGCCACTTATGCATCGAATCATTCACCAATAGAATGCAACTCATGGTTTCGGCAGTTGCCGACCTCACCCCCAGACACCACGGAGAACCCACCATGAACATCCTGCAGATCAACGCCAGCGCCCGCTCTGCCGGCGCCAACTCGACCCGCCTCGCCGACGCCGTCACGGCCCGCCTGCTTGCACAGAACCCGGCCAGCCGCGTGGTCATCCGTGACCTCGCCGCCGACCCGCACCCTGTGTTGGATGAGGCCGCACTCGGCGCACTGTTCACCCCGGCCGAGCAGCGCACGCCGGCGCAAGCCGCCCGGGTCGCGCTCGACGACGCACTGATCGCGCAATTGCAGTCGGTGGATGTGATCGTGCTTGGCGTCCCCATGTACAACTTCGGCGTCCCGGTTCAGCTCAAGACCTGGATCGACGCGATCGCCCGCGCCGGCGTCACCTTCCGCTACACCGAGAACGGCCCGGAAGGCCTGGTGAAGGGCAAGAAGGTGTATGTCGCGTTGGCACGCGGTGGCCTCTACCGCGATACCCCGGCCGACTCGCAGACGCCTTACCTGAAGAGCGTGCTCGCCTTCCTCGGCATGACCGACGTCGAGTTCATCTTCGCCGAAGGTCTTGCGATGGGCGCGGAATCGGCCGAGAGGGCCTTCGCCGAGGCCGAGGCACGCATCGCAGAAGTTGTTGTAGCCTGATCGACAGTCACGACACCCGCGTGGCAGCCAATCGGCTGCCACGCATCCCACCGGGAGAAGACCACCATGAACGCTTCCATCAACCGAACCGCCAGCCCCTTCCGCAGCGTCGAGCGCCTGGTGCGCGGCGTGGCGACCTCGGACGGCGCGGGTGTGCGCCTCACGCGTGTGCTGACTCACGACCTGCAACGCCGCCTCGACCCGTTCCTGATGCTCGACGCCTTCCGCAACGAGAACCCGGACGACTACATGGGTGGCTTCCCGGATCATCCGCACCGCGGCTTCGAGACGGTGACCTACATGCTTGCCGGCCGCATGCGCCATCACGACAGCGCAGGTAACGCCGGCCTGCTCGGGCCGGGTTGCGTGCAATGGATGGTGGCTGGCAGCGGGCTGATCCATTCGGAGTTGCCGGAACAGGAAGAGGGGTTGATGGAAGGCTTCCAGCTATGGCTGAACCTCCCGTCCAAGGACAAGATGATCGCGCCGAGCTACCGCGACATCCCCACGGAGACGATTCCCGAGTACACGACGCAGGATGGCGTGCGGGTGCGCGTGATCGCAGGCGAAAGCGGTGAGGTCGCAGGCGCCGTGCAACGGCCACACACCGAGCCGCTCTATCTCGATGTGCACCTGCCCGCAGGCAGCCGCTTCGTGCAGGCGGTGCCGCCCGGGCACAACGCCTTCGTATTCGTCTATCGTGGCGCAGCGACGCTTGCCGGCACACAGGTGCCCGACCGCCACATGGCGATCCTTGCCAACGACGGCGCAGCTGCGGTCGCGCTGGAAGCGGCGGAGGACACGCGCGTGCTGCTCATCGCCGGCCGACCACTCAACGAGCCGATCGCGCAGTATGGTCCGTTCGTGATGAACAGCAGTGCCCAGATCGAACAGACGTTGCGGGACTACCGCGACGGCAAGTTCGAGGCGGCCAGCGTGCAATCGCTCTAGGCTTGCGAGCCGCGCCGGGTCGGAACCCCGCACACCGTCCATACGGTGTGTAGGGTTCACGACAAGTGGCCTCCGACCTCTCGCAACCCTCTAAAAAATCTTTATTATTCATCAACCTAATAACTGGCACCGCCTTTGCTTCCGGGTACGGCAAGGAGATTGCCATGCCCCCGCACCACATCACCATCAACGACACCACCCTGCGCGACGGCGAACAGTCGGCCGGTGTGGCGTTCTCGCTGGATGAAAAGCTGGACATCGCTCGTCAGCTCGCCGCGATCGGCGTACCCGAGCTGGAGGTCGGCATTCCTGCAATGGGCGAGGAGGAGCGAGACGCCATTCGCGCCGTGGCTTCGCTCGCGCTCGCACCGCGCCTGATGGTGTGGAGCCGCATGCATGTCGCGGACATCGCCGCTTGTGCCGGACTCGGGGTCCATCTCATCGACATCTCGGTGCCGTCCTCGGACCAGCACCTCGCCTACAAGCTGCGCCAGGACCGCGCCTGGCTGCTGCGCGAGCTGCCAGGCTTCATCCAGCGCGCGTGCGACCTCGGCCTGGATGTGGGCGTGGGTTGCGAAGATGCATCGCGCGCCGACATCGGTTTTCTCTGCGCCCTCGCCGAGACCGCCGAACGCGCCGGTGCGCGCCGGCTGCGCTTCGCCGACACACTGGGCATTCTCGAGCCCTTCTCCACCCACGCGCGCATCAGTCAGCTGCGCCGCGCCACCGGGTTGGAGATCGAGATGCATGCGCACGACGACATGGGGCTCGCCACCGCCAACACCCTCGCCGCCTGTCTTGCGGGTGCCACGCATGCGAACACCACCGTCAACGGACTCGGCGAACGTGCCGGCAACGCACCATTGGAAGAGGTCGTCCTGGGGCTGAAGAAGCTCTATGGCGTCGACACCGGCATCGTGCTGCAGGGCTTCCCCGCCCTGTCCGCCGCGGTGGCCAGCGCCTCCGGCCGCGCCGTGCCGTGGCAGAAAAGCGTGGTCGGCGCAGGCGCCTTCACCCATGAAGCGGGCATCCATGTGGATGGCTTGCTGAAGCACCCCGACAACTACCAGGGTTTCGATCCGCGCGAGGTCGGGCAGACCCACCGCATCGTGCTCGGCAAGCACTCCGGCTCGCGCGCCGTGCAACTTGTTTATGCCCAGCAAGAGATCGCGCTCGACGAGCGTGAGGCGCAGGCCTTGCTGCCCTACATCCGTCAATTCGTCTCGTCCCGCAAGCATCCGCCGGAACGCGCAGACCTCTGTGCGCTGCTGGCCGCTGCAAGGAGCCGACATCATGTCTGAAGCGATGACCATGCCCCCTGTTGCCCCTTCCGCCCCCGGCCTCTGGGCCCAGCTCGGTGAAGACCTCAGCTGCGTCTTCCAGCGCGACCCCGCCGCCCGCTCGCGGCTGGAGGTCATGACGACCTACCCCGGCGTACATGCCATCCTCACCCACCGCATATCGCACCGCCTGTGGCAAGCGGGCTGGCGCTACCCGGCGCGCTTCCTGTCCTTTCTCGGTCGCACACTCACCAACGTGGACATCCACCCGGGCGCGCGCATCGGGCGGCGCTTCTTCATCGACCACGGCGCCTGTGTCGTGATCGGCGAGACCGCCGAGGTGGGCGACGACGTCACCCTGTATCACGGCGTCACCCTCGGCGGCACCTCGTGGAACAAGGGCAAGCGCCATCCCACCCTCGCCGACGGCGTGGTCGTCGGCGCGGGCGCGAAGATTCTGGGCCCGATCAGGGTGGGCGAGCGTGTTCGCGTTGGCGCAAATTCCGTGGTCGTGAAGGACGTACCTGCCGACCGCACCGTGGTGGGCGTGCCAGGCCGCGTCGTCGACACCCGTCCGGGCGCAGCCAGTGCCGAGGGCCTCAACCTCGATCACAACGTACTGCCGGACCCGGTGGCGAAATCCATTGCCTGCCTGATCGAACGCATCGAAACACTGGAGCACGAGCTCGCCACCCTGCGCAATGAAGCACCCGTCGAGCACGGAGACAACTGTCGCACCTGCTCCGCCGGCGATCTGTGCTGCGAACACGAGTCGATGCGTTGAGGTTGCCATGGATCTACTCGACTTCACCGATTGCCAGCTCTACTTCGAAGAGCCGATGCCGGAGCGCGTCGAACGCCTGATCGCACAGGCCTCACGCGAGTATGGCGAACCCGCTGCCGAGACCTCGCTGCTGCAGGCGCACTTGATCGCGCCGGAGAACCTCTCCGTGCTGGTCGGCCTGTACCGCTACTACTTCTATCAGCACCGGCTCGACGACGCGCTGCTGGTGGCCGAACGCGCGATGCACCTCGCCGCGCAACAGCTCGGCCTACCCAGCCACTGGGAGCGCCTCGACGAGCGCCAGCTCGCCTCCGCGGCGGCGGCCTCGTTCGGCCTGTTGCGCTTCTACCTGCTGGCCCTGAAAGCCGTCAGCGTCGTGCTACTGCGCATGGGCGAAACGAACGCGTCGCGCAACCGCCTCGCCAAGCTCGCGGCGCTCGACAGCCGCGATCAGTTCGGCGCGGCGAAGCTGCTGGAAGTGATTGCCGAATTCCAGGGGTCGGAAGAGGATGCCCACCCCGCAACATCCACCCTTGCCACCGTCTGAGGAGCCAACATGGACGAAACCCTCTCCCTCGCCGAGGCCATGGAAGACCTGGTCAGCGCCGAAGACTTCCTGGAGTTCTTCGCAGTCCCCTTCGACCCTGCTGTCGTGCATGTCAATCGCCTGCACATCCTGCAGCGCTTCCACGACTACCTTGCCAGACAGGCACGCGACCTGCCTGAGGACGAAGCCGCGCAGCGTGACATCTATCGTGCCTGGCTCGCACGCGCCTACGAGGACTTCGTGAAGTCCGACTCGCTCACCGAGAAGGTCTTCGCGGTGTTCCAGAACGTGGCGAAGCCCGAAGGCGGGATGAGCTCCTTCGTCTCCATCGACAAGGTATTCCGCACATGATGGACGCACGCTGGGACTATGGCGAGGCGGTGCGTCTCACACGCAATGTCCGCAACGATGGCACCTACCCCGGACTCGACCCGGGCGCACCGCTCGTGCGCCGCGGCAGCGTGGGTTTCGTGGTGGATGTAGGCACATTCCTGCAAGATCAGATCATCTACTCGGTGAACTTCCTCGACGAAGGCAAGATCGTCGGCTGCCGCGAGGAAGAGCTGATCGGCGCCGACGACCCGTGGACGCCATCGAGATACGAGTTCCGCGAGAAGGTCCGCTCGGCCAAGCAACTGGCGGTGGGTGGAGAAGTGCTCGTGGCGCTGGACGCCATCGGCGAAGTCATCAAGGTCGTGCGCGACAACCCCGCCGGCGTGTTCTATCACATCCATTTCGACAGCCTGCCCGGCCGCGTCCTGCAGACCCCGGAGGACGCGCTGAAGCCGGTCGAACCGCTGGAAGCGCCAACATGCACGACGGCTACCTGAAACTGAAGCTGTCCTGGGAGCTGTTCCAGAAAGCGCCTGAGGCCCTGGACGACGCACAACAGGCACGGCTGGAGAGCGTCGCGGACCGGCAGAGCGCAATCGAGGGGCGCATCCTCGCAAGCCCGGAATGCGCTGCGGTCTGCATCCCGGAAACGACGCTCGCCACCCGCCTCGCCGAGATCCGCGCCCGTTACGCCAGCGCCGATGAATACCAACAGGATATGGCTCGCATCGGCCTCTGCGACGCCTCGCTCGCCAGCGCAGTCGAGCGCGACCTGCGCATGGAGGCGGTGCTCGACAGCGTCGCCGCCGCCGTATCGCCAGTCGACGAAGTCGAGGCCGAAATCTATTACCGGCTCCACCCGGACGCCTTCGACCGCCCGGAGGCCCGGCGCCTGCGCCACATCCTGATCACCTGGAACAACGACGCCGAACAGCGCCAGGCAATCACCCTGCTGGAATCGCTGCGTACCACCGCAGCCGACGTCGACCGTTTTGCCGACGCGGCACTGCGGCACTCGCAATGCCCCACGGCCATGGATGGCGGCCAACTCGGCACTGTCAAACGCGGTCAGCTCTTCGCGGAACTCGAACCACCCGCCTTCGCCCTCACCATTGGAGAGGTCAGCGCCGTGCTCCAGTCCCCGATCGGACTCCACATCCTGCGCTGCGACGACATCCTGCCCAGCGGCCCGATGCCGTTCGCCGAGGCACAGCAAAAGATCGTCGAACACCTCACCGACCGCCGCCGCCGCGAAGCCCAGCAGGCATGGGTGCGTACGCTCACGCGCGGGACTGCGGCACGACGTCAGTAAGCGGGACGGCAGGTGCGCCGGACAAGGGACAGGAAGGCCGCGCTCCCTACTGCCACCCACCCCCCAAGGCCTTGTACAGCGTCACCCTGTTGGTGGCGTCCGAAAGACGGGAGCCGATGAGGTCCAGCTCCGCCGCATACAGGCTGCGCTGCGCGTCGAGCAGGGTCAGGTAGCTGTCCACGCCGCCGCGGTAGCGCGCCTCGGAGAGGGTGAAGCTGCGCCGGGTGGCGTCGACGAGGGCGCGGCGCGCGTCGAGCTGTTCGGCGAGGGTGGCACGCTCGGCGAGCACATCGGCGACCTCGCGGAAGGCCGACTGGAGGGCCTTCTCGTAGTTGGCGACGTTGATGTCGCGCTGGATCTCGGCAACATCCAGGCTCGCCTGGAGGCGGCCCGAATCGAAGATCGGCAGGCGGATCTGCGGCACGAAGCTCCACGCGCCGGAGCCCCCGTCGAAGAGCCCGTCCAGGCTCGCGCCGGCGGTGCCTAGCGTCGCGGTCAGGGTGATGCTGGGGAAGAAGGCCGCGCGTGCGGCGCCGATGTTGGCGTTGGCGGCCTGCAGGGCGCGCTCGGCCTGCAGCACATCGGGCCGGCGCAGCAGGACATCGGACGACAGGCCGGGCGGCAGCGCGGCGAGCGTCGACACCGCTTCGCCCAAACCCTCCGGAAGTTGTGCCGCAGGTACGCCGGCCCCGACCAGAAGCTCGAGCGCGTTGCGATCCTGCTCGACCAGCGCCGTGTAACGCGCCGCATCGGCGCGCGCGGACTGCAGCAGGGTCTCGGTCTGGGCGAGTTCCAGCGCCGAGGCGACACCCACTTCATAGCTGCGGCGGGTGAGCTCGAACGACTTCTGGCGCGTCCCCAGCGTACCCCGCGCCAAAGCAAGCCGTTCGTTGTCGGCGGCCAGACGCAGCCAGGCATTGGCGACTTCCGCGACGAGGCTGATCTGAACGCTGCGGCGCGCCTCCTCGGTGGCAAGGAAGTTCTGCAGCGCCTGTGCCTCCAGGCTGCGCACACGACCGAAGAAATCGAGCTCGTAGCCGGCGAAGCCGAGATTGGCGGAGTACTGCCGGCTGATCACGGCATCGCCGCTGCTATTGAGATCGCTCGGCACACGCTGCGCGCTCTGGCCACCGCCCGCGACGATGGCGGGAAAGAGATCGGCGCGCTGGATGCCGTACTGCGCCCGCGCGCGCTCGATGTTGAGCGCGGCGACACGCAGGTCGCGGTTGTTCGCGAGTGCGAGCGCGATCACCTCGCGCAACCTTGCGTCGGCAAAGTAGTCCTGCCAGGGTGTGGCTTCCAGTGCGGCCGTGTCGGCAGCGCCCGCAAGCTCGGCTGGCTGCGTCAGCACGGCAGGCACCGGAGAAGTCGGCCGCAGGTAGTCCGGCATCATGGTGCCGCAGGCGCTCAGGGTCAGGCTGGCGAGGATGGGCGCCAGGGCGCGGATGGGGGTCGTCGGCACACGCATCTCAGCGCTCCTCCACATGCTTGGTTTCCGCCACGACGTCCGCATGGGGCTTGTCGGGGAACACACGTTTGATCACCACGTAGAACAGCGGCACGAAGAAGATGCCCAGCACGGTCGCGGCGATGGTGCCACCCAGCACGCCGGTACCGATGGCGTTCTGGCTGCCTGCACCCGCGCCGGTGGCCTTTGCGAGCGGCAGCACGCCGAAGCCGAAGGCGAGCGAAGTCATCAGGATGGGACGCAGGCGCATCCGCACCGCCTCCAGCGTGGCGGCGACGAGCTCCTTGCCCTCCTCCATCTGCGCCTTCGCGAACTCGACGATCAGAATCGCGTTCTTCGACGACAGGCCGATGGTGGCGAGCAGGCCCACCTGAAAGTAGATGTCGTTGGACAGGCCGCGACTCGTCGCTGCAAGCAGCGCACCGAGCACGCCCAGCGGCACCACCAGCATCACCGCGAACGGCACCGACCAGCTCTCGTACAGCGCGGCGAGGCAGAGGAACACCACCAGCAGCGACAACGCATACAGTGCGGGCGCCTGTGAACCGCTGCGACGCTCCTCATAGGAAGTGCCCGACCAATCGTGGCCGATTCCGGGCGGAAGCTTCGCGACCAGTTCTTCGGCCGCCGCCATCGCCTCGCCCGACGACAGGCCGGGCGCCGCCTGGCCGAGGATCTCCATCGACGGCTGGCCGTTGAAGCGTTCGAGCCGTGGCGAGCCGTAGGTCCATGACGCCTTGGCGAAGGCCGAAAACGGCACCATCTCACCCGACTTGTTGCGCACGTACCATTTGTCGAGGTCCTCCTGGGTCATGCGCGCGGGCGCGTCACCCTGCAGATACACCTTCTTGATCCGGCCGCGGTCGAGGAAGTCATTGACATAGCTACCGCCCCAGGCGGTCGACAGCGTGTCGTTGATATCGGAGACGCTCACGCCGAGCGCACCTGCCTTGGCGTGGTCGATGTCGAGCTTGAGCTCGGCCATGTCCTCCTGGCCGTTGGGGCGCACGCCGACGAGGCGCTTGTCCTGCGCCGCCATGCCGAGGAACTGGTTGCGCGCGGCGAGCAGCGCGTCGTGACCAAGGCCGGAACGATCCTGCAGTTGCATCGTGAAGCCGCCCGAGGTGCCGAGTTCGATCACCGCCGGCGGCACGAAGGCGAACACCATCGCCTCGCGGATCTGTGAGAACGCGCCCATCGCGCGGCCCGCGACGGACTTCACATCCATGCCCGGCGCCTTGCGCTCGTCCCAGTCGCGCAGGTTGACGAAGCCGATGCCCATGTTCTGGCCGCTCCCGCCGAAGCTGAAACCGGCCACGGTGAAGAGCGCGCGCACCGTGTCCTTCTCGTTCTCCAGGTAGTGCTGCTCGACCTTCTTCAGCACCTCCAGGGTGCGCTCCTGGGTGGCACCGGCCGGCAGCATCACCTGGTTGAACATGACGCCCTGGTCCTCGTCGGGCAGGAAGGAGGTCGGCATGCGCACGAACAGCACGCCCAGCACCGCGACGATCGCGATGTAGATCGCCATGAAGCGCAGACTGCGCCCGAGGATGCCCCCCACCGAGCGTTCGTAGCGGCGCGTGCCGTTCTCGAACTTGAGGTTGAACCAGTGGAAGAAGCGGCCGAACAGCCCGCCCTCGCCATGTTCGTGCCCCTTCGCGACCGGCTTCAGAATGGTCGCGCACATCGCCGGGGTGAACACGATGGCCACCAACACCGAAAGCGCCATCGCCGCGACGATGGTGATCGAGAACTGGCGGTAGATCACGCCGGTGGAGCCGCCGAAGAAGGCCATCGGCACGAACACCGCGGACAGCACCAGGCCGATGCCAACCAGCGCACCGGTGATCTGGTCCATGGAACGCTTGGTGGCCTCGCGCGGTGGCAGGCCTTCCTCGGTCATCACCCGCTCGACGTTCTCGACCACGACGATCGCGTCATCCACGAGCAGGCCGATCGCGAGCACCATGCCGAACATCGTCAGCGTATTGATCGTGAAGCCGAACGCCGCCATCAGCCCGAAGGTGCCGAGCAGCACCACCGGAATCGCCAGCGTCGGGATCAGCGTCGCACGCAGGTTCTGCAGGAAGAGGTACATCACCAGGAAGACGAGGATCACCGCCTCGATCAGCGTCATCACCACCGACTCGATGGAGAGTTTCACGAAGGGCGTGGTGTCGTACGGCACCACATACTTCACACCAGCCGGGAAATAGCGCTGCATCTCGTCGAGGCGGGCGCGCACCGCGGTGGCGGTGTCGAGCGCATTCGCGCCACTGGCGAGGCGGATGCCCACCCCGGCTGCGGGCTGGCCATTGAAGCGCGCGACGGTGCCATAGTTCTCCGCGCCGATCTCCACCCGGGCGACGTCGCGGATGCGCACCTCGCCGCCGTCCGCGCTGCTGCGCAGCAGGATGTTCTCGAACTCCTCGACCGTTTGCAGACGGCTCTGCGCGGTGATCGTGGCAGTGAAACCCTGGCCCGGCACCGCCGGTGTACCACCCAGCTGACCCGCTGAAACCTGCGCATTCTGCGCCAACAAGGCCTGACGCACATCGCCCGGTACGAGCTTGTAGTTGGTGAGCTTCGCCGGATCCAGCCAGACTCGCATCGCATACTGCGCGCCGAACACCTGCACTTCGCCGACACCATCGACACGCGACAGCGGATCCTGCACGGATGACACCAGGAAGTCAGCCAGATCGGTGCCTTCCTGGCTGCCATCCTCGGATACGAAGCCGACTACCATCAGGAAATTGCGTGCCGACTTTGCGACCGTCACCCCCTGCTGCTGCACCGCCTGCGGCAGGAGCGGTAACGCGGTCTGGATCTTGTTCTGCACCTGCACCTGGGCGATGTCCGGATCGGTGTCGGCGCTGAAGGTCAGGGTGATCGAGGCGTTGCCGTAGGAGTCGCTCGCCGAGTTCATGTACAGCAGACCGTCCAGCCCGGTGAGCTTCTGCTCCACGACCTGGGTCACCGAGTCCTCGATGGCCTTTGCCGAGGCGCCAGGATAGCGCGCGTTGATGACGATCGCCGGCGGCGCGATGGACGGATACTGCGACACCGGCAGCTCGCGGATGGAGAGCAGGCCGGCGAGCATGATGACGATGGCGATGACCCAGGCGAAGATGGGCCGGTCGATGAAGAAGCGTGCCATGGATCAGCCCCTCACTTCGCCGCGGCAGCGGGTGCAGCCGCCACGTCCTGCGCCTGCACCTGCGTGCCGGGTCGCGCACGCTGCAGGCCCTCGATGATGATGCGCTCGCCTCCCTGCAAACCGCCCACGACCACCCACTGGTCGCCACGCGACTGCGCAACCTGCACCGTCCGCGCTTCCACCTTGCCGTCACCATCGACGACCATCACCAGCGCGTTGCCGCGCGGATCCCGCGTCAGCGCCTTGTGCGG
Organism: Rhodocyclaceae bacterium; assembly: GCA_041916775.1. Lineage (GTDB taxonomy): Bacteria > Pseudomonadota > Gammaproteobacteria > Burkholderiales > Rhodocyclaceae > UBA2357. The sequence goes on along the minus strand of JAYRYZ010000012.1, from coordinate 34,464 downwards.
CACCAGAACCGCGTCGGCACGCTGCCCCTGCGGCAGGCGCGCACGCACATACATGCCGGGCAGCAGTTCCCCCTCGGGGTTCGGGAAACTCGCGCGCAGCGTGACGCTGCCGGTAGCCTCATCCACAGTCACCTCGGAGAACGCCAGCGTACCCTCGGCGGCATACTCACTGCCGTCCTCAAGCAGCAGCCGCACCGGCACCCGGGCATCCTCTGCACGCTGCAGCCTGCCACTCTGAAGCTCACGACGTAGCCGCAGCATCTCGGTACTGGACTGGGTGAGGTCGACATAGATCGGGTCCAGTTGCTGCACCGTCGCAAGCGCAGCGGCCTGGTTCGCAGTCACCAGCGCGCCCTGGGTCACGGCGGAGCGGCCGATCCGGCCGGCAATCGGCGACTTCACCAGTGTGTGATCGAGGTCGATGCGCGCCTTGTCGACCGCCGCCTTCGCCGCCAGTACATCAGCCTGGGCCTGCTTCAGTGCCGCCTGCGCCTCGTCGTTGTCCTGCTTGCTCACCGCCTCGATCTTCACCAGCCCGGCATAACGATCGGCCTTCAGGCGCACCGACTGCAGGTTGGCCTCGGCACGTGCGAGGCTCGCCTTGGCGCTATCGAATGCAGCCTGATAAGTAGCCGGATCGATGCGGTACAGCACCTGCCCCGCCTTCACCGTGCTCCCCTCGACGAAGGCGCGCTGCTGGACGATGCCGCCGACTTGCGGGCGAAGCTCGGCGATGACGGAGGCTGCCGTACGCCCCGGGAGTTCCGCCATCACCTCGACCGGCTCCGCCTTGACGCTGACCACGGTGACGGCCGGAGCCTGGGGTGCTGCGCTCGCCTGAGGTGCAGCAGGCTTGCTGCCGGCATCGCATCCGGCAAGCAGCGAAAGCCCCATCAACAGGGCAGCAGGGACGAGCATGGGGTGGCGTCGAGTGCGCATCGGGTAGCCTCTCTGTGGCAAGGACCTCGCACCGCTGCCTCGTGGGCGACGGCTGGCGGAGAGTCGCTGGAATGATCATTCTAGATTGAACGCTCATTCTATGTTAGGCTTTTGCGCAACGCAACAATGAATGCATGACGAATCGACGCACAGCAGGAGCCCAGCAGCATGTCCACGCCACCGGCCGCCCCAGACCACACCCGCGCCGAAGCACGCCGCCAGCAGATCCTCTGTGCCGCCGCGCAGTGCTTCCGCGAACATGGCTTTCATGGTGCGAGCATTGCCCGGATCTCCAGGGCGGCCGGGATGAGCGCCGGGCACATCTATCACTACTTCGACAACAAGGAATCGATCATCGCCGCGATCGTCGCGCGGGACCTCGAGAACCTGCTGACGCTGACAGCGCGGCTACGCGCGGCACCGGACATCCACCGGGCGATGATCGATCACGTCGTGGAAGGCGTCTCGCAGCAACTGGAACCCGTCAGCGCCACGCTCAAACTGGAGATCGTCGCCGAGGCCGCACGAAACCCTCGCATCGCCGAGATCGTCGGCGATGCGGACCTGGCATGTCGCAACAGCCTGACCCAGACGCTTCGCGCCAGCCGCCTGGCCGCCGGCCATGACGACGATCCCGCCACGCTGGAAGGCCTGGTCGAGACCGTGGCGACGCTGTTCGACGGCATGATCATCCGCGCAATCCGCAACCCGGACCTCAACCGCGACCAGCTCATCCGCAACGTTCAGGCCATCCTTTCGCGGTTGATCAAGACCGGGTTGTGAAGCGCCCCAGCTCCTCGCCAGGCGCATAGAGAAGAAGTACGGCGTGCCCGCGCGCGCGAGCCTGGTCGAGATGGGCCACCGCGACAGGGTCGGCGGGCGACAAGACATGCTCGAGGATACGGCGTCGAAACACGCCCGCGCCCGGCGGACCTGACCAGCCTCACTACCCGGGCACGGCTGCGGAACCGGCCAGGATGCCACCATCCACGTGAAACTCACCGCCCGTGATGTAGGAGGCCGCGTCGCTTGCGAGGAACACCGCCAACTCCGCCACCTCATCTGGAGTACCGAAGCGACGCAGCGGGGTGTCCGAGACCATCGCGCGCATGTTCGCCTCACGTTCGGGGCCGCTGCCCAGTACCGGGTCCCACATCGGGGTCAGTATGGCCGCCGGGTGGATGCTGTTGCATCGCACCGGCAGTTGCTGCTCGGCGCAGTAGAGCGCGACTGTCTTGGTATGGTTGCGCACTGCCGCCTTGCTGGACGCATACGCGGCCGCAGCAGGGATGCCGACGATGCCGGAGCGCGAGGAGATGTTGATGATTGCGCCGGACTGCCCCGACGGGTTGCGTCGCATCGCCCGGATGCCATGCTTGCAGCCCAGAAACACGCCGTCCAGATTGGTGGCATGCACCCGCCGCCACTCGTCCAGCGAGGACGCCTCCGGGTTGTGGCAGGCACCCTCCTCCAGGCCGGTAATGCCCGCGTTATTCACCAGCACATGGAGCGCCCCACGTTCGGCCAGGATGCGCGCGACAGCCGCCTGCCACTGCGCCTCGTCGCGTACATCGAGCGGCAGCCACGGCATGCCCAGCGACTCGGCGGCGGCGGCCACGCCGATCTCGTCGATGTCGCTGAGGTACACCGCCGCACCCGCTGCAACCATCGCCCGCGCGATCGCCTGACCGATGCCGCGCGCCGCCCCGGTGACGAGTGAAACCTTTTGATCCAGTTGCATCATGAGTGCGCGCTCCCATCAATCCCGCCTGCTCCATCGGGCACCAAGGGTAGCGCGCTGCACGGCGTCACATCAACTCCAGCGCTCACGCATACGTCGGCGCGAACGTCGCTTCCTTGGCTTCCGCCGGGCCGTCACCCTTCCAGTAGGGCGAGAGCTGGCGCAGTTGCTTGACGATGGGCGGCACCGCGGCGATGACGCGGTCCACCTCGGCCTCGGTGTTCCAGCGCGACAGCGAGAAGCGGATGGTGCCGTGCGCGGCGGTGTAGGGGATGCCCATCGCGCGCATCACGTGCGAGGGCTCGAGCGAGCCCGAGGTGCACGCGGAGCCCGAGCTGGCGGCGATGCCGAGCTTGTTCAACAGCAGCAGGATGGCCTCGCCCTCGATGTACTCGAAGGCGATGTTGCTGGTGTTGGGCAGGCGGTTGCCGGTGTCACCGGTGGCGAAGCAGTGGGTGATCTGGCTGAGGATGCCCTGCTCCAGCTTGTCGCGCAGGCGCTTGACGACGGTGTTCTCGGCCTCCATGTGCTGTTGGGCGAGCTCGCAGGCCATGCCGAGGCCGACGATGGACGCGGAGTTCTCGGTGCCGGCGCGCCGGCCGCGCTCCTGATGGCCACCGCGCAGCAGGGGGCGGAAGCGGCAGCCACGGCGCAGGTAGAGCACGCCGATGCCCTTGGGCGCGTGCAGCTTGTGGCCGGAGAGCGAGAGCATGTCGATCTTGGTGTTCTTGAGGTCGATGGGGATCTTGCCGACGGCCTGCACCGCGTCGGTGTGGAACATGATGCCCTTCGCCGAGGCGAGCGCGGCCATCTCCTCGACCGGGAAGATGGTGCCGGTCTCGTTGTTGGCCCACATCACCGACACGACGGCGACGCGGTCGTGCAGCAGCGACTTGTACTCGTCGATGTCGATGCGGCCCTTCTTGTCCACCTTGAGCTTATGGACGATATAACCCTCCTTCTCCAGCCACTCGCACAGCGTGAGGATGGCCGGGTGCTCGACGTTGGTGGTGATCACCGTGTTGCGCTCGGGCTGGGCCTTGAGCGCGGAGAGGATGGCGGTGGAGTCGGACTCGGTGCCGCAGGAGGTGAAGATGATCTCGGAGTCGTGCTCGGCGCCCAGCAGGGCCTGCACCTGGCCGCGCGCCTTCTTCAGCGCCTTGCCGACCTCGCTGCCGAAGGCATGGATGGAAGAGGCGTTGCCGAAGTGCTCGGTGAAGAACGGAAGCATGGCGTGCACCACCGCCGGATCGCAGCGGGTGGTGGCGTTGTTGTCCAGGTAGATCGGGTCCATGGCGCGGTCCTCTGTATGTTCTCTGTCGGGGTTGGTGGTGTGTGGGCGCGGCGACCCTTCCCCTCCCGGCCTCCCCCTGGCCTGCCGGGGGAGGCGGAAGTCGTCAGGCTTCCACGGGCATGTGCGATGCGGGCAGCACCTGCACGAGTTCGCCCAGCGCCTCGATCATCTTCTGCTGGATGCCGCCCAGCGTGGCTGCTTCCATCATGCAGCCGGAGCAGGCGCCCTTGAGGTGCACATAGATCTTCTTGCCCTGCACGTCGGCCAGCTCCACATCGCCATGGTCGCGCTGCAGCATCGGCCGCACCGCTTCGAGCACTTCCTCGATCTTCTTGATCTTCTCGACGATCGAGAGCTTCTTTGCGGGCGGCTTGGGTGCTTCCGGGGTGGCGGGACAGGCGGGCGGGGGCGACACCTCGCCGGGGCCGGCGCGCTCCGCCTTGATGCGCGCAAGAATCTCCTCGATGCCTTCATGGCACGCAGCGCAGCCACCGCCGGCCTTGGTGTAGAAGGTCACCTCCTCGACGGTGTTGAGGTCGTTGGCCTTGACCACGTCCTCGATCATGACCGCGTCGATGGCGAAGCACTTGCAGATCAGTGCGCCCTCTTCGTGGTCGTCCGACCATACCTCGCCGCGGTAGTTGGCGATCGCGGCCTGCAGCGCCTCGCGCCCCATCACCGAGCAGTGCATCTTTTCCGGCGGCAGGCCGTCGAGGAAGTCGGCGATGTCCTGGTTGGAGACCTTCAGCGCCTCGTCCAGCGTCATGCCCTTGACGATCTCGGTGAGCGCCGACGATGACGCGATCGCCGAGCCACAGCCGAAGGTCTGGAAGTGCGCGTCGAGGATCACCTCCGTCTCCGGCTCCACCTTCAGCATCAGGCGCAGCGCGTCACCGCACTGGATGGATCCCACGTCGCCGATGCCGTTTGCCTCTTCCAGCGGGCCGGAGTTGCGCGGGTTGAAGAAGTGTTCGCGAACCTTTTCCGAGTAGTCCCACATGGCGACCGCTCCTCAGACAGAGAACGACGAACCGCAGGAGCACTGCGACGCGGCGTTGGGGTTGTCGAACTTGAAGCCGGTGTGGGTCAGCGTGTCGATGAAGTCGACGGTGACGTTGTCGATCATCGGGTAGGTCATCGGATCGACCAGCAGCTTGACGCCTTCGACATCGAACTCCCAGTCGTCTTCGGCCTTGGTCTCTTCGAGCTTCATGCCGTACTGCAGACCGGAACAGCCGCCGCCCGAGACCACCAGGCGCAACCCGGCGACGGGGCTCTCGGAGCCACGGATGAAGCGTTGTACGGCTTTGAGTGCTGCGGGAGTGAGATTGATCATGGCGGTTCTCCGAGGGGTTGATGCATCACTCATTGCAAACCCTGTGCCATCCGCAAGATCTCAACAAGCCACTGAATTCATTGAATTGTTGTAGCGCATTTAGATGTAGCCTTTACGACAATCCGGTCTTTCCGACAATCGCCCCGCGCGCCGCTCGCAGGCGCGGCCCCGGGTTCAGGACGCAGCGAATGCGCCGATGACCGGCTCGCCACGCAAGCTCGACGGCGGCCCCCACACCTGGGCGGACTCCACGTAGTGCCCCGGCATTTCGGGGTGCGGCTGCAGCACCTGATACTCGGCGAACACGCGCCCGTCCGGAAACAGCGTGACGCTGCCGGCGCGGGCGCCTTTCCAGGTGCCGATCAGGCTGGTCTCCCGCGAGAAGGGGTCTACTTTCGTTTCGAAGCTCAGCTCGGCCCACACCGGCTCGTCGCCGATGGACAAGCCCAGCTTCTCGACCTGCTGGCGCAGCGCGTCGCAGATGGCCGCGCCGAGCACGGCATCGGGCACAGGCTCCATGCTCAGGCGGGCTGGCCCTTCTGCGCCGCGGCGAGCCGGGCGCTCGCGTCGGCCCAGGCCTTGCACGCATCGAAGGTGGATTGGGCGATACCCGGAATCTCCTGGTACGCCGCCGGCAGGCGGTCCTCGACGAGGTCGTGCATCTGCGAGGCCCACTCGGAGGCGACGCGCTTCAACTTCTTCACTTCCTTGTCGAGTGCTGCGATCTCTTGGTCATTCATCGTGCCGCTCCCGTCACATGCCGGCGACGTCGGGGTACTGCCCGATGCGCTCGATCGCGATACAGAGGATCTTGTCCGCCTCGTCCTTCATCTTGGAGAGGCTCGCAAAGCCGAAGCGATGCACGTCGCGCAGCGTGCGGTCGACCGCGACGAGCTTGCCGACGGTGATCAGCGCCCGGCCGAAGCCCTCGTGGGTGAGGTGTACCAGCGGCACGGCGAGCAGCTTGCATTCCTTCTCGATGAGCACCGCGATGGCGTTATAGAAGGCCTTCACGCGGGCCAGGGTTTCCTCGTCGGGGTCCCCCACGAGGGGGATCGTGGCCTTGCGCTCCTTGGTCAGCACATAGGGGTCGAGGATCTTCTCGACGCTCCAGCCCTGATAGGTGCCATAGGTATCGAGCGCACGCATCTGGCGCGCCATCTCCTTGACGAAATCGGTTTGCATGATGGGGTCGGCGGCGACGGCTTCGGACATTTCAGGGCTCCTGCTGGGTTGAGGTCGAGTTACGTGAAACGGGGATCAGCCGCGGCACCAGCATCAGTCCCGGGGCGAGTGCGGTGACGACGCGGGCGATGATGAGCGCAGCAATGAATCCGCCAACCGCGCCCAGCGCTGTGGCCACATCGCCGCCGGCGAAGGTGAGCCCCAGCCAGGCGCCGAAGATCATCGCCAGGGCGGGAAACAGATATCCGAGCAATGCGGCAAGGTTCAGGCGCTGCACCGGCAGCGCGATCGTCACCGTGTCGCCGGCCTTGAGCGAAGCGTCTGCCGGCAGGGTGAGCAGGGTCGCCGGACGGCCCGCAGCGAGCTTGCCGATGCCGCACTGGCCGCCATGGCCGCAGCTGGCGCAGCCGCCGGTCTCCATCGCGATCACGGCCTTGCCGGATGCGATGCGGTAGACGACACCATGATGCTCGACCACGCTGGCGTTCATCCCTGCCAGCCCTCTTCTTCCATGTCGGCGAAGCGGTCGCCTTCGGCCGCCTTGCGCTGGGCCGCCAGGGCACGATCGACCCAGGCCACGCCGCCCTCGCCCATCGCGCGCGACACCTCGGCGAGCAGGTCGTAGATCGTGTCAACTTCGGCAACGCGAACCGGCTGCACACCCTTGGCGAGCAGCTTCTTGATCGCCGAGGCGCCGATCGCCATGACATACACGGCGGCGCAGCCTTCGAGGAAATCGATCTTGGCGCCGAGCTTGTCCTCGTTGCCGTCCATCGCCTCCTCGGGAAACTCCGCAACCCCGACGAGCGTCGCCTTGCCCGGCGTCACCTCATACACGGCGAAGCCCTCGGCGGCACCGAAGTGCTGATCCACGCGCGTCTGGTCGCTCGAGGCGAAAGCCACCTTGATCACGTCGGTCGGCGCCTGCTTAATGGACCACACCAGCTTCAGCCGGCGCGACGACCCGCCACTCGGCGCTGTGCTCTTCGGCCCGGTAGATGGATCGATAGGGTTCGAGTTCATGGTGTTGTCCCAGCATGAGGTTGGCGAGGTCGAACAGGGCTTGCCGCGTGCCGCGGTAACCCACCCAGGTACGGGCATAGCCGCCCACGAGGTCGTATTGCGGAAAGCCGCAGCGCATCAGCGGCACGCCGAGTCGCCGGGCCGTCTCCACGGCATGGGAATTGGCAAGGACGAACTGCCCGCCGCCGGCACGCGCGGCTTTCTCGAGATCTTCCAGGTCGCCGATGATGACCTGCGCGATTGGTAGCCCGGCGAGGCTCTCGTGCTTGTGGGGCGCAACGGCGGCGACGACCTCCGCGCCCATGCCGGTGAGAAAGCGCACCTGCATGCCGAGGAGGTCCGGATCGGCCGCGACGGCGATGCGCGCGAAGCCGAGCATGAAGTGGCAATCGACCATCGCGTCCTGCAACTGGGCGCGGTGGCGCTCGATCTTGCCGGGAACAGGGCGCCCCGAGATCTCGGCGAGCGCCATCGTGAAGTCATCGCAGTCCCCCAGCCCCATGAGGCCGTCGAAGCGATAGTCCGGCACGCCGGTGCGCGCGTTGAGGAGCTTGGCCGCCTTCGCCAGCGACGGGCCGATCACCAGCGTCGCCGCCGATTCACCCATGATCGTGATCTCCGAGCGCGGCGTGCCACCCAGCGTGAGCGACGAGGTTTCGGCCTCGATGAGATGTCCGTCGAGCGAATCGCCGATATCCGGCAGGACGACCGCGCGCAGGCCGAAATCCTCGATCCACTCACGGATCGCCTCGATATCGCCCGGTGTGAGCATGGCGGAGGCCAGCACATTCACCTGCTTGGGGCGCCGTCCGGCGCACTGCGTTTCCGGCACCAGCGTCTCGATCAGCGCTTCGACCGCCAGCGCGTGGCCGCTTTCGAGGCAGCCCAGGAAGTCCGGCGTGTTCACCGGCACCACCGAGACATGCGCGAACTCCGGATACGCAGTGCGAAAGTCCTTCACGGCGCGCTTGATGTCCGTACCCTGCGTCTCGGACAGCCCGGTCGTCACCAGCCCGATGATGTCCGGCTTGCTCTTGTCCGACAGCGTCCGCAGCGCCTCGACGATGTTCTCGTCGGCCCCCATGATGGACGACACCTGATCCATCGCCGTGGTCTGCAACGGGATCGGCTCGCGGAAGTGGCGCACGAAGAACACCTTGCCGAACGCGGTGCAGCCCTGCGAGCCATGCATCAGCGGCAGGCTCCGTGCCAGCCCGAGAAAGGCCAGCGATGCCCCGACGGGCTGGCTCACCTTCAGCGGATTCACCGCCAGGGCTTTCTTGGATTGGATGATTTCGGCCATTTGCGCGTCGTCCGAGTGGGTTCGGACTTTCCTCAGCAAGGAACGCGCCAACACATCAATCAATTAAAAACAATGACTTGTGTTGTTGGATGGATGTAGCAAAGGCGACAAGGCCGGGGTCAGGTCTCCGCGAACGCCGCGAGCGCCTCGCTCAGGCGCGCGGGCGTGACACCCTCTGCCAGCGTCGCGACATCGGCGTAGTCCCCGTCCTGCTTGATCCGCGCCACCGACTGACCGGCCTCGCGCGGCGAGGCAAAGCCGCGGCTCTGCAGCAGCAGGTGCCCATGGCCATCCACCAGCTTGAAATAGAACTGGCCGTCGGCCTCGCGGTATTGCTTGAACTGCGGTAGCGCCACGGCCTTCGCGGCCGCCTCGCGTGCAGGCACGGCGAGGCTGTCGAGCCGGCGCAGGCCCACCGCCTGGCGCAGCTCGGCGATGAAGGGGGTCGCGATCGCGCGCGCCTTGGCCGCGCCGGCGAGCAGCTTCTCCTCGATCAGTGCGGGCTCGGCGATGAGCGCCTCGTAGCGTTCCCGCATCGGCGCCACCGTCCGGTCTATGGTCTCGAACACCGCCTGCTTGGCCTCGCCCCACGAGATGCCGGCTGCAAACGCCGCGCGCATCGCCTCCGTCTCCTCCGCGCGGGCAAATGCCTGGTAGAGCTGGAACAGCGCAGAGCCCTCGGTATCCTTGGGTTCGCCGGGCATGCGCGAGTCGGTCACGATGGAGAACACCAGCTTCCTGAGCTCCGCAGCCGGGGCAAACAGCGGGATCACGTTATCGTAGGACTTGCTCATCTTGCGCCCGTCGAGCCCGGGCAGCGTCGCCACCGCCTCGTCGATGGCCGCCTCGGGCAGCACGAAGTGCTCGCCGTAGAGATGGTTGAAGCGCGCCCCGATGTCGCGCGCCATCTCGATGTGCTGAATCTGGTCGCGCCCCACCGGTACCGAGTGCGCCTTGAACATCAGGATGTCGGCCGCCATCAGCACCGGGTACATGAAGAGCCCCATGTTGACGCCGGCATCGGGATCCTCGCCTTCGGCAGTGTTGCGATCCACCGCTGCTTTGTACGCGTGGGCGCGGTTGAGCAGGCCCTTGCCGGCAATGCAGCTGAGCAGCCAGGTGAGCTCGGGAATCTCGGGAATGTCCGATTGGCGGTAGAACCACACCTTGTCCGCATCCAGCCCTGCCGCGAGCCAGCTCGCCGCGATTTCGAGCGTGGAGCGCTGCACCCGCAGCGGGTCGGTCGTGCTGATCAGCGCGTGGTAGTCGGCCAGGAAGTAGAAGCTCTCGGCCTCCGAGCGCAGACTCGCCTCCACTGCCGGGCGGATCGCGCCCGCATAGTTGCCGAGATGGGGCGTGCCGGAAGGCTTGATGCCGGTGAGGATGCGTTGTGCGGCCATGTTGGGATCGAACGGTTTGCGAAGGCCGGGAGTTTAACGTGAACGTCGCGTGGCGCAGCCATTCACCCCTCGCCCGCCGTTTCGGAGCGCGCCCTCGCAAACGCGCGTCAGGCCTGCGGCGGTGCAATCAGTCGTACCGTGGAAAAGTAGTTCCGGTAGCGCCGCACGTCGCGCGTGAGGATCGGGTAATCCGATACTGCCGCGTGCGCGCCGATGAAGAAGTCGGCAAGCACGTTGTGCTTCCGGCCACCCAAGTGCCGATATCGGGCAAAGGCCTTGCCCGCGAGAAACAGCGCGGGACGAGGAATCTCTTCAAGATGAAGGCCAAGATCGCTGACCACGGCATCCAGCGTCTCGACGCTGGTGAACGTCAGCGACAGCTCTGCAAAGATGATCGGGTTGATGAGGAGACGATGCACACGGGCTTGGGCGCGCAGTTGGGCGATTGACCAATCCGCCCAATCCGGGTCGTCCACCAGAACGTCGATCAGGACATTGGTATCGACCAGCAACATCAGTCATCATCACGCAACAGCGCCATCAACGCGTCGGTGCGCCATTTCAGATCCGCCCGTCCACGCGCAGCTTCGAATCGGTCAATGCCCTCCGCCCTGCGCGCAAGGGATTTGCGGATCACCACATCGCCGTTGTCATTGACCGCGAAATCGACGACCACCCCGGGCCCCAGATCGAGCGCGTCGCGGATATGCTTGGGAATCGTGACCTGCCCCTTGCTGGTAAGCGTCGTCGCCATCTTCGTGCCTCAGCTCAAGTATTACGCTGGAAATCAGTGTAATACCCAAGAAGGGATGATTGCAATCAGGTAAGCGGGCACGGGCTGGGCGCCATCAGACTTCCACCGTGCTCACGCTCGACAACGGCGGCAAACCGAACTTCGCGCGCGCGCTCACAATCTGGATTCGGCGTGCCGTCCTCCAGCCAGGCCGGGAACTCACGGCACGGTGTGGGTCGTTTGGCGTAGATGCAGCAGCGGACGCCCCCCTTGCCGATGTCGCCCTCCAATGCCACACAGCGGCCACCGCCGGACTCGGTGCCCTTCATGCAGGCGATCACGCCATTGACCTTCACCGCAAGCTCGGCCGGCACCACGCCGCCCGAGCCCTCGTCCAACTCGCCGCAGTAGAACGAAACGCGGAAGTGGGCACAGCACGCGCCGCAAGCAGTGCAGGGGTTGTCCGGCCCATCCGCCATGTCGATGAACACGCGGTTGTCATCGCTGAGGTGACGGATCTGGATGGGGCTGGTAGGCATGGCTGCGGCGGGACACGCGGGCTGTCGGATCGGTTGCGCATTTAAGCAAAGCCGCAGGGGCGCTGTCACCTGCGGCGTGCAGGGCCATCGCCGCGAAGGAAAAGTACAATCGAGCAACTCGCATCCGCGAAAATCATGACATGGCCGCGATCGCCGCAGCACGCGTGCCGGCTCCCCCCATCCAAGACATGAACCAAGAACCCGTCAACTGGCTGCCTGCCGACGCCAACGGCCTCGCCACTGCCTGGCTCACCGACCCTGCCCGCTCGAGCCTGCGCGGCAAGCGTCTGCGCCGCGCATTCGACCGGCCCGCGCCGCTGATCGATGCCTGGCCCGCCGCCTGGCGCGCACTGCTCGGTGAATGGGTACGCCGTGCTGACCCCGACAAGCCGATCCGGTGCGACAGCCTCCTCGCGCGCGCCGGGGCCGAGCGCACCAACGCCGCGCTGCAGCTCTTCGCGCGCCTGCTCGCCGAGGGCCTGGTGGAGGTGGAGGAGCGTCGCGACCCGCAGCGTCGTGACTGGCAGCCGCACAGCCTGCGCTTCGTCGATCCCGTTGCCCTGCGCGCTGCGCTCGCGCTGCCCGAGCCGGATGCCCGGCAACGCCAATGGGCCGATACACGCAACGTCGCACTCGCGCTGCCACAGCTCGCCACCGCCCGCAGCGCGCTGGACGCTCAGCCCCCCAAGACCGCACTGGAGCGCCTGGAACTGCTCCTCGCCCTGCAGCGCTGGCACGACACGGGCCGCGCCCGTGGGCAATCCACCCGGAGGGACTTTGCATACTTCGCCCGCAGCGACACCAAGAAGATCACCGACACCGAATGGCGCTGGCTCGCGGACACGGTCGACCTCGCCAGCTTCGGCATCGCCGCCCACGCTCCCCTGCTGCTCATCGCGGCGGATTCCACGCTGTCCGGCCCCGCCGGCGCGCTCACGCTGGGCGCCCTCCCCGGTTTCGTCGGCCTGCCACCACAGGGGATACACGCCGTCACCCACATCGCGCCAACGCCCAGCCTCTGGCGCGTGGTGGAGAACCGCAGCGCCTTCGAGAAAGCGGCCGCCACACGCGCAGCGAACGAAGCCGTGCTCTGGCTGCCAGGCTATCCACCTGGCTGGTGGCTGGAAGCCGTGGGCCACTTGCTAGCGCTCGCCTCCGCCCCGCTCGCCATCGCCTGCGACCCCGACCCGGACGGCATCGCCATCGCGCTGCAAGCCGCCCGCCTCTGGGAAGCCGCCGGCCAGCCGTGGGCGCCCTGGCACATGCGCGCCGAGGATCTCACCGCACTCGCCCACCGCCGCACGTTGAGCGACCGTGACCGTAACCTGCTCCAAACACTTGAAACCCCGTCGCTACCGACGGAACTGCGGGAGCTCGTCGCGGCCATGCTGACGCTTGGCGAGAAGGGGGAGCAGGAGAGCCTGTTCTGGCAAAACGCTTCAGTAGCGGATACGTCGTCAGCGCGATGACCCCGTCCGCTCAAAGCCGCGCATCCACGCGTTCAAGCGCTCCAGGCCAGTCGAGGACTTTCTGATCCGCCGTCATCAGGGGAAGATTGCGCTGCATCGCAGTAGCGGCGAAGAAGCGGTCCGCCGGGTCGCGTTCAACCCGGTTGCGGAAAAGAACCCGCCCCCTCACGCAGCCAATGCAGTCCCAGACACGGCGCCCTTGTCCCACGGCGCCGGCCGGCGCACCGCTTCCCAGACGGGGCTGTTCATCGACAACGCGAGCTGGCGGGCGAGCTCCGCCATGCCGGTGTAACCGGCGTAGGCGAATTCGCGCTCCTGGTTGATGTCCAGGAAGGGAATGCGCGCCTTCAGGGCGGTATAGAGGTTGCGGCCGCCGGCGATGAGGATGTCGGCCTGATACTCGCGGTAGGCGCCAATCAGCGCCTTTGGGCTGCCGTCGGTGATCATGCGGGTTTCGTCGCCCATCAGCTCGCGGATGCGCGCCTTGTCCTCCTCGGTGGATTTATTGGTGCCCGTGGCCACCACCTTGAGACCGAGATCCTGCAGCGCCGAGACGATGGACCAGGACTTCACCCCGCCTGTGTAAAGCAGCACGCGCTTGCCGCGCAGGCGTTCGCGCCACGGCTCGAGCGCAGCATGCGAACGGGCCTCCTCGCGCGCGATGACGGCCTCGGTTCGGGCGGCGAGGTCGGGGTCGCCGATCAGGCGGGCGAACTCCCGCAGCGCATGGGACATGTCCTGCACGCCATAGAAGCTGCCCTCGAAGAACGGAATACCGTAGTTCTCCTCCAGCTTGCGCGCGACGTTGAGCAGTGCCTTGGCGCAGACGACCATGTTCACCTTCGCGCGATGCATCGTCTGAACCTGATGGAAGCGCGAATCGCCCGAAAGGGTGCATAGGATGCGCAGGCCGAGTTCGTCGAACAGCGGCGCCACGTACCAGAACTCGCCGGCGATGTTGTACTCTCCGATGAGGTTGACGTCATAGGTCGGGAGGCCATCCGCGCGCGGCGGCGCGGGCTCGGGCTCGCGCGTGCCGATCACGTGCTTGAACATCGCCTCACCGGCGAGGCGATTGCCGAGGTTCTTGGTGCCGTAGAAGCCGGCAGCATCCACCGGCACCACCGGCGTACCCCAGCGTGCGGTGGCCGCCTTGCACACGGCATCGACGTCGTCACCGATAAGCGCGGTGACACAGGTGTTGTAGACGAACACCGCCGCGGGCGCGTAGCTGTCGATGGCCTGCTTGACTGCGTGAAACAGGCGCTTCTCGCCGCGCCCCATTACCACGTCGGTCTCCGAGAGGTCGGTGGTCATGCCGATGCGGTACAGCGTGGCGCCTGATGAGCGGGTACCGCGGTTGTCCCACGACGAGCCGGCACAGGCGATCGGCCCATGCACGATGTGGGCGACGTCCGCGATCGGGAGCAGCGCAATCTGAGCGCCATCGAAGGAGCAACCACCTGCGGTCGCGCCCGGCTTGGGCTTTGCACAGCCGGACTTCTCCTTCTTGTTGTGGGTACAGGCAGGCTCGTCGAGCAGGGCCTGGATTTCGCTGGCTTTCATGCTGATCTCCCGAGGTCTGGACGAAACTTCAGCAAGATGGATGCCATCGCCAAGCCATTGTTTTCAAATACTTCACCGTGCGTCACAGTGGATTCGGCGTTGTCGTGTTCACGACAATGAAGAGCCCCCCCTGCTCCAGCATCTGGGCGTCGGCGCAAATCACACAGTGTTGATTTGCATATGCACGCACACCCGCCTATAAAAAATCAAGGCGACTGCTGCATTCCGTGTCGATGACATGCGTCACGGTGGAGTCAAAAAAAACGGAGCACAGTGGCAGCGAATGCAGCTTTGCGGCAACCGTAGCCGGATCGCACCCCGACAGGAGAGTGGCATGAGAACGCATCATTTCGCAGGCGTGGTCCTGGGTGTATTGTTGTTCTTCGTCTCCACGCTGCCTGCCCTTGCGGCCCAGCCTGCGCAAGCACAGCCCGTGCGCGGCGTCGTCGACCAGGATGCCCCCTACTACGAGGCCTGCGCGCGTGAAGGTCTGTCGCAATCTGCCTGTGTCGGGCGGCTGATCTGGTACAAGGCCACCGCCGGCAACGAGCGTTTCCACACCTACACCTTCCAGCAGCGCATCGGGGTGCTGCCCGACTGGTTTCGCGTGCTGCGCACCGACCAGCGGCCGGATCGCTTCCGCGCCTGGGGCCTGATCAACGACCCCGCCTGCTGCCAGCCGGGCGAACCGAACTGCCCGGCGCGCAACTGGGACGAGACCTACGGCTTCGACTGGTGCCCGGGGGATGACGTGCTGCTCTCGCACGTCGGCAAGCCCGGCTATGTCGACCCCGCCTGCGGCCTCGTCGACGCACCGCAGGACCCCGCCGATCCGCACGCGAAGAACGGCACGGACCAGCGTCACTCGGCCTGTGACCTGCGTTTCGGCACTTCGACCGGCGCGCTCGGCATCCGCAAGTTCCCCAACCCGCGCTTCGACCCCGAGGCATGGAAGGCGCTCAACGGCCGTGCCGGCACCTGGGAGGGCTTTGCCAGCCGCATGGACAGGCGCACCGGCGTGCCCTCGGACGCGCGCGCAAGCAAGCTCGCGGATGCCTCGGTGGAGCCCCCCTTTCTGATCGGCACCAGCTGCGGCTCCTGCCACATCGCGTTCGACCCGCTCAACCCGCCCGCCGACCCGGCGCGGCCGCAGTGGGAGAACATCAAGGGCCTGGTGGGCAACCAGTACCTGCGCATGTCCGAGATCCTCGGCTCGGGAATGGCCAAGACCAGCCTGGAGTGGCAGATGTTCGCGCATGCGCGCCCGGGCGTCACCGACACCTCGGCCATCCCGCATGACGGCGTGAACAACCCCGGCACCATCAACGCGCTGTTCAACGTCGCGCAACGCCCCATCTTCCCCGGCGAGCAGGTCACGAAGTGGCGCAAGACCGACAGCTGCGGCACTGAGAAAAACGAGGCCGTGTGCTGGTGCGAGCCCGGCCGCGAAGGCAAGTGCTGGCATTTCGGCAGCCGCAATGACGACACCACCCTCGGCCAGCCCGGTGTGCATCACATCCTCAAGGGTGGCGAAGACTCCACCGGCGCGCTCGAGGCCATCCAGCGGGTGTACTTCAACATCGGCTCTTGCGCCGAGCAGTGCTGGGTGAATCACCTCACCGACCTGCGTCAGGTCGATCCGCAGGCGCGCGGTTTCGGCCAGACGCCGTTCAACGTCGGCCAGTGCCGGCGCGACTGCCCCAACTTCCGCGCGATCGAGGATCGCCTGCCGGACATCCTCGCCTTCTTCATCTCCTCCGAATCGAATGCGACGGACCTGCATGTGGCACGCGACATCGAAAGGCGCGCAGCCAACCCGGGCGCACCCGCCTACACCCGCGACACGCTTATCGCCGACCTGGAGCGCGAGCATGGCAGCGGCGCGGTCGCGCGCGGCAAGCGGGTGTTCGCGGCGAACTGCGCGAGCTGCCACTCGAGCATCCCCGAGAGCGTCGGCGGGCCGTTCGCGGAGCGCGACTATCACGCGCTGGCGCCCAACGGCCTCCGCGCCGACTGGCTGGGCAACGATCAATCCACACCGATCACGGAAGTCGGCACCTACCTGTGCCGTGCGCTGCATTCCAACCACATGGCCGGCCATGTCTATCAGGAGTACGGTTCGGACACGATGCGCGCCCGCGCGCCCGACCCCAATATCCGCGAGCCGCACGACGGCGGGCGCGGCTACCTGCGCAACGTGTCGCTGCTGAACCTGTGGACGCAGGCGCCCTTCATGCACAACAACGCCATCGGCCCGGAACTGTGCGGCAAGCCGGCCAACACCGCCAACGATTTCTTCCGCCCGCGCGAGCTCGATGCCAATGGTAAGCTCGCCGCCCGGCAGAGCCCCTGCTTCGAGACCGACCCGAGCGTGGAGGGGCGCTACCAGCTCTATCTGGCGTCCATGCACGAACTCCTGAACCCGTCGGCGCGCATTCCCAAGGCCACGCTCACCGATCATGACGTCATCCTCGACGTGGGCCCGCGCACCTGGGACGGACGTACCGAGAAGCCCATCGCAGGCAGCGGCCAGATCCGCATCCCCGCCGGCCTGCCGGCGAACGCGATGACCAGCCTCGACCACAAGGCGCTGGTGGTCGACCTCTTCCTCGCCAAGCGCAGCCCGGACAAGCTCAAGGACAAGTTCGACAAGGCGGGCATCGCCACCCTGCAGCAGATCGTGGACGACACCCTGGCCTCGCCCGCCGAGTTCGCCACGATCCTGCGCACGCAGCGCGAGTTGGTGCGCCAGTTCTACAGTAACTGCACCGCCGAGATCGAGAACGAGGGCCATCGCTTCGGCGAGGACCTGAGCGACGCGGACAAGAAGGCACTGATCGCCTTTCTTGCGACGCTCTGACGCGACGCGCACCGATGCGTACCACGCAACGCGTAACGACACCGTACCGCGACATCCCCGCCCTACCGGCCCCACGCGGGCGGGGAGCGCGGCGCAAAACGTCACTGGAGAAGCTCATGCCACGCGCTCGCCCGTCCGCCCTGGAGCACACCTTGGGGCACACATTTTTTCCTGCCCTGCTTTCCGCCCTCGCGATCACCCTGCTTGCCGGCTGCGGCAAGGAGGATCCGCCGGAGATCCCGTTCGCGAAGTATTCGTCCGACTACCACGGCAAACCCGACTTCGCACAGCTGGAATACCAGCACCCGCTGTCGGTGGAAGACCTCGCCAAGATCACCCCGGAGAACCTCGCGGTGCTGGACCAGGAGCGCATCGACCAGATCTACGCGCGCCTTTCCGCCGGCCCGATTCCCGACGGCGCCTTCGAAGGCACGATCATCCTGTCCGGTGGTGAAAGTGGCGAGTTGCGCGCCGGGGAGATCGTCGGCGGACTCGCCGGCTATGCGCTGCACCTGAAGGGCGTGGCGGTGGACAAGGTGGGCGAGACGCTGTGGCAGGGCAAGGTGTTCTACCGCGACGAGAAAGTGCTGCGCAACCGCATCGAAGACCTCAAGAGCTTCGAGAAGCTCGGCCTGGTCGAGGGTGAGCCGCAGAAGATCAAGGTTGGCGGCAAGGATGCGTGGCTGCTCTTCCCCGCCAAACTCTATTGCGGCCAGAGCCTGCTCGACGCGCGGCGCGAGTCCATCATCATCGACTACGCCTTCACCGACGAGATCGCCGGCTACCAGGAGAAGCCCGACTTCCTCGCCGGCCGCCGCGGCATGAAGGTACGTGACGAGATCCGCATGGTGCGCCCCGGTTTCTACCTCGGCCGCGCCTATATGGACCGCGTGTTCGTACTCAACTTCACGCTCTACAACAAGGAGATCGCCGAACGCGACGGCCCCGCCTTCATGAAGACCGGCACCAGCCTCGAGGACTGCTGGGGCGGCACCCAGCAACGCGTGGTCGCGAGCGTGCGCTGACGCGGTGACGGGACTCAGCGGACGCGCCATGTTCCTCGCCGGCCTGATCCTGCTGCTGACACTGCCCGGCCTTGGCGGGCGTGCTTTCGCCGCCGACGCGAACGCCGCCCCGGTGTGGGTGGTGTCGCCCTTCGACCCCGGCCCGGACCTGCCGCCCGCAGGTCGCTCGCTGTTCGAGACTTTGTTCGTCGACGAAAACGGGCAGCTCGCCCTGCCCCAGCCGTTCTCGGCCCTGCTTGACCGCCTGGACGCCCTCGGCGCCTGCCCCGACCTGCCCGACGGCCGCTGCGTGCAGGCGGTGCTGATCCCGATCGGCCGCTCGCTGCAGCGTCTCGCCGCGCGCCCGGATTTCTTCGCCCGACCGCGCATCGTCGCCGCGCTCGCGGGCGAGCCCGACCCCGCACGCAAGCTGGGCGATCGGCTCTATCTTGGCTTTGTCGAAGGCACCGGCCTGATCGAGGTCATCAGCTACAACGCTGCCGCCGGCCGCTTCGAGTTCCAGCTGGTGCGCGACTACCTGCCCGGCAAGATGCCGCAGCTGGCGTACGCACGCCGCGCGATCTGCGTCGCCTGCCACCAGAACCAGGCACCGATCTTCTCGCGCCCGCTGTGGCAGGAGACCAGCGCCAACCCTGCGATCTCCGCGCTGATTGGCCCGGCACGCCAGGCTTTTCACGGCGTGCGCCCCGACCGAGGCGTGGATGTACCGCGCGCAATCGACAACGCCAGCGATCGCGCCAACCAGCTTGCGCTGTGGCAGCGCCTGTGGCGGGAGGTCTGCGCCGCCCCCGCCGCACACCCGCGCCCCCCATCTCCACCCAGTGAACGGGATGCCGACGCACGGGACGCCGCAGTGCAGACCTGCCGCAGCGCCCTGCTCGCCGCGAGCCTGTGGCACCGAATGGAGCGCGGGCGCGGCTATCCCGCGCAGCTGCGCGCTGTGCTGCGCCCGGCGTTTGCGGCGACCGCGGCGCAGCGCTGGCCAAACGGGCTCGCGCTGCCCAATGCCGACATTCCCAACCGCGATCCACTGCGCGACCTGCCGCTTCACGGTCAAACGCCAGGCACCGACGCCCAGACCCCGGGCACCCCGCTGGCACACATCCCCGCGGTGTTCGAACCGCTGCAGCTGCGCGAGGCAAGCGCGGTCTGGCACCATCTGGACGACGCCGCGATCGATGCCACTGTCGCCGGGCTGGGTGCGCAGGTTCCGCAAACCGACATCGAGCGGCTGCGCGCTGCGCCGCTCCTCCGCGACACAGCGCACACGGGAATCGATCCGCTCGCCGACGCAATCGGCAGGCTTGCGGACACCGACCCCGCGTTCGCGCACGCCCTCACCGACGACGCAGCGTTCCAGGCCGAGCGGCTCATGCCGGCGCTGCTCGCCCGACTCGCAGGCGAGGCGGCACCGTCGGCACAAGCACCAGCGCCGGCATCGGTGACGGCCGAGCCGGCGCCGGTCAGCGGCGCAGGCGGCTTGCTCGCGCACTATTGCGGCAGCTGCCACGATCATCCGGAAGACAACCCTCCGAACTTCCTCGCAGGCACCGAGGCTATCGTGGCGACGCGGCTTGACGCCTGCGCCCCCCGCATCCGGCACCGCATCGGCCAGTGGCGTGTGCCAACCGCCCAGCGCGACAAGACGCCGATGCCGCCACCGCAAGCCCTGCATGCGCTGGGCCTCGATCCGCGCACATGGCCGGAAAGCGCGGAGTACGCAGCACTCCATGCCTACGCCCAGGGGCTGGGACCGACCGCGCGGACGCACGACGTTTCGGGTGGAAACTACGAAACCCTGCCGGAATGCCGTCACTGAGCGGCCCACCACAAGGAGATGCAATGCGAATGCCGCACGCTGAGCCCACCCGAACGCTCGTCCCCTCGCTCGCCCCCTCGCCCGCCCGCTCGCGGCCGGCACGACCACGTGGTGCGCCACGGCGGTGCGCATGAACCGCGCGCTCACGGCACGCGTGTCGCTACCGCGCTGGCTCTACTGGCTGCTGGTGGGGCTGGTGGGCTTGCTGGTGATCGCGGCGACGCTGGTGTTGCACCTGGTCGGACGCTTCAGCGTCGATATCCCGGTGAGCTACAAGGAGGCCGACCGTCACTTCATGTACGGCTCGACCGGCGGCGAACGCGAATCCGGCTTCCCGCTGTGGATCTGGCTGGCACTGCCGCAGGTGTGCGCGGAGCATCTGCCTGGCCCGGCCGGCCAGGCCGGCAAGGGCTACGCCTCGCTCGGCATGCTTTACGAGGCCGGCCGTGCGCTACCGATCGGCGTGTCGCAGCGCCGCCACCTCGGGATCGACCGTGTGTTCCTCAACTGCGCCGCCTGCCACACCGGTACGGTGCGCAGCGCGCCGGATGCGGCGCCGATGATCTACACCGGCATGCCCGCGCATCAGCTCGACCTGCAGGCCTTCCAGGAATTCTTCTTTCGCTGCGCGAGCGACGAAAAGTTCCGCACCGACTTCATCGTGCTCGAAGTCCAGCGCCTCGGCGCGGACCTCGGCCTCATTGACCGGCTGGTGGTCTACCCGGTGGCGATCGCGCTGATGCGCGAGCGCCTGCTGATGCTGAAGACGCGCTTCAGCTTCACCGAACGCCAGGCGCGCTGGGGCCCGGGCCGGGTGGACACCTTCAACGCGGCGAAGGTGCTGTTCAACATTCCGGTGAGCCGGCTGCCGGAGGAGGAATTGCGCGGCACCTCGGACTTCCCCTCGATCTGGCTGCAGGGCCCGAAGAAGATCCGCGACGACGGCCAGCCGATGCAGCTGCACTGGGACGGCAACAACACCGCGACCGAGGAGCGCAACAAGAGCGCCGCGTTCGGCACCGGCACCACGCCACCGACGCTGGACACCGCGGCGATCGGCCGCATCGAGGAGTGGCTGCTGGGGCTTGAACCGCCCGCCTACCCCTTTCCCATCGACATGACGCTGGCTGCGCGCGGCGCGCCGCTGTATGCGAAGTACTGTGCAGAATGCCATGGCGCGAGCGGGCGCAACTTCTCCGGCACGAAGGTCGGCCATGTCACGCAGATCGCCGCGATCGCCACCGACCGCGGCCGGCTCGACTCCTACACCCGCGAGTTGGCGGTGAACCAGGGCACACTGTATGCCGGCTACCCCTGGCGCTTCACCCGCTTCCGCAAGACCTGGGGCTACGCCAACATGCCGCTGGATGGCCTGTGGCTACGTGCACCCTACCTGCACAACGGCTCCGTGCCGACGCTGCGCGACCTGCTCGAACCCGCATCCGGGCGACCAGCCCGCTTCTACCGCGGCTACGACGTGTATGACCCGGTGAAGGTGGGTTTCGTCAGCGATGTTCCCAGCGAAGGCGCGCGCCAGCACTTCGACTACGACACCAGCCTGCCGGGCAATGCCAACCACGGCCATGAGGGCGAAGCCTACGGCACCGCGCTGGCAGCGGACGACAAGACCGCCCTGGTCGAATTCCTCAAGACCTTCTGATGCGCGCCGCCATGCCCTCCCACTCATCACCGACTGAACCCGCGCAACCCCGCTGGAAGCGCCACCTGGCCGCGATCGCCGCGCTGCTGCTGGTGCTGGGCGCGGCACTCGGCGTGCTCGCGTGGCAGACCCTGTTGCGCGAGGTGCGCCAGCCCGCGTGGGTCCATGCCGACCCAGACACACGCTTCATGTACGGTTCGCTCGGCGCCGAGGCGCAGGCCGGCATCCCTTACTGGATCTTCTACGTGCTGCCGCGCCTCTTCCCGGAAAAACTGCCCGGCCCGAACGGCTATGCGTCCTTCGGCGTGTCGTGGGAGGAAGGCCGCGAGCTGCCGATCGGCTTCACGAAGAAAACGATCGGCTTCGACCGCGTCGGCAACAACTGCGCCGTCTGCCACACCGCGAGCTACCGCACGACGCACGACGAAAGCCCGGTGTTCGTCCCGGCCGGCCCCGCGCACCGCATGAACCTCGAGGCCTTCTTCCACTTCCTGCTGGATGCGGCGAACGACCCGCGCTTCGAACCCGACATCATCATGCGCGAGATCGAGCTGGTCACCGAGCTCGGCCTGTTCGAGCGCCTCGCCTACCGCTACCTGATCATCCCGATGACGAAGAAGGCGCTGCTCGCACGCGCACCGATGTTCGCCTGGACCTACCGCCATGACTTCGCCGACTGGGGCCCGGGGCGTGACGACCCGATGAACCTGCCCAAGTACTTCCTGCTCGGCGTGCCGATGGACGACAGCAGCGGGCCGACCGACTTCCCCCCGATCTGGAACCTGGGCAAGATCCAGCCGGAGAAGGGTCACCGGCTCAACCTCGCCGGAGACTCGCACGACGTGTGGTCGGTGATGATCGATTCGGCGATCGGCCTCTTCGGCGAGGCGCCGGACGACCCCGCTGCGCTCGAGGAGGAGGCGCGCTGGCTGCAGGCCTACCTGACCGCCAAGCGCGCCCCGCCCTACCCCCTGCCGATCGACCAGACTCTCGCCGCCCGTGGCGCGACCGCATTCGCCGAGCACTGCGCACGCTGCCACGCGAGCGAGCGCACCGGCACGCCCATCCCGCTCGCCGAAGTCGGCACCGACGGCGGCCGGCTCGCCACATGGAGCAGCACCAATGCAATCGCCGCGAACCGGGCCTTCAATGCAATGGGATTGCGGCGCAAGGGTTTCGTCGAGACGCCGCTGGTCGGCTACGTCGCCCCCTTCCTCGACGGTGTGTGGCTGCGCGGCCCGTTCCTGCACAACGGATCGGTGCCTGGCCTCGCCGACCTGCTCGAGCCCGTGGCGCAGCGCCCACCGATCTTCTGGCGCGGCTATGACGTGCTCCACAAAGAACGCGGCGGCTTCATCTCGCAGGGCCGCGAAGCCGAACGCGCCGGCACGCGCTACGACACCAGCCTGCGCGGTAACGGCAACCAAGGCCACGAGTTCGGCATCGAACTGCCCGCGCAGGACAAGGCTGCACTGGTGGAGTACCTGAAGACACTGTAGGCGCTACCCGCCGCTGCAGATGCGCGCGGCACGGGCGGCATCAGGCGTCGTCGCTGGTGTCACGTCGCGGTACCGTCTCTGGGTCGGCGATGATGGCGCGGTAGATCTCGATGCGGTCACCCGGCTTGAGCGGTGCGTCGAGCTTCACCAGCCGGCCGAACACGCCGACCTTCTGCTTCGCGAGGTCGATATGCGGGAACTGCTGCAACACTCCGGACCGCGCGATGCCATCGTTCACCGTCGCGTCGTCGGGCACCTCGATGTTGAGCCAGATCTGCTGACCTGGTTCCGAATACGCCACACCAATCTGCATGTCTACCTTCTCCGTCCGATTTGCCAGACCCGGGTCGCGGCGTCGGCCTCCTGCGCGACCTCAACCTGCCAGGGTCACCCCGCCGCGACGCCGGCGGAAGGCAGGCGCGCCGCGCGCGCCTCAAGCCGCCTGTCGAGCACGCGCTTGCCGGCGAGCAGGAAGCCCAGCACTGCGAATCCGCCCGGCGGCAGGATCATCAACAACGCGCCACCGTAGCCGGGCAGTTGCATCTCGAGGAAGCCGAAGGCCGGGCCGAGCAGGTTCGAGGCCTGCGCGAACACCGTACCGGCACCGAAGAACTCGCGCACCAGCCCGATCAGCGTCAGCGCACCCGTGAAGCCCAGCCCCATCGCCAGACCATCCACCGCCGAGGCGAGCACGCCGTTCTTCACCGCGAACGACTCCGCACGGCCCAGGATGGCGCAGTTCACGACGATCAGCGCGATGAAGAGGCCAAGCACCTTGTAGAGCTCATGCAGCCAGGCGTTGATCACCATGTCCACGATCGTGACCAAGCTGGCGATGAGCACCACGAACACCGGGATGCGCACCTGCGAACTCACCGTGCGCCGGATCAGCGACACCAGCACATTGGCCGTCACCAGCACCGCGGTGGTCGCCAACCCCATGCCCAGCCCGTTCGTACCGCTGGTGGTGACGGCCATCGCAGGGCACAGCGCCAGCATCTGCGAGAACACCACGTTCTGCTCCCACAGTCCGTCGCGAACAATATTCCGGTATTCACTGCTCATGACGCTTCTCCCAGCATCGCGACGCGCTGTTCGGCAAAGAAGCCCAGCCCGTCCTTCACCGCCTTCACCACCGCGCGCGGCGTGATCGTCGCCCCCGCGAACTGGTCGAAGATGCCGCCGTCCTTCTTCACGCCCCACTTGTCCGGCGTCGGGTCAGCCAGCGAGCGGCCTTCGAAGCTGCGGATCCAGTTATGGCGTGCAATCTCGATCTTGTCGCCCAGACCCGGCGTCTCCGCATGCTTCAGCACGCGCACGCCAAGCGCGCGCCCTTCCACGTCCACCGCCATCAACACATGGATGTCGGCCGCGTAGCCGCGCTCGGCGACGGCAAACACCGCCCCCTTCACCACGCCACCCTTGCGCGCGCGGTACACCACCACCGGCTTGCCCGCACGCTGCAGCGCGATGCGGTCGTCCAGCAGGTTGTTGTCCGAGAACCCCTCCGGCAGCACCTCCGCCAGCGATCTGCGCAGGTCGGCAGCCTCCGCCTCTGCAATCGCCTCATGCGTCGCCGATGAGACGACGGCCAGCGCCGAACTCGCGATGAGGGCGACCGCGCCGAGCAGCAAGGGTTGGTAGCCGAAGCGCTCGCGCAAGGTGTCAAGATCGATCGCGGCCATCTCAAGCCTCCCTCGTCTCGGGCAGGCTCAAGGCCTTGCCCTTGCGATCCCGCCCGAGGATGCGCGGCTTGACCACGCGATCGATCACCGGCGTGAGTGCGTTCATCAGCAGCACCGCGAACGCCATCCCCTCGGGATAGCCGCCCCAGCTGCGGATCACCCAGGTGATGAGGCCGATGCCCAGGCCGAACACGATCTGCCCCGCCGCGGTGTTTGGTGAGGTCACGTAGTCGGTCGCGATGAAGAACGCGCCCAACATCGCCGCGCCCGACAGCAGGTGCGCAGTGGCACCGAGATGGTGCGCAGGATCCAGCGCATGTGCGATGGCCGCGGGCACCGCCAGGCCCGCGAGCACGGCCAGCGGCGCGTGCCAGGTGATCACGCCGGTAAGAATCAGGTACACCCCGCCGCACAGGATCAGCAGCGCCGCCGATTCGCCGAAGCTGCCGGTGCGGATTCCCAGCCATGACATACCGGGTGACATCGGTGCGGCCAAGGCCTGAACGAGATCGATACCGCGCGACAGCTCCGTCTTCGCATGCCCCAGCAGCGATGCGCTGGCGATGCCGTCCGGCTGGGCCAGGTCGGTGAGGAAGATGCGCAGGCCATCGACGAAGCCCGGCGCGGCCACCTCCGTCAGCGGCAGTGGCATCACCCACATCGTCAGTGGTAGCGGGAAGGACACGAGCAAGGCCACCCTCGCCACCATCGCCGGATTGAACACGTTCTGCCCCAGGCCGCCGAACACCTGCTTGGCGACCACGATGGCGATGAAGCCCCCCACCACGGGCACCCACCAGGGCGCCCACGGCGGCAGCGTCATCGCCAGCAGCCAGCCGGTGAGCAGTGCCGAACCATCGAACAGGGTGGGACGGATGCGTCGGCTGCCCATCAGCCGCAGGCACAGCGCCTCGAACCCGACGCAGGACAGGATGCACAGCAGCCACATGAAGAACGACGGCCAGCCGTACAGCCAGAAGCCGAACAGCGTCGCCGGCAGCAGCGCGACATGCACGCGCAGCATGGTGCGGCTGACGGTGTTGCCGCCATGCGCATGCGGCGACGCGATGCGCGCCGGAGTCGGGCCGTTGTTCATGCAGTTTCTCCTTGCTTGGCGGCTGCGGCGGCGCGCGCGGCGGCCTGTTGCGCCTCGCGCTCGGCCTTCCGCTTTGCCGCCGCTTCGGCCTTCTCGCGCGCTTCGCGCTCAAGGCGCGCCTGGCGCTGCTGCGCGAGTTTCTTGGTGGCCTCGCCACGCAGCTTGCTGCGCTCACGCGCGGTGAGATCGCCCTTGGCATGGTGGAAGTACTGCACCAGCGGAATGCGCGACGGGCACACGTAGGCACAGCAACCGCAGGCGATGCAGTCGGCGAGGCCGAGCTCGGCGGCGGCCTCCATCTCGTCGTTGCGGATGCGCGCGCTCATCTCCAGTGGCAAGAGGCCCATCGGACAGGCCTTCACGCAGCTGCCGCAACGGATGCAGGCCTCGGGCTCGGCCTCGGCCGCCTCGCACACATCGAACAGCAGGATGCCGCTGCTGCCCTTTACCACCGGCACACGCAGGTGCGGCAGGATGGTGCCCATCATCGGCCCGCCCATGACCTGCTTCGCGATCTCGTTGCGAGTGCCACCGGCGGCCTCGATCAGTTCATCGACCATCATGCCCAGCGGCACTTCGTAGTTGCCCGGATTCGCCACCGCCGCGCCGTTCAGCGTCAACAGGCGCGTCACCAGCGGGCGCCCCAGGCACACCGCCTGCTGCACCGCGCGCGCAGTGCCGACGTTATGCACGATCACGCCGACGTCGGCGGCACGCGCATCCGATGGCACCTCACGGCCCGTGAGCTCGACGATGAGTTGCCGGTCCGAGCCCATCGGGTAGCGCGCACCCACCGGGACGATGCGCACCCCGGCGTGGCCGTTCGCAGCCTCGCGCATCGCCGCGATCGCCTCGGGCTTGTTGTCCTCGATGCCGACCCGCGCCTCGGCCGCGCCGGTGGCGATCAGCATCAGGCGAATGCCGGCGACCACCTCGGTGGCGAAGTCGCGCATCAGCCGGTCATCGCAGGACAGATACGGCTCGCACTCGCTGCCGTTGATGATCAGCGTGTCGATCTTCGAACGCCGTCCCAACGTGAGCTTGACCGCGGATGGAAACGTCGCGCCGCCCAGCCCGACCACACCC
Organism: Rhodocyclaceae bacterium; assembly: GCA_041916775.1. Lineage (GTDB taxonomy): Bacteria > Pseudomonadota > Gammaproteobacteria > Burkholderiales > Rhodocyclaceae > UBA2357. The sequence continues at coordinate 7,206 of JAYRYZ010000012.1, read as the reverse complement.
GCGGCGGCCACGCGCTTGCCGATCTCATCCGGCGACAGTGCGAACGGATCCGCCGGCACCTCGAAGTCCAGCCAGCGGTCTTCCCCGTCCGCGTCGATCGAGATTGCCAGGCCGGGCAATCCCGAGGCATGCGGTGCGATCACCTCACCGATCGCGCTGATCGTGCCGGAGGTCGAGGCATGCAAAGGCGCCGAGATGTTGCCGTGCGCCGCGGCGATGAGCTCGCCCTTCCGCACTTTCTGCCCCACCAGCACCACCGGACGCGCCGGCGCACCGACATGCTGGGCGAGCAACAGATGCACCCGCGCCGGCACCGGCAGCTGACGGATAGGCGCCTCCGAAGCCGGCCGCTTGTGATCCGCCGGATGCACGCCCCAGTCCTTGCGGCGCAGTTGCTTGAAGAGGTTCATGAATCCCATGGTCGTCTCACACGGCAAGCGGTTTCGGCATCACCCAGTGCTGCAGCGTCACCGGCACCGGTTGCATCGACAAGGCCTCGGTGGGGCACTTCTCGATGCAGCTGCTGCAGCCGGTGCAGGCTTCACGCAGCACGTTGTGAATCTGTTTGGCGGCACCGATCAGCGCGTCCGTCGGGCAGACCTTGCTGCAGCGGCAGCAGCCGATGCACAGATCCTCCGCGACCACCGCGATGCGTGGCCCTTCGTCGCTCATCGCCGACAGATCCACGCTCAGGCCCAACCGGGCGGCGATCGCGCTCGCAAGCGCCTTGCCGCCCGGCGGACAGCAGGTGGGCGGTGCGCTGCCGTCGACGATCGCGGCGGCGGCGCCGACACAACCGGGGAAGCCGCATTGCCCGCAGTTCGAACCGGGCATCATCGCGACGAGTTCATCCACGACCGGATCGCCTTCCACCCGCAGGAAGCGGTTGGCGATACCCAGCACCAGGCCGAGGCCGGCGCCGAGCAGGGTGAGGCTGAGGACGGCGGCGAGCATGGCTGTGATCTCCTATACCTTGAGCCCGGAAAACCCCATGAAGGCGAGCGCAAGCAGCCCAATGGTGACGAATGCGATGGGTGCTCCGGCGAACGCCGCCGGCACCCTTGCCAACGCAACCCGCTCGCGCAGCCCGGCGAAGATCAGCAGCACCAGGGTGAAGCCGAGCGCCGACCCGAAGCCGTAGAGCAGGCTCTTGAACAGGCTGAACCCCTGTTGCACATTGAGGAGCGCCACGCCGAGCACCGCGCAGTTGGTGGTGATCAACGGCAGGTAGATGCCCAGGGACTGATACAGCCCGGGGCTGGATTTCTTGATGAACATCTCGGTGAATTGGACCACTGCCGCGATCACGAGGATGAAGCTGAGGATGCGCAGATAGCCGAGCCCGAGGGGTTGCAACAGCCAGTTTTCGAGCATCCAGGAAGCGGCCGCCGCGAGCGTGATCACGAAGGTGGTCGCGAGCCCCATGCCCAACGCACTGTCGACGCTCTTGGAGACCCCCATCACCGGGCACAGGCCCAGGAATTTGATCAGCACCACGTTATTGACCAGCGCGGTGGATAGCAGCAACAGCAGGAATTCGCTCATGGTCGTGACCCGAAAGGTGTTACGCGCTGCCATTTGCATGAGCCGTGCCATGGACCGGCGCATGCGCCAAAGGGCGCGCCGCAAGCGGGCCGCATCGTCGACGCACCAACACGGTGCAGATGTGAGCCCTGGGAATTGTCGCAAACCCTACAAGATTCACGTCGCGTTTCCCCCGCCCAGCCGGTGATGCGCCACGCAGGCAACAGCCGTGCGGCCCGGCACGAAACCTGCTCCATACGTCAAGAGACCATACAGGAGCCGCGTCATGTCAGCCGCCAGCACGCTCAAAGGGCTGCATCACCTCTCGCAACGCAAGGAACTGCCGCCCGAACTCTATCGGCAGGCGGTGGACCAGGCGGATCTCGCGATTTCGATCACCGACCCCTCGGCGCGCATCCTTTTCGCCAACGAGGCGTTCACCCGGGTCACGGGTTATGCCGCCGAGGAGATCGTCGGCCGCAACGAGTCCATCCTCTCCAACCACACCACGCCGCCCGAGATCTACAAGGGCCTGTGGCGCGAGCTGTCGGAACAGCGCCCGTGGTCGGGCACCCTGCTCAACCGGCGCAAGGACGGCGAGTTGTACCTCGCCGAGCTGAACATCTCCCCGGTGGTCGACGCCAGCGGTACCACCACGCATTTTCTCGGCATGCACCGCGACATCACCGAGTTGCATCGGTTGGAGCGGGTCGTGCGCAACCAGAAGAAGCTGATCGAGTCGGTGATCGACTCCGCGCCGCTCGCCCTCGCCGTGCTGGACCAGAGCGGGCGGGTGATCCTCGACAACCACGAGTACAAGAAGCTGGTGAGCGACATGCGCGTGAAGGAGCCGGCACACGCATTGCTCGACAGCATCGTCCCGGACTGGCAGGCGGTGCTCGCGCAGGCCACCCACCAGGGCCCGCTCGTCAATCGCGAGACCCGCATCGACGGGCCGGGCGGTCGCCCGCGCTGGCTGTCGATGAACGCATCCGTGATCGAGATGCAAAGCGACTGCGCCGACGGCTACTTCTGCGCTGCGGGGCAGAACGGCATGCTGCTGGTGATCTCCGATGTGAGCTCGCTGCGCGAGGAGCAGGAGCGGGCCCGCACGGCCGCACTACAGGCGGTGTTGGCTGAAGAGGAGCGCGCCTCCGCGATCCGCGAGGGGCTCTCGGCGGCGATCTTCCGCCTCGAGGAGCCGATGAACGTGATGGCCTCGGCGGCCGGCCTGCTGCGACGCAGCGACCCGGCCAAGGCGGGCATCCTGCAGCAGGCTCTGGAGGCAGGGCGCAGCCACATCGATGCGCTGCGCCAGGTCATCCCCCACACCCCCCACGAGAGCCGCAGTCACATCAACCTCAACGAGATCCTGCGCGACGTGCTCGAGATCTGCACACCGCGGCTGCTGGCCGCCGGGGTGGTGGTCGACTGGCAGCCGACCGCCATCCTGCCGTACGTGCTCGGTCGCGCCCTGCAACTGCGCATGCTCTTCAAGACACTGGTGGACAACGCCGTCGAGGCGATGAACGTCAAGGGCTGGACACGGCGCGAGCTGGTGCTGACCACCTCGGTGGCGCATGGCTGCATCATCGTCAACGTCATGGACAGCGGCCCCGGGATCGAACCGGACATGCGCCACAAGGCCTTCGAGCCCTTCTTCACTACCAAGGGCGCCGGCGGCAAGCACATCGGCACCGGCCTCACCCGCGCGCAGCAGGTCGTCGCCGACCATGGCGGCATCATCGATCTGGCCGAGAGTCCTTGCGGCGGCTGCAAGGTCATCGTGGAGTTCCGGATCGATGGCGATCCGATCTGAGCGCAGCGGCCAACCAATGGAAGCCAGACCCCTCCATGCGAGTAACGCCGACTGCCCCCCGACGAGTGGCTACTGCCGGACACACGAGCTCAACATCCTGCTGATCGGCGCGCTGTATGCAGTGAGCCGCGTGCTGAGCCGCTCGCTCGCGCTCAATGAGACCCTGCGCGACGTGCTCCGGGTACTCAGCGACGAGGCAGGCCTCAGCCGCGGGCTGATCGCGGTGGTCGGTCAGGATTCGACCGCCCTCACGGTTCACACCATGCACAACCCGGAAGGCCCGGTGCTTGAAGGCGAGCAGTACCAACTAGGCGAAGGCATCGCCGGCCTGATGCTCGAACGACCGCAGACGCTGAAGCTCGCGCGCGTCGCGGACGAAGCGCGCTTCATCAACCGCTTCGGCGCCTATGAGCCTACGCTACCCTTCATTGCCGTGCCCATCCGCGTGGGTGGCAACCTCCAGGGCATGCTTGCAGTGCAACCGGATCAACCCGAGGACGGCCTGCTCGACGAGCGCGCCCAGTTCGTCGAGATGGTCGCCAACCTCATCGGCCAGAGCCTGCGCCTGTCGCTGGAGGTGGCACAGGAGAAATCCAGTCTGGTCGAGGAGCGCGACTCGCTGCGCCGCACCGTGCGCCACCAGTTCGGCTTCGAGAACATGGTCGGCCGCTCGGCCGCGATGCGCCGCATCTTCGACCAGGCACGCCAGGTCGCAAAATGGAACACCACCGTGTTGATCCGCGGCGAGACCGGCACCGGCAAGGAGCTCATCGCCAACGCCATCCACTACAACTCGCCACGCGCGCGCAACGCGCTGGTCAAGCTGAACTGTGCCGCCCTGCCGGAAAACCTGCTCGAATCCGAGCTCTTCGGCCACGAACGCGGCGCCTTCACCGGCGCGGTGGAGGCGCGCAAGGGCCGCTTCGAACAGGCCCATGGGGGCACGCTGTTCCTCGACGAGATCGGCGAGGTCTCGCCCGCCTTCCAGGCGAAGCTGCTGCGCGTACTGCAGGAAGGCGAGTTCGAGCGCGTGGGCGGCAGCAAGACGATGAAGGTGGATGTGCGCATCATCGCTGCCACCCACCGCGACCTCGAGACCGCGGTCGAGATGGGCGACTTCCGCGAGGACCTCTTTTACCGCCTCAATGTGATGCCGCTGTTTCTCCCCCCGTTGCGCGAGCGCATCGAGGACATCCCGGAAATCGCCCGGCACCTGCTCGGCAAGATCGGTGCCGACCAGAAGCGACGCCTCACCCTCACCGAGATGGCGTGCAGACGCCTGGCCAGCCACGATTGGCCGGGCAACGTGCGCGAACTGGAGAACTGCCTGGAGCGCGCCGCGGTGCTGTCGGAGAACACCTGCATCGACGCCGACCTGATCGCCTTCCCCAGCGCACGCGACCGCGGCGGCCAGCGCAGCGTGGCACGCCCCCCGGCAGCACCGCCGCCGAGCAGCATCGCTCCGCCCCGTGAGCTCGATGTCAACGACCCGGACCTTTCGGAAAAGGAACGCGTCATTGCCGCCCTGGAACAGGCCGGCTGGGTGCAGGCCAAGGCCGCCCGCATCCTCGGCATGACCCCGCGCCAGATCGCCTACCGCATCCAGACGCTGAACATCGAGGTGAAGCAGTTCTGAAGCGTACCGGGTGAAAGCCGGCCAGTGCGCGTGAGTTCGAGGAATGAGGCGATCGTGATCGGATTTCCGCACTTTCGATGACGATGTACTTATTTTCGACATTCCCCTTGTTCTACCGCCCGGCCGGTGCTAGCGTCACAGACCAAGGGAGAATGTAAAAAATGGTGAAATCCATTCTGCAGCGCGCCTTTGCGCTCGCTGTGCTTTCCGTTGCGCCGACCTTTGCGCTCGCGCAGATCACCGTGCCGGCAGGCAGCAGTTTCACGGTGCCCGCCGGCAGCACGGTGGATATGGCCTGCACCGATCTCAACGTGCTCGGCAGCTTCGCACTCGGCTCCGGCCAGGTGGCGGGCGCGAGCGGGGTCGATATCGCTGCGGGTGGCAGCGTCAATGGCGGCTCCGGCACCCTGCTCGTCAGCGGTGACTGGTCCAACGCAGGGTCCTTCATCCCGGGTTCCAGCACCGTCACCTTCAACGATGCGTGCTCGTCCGGCCCCATCACCATCGCCGGCACCTCGGTCTTCAACAACCTCACCCTCACCGGCACGGGTGGCGTCTTCGTCTTGCCGGAAGGTAGCTTCCTCACCGTCAATGGCACGCTCACCCTGCTGGGTGCGCCAGGACAGCCGATCCAGCTCGTCTCGTCCGGCAGCGGCACTGCGGTGGTGAGTCTCGGCCCCGGCGCACAGGTGGTGCAGAGCAACGCGACCATCGCCGGCAATGTCCGTATCGGCGCCGCCATTGCCAATATTCCGACGCTTGGCGCGTGGTCCACGACCGCACTGGCGATGCTGCTGGGGTTCGTCGCCCTGTCGCGCCGCCGCAACATTCGCATTTGAACGCATTCAATATCTGACCGGAGAACCCAAGGAATGAACTCGAACCCTGGCATGCCTTCGAGGCTGCTCCTGGCACTGTGCATGGCGCTGCCGCAGGTGAACATGGCCGCCGACATCATCGCGCAGCCGCCCGCAGGCGGTGGCTTCGCGGTGCGCAACTCGGGCAACACCACAGACCGCTTACGTGTCGATGAAGCCTCGGGCACGGTGAGCATTCCCGGCCTCAACGGCGCCACCGCGCAGGAGGAGGTCACCTGCTTCGACGCGGCCACCGGCCAGCTCGGACCGTGCAGCGGCAGCCTCACCGGCGCCACCGGTGCGACCGGCCCGACAGGGCCCACCGGACCCACTGGAGCACAGGGCGTTCAAGGCCTTGCAGGCGCCGACGGAACGGACGGCGCAACCGGCCCAGCCGGGCCGACCGGACCAACAGGACCCACCGGGCCTACCGGATCCGCTGGCGCCGCCGGCGCGAGCATGCTCTCCGGCACAGGTGGTCCGACCGCAGGCGTCGGCAATGATGGGGACTTCTACTTCGACAACACCAGCACAACCGTCTACGGCCCCAAGGCCGCGGGCGTCTGGCCTTCCGGCACCAGCCTCATCGGCCCGACCGGGCCCACCGGGGCGACGGGCGCGACGGGCGACACCGGCCCGCAGGGAATTCAAGGCTTGCAGGGCGTTCAGGGGCCGGCCGGAACAAATGGTGCGGACGGCGTCACCGGCCCCACCGGTCCGGCAGGAGCCGCAGGGGCAACCGGACCAACGGGGTCTGTTGGGCCGACCGGGCCAACGGGGGGGATCGGTGCGGTGACAGTCGTCGAAAACTCCGATCCGTTCTCGTCACCAAACGGCGAGGTAACCGTGATTGCAAGTTGCGGCGGTGGCGCGACGGCAATCGGTGGAGGTTGCTATACCGACAACATCTCTGACTACTCACTGATGCAAAGCTATCGCTCTGCAACTGACTCATGGACCTGCAAGGTTTATCTGGGAAACGGTAGCTTCAACATTACCGCTCAGGCCATTTGCGCGCCCTGATATTGGCCCGTCGGTCCTTGTGTCTGAAGGCCGGGGCATGTTGCAGATCTGCGTCGACATGATCGCCACAGGAAGGGCCCGCGTCATCGAACGCAGCCTCGCCTCGTGCAGCGCGAACCCACGTTCCTCTTGTACCTCCATGCCGGCAGTGTTAGCTTCGCTGCATCAGGGAGAATGTAAAAAATGGTAAAGCCCGTTCTGCAGCGCGCCTTGGCGCTCGCTGCGCTTTCCGTTGCGCCGACCTTTGCGCTCGCGCAGATCACCGTGCCGGCAGGCAGCAGTTTCACGGTGCCCGCCGGCAGCACGGTGGATATGGCCTGCACCGATCTCAACGTGCTCGGCAGCTT
>JAYRYZ010000011.1:0-154015 GCA_041916775.1 Rhodocyclaceae bacterium | reverse complement strand
CTGTCGACCTGCAATTGGGTCAGCTTGAACCCACGCCCCACAATCCACCTCGCATTCGATCGTTCTACAAACAATCTACAATTTGAGGTGCGATTTTACAAGCGGTTTTGATGCGGTGTGAGACAAGTGGAAGGGCTAAAGTACCGCAGGGAAAGGGGAAAATGTGATGCTATGACGCGACTTGATACGCCGATTGTGCGGACACCGCCTCCGCCACTGATCGGCCTGGAACCCGCATAGATAAAGACTTTGTGGGCTTTCAGTGTTTTGTGAGTCACCATCCGAGTCACCACTCGACAGCATCCAGAACCGACTGGCTGCCCCTTGTGGGTACAGATCGCGGTCTGTGCAGCACGGACCGCATCCCGTCGCGCCTCAGAGGAAAAAGCATCCCCTCACTCTGGAAGCCAGGCTTCGTGCAGGACCTGGTCTTGCATTGCCCAGGGACATTCGTCCGGGAAACAGTCAAGACCGGTTTCATTGACGGCTTGTGCGACTGCGCGGGCCCAGACCATGTCCAGCCAACGGGGCTCCCGGAGCTTCGGCGTCAGACTGGGGGATTCGTCGAGGGCATAGCTGATTTCCTTTCGTTGGGCCTTGATGGTTTTTTCCCAGCTCGCTCCCCGACGGTCCGGCTGATGCGCCCACTTGAGCAGATGAGCCATCAACACGGCCATACGGCTGGCCAACTCGCGTTGTTCGCTTTTGCCCACGTCTTCAATCTCGCCTGCAATGTGCTCGACATCAATCAGGTCGAAACGACCTGCGCGAAGCAACCGCGCCTGCTCGGTTGCCCAAGCATTGATGTCCTTGTCGTAGGTCTGCACGGCTCAACTCCTTACCCTTCACGCGCTTGTGCCATCGTAGCACTGCGTCGGTCCCCCAGACCACGCCATGCTCGATTCGTCGCTGTGCACGCCTTTCGCGACCTGCTCAGCAAAGGCGCGATTCAGGTTGTTCGTGGTGCAGTTGGGGCGCTGCGCAGACAGCGGCGCTTGTTCGGGTTCTGCGAGAAGGTAGGAGGCGATCTCATCCTTCGTACGACCTCAACAGCGCATCCGCCTCGGCAAACTGGACCTCGCTGAAGACGGCTATGCCGGACTGGCGGAGCAGCGCGGTGGTGACGCCCTGGCCGGCCGTGAAGCCGCCGGTGAAGGCGCCGTCGTGGATCCGGGTGCTGCCGCAGGAGGGGCTGGCTTCCTTCAGGACTGCGATGCGGACGTCGTGCGTCTTTGCGAGTTCCAGGGCGCGCCGGGCGCCGGCGACGAAGGCGGTGCTGTGGTCGCTGCCGCTGCGGTCGACAACCTGCGCGAGCCCCGACAGCACGGCGTCGCCGCCTGCCCCCCGCGTGATCTCGGCGGCAGGGCGAGGTACGGGCAGGCCGCCGGCAAGCTCCGGGCAGAGTGCGACGACACGGTTCTCGGCGAGCCAGCGCGCGAGGATGGCGTCGTCGCTGCGACGGTGGTCGCCGTCGTAGCGCACGGCTTCACCCAGGAGGCAGGCGCTGACGAGAACCCTTTGCATGTCAGTCGTTTGCCTGTGCGGGGCGTTCGAAGCCGGCGTCCATCCAGGCACGCGCGCTTGCGTTGGTAAGGCGGAAGTCCGCGGCGACGCGGACGCAGGCGAGCTCGTCGCCGCCAGCATCGGTGGCGCGCAGCAGGGCGTGCGGTTCGTACTCGTCGGGGACGATGTCGAGCGTCACTGTCACCGGGCCCTCGTCGCAGGCGACATCCACCTGCTTGTGGAGCCGTGAATGAAGTTGCTGGCGCTGGCGCTGCAGCACTTCGGAGGCACTCTTCACCAGCGCGAGGAAGGCGGGATGGTCGAGCGGCTTGGGGTTCTTCTTGTCGCGGCCCATGGTCCAGGGGCACACCAGTGCGGGTTCGGAGTCGCCGTCCTGCACCATCTCCACCGCCCAGCCGTCATCCTCCGGATTCTTCACGACCCGGGCGCTCCAACCATCCTGCAGCCAGTGACGGGCGTCACGGATGATGGCGGAATCGACTCGCTCGGCGCTGGGGTCGTCCGTTTCCGCCTTGGCGGGGTGTTCGTGGGCCGACTTGGCGTTCGGTTCGGCTGACGGCTGGGCGCTGTAGAGCGGCAAGGGGGGTTCCTCGATCGGGTGAATCATGGTGGCGGCGACCGCTGGTTTGCGCTGCGGTCGCGGCTTTTGGGCCGGAGGATGCAGGTCCTGCGCGGGAAATTCGAAGCTGAGCTGGCTCATGCGGCTTTTGGATCATGCTGATGGCTGGTGTTGACTGTACAAAAAAACAGTCAAAGGAAGCAAGCCAATCGAACAAGCCAATCAAGCAAGCCGTTCAGCGCAAGGTAGCCGCACCGTCCAGCGGGGCTCAGCCTGCGTAGCCGAAGAACTCGCGGTAGCTGCGCATGTTGCGCAGGCGGTCGAGGAGGAGCTCGAAGTCGTCGTCCTGATCGACCGGATTGAGGACCTCGGCGTCCACAATGAACAAGGGGGCGGCGTCGAAATCGTAGAAGAAGCGCGCGTAGCGCTCGGCAACGCGTTCGAGGTAGCTCTCGGTGATGCGCTTCTCGGCGTCGATGCCGCGGTGCTGAACGCGGGCGCTGAGAGTCTCGGGCTTCGCCTGCAGGTAGATCACGAGATCCGGGCGGCGTAGCCCCTGCGGCTGCATCGCGGCGAAGATGCGCTGGTACAGCGCGAGCTCGTCGCCGTGCAGGTTGAGCGCAGCGAAGAGGGGGTCCTTCTCAAGGATGAAATCCGAGACGAGGCGTCCCCGAGTGGCGGAGAGCGCGGACAACTGGTCGATGCGGTGGAAGAGGAAGGCGAGCTGGGTTTGCAACGCCCAGCGCTCCTGGTTCTGGTAGAAGCGTGCGAGGAAGGGGTTCATCTCCGGCTGCTCGGGCAGGAGCGCTGCCTCCAGGCGCTGGGCGAGCCGTCGAGCGAGGGACGTCTTGCCGGCGCCGATCGGGCCTTCGACGACGATGTATTCAGCCTTGTCTAGCATTTGCCTGCACCTTCGTCACGCCCTGAAAACGAAATAGACCGCACCAAGCATACACAAGGCGGCCCACAGATAGTCAAGCTTGATCGGCTGGTTCATGTAGAGCACCACGAAGGGCACGAACACGGCCAGGGTGATCACCTCCTGCATGATCTTCAATTGCGGCAGGCTCAGCGTGGTGGCGCCGATGCGGTTCGCAGGGACCTGCAGCAGGTATTCGAACAGCGCGATCCCCCAGCTCACCAGCGCGGCCACATACCAGGCCCGCGTCTGCATGTTCTTGAGGTGGCCGTACCAGGCGAAGGTCATGAACACGTTCGACAGCGTCAGGAGCACCGCGGTCTGGACCCACACCGGGACCGCCTGCACCTGCGCGCCGAGCGACTGGAAGGCGTTCATGCGTGGCTCAGTCGGGCAAGCGGCTGATGCTCTGTTCGGCCACAGCGGCGAGCAGTGACGACACCGGGCCGTGGCCTGGTACCACCACCTCCGGAGCGATCTCGGCCAGCGGCACCAGCACGAAGGCTCGCTGGTGCATGCGCGGATGCGGCACCGTGAGTTCGGGCTCGACGATCACCTCGTCGTGATAGAGGAGGAGATCGAGATCCAGTGTACGCGGCGCACGCAGGAACGGACGCGTACGTCCGCCTTCGATCTCGATCGCGAGCAGGGCTTCCAACAGCGTCACCGGGGAGAGGCGTGTATCCACCGCGATCACGGCGTTGAGGTAATCCGGCTGGCTGCCGACGCCGATGGCTGCCGTGCGATACAGCGACGAGCGTGCGACGATGTGGCTGCGCGGCAGGGCGTCGATGCGCTCGCAGGCGAACCTGAAGGTACCTGCCGGGTCGCCGAGATTCGAGCCGAAGGCAACGTAGGCGCGCCGCACCGTCGGCGGCGACAAGGAGCTCATCATCATGATGCGATGTGCTCGGGTTCGACGCCGCCCTTTGCCGGCTTGCGTCGACGGCGGCGTTTCTTGGGCGCGCTGTCGCTGGCTGCAAGACCATCGGTGAGCAGCAACTCGCGCGCATCATGGGAACCGTGTGCGAAGCGCTCCCACCAATCCACGACTGCCATGTCGATCTCGCCGGACTGCGCGCGCAGGCGCAGGAAGTCCCAACCGGCGCGGTAACGCGGTTGCTCGACGAGGCGATACGGGGACTTGCCCGAGCGTCGCTCGAAGCGTGGCTGCAACGCCCAGATTTCCTTGATGTCGGCGGCGATGCGGCGCGTGATCGCGAGCTTGCCGGCCTGGGTGTCGAGCACCTTGTCCATGGCTTCGAACAGCGCTGGCTGCGACGGCTCGCCATTCGCCTTGCGCTGTTCCCAGTTGGCGAGCACCTCGTGCCAGAGGAGCGTGGCGAACAGGAAACCCGGCGACACCGACTTGTCTGCACGGATGCGCTCGTCGGTGTTCTCCAGCGACAACCATACGAAGCGCTCGCCCATCGGCTGCTCCAGGATCACGTCCAGCAGCGGCAGCAGGCCGTGGTGCAGGCCTTCCGCACGGAGTTGCTCGAGGCACTTTACCGCGTGGCCGGAGAACAGCAGCTTCAGCATCTCGTCGAAGAGACGCGCGGCCGGCACATTCTCGAGCAGGCTCGCCATCTCCCGGATGGGCGTGCGCGCATCGGGGTCGATGCTCAACCCCAGCTTGGCCGCAAGCCGCACCGCGCGCAGCATGCGCACCGGGTCCTCGCGGTAGCGCGCGCGCGGGTCGCCGATCATGCGCAGGGTCTTCTGGCGGATATCGGCGACACCGTGGTGGTAGTCCACGACCGTCTCGCTGGAAGGGTCGTAGTACAACGCGTTGGCGGTGAAGTCCCGCCGGCTCGCATCTTCTTCCTGGGTGCCGAACACGTTGTCGGCGAGCACCCGGCCGTGGGCATCCGTGTGTGCCGTCTCGGCGTCGTGGCTGGCGCGGAAGGTAGAGACCTCGATCGTCTCGCGGCCGCTCATCACATGTACGATCTTGAAGCGGCGGCCGATGATGCGCGAGCGGCGGAAGAGGTCGCGCACCTGCTCGGGGGTGGCGCTGGTCGCGACGTCATAGTCCTTGGGGGGCTGACCGATCAGCAGGTCGCGCACCGCGCCACCGACGACGAACGCCTTGTGGCCGTGCTCCTGCAGGACACTGCAGACCTTGATGGCGGCAGACGAGAGTTGCTCTCGGCGGATACCGTGTTGTTCGACCGGGATGACGGCGGCTTCGGTCTTCCGGCCGGTGTCTGGCCGACGAAAGACCTTGCGCAGCAATTTGCGGATCATTGAGTGGAAGCGGGCTTGTTGCAAAGAATGAGCACGCAATCATAACTGATGCGCGACAGGAGCGGAGCACATCGCGGCAAGGCACGCTGTTCCGCTGCCGGCCGAAGGCTCAGCGCGCGCATCCGGATGGCGCGTTGCGGGCTGATTCAGTGGTCTGCAGTACCTTGTCGCCCAGTCCTGCCATTCGGAGCCTGGCCGGTGGTTTTGCGCGCGATCGCCGCACGGGCCAGCGCATGGGACGCAAGCGGCAGCGTCACCGCCAGCAGGAACAGCAGCAGCAGCGCGCGCAACCACCATGCGCCACCACCATGAAGCATCGCCGTGCCGAGCGCAATCAGCGCGAGCGCAAGTGTCGCCGCCTTGGTGGCGGCGTGCTGGCGCGACAGGGCGTCAGGCAGGCGCAGGACGCCAAAGCAGGCGACTGCAAGCGCGAGCGCGCCCGCGAAGATCAAGCCCCCGCCAATCAACGCGCTCATTGCTCACGCTCCATGCCGACGGCTTTCTCCGGGCGCACATCACTGGTGCCAGGTGTTCGTGCGATCGCGTGAGACCAGCCAATCGTCGCCAGAAACGCGATCAGGGTGAAACCGATCGCGACATCCATGAACGCGGTGTTGCCCGACACCGCCGCAGCGATCAGGCAGCAGCCGATGCCGCAGGCCGAGAGCGCATCCACCGCCACCACCCGGTCGGCTGCGCCACGCAGGCGCCATAGCGCCATCGCGATGAACACGATCGCCAGCGCCACACCCCCGATGGCGAGTTGGAGAAGGAGGCTCGTGCCGGTTTCGCTCATGTTTGCGCTCCGAACAGGGTCACCAAGGGGGCCTCGAAGTCGCGGCGGATCGCCGCGACCGTGCCGTCGACATCACCTCGGTCGAGGAGGTGCAGGCGCAGGTGGCGGCCCGCGAGGTCGATGCCCACGGTGGTTGTACCAGGCGTGAGCGTGATCATCGCTGCGAGGATCAGAACCCCCGGCTCGCGCAACGGCGGCAAGGGGTAATCGATCAGGCCCGGGTCTAGCCGATCTGCGCGGAACAGGATCAGCCCCATCGTCTGCAGCCCCGATTGCAGCAGGGCTTGCAAGAATCGCACGAGCAGAATCAGCGCTGCCGCAGCGCCACGCAATCCCGATTTCATCGCAACACTCCACCAGTGGGGGCCGGCCACGCCAGCGCACGCGCCGCCGCATCGGAGAAATCCAGCAGCGGCTGCGGATACAGCCCGATCGCGAGCGTAATCAGTGCGAGCAGTGCGCACACCGTGAGCGCCGTTCGTGGCAAGGCGGGCGGCACCATCTGCATCGGGGTGAAGGCGGTGGCGGACTCCTCTTCCAGGGGATGCGGCTTCCAGAACGCTTCGACCCACACCTTGGCCATTGAATACAGCGTCAGCCCGCCCACCACCAGCGCGGCTGCACCCCACAGATATGCGCTCTGGGCGAAACAGGCGCGGACGACCAGCAGCTTGGCCCAGAACCCTGACAGCAGCGGAATCCCGACCAGCGACAGCGCCGGCACCGCGAACACCACGGCGAGAAGAGGCCTGCGGCTGAAGAGCCCGCCCACGTCGCGAAGGTCGAAGCTGCCCGCCTGGTGGCGGATGATGCCGCCCACGAGGAACAGGTTTGCCTTCACGATGATGTGGTGCACCGTGTAGAAGATCGCCGCGGCCATCCCGGCAGCCGTCCCCAACGCGATGCCGAGGAGGATGTAGCCGATCTGGCTGATGATGTGGAAAGACAGGATGCGGCGCGTGTCCCAATGATAGGCGGCACCCAGCACACCCGCGAACATGGTCGCAACCGCCAGCCAACCGAGGGGCGCCAGCAAGACCTGCGCCTGAATCGGCGCGATCTCGCCCACGACTCGCATCACCGCATAGGCGCCCACCTTGGTGAGCAGGCCGGCAAAGAGCGCAAGCAGCGGCGTCGGCAGGCTCGGGTAGGCTGCGGGAAGCCAGAAGAAGAACGGAAACCCGGCGGCCTTCACCAGTAGCGACAGCAGCAGCAGCGCAACGAACACTGTCGCGAGCGGGCTGGACGTCATGCCTGCGAGGCGTTCCGCCAACGCCGCGAAGCCCAACTGGCCGGTGAGCCCGTACAGCCCGGCCACAGCCACGAGCAGGCACAGCGTGCCGACCAGGTTGAGCACCATGTACTTGAATGCAGCCTCGAGATGGCGCGCCTCGCGCCCCTGCGCAATCAGTCCGAGCGCGCAGATCAGCATCACCTCGAACCACACGTAGAGGTTGAACAGGTCGGCGGTCGCAAACGCACCGCCCACGCCGGCCATCAGGCCATGCAGGAGCGGGCGCTGCAGCGCCCCCGGTCTGCCGCTGGGTCCCACGCGTCTGGGAAACCAGTCCGCAGCGAGCAGGATGACGGCACTCACCGCGATCATCGCGGCGCCGAGTCGGTCGATGCGGAACACGATCGCGAACGGTTCCGGCCAGTTGCCAAGACGGGTGTGCAGCGTCTCCCCCCCGGCGGTGATCCACACCAGACAGAGACCGACCACGACGAGAGTGACGCTGCCGGCGCGTGACAGCGCCCGCTGAAGGCGCGGGCGCCGGGCGGCGGCAACGCAGGCCAGCAAGCTGGCCAGCGGCACCAGCACCGGCGCCAGGGCGAGGGCGAGCCAGAAACCCGTCATGGCAGCCGCTCCGGCTCGCCGTCCGGCCGTGCCGGCGGCGCCATGTGGCGCAACGCGTCTGCATCCACCGCGCGCCCCGTCGCCGCCTTGCGCGCCAGTGCGAGCACCAGCGCGATCGCGTAGCAGGCGAGCGCGAAGCCGATCACGATGGCCGTCAGCACCAGCGCCTGCGGCAGCGGGTTGGCGACCGCGGCGGAGACGGTGCTGGCGCCGTCCGGAATCAGCGGTGGCGTGTGGGTGATGACGCGGCCTGCCGCGAAGAGGAACAGGTTGGCTGCCGAGCCCACCAGCGCGAGGCCCACCACGATGCCGATCAGGTCGCGGCCGAGCGCGAGCCATAGCCCCGTCCCTGCGACACAGGCGATCGCGAGCGCGAGCAGGATCTCTCCGATGCCGATCATTGGCGCGCCTCCAAGAGCTTCAGGGAGAAGCCTGCGAGCGCACCCCACACACACAGGAACACGCCGAGGTCGAAGACCAGCACGGTGGACAGCGCGAGCTCCGTGAAGCCCAGAGGTAGCGTGGTCCATTGATGGGTGAGGAAGGCTTCGCCCAGCCACAGTGCAGGCAACCCGGAGATGCAGCCCAGCGCGAGGCCGGTCGCCGACAGAGCGAGCGGCGTTGCGGGCAAGCGGCGGCGTGCGGCAGCCGGGCCGAACACCAGCGCGACCGCGGCGCTGGCCGCAACCGCCAGGAGCGCGCCGATGAAGCCGCCGCCGGGCGCGTTGTGGCCGCGCAAGAGCACATACAGCGCTCCCAGCAGCATCGGCCAGTAGAGCAGTGCGATCGCACGCTCCAGGAGCGGCGAGGCGAACAGCGGATCGCGCGGGTCCGTCATCGACGCCTCCGGGAAAGTTGAGAGAGCAGGGGCCAGGCGGCGAGCGCGGCGAGCATCACCACCGCGATCTCACCGAGGGTATCGAGCGCGCGGAAATCGACAATGATCACATTCACAACGTTCTGCCCATGTGCGAGTGGCTTGCTGTTCTCCAGAAAGTAGCGCGAAAGGCTGTCGTCGAAGGGTGTCATCAGCAACAGCAGCATCAGGAGCCCGAGCGTGAGACCGAACACCACGGCCGTCAGCACGCGCCAGCGCGGCATTGCGGGCGCGGGGTCGAGGCTGACATGCCGGCGCAGTGCCACCGCAGCGACGATGACGAACACCGTCTCCACCGACAGTTGGGTAAATGCGAGATCCGGCGCGCCGCGGAAGAGAAAGATCGCCGCGCAGGCGAGCCCCACGAGTCCCGCACTGAGGAGCCGCGCGAGCGTGTCGCGCGCCTGGAGGGCCAGACCGGCACCGACGATCGCCGTCACGCAACCCAGCATGAAACCGAGGTCCGCCGCGGACGGCGTGCCGAAGGCGATTGCGCCTGAGAGCGGGTCGGCACCGCTGGAGCGAACCACGCTTGCGAGCACCAGCACGCTCAGCACCAGCACCGTCACACCGAGGTAGTCGCCGCTCACCCCGTGCTGGAGGCGACGACTCACCGCGCCGGCAAGCTTTTTCAAGAGACGCAGTCCGACGTGGTAATGCGCCTCGGGCCCGAAGCGGTCCAACCAAGTCAGCCGTTCTATACCGTCCTTGATCCGGTCCCAGAAGACATAGGTCAGCGCGCCGAGGCCCAGCACCAGCGCCACGCTCGCCTGGCGCGTCAGGTCAAGACTTGGCAGGGTCACCTCCTGCGTGCCGAGCGCGGGTGAGATCGTGCGTGCCGCTTCGACCAGCACGTCCTCCACCAGCCATGGCATGAGTCCGAAGGCGAGCCCGAGTGAAGCGACCAACAGCGGGGTGAGCCCCAGCCGCAGCGGCTCATGGCCGTGGTCGGACGCCGGCAGCACCGTACGTGGGCCGCCGAAAAACACCCGCAGCGAGGCGACCGCCGCCACCGCCACACCCACCGCACTGACGAGCAGGCTGCCGACGCTCACCAGCAGCCAGGTGTCCGAGGAGTCCTTGACGATCAGAATCAGGTCCTTCGCGACGAAGCCGAAGCTCGCCGGCAGCCCGGCCATCGACAGGCCGGCGAGCAGGGCCGCGGCCGCCGTCAGCGGTAACTGCGGCGCGAGCCCGCGCAGCCGGTCGATGATGCGGGTGTGTGCGGCGTGGTCGATGTTTCCTGCAACGAAGAAGAGCGGCGCCTTGTAGAGTGCGTGCGCGAGCATGAACGCGGCAAACGCGAGTGCGCCCAGCTCGTTGGGCAGGCCGATGATCAGCGTCAGCGTGCCAAGCGCGGACACCGTGGTCCATGCCAGGATACGCTTCAGGTCGCGCTCGCGCAGCGACAGCACCGCGCCCGTCACCGCAGTGAGTAGCCCGATCGCGGTGAGGCTCACCTCCCACCACAGCACCGCGCCCATCGCCTCGTCGAAGCGCGCGAGCAGATACACGCCGAGCTTCACCATCGTCGCCGAGTGCAGGTAGGCAGATACCGGCGTGGGTGCCGCCATCGCGCCGGGTAGCCAATAGTGGAAAGGGAACTGCGCCGATTTGGTCATCCCGCCGATGAGCACCAGCACCACACCGGCGGTGAAGAAAGGATCGGCGACCAGCGCCGGTCCGAGGCCGGGCAGGTCGGAGAGGCGCAGACCGGGCGCGGCCTGGTGAATGAGGACGAAGCCGGCGAGCAGCACCAAGCCTCCACCGCCGGTGATCAGCAACGCTTGACGTGCAGACTCGCGGCTCTCGCTGCGAACGTTGTCGAAGCCCACCAACAGGAAGGACACCACGCTGGTCGCTTCCCAGAACAGGAAGAAGAGCAGCAGGTCGTCGGCGACGACGGCCCCCACCATCGACGCCATGAACGCGAGCAGCAGCAGCATCAGTCGCGGCAGGCGCGCGTCGCCGTGCAGGTATGCCGGGGCATACGCCATCACTGCGGTCCCGATGCCGAGGATCAGGTAAAGAAAGAGGCGCGAGAGCCCGTCGATATGGAGAGCGAAGCCGACACCGAGCAGCGGCACCCAATCGAGCCGGAGCGACCACGGCCCCGCCGGCACGAACGCGACCACCGCAAACAGCGTCGCGGGAGTCAGCCAGGCCAGGCTACACCACAGAGGGGTTGGCGAATTCTTGATCATGCGTGGTTGGAGAGTTTGCACAAATGCGTTCGATTGACCGCCCCACTGTTCGGGAGGTTTTCCAGGATACATTTTGTTGCAGATCCATGCATGGGGTCATCGGGCAGAATCTGGTGCTTGGAATACACACCGATCACTTGGGATTCAGGGGTAATGCAGATGACGCCAGCGTCCGCAGCGAACTCGAGACACGGCCTGCTGGCCTGGATAGGCGCGACATTGGTGTTGCTTTCGGGTTGCGCCACGATTCCGCCGGAGGAGTGCGCCGGCATGGACTGGTACGCACTCGGCCGCGAGGACGGCCAGTCGGGATTTTCCGCCAAACGCATCGAGAAGCACCGTGAAGCCTGCGCTGGCGTCAAGGTGGCGCCGGACGCGCGCGCGTGGGAGGAGGGACGGCGGGTCGGGCTCGAAGACTATTGCGTGCTCGCCAATGCGCTCGAGCAGGGCCTTCAGCGCCATGCTTACGAGGGTGTGTGTGCGGACCCGGACTTCGCGCTCCTCTACCGGGCGGCGCGCGAGCTCGGAGATGCACGCTACGCGATCGAGGACATCGACAACCAGATGGCCTGGCGCGAAAACGAACTTGCGAGCAACAAGAAGCTCAGCGACAAGCGTCGCTCCGAGCTGAGATCGGAACTGCGCGACCTGGACCGCCGGAGAGAGCGTGCTCAATACGACCGCAATCGGGCCGAGCGCGATCTGGAACGGGTGCGCGACCGCTTGCGGATCTGAGGGCGCGGCTGCCGCGGGACCGCCGCCGCGGGCCTCAGCGCAGCGAGATCACCGGCCAGCCGGCCGCTTCGGCATGGGCGCGCAGCGTGTCGTCCGGATCCACCGCCACCGGGTCGCTCACCTTGCGCATCAGCGGCAGGTCGTTGTGGGAGTCGCTGTAGAACCAGGTGCGCGAGAAGGCGCCGAAGTGCAGGCCCTGGCTTTCCAGCCATTCGTCCACCCGCGTGATCTTGCCCGCCTTGAACGAAGGCATGCCGCGCGGCTTGCCGGTGAAGCGGTCGCCCTCCTGCGCGGCGATGGTCGCGATCAGGTGCGACACGCCGAGCTCGCGCGCGATCGGCCCGGTGACGAAGCTGTTGGTGGCGGTGACGATGGCGGTGATCGCGCCTTCCGCCTTGTGGCGTTCCACCAGTGCACGCGACTTCTCGCCGATACGCGGCAGGATTGCGCTGCGCATGAACTCGGCATGCCAATCCTCGAGCTGGTCGCGCGGATGGCGGGCAAGCGGCGCGAGCTGGAAATCGAGGAACTCGAAGATGTCCAGCGTACCGTCCTTGTACTGCTCGTAGAACTTCACATTGCGCGCCTCCTGCACCTCGCGGTCGAGCACGCCCTGGGCGATCAGGAATTGTGCCCATTCGAAGTCCGAGTCGCCGTCGAGCAGGGTGTTGTCGAGGTCGAAGAGTGCGAGTTCCAAGAGTTTGTCCTTGTCTGTACTGAGGGTTGGGGATGGCGGCTGAAGCAGTCAGAGCGGCAGGCCCGCTTGCGTCAGCGTGCGCAGCAGTGCCAGTGTCACCGGCCGTTTATGTTCCAGCGAGGCGCGATCGAGGGCATCGATCACCGCGACCAGGCTGGGGAGGTCGCGCCGACCGTGGCGCAGGATGAATGCGCTCACCTCGTCGGAGAGCTGCAATCCGCGCCGCTCGGCGAGGCTCGTGAGGATCTCCCGGCGCGCTGCGTCGTCGAGCGGTCGCACCTCGAACACCAGACACTGCCCGATGCGCGTGCGCAGGTCCTCGCGCAGCGCCAGCGCGCGCGGCGGGCAGGGGCCGGACAGGAGCAGCGTCTGGTTGCTCTGACGGGCGCGGTTGAAGCTGTTGAAGAGGGCAATCTGCGCCTGCGGCGAGAGTTGCTCCACGTCGTCGATCGCGATCAGCATCGCCGTGTCGTCGGGCAGTGCGGCGCCCACCTGCGCGGCGGCGAGGCACAGCGCTGGCCGGCCCGCGGCATTGCTCGCAGCTACCGCAGCGCGCAGCAGATGGGTGCGCCCGCTCGCCGCATCGCCCCAGTGGTACACATGCGCGTCGCCGAGGATGCTCCGCTCGAGCGCGGCGAGGAGAGCCGAGTTGGCGCCGGGCACGAAGTTCGAGAAGACCTGCGGTGCATCCGGGCGGATATCGAGAAGCAGCTGCTTCATTTCGGGTCCATCGGTGGGCGCGGCGTGTCGCCCAGATAGAGGTGGCTCGCGAACCACGCGTGGCGGACCTCGCGCAAGCCGACGAGGATCGCCGCGCTCGCCGGCAGGGCGACCAGCATGCCGACGAAGCCGAACAGCTGGCCGAAGGCCATCAGCGAGAAAATCACCGCGAGCGGATGCAGACCGATGCGCTCGCCGACAAGATAGGGCGTGAGTACGTAGCTCTCCAGCAGTTGGCCGATGCCGAACACGACCGCAACGCCGACGAGCGGCGACCAGCCGCCGCCTTGCAGCAAGGCCGCCAGCACCGCCAGCACCAGACCGCCGCCGAAGCCGACGAAGGGGATGAAGGCCAGGAGGCCGGTGAGCACGCCCACCGGCAGCGCGAACTTGAGGCCGGCGATCCACAGTCCGATGGTGTAGTAGGTGGCGAGCAGCAGCATCACCGACAGCTGGCCGCGCAGGAACTCCGACAGCACCGAGTCGATCTCGCCCAGGATGCGCTCGGTGGCGGGCAGGATGGGGCGTGGCAGGAAGGTGCGCAGCGCCGCGGTGATGTGGGGCCACTCCTGCAACAGGTAGAACATGACGATGGGCACCAGCAGCAGGTTCGCGATGATGCCCACCAGCGCCATGCCGCCCTGGCGCGCGTGCGTCAGAAGCTGGGGGATGAGGTCGCCCGCCTCGCTGCGGTAGCTCGCCAGCCAGCTCTTCAGCGAGGCGACGTCGAGTTGCAGCGTCGTGCCGAGCTCGGCATTCAGGCGCGGGATCACGTTCTCGTTGAGCCGCTCGACCAGCTCGGGCATGCGCTCGATGAGCAGGGCCGCCTCGCGATACACCATTGGCGCGAGGATCAGCAGCAGCAGCAGCAGCGCGAGCCCGAGCCCGGCGATGACCGTCGCCACCGCGACTGCCCGCGGCACCCGCCGCGCCACCATCCAGTTCACCGCCGGATCGCAGATATAGGCGAACACCGCCGCAACCACAAAGGGTGTGAGGATGGGGCTCAGCAGGTAGAAGAGCCCGACGAAGGCGAGCCCGACGCCGGCCCACAGGGCGGTTTGAACACGATCGGCGCGGGGAGGGTTCATTTCAAGTAAAATCGCGGGCTACGCCGGGCCAGGGCCCGGCAGACCCGTTAATGTAGCCATTTGATGTTGCGGCCTCAAGTCGGATGCGAATGACATTCGCCTGCCCCGGCCGTGCTGCCAGCCATAGGAACGACCTTGACCTCCCTGACTTATCGCGATGCCGGCGTGGATATCGACGCTGGCGACGAACTCGTCGAGCGCATCAAACCGCTCGCCAAACGTACCATGCGCCCGGAAGTGATGGGCGGTATCGGCGGCTTCGGCGCGCTCTTCCAACTTTCCGGCAAGTACCGCGAGCCGGTGCTCGTGTCGGGCACGGATGGTGTCGGCACCAAGCTCAAGCTCGCCTTCCAGTGGAACCGTCACGACACCGTGGGCCAGGATCTGGTGGCGATGAGCGTCAACGACATTCTGGTGCAGGGCGCAGAGCCGCTGTTCTTCCTCGATTACTTTGCCTGCGGCAGGCTCGAAGTCGATACCGCGGCCGACGTGGTGAAGGGCATCGCGCGCGGCTGCGAACTCGCCGGCTGTGCGCTGATCGGCGGCGAGACGGCCGAGATGCCGGGCATGTACCCGGCGGGCGAATACGACCTGGCCGGCTTCGCGGTGGGCGCGGTCGAGAAATCCGAGATCATCGATGGTTCGACCATCGTGCCGGGCGACGTGGTGCTCGGGCTCGCCTCCAGCGGCGCGCACTCCAACGGCTACTCGCTGATCCGCAAGATCATCGACCTCGCCCAGCCGGATCTGGATGCCGACTTCCACGGCCGGCCGCTTCGCGACGTGGTCCTGGAGCCGACGCGCATCTACGTGAAGCCGCTGCTCGCGCTGATGGCGAGCCGCAAGGGCGTCGTCAAGGGCATGGCGCACATCACCGGCGGCGGCCTCACCGAGAACGTGCCGCGCATCCTCGGCGAGGCGCTCACGGCGCGTATCGATGCCGCTGCATGGACGCTGCCGCCGCTCTTCCAGTGGCTGAAGTCTGCCGGCAACGTCGCCGACCAGGAGATGTATCGCGTGTTCAACTGCGGCATCGGCATGGTCGTCGTCGTGGCCGAGGCCGACGCCGAGTTCGCCGCGGAGCAACTGCGCGCGAACGGCGAGACGGTGTTCCGCATCGGCCGCATCGACGCGCGCGGCGAAGGCGAGGCGCCGACCATCGTCGCGTGATACTTTCACGGGCCGAACTTCTCGTCCGGCCTGTGGTCAGCAAGACCAGGGCCGGCGCGTTGCCGGCTTTTCCTTTGGTGCGGGTGAGCGGGGTGGCGAGGGTGAAGCGCTTTCTTCTGACGGACGGCGATGACGCTTAGGCGACGGGCGATTGCCGCCGGTGCATGTGGCCTGTGCATCATGATTCTGGCGGGTCTGCAGACGTCGAGCCTGTTTGCACAATCCGCCTCGCCTGGCGGCAGCCAGGGCGCGGGGGGCACGCGCGCGCCTGTCGTGGTCGAGACGGCGGCGGCGGCGCTGCAGCCGATGCCGCAGGTGCTCTCGGCGGTGGGCACGCTGCAGTCGCGCGATGCGGTGAGCTTGAGGCCGGAGGTCTCCGGCCGCGTCAGCGCGATCCATTTCCGCGACGGCATGGATGTTGCGCGAGGCAAGGTGCTGGTCGAACTCGATGCTGCCATCCAGCGCGCCGAACTGCAGCAGGCCCGCGCGGATCTCGCGCTCGCCGAATCCAGCCACCGCCGCACCGAAGATCTGTTCCGCCGCGGTTTCGTCAGCCAGAGCGCGCGCGACGAGGCCGGCAGCCGGCGCGCCGTCGCCGCCGCGGCGCTGGAACTCGCCGAGGCGCGGCTCGCGCGCATGCGCCTGGTCGCGCCCTTCGAGGGCACGGTGGGCATGCGCGACATCAGCGTGGGCGCGTTCGTCAAGGATGGCGATGTTCTCGTGAATATCGAGGACCTCTCGGCCCTGACGGTGGACTTCCGCCTGCCCGAAGTTCACCTGCCCCGGGTTGCGGCCGGCCAGCGCCTGGAGGTGGTGAGCGATGCGTTGCCGGGTACGCCGATGGAGGCACGTGTGACCGCGATCGCCCCGCAGGTGGATGCGCAGGGCCGCTCCCTGCTGTTGCGTGCAGAGATCGACAATGCCGGCCGGAGCCTGCGCCCCGGTATGTTCGTGCGCGTGAACCTGGTCCTGGACGCACGCGAGAACGCCGTGACCGTACCCGAGGAGGCACTGGTGCCCGAGCTTGGGGGACGCACGTACGTCTATCGCGTCATCGACGACAGGGCGCGGCGCACTCCAGTGCAGCCGGGCAGCCGGCGCGACGGACGGGTCGAGGTGCTGCAGGGCATTGCCGCAGGTGACATCATCGTCACCGCCGGTCAGGTGAAGCTGCGCGACGGCGATCCGGTGCGGGTGCAGGTGCCCGCGCAGGCAAGCCGTTACTGAGGTGCGGGGCGCGTGAAGATCTCGGAGACCTGCATCCGCCGGCCGGTATTCGCCACGGTGCTGTCGCTGCTGGTGGTGCTGATCGGGTTGGTGTCCTACACCCGCTTGTCGGTGCGCGAGTATCCCAACATCGACGAGCCGGTGGTGACGGTCGATACGGTGTATAGCGGCGCGAGCGCCGAGATCGTCGAGTCGCAGGTCACGAAACCGCTCGAGGACTCGCTCGCCGGTATCGAGGGGGTGGACGTGATCTCCTCGATCAGCCGCCAGGAGCGCAGCCAGATCACCATCCGCTTTCGCATCGAGCGCGAGGCCGACAGCGCCGCCGCGGATGTGCGCGATCGCGTCTCGCGCGTGCGCCGGCGCCTGCCGGACGACATCGACGAGCCGGTGATTTCCAAGGTGGAAGCAGATGCGAGCCCGATCATCTGGCTCGCGTTCTCATCCGAACAGCACTCGCCGCTGGAGATGAGCGACATCGCCAACCGCATCGTCAAACCGCGCCTGCAGACGCTGCCGGGTGCTGCGGATGCGCGCGTGTTCGGCGAGCGTCGCTACGCGATGCGCATCTGGCTGGATCACGCCCGGCTCGCCGCACTGGGGCTCACGGTACAGGAGGTGGAGGACGCGATCCGGCGCCAGAACGTGGAACTGCCGGCCGGCCGCATCGAGAGCGCGCAGCGCGAGTTCGCGGTGGTCGCGAAGACCGATCTCGCGCGGCCGGAGGACTTCGCCGCCATCGTCGTGCGCGCGCCGCCCACGCCGGGCGCCTATCCGGTGACGATCGCGGACATCGGCAGGGTGGAGATCGCGGCGCAGAGCGAGCGCTCGCTGGTGCGCTTCATGGGCAAGCCGGCGGTGTCGATCGGTCTCATCAAGCAGGCGACCGCGAATCCGCTGGACCTCAAGCGCGGCCTAGTCGAGATGCTGCCGGAACTCAACGCGGCAGTGCCGGACGGCATGACGATGCGCATCGCCAACGACACCACGGTGTTCATCGAGCGTTCGATCGAATCGGTGTTCGCGACGATCTGGGAGGCGGTGGCGCTGGTCGCACTGGTGTGCCTCTTCTTCCTGCGCAACTGGCGCGCGATGCTGGTGCCGCTGGTGACGATACCCGTCTCGCTCATCGGTGCGTTCACCATCATGTTCGTGCTCGGTTTTTCGATCAATACGCTCACCTTGCTCGCGCTGGTGCTCGCGATCGGTCTGGTCGTGGATGACGCGATCGTGGTACTGGAGAACATCTACCGCCACATCGAGGATGGCATGGAACCGATCCAGGCTGCCTTCCGCGGCGCCCGCGAGATCGGCTTCGCGGTGGTGGCGATGACGATCACGCTGGCTGCGGTGTATGCACCGGTGGCCTTCATGACCGGGCGCACCGGCAAACTCTTCGCCGAGTTCGCGCTGACGCTCGCCGGCGCGGTGCTGGTGTCGGGCTTCGTCGCGCTCACGCTGTCGCCGATGATGTGCTCGCGCATGCTGCGCCACGAACGCCGGCACGGCGCGCTCTACAACGCGGTCGAGCGCTTCCTTGGCTGGCTCACCGAAGGCTATCGGCGCGTGCTGGTGCGTGCCTTGTCCTTGCGCTGGCTGGTGATGCTGGTGTTCGCGCTGGTCGCGGGGGCTTCCGGATGGTTGTTCACCCAGCTCAAGACGGAGCTCGCGCCACTCGAGGACCGAGGCCGCATCGTGGGCATCTTCAACGGCCCGGAAGGGGCGACCATGAACTACATGGCGCGCTACTCGGAGCAACTCGAGAACATCTATGCGGACACTGCCGACGTGGAGTTCTTCCTCGTCGTCAGCGGCAACCCGACGCTGTCGCAGGGTATCTCCTTCGTCGCGCTGAGCGATTGGTCCGACAGGACACGCGCGAGCAAGGATGTGGCTGCGGACTTGCAGCCCAGGATGCGCGCCGTGCCGGGCGTGCAGGCCTTCCCGGTGCTGCCTGCGGCGTTCGGCCAGAGTTCGCGCTCGCGCCCGGTGTCCTTCGTGATCACGTCGTCCGACAGCTACGAGGAGATCGACCGCGTGAGCCGCATCCTGCTCGACCGCATGCGCGACCACCCCGGCTTCGTCGCGCCGGACTCCGACCTCAAGCTCACGATGCCGGAGTTCGCGGTGGAGGTGGATCGTGCCCGCGCCGCCGACCTCGGGGTGCCGGTGGATGTCATCGGTCGAACCTTGGAGACCCTGCTCGGTGGCCGCCAGGTCACGCGCTTCAAGCAGGACGGCGAGCAGTACGACGTGGTCGTGCAGCTCGACCCGGCCTTGCGCGGCGATCCTGGCGCGATCGGCGACCTGCGCGTGCGCAGTGCCGACGGCCGCATGGTGCCGTTGGAGAGCGTGCTCAAGGTGAGTGACGCGATCAGCCCGCGCGAGCTCAACCACTTCGGCCAGCGCCGCTCGGTGACGATTGCCGCCAACCTGTCGCCCGACTTCAGTATCGGCGAGGCGCTGGCGTGGCTGGATGCGACCGCGGCCGAGGTCCTGCCGCCGGGCTACGCCACCGACTACGACGGCCAGTCGCGCGAGTTCCGCACCAGCTCGGCGAGCCTCGCGCTCACCTTCGTGCTCGCGCTCGCCTTCATCTACCTCGTGCTCGCCGCGCAGTTCGAGAGCTTCCGCGACCCGTTCATCATCATGCTGACGGTGCCGCTGTCGATGACCGGCGCGCTCGGCGCGCTCTATCTCACCGGCGGCACGCTCAACGTCTACAGCCAGATCGGGTTGGTGACGCTGGTGGGCCTCATCACCAAGCACGGCATCCTCATCGTCGAGTTCGCCAACCAGCTGCGCGAGGACGGCCGCGCGCTCATGGAGGCGGTCACCGAGGCCGCCGTCCTGCGCCTGCGCCCCATCCTGATGACCACCGGTGCGATGGTGCTGGGCGCGATTCCGCTCGCGCTCGCCACCGGCGCGGGTGCCGAGAGCCGCCAGCAGATCGGCTGGGTCATCGTCGGCGGGCTGCTGCTCGGTACCTTCTTCACGCTGTTCGTGGTGCCCACGGTGTACTCGCTGCTCACGCCACGCACGCGCAAAGCCGCGCACAAACCGGTTACGATCGAAGCCGGCGCCTGAGACATGCACACGTGTGCGTGTGTGTCCGGCGCCGCGCCGCAAGCTGCGCACACCAACCCCATATCGACCAGATCAAAGAACCAGGAGCAGACCCCATGCCGATGTTCGTCGACAATTCGCCCCCGGGCCAATGCATCTTCTGCCGTCTCATCGCCGGTGAAATCCCCTCCGCGAGGGTGTTCGAGGATGAAGAGACGCTGGCCTTCATGGATATCGGCCAGGTCAACCCCGGCCATGTGCTGGTGACGGTCAAGCGCCATGCCGCGACGCTGCTCGACCTCACGCCGGACGAGGCCGCCGCGGCGATGCGCACCGCCCATCGGGTCGCCGGCGCAGTGCGTGACGCCTTCGACCCGCCCGGCCTCGTGGTCGCGCAGTTCAACGGCAAGGAGGGCGACCAGACCGTGTTCCACTTCCACCTGCATGTGTTGCCGCGCCACAAGGACGACGGCGTCGGCCTGCTGTGGCCGCGCAAGGAGCCCGGCATCGCGGTCATCCAGGATTACGCCGAACGCATCCGCGCACGCATCTGAAGGGCGAACATGTCTGCACAAGCCTTGCTTTCCGGTCTGCCGCTTTCCATGCTCGACCTTGTCGCGGTGCGCGAGGGCCGCAGCGTCGCCGATGCGCTGCAGACCGCGCTCCGTACCGCGCAGCACGCCGAGTCGCTCGGCTTTACCCGCTACTGGCTGGCCGAGCACCACAACATGCCGGGCATCGCGAGCTCGGCCACCGCGGTGCTGGTGGGCTACATCGCCGGCGGCACGCAGCGCATCCGCGTCGGCTCGGGCGGCATCATGCTGCCCAACCATGCGCCGCTCGTCGTCGCCGAGGCCTTCGGCACGCTCGCCGAGCTCTATCCAGGGCGTATCGACCTCGGCCTGGGGCGCGCGCCCGGCACCGACGGCGCAACGATGCGCGCGCTGCGCCGCGACCGCCCGGAGACGGAAGCCGATTTTCCGCGCGACGTTGCCGAACTGCAGCGGCTGCTCGGCCCGGCCCAACCCGGCCAGCTCATCACCGCGATGCCCGGCGCCGGCACCGAGGTGCCGATCTGGCTGCTCGGTTCCAGCCTCTTCTCCGCCCAGCTCGCCGCGGAGCGCGGCCTGCCATATGCGTTTGCCTCCCACTTCGCACCGCGCCTGCTCGACCAGGCGCTGGATGTCTACCGCAGCCGCTTCCGCCCCTCGGCGGTGCTGAGTGCGCCGCACGCGGTCGTGGGCGTACCGGTGATCGCCGCACCCGACGACGACGAGGCAGAGCTTCTCGCGAGCAGCGTCTACCAGCGGGTGTATGGCATCCTCACCGGCCGTCGCGGCCGACTTCCGCCGCCGCAGGCAGACTTCATGGCGCAGCTCCACCCCGGCGACCGCGCCGCGATCCACGACTTCCTCGCCGCCGCCGTCATCGGCGGGCCGGAGAGGATCCGGGAGGGCTTCACCCGCCTGGTCGAGCGCACCGCCGCGGACGAACTCATGCTGGTGTGCGACATCTACGACCCCGCGCTGCGGCTGCGCGCGCTGGATATCGTGAGCGCGGCTTGCGGTCGGTAGCGATCCCCCCCCGAGCGCAAGCCCTTCGCGAGGGACATCGGGAACCAACGTCCGAGGAAGCATGCGAACCCCGTCCCTTGTAGATGTCGCCGCTGGCTGCCTTGCCCGCCTGCGAACAGGATCCGCCGGCGGAGCGCGCGGTTTCCGCCTTCTTGAGAATGCAGGCTTGAGACAAGCCCGCAACGGCAATCGGTGCGGTACGTCAAATTACGGCATTTCGATTCTCGGAGATCGTTGTTGAAAGGCTGCTTTTGCTTGCCTATCATCTCAACGAGTTTCCACAGGAAGGGTGTCATGCGACCGTCCGTTGCGCTCGATATGAAGCGGAGCGCTGTGCGTGAAGCAGTGGGCCGCTTCCGTACGGCGAATCCGCGCGTGTTCGGTTCGGTGCTGCATGGCACCGACCGTGATGGAAGTGACCTCGACCTGCTGGTCGATGCGCTGCCCGGCGCGACTTTGTTGGACCTGGGCGATCTGGAAGAAGAACTGAAATCGCTGCTCGGTGTGGACGTCGATTTGCTGACACCCGGCGACCTGCCGCTGAAGTTCCGGGCCAAGGTACTCGCGGAAGCGCAGCCGGTATGAGCGAGAATCGTCTGTCCGATTATCTCGACCACATCCAGCAGGCGGTCATCATGAGCCTGATCGTCATCGGAGAGGCTGCGACGAACGTGATGCTATGGACTCAGCCTACCTGATCATTCTGTTTGCGTTCGCGAGCAGTGCCGTGTACGCCTTTCTGATAGGAAGCATCTGGCAGGCTGTTCTCATTTCGAGCCTGGGGGCGGGTGTCTTCGCCACGGGGGGCGGCTTTGCGCTCTCGCCCTGGTTTTTTGGCATCTTCCTGATGGCCGCCGTGCCCTATGCGGGCGTCGCGCTGGCTGGTGGTGCCGTTGGGCTCGCGATTCGAAGGCGATTTGCGCCGAGGCCGGTTGTTCGCATGCTCGGTGTGGTGGCGATCTTCGCCACCGTCATTGCATTCATGGTCGCATTGGGATTCAGTGTCTACGACGATGCCAGATGGAATTCGATCATCGCTGGCGACGCCATCTTCTTTGTGTCCAGGAATGAAGACGTGCTCAACAAGGTTGGTCAGGTGAAAGGCGTTTCTGTTTCATCGATCGGGCAGGGTCGATCTTTCTCAGTGCCTTACACCAGCGTCACATATTTCATCCGCGGCGAGCAACGCGACGTTCGGGCCACCGTCTCGCTAGCGGGGTCTGCAGACCAGCCCATCTTCGCGCTGGAGTCGGTCGAGCCGCTCGGGCGGCATCGAGGCGATGAACATTAGCCTCGGGGCACCCCCGATTCCGCATGCAATGCATGCAGGGCCCCGGTAACGAACCATGCAGACAAAGTCCCACATGCCGCGAGGCAGCGTCATCCTTCAGCGCCGCTGCATCTCCGCCAGCCGGATCTGCAGGCCTGCCAGTTCCCGACGCAGCACATCGCGGAGTTCTCCGTCCGCCTCTTCCAACCGTGCACGCAGCGCTGCGATTTCCTTTCTGAGCCCGATCTCGGCCGGCGCGATGCCGGCGTTGCGGAGGATGTGATTCGCCATGCGTTGCTCGGGTGTGAGCAGCGGGTCGTCGTCGAAGGAGAGCGGCTTTCCGGCGCCGGGCAGGTCATCGAAGGCGCCGTTGCGCAGTGCATCGGCGATGCGCTGCTCGGCGAGGAGGTCGAAGATGTTAAGCGCCATCGCGCGCGAGATCCGTATCCTGACTCTGGTGCGATTCAGCTCCAGCTCACCACTGCCGAGAACAGATACCCCGCCCCATACACCGTCTTGATCAGCTTCGCGTGCTGGGGGTTTTCTTCCAGACGGCGGCGCAGGCGGGAGACGCGCAGGTCGATGCTGCGGTCGAGGGCGGCGACGTCGCGGCCGGCGAGGAGCTGTTCGCGCGAGAGGATCTGGTTGGGGCGTTCGAGCAGCGTCATCAGCAGTTGCGCTTCGGCGAGGCCCAGCGTGTCCTCGTGGCCGTCCGGGCTCACCAGCCTGTAGGTGCGGGTCTCGAACTGCCAGCCGGCGAAATGGGCGACGGTGATCTCGGGATGGCCGGGTTCGAAGCTCTGCGGCGTGTAGCGACGCAGGATGCTGCGCACGCGGGCGATGAGCTCGCGCGATTCGAAGGGCTTGGTGACGTAGTCGTCGGCACCGAGCTCGAGGCCCATCACCCGGTCGTAGGTGTCGCTGCGGCCGGTGACGATGAGCACGCCGCAGCGGTGGTGCTTGCGCATGCGCTGCAGCACCTCCATGCCGTCGAGGTCGGGCAGGCCGAGGTCGAGGATGCACAGGCTGGGTGCCTCGACCGCGAGATGGCGCAGGAACTCGCTGCCGGTGGCGAAGATCTCGGCGCGGTAGTCGAAGCGGGCGAGGGTGTCGGCGATCTGGCGCGCGATGGCCGGGTCGTCCTCGACGACATGGATCAGGCTGCCGGGCTTGGTGTTCATCGTTGGGCGCCTCCTGTGAGCGCGAGCGCCCTCCGCACCGCTGGCAGCAGCGCACTCGGGCCGAAGGGTTTGGCGAGCAGCGGGATGTCCGGGGCCAGCGTCTCTGTGCTGACACGATCGACAAAGCCGCTCATCAGCACCACCGCGACGTCTGCACGGAAGCGCCGCGCGAAGCGTGTAAGCGCGCGGCCGTCCATGCCGCCGGGCATCACCACGTCGGTGATGAGCAGCGAGATCGCCGCCACGTTCTCCAGCATGTCGGCGGCTTCGTTGCCGTTCTCGGCCTCGAGCACCGCGCAACCCAGCGCCGAGAGCTGCTGGCGCACGACCTTGCGCACTTCCGCGTCGTCGTCGACCAGGAGCGCGAGGCGGCCGTCCAGCGTAGCCTGCGGCACATCCGCTTCATCCTGCACGGCGGCATCCAGGGGTTCATGCTGACCGGCTGCCAGCGGCAGCACCAGCGCGATGGTGGTGCCCACCGCCTGGCGGCTGCGGATGCGGATGCCGCCACCGGACTGCTTGACGAAGCCATACACCATCGCGAGGCCGAGACCGCTGCCCATGCCGAACTTCTTGGTGGTGAAGAAGGGCTCGAACACGCGCGCCATCGTGCTTCCATCCATGCCGGTGCCGTTGTCGCTGACGCCGATCTGCACATAGTCGCCGGGCGGCAGCTCGAGATCGTCGGCGGCGGCGCCGGCAAGCGTCTCCTGCGAGGTCTCGATGCGCAGCTCGCCGCCGTTGGGCATGGCGTCGCGCGCGTTCAGCGCGAGGTTGAGGAGGGCGTTGTCGAGTTGGGAGGAGTCCACCATCGCCACCAGCTCGGCCTTGCGCGACGCGGTGACGAGCGAGATGTTGTCCGGCAGCGAGCGGCGGATCAGCCGCGTCATGCCGAGGATGAGGTTGTTCACCTCCACCGGCCGGGGTGCCAGCGGTTGCTGGCGCGAGAACGCGAGCAGCCGCCGCACCAGATCCGCGCCACGCCCGGCGGCCTCGAGCGCCGGCTCGACGTATTCGTGGTTGAAGGGGTCGTCCGGGCGCGCATCACGCATGCCGCCGAGGTTGCCCATGACGATGGTGAGCATGTTGTTGAAGTCGTGCGCGAGACCGCCCGCGAGCTGGCCGATGGCCTCCATCTTCTGCGCCTGGGCGAGCGCGCTCTGGGTGCGGCGCTGCTCGGTGATGTCCACCGAGTGCACGAAGCAGCCCTGCACCGCGCCGCTTTCATCCACGTCCGGCACCAGCGCGCTGTGGGCATGCACCACCGAGCCGTCGCGCCCTGTGGTGGTGTATTCGTAGCTCACCTGTTCGCCGGCAAGGGCACGCTGCACATAGGGCTCGACGAAGTTGAATACCTCGTCGCCGATTGCGGTGCGGATCGGCACACCGACGATCGAGTCGCTGCTATGACCAAACCACTCGGCGTAGCGGCGGTTGGCGTAGCGGTAGGTCCAGCTGTTGTCGAAATAGGCGACATGCGCGGGGATGTTGTCGGTGATGCGGCGCAACCGCCCTTCGCTGTGCTTGAGCGCAGCGGTGATGCGGCGGTTGGCCTCGACCGCATCGGTGAGCTCGGCATTCGCCCGCGTGAGCGCCTCGGTGCGGCTGAGGATGGCGGATTCCAGCTCCTGCTGGTGGCGCGCGATCTGGGTGCGCTGCGCCTCGCGTTCGGTGATGTCGGAGTAGATCGCGATGAAGCCCTGGTGCGGCAGGGGAAAGCCGCGGATCGACAGCAGCGTGCCGTTGGGCCGCCGCCGCAGCGTATCGTGCGCAGCAAAGGAGCGCGCCGCGGCAAGGCGCTCGGCGATCTGCACTTCCGGGTCGCCGGGGCCGTACTCGCCGCGTAGCGCGTTGAAGCGGATGAAAGCCTCGAAGGGCGTGCCCGGACGCCCGAGCGAATCGGGGAACTCGAGCAGGGTGAGGAAGGCGCGGTTGCAGGCGATGAGTTGGAGCTTCTCGTCGAACACGGTCACGCCCTGGTCGAGCCGGTCCAGGCCCACTGACATCATGCTGCGATAGCGCCGGTCGCTGATCGAGGGCAGGGCATCGGGATCGCCGGGAGGGGTCGGCTTGCGTTGGGCGTTCATGGCATGCGTACGTGCTGGCTGGATGCAGGGTGGGCGGATTCTAGCGAGCGGGAAGCTGCGCCCGCCCGGCCTGACAACATTCAGTACATTTCCACGATATTCCCGACAAGTTCTTTTGTCATCCTCCGATCAACAACAGGAATCAGGCCGGGCTGCGCCCGCCGCGAGATTCGCATAGCCGGCCGCGACCAGCGGCCGATCTTCAGAGAGGAGGAGTAGATGTCAATGAATCCCTATGAGCAGGGTCTGGGCAAGAACGCGGCCAACTATGTGCCGCTGTCGCCGCTGAGCTTCATCGAACGCACTGCGCAGGTCTATCCCGACCGGATCAGCGTGATCCACGGGGCGCGACGCTTCACCTGGAGTGAAACCTACACCCGCTGCCGTCGCCTCGCGAGCGCGCTGGTGGCGCATGGCGTGAAGCGCGGCGACACCGTCGCGGTGATGCTGCCGAACGTACCGGCGATGTTCGAGGCCCACTTCGGCGTGCCGATGGTCGGCGCCGTGCTCAACACCCTCAACACCCGCCTCGACCCGGAAGCGATCGCCTTCATGCTCGCCCACGGCGAAGCCAAGGTGCTGATCACCGACCCCGAGTTCGCCGCGATCGTCGGCCCGGCGCTGGAGCGTCTGGAGGGGCCGAAGCCGATCGTCATCGACGCGCTGGACGCCGAGTACCCCGGCGCCGAACGGCTCGGCACCATCGAGTACGAGGACTTCCTCGCCGCAGCCGACCCCGAATTCCGCTGGTCGCTGCCGCCCGACGAGTGGGACGCGATCGCGCTGAACTACACCTCCGGCACCACCGGCAACCCCAAGGGCGTGGTGTACCACCACCGCGGCGCCTACCTCAACGCCGCCTCCAACATCATCAGCTGGGGCATGCCGCATCACGCGGTGTATCTGTGGACGCTGCCGATGTTCCATTGCAACGGCTGGTGCTTCCCCTGGACCATGGCGGCCAACGCGGGCGTCAATGTTTGCCTGCGCAAGGTGGATGTGGCGCTCATCTACGAGCTCATCCGCAGCCACAAGGTCACCCACTTCTGCGGTGCGCCGATCGTGCACGGCATGCTGATCAATGCGCCGGAAGGCATGCGCGCCGGCATCGACCACAAGGTGTCGGCGCTGATCGCCGGCGCCGCACCCCCGGCCGCGATCATCGAGGGCATGGAGCGCATCGGCTTCGACATCACCCATGTGTACGGCCTGACCGAAACCTACGGCCCGGCCTCGGTGTGCGCCAAGCACCCGGCCTGGGATGCGCTGCCGATCGACCGCCGCGCCGAGCGCAACGGCCGCCAGGGCGTGCGCTATCACATGCAGGAAGCGATCACGGTGCTCGATCCGATCACCATGCAGCCGGTGCCGGCCGATGGCGAGACGATGGGCGAGATCATGTTCCGCGGCAACCTGGTGATGAAGGGCTACCTGAAGAACGAGAAGGCCAGCGATGAGGCCTTTGCCGGTGGCTGGTTCCACACCGGCGACCTCGCGGTGCTGCATCCGGACGGCTACGTGAAGATCAAGGACCGCTCCAAGGACGTGATCATCTCCGGCGGCGAGAACATCTCCTCGCTCGAGGTCGAGGAAGTGCTGTACCGCCATCCGGCGGTGATGACTGCTGCCGTGGTCGCCAAGCCCGACGAGAAGTGGGGCGAGGTGCCGGCCGCCTACATCGAGGTCAAGGAAGACGCCCAGGTCAGCAAGGACGACATCATCGCCCACTGCCGCGAGCATCTGGCGCGCTACAAGGTGCCCAAGCACATCGAGTTCTGCGTGCTGCCCAAGACCTCGACCGGCAAGATCCAGAAGTTCGTGCTGCGCCAGCAGGCCAAGTCGGCCGCGGCCATCGAGTAGATCCCTCCCCCCGCCGTGCCCCCGTCGTCCGGACCCGCTCCGGAGGGCGGTGCGCGCACGGCGGCCCCCAATGCGACAGGAGATGTTGAAGATGAAGGTATTGGTCCCGGTGAAGCGGGTCGTGGATTACAACGTCAAGATCCGCGTCAAGGCCGACAAGAGCGGTGTCGAACTCGCGAACGTGAAGATGTCGATGAACCCGTTCGACGAGATCGCGGTTGAAGAGGCGGTGCGCCTCAAGGAAGCCGGCAAGGTCGCCGAGGTGGTGGCGGTGTCCTGCGGTGTCGCGCAGTGCCAGGAGACCCTGCGCACCGCGATGGCGATCGGCGCCGACCGCGGCGTGCTGGTCGATTGCGGCGATGTCGAGTTGCAGCCGCTGGCGGTGGCAAAGCTCCTCAAGGCCCTGGTCGAGCGTGAGCAGCCGGCGCTGGTGATCCTCGGCAAGCAGGCGATCGACGACGACGCGAACCAGACCGGGCAGATGCTCGCCGCGCTCCTCGGCTGGCCGCAGGCGACCTTCGCCTCCAAGGTCGAACTCGGTGCCGACCGCGTGGTGGTGACGCGCGAGATCGACGGCGGCCTCGAGACGCTGGAGATGCCCCTGCCGGCGGTGATCACCACCGATCTGCGCCTCAACGAGCCGCGCTACGCGACCTTGCCCAACATCATGAAGGCGAAGAAGAAGCCGCTCGACACCCAGACGCCTGCCGCGCTCGGCGTGGATGTCGCGCCGCGGCTCGCCACGCTGAAGGTGAGCGAGCCCGCCGCGCGCAGCGCCGGCATCAAGGTGGCGGATGTCGCCGAGCTGGTGAACCGACTCAAGAACGAAGCAAAGGTGATCTGATCATGGCCATTCTCGTCATCGCCGAACACGACAACGCCGCTCTCAAGGCGGCCACACTCAACACCGTCGCCGCGGCTGCGCGCCTCGGTGGCGACATCGACCTGCTGGTGGTCGGCAACGGCTGCGGCGCAGCCGCTGCGGCCGCCGCGCGCCTTGCCGGTGTTGCGCGGGTGAAGGTCGCCGACGCGCCGATCTACGCCGAGCAGGGCGCCGAGAATGTCTCCGCCTGCGCACTCGACGTGGTCCGCGCCGGCGGCTACAGCCATGTGCTCGCACCCGCCACCAGTTTCGGCAAGAACGTGCTGCCGCGTGTCGCCGCATTGCTGGACGTGGCGCAGATCTCCGACATCGTCGCAATCGAATCCGCCGACACCTTCGTGCGCCCGATCTACGCCGGCAATGCGCTCGCCACGGTGAAGAGCGCCGACGCGGTGAAGGTCGTCACCGTGCGTACCACCGCCTTCGACGCGGTGGGCGAGGGCGGTACCGCCAGCATCGAGGCGATCGCGGCCTCGGCCGACTTCGGCAAGGTGTCGGTGCGCGGACGCGAGATCACCAAGTCCGCACGCCCCGAACTGGGCGCGGCGAAGATCATCGTCTCGGGTGGCCGCGGCGTCGCCAGCGGCGAGAATTACCGCGCGCTGCTCGAGCCCCTCGCCGACAAGCTCGGCGCCGCCATGGGCGCCTCCCGCGCCGCGGTGGATGCGGGCTTCGTACCCAACGACTACCAGGTCGGGCAGACCGGCAAGATCGTCGCGCCGCAGCTCTACATCGCGGTCGGCATCTCCGGCGCGATCCAGCATCTCGCAGGCATGAAGGACTCCAAGGTGATCGTCGCGATCAACAAGGATCCGGAAGCGCCGATCTTCCAGGTGGCGGACTACGGCCTCGTCGCCGACCTGTTCGAAACCGTGCCGCAACTCGTCGCCGCGATCTGAAGCCGAACTGAGCCCGAATCAACCCGAACGCCCGCCCGGCTGCCGGCACACGCTCGGCCGGGCCTCTTCCTGGAGGAAGCTGCAAATGACCTACATCGCCCCCGTCAAGGACATGCTGTTCGCGATGAACACCTTCGCCGGCCTGGACGAGATCGCCAGCCTGCCGGGCAACGAGGAAGTCAGCGCCGATCTGGTCGAGACCATCCTCGACGAAGCCGGCAAATTCGCCACCGAAGTGCTCGCACCGATCAACGCCAGCGGCGACAAGGAAGGCAACAAGTGGGATGACGGCGTCGTCACCACCGCAAGCGGCTTCAGGGAAGCCTACGCGAGCTTCTGCGAGACCGGCTGGAATGGCATGCCCGCATCCACCGAGTTCGGCGGCCAGGGCCTGCCGGTCACCGTGTCGACCGCGGTGCTGGAGATGTGGAAATCGGCCAACATGTCGTTCTCGCTGTGTCAGATGCTCACGCTGGGCGCGGTCGAGGCGATCGCCCACCATGGCTCCGACGCGCTCAAGGCCACCTACCTGCCCAACATGGTCGCCGGTACCTGGACCGGCACGATGAACCTCACCGAACCGCAGGCGGGCTCGGATCTCGCCGCGGTGCGCACCCGCGCCGAGCCGCGCGGCGACGGCAGCTATGCGATCACCGGCACCAAGATCTTCATCACCTGGGGTGAGCACGACATGGCGGAGAACATCATCCACCTCGTGCTCGCACGCCTGCCGGATGCGCCGCCGGGGGTGAAGGGCATCTCGCTCTTCATCGCGCCGAAGTTCCTCGTCAACGCCGACGGCAGCCTCGGCGCGCGCAACGACCTGGTGTGCGCGTCGATCGAACACAAGATGGGTATCCACGCCAGCCCGACCGCCGTGATGGCCTTCGGCGAGAAGGGTGGCGCGGTCGGCTACCTCGTCGGCGAGCCGAACCGCGGGCTGGAATACATGTTCACGATGATGAACCACGCCCGCCTCAACGTGGGCCTCGAGGGCGTGGCGATCGCCGAGCGCGCCTACCAGCATGCGCTTGCCTATGCGCGCGAGCGGGTGCAGGGCCGCATCATCGGCGATAAGTCGGGCGAGAAGAAGCCGATCCTGCATCACCCGGATGTTCGCCGCATGCTCATGGACATGAAGGCGCGTACCGAAGCCGGCCGTGCGCTCGCCTACTACGTCGCGGGCTGCATGGACCGCGCCCGCGCCCACGCCGACGAAGCGGTGCGCCGCGACAATCAGGCACGTCTCGAACTCCTCACCCCGGTGGTCAAGGGTTGGTGTACCGAGATGGCGCAGGGCGTGACCTGGAACGGCATCCAGGTGCATGGCGGGATGGGCTTCATCGAGGAAACCGGTGCCTGCCAGCACATGCGCGACGCGCGCATCACCACGATCTACGAGGGCACGACCGCGATCCAGGCCAACGACCTGATCGGGCGCAAGACGGCGAAGGAGGGCGGCCGCAGCATGAAGGCGCTGCTCGCCGACATTGCCGCCACCAGCAATGCCCTGGCGGCCTCCGACAACGCCAACCTGCGTGCGATCGCCGCCTGCCTCAAGGACGGCGAGACGGCCCTGGCGGAGGCCACCGACTGGCTGCTCGCGCACTACGACGGCGAGCCGCAGGCCGCCGCCGCGGGCGCCGTGCCCTACCTCAAGCTCAGCGGCGTGGTCGTCGCCGGCTGGCTGATGGCGCGCGCGGCAGCCGCGGCACTGGATCAGGAGGCTGCACACAACGCCGGCTTCAGCGCCGCCAAGGCGGTCACTGCGCGTTACTTCGCCGAGCATGTCCTGCCCGAGGCCGCGCTGTATCGCGATGCGATCGTGCAGGGGGCGGAAGCGGTGCTCGCACTCGACGCGTCGCTGTTCTGAAGTACAACACGGAGAAATGCGAAAAGAATTTATTCCGTCATCAAAGAAATGGAATAACTTTGTGCAGTGCGTCATGTATAACGGGCGCCGAAACTGGCGATCTACAGAATTTATTACCACGCTGGATCAGGAGGGAAGATGTCTGCTGAAATCTACAAGAAGGTGCGGGCCAATCCGCGCTTCGATGAACTGGTTCGCAAGCGCACCCGCTTCGCGATGCTGCTGAGCGCAATGGTGCTGGTCACCTACTACGTGATGATGATGATCGTCGCTTTCGCGCCGGACCTGCTGCGTACGCCGCTGTCCGAAGGCAGCACGCTCACCATCGGTGTGCCGGTCGGCGCGTTCATCATCATCGGCTCGTGGCTGCTCACCGGCTGGTACGTGAAGCGTTCCAACGGCGAGTTCGACGACCTCAACAACGAGATCATTCGGGAGTCGCACAAGTGAGCGCACACAGGACCTTCCTCGCGGCGCTCGCCGCACTGTTCGCTGCCGGTGCGGTGTATGCCGCCGACGCAGTGGGCATCGCTCAGAAGCAGCCGGTGAACACCACCGCGATCGCGATGTTCTTCGTCTTCGTCGTCGCGACCATGGGCATCACCTACTGGGCGGCAAGCCGCACCAAGTCCACCTCGGACTTCTACACCGCCGGGGGCGGCATTTCCGGCTTCCAGAACGGCCTTGCGATCGCGGGCGACTACATGTCGGCCGCGACCCTGCTGGGCCTGTCGGCGATGACCTTCTCGAAGGGCCTGGACGGCTTCATCTACGCGATCGGCTTCTTCGTCGGCTGGCCGGTGATCCTGTTCCTGATGGCGGAGCGGCTGCGCAACCTCGGCAAGTTCACTTTCGCCGATATCGCGTCCTACCGCCTCGACCAGGGCACGATCCGTACGTTCGCCGCCTTCGGTTCGCTCACCGTGGTGTGCTTCTACCTGATCGTGCAGATGGTGGGTGCGGGCCAGCTGATCAAGCTGCTGTTCGGCCTGGAGTACTCCACCGCGGTGATCGTTGTCGGTGTGCTGATGGTGATTTACGTGACCTTCGGCGGCATGATCGCCACCACCTGGGTGCAGATCATCAAGGCGGTGCTGATGCTCTTCGGCGGCACACTGCTGCTGATCATGGCGATGAGCCAGTTCGGCTTCAGCCTCGAGACGCTGGCGCAGAAGGCGGCGGCGGTGCACGCGGACGGTCTCAAGATCATGGGCCCGGGCTCGCTGATGGCCGACCCGGTCACCGCGGTGTCGCTGTCGCTCGGCCTGGTATTCGGTACGGCCGGCCTGCCGCACATCATGATGCGCTTCTTTACCGTGCCGAACGCCAAGGAAGCACGCAAGAGCGTGTTCGTCGCGAGCGGCTGCATCGGCTTCTTCTTCCTCGTGGTGTGCGCCCTGGGTCTGGCGGCGGTCGTGATCGTCGGCACTAACCCCGAGTTCTACGAAGGCGGCAACACCGCGGGTAAGCTGATCGGTGGTGGCAACATGCCGGTGATGCACCTTGCCAAGGCGGTGGGCGGCAACCTCTTCCTCGGTTTCATGTCGGCGGTGGCCTTCGCGACCATCCTCGCGGTGGTCTCCGGCCTCGCGCTCGCCGGCGCCTCGGCGATCGCCCATGATCTCTACGCCCGAGTGATCCACAAGGGCCGTGCCTCGGAAGCGCAGGAAATGCGCGTCACCCGTATCGCCACGGTGGGTCTGGGTGTGGTCGCAGTGCTGCTCGGCATCATGTTCGAGAAGCAGAACGTCGCCTTCCTCGTCGGCCTGACCTTCGGCATCGCGGCGTCCACCAACTTCCCCATCCTGATCCTGTCGATGTACTGGAAGGGCCTCACCACCCGCGGTGCGCTGCTGGGCGGTCTCGCCGGCCTGATCTCGGCGGTGACCTTCGTGGTGCTGTCGAAGGCGGTGTGGGTGGTGGTGCTCGGCAACGAGAGCGCGATCTTCCCGTACGAACAGCCCGCCCTGTTCTCGATGCCGCTCGCGTTCTTCTTCACCTGGCTGTTCTCGGTGACCGACAAGAGCGCCCGCGCCACGACCGACAAGGCTGGTTTCGACGATCAGTACGTGCGTTCGCAGACCGGCATCGGCGCTGCGGCAGCCAGCGCGCACTAAATCCGCCGAAGTGCCACGGGCGTGCCCGTGGCCAGTGGAAACGACAACGGCACCCGCGGGTGACTTTGTCGTTTCCAGCGCCGCAACCTTCCACGCGAACATTCCCGGCTTTACCGTACCCACCGGTCCGCTGCGCTGTTGCCACGTGTGACGGCAAAGAGAAGAGGGGCGAGGCGTTTGCGAAGCTCCTCCAGCAACAGCACCGACGAGGCGACGGCGGTGGCGAGCATCCACTCGACCAGGCTGAGATCGACGGTGTCGAACACGGCCTGCGCCGGCGCCCAATGCACCACCACGATCTGCAGAACCACCACGCTGCCGAGTGCCAACCACAATTTGCCGTTGCTGAAGAACTGGCGGTTGAAGGCGCTGCCGCTTTCCGCGCGGGCATTGAAGATATTGAAGAACTGGAACAGCACGAAGGTGGTGAAGGCGAGCGTCATCGCCTTGGTCGGGTCACCGGCCTCCATTGCCCAGGCGTAGAGCGCGAGCGTGCCGACGGCCATGGTGACGCCGTACAGGGCGACGCGCCACAGGCGTTGCAGCGTGAGGATGGCGGTGTCGGATCGCCGCGGCCGCTCGCGCATGATGCCCGGCCTCGCCGGCTCGATGCCCAGGGTCATCGCGGGCGGGCCGTCCATGATGATGTTCACCCACAGGATCTGGATCGCGGTGAAGGGGGTCGCGAGCCCGAGGAAGGGCGCGCCGAGAACGGTGAGGATGGCGCCGATGTTGGTCGACAGTTGGAATCGCACGAACTTGACGATGTTCTCGTAGATCGTGCGGCCTTCCTCGACCGCACGCACGATGGACGCGAAGTTGTCGTCGGTGAGCACCAGCGTCGCGGCTTCCTTGGTGACCTCGGTGCCGGTGATGCCCATCGCCACGCCGATGTCGGCGGTCTTCAGCGCCGGCGCGTCATTCACGCCATCGCCGGTCATTGCCACCACATGACCGCGCGCCTGCAGCGCCTCGACGATGCGCATCTTGTGTTCCGGCGCGACACGCGCGAACACCGCGCTCTCTTCGACCAGGCGGGCTATCGCGTCCTGGCTCAAGCCGTCGAGCTCACGCCCTTCGTGCGCCTCGCCGTGCAGGCCGAGCTCCCTCGCGATGGCCGCGGCCGTCACCCTGTGGTCGCCGGTGATCATCTTGACCTGGATGCCAGCGGCGTGGCAGGTGGCGATGGCCTCGCGTGCCTCGGCACGTGGCGGGTCGATGATACCGACGAGCGCGTGCAAGGTGAGGTCATCGATCCAGGGCAGCAGGTCCGCAGCCGCGTCGAACCCGGCTGCGGGAATCTCCCGACTGGCC
The DNA here is from genome assembly GCA_041916775.1 of Rhodocyclaceae bacterium. GTDB lineage: Bacteria > Pseudomonadota > Gammaproteobacteria > Burkholderiales > Rhodocyclaceae > UBA2357. The sequence continues at coordinate 119,264 of JAYRYZ010000011.1, read as the reverse complement.
AGCGCGAGGACGCGCAGGGCCTCATCGGCGAGGGTTTCGTTCTCGGCGGCGAACGCAGCACGCGCAGCGCCATCCAGTTCCACGGCCTGGCCGTTCTCACCGAGCCATCGCCCGGCACGCGCGATCAGCACGTCCGGCGCACCCTTCACGCACAGCAGCACACGCTCGCCCGCGTGGTGGAAGGTCGCCATGTACTTGCTCGCCGAATCGAAGGGAATCTCGGCGATGCGGGGGCGCTTCTGCAGCGCCTCGTCCGGAGTGAGGCCGGCTTTGGCTGCGAGCGCGAGAAGGGCACCCTCGGTGGGGTCGCCGATGAGTTTGCCGTCGCTGATCCGTGCATCCACGCACAGCGCCGCCGGCAGCAGGGCCTGGCGGAGCGCCTCGGGCGTGCCCGCTTCGCCCTGAATGGCGCCTTCACCATCATAGCCCTCTCCGCTCACGGTGAAGCGCTGCCCACCACTGAAGAGCGCGCGCGCGGTCATCTGGTTGAGCGTGAGGGTGCCGGTCTTGTCCGAGCAGATCACCGTGGTGCAGCCAAGGGTCTCGACCGCCGCGAGCTTCTTGACGATGGCGTTGCGCTTTGCCATGCGGTGCATGCCGAGCGCCAGCGTCACCGTCACCACGGCAGGCAGGCCTTCAGGGATGGCCGCGACGGCGAGTGCGATGGCGGTCATCGCGGTCTGCACCAGCGGGTCGCCGCGTAGCAGCCCCATCACGAACATGAGTCCGACGACGACGGTTGCGATGATCGCGAGCCGCTTGCCGAGGCCGTCGAGCTGGACCTGCAGCGGCGTTTCGCCCTCTGCAGTGTCGGCCAGCAGGCCGGCGAGGCGACCCATCTCGGTGTGCATTCCGGTGGCGGTGACCACGGCTTCGAGCCGGCCACGCGTCACCACGGTGTTCATATAGACCATGTTGTGCCGCTCGGCCAGCACGGCCGACTCGGGCACGAGGTCGGCAAGCTTCGCGACCGCGTGGGACTCGCCGGTGAGCGCGGCCTCCGCCACCTCCGCGCTGTGCGCGACGATCACCCGGGCATCGGCAGGGACGCGGTCTCCCGCCTCCAGCAGCATGACGTCGCCCGGCACGAGCCCGGCAGCCTCGATCTGCCGGATCTCACCGCCGCGACGCACGCGCGCGCTCGGCGCCAGCATGTTCTTCAGCGCCGCGAGCGCAGCCTCGGCGCGATGCTCCTGCAGAAAGCCGAGCGTGGCGTTGAGCAGAACCACGATGCCGATGACGATCGCGTCCTTGAGGTCACCAATGGCGCCCGCGAGCAGCGCAGCCCCGATGAGGATCAGCACCAGCAGGCTGCGGAACTGGTCGATGAACTTCAGCCAGGCGGGGCGGGGCGCCTTCTCGGCGAGACGGTTGGGGCCGTGTTCGTCCAGCCTGCGCAGCACTGCCTCGTCCGCGAGCCCTTCTTCGGCCTGACTTTCCAGCTGCTCGACGCATTGTTGTATGGTCTGCGCGTGCCACTTTGCGTCTGGATGGTGAAGCATCTCGTCCTCCGTCACCGGGTGTCTCTCATTGTGCCGCTCATTGAGTCGTCCTGCCCACCATGGTTCGCGCAGCACACGGGGTCGCAGCGCGCGCTGGGATGTCGATGCGGCAACGCTGGTGTCAAGGCTACCGAAGACATGCAAGTTTGCCGATTTCGCCCCCTGCAGGGCTGCTTCAGGGCCGTTTCGGGGATGACAGCGCTGCACGCACGTCATAGCATCAGTGCTTCGCATCCGCCGACGTGGCGGGTGCCCCAAATCTCGAACGGGTCCTGAAGATGTCGGAAACGAGCAGTCAGCCGCCGCAACCCTTGCCACCCGTCGTGCGTCCGCGCTGGCACACGTGGTTGAAGCGTGCAGCGATCACCATCGTTGCCGTTGCCGTGATCGGCTTCCTGATCCTGCCGCCGCTGCTGCGCTACGGCGGAGAGCGGGTACTGACCGATGTGCTCGGGCGCCCGACGACCATCGCAGAGATACGCATCAATCCGTTCTCCCTCGTGTTCGAAGCGCGCGGAATGAGGATCGAGGAACCTTCCGGCGGTGAGGAGGCGCTGGGCTTCGAGCGGCTGCTGATCGATCTCGAGGCGCAATCGCTGTTCCGTTTGGCGCCGGTGCTGCGCGAACTGCGCCTGGATGGGCCGCGTGTCAACGTCGTCCGCCGCGCCGATGGACGGCTCAACTGGAGCGATCTCCTCGACCGGCCTGCGAGCGCCGATGAAGGCCCGCCGCCGCGCTTCGCGATCAACAACATCATGATCGAGGGCGGCGCGATCAAGGTGCGCGATGAAGTTGCCGGCGTCAGCCACGTCATCGATTCCTTGCACATCGGTTTGCCGCAGGTTTCCAATCTGGCGTCGCAGATCGAGCAGTTCGTCGAGCCGAGCATCGCCGCGCAGGTGAACGGGCAGCCGTTCGCGCTCAGTGGCCGCACCCGCCCGTTCGCTGACGACCGCGAAACGCACTTCGACATCACGCTCGACGCATTCGACTTCAAGCCCTTGCTCGCCTATCTGCCCTTCGAACCCGCCTTCTCGGTGCCAGCGGGTAGCCTCAGCACTCGCCTCGCGCTGCGCTTTGCCCAGCCGGGCGACGCCGATCCGTTGGTGTCGCTCAGCGGCAGCGCGACGCTTGACCAGCTTGCGGTGTACGACGCCGCGGGCGCACCGGTGCTTGCGCTCGAACGACTGGAGCTGGAGCTTGCCGACGTGCGGCCGCTTGCCGGGGTGTTCAGGCTGCAGAAGGTGGCGATCGTCGATCCGGTCGTGGACCTCGCGCTGCTCGCCGACGGGAAGCTCAATCTGCAGGCCCTGTTGCCGGGATCGCAGGATGGAGGGGCGGCGCAACAAGGCGCGACGACGCCCGGCGAGGCACCGGAGCAGACCGCGGATTCAGCTACCGGCCCGGCACCCGCCTCCGTTGCGCCAGAAGGGCAGACGGCCGGGCAGGCTGCACCCGAGTTCGCGCTCGCCGAGTTCCGCATCGAGAACGGCACCCTGCGCTTCGAGGACCGCCGCGGTGATACGCCTTTCCGCTCGCAGCTTCAGGCGATTGCATTGCAGCTCGAGAACGTCGGCAATGCACCGGGTGTGCCGATGCGGCTCGCGCTGTCGCTCGCGAGCGAACACGGCGAACGCATCACGGTGCTCGACGAGGCGATGCTGCTTACCCCCCTCAAGCTCGCTGGTCAGCTGCAGGCCGAAGGTCTTCAGCCTGCCAAGTACGGTCACTACATCCGCCCCTTCTTGCCGGGGGGAGCGCTGCGCGATGGTCGCCTGGACATCGCACTGCAATACCGCATTGACGATCAGGGTGCGCCGGATGCCCAGACCGGCACGACGTCGCCCAAGGTGGAGCTCGATGTCGAGCGGGCGACGCTGACCGGCTTCGCGCTCGGACTGGATGGACGCGACTCTCCCGCCCTCGAGATCGGCACGCTGGGGTTGACCGCACTCGCGCTGCGCCCCGAGGCGCGCACGGTCACGATCGCGAGCGTCGTGTCGAGCAAGGGGGCGCTCGCCGCAATGCGCGATCGGAAGGGGCGAATCGACCTCCTCGATCTCCTTGAAACTGCCCCGGCAGCCAAGCCCGCGGCCAAGGCGGGCACGGCAGGCACGACCGGTGCAAAGCCTGGCGCCAATCCGCCCAAGACCGGGCAGAGACCGCAAGCGAAGGGAAAGGAGGAGGCGCGGGCGTCGGCGGAAGAAGGCTGGGTGATCGGCGTCGAACTGCTGCAGCTCGACGACTGGGCGGTGCGTTTCGAGGATCGCTCGGGTGACAAGCCGGCTGTGCTCGCAGCAAACCGGATCAACCTGAAGGTGAAGGACTGGAAGAGCACCCCGGGCAACAGGCTCGCGATCGAACTCGACGCGCGCATCAACGAGCGTGGACGCCTGACCGTGGGCGGCAGCGCCGTACCCAGCCCACTGACGGGCGATTTGAAGCTCGACCTCAAGGACATCGACCTAGTGCCGCTGCAGTCCCTGCTACCGGCGCAGCCAGTGACGGTGACACGCGGGCGCTTCTCCACCCGTGGCCGGGTGGTGCTGGAGAGCGCCCGCGACGGCAGCCTGGGCGGTCGCTTCCAGGGGGATCTCGGGGTCAGCAACTTTGCGTTGGTGGACAGGCGCAATGCGGACGACCTCGCGCGCTGGCAGAGCCTGGAGATCCGCCGTTCGGATGTCACCCTTGCGCCGCTCGCGGTCAAGGTCGACGAAATCGCGCTGTCGGACTTCTTCACCCGGCTCGTGCTGAATGAGGAGGGGCGGCTCAACCTCAGCGACCTGGGTAGCGCCAAGGATGGCGTCGGTGCGACAGCGCAGGTAGCGGCCGAGGCTCCCTCCGTTGCCGAGCCGTCACCGCTGCCTCCGGTTGCAATCGGACGGGTGGTGCTCAAGGGCGGCAACATTGCCTTCAGCGACCGCTTCATCAAGCCGAACTACAACGCTGATCTGCAGGGCATGGAAGGCACGCTCGCCGGGATCTCCACCAACGCGGATTCGGCCGCCGACCTCGAACTGCGCGGCCGCGCGCCGGGCGCCTCCACCGTGTCGATCAGTGGGCGCCTCAACCCCTTCCACCAGGACCGCCAGTTCGATGTAGCCGCCTCGGTCAAGGACTTCGAGCTCACCTCCGTCTCGGCCTATTCGGGAAAGTACGTGGGTTACGGGATCCAGAAGGGCAAACTGTCGGCCGACCTGCACTACAAGATCGAGGACCGCACCCTGGTCGCGACCAACCGCGTCTTCCTCGACCAGCTCACCTTCGGCGAGAAAGTCGAGAGCCCGGATGCGCTCGACCTGCCGGTACAGCTCGCGGTGTCGCTGCTGCAGAACCGGCGTGGCGAGATCGACCTGCAGGTGCCGATCAGCGGCACGCTGGACGACCCGCAGTTCAGCGTCGGCGGTCTCGTCGCGCAAGCCTTGTTCAACCTCATCGGCAAGGCTATCACCGCGCCCTTCGCGCTGCTCGGCAGCATGCTCGGCGGCGGTGAGGAGCTCTCCTATCTCGACTTCGCGGCCGGCGACGCAAGCCTGGACGAGGCCGCGACGGAGCGTCTCGCGGCGCTAGCCAGCGCGCTCGTCGATCGTCCCGCGCTCAAGCTCGACATTACCGGCCAAGCCGATCCGGCGAGCGATATCGAGGGGCTCAAGCGGCGCGAGATCGAGCGCCAGATGAAGGCGCAGATGCTCAAGGCGACCCTCGCACGCGGCCAGGAAGCCCCCTCGCTGGACACCGTGGTGTTAGACCCGGCGGAGCGCACCCGCTGGCTCGAAGAGGTGTACGGCGACGCCGACTTCAAGCGCCCGCGCAACGCGATCGGAATGCTGAAGTCGCTGCCTGCGCCTGAGATGGAGGCCATGCTGCTGGAGAACACCCGGCTCGCGCCGGATGCGCTCGCCCAGCTCGCGCAGGCCCGTGCGGATGTGGTGCGGCACTATCTGGTGGAGCAGGGCGGGGTCGACGCGTCGCGCATCTTCGTGCTCGGTGCGGGGGCCGGCACCCCGCCGATGCCAGGCGGTGATGCAGCGCAGACGCAGGGCGATGGAGAAAGCGACGCGGCTGCACCGGGGGCGGGACGGCGCAGCCTGTTCACCTTGCGCTGAAGAGGCTACGGCGGGGCGGCGACCGAAGTTTCTCAGGCGCGCGGAATCGGGCCGGGTTCATGACCCGAAGGCGGGCGCTCGCTGGCCGGCAACATCCGATCCTCGGGCGGTAACGTGGCGGAGGCGTCTCCTGGCGGACGAGTTGCGTCAGCGCCGGGGCTGGCCACCCCCACATCCGCAGTGGCGGCTGCGGGCTGTGCCACAATGCCGTCGGGCACAGCGTGTCCTTCACCAATCGGTGCGACTCCAGCAAGCAAGTGATCCGGCTGGCCCGGCGTTGACGCGGTGACGGTCGAACCGCCTTGCGCAGTGGTGGTCTCGGTACCGAGCGTCCTCTTAGTGACGCTGGCAGCGCGCACCTCCGCCACCACTTTTCGCAGTGTCGTCTGCGCAAGGGCATGATAGAGCGAGACCGGACACACCGAGCGCGAAATCCCGTGCGCGATCACCGAGGTCGCCATCAGCGGAATCAGCATCTGGTGGTTCGCGGTCATCTCCATGACGATCACGAAGGCTGTGATCGGCGTCTGGGTCATGCCCGACAGGAACGCCACCATGCCCAGTGTCAGCACTGCGGTGGCCTGCTCCGGCGGCAGGAAGGCCGCGATGTTTGCACCCAGGCCCGCACCCACTGCCAGTGCCGGAGCAAACACGCCGCCCGGTATGCGGCTCATGAAGGCAAGCCATATCACCAGCATTTTCGCAAACAGGAACCATACCGGCAGAAGGGCGCTGCCCTCCAGCGCTGCGCGGGTCTCGCCGTAGCCCGTACCGTAGGTCAAACCGCCGCTGCCAAGACCGATCACCGCAGTCCCGAGTCCGCAGCACGCCGCGAACAGCACGGGCCGGTTTGCCGAGAGTTCTCCCACCCGCCCCGGCAGGCCGCGCGAGGAGGCGATCAGCAGACGGCTGAACAGCCCACCGAGCAGCCCACCAGCAATGCCGCAGATCAGCGTCGGCCAGAGACTATGGCTCCAGTCCATGCCCTCTGCGGCGCGGCCGAAGTAGGTGTAACTGCCGAGCACTGCGAGCGAGGTCAGGCCGGCGAAGATGACCGCGGTGAGCGTTGCACTGTTGGCCTGGAAGGCGCGGTAGCGGCACATCTCCTCGATCGCGAACATGATGCCGCCGAGCGGTGTGTTGAACGCAGCGGCCACCCCCGCACCGCTGCCAGCGATGATGAGGTCGCGGCTAGACACGCTGCGGTTCTTCCGCCGGCCGGCGAGCATGTGCATGATCGAGGCGCCGATCTGCACTGATGGCCCCTCGCGTCCTATCGACGCGCCCGACAAGAGCCCGCCGAGTGTGAGCACCACCTTCGCCACGGCGATCTTGAAAGACAGCAGCTTGCGCCGCACGCGACGGTCATCGCTCATCGTCGCCGCGATTGCCTGCGGTATGCCGCTACCCTGCGTGGCGGGAACGAAGCGGCGCGCGATCCAGGTCATTGCGGCGAAGCCTGCCGGTGCGATCAGGAGTGTGAGCCAGGGCGAGACGGCCATCATGCGGGCGTGCAGGTCGATCGCATGCTCGGCACCGATCGCGAACAGGATGGCGAGCAGTCCGGCGACGAGCGCCGCGAACACCAGCAGGAATCGCCGGCGCCAGCGATGAATCGACAGCCACGGCAGCAGATAGCGGCGTCCGCCGCGTCGAACGAACTCCAGGGTGCGCGCCGGAGCGCTGTCGTCTTGGTTCTGCATGCTTCGCCGTATGGCCGTCTACCGGGCGTGAAGACTGATATGGGTACGGAGACCGTGTCCGGAACCGCATCAGAGCGTGCTGTGGGCGCGCGTGATCACGCGTTTTTCGATACGATACGCGAGCGTCAGGGGTGCGTCGTGCCCAGGATGAACATTTGTGCCATTTTATCGATCAGGAGTGTCATTCATGCCACGCAAAGCGTCCGCCTCGGCTTCGGGCGGTTCCGAGGTTTCCCCCTCCGCATCGCCATTGTCGGTGTTGCAGCGCTTTAGGGTGGTGATCCGTACTGCGCAACGCCACTCGCAATGGATAGAGCGCCAGAGCGGCGTGACCGGGGCGCAGCTCTGGGCCATGCAGGAGCTGAGCGAAAAGCCCGGTTTGCGCGTCGGAGAGCTTGCGAACCTGATGGCGCTGCATCAATCGACCGCCTCGAACATGATCGACAAGCTCGAGACGGGGGGCATCCTGCGCAAGGAGCGGAACTCCACAGATCAACGCGTGGTGCGCCTGTTTCTCACTGACAAGGGAACGGAGTTGCTTGCCGCGGCGCCCTCGCCGGCACGCGGCGTTCTTCCGGAGGCCTTGCGCCTGTTGAAGCCGGAAGATCTCTCCCGGCTGCAGGCCGATCTCGATACGCTGCTGGCTCAGATCCGCGACATGGACGAGGGCTTCGGAATGCAGCCGCTGCCCTTCACCGAATGAGTGATCGCCTCATCGATTCAGTGCTTGCGTGAAAGGCTGCGGATCGCACCGTCCAGGCCCGCCAGCGTGGTCGGGAACATGCGATCCCCGACGAGTTGGCGGATCAGCGCGATCGACTGGCGATACTCCCACAGGCGCTCGGGCTCCGGGTTGAGCCACACCGCCGACGGCCAGGCGTCGAGCATGCGGCGCAGCCATGCGGCCCCCGGCTCCTTGTTCATGTGCTCGATGGAGCCGTGCGGATGCAGGATCTCGTACGGGCTCATGGTCGCGTCGCCGACGAAGATGAGCTTGTAGTCCGGCCCGTAACGATGCATGAGGTCGGGCAGGGGGATGCGCTCGCTGTGCCGGCGGGTCGAGTCGCGCCACACCGTCTCGTACACGCAGTTGTGGAAGTAGTAGTGTTCGAGATGCTTGAACTCGGCGCGGCACGCCGAGAACAACTCCTCGCAGAGGCGGATGTGGTCATCCATGGAACCGCCCACGTCCAGGAAAAGCAGCACCTTCACCGCGTTGTGACGCTCCGGCCGCATCATCAGGTCCAGCCAGCCGGCGTTGCGCGCGGTCGCTGCGATGGTGCCATCCAGATCCAGCTCGTCTGCAGCTCCTTCACGCGCGAAGCGGCGCAGGCGGCGCAGGGCCACCTTGATGTTGCGTGTGCCGAGCTCGACCTGGTCGTCCAGGTTGCGGAATTCGCGCCGCTCCCATACCTTGACGGCAGTGCGGTTGCCGGCGGACTCCCCGCCGACGCGGATGCCCTCGGGGTGGTAGCCGTTGTTGCCGAAGGGCGAGCTGCCGCCACTGCCTATCCACTTCGAGCCGCCCTCGTGGCGCCCCTTCTGCTCGGCGAGGCGTTTGGCCAACTCTTCCATGAGCTTGTCCCAGCCCAGCTTCTCGATCTTCGCCTTGTCCTCCGGGCTGAGATGACGGCGCATCATCGCCTTCAGCCATTCCTCGGGGATTTCGGCCTCCAGCCCCGGAATCTGCGTCACGTTGCGGAAGTACTCGCCGAAGGCCACGTCGAAGCGGTCGAAGCCGCTCTCGTCCTTGACCAGACACAGGCGCGAGAAGGTGTGGAAGTCGTCGATCGAGTGTCCGCACACGCCGCTCTTCAGGCCTTCCAACAAGGTCAGGAACTCCGTGACCGAGACCGCTACCTTGCGGCTGCGCAGATGCAGGAAGAAGTCGATCAGCATCGCCGCGGGCCGCTCAGCGGTTGTTGCGCGCCATGAACACGAGGCGCTCGAAGAGGTGCATGTCCTGCTCGTTCTTCAACAGGGCCCCGGCAAGCGGCGGCACCACCACCTTGTTGTCGGCGGACTTCAGCGCCTCGGGCGGGATGTCCTCGGCCACGAGCAGCTTCAGCCAGTCGATCAGCTCCGAGGTGGAGGGCTTCTTCTTCAGGCCGGCGACCTCGCGCAGGCCGAAGAACACCTCCATCGCCTCACGCAGCAGCGTCGGCTTGATCGCGGGGAAGTGCACATCGACGATGCGCTGCATCGTTTCGCGATCGGGAAAGCGGATGTAGTGGAAGAAACAGCGCCGCAGGAAGGCGTCGGGCAGCTCCTTCTCGTTGTTGGAGGTGATGATCACGATCGGGCGCTGGCGTGCGACCACCGTCTGGCGCGTCTCGTACACATGGAACTCCATGCGGTCGAGTTCGCGCAGGAGATCGTTGGGGAATTCGATGTCCGCCTTGTCGATCTCGTCGATCAGCACCACGGTCGGGCGTTCCGACTCGAAGGCGCGCCACAGCACGCCCTTGACGATGTAGTTGGCGATGTCGCGCACGCGGTCGTCGCCGAGCTGGGAGTCGCGCAGGCGCGAAACCGCGTCGTACTCGTACAGACCCTGCTGAGCCTTGGTGGTGGACTTGATGTGCCACTGCATCAAGTCCAGCCCCAGCGCCGCCGCCACCTCTTCGGCGAGCATGGTCTTGCCGGTGCCGGGCTCGCCCTTGATCAGCAACGGGCGTTGCAGACGTATCGCGGCGTTCACCGCGAGCATCAGGTCGGGCGTGGCGACGTACTGCTCGGTGCCTTCGAATTTCATCATGGTGGGGCTCATCTCGACTCCAGTCGTCCTCAGCGCCAGATTATAGGACGCGTGGACGGCTGCGGAGCCAGGGATGGCAAGATTCGGCGGTGCCGGCCGGACGCAGAAGAAATGCATTGCCATCGGCAGCGGGCACGACGTAGAATTTTTTCGTCGTTTCAGCCGCAAAACATAATTCCAACGAGAGGAGACCCCATGCAGGGACGACATGTGCTCATCGCGGCGTGCATCGCCGCGACCTCGGCGGGCGCGTTTGCGCTCGAAGGTAATGTCGATGCCGCACGGGACAAGCTCTCGATGTGCATCGGCTGTCACGGCATTCCCGGTTACAAGACCGCCTATCCGGAGGTCTATCCGGTTCCCAAGCTCGGAGGGCAGCATCCCGAGTACATCGTCCAGGCCTTGACCGCTTACAAGACGGGCGAGCGCAACCATCCCAGCATGCGGGCCATCGCGGAGAGCCTCTCCGAACAGGACATGGCCGATCTCGCTGCCTATTACGGCGCATCGGCTGGGGGGGCGAAATGAACGGACGCGGCATCACGAGATTGACACTGACACTGCTTGGCGCGGGGGTGTTCGCGTTTGCCGGCACGGCCGCACATGCCGGCGACCCTTTACGCGGCAAGTCCATCGCCGCTGCCTGCGCCGCGTGCCATGGCGAAACCGGTACCAGCATCGCCCCGGTGTTCCCGAACATCGGCGGACAGCATGAGCAGTATCTTTACCGCGCTTTGCTCGACTACAAGCTGGGAAACCGCAAGAACCCGATCATGGCCCCGCAGGTCGAGGCCCTGACCCGGGCCGACATGCGTGATCTGGCTGCCTATTTTGCGTCTCAGCCGGGGCTCTACCTCAAGCGCTGACCGCAGATGATGCTCAGGCGCTTGCGTAGCGGGCGTCTGGCGGTACCGGACAATCCAGGCTGCGCGCAATCGCGCGCAGCAACTCGGCCTCGGCAGGCGTCACCTGCTTGTCGTGAAAGACGGTGGTTGCACAGGCCTGCAGGACGCGGCGCTGGAACGCAGGGGCGCAGCCTGCCAGTAGATCGAGCATCTCGTCCAGCGCCGCGGCGCCAGGCCGGGCGGGGGGTAGTGGTGCCGCATCCTCGCACGGGGCAGCTGCAAGACCTGCCGCAAGCGCCGCTGAAGCGGCCGCAGCATCGCGATGCCCGGTGTGGGCGACGAGCGCGATCAGGCGCGCCACCGCCCCCTGGATCCGCGCGGCAGACGCGTGTGCCCGTCGGCCGCGCCTGGGTTTGTCACGTATCAGATGCCGCAGCACGAACTCGAACAGGCCGATGCGTCCATCCATGTCGATGAGCGCGTCGATGCTCGTGAGCAGTGCATCGCGCCTCGCCGGCGGGAGGGCGCTCAGGCTCGGAAGGGCGAGGTCGAGCAACGGCAGCCTCAGCGCCTCACCCCCGCGATGCAGCCAGGCCGCATGGGCTGAGCATGCGTCTCGTGCCGCCTTTCCGTGATGACTCTCCACATGCGCGAGTTGGCGCTCCGCCATTGCCGGATCTCGGTCGATGAGCAGGGCAAGCATCAGTGTCGGAGAGGTGTCCATACCACGCGCGGCATCCCGCACAGCGGCGGGAATGCGCGCAAGCAAGGTATGCGCGACCTCCAGCTCGCGTGGCCCGAGCTGCCCGACATTCGCGACGAAGGCCTGCGCCGGCGAGACCGGCGCGTGCTCATGCGACGCGGTAATCGCGTCGCCGAGGTCGGTCGCGACAGGTTCGTCGATGTGATGTCCGCGTGGATCGAGACGGCGCAAGCGCTCGACGATGGGCGGGTGGGTGGCGAAGAGTCTGCCCAGCTCCAGGCCTGAGCCGAACATCATGTGACTCGCGGCCTCTGCGCGTGGATGCCGCAAGCTCGAGCCGATCCCGGCAATCTTTTCCAGCGCCCCCTTCAGCCCCGATGGGTTGCGGGTGAATTGCACCGCGGCGGCATCGGCAAGAAACTCGCGCTGACGCGAGACTGCGGCCTTGATGAGCTTGGCGCAGAGCACGCCGACATAGCCCACGATCACCAGCACCAGGCCGCCGAGGATGAACGGGATTCCTGCCTTGTCGCCGCTCTCGGCACCGCCACGCATCAACATCCGTCCCGTCAGTGCGAGCAGCAGAATGCCGTGCAGCAGTCCGACCAGGCGCAGGTTCAGACGCATGTCGCCGTTCAGGATATGGCTGAACTCGTGAGCGATCACGCCCTGCAGCTCGTCGCGGCTCAATTGTTCGAGCGCGCCGCGCGTCACTGCGACCACCCCCTCCGTAGTGCGCAGCCCAGCCGCAAAGGCATTGATCGCCGTCTCACGGTCGAGCACGAATACCGGTGGGGCAGGGAGGCCCGCGGCAATCGCCATCTCATCCACTACGTTGATGAGTCGTCGCTCGAGGGGGTCGGCGCTTGCGCGCGATAGCGCCCGACCGCCCAACTCGCGCGCAATCTGCGCACCGCCGTCACGCGACAGTCGCAACATCTTGTAGAGCGAGCCGGCCAGGATGAAGCTGCCGACGATTGCGCTAGTGCCCAGCAATAACTCAGGCTGCCACAGCGTGACGACAGTCTGACCGCCCTCGACCGTCTCGCGTCCGAGCAACATGGCGAGAACGAAGTAGACCGCGGCGATGATTGCGACCACGGCAACCACAAGCCAGCCCAGCAGCCACTGAGAACTGCGGCGGGCTGAAGCCTGCGCAGCGAAGAAATCCATTCGGCGCGAGACTGAGGATCAGCCGAAGCTGACCTTGACCGATTCGCGTGCAGCGGCATCCGGCAGCATCCATTGTTCGGCCTCCTTGAAACCGAAGTTGTTTGCCACCAACACGACCGGGAAAGACTCGCGCTTGATGTTGTAAAGCGTCACCGCATCGTTATACGCCTGCCGGGCGAAGGCGATACGGTTCTCGGTGCTGGCGAGTTCTTCCTGCAATTGCGCCATGTTCTCGCTCGCCTTGAGGTCGGGATAGGCCTCGGCAAGCGCGAAGAACTTCGTGAGCATGCCACCCAGCGCGGATTCGGCGCCGATCAGCGCGTGCATCGCGTTGCCATCCGTGGGGTTGGCGCTCGCGCGCTGCGCTGCAGTCTGGGCCGCATTGCGCGCGGCGATCACAGCCTCGAGCGTCTCGCGCTCGTGTTTCATGTAGCCCTTTGCGGCCTCGACCAGATTGGGAATCAGATCGTAGCGGCGTTGCAGTTGCACGTCGATCTGCGAGAAGCCGTTACGTACCTGGTTGCGCAGGGCGACAAGGCCGTTGTAGATCGAGATGGCGTAGATCGCGATGACGACCACGACCGCGATGATGATCAAGGTTTCCATGAGCAGCCTCCACCGTTTGTCATGCGCAGGATGCTAACCCGGAAATGCCGCCAGCGGGGAGGGCAACACCCAAGCGACCGCTAAGGCGCGTGCGTCCAAGCGTTCAGCCCGCCTTGCGGCGGATGCACTGCAGATACGCAGCACCGTCCGGAGCGGAGCGATTTCGCTGGGCGTTGAAGATGGTTTCCCCGAGACAGTCGAGCACATCGTGCAGCGCGTCATGACGGTTTCCACGGCGCAGCTGACAGCGCGCAAAGGCCGCCTTGATACCAGGTGGTTGGTCGATAGAGAGCTGCTCCTCGATCGCAAGATGCAGCGACAGATGCAGGAAGGGATTGACGCCACCATCCTCCGGTGCGAACTCCCGCGCCACCGCGTCCGGATCCTCGAGCAGCGCGTGGTATTCCGGATGCTCGCCGACCAGATCGGCGGCGATCGTCTCCAGCGGGGTCAGGACTTCGCCTCCGCAGCGCTTGCGCCATGCGTCGATGAAGAACTGGCGTACCTGATCTCGGGTCGGGTCGAACATGAGGGGTCTCAATCGGTCTTGTCGGGAAATCTGCACAACTCACGTACCGAGCAGCTTGCGCAGCGCGGCTTGCGCGCGGTGCATACATAGCGGCCGTGCAGGATCAGCCAATGGTGGGCGTCCTTGAGGAAGGTCTTGGGCACGCGTCGCATCAGGGCCTGCTCGACTGCGAGCACATCCTTGCCGGGAGCGAGCCCGGTGCGGTTGGAGAGGCGGAAGATATGGGTATCCACCGCCATCACCGGGTCGCCGAACACCGTGTTCAGCACCACATTGGCAGTCTTGCGGCCGACGCCGGGCAGCGCCTCGAGTGCGGCGCGATCATGCGGCACCACGCCTCCGTGGCGCTCCAGCAACAGGCGCGAAAGTGCAACGACGTTACGTGCCTTGTTGCGGTAGAGGCCGATCGTGCGGATGCACTCGGCTACCCCGTCGTCGCCGAGCGCGAGCATGGCCGCGGGCTCGGGCGCGAGCGCAAACAGCTTGCGCGTGGCGAGATTGACACTGCGATCCGTGGCCTGTGCGGACAGGACCACGGCGACCAGCAGCTGATAGGGATTACCGTACTCGAGTTCGGTGGTCGGGTGGGGATTCGCGTCGCGCAGGCGCTCGAAGAACGCCTGGATCGCGACACGCGTCATGGGCCGCGTCATGCGGCGCTTGCCGACCCTTCGTCCGGCGCCGCGGTGGGCTGCTGCAACGGCTTGGGCCGCTGGGCAGCCCGCGCAGCGGCGCGGGCATTGAGCCAGTTGAATGCGGCAATCAGGCAGCCGAGTGCGAAGAACGCACCCGGGGGCAGCATCGCGAGCAGGAAGCCGGGGTAGTGATCACCGAACACATGGATGGCCGACAACGAGGGGAAGATCATGTCTATGCCCTCGAAGAGCGTACCAGCACCGAGTAGCTCGCGGATCCCACCGAGGAGGGCGAGGACCCAGACCAGCCCCAGCCCCATCATCAAGCCATCTATCGTCGAGTCGAGCGGGCCGTTCTTGGCTGCATAGGCTTCCACCCGCGCCAACACGATGCAGTTCGTGACGATGAGCGGAATGAAGATGCCCAGAACCAGATAAAGATCATGCAGGTAGGCATTGAAGCTCAGGTCCACAACCGTGACCAGCGCAGCGATGATCAGGATGAACACCGGGATGCGGATCTCGTAAGGAATGAAGTTGCGCAGGGACGAGATCGCGAGGTTGGCAACCGCCATGACCAGGATGGTGGCCAATCCGAGGCTGACGGCATTCACCATGCTGGTGCTGATCGCGAGGATGGGACAAAGGCCGAGCAATTGCGCCAGCCCGGGGTTCTGCTTCCACAACCCGTTACGTGCGATCTCGCGGAATTGGTGGGCATTCATCTTGTGCTCCGGCTCATCCAGTCTCTATTCCAGATCCGACAGGCGCGTCCCGACGGGCGCGGCGAAGAGGGCATCGCGATGCCGGTTGGCGAAGCGCAGCGCACGGGCGCTGACGTGCACCACCGCTCTGGCGCTGATGGTGGCGCCGATGTGATAGTCGAACGCGCCGCCGTCGCGCCTGACCATCCACTTCGCCTCTGCAATGTCGTCGAACGACAGGCCCGCGAACTGCCCGATCCAGGGACGTTCACGATTCTTGTCCTTGCGCGGATCGATATAGTCACCGAGCCCGGGCGTCTCCTTGTGCTCTGTCACCCTGACTCCCGTCACGCGACCGTCGGCATCGACGGCCACCGCCAGCGCGATGCGACCGGCGTAGCCATCCTTCGCGATCGCTTCCAGCACCAGCGCCGCAGGTCGCCCCTGCTTGCGCGCGCGGAGCACGCGTCCTCCCCGATCGAGTCCAAGAGACTGAACCGGGGCGAGATCCACGTAGTCGGCAAGCAAGTCGTTATCGTAGCGCTCCGGTGACAAGACCTCATTCACCAGACGCATCTTCCCCGCCTGGCGCGAGGCTTCTATCGTCGGTTGGGTGAGGGTGAAGACGCCCGCCATCAACGAAGTGAACACCAGCGTGAACAGCAGCATGACCCCTGCGGTGCGCAACGAGGTCCGTGAGGCGGTGTAGCGTTCGGCGCTCATCGTTCGCCCCCGGGCTTGTGACCGAACACATGCGGCTGCGTTTTCATGTCGATGAGCGGGACGCACATGTTCATCAGCAGCACCGCGAAGGCGATGCCGTCGGGGAACGCGCCGAAGACACGGATCAGATAGGCGATGAGGGCCACCCCGAACGCGAAAATGAACTTGCCGCGCGGCGTCGTCGCACCCGATACCGGGTCGGTGACGATGAAGAACGCAGCCAGCATCGCACCCCCGCTCGCAAGATGGAAGAGCGGTGAGGCAAACTGAGCGGGCTCGACAAGCCAGAACGCCCCCGAAACAATGGCAAGTCCCGCGATGAAGCCGGCCGGCATGTGCCAGGTGATGACGCCGCGTGCAAACAGGAACACGCCTCCCAGCAGGTGTCCTGCAGCGATCCACTCCCAGCCGCGCCCACCGAAGATACCGAAGCTATCCTGCGCGAGAACGCTATCGACGTCGTTGCCGGCGATGCGCAACCCCGTCTTGAGGGTATCCAATGCGGTGGCGCCGGTGAGCCCGTCGAGTTCGCGTGCGCCCCCCATGATGAGCGATAACTGGGCGCTGAAATCGAGCGAGCCAGCAGGTGGCCACTGCGACATCAGGGACGGATATGCGACGATGGTGGCGCAATAGGCGACCATGGCAGGGTTGAACGGGTTCTGGCCCAGGCCGCCGTAGAGCTGCTTGCCGGCGAGGATCGCGATCGACCCGGCAAGCGCCGTCATCCACCAGGGCGCAATCGGCGGAAAGCACAGCGCGATCAACGCGGCGGTCACCACTGCGGAGAGATCCCCCAGGGCGGGCGCGACCGGGCGTCGGCGCAGTCTCAGCACCAGTGCTTCGGTCACGAGCGCAGCCATCGTGGCGATGAGCATGTTGACCAGCACCCCGGCCCCGATCTGCCAGACATAAGCAGCCGTGCCGGGCACGAGGGCAAGCAGCACGGTGAACATCACCGCGCGCACGCTGGTCGGTTTGCGGATGTACGGAGAGTGGATCATGTTGATGATCCCACCCCGAAAGGGACGGCATCGGACCGATGCATCATCGCGGTGGGGGGATGGTTATGGTTGAGGGACATCACTCGGACCTCTCCTCGCCGCTCGCCGCTCCGGCATGGGTCGCCGCCACGCGTCGCGCCTCGATGGCCTCAATCTCAGCGCGCTTCTCGGGGCTCAGCGCGTCCACATCGGTGTTGCGCGGTGCCGAATCGGCCTTCTGCTGCTTGGCACGCGCCAACGCGGCAGCGATCAGCGCCTTTTTGGGATCCTCGTCGGTCGCCGTGGAGGGCGCCGCTTCAGCGCTCGCCGCCCCCTCGACCTGTGCGAGCTTGGCCTTGGTTTCGGCGGCCTTCGCAGCGAGGCGGGCGGCCTTCTCTTCCTTCTCGCGCTCCTGCCTGAAGTTGCGGAACTCGAAACGCTCACGCGCGCTGTCAGCCGCCTTCATGTCACGCTCACGTGCCCAGATTTCGCTCTTGGCGAAGCGGTAGTAATCGACCAATGGGATGTTGGACGGACACACATACGCACAGCACCCGCATTCGATGCAATCGAAGAGGTGGTACTCCTGCGCCTTGCCGAAGTTGTGCGAACGGGAATACCAATACAGTTCGAAGGGCTGGAGATCAGCCGGACAGGCGCGCGCGCAGGCGCCGCAGCGTATGCACGGCATCTCGGGGCGCGGTGCAGGAAAGAGCGCAGGCGAAGCAGCGATCACGCAGTTGCTGCCCTTCAGGATGGGGACCCGCAGGTCGGTGAGGGCGAGCCCCATCATGGGGCCACCGAGCAGATAGCGATCCGTGTCGCCCCGCGGCCCTACGAGAGGAAGCAAATGCTCGACGGGGGTGCCGAGCAGGACTTCGAAGTTGCCTGCGGATGCGACGTTGCCGGTCAATGTGACGATGCGCGAGATCAGCGGTTCGCCGAACGTGATCGCGCGGTGCACCGCGCGCGCGGTACCGACATTGAAACACTGCACGCCGTACTCCAGACCGAGCTTCCCGTGAGGGATCTCGATGCCGGTCAGGACGCGGATGAGCTGCTTTTCGCCCCCTGCCGGGTAGAGCGTCGGTACTGCCACGATCGAGGCTGCGGACGCATGCTTCTCGGCAGCTGAACGCATTGCGGAGATTGCCTCCGGTTTGTTGTCCTCGATGCCGATGAGGACACGCCGCGCGCCGATCAGGTCGGCAAGAATGCCGACACCTGCGATGATCTCGTCCGCACGCTCGCGCATCAGGCGGTCGTCGCAGGTGATCCAGGGCTCACATTCGGCGCCGTTGATGATCAGCGTCTCGATCCCCGCGCCGCTGCCGAGCTTGACATGGCTTGGAAAGGCGGCACCGCCCATGCCGACGATGCCCGAGTCACGCAGGAAGGCGAGGACATCCTCACGCGGCGCAGCGCGGTGGTCGACCCCATGGAGCTGTACCCAGCGCTCCTCGCCGTCGGGCTCGATGACGACGCAGTGGGTGCTCAGGCCGGAAGGATGTGCCATTGGATGCGGCGTGATATCGACCACGGTTCCCGAGGTTGGCGCGTGCACCGCAGTACCCAGCGGGCCTTCGGCTTCGCCGATACGCTCGCCCTTCAGCACCTTCTGGCCGACTTCGACGATCGGATGCGCCACCGAGCGCGCATTCTGCCGCAATGGCACCACGAGGCGTGAGGGCAGTGGAACGGACCGAATCGGCACGCCCGCCGATTCGCTCTTGTGCGAGCCCGGCTTGATGCCGCCACTGAAATTGAACAGCTGCGCGATCATGCGTTCAATGCCTTCATGCCTGTTTCCTGATCTCGAACACCGGGTATCGCCATTTCCAGTTCTCGACCGTCTCAGGGATCGGCTCCATCGTGATGCAATCCACGGGGCAGGGCGCAAGGCAGAGCTCACAACCGGTACAGAGTGGCGCAACCACCGTGTGCATCTGCTTTGCCGCACCGACGATCGCGTCGACGGGACAGGCCTGAATGCACAGCGTGCAGCCGATGCAGGTCTTCTCGTCGATCAGAGCGACCGCCTTGGGCTTTTCGACGCCATGCTCTTCGGAAAGGGGCTTGAACTCTCGCCCCAGCAGGTCGGCAAGCGAACGGATGCCGTCCTCGCCGCCCGGCGGGCACTGGTTGATGTCGGCCTCGCCATTGGCGATCGCCTGGGCGTAGGGTTTGCAGCCGGGGTATCCGCACTGACCGCACTGCGTCTGAGGCAGGATCGCATCGATCTTGTCCACGAGCGGATCGCCATCTACCTTGAAGCGGATCGACGCATAGCCCAGCACTGCCCCCAGCACGACCGCGAGGCTCGCCATGATCAACAGCGCGGTCAGCATGTCGGGTTGCCTGCCTTGTAGGTTCGGGCTTTGCGCATGGATGGGATCAGTGGAAGCGGTCGAGGCCGGAGAAACCCATGAAGGCGAGACTCATCAGCCCGGCGGTGATCATCGCGATGGCTGTGCCCTTGAAAGGCGCCGGAACGTCGGCACCATCCAGGCGCTCACGGATACCTGCAAACAGCACCAGAGCCAGGGTGAAGCCGAGCGAGGAAGCGAATCCGAAGAGCAGGGACTGCAGCAGGTTGTGATCGAAGCCCACATTCAGCAGCGGTACGCCCAGCACCGCGCAATTGGTGGTGATCAGGGGCAGGTAGATGCCGAGCACCTGATGCAGCACCGGGCTGGTCTTCTCGATGACGAGTTCGGTGACCTGCACGATTGCCGCGATCACGACGATGAATGCCAGCGTGCGCAGATAACCCAGGTCGAAGGGGTGAAGGAGGTAGTGCTCGATCAGGTAACTGGTACCCGCGCCGAGGGTCAGGACGAATGTCGTCGCGGCCCCCATGCCAATGGCCGTTTCGAGCTTCTTGGACACGCCCATGAATGGACATAGTCCGAGAATGCGCACCAGCACCACGTTGTTCACCAGCACGGCGCCAATGACGAGAAAGATATAGCTTTGCATGTTGTCGGATGTCAGCCAGCGCGAGATTATCCTCCCCGCGCGACATTCACTCAACCCCGCGTTCAGCAGGGCATTGAGGCCACCATGGGTGGCGAGGGCGCATCACCGCCACGTCAGCCGGGAGATGGCCCGAGCCTGGTTGCGGCCACACACTCCCGCACCAGGGCGGGGCCGCGATAGACGAGACCGCTGTAGACCTGCACCAGCGCAGCCCCTGCGTCGAGTTTGGCGCGCGCGTCAGCGCCCGAGAGCACGCCCCCCGCGGCGATCACCGGTAATGCCCCCTGCAGCGCGGCCACGAGCGCACGCACGACGCGCGTGGACATCTCGAACACTGGCGCGCCCGACAGGCCGCCCTGTTGCTGGGCGTTGGGGTGGCCTTCGACCATTGCCCGCGAGACCGTGGTGTTGGTCGCGATGACGCCGTCGATGTGGTGGCGACGCAGCGCATCGGCGATATTCACGATCTGGTCGTCATCGAGATCCGGCGCGATCTTCAGGCACATCGGTACATACCGGCCCGAGCGGTCGGCGAGTGCGAGCTGACGCGCCTTCAGCACACCGAGCAGTTCGTCCAACTCGGAGCCGCCCTGAAGTTGGCGGAGGTTCTTCGTGTTGGGCGAGGAGATATTCACCGTGACGTAGCTCGCATGCGCATAGACCCGCTCGAGGCAGCTCACATAGTCGTCGGCTGCGCGTTCGATCGGCGTATCGAAGTTCTTGCCGATGTTGATACCGAGCACGCCCTTGAAGCGCGCCGCTGCAACGTTTGCGAGCAGGGCATCGACACCATGGTTGTTGAAGCCCATGCGGTTGATGATGCCTCGCGCCTCCGGCAGTCGGAACATTCGCGGACGGGGATTGCCTGGCTGGGGACGCGGCGTGATGGTGCCGATCTCGATGAAGCCGAAACCCATGCGCGCGAGACCATCGATGGCCTCACCGTTCTTGTCCAGCCCGGCCGCGAGGCCGATCCGGTTCGGAAAGCGGATGCCCATCACATCGACCGGATCCGCAGCGAGCGGCGTTGCTGCAGGCAGGATGCGACCCGCGAGGTGCAGCGCACCAATCGTGAGTTCGTGGGCGGTCTCGGCGTCGAGGGAAAAGAGCAGGGGGCGGGCGATGTCGTAGAGCATGGCGCGAATTCTAGCCCTTTGCGGCATCGCCGCAAACCGCAGATCCGACCAGGCTCACGCTTGTAAAGCTTGCAGATCTGGGTTCAGACGGACGAAGCGCCGAAATCGCGCTCGTCCAGCACCCGCCATAGCCCGCGAATGCGCCCTTCGAGAGGGCGGAAGCGCTGTTTGTAGGCCATCTTCGGACTTTCGCGTATCCAGTAGCCGAGATACAGATACGGCAGACTCAGGCGCTCGCACGCGGCAATCTGCCACAGCACGCCGAAAGTCCCGTAGCTCGCATTCGGAACATCAGGGTCGTAGAAGGTATATACACTGGACAGGCCATCGACGAGCCGATCGATGACGCTCACCATGCGCAGCCCCGCCTCGTCGCGAAACTCCAGGATGCGCGTGTCGACATGGCTTTGCAGCAGGAAGTGCGAGTACTGCTCGCGATTGTCCTGGTCCATTCCGCCGCCGGCGTGACGCATGCGCTGATAGCGCTGATAGAGCGCGTAGTGCTCCTCGGAGAAGAGCAGCGGGCGCTCGACCACCTGCAGCGACGCATGTTGGCGAAGCGCCCTGCGCTGACTGCGGTTGGGGGCGAAGGCAGCCACCGGGATGCGCACCGGCACGCACTCCCGGCAGTGGTCGCAATAGGGGCGGTACGTGAACACGCCACTACGGCGAAAGCCATTGCGTACCAGTTCGCTGTAGATGTGCGGGTCGATGAGATGCCCTGGTGTCGCCACCTGCGAACGTGCGACGTGATCGGGCAGGTAGGAGCAGGCATAGGGTGCCGTCGCGTAGAACTGGATCAGTCCGAACGGGTAGTCCTTCTGCATGATCTGTACCGTCTCCGCATGTGTCACCAGGTATGGAAGGGTGGCGGCGTCGCCGGCCATGCTCCCGACCGCATTTCGTTGCCGACGAACGCCTCGAGGCGGGACACGAACTCGGCACGTCGGATCTCCCGCCCGCCCAGCGACTGAAGATGCGCCGTAGTCATCTGGCAATCTATCATCGCGAAGCCCTGCGACTCAAGATGACGACATAAGTGGGTAAACGCCACCTTGGAGGCATCGCTGACCCGGCTGAACATCGACTCGCCAAAGAACACCTTGCCGAGCGCGATGCCGTATAGCCCGCCCACGAGCCTGCCTTCCAAGCGCACTTCGACACTGTGCGCGTAACCGAGTTCGTGCATCTCGATGTAGGCCGCCTGCATCTGCGACGATATCCAGGTTCCCTGCGCGTAGGGGCGTGGTTCGGCGCAGGCCGCGATCACCTCGCGGAAGGCCTCGTCGAAGCGCACCTCGAATTCCCCGCGACGAAGTGTTTTCGCCAGTGACCGGCTGATGCGTACGTCAGACGGTTTCAGCACCATGCGCGGATCGGGGCTCCACCACAGGATGGGTTCACCCGGATTGAACCAGGGGAAGATGCCTTTGCGGTAGGCCGCGAGCAACCAATCCGGCGCAAGGCTGCCGCCCGCGGCGAGGAGTCCGTTCGGAGTTTTCAGCGCTTTCGACAGCGGCGGAAACCCCGGTGGTTCATCCTCTGCCAGCCAGGGGATCATGCGTGGCGGGGCTGAACGGCGCTGGCCGTTCCGTCGGCATGCGCTGCCATCTCGGAGCTCTCATGGAATGTCACGACATGATCGACATCCAGGCGGATGCCGATCATCTCTCCAAGCGCATGGTTGTGGTGGCTGGGCACCAGCGACAGCACCCGGGTGCCGCTCCCGAGTTCCAGCGTGTACAGAATGTCCGCACCGCGGAAGGCCTTCTTCGCAACGCGCGCCTTCAGCGGACTGGCGTCATCGTGGATCACATCGTCAGGACGCAAGAGCACTTCCACCGGACAGCCGAGCCCACAGCTGTCGCAACCGGATCTGCACTCGCTGGGAATCACGCTGTTCAACACCCCGATCTCCAGCGCGACCTGTCGCTCGTTCATGACCCGCGCGGGCAGCAGCACACCCTGACCGATGAAGTTCGCCACAAAGCGATTTGCGGGCTGATGGTAGAGGTTGTAGGGCGTATCCCATTGCTGGATGCGCCCCTGGTTCATGATGCCGATCTCGTCGGCCACTGCAAAGGCTTCATGCTGGTCGTGCGTCACGAGGATGGCAGTCGTGCCCGTGGCCTTGATGATGTCACGCACCTCGATCGAGAGTCGTTCGCGCAACTCGACGTCCAGATTCGAGAAGGGTTCGTCGAGCAGCAGCAGGCTGGGCCGAGGCGCCAGCGCGCGCGCGAGCGCAACCCGCTGTTGCTGCCCCCCCGACAACTCGTGTGGATAGCGCCGACCGTGATCGGGCAGCCCGACCACCTTGAGAAGCTCGGCCACGCGCGCCCGTTGCGCTTCGTGATCGAGACTGCGCAGCCCGAAAGCGACGTTTTCTGCGACCGAGAGGTGCGGAAACAGCGCATAGTCCTGAAACACCATGCCGATTCGTCGCTGCTCCGGGGGGATTCGCGAGCGCCCGCTGCTGACCACCTTGCCCTCGAGCCGGATCTCGCCCGCTGCGAGCTGTTCGAATCCTGCAATGCAGCGTAGCACCGTCGTCTTGCCGCACCCCGAGGGACCGAGCAGGCAGCCTATGCTCCCGCGTTCGAGCGAGAACGAGAGTTGCTTCACGACGGCATGTGCGCCGAACGCGAGTTCGATATCCAACAGTTCGAGTTGCGCCATGTGAGCCTTGTCTGATCGAGATGCACCGAGCCACAGCACGATGCTAACGGTGAAAGCCAAATGCGATCAATTATAATTTGCGCACCAAGGCGGGGGCAGGCGGCTCCCGCAGCGTCACGCCCCCCCGAGGAGTACCGAATTGCAGCAAAAGTGGAGTTTGCGCGGGTCCGCGCTGACGATTGCGGCAGGAGTCGTCGCAATCCTTGTAGCCATGCCCGTGCTGTCGGTGTTTTCGAACGTGCTCGTGGGCGGAACGGGGGCGACCTGGTCGCATCTTGCAGCCACGGTGTTGCCGGAGTTCATCATGAATACCGTCATCCTGTGCGTTGTCGTCGGCCTGGGGGTCTCGAGCATCGGGGTGACCTGCGCGTGGCTCACCACCATGCTCGAGTTTCCCGGTCGCCGCTTCTTCGAGTGGGCGCTGGTGTTGCCGCTCGCCATGCCGGCCTATGTCATGGCCTACGTCTATACCGATTTCCTGCAATTCGTCGGCCCGCTTCAGTCCGGACTGCGCGAGCTTACCGGCTGGCGCGCGGGCGACTACTGGTTTCCCGACGTGCGCACCGTTGGTGGTGCTGCCGCAATGTTCACGTTCGTGCTGTACCCCTATGTCTATCTGCTGGCCCGTACCGCATTCCTGGAGCGCGCCGGAGGCATGCTGGAAGCCGGGCGCTCGCTTGGGCTCGGACCGTGGCGCTGCTTCTTGCGCGTTTCGATGCCGCTCGCCCGGCCTGCCCTCGTCGCCGGGACCGCGCTCGCGCTGATGGAGACCCTGGCCGATTTCGGCACGGTGGCCTACTTCGGTGTGCAGACCTTCACCACGGGCATCTATCGTGCATGGTTCTCGCTCGGCGACAGGATCGCGGCTGCACAACTCTCGGCGCTGTTGCTGGGCTTCGTCGTGTTGGTGCTCGTGATCGAACAGGCCAGCCGTGGGCGGGCGAGATTCAACAACACCTCCCGCCATCAGGTCCTGCCGGTGCGAACCACGCTATCACCCGTGTCCGGCGCGATCGCTTTTCTTGCCTGCCTGATGCCACTGCTGTTCGGATTCATGTTGCCGGGCGGGTTGCTTCTCGGGATGGCCTTCTCGGAGGGCGATGCACAGTTCGGCATGCGTTTCATCGAGCTTGCGCGCAACAGCTTCGTGCTGGCCTCTGTGTCTGCGGTCGTTGCAGTTGCGCTTGCCGTGCTGCTGGCCTACGCGGCACGGATGAGCCGTGCCGCGCTGCCACGCCACCTGAACCGAATCGTCGGACTCGGCTACGCGGTACCGGGGTCGGTGATCGCGGTGGGTGTGCTGATCCCGGTCACGCGCCTCGATACGCTGATCGCCTCGGGCTGGCAGGCGCTCTTTGGCATCAACCCCGGCCTGCTCATCACTGGCGGCATCGCCGCGCTGGTGTATGCCTACATGACGCGCTTCCTGTCGATTGCGCTGCAGACTGTGGAATCGAGCCTGGGCAAGATCACCCCGAGCATGGATGATGCTGCACGCAGCATGGGCTATGGCAAGTTCGCGACTTTGCGCCATGTGCACGTGCCGATGTTGCGCGGCAGTCTGCTGACCGCGGCACTGCTCGTGTTCGTGGATGTCATGAAGGAGCTGCCCGCCACCTTGGTAATGCGCCCGTTCAACTTCGACACGCTCGCGACACAGGCGCACACGCTTGCCGCAGACGAGCGGCTTGCCGAAGCGTCTACGGCGGCGCTGACGATCGTCGCCGTCGGCCTTCTGCCGATGCTGATCCTGTCCCGCCAGATCGTCAAGGCGCGGCGTAGCGCCGTCACACCCGCAGACGAACATGCCGCAACAGGTCTCATGGTGCGGGCCTGAGTGCCGGCCTGTTGGTATTTGCAGAGCAAGCTCAAGCATCAGAAACGAAAAGCCCCGCGCGAGGCGGGGCGCATGATGCGGGTCGGGATCCAGATCAGCGGAAGCCGGCGCGGTCGAACACGCGCTGAGCCTCGGGAACGGCATCGGCGAGTTCGCCGATCGGCAGCGTGTCCGCCTTGAAGCTGCCGAGCTTGTCCAGCGCGGGGTTGGCGACCTTTACGGAAGCGACGGCCGGCCATTCGTTATTGCCATCGGCAAAGTAGCGCTGCGCATCGTCCGAGGCAAGGTATTCAAGGAACTTGACCGCGTTATCCTTGTTCGGTGCGTGCTTCAACAGGCCCGCACCGGAGACATTGATATGCGTGCCGGTGGTGGCCTGGTTCGGCCAGATGTAGCCGACGCTTTCCACCACCTTCACATCCTCCGGCTTGGTCGAGTTCATGAGGCGTGCGAAGTAATAGCTGTTCGCGATCGCAACGCCGCACTCTCCGGCAGCAACCGAGCGGATCTGGTCGGTGTCGCCGCCCTTGGGTGCGCGGGCGAAGTTGTCCACCAACTGCTTTGCCCAGCGCTCGGTTTTTTCCACGCCGATGTGCTTGATCAGCGCAGCGCCGAGCGAGAGGTTGTAAGGATGGCTGCCGGAGCGGGTGCAGACCTTGCCCTTGAGGGCGGGGTCGGCAAGGCTCTCATAGGTCTGGACCTGTTCGGCCTTCACCAGATCCTTGTTGTACACGATCACGCGGGCACGCGTGGAGAACGCGATCCAGGAGTTCGTGCGCAGGTGCGCCGGAATGCGTGCCTCGAGCACGGCGGATTGTGTCGGCGCGAAAATGCCCATCTCGTCTGCCTTCGCAAGACGCGAGGCATCCACGGTGACGAGAATGTCGGCGGGGCTGTTCGCACCTTCGTTGCGGATGCGCTCGAGCAGCTCGTCCTCCTTGGCCTCGATGCGGTTCACTTTGATCCCTGTCTGCGCGGTGAAACCCGCGTAAAGCGCCTCGTCGGTCTGATAGTGACGTGCAGAGTAGATGTTCACTTCGCCGGAGGCGATGGCGCCGGTCGCGCCAAGAGTCAGCGATGCCAGAGCACTGGCGAGGGCAAGTTTGCGCAGCATGGGTGATCCTGTGATGTGGTCGATGAAGGTCCTGGCTGCAGGGCAGTCAGCGGATGGATCTTAACGAGAACAATTCGTAGTTGCAAATAAATTCGAGACCAGCGATTATTATTGCGAATCATTCGCAAATAGAGGTCGTGATGAACGCATTGCTGGTAGGCGCAGATCGTCTTGGAAACATTCCCGAAGTGCTGGATCAGTTTGGAATCCGCGTTGCAGCGCATGTCAGTGGCCGCGAACGGACACAGCAGCGCCGCACTGCTTCGCTGCCGTCAGGCGTGGAGATGGTGATCCTGTTTACCGACTTTCTGGGGCACAACGTGATGCATCGCTTTCGCGAGGCTGCGGAACGCGAGGGCGTCGACGTGGTATGTTGCAGGCGCTCGGTGTGTGCGCTTCAGCAGGCACTGGACAGGCGCAAGGTCCCTGCGTGCGAGAGGTGCGAAAGGCGGGCACCGGGACGCCGCTGAATCATATCGCCCCGCCCCGTTGCCGAAGAAATGCTCAGGAGTGTCCCGAGAGCAACCTGCGTGCGCCGTTGAAGCGCGCGCGCCAGTACTTCTGCCCCATGTCGTCGATGCGGACGACGCCGCCACTGGAAGGCGCATGCAGGAAGCGCCCTTCACCTACGTAAATGCCGACATGTGAATTGGCACGACGCATGGTGTTGAAGAACACAAGGTCGCCCGGCATCAGCGACTTCCGGTCGACCTTCTGACCAAGCCGAGCCATCTCGGCGGCACGCCGCGGCAGCGTCAGTCCCACGCTCTTGCGGAAGACGTTCTGCACCAGTCCGCTGCAATCGAGTCCGGTCGCCGGGGAGTTTCCTCCACGCCGGTAACGGATCCCGAGATACCCCATGCCGTGATCGATCAGCGCGTCCGCCTGCTTGACCAGCGCCTCGCCGTCGTCCTCACCCTGATCGGTGACGGCTTCGGCAGGTGAGGTAAGGTCGATCTTCGCGGGTTGATAGAATTCGTTGGCATGGCTGACAGGCAGACCGAAAAAAAGCCCGGTCAGCGCCAGGGAGGCGTAGAGGATCTTCTTCACAAGCGCGGATTCCAGTCGTTATTTTTCTTTCCGGGTCGTGTGACCCAGCTCACAGCTTCTGCTCGCGTCGCTGCTTACCATCGAAGTCGATCAGACTACGTGGCGTCAGCATTCCACGGGCACAAGCACGTGCTTGCGCGATCATGAACAGCTGAGCAATGACGAACGCGTCTCCAAGCGCGTGGTGTCGTTGGAAGGTCTCCACCCTGAAGAGACGCATCCAGTTCTCGAGTCGAATTGGCCTGGACGCGAGCTCTGGGAAGAGCCCAGCGAGGACGGTGTACAAATCCAACCATTCCCACGCGGGCATCACCCCAAGGCTTCGTTCGAGGCTGCTCTCGAGCATCACACGATTGAATACCGAATTAAACACCACTACGGGATTGTTGCCAACAAATGTAATTAAGTTTGTTAGCGCGGTGACCGGATCTTGCTCGAGCTTCGCATAGTAGCTGTCTGCAGGCACAACAATGCTTCGTTCAACTGCAATGGCAGCAATGGCGAGGTGACGATCGCGGGAGACGTTCGGCCCCGTTGCCTCGGTGTTCACGATGATGTATCGCGTCTCGAAGTGCGTCTTCAAGAGATCGGCGGGGGGCAGCGCCATGCTCTGCGACAGGCTCTCGCGCAATGCGAGGTCGAGCGTGCTCACTGGCACGCTCCGGATCGCGAGCAGTTTGGCGAGCCAACTCACAGCTGATAGTCGAGTTTCAGCCGCAGTTGCAGCTTGCGTGCCTGACGGAACGCTTCCTTGAGGATGCGACGGTCGAGCTCGTTCAACGCATCCGGTCGGACACGGTTGTCGCCGAGACTGCTCGCACCGGATTCGCGCTGCAGGTCGGGATGCTGCGCACGTAACCTCAGCATCTGTATGAAGTGAAAGCCGTCGATGATTGCACCGAGTTCGTCGGGCTGAACCCCCATGCGCTGCCCGGCTTCCCGAAGTCGCTGGGCTGTGCTGCTCGACGCCACTTCGGCACGCAGTGCGAAGATGCGCGCCGCATCGACGAAGAGTCGCGCGCCGAAGATCTTCAGATCGATCGAGTCGTCCTGATCCAGAACGAAATCGCGGATGCGCCCTATGGGCGGGCTCACCCGGAGAGCATTCTCGGCCATCATGCGCAGGAAATTGGCGTACTTGCGTGCGTTCTGGTTGAGCCATACGCGCAAGCGGTCCCCCAGCTGAAGGTTGCCGTAGAGCACCCGGAAGTCGAAGAAGATGGTTGAGTTGAGGAGCGCCTCGGGCTGCGGCTCGCGAATCCATTGGTCGAAGCGTTGCTGCCACTCCTTCAGGGTCAGGCACAGATCGGGGTTGCTCGCCATGATGTTTCCCTTGCACAGGGGAAAGCCGCAGGCAGCCAGGTCTTCATTCACGGCACGAGCAAAGCGCAGGAGCCTCGCGCGACAATCGGGAATGTGCGCGGTGTCCGATGTGCTGAAGATGATCCCGTTGTCCTGGTCCGTGGACAGGGTCTGCTCATGTCGTCCCTCCGACCCGAAGGCCAGCCAAGCAAAATCGAGATCCTGCACCGCATGGAGTTGCGACTCCACCTCGATGATGCGACTGGTGAGGGCATCGTTGAGCGCGGAGATGAATTGAGTGAGCTGTTCTGCACCGACCCCCTGGGCAATGAGTTGCAGGGCGAACTTCCGGATATCCTCGCTGCTCCTCTGATAGCCGAATACGTCGTTCGCCCCGTCGATGCTGGCGCGGATCTGCCCTAGGCTGAGGCGTTGCAGCGAGAAGAGGTCGCGCTCGGAGACGACCCCTTGAAGTACCCCTTGGCCATCGACGACGAGCAGATGGCGGATGCCCAGTGTGGCCATTTGCAGCGCCGCGTCATGGGCGACGGCCGTCTCGGGCAAGGTCTGGGGCGAGGGCGTCATGACGTCCGTGACCGGTCGCTCGAGGTCAACGCCGGCGAGGACCACGCGCGTCAGCACGTCGCGCTGGGTTACGATGCCGAGCGGGCGTTGTGATGAATCCACCACCACGATGCAGCCGACATGTGAGTCCGCCATGCGCGTCAGCGTCTCCCGTGTGCTCGCTTCCGGCAGGACGCAGACCGGCCCCTGCGCGATGAGCTTCGCCAATGGCGTGGCCATCGTCTGCTGCTCGGCCGCGCGTTGCGACAAGGTCACCTGCAGTTGTTGGCGGGAGCGGTGCAGCAGGCTCGCGATGTAGTGCGTACAGAACAGATGAAATACCGGACTGATCGCCATCAACTGGTGGAAGTCCGCCGCAGGCAGGCGGAACACGAAGCAGTCCTCGACGGCCGTGTACACGTTTGCGGATGGGCGGCTGGCCGACAACGCGCCGATCGGGAAACACTCTCCGGGGCCGAGGATCAGCGTTTCGGCATCCGCCGCGGTTGCAGCGCCACTCTGACGGCTCTGCACCCGCCCGCGCTGCACCAGATAGAGGCCTGCAGGTGGGCCCATCTCGGGCGCCAGGATCTCGCTGTCCTGGGGATGGAAACCGAGTTGCAGACGCTCGACGAGAAACGCCATCGCCTCATCCTCGAGGCGATCGAATGGGGAGAAGCGACGCAGGAAACTCTCGCTTGCCCCCATGAGGAGCACCGGCGCACTGGTGTCCGTCATGGCGTCAGAGCACCTCGGCTGCGTGATCGGCCAGTCGTGAGCGCTCGCCGCGCTGCAGTGTGATGTGGCCGGAGTGTGCCCAGCCCTTGAAGCGATCGACGACGAAGGTGAGGCCGGAGCTACCCTCGGTGAGGTAGGGCGTGTCGATCTGCGCGATGTTGCCGAGACACACCACCTTGGTACCCGGCCCGGCGCGCGTGATCAGTGTTTTCATCTGCTTGGGCGTGAGGTTCTGCGCCTCGTCGATGATCAGGAACTTGTTGATGAAGGTGCGCCCGCGCATGAAGTTGAGGCTCTTGATCTTGATGCGCGAGCGAATCAGGTCGCGCGTTGCGGCGCGCCCCCACTCGCCGCCCTCGCCGGTGGTGCCGTTGAGCACGTCGAGGTTGTCTTCGAGCGCACCCATCCACGGTGCCATCTTCTCCTCCTCGGTGCCGGGTAGAAAGCCGATGTCCTCGCCCACCGGCACGGTCACGCGCGTCATGATGATTTCGGAGTAGCGCTTGGATTCGAGCACCTGGGTGAGGGCGGCAGCGAGGGTGAGCAGTGTCTTGCCTGTGCCCGCCTGGCCGAGCAAGGTGACGAAGTCGATCTCCGGATTCATGAGCAGGTTGAGCGCGAAGTTCTGCTCGCGGTTGCGCGCGGCGATGCCCCACACGTTGTGGCGTGCGTGGCTGTAGTCGATGAGGGTCTGCAGTACCACCGACTTGCCGTTCTTTTCCTTCACCCAGGCCTGGAACGGTGTGTCGCCTTCCTGGAACACGAACTGGTTCAGCAGCATGTCCGGAGTGAGCGGACCCTTCAGCCGGTAGTAGGTGTGTCCCTCTTCCTTCCAGGACTCCATACCCTTGCCGTGCGTGTCCCAGAAATCCGCCGGGGCCTCCAGCCAGCCGGTGTAGAGGAGGTCGCTGTCCTCCAGTACCTTGTCGTTGAAGTAATCCTGCGCCTCGAGGCCGAGCGCACGCGCCTTGATGCGCATGTTGATGTCTTTCGACACCAGGATCACCGGTCGCTTGGGGTTCGCCTCGGCCAGATGCATCACCACCGCGAGGATCTGGTTGTCGCCCTTGGCGGTGGGCAACGCGTCCGGCAGGGGGAAGTTGATCGCTTCCGTCTGCAGGAAGAGCTTGCCGGTGGCAAGGCCGTGCGAAGGTCCGTCGAGCGGAATGCCCTCCTGGATGCGCGTCTCGCTCGATGTGACGATCTCGTCCATGGTGCGGCTTGCCTGACGGGCGTTGCGCGCGACTTCGGACATGCCTTTCTTGTTGGAGTCGAGTTCTTCCAGCGTCATGATGGGCACGAAGATGTCGTGCTCCTCGAAGCGGAAGAGGCTTGTCGGGTCGTGCATCAGCACGTTGGTGTCGAGGACGAAGAGCTTGCTCTTGGTGCTGCGGGTGGCGCGACGCGTCATGTTCGGTCGGACTCCGTGTGCGGGGGAGGGGGTCAGAGTGCCTGCGCGGCGGCCAGGACTTCCTCGACATGGCCGGGTACCTTCACCCCACGCCATTCGCGCACGATACGACCTTCCGCATCCAGCAGGAAGGTGCTGCGCTCGACTCCACGCACCGTCTTGCCGTACATGTTCTTCATCTTCATCACGCCGAAGGCCTCGCAGGCGATCTCGTCCGGATCCGAGATCAGTTCGAAGGGCAGCTCAAGCTTGGCCTTGAAGTTCTCGTGGGACTTCAGGCTGTCGCGCGAGATGCCGAACACTTGGCAGCCCGCCGCGACGAAGGCCGCGTGGTGGTCGCGGAAGGCTGCGGTCTCGTTGGTGCAGCCGGGCGTGTTGTCCTTGGGGTAGAAATACAGGACCAGCTTGCTGCCACGCAGTGCCGAAACACTGACCGTGGTTCCGCCCGTGGCAGAGAGACTGAAGTCCGGACTGCTGGCGCTGGGGGTTTCGCTCATGAGGGCTCCTGTCGACGGTTGTGTTGCCAGCGTAGCGGAGAAGCGTGACGCTTGACAATCGAACGGAGGAAAAATATGTCACCAATGCGAATGTCACTCACATGGCATCGTGGTCTTGCCCTGCAGCGCAGGGACGCCGGCATGTCGAGGCTGGTCAATCGAACAGGAGCGCCGCGGCGACGGCCCGGCCTTCGCTCACAAGGACGTTATAGGTGCGGCAGGCGGCCGGCAGGTCCATGACCTCGTAGCCGATGCGTGCCTCCATCAACGGGCGCAGCAGGCGTGGAGAAGGAAAGCGCAGGCGCGCGCCGGTACCGATGAGCACGACCTCGGGGCGCAACGCGACGATCGCCGCGAAGTCCGTGTCGCTCAGGCCTTCGAAGCCCGCAGCCGCCCAGCCGGGGACGACGCTGCTTGCGTCCAGCAACAGGTTGCCTTCATGTACGACCTTGTTGATCGTCAGGGTCCGCTCGCCGTAGGCGTTGATGAGGTTGATGCGCGGATCGTTTTCCAGGTTCAGCTTCATGGTGTGGAGGGGCAAGGGGATGGGGTCGGGAGTCGCGTGTGGATGGCGTGTGGATGGCCAATTTGCCCGGGTCGTCCGGGTTGGATAAGATTATAGACTTTACGTCGCACGGACCGACCAACCGGAGGCTGCGCGACCAAACCGCGAAATGGCCTCGGGCCGAGGGGATGCATTGAAATGAACGCCGCAAACAAACTGCAGATTGCCACCAGCGACGGAGTCATCAGCGCGGGCGCGGCAGCTGCCGCGGCGAACCCCAAGGTGGTGCGCAAGTCGGCCAAGCTGCTCGACGTCTGCTACGACATCCGCGGCCCGGTGCTCGAGCGCGCGAAGCAGATGGAAGACGAGGGCCACAAGATCATCAAGCTCAATATCGGCAACCTCGCCGCGTTCGGCTTCGATGCGCCCGAAGAGATCCAGATGGATATGATCCGCAACCTGCCGAACTCGGCCGGTTACTCGGATTCCAAGGGCATCTTCTCCGCGCGCAAGGCGGTGATGCATTACACCCAGCAGAAGCACATCAAGGGTGTCACCATCGAGGACATCTACATCGGCAACGGCGTGTCCGAGCTGATCGTGATGGCGATGAATGCGCTCCTCAACGTCGGCGACGAGGTGCTGGTGCCTGCGCCCGACTACCCGCTGTGGACCGCCGCAGTGAGCCTCTCCGGGGGCAAGCCGGTGCATTATCGCTGCGACGAATCGCGCGAGTGGTTCCCGGACATCGAGGACATGCGCGCGAAGATCACGCCCAACACGCGCGCAATCGTCGTCATCAACCCGAACAACCCGACCGGGGCGCTTTACCCGGAAGAAGTGCTGCAGCAGATCGTTGCGCTCGCGCGCGAGCACGACCTCATCCTCTATGCCGACGAGGTCTACGACAAGGTCCTGTTCGATGGTGCCACGCATACCTCGCTCGCGGCCATGTCGGAGGATGTGCTCACGCTGGTGTTCAACGGCCTCTCGAAGAACTACCGCTCGTGCGGATACCGCGCCGGCTGGATGGTGGTGTGCGGCGACAAGCGTCATGCGCAGGATTACATCGAGGGCCTGAACATGCTCGCCTCGATGCGACTGTGTGCCAACGTGCCGGGCCAGTACGCGATCCAGACTGCGCTGGGCGGCTACCAGAGCATCGACGACCTCGTCGCCGAGGGTGGGCGCATGCGCCGTCAACGTGACCTCGCCTATGAACTCATCAGCGCGATTCCGGGCGTGAGCTGCGTAAAACCGCGCGCGACGCTTTACATGTTCCCGAGGATGGACCCGAAGGTTTACCCGATCAGCGACGACCAGGCCTTCATCGCCGAGCTGCTCGAGGAAGAGCGCGTGCTGCTGGTGCAGGGGACCGGGTTCAACTGGTTCGAACCCGACCACTTCCGTCTGGTGTTCCTGCCGCACGAGGACGACCTGCGTGACGCGATCGGCCGGGTCGCCCGCTTCCTCGCCCATTATCGCAAGCGCCACGGCACCGACCAGGCATAGTTCGACCAGAGCCAGACAATCCACAGACGAAAGACGACATGAAACCAATCAGTGTAGGCCTGCTAGGCATCGGAACCGTCGGCGGCGGTACGTACAACGTTCTAAAACGCAACGCGGACGAGATTGCGCGTCGCGCCGGTCGTCCGATCCGCATCACCACCGTGGCGGACAAGAACCTCGAGCTTGCCCGCACGGTGACGGGCGGCGAGGTCAAGCTCACCGACGACGCCTTCAGCGTCGTGGCCGATCCCGAGATCGACATCGTCGTCGAACTCATCGGTGGCTATGGCGTTGCCCGCGAGCTTGTGATGAAGGCGATCGAGCACGGCAAGCATGTCGTCACCGCCAACAAGGCGCTGCTCGCGGTGCATGGCAACGAGATCTTCGCCGCCGCTCAGGCGCGTGGCGTGATGGTGGCTTTCGAGGCTGCGGTCGCGGGTGGCATCCCCATCATCAAGGCGCTGCGTGAAGGGCTCACCGCCAACCGTATCGAGTGGATCGCCGGCATCATCAACGGCACTACCAACTTCATTCTGTCCGAAATGCGCGACAAGGGCCTGCCGTTCGCCGATGTGCTCAAGGAAGCGCAGGCGCTGGGCTACGCCGAGGCCGACCCGACCTTCGACATCGAAGGCGTCGATGCCGCGCACAAGGCCACGATCATGA
The DNA here is from genome assembly GCA_041916775.1 of Rhodocyclaceae bacterium. Lineage (GTDB taxonomy): Bacteria > Pseudomonadota > Gammaproteobacteria > Burkholderiales > Rhodocyclaceae > UBA2357. Next base: position 84,304 of record JAYRYZ010000011.1, on the reverse strand, counting down.
GCGCGATCGCGTTCGGCATCCCCATGCAGTTCGACGCGGCCTACGTGGAAGGCATCACGCGCCTCGACAGCGTGGACATCGGCTATGCCGAGCAACTCGGCTACCGCATCAAGCTGCTCGGCATCGCGAAGAAGCGCGACAGCGGTGTGGAGCTGCGGGTGCACCCCACCCTGATCCCGGCCAAGCGTCTGATCGCGAACGTCGAAGGTGCGATGAACGCGGTGCTGGTACAGGGCGACGCGGTGGGGGCGACTCTCTACTACGGCAAGGGCGCGGGGTCCGAGCCGACCGCGAGTGCGGTGATCGCGGATCTCGTCGATGTCACCCGCCTGCACACCGCCGACCCCGAGCATCGTGTGCCGCATCTCGCCTTCCAGCCTGAACAGGTGCGCGACCTCAAGGTGCTGCCGATCGACGAGGTGATCACCTCCTACTACCTGCGCATGCGCGTGGATGACAAGCCGGGCGTACTCGCCGACATCACCCGCATCCTCGCCGACAGCGGTATCTCGATCGAAGCGATGATCCAGAAGGAGGCCGCAGCGGGCGAGGCCCAGACCGATATCATCATGCTTACGCACGAGACGGTCGAGCGCAACGCGAACACCGCGATCGCGAAGATCGAGTCGCTCTCCGTGGTGAGCGGGGCGGTCACACGCCTGCGCGTCGAGAACCTGCAGTAAGGCATCAGGGCAGTTCCAGCAAAACGGCCGCTCCAAGGAGCGGCCGTTTTGCATCGTAACCCGGTGGCCGCAGCGCCCACCGGGTGGCGCTCACTCCCCGTCCGGCGGCAAGACCCGTACCACGGTTTGCGAGGTGCCGGTATAGACGACGCCATTGATCGTGGCGCTGACGTCGAGTTGGAAGATCAGGTCGGTATCTTCCGTCACTGCCGGTGCAAGGAAAGTGGGCGTTGCGGTTCCCGGATTGGCGAGCGTGACCGCGGGGCCACCGATCTGCGCCCACTTGTAAGTCGGGTTTGCCAGCGCCGTTCCGTTGCGGCTTGCCGTGCCGGTTAGCGTCGTGGGGCTGCCGTCGCCACCGACGACGGATTTGGCGTCGCCTGCGCTGACGGTCAGCGCGTTCGCGGCGTCGCTGTCCTCGACGATCACCAGTACGTCCGAGGACTCCGTCACCTCGCGCCCGTTCACGGTGCCGGTTGCCGTGACGGTAAGTTGATAATCACCTGCCACGCGCGGCACGAACTGCAGCTTGCTGCTCTTTACGCCGGCCAGCACCGGCGCGCTGCTCGACGGGCTGGATTTGAGCACCCAGCTGTACGACAGGTTGGTGATGATGTGATCGGACAGCGCATTTGCCTCGATGGTCACCAACTGGTTGGTGAGCAGCGGACCTCCGTTGGCGTTGGTGCTGACGAGTGGCGGCACCTCGATGCGGAAGTTGCCGTCGTCGAGATCCGGCGCCACCACCTTCAGGACGAATGAGGCGGACGCTGTACCTTTGGAGGTCGAGGTCGCGGTCGCCGCGATCCGCCAGGTCATTGGCAGGGCGGTGGTCGGAATGCTCAACTCGGCCTTGCAGTTGCCGACGCCATCGTCGTCCTTGATCGTGAGCGTGACATCCGTGCAGTTCATGTTGGCAATCACCGGTCGGGGCAGCTGCTCGGGCGTGGTGACCGCCTCGATGGTCCAGCGCATCGCAGTGAGCGGCTCGTCGATGGCCTTCGCACCAGCGCTGAGCCCGATGCGGTCGCCCGGCTGGAGGGTTGTTTCCTGATTGGGTGTGATGCCGATCGTCACCTGTTGCTTGCGTTGCTCGAGCTTGCCGCCGCAACCCAGCACCAGCAGCGGGATCAGCGCGATACCTAGCGCAGTTCGAACCATCATCGACAGTATTCTCCAGAATGAGTGAATGGCGCGTCGCCCGCCTCTGCGGCTTCACGTGAGAATCCTGCAGAGTGATGCAATGCGATCAACGGATGACCGGAATGATACAGCCATGTACCGTGACGGCGGGCCATGAATTGGCGCGCTTTCTGGCGCCAAATCGGGGCTGTGGCCATAGCGCTTCGACCCGGTCCGGCGTGGTTTGAGATCGCGACAGATTGGACAGCGCGGGCGCCTGTCCGGATAATTCGGGCCTCGTTTCCAGCAGCGCAATCAGAGGATATCCCGTGAAGTACCTTTCCACCCGCGGCCATGCGGGCCGCCCCGAATTCTGCGACATCCTGCTCGGCGGCCTTGCCCCGGATGGCGGCCTGTACCTTCCCGAGCACTATCCACAAATCGATCGCGACACGCTGGAACGTTGGCGGGAACTGTCCTACGCAGGCCTGGCATTCGAGATCCTGTCGCTGTTCATCACCGACGTTCCCGCGGCAGACCTGCGCGCGATCTGCGAGAAGACCTACACCGCCGACGTGTATCGCTTCACCCGTGCGGGCGACGACGCACGCGACATCACGCCGCTGCGTTGGCTGGAGCCCGGGCGGCTCGCCCTGCTGGAGCTCTCTAACGGTCCGACGCTCGCCTTCAAGGACATGGCGATGCAGCTTCTCGGCAACCTCTTCGAGTACGTGCTGGCAAAGCGTGGCGAATCGATCAACATCCTCGGCGCCACCTCGGGCGACACCGGCTCGGCAGCGGAGTATGCGATGCGCGGCAAGCAGGGTGTGCGCGTCTTCATGCTGTCGCCGCACGGCAAGATGAGCGCCTTCCAGCGTGCGCAGATGTATTCGCTGCAGGATCCCAACATCTTCAACATCGCCGTCACCGGCATGTTCGACGACGCGCAGGACATCGTGAAGGCGGTGTCGAACGATGCCGCGTTCAAGGCCGAGAAGCGCATCGGCGCGGTGAACTCGATCAACTGGGCACGGGTCGCGGCGCAGGTGGTGTATTACTTCAAGGGCTATTTCGCTGCCACGCGCACGAGTGAGGAGGAGGTTGCGTTTTGCGTGCCCTCCGGCAACTTCGGCAACATCTGCGCCGGCCACATCGCACGCCAGATGGGCCTGCCGATCGCGAAGCTCATCCTCGCCACCAACGAGAACGACGTGCTCGACGAGTTCTTCCGCACCGGCGTGTATCGCCCGCGCGGCACCGCCGAGACGCACGTCACCTCCAGCCCGTCGATGGACATCTCCAAGGCCTCCAACTTCGAGCGCTTCGTGTTCGACCTGGTGGGGCGCGATTCGGCCAAGGTGGCGGAGCTCTGGAAGGCGGTCGATGCTGGTGGCGCCTTCGATCTTTCCGCGACGCCGTGGTTCGAGGCCATGCCGGCGTTCGGCTTCGTCTCGGGACGCAGCACGCATGCCGACCGTCTCGCCACCATCCGCGAGGTCTGGGAACGGTACGCGCTCATGATCGATACGCACACCGCGGACGGCGTGAAGGTCGCGCGCGAGCATCCTCTTCCCGATGTGCCTACGGTGGTGCTCGAGACCGCACTGCCGGTGAAGTTTGCCGAGACGATTCAGGAGGCGCTCGGGTGCGATCCTGAGCGGCCCACCGAGCTCGAGGGCATTGAGCGCCTGCCTCAGCGCGTCGAGGTGATGGCGCCCGACGTCGAGGCGGTGAAGCGCTTCATCGCCGCGCGGGTGTAAGCGCCGGGTCGGGGGTGCGCCGGTAGCCGAAGAGCGGCTCGGCGGCCTCCGCAGATATCGATTCGACCGCACGCTGCTGCCAGAACAGCGCTTCCAGCGGTGCGCCGGCGATCAGGGCGGAGATCGACGCTTCGCCGGCGCCTTCGCCGCTTGCGGTTTGCAGTGCGTCAACAAAGATCGCAAGGTCGCGATCATCGAGCAGGCCCGGGCCGACGTTGGTCTCGATGAGGCAATCACCGGCATCGGTGAGGCACACCCGCCCGGTGGCGCGCACCGTGCCGCCGTAGTGCGATCGCAGTGTCCCATCCGGCAGCAGGCGCAACACCAGCGGCGCACACTCCAGCGCGACGAAGACGCGCTGTGGGCCGTTATTCACGAGCCAGTTGCCGTGCCCGTCGTGCCCATAGTTGGCGTTGAGGAAGGCAATCAGGCCGGGGTGGGTGATCTTCTCGTCCTTCAGCCGCCAGTGCCCCCGACGGTCGAGCGACAGCCAGCCGAAACAGTCGGGTACATCCGGCCAGTGGGGTAGGGTGGGCGCGGCCACGTCGCGCATGGGCTTCGCGTCAGACTTCGGTGTGACGCAACGAGAGATCGAGCGCGCGTACATCCTTCGTGAGGCTGCCGATCGAGATCCGGTCCACCCCGCACTCAGCCACCGCGCGCACACGCTCCAGGTTCATGCCGCCCGAGGCTTCCAGTTCGGCACGGCCGGCGTTGATGCGTACCGCCTCACGCATCATGTCCAGGTCCATGTTGTCGAGCAGTATCATGCGCGCGCCAGCCTCCAGCGCCTCACCAAGCTGGGCAAGGGTTTCGACTTCGACCTCGACGAAGGCCGCCGTGCCGGCAAGTGCCCTGGCCTTGTCCAGCACCGCTGCGATGCCGCCGGCAGCGATGATGTGGTTCTCCTTGATCAGAATGCCGTCGTAGAGTCCGATACGGTGATTGGTGCCACCCCCGACCGCCACCGCGTACTTCTGAGCGAGGCGCAGGCCGGGCAGGGTCTTGCGCGTATCGACGATCTTCGCCCGGGTTCCGGCAACCGCCTGCACGTAGCGCTGCGTCACCGTCGCCGTGCCGGACAGAAGCTGCAGGAAGTTGAGCGCGGTGCGCTCCGCGGTGAGCAGCACGCGGGCGCTGGCCTCGACCTCGCACAGCACCTGGCCGGCTTCGACCGACTCGCCGTCGCGTACATGCCAGATCACCGAGGCCTCCGGCTCGAGCGCTGCGAAAGTGGCATCGAACCAGGCGGAACCGCACACCACTGCGGATTCGCGCGTGATGACCCTTCCGCGCGCCTCGGCATCGGCAGCGATGAGCTGCGCGGTGAGGTCGCCACGGCCGACGTCCTCGGCAAGGGACGCCGCGATGTTGCGCTGGATTTCGATCCGGAGTTGGTCGTTGAGCATGCTTGTTGAACCTGTACGGAAATGAGCGGCGAGTTTAGCACCCGCGGGAAGCCGAGATGCCTTCATCGCCCCAATCAATGACGACTCATGCGGTTCCGCTCGGTGACCCGGGGGGCTGCGCGGCCAGTACAACCCAGCCGTTATACACACCGCGAGCCGCCTCGATGACTTCGGACGCGACCAAGCCCACCGGGCCGATGCCCTCGCGGGCCAAACGGTCGGCCGCTGCGCCGTGCAGATGCGTGGCGGCGATCAGCGCCTCGACCGGCGGCCAGTGTTGGGCAAGCAGACTGGCGACGAGGCCGGTGAGGACGTCGCCCATGCCGGCGGTTGCCATGCCGGGGTGCCCGCTGCGGTTGATGTACCAGCGCCCGTCCGGTGTCGCGATGATGCTGCCGCAGCCCTTGAGCACCACCAGCGCTCCAAAGCTGCGCGCGAGCTCGCGGGCGCTGCGGACGCGGTCGGCCTGTATCGCCGCAACACTGCTGCCGAGGAGACGCGCGGCCTCTGCAGGATGCGGTGTCATCAGCGTCGGGCTGGAGCGGCTGCGAGCGAGCGCCTGCAATGCCGCGTCGCAGGCGAGGAGGTTCAGTGCATCCGCATCCAGGATCACCGCCACTTCGGTACGCAAGGCTTGTTGCAGCAGATCGACGGCCACGGCGCTGCTCCCCAGCCCCGGGCCGATTGCGAGCGTCGATACCTGCTCGGCAATGTGTAGCGGATCACGCAGCATCAACTCGGGCTGCTGGAAGTCCACCGCAGGCAGGCGGTCGTCCAGGCCCCCTATGTAGACCCGCCCGGAGCCGAGCTTGAGTGCCGCGCGCGCGGCGAGCAGCGCGGCGCCAGCCATTCCCGCGGCGCCGCCCACGATCCCCACCTCGCCGTAGCTGCCCTTGTGACTGTTGAGCGCACGCGGCTTGAGCAACGTCCGGAACACCGCGGGGCGGACGAGATGAGCCTCCGCAGCGAGCACGTCCTCAGGTTCGATGTCGAGTCGGCGCACCGTCAGCGCGCCAGCATGATCCGGGCCATCGAGGGTCAGCAGTCCGGGCTTGAGGCCGAGAAAGGTGAGGGTGTGGGTCGCCCTGAATGCGGTCCCCATGACTTCGCCGGTGTCGGCGTTGAGGCCGCTCGGAATATCGATGGCCATGCGCGGAGCGGGTAGTGCGTTGAGCCGCGCGATCCACTCGGCGTAACGCCCCACCACCGGGCGCTGCAGCCCGATGCCGAAAATGGCATCCACCACCAGCGCCCAGCCGTCGCTCGGAGGTTCGGGGATATCGTCGTGCAGGAGTCCGCCGACATCCATCCAGGCCTTGTAGGCGATGGTCGCGTCCGCTGGCAGCCTGGCTGGATCATCGGCATAGGCGACGACCACCGCGCGCTTGGCCTGCACGAGTCGGCGCGCCATCACGAAGCCGTCGCCGCCGTTGTTGCCCGGACCGCAGACGATGAGCACCGGGCCGCTGCGGTCCATGGTGAGGCGCACCGCCTCTTCGGCAGCGGCGCGCCCTGCACGCTCCATCAGCGTCGGGTCGGCCCCGGGGCCGACAGTGGCCTCTATGCGGCGGATGCCTGCAGAGGTGTAGATGGGCTCGATACGCTCAAACATTCAGTGTGATTCCTGTCGCCCTGGATGGACTTTCAGGGGGCGCTGTCGCTGCGCGCCATCTGGCGCTTCTCGATGCGGGTCTCCTGCAGCAACTCGACCCCGCCGTCCTCACCCACGCTCTCGAGCCTGACGGTGAAGCCCCACAAGCGCGCGAAGTGCTTCATGACCTCGTCTGCCGAGTCCGCCAGCGGACGGCCACGATAGGGCTGGTAGCGCAAGGTGATGGAGCGGTCGCCACGCAGATCGACGTTCCATACCTGGATGTTGGGTTCGCGGCTGCCGAGATTGTACTGTTCCGAAAGGGTCTCGCGGATGCGGCGGAAACCGTCGTCGTCATGAATTGCCGAGACCTTGAGCTTGTCCTGTCTGGCGTCGTCGAGGATCGCGAACATGCGGAAGTTGCGCATCACCGTCGGCGACAGGTACTGCGCGATGAAGCTCTCGTCCTTGAAGTTGCGCATCGCGAAGTCGAAGGTCTCCAGCCAGTCGCTTCCGGCTATGTCAGGGAACCAGCGCCGATCCTCTTCGGTGGGGTCTTCGCAGATGCGCTTGATGTCGGTCCACATCGCGAAACCCAGCGCGTACGGGTTGATGCCGTTGTACCAGCGCTCGTTGTAGGCAGGTTGCAGCACGACGTTGGTGTGGGACTGCAGGAACTCGAGCATGAAGCTGTCGGCGAGCAAGCCCTCGTCGTAAAGCTGGTTGAGGATGGTGTAGTGCCAGAAGGTGGCCCAACCCTCATTCATCACCTGCGTCTGGCGCTGTGGGAAGAAGTACTGCGCGATCTTGCGGATGATGCGTACGATCTCGCGTTGCCATGGTTCGAGCAAGGGTGCGTGCTTTTCGACGAAGTAGAGCAGGTTCTCCTCCGGCTCGGGCGGGAAGTGCTTCTCGGGGTGCCGGTCGGGGCGTGCGTCGAAGGCGGGCAGGGTGCGCCACAGTTCGTTCACCTGGCTCTGCAGGTATTCCTCGCGCTCCTGCTGGCGCATCTTCTCCTTGGCGAGCGAGAGCTTCTGCGGGCGACGGTAGCGGTCAACGCCCAGGTTCATCAGCGCGTGGCAGGAGTCGAGGAAGAGCTCGACCTCTGCCTCTCCGTGGCGCTGCTCACATTGGGCGATGAAATTGCGCGCGAAGATCAGGTAGTCGATGATCGCGTCGGCGTTGGTCCAGGTACGGAAGAGGTAGTTGCCCTTGAAGAAGCTGTTGTGCCCGTAGGCCGCATGCGCGATCACCAGCGCCTGCATCGTCAGCGTGTTCTCCTCCATGAGGTAGGCGATGCAGGGGTTGGAGTTGATGACGATCTCGTAGGCGAGCCCCATCTGCCCGCGCCGGTAACCCTTCTCGGTGGACAGAAAGTGCTTGCCGAAGGACCAATGGTGGTAGTTCACCGGCATGCCCACCGAAGCGTAGGCATCCATCATCTGCTCGGCGGTGATGATCTCGATCTGTACCGGATAGCAATCGAGCTTGTAGGACGCCGCCACCCGAGCGATCTCGTCGTGGTAGCGGTCGATGGCCTCGAAGGACCACTCCGAGGTGTCGGGGAGCATTTTCGTCTTCTGCGCGCGGCGCTTCATACCAGGCTCTTCTTGAAAAGTTCACGGAACACCGGATAGATCTGCGCCGGGTCGTCGATGCGCTGCATCGCGAAGTTCGGGTGTGCGCCCAGCAGCTTCTCGTACTCGCGCCAGAGGTTCTGCGGTTCTCCCGGGGTGATCTCGATGTAGGCGAAGTATTGGCACCACGGCAGGATGTCCTTGTCGAGCCAGGCGCGGCAGATCGGCGAATCGTTGTCCCAATTGTCGCCGTCGGAGGCTTGTGCGCCGTAGATGTTCCACTCGCCGCTCGCGTAGCGGCTGCGGATCACATCGTGCATCAGCTCGAGTGCGCTCGAAACCACCGTGCCACCCGACTCGCGCGAGTGGAAGAACTCGTCCTCGTCCACCTCCTTGGCGATCGTGTGATGGCGTATGAAGACCACGTCGATGTGCTCGTAGGTGCGGATCAGGAAGAGGTAGAGCAGCATGAAGAAGCGCTTCGCGGTGGCCTTCTTGCCCTCGTCCATGGAGCCGGAGACGTCCATAACACAGAACATCACCGCCTGCGTCGTGGGCTTGGGGATCCTCACCCGGTTGTTGTAGCGCAGGTCGAAGCTGTCGATGAAGGGGATTGCGTCGATGCGTGCGCGCAAGCGGGCAATGTCCTCGCGCAGCTGTTGCGCTTCCTCGCAGTCCTCACCCTTGTCGGCGACCACGGCCTCCAGCTCGCGTTGCAGTTCGCGCAGCTTGGCGAGGAAGGGCGATCCGAGTGCAAGCCTGCGCCCGAGCGCACCGCGCATCGAACGCACGATATTGATGTTGGCTGGCGAGCCGTCCGAGGTAAAGCCGGCGCGGTGGGTTTTATAGTCGGTGATGCGCGCGAGCTGGGTGCGGACGAGGTTGGGCAGTTCGAGGTCGTCGAAGAAGATGTCGAGGAACTCCTCGCGCGAAAGATGGAAGACGAAGTCGTCCTCGCCTTCGCCATCCTTGCTCGCCTTGCCCGAGCCTTTTCCACCGCCGCCACCGCCACCGGGGGGGCGGTTGATGAGGTCGCCGCTCGAGAATTGGTCGTTACCCGAGAACACCTGCTCTCGCACCCCGCCCCGCCCATGCTGAAAACTCGGCTCGCTCAGGTCGCGGGCGGGAATGGAGATGTGCTCGCCGGTATCCAGATCGCGGATCGAGCGATCACGGATCGCATCGCTGACCGCACGACGGATCTGCTTCTTGAAGCGGCGTATGAAGCGCTGGCGGTTGACTGCGCTCTTGTTCTTGCTGTCGAACCTGCGATCGATGATTCTGGCCATGCGGAATCTCCTCGTGACCGTCCGCGCGCACAAGGGGCGCACGGACGCATCGCATCGCTCGGGTTCAGGAGGCCTTGCGCACGCGCAGATACCACTCGCACAGCAGGCGAACCTGCTTCTCGGTGTAGCCCTTGTCGATCATGCGATCGACGAAGTTCTGGTGCTTCTTCTGCTCGTCGGCGCTGGCCTTGGCGTTGAAACTGATGACCGGCAGGAGGTCCTCGGTGTTGGAGAACATTTTCTTCTCGATCACGCCGCGCAGCTTCTCGTAGCTCGTCCAGCTCGGGTTCTTGCCGTCGTGCTTGGCGCGTGCGCGCAGCACGAAGTTCACCACCTCGTTGCGGAAGTCCTTCGGGTTGCTGATCCCGGCGGGCTTCTCGATCTTCTCCAATTCGTCGTTCAGCGAGCTCCGGTCGAGGATCTCTCCGGTGTTCGGGTCGCGGAACTCCTGATCCTGGATCCAGAAATCGGCGTAGGTCACGTAGCGATCGAATATGTTCTGGCCGTATTCCGAGTAACTCTCCAGGTAAGCGGTCTGGATCTCCTTGCCGATGAACTCGGCGTAGCGGGGCGCCAGATATTCCTTGATGAAGCCCAGGTAGCGCGCCTCCGTCTCGGGTGGGAACTGCTCGCGCTCGATCTGCTGCTCCAGCACGTACATGAGGTGCACCGGGTTCGCGGCAATCTCGCGGTGATCGAAGTTGAACACCTTGGAAAGCGACTTGAACGCGAAGCGGGTGGAGAGGCCGGTCATACCCTCGTCCACGCCTGCGTAGTCGCGGTACTCCTGCATGCTCTTTGCCTTGGGGTCGGTGTCCTTGAGGTTCTCGCCGTCGTAGACCCGCATCTTCGAGAAGATGCTGGAGTTCTCAGGCTCCTTGAGGCGCGACAGCACCGCGAACTGCGCCATCATTTGCAGGGTGTCGGGCGCGCACGGCGCTTCGGCGAGTGAGCTATTGTCGAGAAGCTTCTCGTAGATGCGGATTTCGTCCGAGACGCGCAGGCAATAGGGCACCTTGACCGTGTAGATCCGGTCGAGGAAGGCCTCGTTATTCTTGTTGTTCTTGAACGCCACCCACTCGGACTCGTTCGAGTGCGCCATCACGATGCCATCAAAAGGAATCGCGCCGAAGCCTTCGGTGCCCTTGTAGTTGCCCTCCTGGGTTGCGGTAAGCAGGGGGTGCAAGACCTTGATCGGTGCCTTGAACATCTCGACGAACTCGAGCAGCCCTCGGTTCGCGAGGCACAGACCGCCTGAGTAACTGTAGGCATCCGGGTCGTCCTGGGAGTACTGTTCGAGCTTGCGGATATCTACCTTGCCGACCAGGGAGGAAATGTCCTGATTGTTCTCGTCGCCGGGCTCGGTCTTCGCCACCGCAACCTGCCTCAGCACCGACGGGCGCAGCTTGACGACGCGGAAGCGGGTGATGTCACCGCCGTACTCGTTGAGCCGCTTCACGGCCCAGGGGCTCATGATCGTGTTGAGGTAGCGCTGCGGGATGCCGAAATCCTCCTCCAGCAGGGCGCCATCCTCGCGCGCATCGAAGAGCCCGAGCGGCGACTCATGCACGGGAGAACCCTTGATCGCGTAGAAGGGGACCTTTTCGATCAGGGTCTTCAGCTTTTCCGCCAGTGAGGATTTTCCACCGCCGACAGGTCCAAGCAGGTACAGGATTTGCTTCTTCTCTTCCAGCCCCTGCGCGGCATGTCGGAAATACGACACGATGTGCTCGATGACCTCTTCCATGCCGTAGAAGTCACGAAAAGCGGGATAGATCTTCAGCACCTTGTTCGAGAAGATGCGTGACAGCCGTGGCTCGAGTCGTGTATCGACCAGCTCCGGCTCTCCGATCGCCATGAGCATGCGTTCTGCCGCGGTCGCATAGGCCGATGGATCGCTCTTGCACAATTCGAGGTATTCCTGGACCGACATTTCCTCTTCCCGCGCTGCCTCGAATCGCGCCTGGTAGGCGTTGAAGATGCTCATCAGAAATCTCCTTGGTCAGTTCAGCAAATTCCCGTTGCCCGCGCGAGGGTGCGAAACGATGCGCCTGGCGCGAACGAACTCGTGTGGTGGTGATCTACTCCCCTCTGAGCGGCGCGCCTGTCGCGAGTTCCAGGCTCCGGATCCAAGTTTCGACTACAGAGTTCGAAAGGCGTCCGCTACATGCTGTTTCCGGAAGCGTAGCACCGCCTCGGCGCCGACGCGATGCATCATGTATTGCATTTTGCGCGGCTGCAAGGATGGAGCAGGGCCTGTGTTAGAATCGAAATTTTCTTTAACCGGGCGCCCCACGAACTCGGCTCGCGAACAGGAAACACGCGCTCTGCGTGAGCCCGGCCCGAGCGGTGGTAAAGCCGACAAACTTGACCGTCAGGAACCGTTAGATGCAGAACAATCAGGAAAACGTGAGCACGCTGGAACGCCGTATCGACATGACCGTGCCGATGGCCGACATCGAGAAGGAAGTCGAGGCGCGCATCAAGCGCCTGGCCCGCACCGTGAAGATGCCCGGCTTCCGCCCTGGCAAGGTGCCGCTCAAGATGGTGTCGCAGACTTATGGCCCGCAGGCGCGCAGCGAAGCGATCGGTGCTGCGGTGGAGAAGGCATTCGGCGAACAACTGCGCGACCAAAACCTGCGCATCGCGGGAAGTCCGCGCATCGAGCCGAAGGAAGCATCCAACGATTCGGAACTTGCCTTCAGCGCCGTGTTCGAGGTCTATCCCACGATCACTCTCGGTGATCTGTCCAGTCAGTCTGTCGAGCGCCCGAGCCTCTCTGTGGGCGACGCGGAAGTTGACAAGACCATCGACGTGCTGCGCAAACAGCGCACGACGTTCTCCGAGGTGCAGCGCGAAGCGCAGGACGGCGACCGCGTCGTGATCGATTTCGCCGGCCGCAAGGACGGCGAGTTGTTCGACGGTGGCAAGGCGGAGGACTTCCCGTTCGTGATCGGCGCCGGCTCGATGCTCAAGGAGTTCGAGACGGCGGTCCTGGGCAGCAAGGCCGGTGAGGGCAAGACCTTCGACATGACCTTCCCGGCCGACTATCACGCCACCCACCTCGCCGGTCAGACCGTACAGTTCGAGATCAGCGTGAAGCGTGTCGAGGAGCCCGCTCTGCCGCCACTGGATGCCGATTTCGCGAAGGCGCTCGGCGTGGAGGATGGTGACGTCGCGAAGTTGCGTGACGAGGTCAAGGCCAATCTCGAACGCGAGGTGAAGCGTCGGGTTCAGGCGAAGGTCAAGGAGCAGGTCATGGAGGCGCTGCTCGCGGTGCATCCGCTGGAGGTCCCGAAGGCGCTGATCGAGCGTGAATCCGCACAATTGGCCGAGAACGCCAAGCGTGACCTGGAGATGCGCGGCATGAACAGCAAGGAAATCGCCGTTCAGCCCGAGTGGTTCGCCGAGCAGGCGGTGCGTCGTGTGAAGCTCGGCCTGATCATGGCCGAGGTCGTAAAGGCTAAGGAACTGTTCGCCAAGCCCGAGCAGATCAAGGCGCTGATCGAGGACATGGCGCAAAGCTATGAAGACCCGTCGGAACTGGTGCGCTGGTACTACTCCCAGCCGGAACGCCTCGCGCAGGCCGAAGCGGTCGTGATCGAAGACAATGTAGTGGAATGGGTGTTGTCCCAGGCTCAGACGACCGACAAGGACATCGCCTTCGATGAACTCATGGGCAATAACGCCGCAGCTTGATAAGGCAGACTCGATGAACAACGACAGCGTCAGCAACTGGAATCCGGTGGGCCTCGGTCTCGTACCGATGGTGGTCGAGCAGAGCGGCCGTGGTGAGCGGGCGTACGACATCTATTCGCGCCTGCTCAAGGAGCGAGTGGTGTTCCTGGTCGGGCCAGTGAACGATGTCACCGCCAACCTGATCGTGGCGCAGTTGTTGTTCCTCGAATCGGAGAATCCCGACAAGGACATCTACTTCTACATCAACTCTCCCGGCGGATCGGTGACCGCAGGCCTCGCGATCTACGACACGATGCAGTTCATCAAGCCGAGCGTCAGCACGCTGTGCATCGGCCAGGCTGCGAGCATGGGCGCGTTCCTGCTTGCAGCCGGCGAGAAGGGCAAGCGCTTCTGCCTGCCGAACTCGCGTGTGATGATCCACCAGCCGCTGGGTGGATTCCAGGGTCAGGCCTCGGACATCGAGATCCATGCCCGCGAGATTCTCAGCATCCGCGCGCGCCTGAACGAGATGCTTGCGCAGCATACAGGGCAGCCCATTGACAGGATCGAGAAGGACACCGACCGGGACAATTTCATGGGCGCGGCCGAAGCCGTCGCTTATGGTCTGGTCGACAAGGTGCTGAGCCGACGTACCGACGCGTGATTGTGTGAGCGTTCCTTTCGCACCGGCATCGTGTCCCCGAGGGCACGATGCTGTGTGGTTGGTGTCGTCTGTGACATGATGGTGTCGCGACCACCTGCGGCCCGATATAGAATCGTTTGAACACGCTGACACGAGAGAGACCAAAATGGCGGACAAGAAATCTGGCAACGAAAAGCTGCTCTACTGCTCCTTCTGCGGCAAGAGCCAGCATGAGGTCCGAAAGCTGATCGCCGGTCCCTCGGTGTTCATCTGCGATGAGTGCATCGAACTCTGCAATGACATCATCCGCGACGAAATCGGTGACAGCCTGAGCAGCGAATCCATCGGCGATCAGTTGCCGACGCCGCACGAGATCTGCGCAATCCTCGACCAATACGTCATCGGCCAGGCCCAGGCCAAACGCAACCTTGCCGTGGCGGTCTACAACCACTACAAGCGTCTGCGCCACCTCTCCAACGACAAGGATGAGGTCGAACTGTCCAAGAGCAACATCCTGCTGATCGGACCGACGGGCTCCGGCAAGACCCTGCTTGCGCAAACGCTCGCGCGCATGCTCAACGTACCGTTCGTCATGGCCGACGCCACCACGCTCACCGAAGCGGGCTACGTGGGCGAGGATGTCGAGAACATCATCCAGAAGCTCTTGCAGCGCTGCGAATACGACGTCGAAAAGGCGCAGCAGGGTATCGTGTATATCGACGAGATCGACAAGATCTCGCGCAAGGCGGAGAACCCCTCGATCACCCGCGACGTGTCCGGAGAGGGTGTGCAACAAGCTCTGCTGAAGCTCATCGAGGGGACGACCGCCTCGATCCCGCCGCAAGGTGGCCGCAAGCATCCCAATCAGGACTTCATCCAGGTCGACACCACAAACATACTGTTCATCTGTGGTGGGGCTTTCGATGGCCTCGAGAAGGTCATCCAGAACCGTACCGAGAAGGGTGGTATCGGCTTCGGTGCCAAGGTGCAGAGCAAGGCGCAGAAGACGATCTCAGAGACCTTTCGCAAGATCGAACCCGAGGATCTCGTGAAGTACGGCCTGATCCCGGAATTCGTCGGCCGCCTCCCGGTGATCGCTTCGCTGCAGGAACTCGACGAGGCTGCGCTGATCCAGATCCTCGTTGAACCGAAGAACGCCCTCGTCAAGCAATACCAGAAACTCTTCTCCATGGAAGGCGTCGAACTCGAGATCCGGCCCTCGGCGCTGCAGGCGGTTGCCCGTCGAGCGATCAAGCGCAAGACCGGCGCGCGCGGCCTGCGTTCGATCCTTGAAGCCGCACTGCTGGACATCATGTACGACCTGCCGACGCTGGAAGGTGTCGAGAAGGTCGTCGTGGACGAGGGCATGATCGAGGATGGCGCCAAGCCGCTGCTGATCTATGCCGATCAGCCCAAGGTTTCAGGCGCGAACTGATAACTTGCACTGCGACTTGCTTGCCGCTTGATATCCACGCGTTGAGCCCCATATGGGATCAACGCGTCCTTCCGAGGTAATACAGACATGACAAGCAAGCTTGTGATTCCCCACGAGCCCACCGAACTACCACTTCTGCCCCTGCGAGACGTGGTCGTATTCCCGCACATGGTGATCCCGCTTTTCGTCGGGCGCCCGAAATCCATCAAGGCGCTGGAAAGCGCGATGGAGTCCGGCAAGAGCATCCTGCTTGTCGCGCAGAAGTCTGCCGCCAAGGACGAGCCTGCGGCTGAAGATCTCTATGCGATCGGTTGTATCGCCAACATCCTTCAGATGCTCAAGCTACCGGACGGTACCATCAAGGTGCTGGTAGAGGGCGTCCAGCGCGCGCACGTCGAGGATGTCCGCGACCTGGCTTCGGTCTTCATCGCGACTGCCCGCCCGGTCGCCGACAGCGAAACCGAGAATACCGAGGTCGAGGCGATGCGCCGTGCGATCATCGCGCAGTTCGATCAATACGTTAAGCTCAACAAGAAGATTCCGCCGGAGATTCTTGCGTCGCTGTCCGGTATCGAAGATGCAGGACGACTGGCCGATACCATTGCAGCGCATCTGCCCCTGAAGCTGGAGCAGAAGCAGGAAGTGTTGGAACTCTTCGGTACCGCAGAGCGCCTGGAGCGCCTTCTGTCACAACTTGAGACCGAACTCGACATCCTTCAGGTCGAGAAGCGCATCCGCGGACGCGTGAAGCGTCAGATGGAAAAGAGCCAGCGCGAGTACTACCTCAACGAGCAGGTCAAGGCCATCCAGAAGGAACTGGGGGAGGGCGAGGACGGCGCCGATCTCGAGGAAATGGATCGCAAGATCAAGTCGGCTGGCATGACCAAGGAAGCACTCGCCAAGGCCCAGGCGGAGTTCAAGAAGCTGCGACTGATGTCCCCGATGTCGGCTGAGGCCACCGTGGTGCGCAATTTCATCGACACGCTCGTCGGCCTGCCATGGAAGAAGAAATCCCGTGTCAGCAAGGACTTGGCGCTTGCCGAGAAAACGCTGGACGCCGACCATTACGGGCTCGAGAAGGTCAAGGAGCGCATCGTTGAGTACCTTGCGGTACAGCAGCGCGTCGACAAGGTGAAGGCCCCCATCCTGTGCCTGGTTGGCCCCCCTGGGGTCGGAAAGACCTCGCTCGGACAATCCATCGCCAAGGCCACCAACCGCAAGTTCGTGCGCATGGCGCTCGGTGGCGTGCGGGACGAAGCCGAGATCCGTGGGCACCGCCGCACCTACATCGGCTCCATGCCGGGCAAGATCCTGCAGAACATGGCCAAGGTCGGTGTGCGTAACCCATTATTCCTGCTGGATGAAGTTGACAAGCTCGGCCAGGACTTCCGCGGCGACCCTAGCTCCGCGTTGCTGGAGGTACTGGATCCCGAGCAGAACCATACCTTCCAGGACCACTATATCGAGGTCGACTTCGATCTGTCGGACGTGATGTTCGTCGCCACCGCCAACACGCTCAACATCCCGGCGCCATTGCTGGACCGCATGGAGGTGATCCGTCTATCGGGCTACACCGAGGACGAGAAGGTCAACATCGCCGCACGGTACCTGCTGCCGAAACAGATGAAGAACAATGGCCTCAAGCGCGACGAGCTCACCGTCACTGAGGGCGCGCTCCGCGACATCTGCCGTTACTACACGCGTGAAGCAGGCGTGCGCAGCATGGAGCGCGAGATCTCCAAGATTTGCCGCAAGGTGGTGAAGGCGCTGGTGTTGAAGTCCGGTGCGGATAAGATCACGGTCGGGCCCGAACAACTCGATACCTATCTCGGCGTGCGAAAGTACTCCTTCGGGATGGCCGAAAAGGAGAATCAGCTTGGCCAGGTTACCGGGCTCGCCTGGACCGAAGTCGGCGGCGAGTTGCTCACCATCGAGTCTGTGGTGTTACCCGGCAAGGGCAAGGTCGTCACCACCGGAAAACTCGGCGAGGTGATGCAGGAATCCATTCAGGCCGCGCTTTCGGTCGTACGCAAGCGCGCACGCTCGCTCGGCATCCAGGAAGATTTCTACCAGAAGAGCGATATCCATATTCACCTTCCGGAAGGCGCGATCCCCAAGGATGGGCCGTCCGCTGGCATCGCGATCGCCACAGCGCTGGTTTCGGTGCTGACCGGTATCCCGGTGCGTTGCGATGTCGCGATGACAGGCGAAATCACGCTGCGTGGCGAGGTGCTTCCGATTGGCGGGCTCAAGGAGAAGCTCCTCGCGGCTATTCGCGGGGGTATCACCACGGCGCTGATTCCTGAAGAGAACGTCAAGGATCTCGCAGAGATTCCTGAAACGGTGAAGAACGCACTCGAAATCGTACCTGTACGCTGGTTCGATCAGGTTCTGGCTCGCGCGCTCGAGAATGAGCCTCAACCGTTGCCGGAAGACCCTGCCGTGTCGGCTGAAGTGGCGAACACGTCCGTCGAGACAGATCTTCCGACGCCTGTATCACTCGCGCACTAGTCCCAACGAGAAGAGATCTACTTCCCGCACTTGTTAAATTGCCTCGCCTGTCGGAGCGCCGCCGGGCGAGGCTTGACATGCGCGTTTCTCGCACGCTATAAAACCTGGGCAGGATGCACTGTTCATCGCGGTTCCCGCAGTCCTGCAATGTCGTTTCGTTTCGCGAACAATACATCCAGACATGCGAGGGGACTTACGTGAATAAATCCGAACTGATCGACCAGATTGCGGCAGGCGCCGAATTGTCTAAAGCCGCTGCGAGTCGTGCGCTCGACGCAACGCTGGCAGCTGTGAGAGGGGCGCTCACCGCCAAGGACTCCGTCACGCTCGTCGGTTTCGGGACCTTCTACGTCGGCGAACGCGCGGCTCGCACCGGCCGCAACCCACGCACCGGCAAATCCATCAAGATCAAGGCGGCAAAGGTCCCCAAATTCCGTGCTGGTAAAGGTCTGCGGGATTCGCTAAAATAGCGGACTTTTCAGCACGGGTGCTTAGCTCAGTTGGTAGAGCGTCGCCCTTACAAGGCGAATGTCAGCGGTTCGACCCCGTTAGCACCCACCAAGAATTCGTATCAGCGTAAAGCGGTTAGAGACTCTCTAGCCGCTTTTTTTTCGTCATGCCACGCTACCCGGCGAGCAGGTGAAGTGCGCATTATCGGATGACCGTTGATGAGACGCGACAGCATCCTGAACGCATCTCGCATCAAGTGGGGCTTCCCCGGTTCCACCATGCGGTGCGGGGTGCCGGCACGGCGAGGCGCTACAACTTTGCGAACAGTGTATGAAGAAGACACTCCTTGCCCTGATGTGCGGCGTGCTCCCGCTCGATTCCATTGCGCAGCTCTACAAGTGCGAGCAGGGCGGCAGAGTCATCTATCAGGAAATGCAGTGTCCGGACGGAACCGGCCGGCCGATCAACATCAATAACTTCAGCATCGTCGACAGCTACGACAAACGCAAACCGAGTTCAGCGCCGACACCTACAGTACGCAGGGCTGGCGGTGGGATCGAGCGCGAACCCACCGTCTTTGTGGAAGGTGAGCACCCCGGCTGCGCCGGAATGGTTGAAAGGCTGAACAAGATCGACCAGCAAGCAAGACACCGATCGACACCGAAGCTGAAGGAGGATCGTCGCTTGACCCGGCGGTGGATTGAGGATCACGACTGCCAGGAGATTCGTTTCTGAGGCTTACTCAGAGCCGGACGCGAAGGAAGTCCGAACTGCAGCGAAGCCAAAGAGAGTTGATTACCAAAGTTCACATAATAAACAGACTAAAACCGTCATTATGCGAAATAGGCAAGACGGCATGCTAAACGCAAAATTTGCGTTCCAGGCTTCGGGTGATTTTGGGTGAGCTGGGAGCTTTTTGGATCAGTTAGGCTGACTGATCTGATAGCAAGAACCCGCGCACGTTTTGATTATGCCCCTCGGTTTGTAGGCATGTCAAATGCGATCAAATGTACTTCTTGTAGTACATCAACTGCATGCGGATGAAGAACGAGCCGATGGCAGCAACGAGCAGTCCCAACTGCCACAGTTCCAGCCTTACGGGGCTCCAGAACCACACGATCAGCAAGAGCGTTGCCACGGTCGCGTGAGAGTATTTCGCGCGGTGATAAATGGTTGAAGACTCGCGGCCTCCCGATGCACGTCGCAACCACCGCGCCACCGCGCCATCGAGGAGGGCCAGCGCCCAACCGAGCATAATGGTGGGGAGCAGGGCCGGCAACTGTGCCGCGCGCGCGGCCATGAGCTGGGTGCCGATCATCATGGCTTTCCAGTGCGGCTGCGCGGCCGCGGCATCAATGCCTCTGCGCAGTGCGACATCGAGTTCGGTGAAATCGTCGGGGGTGGCAATCATGCTGCGATCAAGCCCCGTCATCACGTAAAGGATGTCGTAGGCCCCAAGTGCCCAACGTATCGCGCGTTCGCCGGGAGAGCCGAACACCGGCGGCAGCGTGTCCGCTCTGGCGATCTCGATACGAAGCGCATCGTGCATGTGCTCGAGGCGCTCGGGATCAGAGCCGGTGTAGGCCAGATCGATCAGCATGCGGCCCACCACTGCGATGATCACCGCGATTCCCACAAAGATCGCAGTGCGAAACGGGGATGAAACCGCTTTGCGGATGCCACGTTCAAACGTTGAGTCATCACCAGCCATGGCCCTTGCCCTCCACTTGAACACCATCGAAACCAGTCCGGTAGGATGTGCGCGCGTCCTGACCGGCCCGTAGTTCGGCAACCAAATCCGCCACGCTCGCCGGCATGCAGGGATCGTCGGAGTCGTCTGCGAGAGGAATGCGGATCTTCCACAACTGACCGCCATTGATCATGCAGAAGGCCTGGCCCTTGGGAAGCTGCACCAGGTCGGCGGGGCGCAGTGTCGGCGCCTTCTCGGTCGAGATCCTGTCCTCGTTGCGGCTTGAGAACTCCGCGAAATCGGTCGGGTCATTGGTGTCGCTCGCACTCGATCCGGCCACCCGCGTAAAGACGTTGACCTCGGGCAAGCGCTCGGTGAGCATCTCCGCGGTCTCGGTGTTCTGCACCCGCAGCATCACCAGGCTGTTGAAGTTGCCGGCGATCTGCTCCGCCTTGGGTTTCGAGCCGATCCGGGCTTCGACGTCATGCCATGTCTGCGTGTAAGCGGTGACTTGATAGCCTGCGCCGCCGGCCTTGTTCACCATTGGAATAAAGCTGTCGCCGACGAGCTCGTTGAACTCGTCGGCATGCAGCGAAAGCATGCGCTTCGGCGTCGCTTCGGCCTGGCCGACATCGGCGCCATGCTTGTAGATCGTGCCTGCGACGCTGGTGAGATCCGAGAACATCGCGCCGCCGATCGCGGAGGCGACTTCGTGATCGGACAGCGAGTCGAGGCCGACATAGACGATCCCGCCCTCGTTGATGACCTGCAGCCAATCGAGGATCGGGCGGGTATCGTCAAGATCCGCGTAGTCCGGCGCGATCAGGTCCGCAGTCTTGCCGGTCGTGAGTTTCTCCATCAGCGGATAGAGGCTGGAAACGAGCTTCTCGAAATAGGTCCGGTCGTTGCCCAGCACGCTCATGAGCGCATCCGCAACAGGCTCGCGCAACTGCTTCTCCCGCACATAGAGCATCAACGAGATCGTTCGCAGCGTCCGACCGGTCTTTCTCGCCTGCTCGGACTTGGTCTTGTCCTTCGCGACCGCAGCTTCGTCGAAGTCGAACTCGTCGCGCCACGCGGGGCGGGCATCGTCGAGCCAATGCTCAAGGTAGCGCACCGCGAGGGATTCGGTATCGACCGCATAGGCGTAGAGCTTGGCAAAATCGGGCCGCTCGCCGAGCGCGAACATTGCCTTGGCCAGCACGTTCACGAAACGCCAGACAAACTCCTTGAACGCCGCCGAATTGCCCTCATCGGGCAGCGGGTCGCTGGTCCGGGTCGCGACTTCGGTGATGCGCTCGAAACTGCCGACCGGGTTGTAGCGTGCAGAGATGTCCGGGTAGCCGAGGTGGAAGACGTAAAAGTGATCGAGCCGCCCGGCGCGCTTGGCTTCCGCGTACATGCGCTTCAGGAGTGCCAGATCGCCCTTGGGATCGAACACGACCACGACATCGCCGCGGCGAATATCCTGGGTGGCCAGGATCTCCTCAAACCGCGTCTTGCCGACGCGGGTCGTACCCAGGACCAGCATATGACCCACGCGGTTTGACAACGCGGTCAGAACATCAACCTCGTCGGGCTCGACCCCGTGCAGGCACGGGTCGCCGCCGACATCGGGCAGCGGCGCGGCAGGGTTCCACCACGCCGCTGAGCGGGTGTAGCGGGTGAGTGGCGCCCAGCTTGGTCGATGTTCCGCCCAGACCTCGAACTTGCGCGCCCAACGGTACAGCCGGCGCTGCTCGACGTACTTACGCGCATGCGGCTCGCGCGCGTCGAACAGGCGCTGGGTGTGTCGCTGATCCCAGTGAAAGCCACGACCGAGAAAGAGATGCTCGCGTGACCATGGGATCTCGTCCGGGCGCAGGACGTAGCGCTGGAGCGTGCGCAGGTTGCGCTGGTAGCGCACGACCTTGAGACCTTGTGCGAAGCGCCAGATCGCGAGGGTCAGTAGCCCCATTGCGAGGAGAAGCGCCCACGATCGGGGCAGGATGAACCAACTCGGGTCTGCAAACCGCGCATCGAGCGCGAGCACGCCGGCGCCAGTGGCGAAGCCCGCGCTCGCCAGCCATTCATACGGGGGGCGAAGCAGCGCTTCAAGCGGATAAGCCATTTGGAGGACTCTCCTTATCCTTACGCGAAGGGGCAGGGGTGTGCCACAGCACCAGACGGTCGTTCGGCGGTGGCACGGGATCGAAGAAGCGTTCGGGCTCGAGGATCAGGAAGCCGTTGAGCAGGTTTCCGCCCTTGTCGCCCTTCCTCATCACTTGGTAAGGCCAGATGTTCTTGCCGCCCGAGCCCTTGAGATGCCAGCC
The DNA here is from genome assembly GCA_041916775.1 of Rhodocyclaceae bacterium. Classification (GTDB taxonomy): domain Bacteria; phylum Pseudomonadota; class Gammaproteobacteria; order Burkholderiales; family Rhodocyclaceae; genus UBA2357. Next base: position 62,154 of record JAYRYZ010000011.1, on the reverse strand, counting down.
GGAGTTCGACAGCGCCCGCTGGGTGGCTTGTCCCGGCGCATCGCTCTCCTTCTTCGCGGGCTCGGCTTCGCCGCTACTGGCGTAGTGACGGAAGATCGAGGGGGAGACCAGCAAGACACCGATCTGGGTGCCGTACTTCACGAAATGCACCATGGCGCCCACGGTGTTGTACGCCAGCGAGCCGTCCGCGACCCCGCGCTGCACCCAGGCCATGAACGCGACTGCGCCAGACGACGGGCCGCTCGAAGATTTCGCTGCCGTTCCGGGGGGTAGCGCCAGTGCCGGGGCGACGGGCGCGAGAGACTGCACATCGCACTTATCGGCAGAGGGCTCGGCTTGCGCTTTGCTGGTTCTAGGCGGGCGGGGTGTGCGCAGTGAAGCGGCAGACGCCGAGTCGTCGTCATCGAGAAACGCAGATTTCGGGACCGAAACTGGACCGGACTCGATCTGCGCAGGTGCGGCGATCGAGAGCGCTTGCGCAGCGGTATGGGTGTCCTGTTTAACGTTCTTCGCAAGCGCAGGTGGCGGCGGGTGTGCCGCCGTTTCAGATGTGCCAGAACCGGCTTGCGACTGCCCCAGTGCCGTATCTTCGTCCGTTTGATGCAGCGGTGTAGCCTGCCTCATCGGTGACTCGACAGGCGTTTCTGCCCCAGTTCCTGACGGTTGGGTGACTGCGCCAGGCACGAGCGCAATGATCCGACCCGGCATTGGCTGGGGGTAGTGCGCCGGGCTCTCGAACAACAGTGACAGCGGGAAGCGCAACATCGCGGGCAGGTCGTAGCCGGCATGGCCAATGCTGTCGTCGAACTCGATCCGTCCGCCCCATAGCGCCAGTCCCGTGCTCGGATTGACGATGCACGCGCCGTAGTCCTGCCACACATCGAAAAGCCGGTCGTTCTTGTCCACGCCCGGAATCGCCGCGGCCGACTCGTTCGCCACCAGGTAGTCGCGAACGCCGTTCGCCAGGCGCGCGGCAGCGAACCACACTTCCCCCTCGAAGACATAGCCGGCCCCCCCGGGCCGATTCAACGGTAGCTGCCCACCTTCGGCGAGCATGCGCCGCAGCGCATTCATCAGCCGTTCGATCAGGGGCACCGCGCGTGCGGTCGCAAAGCGGGTTCGGGGTCCGGCCTTCAGATTCGCGCGCACGCTCTCGGCCTCGCCGCGCTTGACGAGATCCGCGAGCGGATTCGCGGTGCCGGCTTCGGCTGACAGATAGCCCAGCAGCGCGCGCATCAGCACTTCGTCGTCGGCGAGCCAGGCGAGCGTCCTCGGGGCGACCAGGCGCTGCAGCAACAGTGCCCCGAGCTTCTGGTGTGCCCCGTAGTCGCGTTGCGCCTCCGGTGGAAAGTCCACCGCATACGCGCAGACGCCGGCATCCACCATGGAGCCGGCCAGCGCGTTCCAGATGGTGCCGTGATGGTCGGGTCCGTACAGGCGCACACGCACGTCCGCGACCGGCTTACCGATGTCGTGGAGGAGGGCGGCGATCGCCAGCGCGACCGTCCACCGATGCTTCAGTTGGCTCACCTCGTCAGCGGCCCGCCCGGGCGGCAGGATCACGCCGCGGCGTAACCGCAGCGCCGACTCGACGGTTTCGCACAGATGGATCAGCAGGCCCCCCGGATGGGCGTGATGATGAGACTCGGAGGCAGGCAGCAACTGGACCAGTTCCGCCGTGCGTTCGATGACGGGCGCGAGATGCCCGTCCCAGGTGCCGTCGTTCAACCCTGATACAGCGCGGGCGCGCGTGATCGCGCTCAAGGCGTCGGTGTGTCGCAGCAACTCACTGGCCGACATGACCGGCAGCGTCGCCTCGGGCGCTACAAAAGGTGCCTTCGCACCCGTCGTGTCGGGGGGAGGTGCGGGCGCATCGTGGCCACGTCGAAACTGGATGGCCAGCAAGCCGAGGCCGACAATGCCACCCGCGACAAGCACAAGTCCAGTAAGGCTCGTGCCATCAATCATGGCGACGGCGTTGGCGCAGTGCGCGCAACAGGTGCAGGATGGTCACATCCGGCGGCGGGTATGGACTCAGGCCACGATAGCCGCCGATGGCATAGCCCTCACAGAACGCCCTGAGCGAACTCGTGGTGGGATTCCACACCTCGGCACCCTCGAACACCGGGCGTGGTGCGGGCGGGGCGCGCAGTATCCGGTAATCGAAGAAGTCGAGGGCGGCCAGCATCGCCGCAAACTCCGCGTCATTGGGACGCGCCGACAGGCTGCAGGCTTTGCGCAGCAGCTTCATCACCGCGGCAGCAGGCTCTTCCTCATCGTTATCGACGACGCGGGCGAGATCGGTGTAGTCGGCGAGCCAGGCCTCGAGCGTCCCGTGCCAGTGGAGCAGACCGCATGTGTTCAACATGCCGCGGATCTGGCGCTGGCGTTTGGGGGCGCTTCGGGCGGATTCGGTGGGAGGCAGGTCGGTATCCATGCGCAAATCCTAGCGCAGGGATACCCCGAAAAACCCGACAAAGATTTGTACGGTTATTCCGGGTATGAGGGGTGTATAATGCTGCGCCCTTTTTTCGGCGCAGCCATCAATTACCGTAAGCCCTTGATTTCAGGGCTGTCCGCCTTTCCCCGTAAGACCCTTCACAATCCATTTGGGCTTCGCGTAACGGTGAATTTTAGTTACGCGAAGCCGCCCTTTGAATCGGGCCTTTCACCTTTGCCGATGTCATCGTTTGATGCCGTTTCGATGTTACGCCGCTAACCATTTGTCTTGAAAGGCGTTTTGAATTTCGCGCAAAGCGAGCGCCCAAGGGTTCATGAGTCTATCACACCGACCCCCTGAAAAACCGTACAAATCTTTGTCCGGTTTTTCAGGGGGTCATGTCGTTAGAGTTACCCCATGTTGATAACTCGATGCGAAACGAAAGTGCGTGGTCCTGCTGTCATCCTCCTGCTGCTGCTCTCATCCCCGCTTCAGGCCATCAGTCCGGACGACGGCTGCTGGGCGCGGGTGGCCGAGCGCTATCAACTTCATCCGCTCGAACTGAAGGCGCATGCCTGCGTCGAGTCGTCGATGCGTCCGCAGGCAATGAACACATCCCATCAGGCGCGCACAAACAGCGTGGATATCGGCCTGATGCAGATCAACTCGCGCTGGCTGCCCAGACTGGAGAAGCGCGGGATCACACTCGAAGCCTTGATGGACGCCTGCACCAACATCGAGGTTGGGGCCGAGATCCTCGCCGATCTCAAGCAGCGCCACGGCGATAGCTGGACCGCGACCGGGGCCTACAACGCCGCCTGCACCCAGCTCAAGGGGGCCGCGTGCGAAGCCGCCCGCTCGAAGTACGCCTGGAAGGTCTACAACGCCATGCAGCAGTTGTCGGAGCGGGGCCGATGCTGAGCACGTCTGCCCTCCGGCTCCTGGCGGTGGCGCTCGCGCTTGGCACGGTGGGGTGCGCGAGCACCGCGCCGGCGCCGAGCGAGCCGCCAAAGACGCCGCTCGTGCCGGCCCGGCTGTCGGTGGTCGTGCCGATTGCCCAGGCGCCCGGATTTCAGGTCTGTCGTGGTTGCGAAGAACTGCCCCCGACCCGCAAGACCCTCGTCGGGTCTGTGCCAGCCGGCACAAGCCCAAGTACCCAGGTTCTTGCGCCGCTTTCGCCGGCTCAGACGGCTTCGCCCCGGATCGGGACGGTGCGCTTCGGGAGCGGCAGCGCGAAGCTCGATGCGCAGGGCAGGGCGGCCGTGGCGAGCTTCATTGACGCCATCCAGCCCGCGCTCGATGCGGGCACCGTCCTGCGCGTTGCGGTGGCGGGCTACACGGACAACACCGGCTCGCTGGCCACCAACACCCGGCTTGCGGATGCACGTGCCCAGGGTGTCGCCGAGGCGGTGCGCTCACAGGTGCCGTCCGATCAGGTTTCGCTTGAAGTCCGCGGTGCGCCGCTGTGCTGCTACGTGGCCGACAACGCCAGCGCCGCCGGGCGCGCCGCCAATCGCAGGGTGGCCCTTGAAGCCCGCACCGTGACCCCTCAAACCCATGCAGAGGACTTGCCCCAATGAATACGCGCGCTCGGAGCACCACGCCCGGATACAAGGCCATCTTGGTCTCGGATGAAGCCTTTGCCGCCATCAAGGCGATTCAGCTCTCGAGCGACGACCAGAAACTTCCGGTGCGTTTCGACCTGAAGGACATCGCGACCGCGTTCGTCCTCGAGGCCCTGACCGTGCCGAACATACGCGAGAAGTCCCGGATGCGGGCTTTTGCTGTCATCACCCAAACCCTGAACCAACTTGAGGAAAAATCATGACTACTGCAGCAATCTCCGCTCCGGCCACGCCCCGCGTTTCTCGCAAGACAGTCGCGCTGAGCGCACTCATCATCGGTGCCGTCCTGGCCTTCTTTGCCGGCTACGCCGTCGCGATCGATCTGACCGCGCTGGCCGCGGTCGGTGGCCCCCTGGCTGAAGCGCTGACCCAGTTGCAGGATCTGGGACCGGGCATGCGCGCCCTGGTGGGCTTCATCGCGTTCGTGGTGGCCTTCATCACGCTGGCCGCGTTGCGCAACATGACGCCGATCCTGTTTTACGTCGGCGTGCTGATCTTCGGCGCGGTGGGCCTGCCGATCGGTGGCGCCATTCTGGGCGCAACGATCTAAGGGGCCGTCATGAGCGCGAACGGTGAGACCCATGTCCTGCGCCGCCTCGATGATCCGTGGAAACTCGGCCTCTGGGAGCTCGATATCGCCTTGCCGTTCGCGTTCTGCCTGTTCATGGGCATGTTGAAGGGCACCGGGCTGAGCCTCTTCATGGGGGTGGCGGTGGGCTTCTTCATCGCCCAGCGGATCGGCAAGATCAAGGCCGCGCGGCATCCCAAGTATTTCCGCCACTTCATGTACTGGGTGCTGCCGCCAGTGAGCCTCGCTGCGCCCAAGGCGCTCCCCCCTTCTTCACAACACGAAATGGTGGGCTGAGCCATGGATGCCAACCGCTACGCCGATGATCTGGACGAGCTCAAGCGCTCGTTGAAGCGCACCCAATTCATCGCGCTGTTCATTTCCCTGGCCCTGATTCTCGCGCTGTGGAACGCGCTGAACATGTTCGGGCGCGACCGCACGGTGGTTACGCCACCCAACCTCGAAAAGTCGTTCTGGATCACCTCGTCTACCGCTTCGGCGAGCTACATCGAACAGATGGCGCTCTGGAGTGCGGGCCTGATTCTGGATGTCACCGCCGACAACGTCGAGTTCAAGAGCCGTTTGCTGCTCGAGTACGCGCACCCGCAGGCGCATGGCACCTTGAAGGAACGCCAGGCGCTTGAGGCCCGGCGCCTGAAGCGCGACAACGCGGCCACCTATTTCGTCATGCAGACGATCCGCTCGGTGCCCGAACAACTCGCGGCCGTGATCACCGGACGGCTCAACACGCTCATCAACGGCACACCGGTCACCCAGGTCGAGAAGCACTACCTGGTGCGCTTTGCGATCGACGGCGGACGTGCCCATCTCATCGAATTCTCGGAGGCTCCCAATGCGGATCTCAATGTGCTGCTCAAAGATCGTCGCTAGGACGCTCCTCGCCCTGGCACTCGCCCTCGCGGGCGGGGCCGCGCAGGCGCTGGTCACGCTGGAATTGCAGGACAGCGCATCGGCCACGGCCCGGATTGCGATCAAGGATCCGACCCGTATCCGGGTCGAAGGTGCACGGATCACCGACGTGATCGGCGCTGAAGTCCAGTCGCCCGAGAATCCGGCCGGCCGGCTCATGATCCGTGCCGAAGAGCATCGGGGCGAGGTGTTCGTCCAGCCGCTTGACGCGGCGATGCCTGCGACCAGCCTCTTCATCGTCACCGAACAGGCCACCTACACCCTGGTGTTGGCGCCGGCCTCGATTCCGGCCGACACCATCCTGATCCGGGATAGCCGCATGGGCCTCGCGGCCGGCGTGCAGGGTGAAGGCCTGGGGCGCCTGCCCAACTACGAGAAGGCGCTGGTGATGCTGCTGCGTTCGGTCGCCTCCGACGCGGTGCCGCCCGCACTGCGCGTGATCGAGCGCAACACCCCGGTTGCGCTCTGGAACGAGGCCGAATTCACGCTCCTGCGCGAATACGTCGGCCATCCCCGCTGGCAGGTCGATGCCTTCCTGCTCACCAACACGTCGGGCCGGCCGATGGTGATCGATGAGCGCGAGTTCATGAAGAACGATGTGGTCGCCGTCGGGCTCGAGCAGGCCGACCTTGGACCAGGACAAAGCACGATGGTCCGGATCGTGCGTCACACGACGGAGTCGAGATGAGTCTCTTCGGCAAAAAGACGCGCATCCCCGGCCTGAAGTCGGGCAAGACTCGTCAGTATCTGACCCTCGGTGCGGTTCTGGTCGCCCTCTACCTGGGCCTGTACCTGATCTTCGCGACCTCGAGCACGCCCAAGACCGAGACGATCGCGAAGGATGCGATCAACACCACCCATATCCGCGCGGCCGGCGAACAGGTGGATCCGCGCGATCGCTGGATCGGCGACGCCGGCACACGGGTGGCCGAGCAGGAGCGGCGTCTCACCAGCACCGAGGAGCAGACCCGGGTGCTGCTCGAACGCTTCGCCAAGCTCGAGGCGGATCTACGCAACCGTAGCGCAACGCCGCCCATGCCCACCCGCACGCCGGTCCAGGCGGATCCGGAGCCGGCGGAACAGGCCCCGGCTGCGACAGAGATCGCGCCGCCGGAGCCGGTCAGCGCCCCGAGCAGCTTCCCACCGGCCACGCCGGGCCAGGCGGCGTCCGCCCTGTCTGGGGGTTCAACGCTGTTGCCCAACTGGGTGCAGAGCGCGAGCCGCCCACCGCCGCCACCGGAGCCGGTTCGCGCGCTCGGTCATGCGCGCCTGACCCGGACGGAGGTCGTGGAAGAGGGGGGCACCGCCCCGCGGGGCGCCCGGAGCACAAACAGTGTAAGCAGCGGACGCTCGACCCCGGCCCCCCGGGATACGGCCAAGACCTTCCTGCCGATTGGCTTCGCGAAAGCCGAGTTGATGGGGGGGATCGACGCGCCGACCGGCGCGCAGGCCCAGCAGAATCCACTGCCGGTGATGCTGCGCATCGTCGATCTGGGCATCTTGCCCAATCACTTCCGGGCCAATGTGCGCGACTGCTTCGTGGTCGGCGCTGGCTATGGCGACATCGCGGCCGAGCGCGCCTACATCCGGATCGAAACCCTGTCCTGCATCCGTCACGACGGCCAGGCGCTCGAAGTCAAGGCGCACGGCTCGGTGTTCGACGAGACCGGCATGCTCGGTGTGCGGGGCCATGTGCGCAACAAGCAGGGGCAGATCCTCGCCAATGCGCTCCTCGCGGGCATCGTCAGCGGCATCGGCCAGGGGATCCAGTACCAGAACACGACCAGCACCGTCACCCCGGTGGGCAACACCGTCATCCAGCCCAATGCCGGCAACGAGTTCCGGGCGGGCATGGCCTCGGGGGTCGGCAAGGCGCTCGACCGGCTCGCGAACTACTACATCACGCTGGCCGAGAAGATCTTCCCGGTCATCGAAGTGCAGGCACGGCGTCAGGTCGATATCGCCTTCACCAAGGGCATCGCACTCGACATTCCACTGCCCGATCTAGCCTTCGGGGAATTTTATGAAGACTGATGACAAGGCTCGCAAGGCACTGGGACAGTTTGCGGTTTGCCTGTTCGCCTTCATTACGCAAGTCCACGCGGGCGAGACCGACGAGATGCTCGAAAAGCTGCGCGCGGCCTACCCGGGCACGCGCTTCGATGCGGTCGCGACCACCGTGGTGCCGGGCCTCTACGAGGTGGCCATGGGCCGCAACATCGCCTATGTCGAGTCGGGCGGGCGCTACTTCTTCTTCGGGCACCTCTATGACCTCCCAGAGAGTCGTGATCTGACTGCGCTGCGCAAGATGGAGATCGATCGGGTCGATGTCACCGCGGTGCCGTCGAGCGATGCGGTCCTGATCTCGCGCACGGCCTCGCCGACCTACCGGATCAAGCTCTTCTCCGATCCGAACTGCGGATACTGCCGCGACCTGGAGCAGACGCTCGCCGAGTTGCCGCAGATCGAGGTCGAGGTCCACATCGTCACGCTGCAGCCCGATCCCGAGGGCATCGCACGCGCGATCTGGTGCTCGCCGGACCGGGCCAAGGCCTGGACCGCGCACATGCTCGGCGAGGCGGGTGCGCCCGGAGCGCCTTCGCCCGAAGTGCCCGCGCCGTCCGACTGCGATACCGGGGCGCTTGCGCGAAACATCGCCCTGGCAAACCAACTGGGCGTCTATGGCACCCCGACCTTGATCGCCGAGGACGGCCGCATCCAGCCCGGGGCGACCGGGCGCGATGCCTTGCTCGCGTGGCTGGATCGTTCCACGTCCTATACGTCATCACGCATGGAGTCATCAAGATGAACGCTCGCACCACGCTATGCACCCTGGCGTGCGCCCCTCTCATTCTGGCCGGTTGCGCAACCGATGTGACCGGACTGGGCGGTACCTCGTCCCATCGCTGCCCGATGCCCGACGGCGGGGCCTGCATGTCGATGTCCGAGGTCTATGCCGAGTCCACGGGTTCGGGGCACCGGATCGGCGGACCGATCGTCGCGACAGGGAGTGACACGCCAAGCGCGGCGGTTGCACCGCGCACGGTCGTGCTCGCCCCCGGTTTCGGCGACGGGCCGTTTGCGCTCCGTTCGCCGCCGCGCGTCATGCGGATCGCGATCGCACCGTGGCGGGACTCCGACGACAACCTGATGGAGTTGCGCCGGGTCTATGTGCAGATCGACGGCGGGCGCTGGAATCATGCGCACTTCAACGGTGCAGCGAAGCCGAGCGGCTATGCGCCGATCCGTCCGCCCGCCGCCAGTACCACGCCCGCGCAGTCCGAGCCGAGCACCCGCCCAGCCACAGCCACCTTCCCGAGCTTTGACGATCTGGGCATTCAGGTGCCGGGGGAGGGCGAGTAATGGCCGCATCGATCCTCGAGACCCTCTTCGGAGAAAAGATGGCCGGCATCATGTCGTCCTACTTCACCGACGAGACGCCCGAGTCCGTTCCGGACGAAGCGGACGAGCGCGACATCGCCAAGTTCTCGACCTGGCTCAACTACCGTGCCTACGACAGCGAGCGCGAGTTGTTCGTGCTCGCCGATGGCGTCGGCTTCGTGCTCGAGGCCTTGCCCCAGAGCGGCGCCGATCAGGCCATGGCGGACATGCTGCGCGGACTCTATACCGCGCCCTGGCCACCGGGGGCTGCGTTGCAGATCAACCTCTTTGGCACACCGCACATCAAGCCCTTGCTCGCGAAGTACGCGAACCAGCGCGTTCGTGACGATGATCATGTCGAACAAGCAGCCGAGTGGGGCCGGCCAGCACGTAACAGCGGGCTCTTCCGGCGCCTTGCCCGGCGCCGGGTCGAGCACTACCTGCGCGGCGCGGTGAAGTCGGTCGCCTCGAGCGGCAACTATCTGTTGCGCGACTTCCGGCTGGTCGTCAGCGTCTATCTGCCGTGCCGGATAAACGACACCCAGGCCCGCGAGAACCTGGTGCGGCTACGCAGCAGCGTCGCCTCGACGCTGGGCGCGGCCGCGTTTCCAACCCGCCAATGGGCGCCGGCGGATCTTCTGAACTGGTGCGCCGATTTCTGCAACCCGCACCGGCTGCTGGACGAGGCGGTGAGCACGCTCAACTACGACCCGCATCGCCAGTTGCGCGACCAGATCGTCGATATCGACACCCGCCAGATCGCGACCGATACCGGACTCAAGTTCAGGAAGCCCTCGCGCAAGGACGATGTCCATGCCCGCTTCTATGTCGTGAAGTCCTACCCCGAGCGCTTCAGCCTCTGGCGAATGGGCGCGCTCGTGGGCGACACCCTCCAGAACACCCTGCAGTACCCGTGCCCGTTCCTGATCACCATGGGCATCCAGTTCCAGGATCCGGGCGAGGTCAAGTCGCTCACGACGGCGAATCAACTGCGTGCGACCCAGAATGCCCAATCGAAGATGGCCCCGATGATGCCCGATCTGGCCGAGAAGAAGACGGACTGGGACGAGGCGCTGCGCGAAGTGAACACCAGTGGCGCACTGGTGCGGTGCTATCACACCCTGGGGCTCTTCGCGCGGGCGGGCGATATCGACCGGGCTGAATCCATGGCCGAGGGGATCTGGCGGGATCAGGGCTTTGCGCTCAACAACATCACCTTCCTGCATCGGCCCGCGTTGATGAGTTCGCTGCCGATGAGCTACTCGAAGCCGATGCAGACCGATCTCTACAGTTTCGGGATCGCCTCGACCAAGTCCATCCCGAACGTGGTGCATCTGGCGCCGATGATCGCCGAGTGGCGCGGCTCGCAATCCCCGATCCTGCTCTTCGGGGGGCGACGTGGCCAGGTGATCGGCCTCGATCTCTATGACAACTCCGAAGGCAACTACAACTTCGCCGTGGCGGGATCAAGCGGATCGGGCAAGTCGGTCTTCCTGAACGAGATTGCCTGGTCCTACCTTGGCGCGGGGTCCAAGGTCTGGATGCTGGATCTCGGCAAATCCTTCGCCCGCCTGTGCGACAAGGCTGACGGTCAAATGCTGGAGCTGCGCTCCGGTTGCGGGCTCAACATCAACCCCTTCACCCACATCGTCGACTTCAAGGACGACATGGCGATGCTGCAGGCGGTCGTGGCCAAGATGGCCGCCCCCTACGGTGCGCTCGAGCCCTTCCAGTACGCGGCGATCGCCACCGCACTGACCCGCTGCTGGAACGAGAAGGGCAAGGACATGACCTTGAGCGACGTGCGCAATGTGTTCATCCCCGGTCGCTTGAATCCCGAGGATCCGCTGGATGTCCGGATCACCGATCTCGCGGTGATGCTCGAGCCCTATGCAACCGGCGGCGCCTATGCCGAATTCTTCGACGGCCCGTCGAACGTCGACTTCAACCGCAACCTGATCGTGATCGAGGTCGAAGCGCTCAAGCGCTCGCCGCAGCTTCACCGGGTGGTGATGATGATCCTGTTGTTCCGGATCACCAGCGAGATGTACTTCACCCGCAACAGGAGGAAGCTCCTGATCATCGACGAGTTGAAGCAGCAACTCGGCAACGAGAACGACAACGTCGTCACCCTGATCATCGAAGAGGCTGCGCGCCGGGCGCGTAAGTACGGCGGGGCGCTCGGCACGGCTACGCAGCAGCTCGACGACTACTACGAGTCCCCGGCGCTCCTGACCGCGTTCAACCTGTCGGATGCGATCTTCGTGATGCGCCAGAGGAAGGAGTCGGTCGAGCTGCTTTCGCGCTCCGGGCGCCTGTCGATCGACGAGCACAAGAAACGCGTCCTGCAGTCGCTACGCCTCGAGAAGGGCGCCTATGCCGAGGTGTATGCCTTCACGACCATGGGCGAGGGCGTGCTGCGCTCGATCATCGACCCCTACACCTTGCTGCTGTTCTCGAACCGCTATGAGGACAACGCGCCCCTCGACGAAAAAATGGCGAAAGGGATGTCGATCGACGAGGCGATCGAGGCGGTGTTGCGCGAGCGGGGAGAGATCGAGTGACCGAAACCCTCAACACCCCGCCCGTGATGCCGCCGCTGCAGGAAAGCGGCCTGGCGTCCGAGGGCGCCCAGTCGCGCGGTATCGGCGCGGTCGCGATCGTACTGCTTGCGCTCCTCAATGCCTGGCTCGCGATCGCGGCGTATCACTGGCTCATCCTGCCGACCCGCCTGCCGGCGCCGATCGGTGTTGTGGATCTTGCCTCGGTCTATCGCGACAAGGAAGCCGCCTTCACCCGGATCGTGAGTGCGGACGATGTCAGCGCGCGCGAACGCCAGATGGCGATCGATCTGGCCGCAGCCTTTGCGCGCGATCTACCGCGCGCGCTCGAGGAGATCTCGCAAGAGTGCGGCTGCGTGGTACTCGCCAGCAACGCGGTGGCGGGGCGCTTCCAGACCGTGGATCTCACCGCCGCGTTGCGTCGCAAGGTGGGGCTATGAGGGGCTTTCTTTCGAATCGCATCGGGGAATGCAAGGCACTGGCTCAGTTCGTGATCCGTTACGGGTTCATCAGTGTGCCGATCGTGGTCGGCTATTTCGTCGTCCAGCACTGGCTCTACGTCAATCTCACGCCCAGCCTGCCGTACCGGCTTGTGTGGCTCGAGCGCGGCGCGATGCCCAAGCTCGGTGAGTTGATGGTCTATCGCTACGCCGGCGAGCCGCTGCCGAGTGTGGGCTACATCGATGGGGTGCTGTTCTTCAAGCGGGTCGCCGGCGTCGAGGGCGATCTCATCACGGTCGAGGACCGCACCGTCCGGGTCGCCGACCGCGAGATCGGGTACGCGAAGCCCCGCACCCGGGCCGGCGTGCCGCTCGAGCCGATCGCGCCCGGGGTGATCCCGGCCGGCCATGTGTTCGCCCAGTCCGACAGTCCCGACAGCTTCGATTCGCGCTACGCCTCGTCGGGCCTGGTCCCGATCGGGCGCATCGTCGGTGTGGCGCATCCGGTGTTCTGAGACCATGAAACTGACAAGCCACCTTCGACGCCTCGCCCGAAACGCTCAAAGCCTGATCCTTGCCGCCGGTCTCTTCGGGCCTGCCCACGCGATCGACCTCGGTCACTACGGCCCGGTGTATCCGATTGCCGAGCCGGACTTCATCGAAAGCCTGACGGCCAGCGTGCAGTCGCGCATCGAAGACGGCACCTGGGACCGGATCAAGCGTGAGGCCGAAGCCCGCGTTCTCGACTCACTGGCCGAGCCGCAGCCGGTTCCAGGGCTCGTTCGCGCCGAGGCGCGCCGGTCCTGGCTGCATGATCCGTCGATCGTGCTCTCCGAGTCGATCACGGACGGAGCGGGGCGGATCCTGTTTCCGGCCGGCTACCGGGTCAATCCGCTCGAGACCGTCGATCTGCCCGAGCCGCTCCTGTTCTTCGACGGGCGCGACGAGGCGCAGATTGCCGCGGCCGTGCGCCTGATCGACGCGCATGAGGGGGTGATCACGCCGATCCTCGTCGCCGGATCGTGGCAGAAACTCGGCATCGCCTGGCAGCGCCAGGTCTTCTTTGATCAGCACGGGCTGCTCGTAGAACGCCTGGGCATTCGCGCGGTGCCGGCGCTGGTCACCCAGGACGGACTCGCGCTGCGGATCGAGGAACTCGACCCGGAGGACGTCCCGTGAAGAACCCCCCGATCTCCCTGATGCTGCGCGCGGCGCTGTTTGCGCTGTGCCTGTTGACCACGTATGGCGCGCGCGCGGATAGCTGCAACAGCCACTTCTTCAACCCGGTCACCGACATCTGCTGGCGTTGCGTGCTGCCGCTGTCGATCGGCTCGGCCAAGATCGCGAACATTGGCGGGCAGCGTGACATTGGCAACCCGTCGAGTCCGGTCTGTGTCTGCGCTGGCACGCCGCCGCGGGTCGGGCTCTCGATCGGCTTCTGGGAGCCGGCGATCCTCACCGAGGTCGTGAGGAAACCCTATTGCTTCCCGTCGCTGGGCGGAATCACCCTGCCGGAAGCGATTCCCGCCCCCCGACATGGTCGGCGCACACGCAAGGACGGGGTGGCGCCCGAAGTGTTCTACCAGGCGCACCACTACGTCTATCCCATCCTTTACCTTCTGGGGGTGCTGGCCGACCATCCGTGCCTGCAGCAGGTCGAGTGGGATATCGCCTATCTGACCGAGGTGGATCCCACCTGGAATTCGAGTTCGCTCTCGGCGATCTTCAATCCCGAGGCGCTGCTGTTCGCGAATCCGATCGCGATCGCCGCGTGCGCGGCCGACTGCGTGACTGCGACGGCTGGCTTTCCGAGGCGGGAGCTGTTCTGGTGCGCCGGCTGCCAGGGCGGCATGTATCCCAACCAGGGCCGCATCACCCATCACACCGGGATGGTGGACTCCAGCCTGCTGATCGCACAGCGCCTCATGCACAAGCTGCATCGCCAGTTCATCGCCTGGCAATACCACGGCAGCGGGGCGCTGTGCGGACCGACCATGGCACCGCTCATGGACAAGCGCGCCTACAAGTCACAGATGGTCGCCCCGATTCCGGTAACCGGATCGCGCTTTGGCAACTGCTGCCCGGCGCTGGGCGCCAACTCGATCACCTGGCGAGCCGGAAAGGAGTTCCCGATCGCGGGTGAAGACGCGGTGTATCTCCTGTTTCGCAAACGCAACTGTTGCCTGAGCCCGTACTGACATGCACGCGAAAGTCTTTCCCGCCCTTGGCTGCGTCGCCCTCGCGCTCACCTTCATCCTGGCCGCGCCGGCGGGCGCTCAAACCCCGCCGGACGAGGCGCTGCTCGACGAGGCGCTGCGGGCGCGCATCGAGCGCGCCGTCGAGCGCGCCGTCGAGCGGGCGGACCAGGCCGCTGAACGTGCACAAAGCGGCCAACCCTCGGGCGTGCCGACGGTGAGGATGGAGAACCTCCCCGAGCCACTCGTGCCGAACAGCGCGATCGATGTCGAAGCGCTCGCCAAACAGTATGCGGCGGCTGCGAACCCCATCCCGTCCAACGAGCCGACCTTGCTCGCCTTCGTGTCGTTCTCGATGCCCGAGGCCTCGCTTGCGCGCATGGTGGCAGATGCCGAAGCGCGCTCGACCACGCTCGTGCTGCGGGGCCTTGTCGGGGGCAGTCTCAAGACAACGATGGCCGCGGCGCAGGCCCTGATCGGCGATCGCACGGTCGCCTGGGTCATCGACTCCGAGGCCTTCACCCGCTTCGGTGTCACCGCGGTGCCGACCTATGTGCTGCTGCGCAGTGGCGCCACCCCGAGTAGCTGCGCCACCGGGCAATGCTTTGGCGACCAGGACTATGTTCGGGTGTCGGGCGACATCTCGATCGACTATGCGCTCGAGCGGATCGAGATGCGGGCCGAAGGCTTCGAACAGGATGCCCGCGCATTGCGCGCGGGCAGGGCGGGGGCGCAGCAGTGAGGCCGCAGCTTAGACTTCTTCTCGCCGGCATCCTGACGCTGGTCCCCGGCCTCGCGATCGCCGATCCGGCCGCGGAGGCACGGGCTGCAGGGCTCGCCGCGGGGGCGACCATTCAGACCGATCTCTCCGAGGCGCCGGTGATCGAGATGACCCCCGGCTATACGGCCACCCCGCCCGAAGCCTCACTCGGCTCGTCGGAACTAGGTGGTGCGGCTACGGCAAAGCTCAGCGCCTGCGCTGACGAGACCTCGGTCGAATGCGAGGCGATCAACACAGGCCAGGCCGATGCCGAAATACGCGCGTATCTGCCCAGCATGGTCGATGACCCCGAGGTGCGGGCCGCGATCGCGGTCACCGACATGCCGCTGCTCGACGGCATTGCCGCGGGCTACTCGGACTGCTCGACCGACTCGGTTGATCGCGGCATCGTCACCTCGGATATTCAGTCGTGCAACAACTACTATCTGCGCGCGCTCGATCAGGAATGCAAGAAGGTGCGCAAGGTCAACGTCACCTGGCATTGCCCGGCAAGCATGAGCGGGCCGCTCGACGACGGGGTGAAATACTACTGCGAGCGTGTCGAGACCCGCGAAGTGGCGACATGCCTTGAAACCGAGGCGTCTATCGGTGGCTATTGCGTCGATTACTGGACTGACGAGATGCGCACGCCGGACATCGAGGTGATCACCGAGGTCATTCGCGCCGATGCGACGCCTCATGTCGAAGAGTGGTGGGACAACCCCTGCGCCGACTACGAGAGCCGGGTGCCGCCCGGTCTGCTGCCCCCCGACGGGGTCGAGACCCTGCCGGGAATGGGTGGACCAACGGGCCGGCTCGACAAGTGCGAACGGGCGACGTCCGAGTGCTCCGACAGCTTCCCAGCGGTGCGCACCATCAACCGCTTGCCGGTCGGGCGCACTTGCTGGGCCTTCACCAACACCTTCAACTGTGTGAACCGCGATCCCCGCTCGGATTGCCATCAGCCGCGCTTTGGCGCATGCACCGCGCTCGGGGCGCTCACCTGTGTCGATTACGACGCCTTCGATCCACGCTTTTGCACCGCAGAGACCCAGAATTTCAGTTGCACGAACCGGGACACACGTCGTACCGAGAGCGTGCTCAACTGCGGGGCGCAGACCTACACCGATCGCGAAGGCATGACCTGGGATACCGGGCATGAGCCGGACACCGACTTTCTGGCGGTGATCGCCTACATGGAAGCCGGTCGCGAGGCGGGCAAGTACATGACTGATGCCACCCAGGTCTTCCGCGGCTTTGACAACCGCTGCAGGAAGAAACTCTTCGGGCTTGTCAATTGCTGCAACCGCGGTGGCAGCCCAGCGGGCTCGATGTTCAACAATCTGTCGATCGCCATGGGGACTGGCGCTGCGATCGGCAAAGCGGCCGTATCGAGCTACACCTTCGACGCGCTGTTCGCCTCGAACGCACCCGATTTCCTGATCTCGGGCTTCTCTTCGCTGTTCGGCACAGGGACCAGTTCCGCGCTCGCCGGCATGCTCGCCGGTGACATTACGGTCAAGTCCTTCATGTCCACGCTCGTGCCGTCCTACTGGACGATCGCCATTCTGGCGATCCAGATGTCCGGGATCCTCGAGTGCGAGGACGCCGAGCATGAACTCGCGCTCAAGCGCGACGCCGAGTTGTGCGTCTCGAAGGGCAACTATTGCTCGAGGCGCCTGCCGATCATCAAGACCTGTATCGAGCGGACCTACACCTACTGCTGCTTCAACAGCCGCCTGGCGAAGCTCGTACATCAACAGGGCAGGGGGCAACTTGGGCTACCGATGGGTGATGCGCGAACGCCGCATTGCCAGGGTTTCACCCCGGAGGAGCTGCAACGCCTCGATCTCTCGCGAATGGATCTGTCGGAGTTCATTGACGAGATCAATGCGGCCGCGGTCGAGATGACCGAGACGATCGGGCGTGCCAACCCCATGGAATGCTATTACGGAGGCGGTAAATGCTAAGTCGTACCCGCATCACGACCGTGACGCTGTGTGCGCTGCTGGCCAGCCTGGCCACGTCGCCCGCACAGGCCCAGACGCGCGAAGTCACGACGATAAAGCCCTTGCTGATCGAGGCGATCCGGCTCGGCCGTGCCGAGGGTCAACTCGTGGGCGAAGCCGCGCAGTTCATGGCCCGCGAGTTCGGATCAAATGCCCCGATCCTGATCACCGTCAAGCGCATCAGAGCGCACAAGAAGCCCGGGTGCGCGCGCCTCGAGGTCGATACGCGCCAGGCCAACGTGCTCGACCGGACCCCAGAGGGGGCGAGCAACACCGTCGCGGACAAGCAACTCGTCTATGAGATCAGCTTCTGCGAGAACGGCCGCGTCCCGGAAGAAGGGGGCGGGCTATGAAAACGTCGCGGTCGGCTCGACTCGCCATCAGCGCGCTGGCCGCGCTCCTGGCTGCATCGGCCGTAGCCGATCCCGCGGCCGATCCCGCGGAATACTTCGAGGCCCGTGAGCGCGGCTGGTTCTGGTACGAGGATCCGCCCCCGCCACGAGAAGAGGCGCGCGAACCGGCATCCGCGAATCGCGATCCGGGCGCCGATCTCGTGAAGCGCTTCGAGGCCTACCAGGAAGAAGTTAAGCGCGCGCGCTACCGGGCGTTTCTCGACCCTTCCCCGGAAAACGTCCATGCCATGGCCAGAGTGCAGACCGCCATGGTGCGTCGTGCGAGTGAGGTCGCCGACGTCTGGCAGCGCGTCATCTGGTCCAATCCCGAATTCGACTTCACCCTCGAGCGACCGGTCAATCCGCTGGGGCTCGCCGCGTACCATGAGACCAAGAAATCCAATGCGCTCGAAACGCTCGAGCGCATGGCGAGCTCGCACGTCTTCTACTTCTTCTTCAAAAGCGACTGCCCGTACTGCCATGCGTTCGCGCCCATCCTCGCGGGCTTTAGCCGCCTGACCGGCATCCAGGTGTTCCCGGTGAGTCTCGACGGCGGCGGATTGCCCGACTTTCCGGAACCGCGCCACGACAACGGGATCTCGCGCACGCTCCAGGTCGAAACGGTGCCGGCGCTCTTCCTCGCGGATCCGGCGGCGGGATCGATCACCCCGGTGAGCTATGGGGTACTGAACGAAATGGAACTCACCGACCGCATCGTCGCGCTCGCCAACCCCTCGAGCGAGTCGGTGCGCGCTGCGACGCCGATCCGCTCGTTCTCAGGAGACTTGAGATGACAAGCCTGCCTTCCACCGGCGCGCGTGCGCTTGTACTCGCCCTCGGCATCACCGTCTCTGCCGGCATCGGAACCGCTCACGCCGGCACGCTGAATGCGTCGGCGCAGGCGATGTTCGACGACCTCGGCGCGGTCGGCAACCTCACCGCACCCCAGGCCTTCCAGGGCCAGGCCCTGAGCACCTATACCGGGGGCTCGCTCTTCATCCGGACACCCACCAAGAACTACAACCTGGCCGCGATCGCACTGCCCTATGTGAAGGCCGGCTGCGGCGGAATCGACGTCTTTGGGGGCTCGTTCTCGCACATCTCATCGGACGAGTTCAAGAACATGTTGAAGAACGTGACCTCGGCGTTGCCCGGCGTTGCGTTCCAGATGATGCTGAAATCGGTCGAGCCGCTCTTCGGTTCGACGATCGAGTGGTTCAAGGATCTGGAGTCGTTTGTGAACCGCGCCAACATCAACTCCTGCGAGGCTGCGACCTCGCTTGTGTCGAGCATCGCCGGAAAGGCCGGGCTCGAGACCAGCAGTGCCTGCCAGAAGATCGCCGGCACGCTCGGCATGGATGCCGAGGCGGCGCGTACCAAGTGCACCAAGTCCTCGGACGTGAACAGTGTGCTCAGTTCCGGTGCCGCCAGTGCCGCAACGCGGGATATCGTGCCCTTCACCGGCAACCTGGTCTGGTCGGTCGTGAAGCGCTGGGCGCATCTTGACGACAAGGATCGCGAGCTGATCATGTCGCTCACCGGCACGACGATCTACCCACGTGCGACCGACGGGGCGTCCGAACCGCGGGTCTATCCGCCGACGATTCGCAATACCGCTGATCTGCTATACGGCAATGTGGCTTCGGGTGGCTCGCTGCCCGCGGGCCATGTGCGGGTGAAGCTCCTGACATGCGGCGGATCGGACTGCAACTCGGTCGTGGAGTCAGTGGAAACCATGCCCTCGATCGTCACCCGGGTGCGCGACACCATGCGCTCGCTCTCGGACAAGATCGCGACCCGCAGCGGGGCGCCGACCGAGGTCGAGGTGAACTTCGTGAATGCGGTGCCGGCGCCGGTCTATCGGCTGCTCTCGAGCTCGAACGCGATCAACAACCCGGCGATCGCGGAATCGAAGATCGGCCAGTACACCGAGTATGTCGCGGTCGAGTTCGCTTACGCACTGTTGTCGCGGGCGGCGCGCATGGGCATGGACACGGCGCAACTCAATGCCAAGCTCAATGACCAGCAGGCGCAGCAAATGGCCATGCACCGTCAGAACGCCCAGGAGTTGCTACGCAGTCTCGAGAACGATCGCAAGATCGCCGATCAGCGCACCCAGACCTTCGTGACGATCGCCCAGGACATCCAGCAGCTCGAACGCAGCCTGCGGGCGAACATGCCGCAACAGGTCGCCGATCTCTTGGGTTACTCGGCCTCGGCGCCGATGGGCCGCTGATCGGGGGCGCGCCATGTACGAGATCTATTCCTACGGCAACGTCGATGCGCTGACCGGGCTCTTCAACGCGCTCGCCGCCTTGATGGGCGGCAGCACCTTCCTGAGCGCGATTGCCCTGGTCTTTGTCGTCGGCTTCTTTGCTGCGCTGGTCGCCAGCGCGATGGCCCCGGATCGCCTGCTCGGGCCGAAGTGGCTGATGAGCGTGATCGTGATCTATCTCGTGCTCTTCGTGCCCAAGGCGACCGTTCAGGTGGTCGACAAGGTCGGCGGGACCGCACCCGGGGTGATCGACAACGTGCCGCTCGGCCTGGCCGCCCAGGCAGGGATCGTCAGCTCGGTCGGAAACAGCCTCACCGAGCTCTTCGAGACGGCGCTCACGGTGCTACCTGGCCCGGGGGCGCTGCCAACCGAACTCACCTTCGCGAACAATGGACTGATGTTCGGTGCGCGCCTCGTCGAGAAGTCGCGCCAAGTGTCCTTCACCGATCCGGCCTTGCGCACCGATGTCGTGAATTTCCTCCAGAACTGCACCTTCTACGATGTCAGCCAAGGCTTCATCCCGGCCGCGGCTTTCTCGGGCTCGACCGACTTGTGGCCGCTGCTTTCCGATACGAATCCGGCGCGCTTCACCGGTATCACCGATCCGGCGACCGGGCTGATCGAGCCCAAACAGTGTACGGTCGCCTATACGCTGCTCACGCCACGCCTCGTGCCCGCCACCAATGCCCTCCTGGAAAAGCTGGGCCTCGAGCTCAATCCGGCGCTGCAGCTTGCCGGCGGCACGCTGCCGGCGACGGAGGCCGCCACACTACTCGCCAACCAGTTGCCAGCCGCATACACCCGCGGCGCGATCGCCGACGCGGCCACTGATGCCGCCACGATCATTCGCCAGAATGCGCTGATCAACGCGGTGCGGGATGCGAATATGATGATGAGCCAGCGCTCCGAGGATCCGTCCGCGACCCTCCTCGGCGTGGCACGTGCGCAAGCGGCCGCGCAGCTTAACGCCCAGCAGATCACCAGCGGCTCCATGATGAGCGAGGCGATGCCGCTCATCCGCAACGGGATCGAAGCCATGCTCTACGGGCTGTTTCCGTTCGTGTTGTTGCTCTCGATGATCTTTGGCGGGCCGCAGGCGCTCCAGATGCTGAAATCCTACGCCCTTGGGCTGACCTGGATCGCGTTGTGGCCACCGATCTATGCGGTCATCAACTATCTGGGCACGCTGGCATGGGCGAAGAACGCCGCCTCCGCAGCCTACCAGGGCGGTGCGGCCGATGCCGGTTTGAGCCTGCTGACCGCTTCGCCGATCTATAGCAACACCGTGTCCTCGATGGCCGTCATGGGCAACATGGTGGTCTCGGTCCCGGTGATCGCCGCGGCCGTGGTGTTTGGGTTGAACAAGATTGCCGGCGTCGCGCAAAGCATGAGCGCTGCGGTGGGCACCGCGACCGGGCCGATCGCGAACCAGGCCGCGGCCGGCAACATCAGCCAGGGCAATGTGAGCTTCCAGCAACAGCAGCTCTCGCCCAACCGGTCTTCGGCCCACATGAGTTCATTCACCGATTACAAGGGCCGCACCGAGATCGACGAACGTGCGGGCGACATCGGGGGCATGCGCTACACCCAGAACATCGGCAAGAACGTCGTCAGCCTGGGCAGCTCGACCGAGATCTCCAACCGGATGGGTGAGGCGTCGAGTAAGGCGCACGCATTTGCTGAAGATCAGAGCCGATCGGCGGATCGATCCACGGCCGCAGCTTTCGACCGGATCCTGTCGAATGCGGATGCGACCTCGGCGGGTACGGCGGGCAGCGCGGGGTTCAGTAGTCGTGAGGGGGTGCAGGATCAGAGTACGACTCAACAGCTACGCAGCATTCGGGACAACCTGGCGCGCGATCTGGGGATTACGGATACGTCGACCGCCAATTCGGCGCTTGCCCTTACCCTCAATAGCAACACGGGTGGTGGACGGGCAGCCCCGGATTCGATCGCTGGCAAAATCGCCGCTCTCGTTCCCATCTCTGCAGACGGTAGGCAGACCACAAGCAACCAGATCACGGCCGCAGTGAAGCGCGCGCAGGACTCGGCTGACGAAATTGGTGTGCGGGATACCGGATCCTTCACGAACGACTGGGCGCGATCAGAGGACTTCAAGCGGCTATCGGGCTCCAACCAGGAAGAGGCGAACCGGATCGCGGCCAGTATCGGGGAGGCACGTTCCTTCCGGGAGAGTGCGAGTGCGGCATTCCGGCAGTCCGAGGAGTACCGCCAGTCCGCCGAACTGGTCAAGAGCGCCGCCCTGAGCGGAAAGCTCGACTGGACCCCGGAGTTCAACGAGTTCCTGCATCGCAACAACGCTCTGGGCGCCACTGGCGACGAAGCGCTGATGTGGGCGAACCGCTTCTTCAACGAGTCCGGGATCGGGGTCGGGCTCGACGGCACACCCAAGGCGGTGCTGTTCGAGGGCGCCGGGCCGGGTAATGTCACCGTGACACCGGGTTCATACCGGGATCCAGCCGTGCTGGAAGCGCGTGCGGCCGGCGCATCGCTCGTGATCGGCGGCGAAGCCGCCAGTCCGGATAGCGTGGCGGGCTGGGGCGCGGCTCAGCGTGAGCGGATAGCGGCGGTGGGGGTCAATGCCGACCCGAGCGTGCCCCGTTCCGAAACCAGGCTTCAGCAGGACATGGCGGACGCCGAGGCCGCTGAACGCGCCAAACGCGAGACCCACCTGGACGAGATTGGGCGCGGCAAGGTCGGTCTCGACAAGGGCTTCGACGAGGCCGCTGACAAGACCTCGATCTTCCATTATCTCGGAGATCAACCAGATGGTCGAAGCGCGAAGCAGCAGCTCGAAAAAGCGCAGGAGGAGAAGCGCGAGAAAGGCGGGGGAGGAGGGCGGTGATGCGAGGCTGGATCGCTCACCGCGCCCAGGGTTTCGTCAGTGCCAGCGATCGTTGTCAAAATCTGAACAAGGGGCATACGGGTCGCTCAAACTCAGAGCATGCTCTCTGTTTGCGCTGCGGTCGCACAACGTTGCGTGCCAGATGTTGCCTGGCAGGTTTGCATAGATCGGATCCTCCAAGAGCGGATCTGGTGACGAGGCGAACGAATGCTCGGACCCCGCAATGTTCTCCATGTCCCACCCATTCAGGATCAGCAGACTCACGACTACCGCGATGCCGGCGAACAGCAGACCCGCAGAGAGCGAACCGGTGATGAGCCCGAGCCCACCGCCCACCACCAGCCCACAAAACGCGGGCCAGAGCAAGAGCACAAGTGCGCGTCGAGGAATATTCATGTTTCGCTCCAGGGCAGGGCGCACCACGCACTCGGCGCCTTCAAGGCGCGGGGACGAGGCTCCACCGCCAATGCAATTGACAATAATGCGATTTCATTATAGCGCGAGCGAACTCGAAAGCAATCCGCCGGGCGCGGCCCGGCGCGGGCAACGCCACGACCTCGGGTCGGCCCCGACAACCCACTCAAACAGGAGAGCCGGCCATGGCCGATAGAACGATACAACTACGCATCGCGAACCGCGCGATCGCGATCTGGTGGCTGCTGGTCCTGATCGGACTCGTCACCTACCTGCTGCCCGGGCTGTGGGTGAATGCACTCGGACTGCAGGGGCTGACCTACGCCGACTTCGAGTTGATCCGGCTTGCCGGTGTGGGCGTCGGCGGCATTGGCCTGATGCGCGCGCTGCACCTGAAGCTTTCGGCGAGTTACATCGTCACGTCGGACTCAGTGACCGCCAAGCAGGGTGTCTTCTCGCGGAAAACCGACTACGTCCGCAGCAACCACATTCGCGCGATCAACGTGACGCAGAGCTTCCTGGGGCGGATCCTGGGTTATGGCGACATCGGGTTTGCCAGCGCCGGCAGCAACCGCGTTGAGGTGCTTTTCCATGGGGTGGCCAACCCGCTCATCCTGAAGGATCGGATCGCAAGCTCGCTGTTTGGCGGGCGCGACGCGGCGGATCGCCGTGGCGGCCGACAGGGTGCTCGCCAACACGATCGCCAGGCGCGCGAGGGCTCGAACCGAAAACAGGGTCATGAAGCAACGGCTCGACTACGCGCACACGGTCGGCCTGAGCGTTGAGCACACTTTGAGGGACGGGACAGTGCTCGAGCGGATGCGCGCATGGCTCAATGCGACGACGCACCTGATGGCGCACGCGCCCTCGGCGCCGGCGCGACCCGGTGCCGGGACAAGTACCGAGGCCATTGAGCGCGCCCAACTCTACCGCTTCAAACGTGATGTCCTGATGCTGGTCGCCAAGCTCAATCAAGGGGTACTGCACACCGACTGCGACGCGCTCAAGCGTCAGACGCTGTTCGTACAGACCCAGCTTTTTCATAGCATCTACCACGATCGCGACGTTGCTCCTGGTGTGAAGCGGGTGCTGATGGAATATCACTTGAAAACCGTCAAAGACGCGATCGGAGACCGGCGCGGCGGACGCGATCGCGGCCCATCGCCAAGCGCCGATCCAGGCGGGTGATCGAGATCGGTTTGCCAGGCACCCAGGCTTGTAATCCAATTTACACATTTTGACCGGAACCATGAATGTGTTCGGGTCAATATACCTGCGACACTGTTCGACACTTCGGGGGATAGATGGACCCCAATCCGTTCCTCTCGTCAGCGATTGATCTGCCGCTTGACCGCAAGGGTGCACAACGCATCGCAGCAGGGCTCGCATTCGAGATCCTTGAGGGGCGACTTGCGCCTACTTTGCAGCACTTTGCCGCCGACTTTCCGTTGGAAGATCGGGCGCTGCTGACTGAAGCGATTCGGGACGTCCGGATGGCGCTCCTCGAGCGCTTTCTCGACCTCAGATCGAGAAACGATCTCCCGCCCGATCCGCGCGAGGGGACGCGGGACGATCCCCTCTTGCCTTGTCTTCGCGAAATGACTGAGCTTGGCCATCCCATCGAGGTGTCTTGGCTCACGAGGCGGTTGCAGCTCACTTACAGGCGTGCAGACCGTTTGGTGTCAATTCTCGCTGCAGAGCGGTCCGGCAGGGGCTGTAAATGACTTGGGTTAAGCTTGAAAGGCGCGCGCCTCCGGCCGTCTTCATTTGCCAATCACTTTCATGACCATGGCGCTCGAGCATGCCCTCGGCGCGAACCCCCGCCCGACGAGAAACATTGCAGGATCTCAGGTGCGCCTACAATGAAGATCGAGAGCTTTTTGATTTTGTCGTCGGCCTGCTGTTCCACTGGAAACCATGACCGTCATTCGCCTGATTTGCGAGCCCGCCACGGGCAACCCGAACATTCCACGGCTCGACCTGGAGTGGGACGCACACGCCGGTACGATATCTGGCGAGGGGGCAGACTGGCTGCGTGATCTGCTCGCAGCAGGCGGGGTGCGGTGTCATCCCGGACCCGGGAAATTCCACACTTTTGGGTCGCATCCGCTGCGTAACCGTGCCGATCTGGCCGCGTTGATTGGCTACGCCCATCGATTGCCAGAAGAGCTGGCAGGCGACTACCCCAGCGCCCCCGATGAAACTATCGTCGTCGAACTACTGGACGATGCCGGCAACGTGCTCGGCGTCGATTCCGTTATCTACTGACAGGTACTCATATCATGATCGAGCCGGTAAGGGCATCGCGGGTTGGGTGGTTCGATGGTTATCGGGCAGACCAGGACGAAGATGTCTGGCAAGACCTGCCGCCGACCTCGGACAGTGGTGAGTGGGAATGGCAAAGTCTGGCACCTGGGTGCGCCGGGGGGATGTTTATTGGGTGACTCTCGACCCCACGGTAGGCACCAAGATTCAAAAGACCAGGCCGGCATTGAGCATCTCGGGGTCGTCTCAGAAAACGGAAAATAAAGTACGCTAAGGATTTGTCATAGTCGTTCCGCTATCCGCCATTGGCGTATATAATACAGGGCATGGAATTCATCGAAACCCCGACATTCACCCGTCTGCTTGCCGATCTGCTGTCGGATGACGAGTATGCGGACCTTCAGAATGTCTTGGTGGAGAACCCGGAACGGGGCGACATCCTCAAGGGTGGCGGTGGAATCCGTAAGCTGCGCCACGCGCTGCCTGGGCGCGGCAAGAGCGGCGGGGTTCGGGTGATCTACTACTGGCTCCGGGACGACGGGCAAATTTACATGCTGCTGATCTACCCGAAGTCGAAAAAGGACGATCTGACCGACCGGGAAACCGCCTTGTTGCGCGAATTTGTAAAGGAGCTATGAAATGGAACAAGCATTGTTTGATGACCTGATGCAAAGCCTGAAAGAAGCCAAGGCGATTTCTCGCGGGGAAGCGCCCGCTTCGCGCCGGATCAAGGTAACAACGCTGGACGCCAAGGCGGTACGTGAGCAAATCGGGCTGTCACAAAGCGAGTTTGCCCAGTTGATGCAGGTCAGCATCAAGACACTGCAAAACTGGGAGCAGCATCGCCGCAATCCGACCGGCCCCGCTGCCGCTTTGCTAAAGATCGTGCGTACTGCGCCGGATGTGGCGCTCAAGACGCTGCGCGCCTGATTCTCGAAACTCGCCGTTCAGAACGACTTCAAGCGAGAACGGTTTTCGAGAACATCCTGGCCACGTCGGCGCTAGAAGTGGCCGACTTCTCAGAAAGGCCTCTCGCAGACCTTCGTTTGCGAGAGGCATCTCCACGCAATACCAACGGCTTGACGTACTTTATCTTCCGTTTTCTGAGACGACCCCATCTCGCCCGAAGACATGAATGCGGCGCTGCCCCGCGTGATTGTGGCGCCAATTACCAGCAAAGGGCAGGCACTGGAGTGCCGGCCGGAAGTCGAGTTCAACGGTAAGCCGACGCATATTCTGCTTGATCAACTTCGGTGCGTCGATAAACAGAGACTTGCGGGAAAACTGGGCGAGATCGACCTGTCCGCATGGCACGACGTACTTTTCCAGATGCGGGAGTAGGGGCGCGGCATTTGTTGCGGGAACTCGCCGACCTGCTATGCCGGCACGTCGCAAAGCTCGCGACTGCACTGCCCGCAGATGAGTTGGATCCTGGGCTTCGCCCACGCATTGATCCCGCACTCAGGGCATTGATACTTTCTGCGATTTGAGCGATCGGGTGCGATGCCTGCCCCTGTGTCAGGCGCTGACGCAGGGGCAGGCATCGCAAAGTCGAGCGCCGGTTTCACGGCGAACTGGCTGCGGCCGGGCTCGAGGCGTTCCGCAAGATCAACGCCATTACGAGATTCCAAGGCTGCTGCTG
Organism: Rhodocyclaceae bacterium; assembly: GCA_041916775.1. Classification (GTDB taxonomy): domain Bacteria; phylum Pseudomonadota; class Gammaproteobacteria; order Burkholderiales; family Rhodocyclaceae; genus UBA2357. Next base: position 35,391 of record JAYRYZ010000011.1, on the reverse strand, counting down.
CAGGGATGGGGGAGAGCGATTCGAGCGCCATGTCACCTGGCTCGGGGTAGATCGCCACCGTCGTGGCGCGCTGCCGGGCATGAAGCAGCTCATCGGGCGGCGGAAAGCGGTCGTACCAGCTCAGCGCGAAATCGGTCTCGAGCAAGGCGCGCGTCGCTTCGATAAAGCGGCCGCCGGCGACAATATAGTCGCTCATACGCTCGCCTGTCTCCCGCCCTCCGGGTCGGCCTGTGCTTGAGGGATGTAGGCCGATCGCCTTCATCTTTTCGGCCCATTCACGATTGTGGTAGCGACGCCGGCCTGGCTCGCCGAAGTGCTCCTGCCACAAGTGGACCATTTCATGCACGAGCGTGCTGAGCACTTCTTCGATCGGGCGGGTGCCGAAGTACCAGGGGTTCATCGCGATCTCATCGGTGCGCCCGCCTTTTCGGCTCGCCCAGCGCGCCCCACTGAAGTAGCCCATGGTGCGCTTTTCGCGTTGATACGTGATGAGGCAGAACGGCAGCTTACCGTCGAAGAGGCGATCGCTGTACCAGGTGTAGGCTTCCTGTAGCTCTGAATAGGTTTCTACGGTTGGTGATTGCATATTTACCCTTATTTTTGGATTGCGCAATCCAAAAAATACTATACTATATTCGAAAGAATCTATGTGCCCCCAGGACGACGGGAGCAGGGCGCTACCGAAGTGAAATCCGCATTGGACAGCGACAAAACAGTCTTATGGATAACATCGCTGGTTGATGCCGGGAAGCCGATTGCCTGCCGCCCGCAAAGATGCCACACCAGAGCCATGCACCCTCCGGTAAGATCATCAATGTTTAAGAAAACTCGATCAATGATTGTTTACACCATCGGTTACGAAGAGCTGGACATTGATGCGTTCATGTCGTTGCTCGCCGCATACGATGCGAAGGATGGGACGTGAGGAGGTCACGCATGAAGATCGAAGCCGTGGATCTCTTTTGCGGCGTCGGAGGTCTGACCTACGGCTTGAAAGCGGCAGGGATTGACGTGCGGGCGGGCTATGACATAGACCCAGCATGCGCTTTCCCGTACGAAGACAACAACCAGGCCCGGTTCGAACTGAAAAGTGTGACCGACATATCAGGGGCGGATTTGGCAAGGTGGTACTCACCCGATGCCATTCGCCTGCTAGCCGGTTGCGCTCCATGTCAGCCATTTTCGACGCTCGCTAACACGAAGGAAGAGAAGGACGAGAAGAAGTGGGGTTTGTTGCACGAGTTCGCCCGTCTGGTCCGAGAGCTGGTTCCGGAATTGGTGACCATGGAGAACGTCCCTCGCGTCACCAACCATGCCCCGTACGGGGAGTTCATCTCCGTCCTGCAGAAGTTGGGGTATCACGTGGACGCAAGGCGGGTCCGATGCGCAGACTACGGCATTCCACAGGAGCGTCGACGCTTCGTGCTGGTCGCGTCGCGGCTCGGTCCGGTTCGACTGGTTCCACTCATCAAAGGGAGCTTGAAAACGGTCCGTGATGCGATCGCACACTTGCCCAAGCTGGAGGCAGGCCAGACCGACTGTAAAGACTCGCTGCACAAAGCCCGCCGTCTGACACCGGTCAACCTTGAGCGCATCCGTGCATCACGCGAAGGTGGAACGTGGGAAGACTGGCCGGCCGAACTGCGGGCGCCTTGCCATCGCGTCAAGAGCGGCGCTTCCTTCCGGAGCGTGTATGCGCGTATGAGCTGGGACCAGCCTGCACCGACGATGACGACACAGTGCTTCAATTTCGGGACTGGGCGTTTCGGGCATCCGGAGCAGGACAGGGCCATAACCTTGCGTGAAGCTGCTATCCTTCAGTCATTTCCTGACGACTATCGATTTGTCCGGCCTGGCGAAGATGTTCACTTCTCGACAGTCGGCAGGATGGTCGGAAATGCCGTGCCACCCCGGTTGGGCGCGGTTGTTGGTGAGGCGTTCAAACGGCACGTGCAAGAAGCGAACGTGGAGACGTGATGGCAGAAGGGCTTAAGTTCCGTGTCGAGTTGAACGTACTCAAGCACCTGGGGATCGGGCTCTACAGTTCAACCCCTGCAGTCATGACCGAGATCATCGCGAACAGTTGGGATGCTGATGCCGCTTGCGTTGACATTACGATTGACCCCGAAGGCGATCTGATCCAGGTTCAAGACGACGGCCACGGGATGACCCATCAGGATGTTCAGGATAAGTTCCTGAAGATCGGATACAGCAGGCGTACCCGTGAGGCTACCAAGACGATGAGCCGGAGCGGAAAGCGTCATGTAATGGGGCGCAAGGGCATCGGTAAGCTGGCCATGTTTTCGCTGGCCAACCGGATCCAGGTCGTCACCCGAGCCGAGGGGGGCGATGCGGTCGCCTTCGCAATCGACGTCCAGGCCTTGTGGCGTCAGGCGGAGGAGGATTCCGAGACGGTAGAATACCCGGTCGAGCCCGTTGACGTTCCCGCCGATTTCGATCTGGCACATGGCACCCGGATCACCCTGACAGAGCTCAATACACAGATACACCGGACGGAGGACTTTCTCCGCCCGAGGCTCGCACGTAGGTTCGGTGTCTTCTCCGACACCTTTGCTGTCCGCATGAACGGACGCCCCTTGCAGCGTTCGGACGCGGGTTTCTACCGTAACCTTCAGTTCCTGTGGTACTTCGACGAAGCTTCACGCGAGGAGGTTGTCAGATCGGCGATCGGGCTTGCCAAGTACAAGGGCGACGACGGGATGGAGCGCCCCTGCGTCGAGTCCATCCCTGCGTTGATCGCCGGGGATCCGCCCGAGTTGGTGGTGAGAGGTTTCATCGCAAGCGTCGACACCCCTGCAAAGCTCGGCAAGGGTGAAGAGAGCGTCAACAAGGTCTCTGTTTTCGCAAATGGACGCCTGTTCCAAGACGACATCTTGGCTGAACTTGGCGACGCGCGCTATTTCAATAGCTACCTTGTCGGCGAGGTACATGCCGATTTCCTTGATCAGGACGACATTGATCGTGCCACAGCGAGTCGTGAGTCCATTCGGCATGACGATGAGAAGTTTCAGGCATTGCGGCGGCATCTGAGAAGCGTTCTCGCCACCATCCGAGACCGTTGGGATGACTGGCGCATCGCGCAGGGATACGGGAACGAGCCCGAAAAGAACGCGGACATAGAGGAGTGGATAGCCAGCTTCAAGGACAAGCGCGATCGCAAAGCTGCAGATCGCCTGATGACATCCATTTCGAAGCTCGTACTCAACAACGACGAAGACCGCAACCGTGAAGCACGTAGCCTACTCTATCGGAGCGCAGTCGTCGGATTCGAAAAGCTGCGCGCCCGGCAACAGATAGATGCGCTGGAGCAGATCACCGACGTTCTGAGCCCGGAATTCCAAGCCATCTTCGCCTCGCTCGACGATATCGAAGAGAGCTATTACCTCGATATCGTGAAGGGGCGGCTGGAGGTGATCCGGAAGTTCGACGAAGAAATCGTCGACGAAAAAAAGCAAGAGAAAGTCGCGCAAAAATACCTTTTCAAGCACCTTTGGTTGCTGGATCCGTCGTGGGATCGGGTGACCGGAAGTGAGCAGATGGAGGTTACCCTGTCCGCCGAGTTGAAGCGGGCTTGCCCGGATGCGGATGAGGGCGCGCGACTCGACATCGCGTACTGCACGACGGCAGGCCGCCATGTGATCATCGAGTTGAAGCGACCAGGATTACCCGTACAGACGCATAAGCTCGAAGCGCAGGGGCGGAAGTATGTCGAGGCGGTCGAGCAATGGTACCGGGATCATCCGGATGCATGCGGGTATGGGGGACGTCTCCCACCGATTGATGTCTATTTTCTTGTCGAGCGTGCGCCGGAACTCAACGACCGTGAATCCAAGTCATGGGATGCGTACAACTTGCATGCACTAAGCTACAAGGGTTTGATCGCCAATGCCCGGTCGGCGTACCAAGCCTACCTGGATGTAAAGCGTGAGGTAGGTCGCGTGGCTTCGGTGTTGGAAAAGATCTGACCTGCGAGCAATGGACCGACTGACTCCACTCGAGCGTAGCCGCCTGATGGGGGTCAGCTCACGAAACGGAAAAATCGTACGCTAAGCCGCCCGCCCGTCTTCACTTCACCAAGTAGGGCTTGTTGATGGTGGCGGCGAGGTCGGGGCCTTTGTAGTACGGTCGAATCCAGATCAGCTTGCGATCTTGGCTCTCTGGCCCGTGCGGCTGCCGTCGCCAATGGCCGCGCACCATGAACCTCACCAGTGGTTTCCCGCCACTACTCCCGCCTTCACCGCCTTCTGCCTCGCCTTTCTGGATCACGATGGGACCAACGGATGCGCCCACCTCCTCGTAATCGAGCGCGGTATACCGGCCTGTCGTTTGGAGCAGCTTCCGTCGTTTCGGTAGCGACGCGATGCCCTTTGCCCTGTCCTCGATCTCTTTTCGTGGACTCTCCTTGGCCGTCAGCTCGGCCTTGTCGGACGACAGGTACAGCACGGCATTGAGGACAATCCGGTAGAAGGCAAGCCCATCGGTGTAAAAGGTATCGTCGTCCTGGTGCGCGATGGACTCTTCATTCAGATTCACACTCATCCCGATACCGAGGTCGTTCGGCGTCAGGGTTTCCCAGTCCGTGCGCAGCGCCTGTTCCAGCGTCCAGTTGTCGCCCAGGTACAGTTCGCGCTTGAGCGCCAGATAGGACGTGTCTGGCAGCCTGGCATGCCAAGCGCACATGAGCAGTTTGCGACCGGGCAGGCCGGCACCTGCGGGATGCATGGTGAGGAATACAGAAACCGGCGCGGAGTAATCCAGGCCGACGACGTTCAGGGCCCAGCGCCCAGCATCGCCCCGGATGTTGTGCATCGCGTTGATGACGGCGCGGGACGTGAAGGTGAACTGGCACGTCGGGAATGGCAACTGGATCAGTGCCGCCTTCAGATTGATCTCGGTGTTCGCCAGATGCTCGGCCAGGTTGTCGCTGAAGTGTAAGGTTTTCTTGCCGGCCAAGGCGAAGTTCACCACGCTGTGATACTCGTTGTTCACCGTGCCATAAAGACTGGCGAGGTATGCCTTCGCCTGTGGTGGCGCGCTGGAAAGGAATGGCGACATCTCCTCGACGCTGACACCGGGATGGTCGGCCCCATATCCAAGGATCTCCGCATTCAGTCGTTCGATGTACTGCGGGTACCAGCTGTCGTAGTCGTCCAGGCTATGGATCGCCTGCGGCGGGTTGGTGCCGCTCAGAAAATCATCAACGTCCCGCTCGGCCATCTCAACCAGGAAGGGACGCAACTTGCGCACGAAGTCGTAGTAGGTCGGCGGTAGTGCCATTTCAGCGGTCCTCTCGGGTATGCCACAGCCGCAGCACGTAGATGATCGAATCCTGAAGTTCGTAGCGGACCTCGTACTCTCCGACCAGAATTCGCCGTACCTCGCGCGGCTCGAACTGGAAAGGTTGCTCGCCGATGCGGGGGTTGGTCAGCAGAATGGTTGGGGCCTTGGTCAGCGCCTGCACCGCCCGCGCGGCGGCGGGCTTGTTCACCGGAGCCAGGAATTCATACAAGCGCGCCAAATCGGAAAGCGCCTTGCTGGTCCACTTCAGCTCCATTAACGCGGAACCGACAGCGGCTGGTCGGTGCCAAGGCTCTCCGCCCATGCTTGCACGGCCTGGTGATCGATGACGCGGTCGGCGTCTACGTCAGCCAGCGCTTCTTGGGTCAGTCGGTCGCGCTCCTCTTCCTGGGCGATCCAGGCGGAAAGCGCCTGCTTCATGATCCAGCCGCGCGAGCGTTCAAGCCGTGAAGCCATCTGATCTACCTTGTCGGCCAGCGGAAGCGGCACGTGTGCGGTCAATACTTTGGTTGCTGCGGTCATGTTGCACCTCCTATCGGAACTTGATCTTGCCGGAGCCGGCAACACTGTGGTCACGGTGCGGCGGATTGCACCGCACCAGGATGTCACCGGAACCGGCCACGCGGGCGCGCACTTCGGAACGAGTGAACGCCTCAGTCTCACTGTCGCCAGACCCGGCAACCGACAGGCTCGCGCGGTCTGTAATCAGCGAGTTCTGAATGCGTTCCCAGGCCGAGTCCTTTTGGTTGCTCGTCGCGGGTGAGCGAAAGATGTCCATCGGGCACGATCCTTTCTGATGCGTTTTGATGTTTATCTAATCGTAGTGATTAATATTGAATCGGACAAGCACAAAGTCAGAATAAGCTACACCCTAATCTGGCGTCAGGCCATCCGACGCGAAAGCGTCAGGATAGGCTTGCTTTCCACATTAATTGACACCCACCACCGAGGGTTATAGAGTTCTTCCTGACACATTACCCTTCGGAGGTCAGCTTGAACGGTCAGCGTATCGGCTACGTTCGGGTCAGTAGCTTCGACCAAAACCCAGGACGCCAGCTCGAGCAGGTTTCGGTGGACCGGCTGTTCACCGACAAGGCATCGGGCAAGGACACCCAGCGGCCCGAGTTGGAGCGGCTGCTCGCCTTCGTGCGCGAGGGCGACACGGTGGTGGTGCACAGCATGGACCGCCTGGCGCGTAACCTCGACGATCTGCGCCGCTTGGTGCAAAAGCTCACCCAGCGCGGCGTGCGCATCGAGTTCGTCAAGGAGTCTCTAGCCTTCACCGGAGAGGATTCGCCGATGGCGAATCTAATGTTGTCGGTGATGGGTGCATTCGCCGAGTTCGAGCGCGCGCTGATCCGAGAGCGACAGCGCGAAGGCATCGCGCTCGCCAAGCAGCGCGGGGCGTACCGGGGCCGTAAAAAGGCGCTCTCGACGGAGCGGGGCGCCGAACTACGCCGGCGGGCCGGCGTCGGCGAGCAGAAAGCGATGCTCGCGCGCGAGTTCGGCATCAGCCGTGAAACGCTGTACCAATACCTGAGAACGGACGACTGACGATGTCGCTCGGCGGTTAGCTGACGCCCACCGAAAGCACCGGCCCGCTCGCCGGAAAATCTATTATGTAACACGACCTCCGAGGCCCACGGATTGGATAAGGAAACAACTAACGAATTGGCTGGCTGAAGCGCGCAGCCATGGACCATTCGGACAACAATCGAGCCGATCAGGCTTGCGCTTTAGACAGGCCTAAACAGCTACGCGACCAAGCGCGCCTTTAAGGGCATCCCGGTTTTCGCGTACGCCAAAATGCCCCTTATTGCCCCTGGTTAGAACTCGTACTTCTCCTTGCGCTGGATGAACGCATCCCGCCCACCTTCCAGAATGCTGGCCACCTGATCGCGAATCACTGGCACGTCAATCGAGCCTTGTGCTTCCAGCCCAAGACAGCCTCGGTTCTCTGCGGCCGTAAAGACACCGATCCACTCGGCGTCTCCGAACACAGGGATGTTCGCGTTATGCGTCGCGAACAGAAATTGCCGACAGGTTTTGGCCTCCCTCAGCTCGGTGACAATCCGATCCGCGATGAAGGCATTGTCAAGGTTGTCCTCCGGCTGATCCATGAGCAGCGGATCGACGTTCTCCAATAGCAGCATATGAAGGATTGCTGTGCACTGTTGGCCTGTCGAGAGCTTGTTAAGCGGACGAAATACCGGCTCTGCTTGACCGTGCGCGACGTTCAGAAAGATGTCTACACGGTGCTCCAGCTCCAACGCTTCCAGTTCCATGATTTGCGACGACTGGAGCTTGGTGAGAGCATCGGCCACCATCTGCGTGACACCCCAGGCGAGCTGCACGTCGGCTGAACCATTCTGGATCGACTGAGCCAACGACAATGGACTGATCGTCGCTGCGTCCTCGATCCACGCCAGCCGCTTTTCACCCACACCGTCCAACTTGCACCCCAGCAAGAAAGTCATCAGCGGGGAGCGGTCGGCCTCCGGCACGATTTCCACCTTGAGCTTGGCTTCAAGTCGTTTGTTCAGATGCTTCGCCGCCTTCTGCAAGGCCTGAATGCGTTGCCCCCTCAAGTCGGACAACTCGGCCAACAGGTTGAGGCGCTCTTGCCGCAAGGTTTGGCGCTGGGACTCATAGGTAGACATCCGCGATTTCATCGGCTTGATGCGCTCGATCTCCCCCATCAGCCGCTGATAGGCAACCCCGACCTCCTGCCCGCTCTTTCCAGCAGTGGCAGGCAAAGACCGAAGCGCCTTTTCCAACTCGGCCTCGTGTCCCTGAATCGCCTGCTGCCATGCCTCATGCTGGGTGGTGATCTGTCCCGACCCTTCATCAAGCAAGGCCTGCATGGCGGTCAGATGGCCGGTAAAGCCTTGCTTCAGGCCTTCCAGTGTAGTGCGCACAGTGAGCAACTGGGCAGCATCTGGCAACTCTTCAAGGGCTTCATCGTCGATAAAGGCAAGATCGGGCAAGCTGTCACGAAGGCCTGCAAGCGCATCTCGAAAGCTCTGCACGCCCTCGGTAGCAGTTTTGGCAATCTCACGTTCGCGCGCTAGCAATGAGGTCTTGGCGAGCTTTTCTTTGATCCCCAGATCATCAAACCCGCGAAGCTGCTCTTCCAGCTTGGGCAAGCGATCGACCTGCGCCTTCAGTTCATCTAGGGCGGCCAAGGATTTCATGAGCTCCTGCTGATTCTCCTTCAAGCGCCTATGCACATCAGCGCTTTTTGCCTTGTAGTCCTCATCTTGAGGAAGAAAACGATGCAGCAATTGCACCCGGCTGGTTTCATCTTGGGCCAGCTCGTAGATCTCGTTCTGCCCATAGATGTCGATACCCGGCAGCAAGTCACGCGGGAGTAGGGTAGAGACATTGCCGTCCATGTCGCGCACCATCGGCGGCTCGCCATGACGGCGAGAGATGGTGTACTGCTTACCGTTCTGGGCTGACGACACCACCGTGAGTTCAACTCGACCGGCCGACCGCCCAAGGTTCTCTTTGACGATCTCTTGGTGGAGCTTCTGGGCCTGCTTACCCTTGGGCGGGAAGTCCAAGGCGTAGCGCAGGCATTCGAGCAAGGTTGACTTACCCGTTCCACGCCCACCTATAACGGTGTTGAGATGATCGGAGAAATCCACTCGGACACCATCAAGGTAGCCGCCCGCCACTGTCATGCGTACAACCTTGCCAATCGGGCGTTGGGCTTCCTGCGAATTGAGGCGGATTCGTGATTCGGGATCGAGGAAGGCAACCTTGAACGCAGCGAAGTTGGGCCGCGTCATTTTGATGAAGCAAGTCGCACTCGACTGGTCCAAGTCGTCAGGTTTGGCGACATCCTTAGCATTGATCGCTGCTACGGGGCGCTCGCGCCGATAGCTATTGTTCTTGTTCAAGAACACCTTGCGGTAGAAGTCGCCCTCGACACTCGTCAGGTCATCTATCGGCCCCGGAATCTGGGCCGCGCGTAGCTTGGGGTGCTTCCAAACGTGGTTGAGGCGGTTTTTCAGCAACCCGCTTTCCTGTGTGCAATGTGCAGCGTAGATGAAGCCGCCGAGTAGATCGACCTCTTCGATCAGCTCTTCCGAACTCAGGCGGGAAGGCCGGATGCCATCCGCTGGATCATGCAGCTTGAGATTGCCAAGGTAGCGATCAAGCTGCTGAACCGTGGTGTCCTCGGGAAAGAGACAGACGTAATGGGTCTTGTCGTTCGAGGCGATCTCAAAGCCGGGGAACACCACAATCCCATGTGGCTGTAGCACCTGACGTAAGGCATCGACGCTGGCCACACTACCGTGATCGGCCAAGCCTACAACCGTAATGCCCAGCTCAAGGCATTTCTGGAGCAAGGCTTGGTTGTACCCGCCTTCGTCTAGCCCATGATCGGCTCCCCTGTAGGTGCCGTTGTAGCCGACAGGATTGACCTGTAGCGCGCAGCGCCAAAATCTCGCGTAAGTATATTGATCGCTCATATTCCTCCTTGGCCTGCATCAGCGGACGGACTGGCTCCGTTGCCTGATTTCCGCTTCGATCAATTTGGCTGCTGCATTCCGCACATTGGTAACCGTGCGAGCTCGTGTCGTTGAATCGTGCTCACCATGTGCTTGTTTCACCAAGTTCGCGAGCGCGATATGATCCGAGTCCGAAGGATCAAACCGGGGCAAGCTGACATGCTTGAAGATGTCCCCCATATTGGTGGCAACGTTATGGGCCTCGATCATTTCCTTGACGATCTCTGAATGCAGAAGCCCACATAGGAAGTAAGCGGGCTCTGGTTCTTTGAAGTCGGCGAAATAAAGCTTGTGGTCGGGGACGTACACGCGCGAGCCGTATCCCGGCACCGTGCCCGAAGCCACGACGGCGGCGGCAAAATCGCCCGTCATCTCGGCCCAGATCACCTTGTATGGGGCAAAGGTGTAGTCGCCGACGTTGTAGATCGAGAAGAAGGGCGCGCCCTTCATCCGCGTCTTGAAAGTCGAGCGAGCCTCCAGGAAGCTCTTGTAGGCTTTGAAAAAATTGAAGGTCTTGGGATTGGTGCTCGTGCTGTAGCTCGCTGCCGCCGTGTCAAGCGATGCTCGGTCGATGCCTTTGTTTGGAACGAAGGCGTATAGGTCGTTTTCAGGCAGGAAGTAGCACGGGTGCAGGTCGCCTGCACCTTTGGCGAGCGGATACAGGCTCTCGGCTTCCACCCAGAAATCGCGTGGCTTCCCGAGGTCGGTCTTACCCTCTTGTGGCCGCGTGCGAACCTTGACGGTCTTGTCTGCTGCGTTCGAGTCGATCACATCGACGAAATAGACGCCGTTCAAGTCGGTGGTGATGCCTTTGCGGCCATTGACCCACGTCGAAGCCCCGAAAAGTGGCTTGCACGCCGCAAAGTGGCCGGGCTTCATCACGGCCCACGGCGCGCCCTCCATCGTGTCCGATACCGGATTGGCCTCCATCTGGATCACGTCGACCAGTCCTAGCACGTCGGGTCGGTGCAAGCGAGGGTTGATGGCCTTCAATCGCTGGGGCTGCCCCCCGCGCCCCTTCTTGGGGTTGCCAGCGTTGTCGCTCTTTGGTTTTCCGAGCCAAACGCGGTAGTCGAGCGGGTACGTGGTCTCGCCCTGAATCTTCTTGGTGAACATCGCGACGGCTGTCTTGTTCGCCGCATCCGGGAAGGGTTTTAGTTCCTTCATATCATCGATAGACAGCGGCACAAGTCGGTCCGTCGCGTTGATGCGGAAACGGCGGAAGCCCTGCGATGAGGGCGATTGGAAGACGGTCTGAGTGATAACGAACACCAGCCTTCCCTCTTCGACCAGCCACTTGTCAGCAGTCGTGTAGGTGATGATGGCCGAGATGTCCAGCTCGTTGCCCCCATGGAATTTGGTGTCGGAGAAGATCGCGTACTTCTCGCACGTCGGCTTGGCGCGGTTGCGATAGGCCTCTGGTAGGTTCGACCAGCGCACCCACGGCGGATTGCCCACGATGGCGTCGAACTGGCCCGCTGTGGCCGACCAGAAAAAATTGCGAACGATCCTGAACCAGATGCCGTTCCAGTTCTGCCGGTGCAACGCGAGTACTTGGTCGTAAGTTTCTTTGAGATGATCCTGCCACTCGTCGGCCTGCGCCTTTGTGAGCACACCGGATTTGATCATGGCCTTAGCTACGGCCGGGTATTCGGTGTCGTTCTCGACCTCTGTGCCCATGAGCTGGAACACCTGATCGAGCAAGGCGCGATCACGCGCGAGTTCGGCGGGCAGCACAACTTGCAGGTTGGCTTGCTCGCTGCCGATGCTGTATTCGATCACCTTCTGGTCGCCGTCAGGGTGTGGTGCAGGGGAATACACGGCATCCGCCAGCAACACCGGAATCTCAACATCCTTGCCTTTGCACTGCTGCAACAGGTCAGCAATGGCGATAAGGAAATTGACGCGAGAAGACTGGACAGCCAGTGGGTTGAGATCGAAGCCCCAGACCGTTGTCGTTAGCATGTCTACAGTGCGGCTCGCGTTCCAGCCGGCGGCAAGCGCTGCACGACGCTTCTGCTCGATGGCTTCAAGCAAAAACGATCCCGAACCGCAGGTCGGGTCTAGCAGGCGAGCGACAAGCCACTTGGCGTCGTTATAACCTAGCTTGGCCACGGAGTGCTCCACCAGCCAGTCCGGCGTATAGAACTCGCCAAGGCTCTTGCGCAACTCTTCCGGCACGAGGTCTTGATAGAAGTCACGCAGCACATCTCGCGAACGGCCGGTCTTCTTGATCGTGTCGAAGCGGTAGACCGACAGTTGGGCCAACAGGGTGCGGATTGCCAGACACAGCGACGTGCGGATCGTCTTCTTGTTGGCCGCGTCCAGATACCAACTGAAAATTGCTTCTTCGACGAAACCGTGCAGACCTACTGCGTTAAAGAATCCACCGTTCTCCACGTCAGCGCGCAGGGCAGCAACCAACGCCTCGTCCTTGTCGATGGCCAGCAGTTCATGGATGAGCGAGGTGCTGGATGCCATGCCATGCGCGGCCACGATCTCGGCCGCGATCAGCTTCATCAGCTGTGAGTGGAAGGTGTGAGTAACGAACAGCTTTGCAGGCAGGTCGATGTGCGCTGAGCCATTGAAGTCGAAACCCAGCGAGGCGTTGATCTTCTTGCGCTGCTGAATGCTGAGGTCGGCGGCCTGCCCGTACAACGTCGCCCACTCCTCGAAAAGCATCTTGATCTTGCGGTTGCCAGGCTGACCGAGAGCGTCGGCCAGTGCATTCGACAACTCCTGCATGAACTCTCGGCCGGTAGTGGACAGGTGGCCAAAGTCCTCGGCCAGATTCTCGGACGTGATGGCCCGCCGAAAGTTGGCCCGCAACGCATCGACGACCATCTGGAAGGTGATGGTCGAGAAGGGCATCAAGGGCTGGTGAATGATTTTGCCACCCTGCACCTGCGCGAAGCCGACATGGTCGCCGTCGATGGCAATACCGATGTAGTCCTTCTCGTCGAGGCCTTGCTCAGCTGCTAGCCGCTGGATGTACTTGAGCAAGCGGCCCTCGGTGGCCTCCGTGAACTTGGGGCTCGTCTCGCTGCCCTTGAACAATCCCGGTCCCTTGAATTCGATGACAACGTTGTTGTAGCTGGAATCGCGCCTGGCTCGCTCCGCATCGAGATCGATCTGCAGGGCCTCTTCCAGCCCCTTCATCCATGCGTGGCGTACCTCTTCCTCGTTCGCCCATTTCTTACGGCGTCGGTTGATAAGGTCATAGCCCTGCTTCGTATTGGTGTCCATTGTGGTCCTTCTGCTTGCTCAGTTTCTTCGCGCCGAGGCGGCTTGCCTGACGGGTGCCACCTTGTAAATTGTCGTTCGCGAAACTTTGTATCTCTTCGCGATGGTGCTGACCGGAATGGTCGGGTCACGCATCAGCGCCTTGATTTCCCGCACCTGCTTTTCGTCGAGCTTCGGCTTGCGACCACCAGCCCGCCCACGGGCGCGTGCTGCGGTCAAGCCTGCATGCGTGCGCTCCCGGATCAGGTCGCGTTCCATCTCGACAAACATGCCAAACATGGCGTACATGGCTTTGCCCAACGTCGAGTCATCGAACACTACGTGCGGCTGTCGCAGCTCGATGAAGACCCCGCGAATGCGCAAGTCGTTGGCAATCCGCACTAGGTCAGCGAGTGACCGGCCCAATCGACCCAGCTTCCAGACCACCAGCGTGTCACCGCGGCGAAGGCGCCGAAGGCACTCAGTGAGCTGCGGTCGGTCGGTGCTCTTGCCGGTAGCCACTTCCTCGTAGATGTCATCGCACCCAGCCTGCTCGAGCACGTCTCGTTGCTGGTCTGGGTTTTGATCGCCAGTCAAAACTCGCGCGTAGCCGATGCGTTGATTCATTGACAGTTGCGAGACGTTGATAAATTGACGGCGATTTTGACAGAACCGCGCCTTGTCCACCCGAATTTCTATGTATTGCTTTCTGAAGACGACTGCGCTATTGCGGAGGGGTTGGATCCATCATGCAACGACGTGCGGCTACCGTAGGCCAGTCGCTTTGGGCCTTGTTGAAACGCATTGGTTCTCCTTTCAGGCACCCAATGCGGCCGACTCCCCGAGAGGAATCGAACCTCTCGGGTGCCGGTTGAAAAAGGTCATCCGAAAATGACCTCCTTGATCGACGCCCTGAATCAGGCCGCCGCACTGAACCGCATTGCTGCGGCGTGAATCTCCACACCCTCGAAGCGCAGGAGCGCCTCGCCGATGTGTCGAGCCATGGCTCTGACCGGGCCATAGACGATCGACTGACCCAGTACCTCATGGCCGATCGACTGAGGCAGTCCCGCCACCAGGTGCTCGGGCACACCCTTGCAGCGGGCATGCTCGCCGACCGTCGGCAGACGCAACAGGTCCGGATCCTCGGGATGCACGAAGAAGGGATCGGTTGATCGCCGCTTGTGAAGCCCCTTGGTGAGCGTACTGATGGCGATCTCGCTGCCGTCAAACACCTGCATCCTGAACCCTTTGCCAGCCTCGCGATCCCGCACTTCCTTGTCGCGCAGATACTGCATCCGCGACCACGAAGGATCGTCGACCGGCACTGCATCCATGATCTCGGCCAGGTAGCGAACACGCTGCTCGCCAGGTTGAAGGGCCTCAAAATCGAACCCGACACCCCGCGTCATCGCCACCAGAAACCAGCGCTGCCGGGCCTCCAGCTCGCCCCAGTCGGTACCGACCAGGATGCGCTCTGAAACGCTGTAACCCATATCCGCAAGCTGCGTGCGCAGGATCGCGGCCGAGGCGCTGCGTGCATAGTTCGGCACGTTCTCGAGGACGATGCACACCGGATTCAACTTCGCGATGATCGCCACAGCGCCGGCGACGAGATGCCCCACGAAGGGATGCGCCTCGGGCAGGCTGATGGCGTTCTTCGCACGTCCGGCGCTCGAGGCGCCCGAGCACGGCAGACCGAGCTCGAGGACATCGATTTCGGGCAACCGAGCCATCACTTCCTCGTCGAACGCCAGCTCCTGCAACGGCATCGTCGCAAAAACGGTCTCCTCGGAGAACGACTCGTTATGCACGAAGGCATGGTTGGCCACATCGACCCGGATCTCGTTGGCGAGCCGACTCGTCGGACTGAGTCCGGCATCGGACAAGCCAGCATGCAGTGCATGGCTCAGAATGCCGCCACCACACGCCACACCACCTGTTTCGACCACCTTGTCCTCGAGGTGCGCCCGCAGCCTGCGCAAGCGCCGTTGCCGCCGGATCTCGGACGCGGGCGGGGTCACATAGATCGCACGATCGCCGAAGACGACCCGCACGACCTCATGGCCCACCAACGGCCCCAGAGCCTCTCGGGAGTTGATGTCGATGATCGGCACGAGCGAAGCACCCTTGGTCTTGCGGGACACGGTTCGCTCGCCCTGATCGGCGAGCTCGAGCAGTACCCCCATGCGATAGGGGCGAAGGTTGAAGTGTTCGCCCGGCATGAAGCCCGAGCGGGTGGCAGACTGGTTTTCCAGCCAGAAGTGGGGCGAGCCCCGTTTTTCGCGCAAGGCGACGATCGACACCGCTTTCATTGATGATCTCCGGAATGGAACGCGGCGCCCCCTTGCGGGTTGCGGACCCGCGCGGGTAGGGTTGAGAAACGAATTGAGTCGCAGGCCATCGGCCCGGCAGTTTCAGCGACTGACTGCCATTGAAGGGTCCGGCGATGCCGGTGTGCTTTCCTGAAGCGCCCGCGACCAGGCGCTTGAGGAAAGCCCCCCTGTGGGGGGCTCTCGGGTTGGGTTAAGGTCGGTTTGCCACTTCTGCCGCTCGGCGAACATCGGCGATCGTGCGATGTGACCAGTCCGGATACTCGAACCCCGGGATCAAGGTCGCGAGTGCGCTCGCAAGCGCCGGGTGCTCGTCATAAAGCTCGTCGATCTGCTCGAGGTCGTTGAAGTCCTCGAGCACGGCGAGTGCGGCCACAACAGCAGCCCGACGCAACTTCGCCGCAGCGGATGGATCCAGCTCGGCCGAGGCGATGGCCTCGGCCGATGAGACGGCCGAGGCCATCGCGGTAAGCCGAACGCGCAAGGCGGGCCACTCCGCACCACGCGACATCATCCAGAAGGTGGATGCAAGATCGTCGTAGGCGCAGTTGTCGTACTCACGCATCACGAATGCCTGCAGCCGTCTGTGATTGAGCGGGTTCTCCGAGCGGCCCATGAATTCGTGCCGCGTGGCGCCGCTGATGTTGCGATCGATATCCATGAAGGCGACGCGACCGCTTTCCAGAACCACCGCTGCGATGCGCTGACCGTGCGCCGAATACCAACGCCCGGTGTTCCAAGCAAAGCCATCCAACGCCTGATCTGATGCATTCATTTCGTGCTCCTAAAAGGAAAAAGCGGAGCACGCCCCTTGCGGGGACCATGCCCCGCTCGGGTGGGTGAGAATTAACCGGCGATCAGTTGCCGGGCCAAGGCGACCTCAATGGAATCGCCCGATTGGTTCAACACATCCAGACCGGACTCGGGCATATCCCCCGAGGTCGACTGGCTCACTGCGATTTTCTCGGCCATCAACTGCAGGCACGCCATCTGGGCCGTGCCCCCGTAACCGAGGAACTTCACTTCCACATCACGCCTCTGCCCAATCCTCCAGGACCGGCGCGCCGCCTGTTGCAGGGTGTAAATGTTGTAACCCGACTGCATGAACACGATGGTCGGAAACTCGAGCATGTCCAGGCCCGTCTTCACCAGCTCGGGGTTGGTCAGTACGACATCGACCCCCCGATCCACCTGCTCAAGCAACCAGTCCTCACGCCTGTCGGCCTGAACCGTCGCGCGCAGTACCGCCACGCTCAGGCCTTCGGCTTCAATCAGGCCCTTCAACCGCGACGTGGTATCCCGCGCACCGGTATAGACCGTATAGACCAGCACCTTGCGACCCCGCGCCTTGGCGTCAGCGATCAACGCGAGCAGCTCCTCTTCCTTCGGCGCGGGTTGCGTCTCGGAGAACAGGATCGGTAGATGCGCGATCACTTCCTTGCGACGATGCGGATGCCGGACGATCTCCTCGCGGAAACCGCAGTCCGGCCAGGCCAGCAACGCATTGAGCACCACCCCCAACAGGCTGTGATCCCCGGCCCGCAGCGCGTCCCGCAAGCGCGACTTCAAGCGCTCCTGGAAACCCTGGTAGAGGCGTTCCTGATCGAGGGTCATGGCTACCGGGACGAACCGCTCCTGGTAGTCAGGCAACACCCCGGCGCCGAGGTGCGAGAGCTTCATGAAGGCGGTGATCGGCACCACATAGCGCATGATGCCGGCCGGACCAAAGCCCGGTGCCCGTGCCACCCGATGGACCGACTGCTTGCCGCGCGCGGTGCGATGCGACACGGTTTCGTCGCTCGTCGTCCGGTAGATGTCCTTGATGACCCCATGCGCCCGCATGAAGGCCATCGCAGCACTGCCCAGACCCGCCTTGCGATGCTTGAAGCCATCGCCACACATCAGGCTCGGATGGAGCCGCCACAACAGATAGAACAAGTCGTCTGCATAGCCCCCCATCAACGTCCCGGTGAGCAACACAGTCTTGCGACACTTGCGTGCGAGCACACCGAACGCCTGACCCTGGGCAGAACCCTCGTTCTTGAACTCATGCCCCTCATCGACGACCAACAGGCCGAAATAGCCCTGCGGAAGGTAGCGCTTGATGAACTCGGTGGCCTGATAGCCCCCCTGGCCAAACGAGAACTCGGTGTTGGCCATGGCACGCTCCATGCGCCGGGCCTGCCGATCGCTGAAGACCAACTCCCCATCCTCATCCATCAGATTGATGAACTCGTAGACGTTGTCAGCCAGCATTGAAGCGATCATCTCCTCGCCGAACCGGTCCAGCAACTTCGCCGCCGTGACGCTCCCGATCGTCGGCAGTCCCGTCAGTGCCTTGAGCAACAACTCGCGTCGCGAGACGGCCGTCGTGCCCGGGCGCATCAAGGTCCACAAAGCACCGTGACACTTGCGACAAAAGCGCTGTTGCTTGGTGAGCCACACCGTCGCCAGTGCCGCATCGGTGAACGGTGCGCCGTCCTCGTCCGTGATCCATTCAAAGCAATCGGGACACTGGCACACCTTGGTCCCGCGGGGCATTTCTCCCCCATGGACCTTTCGCTTGATGAAGGCAGGGCGCCAGTGGTAGCCCAGCCGCATGCGCACACGTCCCATCACAAAAAACTCCGGGACCGATGGCTTTTGCTGCCGCATTGCTCGAATCTGGAGCAGCTTCGTGAGCGTATCCGGACCGTTAAGGATCCAGACGCGCGCATTCGGCACGGTCTCCTTGATTTCGCGACGCCACTTGTAGACCAGGTGCGGCGGACAAATGACCAGGCTGCGCCGGATCCCTTCCGCATGACACACGGCCGCAAGGGCAATCGCCATCATCGTCTTGCCCGTTCCCATCTCGGCATTGATGATGCCTGCCGGCTGGTTCCGATCGATGAGGAGCGTGGCCATGGCATGCACCACGTCGCATTGAGCAGGGAAGGGCTTGCGCGCCAACCCCGCCATCACATTGACCCGACCGATCAGCGCCTTGCCGGTAAAGACCGGCGGGTTCTGATCACGGACCGCATCGAGCAAGCCCTCGCCATATTCGGCGATGAACGCGTTGAGGCCCATCTCGTCGCCCGAGGCCTGCGTGACCGCCTCGAGCACCCGTTGAGGACTCTCATCGCCGTAATCTGCAGCCGTCTCGAAGTGATCCGACGCGATCGAGCTCCGATACTGTGCGATCGCGTCCTCGAAAGGCTTGGGCCGGAAGTGCGCATCAACCTCGATACGCCCCACACCGCCCGGGCCGATCAACTCGGCCATCTCGTCGATCGACGCCGAACCCCACTCGTCGAACTGCAGCCCGGTCACATAGCCGAAGGTGAGGCGGCTGACGCGGTCATACTCGGTCACCCACCAGGTCGCCGATCCAAAGGCATCGAACAGCTTGGCGATGACCATCGGATTCATCGGGTCGCTCGAGGGGGTGGATTGCGGCGCCGGGTTGTCCCGAAGCCAGTTGCAAAGCTGCTCATGCAGCAGATTGTTGACGGGTTGCGTCATGATTGCGCTCCAAAGATGGAGGCGAGCGCCATCCCCGGCGGGGATGATCGACCCGCCGAGGGTTGAGAACTACCAAGAAAACACGTCAGGCCGAGAGCGCCGGACGTGCGGGGGGTGATGATCGGGCTTCCCGTGTCAGCACGCCTGCGCGGACCAAACCGGAAACCGTCTCCTTGATGCTGTTGTCGAGTCGCACCTGAGCGGCACGCACCCGACCGATGGCAGGCCAGCTTGCGCCCGCATTGCGATCCATATGCACCACCATGTTGCCAATGGCGCCCAGCAGCGCGTCACGCCAGTGATCGAGCACCGGCAGGGGCAGCAAGCGCTTCACCATGCCCCAGATGCGGGCTTGGTGTGCCTCTTCGGTGCAGTCGTGCGAGATCACCCAACCGCTGCCGGCCGAATGATCCGCAGCGATCGCGGCTTCGTCATAGATGAACACATGACTCACGACGCCGAACAGACCGCGAGACAACTTGCCGGTGAGCTTGCCGAATCGCTTCGGATCACCGACCAGTGCGCGCATGCCGCGCGACCAGTGCGGGCAAGGGCGGGTTGCAGGCTCGAGCGTCAGAAAATCGACGCCGCCTTGTGAGCTCGGCAGATGGAATGCCGACATCAGTTGCTGGATCGCTCCGTCACGCCCATACACCGACACGAACAGGATTTGACCGGCCTCGTCGCACACCAGGGCGTCGACGAACAGATCGGATAACTCCCGAATCCGCCACACGGGCAGGGTGGAAGTGGGTACTTCACGCAAAAGCGGCTCAACATTGTCCATGAGACAGGCTCCAGGGATGAAAACGGAGCCGTCCCTTGCGGGCGCGACCCCGCGAGGGTGAATGAAGCGAAGAGAACTGCAGGATCAGCGGATCGTGATCACCCGACCGTAGTCGGGCGAGCCTTCCGTGAAGTTGATGGCCCGAATGACGGGCACGAAACGGTCGGTGGCCACGCGTGTTTCGATGTGCGCACCGTTTTCCCGCTCCTCGACCTCGACGGTCACTTTCTTATCCTTGTGAGTCGAGCCCTTGATCAACAGGGTGCGACCACTATTGGAGGTGACGAACCCCCCGATTTGTCCGGCAGCAAGCGCGAGCGCCAGATGCCAGTTGGACAGATCACGCAGCGGCGGGCGCGGCGGGCTGTCTTCGGTGGTGAAGGTCTGATCGAACTGCGACCAGAGCGTTGAATCGGCAAGC
Source organism: Rhodocyclaceae bacterium (assembly GCA_041916775.1). Taxonomy (GTDB): domain Bacteria; phylum Pseudomonadota; class Gammaproteobacteria; order Burkholderiales; family Rhodocyclaceae; genus UBA2357. Next base: position 15,282 of record JAYRYZ010000011.1, on the reverse strand, counting down.
CGATCGATCTCGAGTGCCAACTCCTCACCGTTGATCCGCACCGCGTTGAACGCGAAGCTGGCTGCGTCGCTTGCTGCCGGCACGACATAGGGCTCACGCGTCCATTGCTCGGGCAACACCTCGGGCAACTCACCCCGACCCATGGCCACCAGTTGCGCGACCACCTTGGGGTCGAGACTGGCCGTGCGACGTTTGATGCCCATCACGACGGCTTGCTTGAACCGCGCCTCGGGCGCCATCCAGCAGGTGACCTGGCGAAAGTTGCGTGACACCAGGTTCGCCGCCTCTTCATCGAAGATGTAGTGCGGCACGATCAGGACCAGCACACCGCCGGCACTCAACCACGAGAAGGTCTGGCGCATGAACTGCAGCTCCAGACGATCCGAGCGCTTGCCGTCACCGGTGCGCGCATTGTCTGCGACCGTCTGGCCGTAGGGTGGATTGAGAAACAACAGCCCGGCACTACGTGGGCTCATGAACACATCCTGAGCGTCCGAGTGCAGGACGGTATCGAGCAGGCGCTTGGCGTGCCAGGCACGTTCGGTGTCGTACTCGATGCCCAGCGCCTCGACCTCGGCGCCGCAATCGCTCAGATGCCGCTTGAGCTCGGCCAGCGCGGTGCCCTCGCCACAACACGGATCGATGATGCGGATCCGGGCTGCATCGATGTCTAGCGCCCCGATGATCCGGCCGAGGGTGTCCTCGTCGGTCGGGAAATAGCCGTTCTTGATGAAGTTTTGCGCCAAGCGCGGAAAGATCAGTGCCATGACGGCCTCCAAAAAAAACGGAGCCGCCATGCCCCATCGGGGAACGAACGTCCCCGCGTGGGTGGAAAAATCATGATGTCCTGCGCCTCAAGCGCTGCCGGTTACAAGGACGTGCCGACATGAAGGGTGATCGCGAAACCGGCGATCGACGGTGAAACACCATTAGCATGAAGCTTTTTCCAGGAATCTTCAATCCCTCGAAAAAGCCCCCGCGAGGGGGGAGGGGCAATCAGAACTCAGATCAGCCCACGTTCGGCAAAGGAAAGCACATCGGAACCGGCAACGATCATGTGATCGAGCACCCGGACGTCGACCAGTGCAAGCGTCTCCTTCAGGGTGCGGGTCAGCATCTCGTCCGCAGTGCTCGGCTCCGCACTACCGCTCGGATGGTTGTGAGAAAGGATCACAGCCGAAGCGTTGTGATGCAGAGCGCGCTTGACGACTTCACGCGGATAGACCGACGTTTGGGTGAGGGTGCCCCGAAACATCTCCTCGGCCGCAATCAGCCTGTGTCTGGCATCCAGGAACAGCACGATGAAGACCTCGTACTGCAGATCGCGGGTCTGGATGCGCAGATAGTCGCGCACCGCACCCGGAGACTCGAAGCAACTGCGTTGCTCCATCTGGGTGACATAGGCGCGCTTGACCAGTTCGATCGCGGCGCCGATGGGGTTGGGTGGCAGGGTGTTGCGGCCCTGGACAACATAGGGGCGCTGCGCCTCGCGGACCACGGTCAGCAAATTGCCTTGCGAACGCGCCAGCATTCGGCGCGCGCCTTCTTGACCGACCAGGGTTGCAAGCAACATCTCGTCGGACATGCTCTCGATGGACATGATGCGTCTCCAAAAAGAATGGGGACGCCATGCCCCTTGGGGATGGAATCCCCACGAGGGTTGATGAAACGATGGAGTCCTGCGCTTCACAGCGCGACCGGTCACAAGGACTTTCCGGTCTGGGTGAATCGAACAATGCTGCAGTGCTAAACTTCAGGGATGAAAAGCCAAGCCCAACTCTCCGTGATCGCAGGTGGTAAAACCGAGCGCCTGTTTCGACGCTTGATCAACAGCCCGCAGTCTTTCGACGACGACGAGTTCGAGCAACTGGTCGATCTGTTCAAGGACCGCATTTCACGTGCCGAAGCCTATGACCTGACGGTCATGCGCTTGCAGTTCGGCGAAGATCGAAACGGACTGGAACAGCGCGCATTACTTGCGATCGCGACCGGCAACTCGGTGGAAGCTGATCGTCTGACCAAACTACTCACCCGCCGCAATGAACTCGGCCTGCAGCTCATCGTCCCGGATTGTGACGATCGATCAGCTCCTCCTCGATCATCCTGATCATGAATCGGGCTTTTTGACGCGTCGATCTTTCCTTCAGAACGAACTCGAGTGCGTTCGACACCTCATCGCGCTTCTTGATGAGTTCATCGTTGCTCGCGTCACTGAGCCATCGGAAGAAGGCCTTCCAGTCATAAAGCGTCATGCTTTTTCTCCTGAGAAAAAATGCGCAGACGCCATGCCCCATCGGGGAACGAACGTCCCCGCGTGGGTGGATGAAACGATTGAGTCCTGCGCCTCGCGCGCTGCCGGTTGCAAGGACGTGCCGGCATGAAGGGTGATCGCGAAACCGGCGATCGGCGGTGAAACTTCGTTTGCCGTTGCTTCGGCTTTTTCCAGAGGCCATCAGCCCCTCGAAAAAGCCGCCTCCCGCGAGGGGAGGGGCTCAGGTTCAGTTAGGTGGCGCGACGCTTGCCATGGGCTCGAGCAAACCAGTCCTGAGCCAACATGCGCTCGTCGGACCCATTCGAGTCATAGCCATCCTCACGCGGCCGATCCCGCGAGTTCGAGAGATCGCACAGGTCGGCAATGAAACCGCGCAACAGTGCTTCGGGTTGCACGCCAGATGCTTCGCAGAGCTCCATCAACTCGAACGGAATATCAAGCTCGAGCGTCTCGGTATCATCCTGGATCACCTCACCGTCGATGCCTGGCAAGATGCCCTCCTTGACTAGAAACGCCCGATTTCCGATCTGCCAGCAAAAGAGCCGACTCACGTCCTGTTGCGGTGAGCGCCGCAGGCGCTGATCCACATAAGGAGTGAAGTTGAAGCGCTCTGAATCGAACGTGAGCCGGCCGATCTGACCGACCTTCGGAACGAAGCCATTCGTTGCAGGAAACGTCCAGCTCGACTCGGCCGAAGCGAAGAGAATCTGGTCCGCGGTGACGGTTCGCACTTCGACATCGTATTCGACCGTCGCTTTTTCAGTCGCACGTATCATGAGGTAACTTCCTCTTCATTTTTCCATGTGGGCAGCACGCCTAGCACACCGCCGTTACGCAAGTTCGGCACATGCTGAACCGCTGCATGGGCCTCTTCGATCGTCGCAAAATGCGCCACGTCCTCGAGTGCGTTCGGAACAACGATCCGCCCCGAGATGCCCAGCGGACGATCGTCCGCCGTGCCCCCGAAGAACGGATCACCGACCCCCAGGAACTCCATCACGATCATCGACCGGGGTGGCACTTTCCAAGCGCGCTTCTGCGCCTCGACATAGGCCTGATCACGCAGATCCATGATTCGCGGATCCATGGCTCACACCTTGCCCAGCGCTGCATCGAACAGCATCCGGTCAAGATCGACCGAAACACCGTTGCGAAGCCACTGCCCGACGACCCGCTCATACCGTCCGACCGTTTCCCGTCGCACGTTAAGGCCCACAAAGTAAGTGGCATCCAGATTACGGACCGCCTCGATCGCCTTGTTCAGATCCGCAAAGTCAAGCGTGGCTTGGCACACGGGATCAAACACTCGATAACTGACTTCGTCATCAATCGGCGCGTTACCCGGCTCATGGGTCGCAGGCTGCGTGAGGCCCAGCTTGCGCAGTTCGGACAGCAGGGCCTTTGAGACAATGTCCATCTGCTCGTTGGTGAGCGGATGGTTCGAAGCGGCCAGGGCACTTAAGGTCTGAGCGGCCGCGAACGCCCGCAAGACATCAGATCGCATTGCCCGAACCGCATCGAGCTCACCAGACTCGGCGAGCCGCGCATAGACAAGCCCAAATTCGCCCCAGGTCGGGGCCAGATCAATCATCTGCATGACGTTCTCCAAAAGAAAAGGGGACGCCATGCCCCGCAGGGATGAACATCCCCGGGGTGGGTTGATGAAACGATTGAGCCCTGCGCATCATGCGCTGCCGGTTGCAAGGGCTTGCCGGCATGAAAGGTGATCGCGAAACCGGCGATCGGCGGTGAAACATCGCTTGCCGTTGTTACGGCTTTTCCCAGGAAACGTGATTCCCTCGAAAAAGCCGCCTCCCGCAAGGGGTGGCTGGCCAGGTTTGGATCATAGGTTCATACGCTGAGTCCAGTTGCCCGAAGCCAACGCACTAGCGGCCGCCTCGTGAGTCGGAAAATACTCGACCGACTCGCGCGACACGGGGCCGTGATCGTCGCTTGAGGTTCCGATGTAATACCCGGCGGCGCTCTTCAAAACCTTGATTGGCAAGCGCAGCATCAGGCACTCAAGTGCCAGGACTCCGCACCGCGCCATGGTGGTGTTTTCCATGCGTTCCTCCAGATCGAAGTCAGGACTGTGCCAACTGAATGCGCACGATCTCCTTCACAAGATAGCGATGCAAACTGGCATCCAATTTGGCTCTCAGGATATTCCTGGCCTGAGCCTTTGTTGGCTTGCGTACTGCCTCAACGGTCCAGTCAATGTATCCCGTGCCGACATCGAACGTGACGCGATAGCTGTTCATGATCGCACCGTCAGCTCAACTGTTCGTTGCGCGAATCCAACTCACAACTGAGCATCTCGTTGAAGCTTCGCATCTCGCCGTTGGGCTCAATGCGCGGATCGAAACAGCGCTCGTAGAGCCGATCACACGCTTCCAGGTCGAAGCCGACGCGACGCGCGGCATGCCGGAAACATTCACGCCGGCTCACCCAGTCGAGCGACGAGTGGCGTGCATCATCCCAATAGCGACGCGCGAGGCCGTAGAACACCCGGAATCGACGCTGAGCAGCAGGCACTGACTTCATGCTGACACCTCCATTTGAGTAGAGCGAAAGCGCCGATCCTTAGCGGAACCGAGGCCCCGCGGGGTTTGATGAAGCCTCCCATGAAAAAACCATGGGGCACGTTTGCAGAGGCTTGCCGTGCGCGAACGGTGCCGGTGGGATCACTACCGGCAGAGCGGGTCACAAGGACCAGAAAAACACCGGACATTCGGCAGAGCAGGGCAATGCCTGCCCTCTCGAATGGCCCGGTGAGGGCCAGGGGGGGAGAGTGCGTTGAATAGAGGGATGCCTTCGTCTCAGATCGTCCTGAGCGCACCCGCACGCGAAGGCCAGGGTGCAGAGGAAAAGGCTCGGTTCCGGATGACCGAAAACCAGGATCGATCGAGCCTTGCGGGCTCACCGCTGCCGGCGAAAGGCGGGCAGGGGTGAACCCGCAAAGCGGGTTCTTGGGGCTGATCAGGCCTTGATCCAGTGCTGAGCGGCCGCGTCGAAGCGGAACCCCGATGCCTTGAGTGCATCCCGCTGTTTGCGGAACACCTCGCGGTTGATCGTGGGATCGAGCTTGACCGGACCGCCCGCATCGATGATCGCCTGAAGCGTGTCATCGAACAGACCGTCACTGTCGCCAGCGGGAACTTCGTCTGACCCAAGTTCGGGCGCAACAGCCGGTAGTGTCGGTGCATCGACCGTAGACGTCTGCATGGCAGTCGCCTCCGAGGAAGACGCCTGGGGCGCCTCATCGATCGGATCGGGCTCATGCTCGAAGTTCGCAGTCGAAGCCGCCGGCATCGGCGCAGGCGCCTCGTCCAGCAATACCTCGAGCAGCTTTGCCCGGATCTCGACGCTGACCTTGCCGCGCCATGTGTAGCTTGAGGGATAGATGTGACCGATCACGAATCGACCGTGGTACTGGCCGGCTTCGAACTCGTCGAGCAAGGCATCCTTGATGCGGAAGTTGCCGACTTCGGTTGAGAGATCGCCGACGCTGAATGCACCGCGGCTACCCTGAACGGACTTGATGGAAAGAACGCCTGTGAGCGTGACTGACATGATGCTGGCCTCCCGGGATGGAAACAATGAACCCACGGAAAGGCGTGACCCCGGTCCGGGAGCATCGACTCCCGAGGGGATGGAAAGAACAAAAATAGCTACGCGGCGGACTCTAATCGTGCGAACACGATGTCGAGACCGCCCGTAACCAGGTTGCAGAGGAGATGCGTAGGCTGTTCAGGCCAGGCGCGCGATCGGTGAATGAGCAAATACTGTGTGCGCAGGTCATTGCCAAGCCGATCGTAAGGATTTAGCTCCAGTCCGAAGACTTGCGTCCTGAGGAGCGTCGACGCGAAGGGTGAGGATTTTTCTCTCGAAATCCACAAAACGAGGAACAACCGCAAAAGCCGGGAGGCTTACCCGAACACCGCCATCCAGGTGCTCGGGTAAGACCCCCGAGGGAGTCTTGAGTTGAATTATACAGGCACATCGTCCGGCATGCCGGCTTCCGCCCAATCGACAGGAAGCCCGTCAATGGTCGTGTGACCGATCTGCAGCAGGCGACCCTTGATCGCCACACCATGCTGACCCTTCTTCTCGCCGGTTTCATAGACGAAAAGATCCGGGTAGATGTCCCCGAGCTTGAAGGCGATGAGCACCTTCTTGTTCTGCTTCACGCTGAGCTGCAGCGATTGAACCCGCTGCAGTGCCAACTCGCCACGGATGATGACGTCGAACCGGGTGTATTCCGGATCACCGACTTCGCCGTGAAGCCCGTTGATGCTGCACGCCCAGAAGGGTTGCCCCTTCTTCGGCTTGACCTCGCGGATCCGGTTCAGATAACCCAGGCCGCTGACGTGAAGGTCGAAGTGCGTTTTTTGAGTGGTGGTTTCCATGATGATCTCCAAAAGAAAAGGGGAGACCATCTCCACCATTGGGGGAGAGTGATCTCCCCGAGGGGTGTGCGCACAAGGCGCGTAAGGGATGCCCGGGTGAGGGCGGTTTTAACGGTAAATCTCTCGCCGATGTCCAACCGAGACCACGGTGATGCGCAATACACCGTCTTCGATGCTTGCGATCACCCGGTAGTCACCGATGCGATACTTCCAGAATTCTCCGAGACGAGAGCCCTTGAGGGCTTCGCCAAGACTACGAGGATCATCCAGCGGGGCGACCCGCTCTGTCAAAAAGCGCAGAATACGGCGGGCATGTTGGTGGTCAATCTTGCTCAGCTCGCGCGCGGCGGCGGGGTCAAGTTCAACCTTCCATGCCATATTGCTTCATCACCTCTTCGAGCGGGATAGGCTGAGTACGCCCGGCACGAATGTCGATCAAGCGCTTCTCGGCGATATAGAGATCCTCAAGATCCTCAAGCTCACGCTTGATCGCCTCAACGACATAAAAGGTCTTGCTTCGACCAGTTTCTTTCGCGAGCGCGTCGAGTCGAGCCTCAAGATCGGCAGGCAGTCGGATCGAGATCGGCATTCTGAGTCTCCTGTTGAGTGCGATACAAGTATCGCGCACAAGACGGCCGATTGAAAATAGAAACAGCATCATGATGATCTCCAGAAAGAAAAGGGGAGACCATCTCCGCCATTGGGGAGAGTGATCTCCCCGCGGGGTGTGCGCACAAGGCGCGTAAGGGATGCCCAGTCGGGCTCGAAAAACCTACATGAAGAGCCGCATGCCGCTCAGGACTAGCCCAACGGCTGCGAAGATCATCAGACCCAGGCGGATCGTCATGTCCCTCTTGACGATCTCCATGTCGTGTTTGACTTCAACCCGGAGCGCAGCGATGTCCTGCTTGACCTCGGTAGCCCACTTCTGCATCACTTGGTCAATCGTAAGCGCCACGGCGCCCTCCATCGCAATTGCAACCTTCTCGGCCGCTTCGTCTTTCATGCCAGCCTCGACCAGCCCTGCGCGAAGCAGGAACAGATCGGACGAACTCATTGCCATTGACAACCTCCACGTCAGAAAGTGCGGAGGCGATTGACCCCCAGGGACAATGTCCCCGCAAGGGTTAGAAAAAATGCCTCACATCCGAAGATGCGACACGGTCACAAGGCTTACCGTGTTGAAGGAACCGGGTTGACGCGACCGGACGCGAGCCACAGGGGCCAAAAAATGCAATTTGATTGCAGCACAAAACCTAGCGTGCGTCAAGATCGTGTTATTGGAGCCGCATGGGCTGCTCGAGCACGGATTCGACGGCGTCGCGAGCGATGATCGCACTCCACTCGGTCACCGCCCCCGAAAACCCAAACGGCCCGCTGCGCTCGAACACGCGGATCGGGGCATCGTCGAGCTTTGCCTGCAGCGCCTCGAGCGTGCCAATCTCATCAATCAAACCCAGGGCCTTTGCCTCTTCGCCGTTCCACACCTCGCCCGAATCGATGCTCGAGGCGACAAGGCGCGCTCCGCGCGCGCCTCGAACCTCGTCGGCAAACATGCGGCCCACCGCATCGACCATCGACTGCGCCTTGTCCGTCGCCTCGTCGGTTGTGGGCAGGAAAGGATCGAGCATCGTCTTCAACTCACCGCTCGCAAAGACGCGCCGCTCGACATCCATCCGCTCCAAGACGCGATGCACATCCCAACTCCCGAGCATGGCGCCGATCGAGCCCACCAGGCTATACCGGCCCGCCCAGATCTCGTCCGCCTGCAATGCAATCATGTAGGCCGCGCTTGCGCCGATGTTCTCGATGACGGCGTAGACGGGCTTGGGGTGTGTGCTCCGGATCTCGCGCACAAACGTGTTGATGCGCTCGGCCTCGAGCGGGGCACCGCCCGGAGAGTCGATCTGGATCACCACGGCACGGATTCGGTCGGACTCGAAGGCACGCCGTAACTGGGGAATCACATTCCTGGCCGACGCGGCACGATCGGCGCCGATGGGACCGGACACTCGGATCACCCCGAGTGAGCCCTGTTCAGGCGCACGCTCGAAGAGTCCAGACGATCCCGTCGCGCTCAGGTACGTATAGCCATAGAAGAGCAGGCCGCCGACAAACAGAACGGCAATACCGGTGCGCCGTATGGCACGCCAGCGCCGCTCGGCACGCCGTTCGCGAATCAGGTCCGCAAGCACTGCGCCGGCCAGCGCGCCGCTAAGCTCGCCGTCGCTGGGGAGTGTTGTGAGCTGCCCCGGATCGATCTGCGCCTGCGGACGCAGCCAGTTGGCCAGCCACGTCCGGATTCGCAACATCATAGTCGTCTCCATTATCAGCATTGGATGAGTGACAAGCCGTCACCGCCTACGCCTCATCATAAGCCCACGCAACGAGGCCGGTCGAAGCGCTGGAGGGTTTCCGGGGCCACGCCGACCGCAGACCTACGTCAGACGACTGGGGACGAATCTGCATTGCGCGTGATTTGACCGGTATCCGTCTCGCCTGTCTCAGGCTCGATCATTTCTGGCATGTGCGGTGCCCCGTGGGTGCCCGTCACGCACCAGGTGTAGTCGCACTCAGGACAGACGCAGTAGTTGTTCATACCGTCGCTGGCAAACTCGAAGCGGTCAATGGCAATCGGCGTATGACAGTGTGGGCAGGTTTGATGGCGTGCTTGCATGGCGAAACGCTCGGATAACTGAACATTTGTACAGTTTAGCTGAAGCCATCAATCCACGCGCTCAAACCTTCCAGTCCCTGAGCTTTTCAACCATCTTCTCCGAACCTCGATCCGTACCGTAGGTGATGGCGAGCAGCATCACGATCGCGCTCGGAATGTTGCGCCCGTTCTCATAGCGGGATCCGCCCGACTGGGTAACCCCCAGCCGGGACCAGAACGCATTCTGATTCATTTGATGCTTGTGCCGGAAGCGCTGTATGGATCCTGGCTCAGCGAACGGGTTCGTCGGTTTCGACGCCATCTCTCAATCTCCTCGGGTTGATGACCACCGTAGCAACCGATGACAGGCGGTAGTGGTTAGCTTATTCGGATACCCCTTCGGAATCAATGCGGGTCTGCCTCTTGATCGAGCTATAGAATTAGTTTGTTAGTTTGTTTGTATGTATGTTCATTTATTGCTTTTTGGGAGGCACAGCGCTATGATTTGAGTCACCCATCATCAGGAGCCGACCATGCGCCCCGCTGAATACACCGACGAACAGATCCTCGAGGCCGCGCAGAAGCTGATCGAAACCGGTCGCCGCGTCACCGGGTTCGCGTTGCGCGAGCGGGTCGGCGGCGGGAATCCGACCCGCCTCAAGCAGGTCTGGGACGAGCACATCGCCCGTCAGGCGAGCGCCGCAAACGAACCGGTGATCGATCTGCCGGTCGAGGTCGCCGACGAAATCGCGAGGGTCTCGAAGGCGCTGACCGATCAGTTGCTGACATTGGCCACGAGTCTCAACGACAAGGCCGTCAAGGCGGCTGAGAGGCGCGTCGCGGAAGTGGTGCGATCGGCCGGCGATCAGCGCGAGCAAGCCGAACGGGAGTTGGCCGACGCCGCCGCAACGGTCGAAGAGCTGGATGCCGCCCTCGATCAGGCGCGCAGCGAACGTGACGAGCTCGAGCTCGCGCTTGAAGCAGCGCATCAGCAAAACCACGCACAGGCGATCGAGATCGCCCAACTGAACGAGCGCCTGGCCGCACAGGCGCGCCAGTTGGCCGCGGTGCAAGAACAGCATCAGGTCGAACTCGCGACCGCGAACGAACGGACAGCGCGGCTCGCGGGTGAGCTCGATCAAACGCGGCAACAACATGCTGAAGTCGTCGATCGGCTGCGCCAGGAGGTCGCCGACCTCAAGGCTCAGGGTGCCGCCACAGAGACCAGCTTCGCTGAACAGAAGAAGCGCATGGCGACCGAAACCCATCGCTGCGGTGAAATGCTCATCGCAGCGCAGAGCGCCCGCGACGCCGCGGTAAAGGAAACGCGCGAAGCCCGCGAAGCCCTGGCACGCCAAACCGGAAAACTCGAGGCGCTCGAGGCCCAGAACAAGTCATTGGTCACCGCCATGCAAGCGGGGAAGAAGGCATGAAGATCATCCCGATTGCGAAGATCACACCCAACCAAGCTGTCATCCTCGAGACCGCCCTTAGCGAAGGGGCCGTGAGATGGGGTGCGCATGCCACCTTGGCCAACACCCGTCGACGCGATGCGGTCTTCCGGCTTCAGCGCGCCGGCATGTTGACACGGGTCGAACCCGACCCGTCGGTGATCATGCAATGGACGCTCACGGACGCCGGCCGTACCGCGCTTGAGGACTTCCGGACACGCAGACAGGGGCCGGCACAAACCGTGCATCAAGATGCTGCTTGAACCTGTCCGCTGGGAAACCGACACGCGCTACTACCAGGCGCGGCTTGGCCGCGACTTGTTTGGTCAGCTCATCATTCATCGCTGTTGGGGCGGCAAGGGCACCCGGCTGGGCGGCATGGCGACCGACCTCTTCGACACCGAGGACGAGGTTCAAAAAGCCCTGCAGGCGCTGGCAAAGGTGCGAGCGCGCCGCGGCTACCGGCTCGTCGCGTGAGGCCTAAGCTGCGGCCCGGCCCAGGCGCGCAGCGACGGCCCGTTCCACGGTGTCCGCCTCGAGGGCCGACTTCGAGTCGAGCAGTCGCATGATGTCCTGGTCAATGGTATCGGACACGATCGGCACGATCACGATGACGTCGCGCGTCTGCCCATTGCGGTAAGCCCGATCTTCGGCCTGACGCATCACGGCCGGCGTCCACGGCTGAGACACGAACAGCACGTAGTTCGCGGCCGTGAGCGTGATCCCGACGCCTGCAGCCGAGGTCGTGCCGATGAACACCCTGGTCGCAGCGTCACCCTGGAATGCGTCCACCGCCGCCTGGCGTTTCTTCATCGGATCGGCACCCACCAATGACACCGTGCCGATTCGCACTTCGGTCAGTGCGGCCTTGAGCGCATCGACCGTCTCCATGTACTCGCAGAACACGATGATCTTGTCGTCCTCACCGAGCGACTGCAGGGTTTCGATCACGAACTCGAGCTTCATGGCTTCGAGTAACTGCCTCAACTTAACGATCTTGGGCATGACCGTCAGCGTCCCGTCGGCCATGATCTTGCGGTACTGCTCCAGTCCTTCAGCCGGTTGGACAAATCGGAACTGCCGGGTCTTCAAGCCCAGGTTCTTCAGCACCGACTTCGGCCGTCTGAGCATCCAGTCCGAAAGCACTTCGGCGAGCGCCGCGCGCCCCTCGGGACTGCCGGCATACTGCTTGCGGAAAGCGTTCAGATCGAGATGACCCACCGGATGACCGGAGATCCGCAGCAGGGTATGGACCTCCACCTCGCGGCTCAGGATCGGCGTGCCGGTGAGGAGGAAGCGCCGATGGATCCGATCGGCGAGGAGGAAGGCGTTGCGCGTGCGGCCCGCCTGGAATTCCTTCAGGTAGTGCGCCTCGTCGACCACCATGACCTCGAACGACAGGCCTGACTCGCGCACAAGCCCACCGAGCCGCTCGTAGTTGCTCACGACCCAGCGACAGGCCTGCAGCATCTCCAACCGGTCTTCGCCGACCATCCCGACCCGATCCTTCGGAAACACGCCCTGGATTTCGCGCACCCAGTTGATCCGTAGTGAGGCCGGACATACGACCAGAATCCGCCCGCGGCCGGCCGCGATCCGGCTCGCCACGACCGCCTGGCGACTCTTGCCCAAACCCATGTCATCGCCGAGCAAGGCCGAGCTTCGCCCGAGCAGGTGGCGTACCCCGTCGGCCTGATAGTCATAGAGCCCGCAGTGCGTGATCGCTCGGCCGAGCACGTCCTCATCGACCTCGAAACGCACCATGGGTGAGCCGATCGATGACAGAAATCCGCTACCGGTCATCTCGCGCTCGCCACCGCCATCCCCAAACGCGGGCGCGGCGCCCGGTACGGAGATCGGCATCTCGGCCTTCGGCTTCGAGACCAGATCCTCAAGACGCATCGGCTGTTCATGCACGAACACGAAAACCGGATCGATACCGGCAACCCGTTGTAGGGTCTCAAGAATACGATCGACCGGACCGGCCACCTGCCATGCAGCCGCGTAGCGATGAAAGCGCCCCTGCAGCGCGCGCATCGCCGCGACCAGGTAGAGATCGAAGACACTGCTGACCGCAAAACCCCCTTGCTCGAGCGGAAGGATCTGCACGTCGAGCACTTCGGTGAAGTAAGTGGGGGAGGGCGCCTCGATCGCGCCACGCAGAACCGCCTCGAGCCCCTGCAGGTCGACCAGCGGCCGCTGCCGGAAGGCCGTTCGGATCGAATCGGCCAGCCCTACGTCATGCTGCTCGCCAGAGAACAACCATTGATGACGCGGCCCGAACCAGATCGGCTTCAGCCCGCGCAGGATTGCCGAGGAATCATCCACCGGGGCAACCGAGAGCCCCAGGCGCCGCCCGTCGCTCACCGCGCGCGTGACCAGTCGGCGCAGCGCCGGACGAACCGGGGCGAGGGTCGGGACCGATTCAGTGCTCATGCTTTCGCGTCAATGCAACTTGTGTCGTGCTTTGTGGCATTGCGCGGCGCAGCGTCAGAACAACCCGGCCAGGCTACGCGTCAGCCCGGCCTTGAGTTCGGGTACGGCAGCATCGAACTCGAGGTTCACCTGATTCGCAGTCGAGACGACGCGCGTCTGGTAGGTCTTCCACTCGGACTGCTCTGCATACGTCACCGTCGTGCTACCGGATGTTCCCTGCGTGAGTTGGTGACGCGACGAGACATCAGCCGTTCCCCCGCCGACAATGCGCTCCTTGAGTTGAACATCGGTGATCATCGAGAAATAGACGTCCTTGACTGCAGCCCCTGCCACAGTGTCGGCAACCGCCCCGAGAATCGCCAGTCCGACCAGGCCACGTGAGCTGCTGTTGCCCAGCGCATAGGCTGTCCCGGAGGCGAATACGCCCGCATTGATCGCACTCCCGTAGCCACCCGCAAAGGCCTGCTCATGCGCAGTAGCGCTGCTTTTGCCGACCTGCAGAACGTTGGCCTGCAGCACGAAATAGGCGAGATCGGGATCGTCGACGACCTGGAAGCCACGCGCGCCGATCGCCGCTACGACGTCGCTCCGTACATCGAGATCCGGCTTGTCGGAGGTATTGCGGACCTGCACATAGACGGTGCGCCGACTTTCCTTGACCGGGTCAAGGAAGATCGTCGCGCTCATCTTGGTCTGAACATCAAGATCGCGCTTGCTAATCGCCACCTGGGTGGCTGCGCAGCCAGACAGCACAAGGGCCGACAAGGTTGCGACAACGGCCATCAGCCGGAAGTTGGTCAAATACATGGTGCTCCCCTCGAATTCGCCTTGAAATGGATGAACCGAACACGCGCAGTTACCGGCAGTGCCCGGGCTCAATGATTTTACATACGTGTCGGGCATATCCCAAATGATTCGCAGGGATCGCTTACGCACACACTTTTCCACAATTTCTGTGGATAACTGTCCCGTGCGTCTCAGCCTCGGTGTCTAGCCCTGGGCAGGGAGTGCGTAGTAGGTTTCGTCGTCAGACTGATCGTCGGCTTCCGGGCGCTTGCCCAGCATCTTCATCTCGTCTGCCACGATCTCGGTCGTGTACCGCTCGACCTGCTCCTTGTCAGTCCACTTGCGGGTGCACAAGTGACCCTGGACATAGAGGGATGCGCCCTTGCGCACGTACTCGCCGACGATCTCGGCGAGCTTTCCGAAGAACACAATGCGGTGCCATTCGGTGCGTTCCTGCGATTCGCCGCTTTCGCGGTCCTTCCACTTCTCGGTGGTTGCGACACTGATCGTCGTGGTCGCCGTACCGTTGGGGATGTAGCGAAGCTCGGGATCGGCACCGACGTTGCCGATCAACTGGACCATATTCAAGGAAGCCATCTCACTCTCCGTTCAAGTTCGTAGATTCAATACCGACATGACTGGATGACCTGGATGACGCTGTCGCCAGGAAGGACGACAGTTGGGAAAACTCTTTCTTTGCCATGCGGCAAAGGCGCTCCTGCACATTGAGCCAACGCACTTCGGCATGCACTGACGTGAACCACTCACGCATCGTCTGCGGATAACTCGCGATAATCTCCTGCACGCGCGCCTCGGGCACGGTCGCCGCACGCAGCCCCTGGACCCAGCGCAAGGACTCCCCGTGGTCCGTCGATAATCGACGCTGCAGTTGAAGCCGCAGGTAGCCGACGGGCAGCTCACGCGTCATCTGCTGCAGCAACCGCATTCGGTCACTGATTCCCTGCAGGACATCCGCGTAGTGCGCATCACCTCGCGCGGTGATCGCAATCTGGTCCAGTACGTTGCCAAACGGCACGCTCGGCACCGTAAAACTCACACTGCTACGATTGCCCCGCAACTGTCGCACCCCCTATCCTTTAAGCCCTTTGCATTACAACCAAGTAAGTTCCCAGACTTGAACCCCCAAAGAGCCAACCCCAGAACCCTTTACACAACACCCCGACTGATCCACCCGCGTCGGCGCTCGAAGGTGTTAACCCGGTTAACACCCCAGCCGCGCCACCGCTTCCCCTGCCCGAAGTGCTCGCACTG